>CAWBNB010000072.1:0-34591 GCA_963789885.1 uncultured beta proteobacterium | reverse complement strand
CCTCGCCCACCGTGACCGGCACCACCTCGGAGCGCGAAGCGCCCCTCCTCCCACGCGCGCGCCGCGCGGCGATTGCTGCTGAGCGCGTAGTCGTCCTGGTCCTGGCGCGAGATCTTGTAGTCCGTCACCAGCGTCTCGCTCGTCTCGCCCATCAGCTGGTCGCACAGCGGGCACAGGTAGCCGTCGCGGTACATCGCGTCGAGCAGCGGCTCGTCGCCGAGCTTCTTGCCCCAGCGCACGTCGGTCGCGAGGAACGGGATGCTCGACATGTGCTCGGTGCCGCCGGCGAGCACCACGCTCGAGTCGCCGAGGCGCACGCTCTGCGCCGCCGCTCACGATCGCCTGCAGGCCCGAGGCGCACGCCTTGTTGATCGTGAACGCCGGCACCGTCGTCGGCGAGC
Source organism: uncultured beta proteobacterium (assembly GCA_963789885.1). GTDB lineage: Bacteria > Pseudomonadota > Gammaproteobacteria > Burkholderiales > SG8-39 > DATEDA01. Next base: position 34,190 of record CAWBNB010000072.1, on the reverse strand, counting down.
CCGGCGCGGCGCCCGACCTGGCGCGCGAGGTTGGGACCGTTGCCGGCCTGGCGCGCGTGGCCCGACGATCACCTCGTCGACCGCGGCCGCCGGCAGGCCCGAGCGCTCGAGCGCCGCGCGCGCCGCGAGGCCGCCCGAGCTCGGCGGCGCGACGAGGCCGCGAGCGCACCGCCGAAGTTGCCGATCGGCGTGCGCACGCCGCCGGCGAGAAAGACCGCGGCTTCGCTCATCGCCGTCCGCTGGCGCTGCGCCGGCACGGCTGCGCGGCTCCGGCCCGGCTGCGATGCACCGCGCGCTTGACCGGCTTGCTGCGGCTGGTGCGCGCCACCGCGGTCTTCTTGCGCTCGGCCGTGCGCCGCTCCGCCTTCTTGAGCCGTCCGGTGGCGGGCTTCACCGTGACGCGCGTGTTGCCGCGCACCCGCTTGGCCTTGGCGCGCGTGCGCGCCTTCGCGGCGCCGCGCCTTCTTCACCGCGCGCTTCTTCACGGCGCGCTTCTTCGACTTGTAGCCCGGCTTGTTCACCAGCGGCTCACCGCCTTGCGTGCCCTTCACACCGGCTTGCGGATCGCCGCGCGCCGCGGCGCCTTGTCGTCCTCGAACGCCACCGCGAGCTGCTCCTCGACCGACTCGCTCGACCGGCGGCTCGCGGAGCACCACGATCCGCCCGTCGGGATCGCTGCAGCTCGGCGTAGGCGCCGAAGTCCTCGGTCACCGGCGCCGTCACGAACGTGCAGCCCGCGGCTGCGCACGCCGATCCACCGTCGCGTTGAGATCGTCGGTCTCGATGGTCCAGGCGATCGGCTGATCGGCGTGCGCGCGGGTGGGTGCTGATCGTGCGGGCCGGGTCGTGCACCGCGAGCCGCGTGAGCCCGGTGTCGAACTCGACCCAGTGCTCGGCCTGCGCGCGCCACCGCGAAGCCCGATCTTGTCGCGGTAGAACGCGACCGTGTCGTGAGAAGTCCTCGCAGTTGAGGATCACGCGCCCGATCGCGGGCCCGAGCCCGGCGTGCGATCGGCTGGGTCGGCTCGAACAGCGTGATCAGGTTGTCCTCGGGATCGCACAGGTTGACCAGGCGCCCGGCGCCGAACTCGACGCACGTCGCCGTCGAAGCGCACGCCGCGGCTCAGCAGCGTGGACATGTCGCGCACCAGGTTCTCCGACTCGAAGCGCATCATCGCGCCCTGGCGCTCGTCGTCGTCCATCGCGGTGCAGCGCGAGCCGGGCGCCGAGCGTGTCGAATTCGATCCAGTCGTCCTGGCTCGCCGCGCGATCTCGAGCATCAGGCCGTCGTTCGTAGAACGTCGCGGCTGGCCTCGTAGTTCTTCGTGAACACGATGACGTAGGCGAGTCGATTCATGGGGTTCTCCAGGGACGCCGTGCGACGCGGTGCGTTACTCGAGGTTGACCCAGACGCTCTTGACCTGCGTGTACGTCGTGCAGGCACTCCGGGCCCAGGTCGCGGCCGAAGCCCGACTGCTTGTAGCCGCCGAACGGCATGCCGGCGTCGTAGAAGTTGTACGTGTTGATCCACACCGTGCCCGCCTGCAGCCGCCGCGCCACCGAGTGCGCCTTCTTCACGTCGCGCGTCCACACGCCGCGCGGCGAGCCCGTAGGGCACGTCGTTCGCCTTGCGCACCGCGTCGTCCACGTCGTCGAACCGGATCACCGCCAGCACCGGGCCGAAGATCTCCTCCTGCGCGACCCGCATGTCGTTGTTCACGTCCGCCGAGCACCGTGGCCTGCACGAACCAGCCCTTGCCGTTGACCGGCTGGCGCTGCGCCGCCGGCGACCAGCGTGCGCGCCCTCCTTCACGCCGGTCTCGACGTAGCCGAGCACCTTCTGCATCTGCTTCTCGACACGAGCGAGCCGAGCCGCGTCTTGGGATCCATCGGATCGCGCGGGCACCATCTTCTTCGCGCGCTCGGCGAGCTTCGCCGACGAAGTCGTCGTAGATCGCTCGTCTCGACCAGCAGCCGCGAGCCGGCGGCGCACACCTCGCCCTTGCCGTAGAAGATGCCGGTCGTCGCGCCGCGCAGCGCGGCGTCGAGGTCGGCGTCGGCGAACACGATGTTGGGCGACTTGCCGCCCAGCTCGAGCGTGAGCTTCTTCACCGTGTCGGCCGCGGTGCGCATGAGGTGCTGGCCGACCTCGGTCGAGCCGGTGAAGCTGATCTTGTCGACGCCCGGGTGCTTCACCAGCGCCTCGCCCGCGATCGAGCCCTTGCCCGGCAGCACGTTGAACACGCCCGGCGGCATGCCCGCCTCGAGCGCCAGCTCGCCGATGCGGATCGCGGTGAGCGGCGTCAGCTCGGCCGGCTTGATGACGATGGTGTTGCCCGCGGCCAGCGCCGGCGCCGCCTTCCAGCCCACCATGATCATCGGGAAGTTCCACGGGATGATCGCGCCCACCACGCCGACGCGGCTCGCGCAGCGTGTAGGTGAAGAACGCCGGGGTTCACCGGCAGCGTCTCGCCCGTGAGCTTGGTGGCCCAGCCCGAGAAGTAGTGGAAGCAGTTCGCCGACCATGGCGATGTCGACCTGGCGCGACTCGAAGATCGGCTTGCCGTTGTCGAGCGTCTCGAGGCGCGCGAGCTCGTCGGCGTTCTGCGAGCACCAGGTCGCCGAGCTTCCACAGCAGCGCGCTGGCGCTCGGCCGGCTTCATCTTCGCCCACGGCCCCTCGAACGCGGCGCGCGCCGCCTTGCACCGCGCGGTCCACGTCCTCGGCGCCGGCCTCGGCGACCGTGCGTGATCGGCTCCTCGGTGGCGGGGTTCGTGCGTGGTGAACGTCTTGCCCGAGGCGGCGTCCACCGCCTCGCCGTTGATGATGAGCTTGCCCGGCTTCACCGGGGCGAGCGTCTCGGTCATGGAATGGGGCCTCCGGCGCGCGTGGGCGCCTGCGTTTCGGGGATGTCGCTCGGGCGAGCGCGAGGGGTCGTTGGCGCCGCCATCATGCGACGGCCGCGCCGGGTCTGTCGAGGCGGCCCGGCGGCGCGGCAGGCGCCGCACTTGCCCCGCGCCCGCGACCGGCGTATGTCTTCGCGGTTCGCTCTGTACCCACGACCCGCCTGCCGTTCCCACCCGGAGCCCGCCTCATGAATGCCGTCCTGAATGCCCGCCGCGCCCGCGCCGCCGCCGCCTGGAACCTGCGCGACGAAGTGGTGCTGATCGGCGCCGGCGAGCCGATCGGAGTGCCCGGCGGCTACGACCAGACCTACACCTTCATCGCGCACGCCGAGTACTTCTGGCTGGCCGATCGCGACACGCCGGGCGCGCTGGTCGCGTTCGACCCGCAGACCGGCTGGACCGACTTCGTGCCGCAGGTCACCGAGAACCAGCGCCTGTGGGAAGGCACCGAGCAGGAACCGGGCGAGCCGCTCACCGAGCTGCCGGGCTGGCTCGCGGCGCGCCGCGGCCGGCCGGTGTTCTCGCTGGGCGTGCCGCTCGCCGGCATGAGCACGCGAGCCGGTGCGCACCTTCGAGCTGCGCGAGCTGCTGACCCACGCGCGGCGCCCCAAGGACACGCAGCGAGATCGCGCGCCTGAAGCGCGCCGCGGCCGCGACTGCCGCGGGCTACGCGAAGCTGCGCGAGATGATCCGGCCGGGCGTCACCGAGCGCGCGCTCCAGATCGAGATGGAGGCCGAGTTCTTCCGCGCCGGCGGTGACCGCTGCTCGTACGACTCGATCGTCGCGAGCGGGCCGCGCTCGGCGATCCTGCACTCGCTCGCCACGGCACGCGTGCTTGGCGCGGGCGAACTGCTGCTGATCGACGCGGGCGCGATGGTCAACCGCTACGCGTGCGACGTGACCCGCACCTACGCCGTGAGCGGCAACGCTCGAAGGCCTGCAGAAGGACCTGTACGCCGTGATCCTGCAGGCCGAGAAGAACGCGATCGCCGCGTGCACCGTGGGCCGCGAGTGGCGCGCGGTGCACTACGAGGCGGCGCGCGAGATGGTGGCCGGGCTGGTGGCGCTCGACATCATGCGCGGCGATCCGGTGGAGCTGGTCGAGCGCGAGGCGCACACGCTGTTCTTCCCGCACGGTCTCGGGCACATGGTGGGCCTCGGCGTGCGCGACGCGAGCGGGCGGCTGCCGGGCGCGCGCGACCCGATGCCGAACGCGCTGCGCACCCTGCGCACCGACCTGCCGCTCGAGGCCGGCTACTGCATCACGGTCGAGCCCGGGCTCTACTTCGTCCCCGCGCTGCTCGACAACCCGGTGCGGCGCGCGCGCTACAAGGACGCGGTGAACTGGGCGCGCGTCGACACGCTCAAGGAGTTCGGCGGGATCCGCATCGAGGACAACGTGCTGGTCACGGAGCGCGGCCCGGAGAACCTGACGGCGGCGATTCCGAAGTAGCGGGCGCGGGGGAAGGCCTTGGCTACGGGTTCCGCGTAGGCGCTCTGATCATCCACTCGAGCGCCACGCCGTAGCTGCGAGACAACCCGCGCGTCTGAAAGTGGTAGCCGTATGTTGGATCGTCCGCACTGGAAGAACGCCAGCCCTGCTCGAGCCATCCGGCGACCATGAGCGGGCCCAGGAGTCTCAGGCCGAGGCCAACGCGCGCACATCGTCCGGTCAATAGATTCGCTCTCGTCGCCCGCACCGGCGCCCGTGCAGGCCGCACGCACTCTCCACGTACAGATCCACCGATCCCGTATCGAAAAACGCCGCGCCGGCCCAGACTGTCTTCCTTCCACACCGTGACCTCCGCGCCCTCGCTGCTCGTGCTGCAGAACATCCCCGGCCCCGTTCTTCTCGAAAGACGTCTCGTTCGTGCTCCAAAGACCACACACCTCGAGCACGACGCCGTTGCCGCTCTTCAGATCGACTCCTCCGCTGATCATCCCGAGGTCCGTGCTCGTCCGGTACGAGTTCGCCGGGCCTGATGATCGTCGTTGGATGCGTCTGTTCACCGAGGACTAGACCGACTCCGACGCGCGCGGTCGCCGTGTCGCTCACGATCGCGCACGCAACAATCGCGGCCGCGACTCCCAGAAGTAAGCGGCGGGGTGGGTTCATGGCGTAGAACTTGGTCAGCTGTACAGCCGAGAGACCGGACGGATCATTGGTGCGTCAGAGAGAAGAGCACCGGAGTGGAGTCCGCGACTGCGGGTAGATGTAGACAACCGCATCTCCTGAATGCGAGATGACGTCGTTCGACTTCAAGGCGTCTTCCAAGGCGACCGTCGGCCCAGGCTGGATGGGTTGGAATATCGTGTGGATCGCCCTATGGGATGTGACTGTCACTACGATCCCTGCTTGGCCCGTCCTTCGATCGCGCGACCATTGTGGACGCGAATAAATCTCGCCCGAAGCGCCACAGAATCAACTGCCTCCGCTCTGTGCCATCGGGACGAATAATCGATACGCCTTCTGGGGTTCCGCTGAGCCAAGCGATCCACGTCCCATCTGGGGACCAGACGGGCTCGTCTCCCCCAAGAACCCCCGAGACTCCCAAGATTCCAGAATCGTCGCCGGTCTCGAGATTCAGGATGTGGAGCCCCGCTGAGTCGGGCGGCTCCAGGTAGTCTCTCCCGGCTCGTGCGTAGACAATCCGTTTGCCGTCCGGGGACCAGTCGCCGAAATTGGCGCCGTTGTCCGTGTAGATCGGCTGAGTCCTTGCCCCCGTCTTCACATCAACCAGCACCAACAGACTCCCGAACTCGGAGATGATCGTGCTCCCGTCGGGTGAAAGCCTCGGGCGAGTAGGGCCGGCAAACGATCCAGGGCAAATCAGTCGCACGGCTCTTCCGTCCCGATCCATCATGTAGATCCCGGCAGGCCCAAGCGTGCTTGCAAAACGACGATGAAAGACAATCGATTCGTCGTTGCGAGACCAACTGGGGAGCACGTCGGCTGCCGCTCCGAGCAGTGGTCTCGATTGGTACGGGGCGGGCCGCCGGGGCCGTCACCTGGTGGCAGCCACCTAGTGCAGCCGCACCGAACACGCGCGAAGAACGCGCTCGAAGCTGACCGCGCGCACGCCCTACTCGTGCTCGCGCCGTGCCCGCGCCTCGCGCAGCGCTTCGGCGTGGTGGCGGTCGTGCGCGGTCAGCAGTGTGGACGATCCAGCCCACCGCGTGATCGCGTGACCACATCTCAGCGGGCTCCTCGGGGATGCTCTGCAGCGCCTCGAGCAGCGCTCGCGATGTGCCTGCAGCAGGCGCTTCGCCGATTCCCAGTCGAGGTGCGCGAGCGCGGCGATCGCATCGGGGTTGATGCGCTCGATCTCCTCGTGCGACGTGTGGGGGCGGCGGTTGTGTTGGAACGCCTCTTCCACGGCGCGCCACATCTCGTGATCCCAGTAGGCGAGGTGCAGAAGCGTCTGGCGGATCGTCCACTTGCCGGGCGCGCTCGGCACTTCGGCCGACGCGGGCGCCATGCCCTGCACCGCGGCGTGCACCGCGACCCGCGCGCGCACGAACTCGAACAACGCGAGATCCTTCGCGGAGGCGCCGGCCTTGGCGGCGGCGAACGGCTCGGGCGGCTTGCCTCGACCGCGCGCGGGTCGCGCACGGCTTCGGCTTCGGCGGCCTTCGGCCGCTTCACCAGCGGCGAGCGACGGGCGCTTCGCGCCTCGCGTCCGCGCACGCTTCGGACGGCCGCTTCGCCGCGCGCTTCGCCGCGGTCGCTTCACCGCACGCTTGGCCACGCCTTGCGCCGCACCGCGCGCTTCACCACCTGCTTCGCGCGCGCGCGCTTCACCACGCGCTTCTTCGCCGCGGCCTTGCGCCGCGCCTTCGGCTTCGCCGCCCGTCACGCCGCCTTCTTCACCGCACCCCCGCGGGCTTCGTCTCCTTCGCCGCCGCCGGCGTCGGATAGTCGTACACGCCGCGCCCGCTCTTGCGGCCGAGCCGGCCGGCGGCGACGTACTGCTCGATCAGCGGGCAGGGGCGGAACTTCTCGCCCAGCGTGCGGTGCAGGAAGCGCAGGATCGAGAGCCGCGTGTCGAGCCCGACCAGGTCGACCAGCTCGAACGGGCCCATCGGGTGGTTGAGCCCGAGCTTCAGCGCCTTGTCGATGTCGCGCGGCGCTCGCGACGCCCTCCTGCAGCATGTAGAACGCCTCGTTGCCGATCATGGCGTTGATGCGGCTGGTCACGAAGCCCGGCGACTCGCGCACCACCACGCACTCCTTGCCCATCCGCTCGCCGACCGCGCACGCGGCGGCGATCGTGGCGTCGCTCGTCTCGAGCGCGCGCACCACCTCGAGCAGCTTCATGCGATGGACGGGATTGAAGAAGTGCATGCCCACCACCTGCGCGCGGGCGCTCGGTGGCGGCCGCCATCTCGGTGATCGACAGCGACGAGGTGTTGGTGGCGAGCATCGCGTGCTGCGGCGCGATCCGGTCGAGCTTCGGCGAACAGCTCGACCTTGAGCTCGATGCTCTCGGGCACCGCCTCGATCACGAGGTCGGCGTCGCGCGCGGCGTCCTCGAGCGAGCGCGCGGTGCGCAGCCGCTTGTCGCGCGCGGCCGCGGCGTCCGTCGCGCCACCTTGCCCGTGACGACGCCCTTCTCGAGCGTGGCGTAGATCTCGGCCGACGCCCTTGTTCGAGCGCGTCGTCGCTCGTGTCCTGCAGCAGCGTGCGTGTAGCCGCCGAGCGCCGACGCGTAGGCGATGCCGCGGCCCATGATGCCGGCGCCGAGCACGGCGATGGTCGTGATCGGTCATCGCGTTCGCGCTCCGTGGCGCCGACGCCGCTCCGCGCGTCGCGCGCGCGCCCAGCGCCACGCGACGGGAACGCGAGCGCGGCGAGCGACGACTTGATGAGGTCGCCGGGAACGAACGGCAGCAGTCCCTGCGCGCAGCAGCGCGTCGCCCGGCACGAAGCGCGACAGCCGCGCGAGCCCGCACGCGAAGATCACGACGCTGCCGAGCAGCATCGCGGCGAGCATGCGTGACGAAGCGGCGATCCCAGCCGCGCTCGGCGAGCACGCCGGTGACCGCGGCCGCGAACGGGAACGCCACCAGGTAGCCGCCGGTCGGCCCGACGAAGCTTCAGCGAGGCCGGCCGCGCCGCCCGCGAACACCGGCAGGCCGATCGCGCCCTCGGCGAGGTAGAGCAGCTGCGCGAGCGAACGCGCGGCGCGCGCCGAGCACCGCGCCCGCTGAGCAGCACGGCGAACGTCTGGCCGGTGATCGGCACCGGCGACCAGGGCACCGGGATCGCGATCTGCGCGGCGAGCGCGGTGACGAAGCTCGCTCCCACGATGAGCAGCGACGTTGTGGAGCGCGCCGGGCGCGGCACCGCGACGTCGGCGAGCGTGAGGCGTGCGGGTGGCGGACATGGGCACCTCGGGATCTGAAACGGGCCGCACGAGCGCGGCGTCGGCTCGGCAAGGCCACCCCCGGCCCGGATCCGGGCTCGGAAGGGCGCTAACGCGTTGAGAGACAGAGGCAAACTAGCACGCGGCCGGGGGTGCGGCAACGATTCCGACGGCCTGGGCGATCGCGCCGGGGCGCCGGGTTCGAGTCGGGCGTAGGCCCCCAACCCCAAGTGCCACAACGGACCGACCCCCGATCCAGGGCACTTGCGAGGATCATTGACCGTCACGGGACGAATCTACTGAACACTCACTCAATCTAACCCGTCGCCATGAACATGACGACCAGCACCCCCAGTTGAAGCCCCGCGACGCGGAGCGCACCCGGCTCGCCATCCTGACGGCGGCGGCCGAGGTGTTCTCGGAGTCGGGCTTCGCCGGAGCCCGGGTCGCCCTGATCGCCGAACGGGCCGGAGTGCCGGGCGGGCTGCTCTACCACTACTTCGATTCCAAGCGCGCGCTGTTCGAGGCGGCGATGAGCCAGGCCTTCGAACCGTTCGCGCAGCAGATGCTGCAGCTCATGCAGCACACCGATCCATCGCTCGAGTTGTTCGAGCACGTCATTCGCAGCTACTTCGGTCTGCTGCAGTCACGACCGCGGCTCGCCCGGATGACGGCATGGTGGTACGCGTCGCTGGGCTGGGTGGAGTCCCCGCAGCCTGCGAACGCGATCTGGACTGCCAAGCAGTCCGCCGTGAAGTTCGTCCAGCGCCTCAAGGACAAGGGCGAGATTCGCCCGGATGTCGATGCCGAAGGAGTGGTGCTCTCGATTCTGGCCCTGTGCCAGCACTGGCACATCAGCCATGGCGAGAACCTGCACCTCCTCAATCTCAGCGCGCACCAGGACCCTCATGAAGCGCGCCTCGACCAGATCGTGGACATCGTGATGCGGGGCATCAGCGACGCTAGTCGCTCCCGCACAATCGAGAACGGGTCTGTTTCGCGCCGGGTTCCCGGCCGAAGCGGCCCGCTGTCGCCGAGCCCGCCGTGGCGGACTCTGCATCCTGATCTCAGCATCTTGCGCTGCAGCCTGCACGACTCATCTGCTGCGGATGGGCCGGCGACACTGAGCAGACCGGAGGCAGGGACGCCTCCCGCATCGTCCATGCGTGTGGGGACGCATGGCGCATCGCGGAACATCGCGATGGTTGTACACCGGGTGTCCGAGGGATCGGCGCCCGGTGTATTCTTTTGCCCGCGCGCGACCGCTATCCTTCCGCCCTCGCACTCGCCGCACCCCGGAGGATCGCGTCATGTCGGACACCGCCACGCTGGTCTCGGTCCGCACCGGGCACGTCCGCGCGATGGGCATCCCCGGCTCCACCGACCGCCTGACCGGCCGAGTGGCACCAGCGCCTACCTCAAGAGCGAAGTCGCGGGCCGGGTGCGGGTCACGCGGCTCGGGCTCGAAGGGGACGAGCAGGCCGACAAGGAGGTGCACGGCGGCCCGCAGATGGCGGTGCTGGCGTACTCGGCCGGTCACTACCCGCGCTGGCGCCACGAGCTCGAGCTGCCGGAGATGGGCCCGGGCGGTTTCGGCGAGAACCTGGTGATCGACGGGCTGCACGAGTCCACCGTGTGCATCGGCGACGTGTTCTCGATCGGCGAAGCGCGGCTCCAGGTCTCGCAGCCACGCGGGCCGTGCTTCGCGATCGCGAAGCGCTGGCAGCGCGCCGACCTGCTGGATCGCGCCGTTCAGACGGGCCGCACCGGCTGGTACCTGCGCGTGCTCGACGAAGGCAGCGTCGGGACGGGGCGACGCGGTGACGCTGCTCGAGCGCCCCCGGCCCGGAGTGGGACGTGCTGCGCGTGTTTCGCCTGCGCATGGCGGCCGCCAGCGATCCCGCGGCGCGTACGGGTGCTGGCCACGCTGCCCGAGCTGTCGCTGGCATGGCGCGAGCGCTTCGCCCGCTTCGCGGCCGGCCTCGTCGAGTAGCGCACGCGGCGCCCGCGATGCACGCGGCGCTGTGCTACCTTCCCGCGCCATGCCCGACATGATCCGCATCGCCAACGCCGGCGGCTACTGGGGCGACGACCTCGCGCAGTTCCAGCGCCAGGTCGAGCTCGGGCCCGGTGGACTACGTGACGCTCGACTTCCTGGCCGAGATCACGATGTCGATCATGCAGAAGCAGCGCGCGCGCGACCCGCGCGCCGGCTACGCGCGCGACTTCATCGCCCAGGTCGAGCGAGACGCTGCCGCTGCTGGTCGAGCGCGGCATCGCGCGTGATCACGAACGCCGGCGGCGTGAACCCGCTCGCCTGCCGCGGCGCGCTGCTCGAGATGGCGCAGCTCGCACGGCCAGCCGCTCGAGGTCGCGGCGGTGGTCGGCGACGACCTGATGGAGCGGCTCGGCGAGCTGAACGCCGCGCGGCGTCACGCTCGACAACATGGACGACGGCGCCGCGTTCGCCGCGATCCGCGACCGCGTCTCGTCGGCCAACGCCTACTACGGCGCCTGGCCGGTGGTCGAGGCGCTGCGCGAGCGGCGCGCAGATCGTGGTGACCGGGCGCTGCACCGACACCGGCATCACGCTGGCGCCGATGATCCACGCGTTCGGCTGGGCGGCCGACGACTGGGACCGGCTCGCGCGCCGGCATCGTCGCCGGGCCACATCGTCGAGTGCGGCGCGCAGAGCACCGGCGGCAACTTCACCGACTGGCGGCGCGATCACGCGCTTCGAGACGATCGGCTACCCGGTGATCGAGGTGCTCGCCCGACGGCTCGTTCGTCGTCACCAAGCACGCCGGCACCGGCGGCGCGGTCACGGTGCGCACGGTGAAGGAGCAGCTGGTCTACGAGATGGGCGACCCGCGCGGCTACATCACGCCCGACGTGGTCGCCGACTTCGCGCACCATCCGGCTCGAGCAGGCCGGGCGCGACCGCGTGCGCGTGTGGGGCGTGAGGGCCGGCCCGCGCCGCGCCAGCCTCAAGGTCAGCGCCTCCTACTTCGACGGCTGGAAGGCGAGCGGCACGCTCATCATCTCGGCGCCCGACGCGGCCGAGAAGGCGCGCGCGTTCGCCGACGCTGTTCTGGAAGCGGCTCGGCGCTCGCGTTCGCCGCGCGCCACACCGAGCTGGTCGGTCACTCGGCCTGCTGGGGGCCGCTCGCGCCGCCGGTCGATCCGCCCGAGGTGCTGCTGCGGCTCTCGGTGCGCGACGCCGACACGGCGAAGATCGAGCGTTCTCGAAGATGGTGCCGGCGGTGATCCTCTCCGGGCCGCCCGGGCGTCGCGGTCACCGGCGGCCGCCCGCAGGCGCAGGAAGTCGTGGCCTACTGGCCGGCGCTGGTGCCGCGCGATCGCGTGAAGCCGCGCGCTCGTCACGCGCGACGGCGAGCGCGCGCTCGAGTGGCCGACGCCGATCCTGCCCGTCGCGAAGCCCGCGCCGCTGCCGCGCGCGACGTGGCCCAGGGCGAAGGGCGCGCGCGAAGCGTCGTGCGCGTGCCGCTCGTCGGCGCTCGCGCACGCGCGCAGCGGCGACAAGGGCGACACCTGCAACATCGGCGTGATCGCGCGCGCGCCGGAGATCTACCCGTGGCTCGGCGCACGCTCACCGCGGCGCTGGTGAAGCGCCGCTTCAAGGGCATCTGCCTGGGCCGCGTCGAGCGCCACGAGGTGCCGAACCTGTGGGCGCTCAACTTCCTGCTCCACGAGTCGCTGGGCGGCGGCGGCACGGTGTCGCTGCGGCTCGACGCCCAGGGCAAGACGCTCTCGCACGCGCTGCTCGCGATGGAGGTGCGGGTGCCGCAGGCGCTGGTCGACGCGGCGCGCCGCGGCGACGCGGCGGACGGCAAGGTGCCGCGAAGCGCGGCGCCGCGCGAACGGCGCGCGCTCGTCCCGCGGCGAAGAGCCGCGAAGCGCGCGCGCCGCCGCCGCTAGAAGCTCCGGCACAAACGAACCGCCCGGATCCGATGTCCCGGATCCGGGCGTTGCGCTTCGCGTGACGGCCCGCGTCGGGGCCAGAGAGTCGCGGGGCGAGCGCAGTGCAGAGGCTGCGCAGGTTGATCCGGAGCAGAATCAGCCGCGCCCGCGCCGCATCGATGAACGCCCGCCGCGCCGCGTCGGTGCCCGCGCGCCGGACGACCAGCGACTCGTAACGCGCCTTGCCCGCAGGAAGCCGAGAGGCGCCGGGATCGCCGGTGTCCATCCGCCGGGGCGCCGCATTCGCCATGCCCGCCATCGCGATCACTGCCGCAGCGATCATCATCGCCGCCAACCGGGTCTTCCGTCCGTTCCGCATGGTCCTAGCCTCCGTTTCGGCGCTGCCTTGAGGGGTGCGGCGCCGAGGCGCCGCGCTGCGTTGCACGCGGGAGTGACATATCACGTCGTCGTGCCAGCACCGGCCGCGCCCCGGGCCGGCGACGCCAATCGGCTGCCGCGCAACGCATTCGGGCGTAAGGCGCCGGCCGCCGGCCCCGCGCGGGCCGAGTGCGGACCGGGCCGGCCGTTCGCAGGGAATGCGGACGAGGCGCGGGCTCGCCGGAATCGCGGAACAGAACCGCTATGGAGTTGCGCGGACCGGCCCGTTCGGCCGAAACTGCGGTCAGCGCCGGCCGAGGACATCCCGTCACCCTTCGCCCCGGAGCGACCACGCCATGAACAAGACGACGTTGAACGCGATGTGGGATCACGTTCGCCAGTTGAACGGGATCACCATGCGATGCGTCGAAGCGCTGCCCGAGGACAAGCTCGACAGCCATCCGATTCCCAAGATGCGCACGCCGAAGGAGCTGGTCGCGCACATGTACCTGGTGCATGAAGAACTCGGCCGAGGGCGTGGTGAGCGGCACGATCGCCGACACCGACGACATTTCGTCGCTGCCCCGCGATCTCGAACAAGCAGGAGCTGCTCGCCTACTGCCGCGATTGCTGGAACGCGGCCGATCGCGCGGTGCAGGCCACGACCGACGCCCAGCTGGTGGCGATGGTGGAGACGCCGTGGGACATGACGTTCCCGGGCTTCGTCGGCTCAGCGTGGTCATCCAGGACGAGTTCCTGCACCATCGCGGCCAGCTCTACACCTATCTGCGCGCGATGGGCCGCGAGGTGCCGAACATGTGGGACTTCGCCGGCAACGCGCCCGAGTTTCAGCCGCGGCAGGCGCAGCAGAGCGGCAGCCGCACAGCCCGCGGCGGCGATGCGGCCGCGCGTCGAGAGGCGCGACAGCGCGAGCGGCCTGGGCCAGCAGCCCGGGCCGCTCGCCGTTGGCCCAAACCCGGAGACGCGCGTGCTCGACGCACAGCAGCTGATCGAGTTGCTGGGCCTGACACCGCTCGAACCCGAGGGCGGCCACTTCCTCGAGACGTGGCGCTCGAGCGCGCGCACCGAGCAGGGGCGCGCGCTCGGCACCGCGATCTACTACCTGCTGACCCCGCGCACCTGCTCGATCATGCATCGCCTGCCGGGCGACGAGCTGTTCCACTTCTACCTGGGGGATCCGGTGGACGTGCTGGTGCTGCGCCCCGACGGCAGCGGCGAGCTGCAGCGGCTCGGCACCGACCTCGAGGCCGGCGAGCGCCCCCAGCTGGTGGTCCCCGGCGGCACCTGGCAGGGCGCGCGGCTGGTCCCCGGGGGCCGCGTGGCGCCTGATGGGCACAACCTGCGCGCCGGGCTTCGAATACGCGGACTGCGAGTTCTCCCCGCCCGAGCCGCTGATCGCCCGGTGGCCGCGCGTTCGAGCGGGAGATCCGGGCCCGGATCCGGGGCTACTCGCCCGGAAATCCCTGAATCCCCCCTTGACGGGTGACATCAGAGTGATATCATATTGATGTCACTCCGAAAGGAGGAGATCATGATTCAGGAAAGACGTGTATCCGCACTGCCCGGTTTCTTCATGATGTTCCTGCTGATCCTGCGTCCTGCTGCTCGCGGTCGCCGGGGTCGTCCACTTCGCGAGCTCGGTGCCGGTGCCCGTTGCTGATCGTCGTCGTCGATGCTTGTCATTGTCGCGGCGTCTCATCGGGCTTCGCCGGACTGACGGTCGTCAATCCCGAACGAGTCGCAGGTGGTGCAGCTGTTCGGCACCTACATCGGCACGCTCAAGGAGCAGGGCTTCTGGTGGGTGAATCCGTTCAGCACCGGCGCAAGGTGTCGCTGCGGATCCGCAACTTCGAGAGCGCCAAGCTCAAGGTGAACGATCACGACGGCAACCCGATCGAGATCGCGCGCGGTCGTGGTGTGGCGCGTGGTCGACACGGCCGAGGCGGTCTTCGAGGTCGACAACTACGAGAACTTCGTCACGGTGCAGACCGAAGTCGGCGCTGCGCAACCTGGCGACCTCGTACGCCTACGACTCGCACGTCGAGGGCGCGTTCTCGCTGCGCAGCCACACCGACGAGGTCGCCGAGCCCGCTCAAGGTCGAGATCCAGGAGCGCCTGGCCAAGGCCGGCGTCGAGGTGATCGAGGCGCGCATCAGCCATCTGGCCTACGCGCCCGAGATCGCGAGCGCGATGCTGCAGCGCCAGCAGGCCAGCGCGATCGTCGCGGCGCGCCAGAGATCGTCGAGGGTGCGGTCGGCATGGTCGAGATGGCGCTCGACCGAGCTGGCGCAAGCAAGGACGTCGTCCAGCTCGACGAGGAGCGCAAGGCCGCGATGGTCAGCAACCTGCTGGTGGTGCTGTGCAGCGATCCGCACACCCAGCCGGTCGTGAACACCGGGACGCTGTACCACTAGAAGGGGCTGGTCATGGCGGAGCGCAAACCCTTCCTGCTGCGGTTGGATCCGCGACGCTCGAAGCGCTCCAGCGCTGGGCGGCGGACGACCTGCGCACGCTGAACGGACAGATCGAGTTCCTGCTGCGGCAGGCGCTCGCCGAGGCCGGGCGGCTGCCCAGGGACGCGGCGGCCGCCCGCGCACGTCGCAAGGACAATCCATGAGGTCACCCGAGATCATGAATCACGCGCCGTCGATCACCGCGCCCCGACCCGAGGCGGCCGATCTCTGCGACTGGGCGAGCCGCGGTCCGCTGGTCTGGGAGCAGCCGAAGCTCATGACCTCCGAGTGGATCCTGCGCGCCGGGACCGAATCGCTGGCAACGCTGCGCCGCGATCACTGGTACGGGATGGCGATGACCGCCACCACCCCGCGCGGCACGTGGAAGCTCGGGCGCAACTGGATCGGGCGAATCGCGGTGCGACACGGCGATGCGGAGCAACCGGCCGTGATCTACAACCGGGCTGGATCGGCCGCGGCACGATCCTGCGAACCGGGGCGGTCCCCCTGCTGTGGCGGCGCGCCGGCTTCTTCTCGCGCATTCACGAGGTGCGCACCGACGAATCGTTTACCGGTGCTGCGCGTGCGGCCGGTGTGGGATATCCTGCGCCATCGCGGCAGCGTGGAGTTCGAGACGCGCGGCCGAACGTCTCCCCGACCTCGAGCCGCTGGTGCTGCTGGCCTGGGCGCTGCAGCTCGCCTCGCATCGCAAGCACGCGGACTGACGCGCACGGCCACCCTCCCGACCGGGAGGATGGCCGCGTCGTGCTGCGCGTGAGACCGGCTACGCGGTACAGCGCCTTGATGTCGCCCCAGGTCCGCGCATGGGTGGGGGTCGCGAGGTCGCCCGACAGCGTGAGGTCGTCGAAGTAGACCGGCACGCCGCCCAGGTCGAAGCGGAAGTTGTAGACGCCGACCCAGCCGCTCGTCGAGCTCGCTGTCCACGATCGGCGTCGTCGTGAGCTCGAAGTCGTCGAAGAAGCAGCGGAACGTCGAGCCCTGGGCGATCACCTTCATGTGTGCCAGGTGTTCACCGGCGGCACGCCGTTGGGCAGCGTGTTCGCGAACCAGGTGCCGAGGGTGGTCGGCGTCTGGTTGTTCAGCTTGCGGAAGTTGATCTGGAACAGTCCCGACTGGATGACGAACTGGTAGCACGACGGTGAAGCTGTTGCCGGGATCGGCGCGCAGCACCAGGCCGCGGCGCGTGTTGCCGTCGCCGGTGAAGAACCAGCCTTCCCAGGTGTAGTTCGAGAGGCCGCCGGGATCGGTGCAGGTCAGCACGATGCCGCCGCTGTCCTGCGGCGCGTTGATCGCCACGCCCACGGTGTGATCGCCCGAGGGATTGGCGTACGCCGGGTCGGTCGAGTCCAGCAGCCGCGGCTGCAGATCGCGCGGCGTGTTGAAGCCCGGCAGCCAGATCAGTTCGAGCGCGCCGCCGGGGACGCGTTCCTGCCGCACCACGCTGTCGGCGGCGGCGCGGCGGCGCGAAGACGCAGGGCAGCAGCAGAGCGAGAGGCAGAGTCTTCGCAGTCTTCATAGCCTATCTCCTGTGGACGTCGCTCGAGCTCATGCGCGCGAGCCGGGAGCGACGTTCCCCGTCCGCGCGAGCAGGTGAACTAGGGAATCCGTACGAAACGAATGCCGCTCGCCGCGGCGCCGACGCGAGACGTGCGAAGTAGACGCCGGCCGGCGCCTCGCGGCCGGACGCATCGCGGCCGTTCCATTCGAAGCGGCCGTCGGCGGACGACAGCCGCGCGACACGGCGACCCGACACGGAATACACGTCAACGACGTCGTGCAGGTCGGGCGCCGCGCCGCGCAGCGAAAAGGTGACGCGTCCATGGCGCAGGATTGGGTGACGCGATCAGCGAAGTCGCGACGAGCGCGCCACGCGCCGCTCCCACGCTCACCAGCGCTGCCGGTCATGCGGCCGCTCCAGGTAGGCGATCCGGCGCAGCAGATTGCCGGGCGCGGTGCCGCGATCGCCGATGATCGGCGACCCCCGCCTGGTTGGTCGCCGAGGACTGGATACACGAGGTGCACCCGGCCGCAGCGGATTGCGCGCCGCGAGCGAGAAGAAGCGCTCGTCGGTCTGCGGCGTGTTGGTGAGGTTCTGCGGCGCGGACCACGGCTGGCCGGCGCGCGTCAGGCTCGCCGCGATGTCGCCGAAGCCCATGCCGGTGACGATGCCGGGCAGCCCCGCGTCCGCGGTCGGGTCGACCTCGGCGTCGACGAAGCGCAGCCACGCGACGTAGGTCTCGGAGCCGTCGGCGGAGAAGCCGACCTGCGGCCAGTCCACGCTCAGCGTGTTGAAGCCCGGCGAGCGGGCCCGTTCAGAGCCCGTTGTCGAGGTTGTCGAAGTGGTCGGCCTCGCCCGCCGCGCACCTGCTTCACCACCTCGATCCCGCGGATCGGATCCCAGTGCATGATGCGGCTGCGACAGTCGGCGTACGACGACGCTCGCGCCGCTCTTGCGCGCCTGCAGTTCGCTCCACACCACGTTGGGCGTGGTGTCGTTGTAGGCGACGTGGCAGTGCACGTAGGGCCGGTACTCGGTCGAGGTCGAGTCGGTCTTCTGACCGTGGCGTCGGTGTAGTTGGTGAGCTTGCGCGTCACGATGGTGCCGGGCGCGAAGCTGCCGTTGCTCGACTCGATCAGGTAGACGTTGCCGCCGAAGTCGCCGACCGCGACGCCGACGCGGCCGTTGCTCGAGGCCGCGATCGAGGGGAACGCCGGCTTGCCGTCGCGGAACAGCGCGGCGGCGCGATCGAGGTCCAGGTGCCGCACTGCCAGCCGACCGGGCACGCGAAGCGCGTGCCCGAGGCGGCCAGGTAGCTGACGCGGAACTGCGTCGGTCTCGTCGTACTCGCCGCCCTTCGGGATCTCGCCCATCACCGTGAACGAGCCGTTCGGGTTGGCCGTCACCTGCGGGAACAGGTAGCTGGGCGAGACGATCGGCGTGAGATAGCCGTTCCACGCCGTGCTCGCCCGCGGCATCCTCGAGGTAGAAGTCGCCGCGCAGATCGCAGCCGTCCTCGTTCAGGTGCTGCGAGACCGCGGCGCGACCGACGGCGGTCACCGCGATCGCGCCGAAGCCGCCCGCGGGTCGGTCACGCAGCAGTTGCGCAGCGGCGGGTCCTGCACCTTGCCGAGGTTGCTCCACGTGCCGAACGCGTCGCGCAGCGCGTAGCCCATGGCGCGATTGGGATACGGCTGCGGCGCGTCGAGATTCGGCGGGCAGCCGCCGCCCAGCTCGCAGAAGTCGTCCTGCCACGTGACGTGCACGCGTGCCGTCGGCGCCCACCACGATGCGCGTGCCGAGCGAGCCCATGTCCTGCAGGTCGTACCAGGTCGAGTCGATCGCCACCGCTCCGCTCGCGAGCGGAGCGGGCACGGCCAGCAACTGCGCGCCGCCGGCGCCGGCGCGCAGCGCGCGCGCGGCACGCGAGGCGGCCGGGCTCCACGGCGCCGGCGCGGCCTTCGCGGCGGCACGGGCGGCGCCCATCGGATCGCCCACCGGCGCGGTACGGGTTCGCGCCCTCCGGGCGAACGCGGGATCCGCCATGAACAGGCAGGTGAGCAGCAGCGTCAGGCCAGGGTGCCTCATGGGATGGGCATCTCCGAGCGGCCGGGCAGCGGCAGCATGAAGTCGCGCGTGCAGCGAGAAGGCGAAGGTGCGGCCGGGCTCCTCGATGAAGCTGAGCGGCTCGCGGTAGCGGAGGTTGAAGAGGTTGCGCACCGCGAACGTGGCGCGCGTGCCGCGATCGTCATGACGAGCTCGGCTCGGCGACGCCGTCCAGAACGCGGGACGGGTGAGCGCCTCGCTCGCCTCTTCGCTGGTGCTCGGGTTCCTCCGGCACCGCATTGGTCCAGCGCGCGCGCAGCGACAGCACGCCCTGCGGCGCGAGCGCGGCGACCGGTTGCGTGAAGTCCACCATGACGCGCGCGGCGCCGACATCGGTGAGGCGCTCGCCGGTGTCGAGATCGCGCCGCGCGGAAACGTCGCGCCCACGCCGAGCGCGCCGCGGCCGGCCGGCGTGCGCCCGTTGATCTCGATTCCCTCGATGCGCGCGCGCGCAACGTTCGCAGTACTGGAATCGCGGGATCTTGTGGTAGTAGACGAAGAGCAATCCCGACACGGCGCCCCAGAAGCCGGCGTAGATGAACGTCAGCCACCGGATGCTCGCGACGTTGTGGCCGAGCGCCGCCATGCGCCGGGGCTGGTCGCGCGTCCCGCGCAGCGCGGCGCCGAACGGCGAGTCGACGAAGCGCGCCATCAGCCAGATCGAAAGCGCGGTCACGATCAGCGCGAAGTAGTAAAACGCGGTCGAGTCGTCGAGGCTGATGCCGAACGGCGCGGGCCGCGTAAGGCCGCGCAGGCCGTTGTCGCCGTCGGTGACCGACACCCAGCGGTAGGCGGTGCCCCAGAGCACCTGGGAGAGCGCAAGCGTCAGCATCAGGAAGCCGAGCCCGGTGGCGCGGAGCGCGATCAGGCCGAAGACACACGCCATGAGCGTCGTGGCGGCGAGCGCGACTGGCGCAGTGAGCCAGTGCCCGAGGCCGAGCTTGAGGTACAGCCACGCGGACACGTACGCGGCTACGCCGACGTAGGATGCGTGGCCCAGCGTCGGCAACCCGCCGTACCCGAGCAGCAGATTGATGCTCGCGGCGAAGATCGCCGCGATCAGCACCTGGCTCGCGAGGTTGACGTAGAACTCGCCGGCGATCCAGGGCAGCACGACGAGCGCGACGCCGAGCGTAGCGAGCCAGGCGTTGCGGCTCATGCCGCGAACTTTCCGAACAGCCCGCGCGGCCGGAACGCGATGACGAAGATCATCGGCAGGAACAGGATCACGTACGCGAGGTCGGGCAGCAGCGCGACGCCGAACGTGTAGACGAAGCCGATGATGAAGCTGCCGACGAACGCGCCAACCAGGCTTCCCACGCCGCCCAGGATGACGACGATCAGGGCGAGCGGCAGCATGTCCGCGTCGAGCCCGGGGTAGGCCGAGAGCATCGGCCCGCCGATGATCCCGCCGGCGCCGGCGAGCAGTGCGCCGAGGCAGAACACGGTCGTGAAGAGCCTCGACACCGGGATCCCGACCGCACGCGCCATCTGCATGTCGTCGACGCCGGCGCGGATCATCGCGCCGAGGCGCGTCCGCTCCATCAGGAGGTACAGGCCGATCGCCACCGCGACGGCGATCACGATGACCACCAGCCGATAGGTCGGGAACGCGAGCCCGGCAAAGCGCAGCGGCTGCTGCAGGTACGCCGGGGTCGGCACCGGGATCGGGTCGCCGCCCCAGACGATCAGGCAGAAGTCCGCGATCATGAATGCGATACCGAGGGTGACCAGCACCTGGCCGAGCACGTTGCCGGCGAGCTTCCGCAGGATGAAGCGCTCGACGAGCCCGCCGAACGCCGCAACGACGAGGCCGCCCAGGAGCGCCGAGAGCCAGAGGTTGGGGACGACCTTGAGGATGCTCGCGCCGAGGTAGGCGCCAAGCATGAAGAGCGCGCCGTGGGTCAGGTTCGCGATCCGCATCAGCCCGAAGATCAGCGAGAACCCCGATGAAAGCAGGAACAGCAGCCCGCCGAGGGCGAGGCTGTTCAGCGTCTGGATGGCCCAGAACTGCATCGGTGGCAGGTGTCGCTCAGGCGCGAGCGGGAGTCCGGGCCGGTGCGGTCCGGACTCCGCGTGGCGCCGGGCGGGCGGTCAGGACTCGAGGTTCTTCGCCGGCGGCCAGTCGCGCGAATAGACCGGGTTGGCTAGGAACGCCTTCGGGTCGTAGGTCCAGAACTGGCTGACACTCGGATAGGTGTAGACGACCGAGTTGACCAGCCGCCCCTCCTTGCGCTCGACCCGCCGGATGTACACGTTTCCGACGACGTTGCCGTAGTCGTCGAACCTGACCGGCCCGCGGCACGCGAGGGTGTTCACCTTGTGGAGCGCGGCCACGAACGCCTTCTTGTCCTCGATCTTGCCTTGCACCGCATTCAGCGCTGCCTCCAGCACCGCGGCGTCGGTATAGGTCGCCGCGGCGTAGAAGCCGGGGTCGTACTTCGCCTCGGCGCGGAACGCCGGCACGAACTTGCGATTCACCGGGTTGTCCAGCTCGGCCGAGTACCAGCAGGCGGTGAGGATGCCGACCGCCTCGTCACCCATGTTGCGCAACACCGCCTCGTCGAGCGCGGTCATCCCGCCGACGACGTTGACCTTGCCCCGTAGGCCGTACTCGTTGAATTGCCGCAGGTAGCGGAAGCCGTTCGACCCCGCGAAGCCGATGAACAGGCCGTCGATGTTCGTCTTGAGCTGCGCGATATATGTTGCGTAGTCGGGTACCGTCAGGGGCGAGAACATCTTCTGGACGACCTTGCCGCCCGCGTCTTCGAATACGCGCTGGAAGCCGGCGCACATCTCGTGGCCGTAGGCGATGTCGTCCGCCATCACCGCCATGCGCCGGTAACCGAGCGTCTTGTAGCAGTAGTCGGCGAGCGGCTGCGCGCACTGCGACGAGGTCGACGTGGGCCGCACGAACCAGGGATTGGCCTTGCGCTGCGTCATGTCCTCGGCCGCCGCCACCGAGATCGTCGGCAGCTGCTGGCTCCGGATGTAGTCGTCGGAAGCGAGCGCCGACGCGGCATCGAGCGGTCCGATCAGCACCTGGACGCGTTCCTTCTCCACGAGCTCCTGCAGCTTGGTGCGAGCCTGCGCCGGCACGCCGCCCGTGTCGGCCACGCTCAGCGCCACCTTCCGGCCCGCGAGCGTGTTGTTGCGCTCGCGCAGATACATGACGAGCGCACGTTCCATGTCGAGCCCGCCCGAGGCGAGCGGACCGGTCTTGACGGTCATGAGGCCGACGCGGATCGGCTCGGTCTGGGCGGCGGCCCACGGCGCGTTTGCCGCGGCGACGCCAGCGCCGAGGCCTTGCAGAAACTTCCTACGGCTAATGGTCATGGTCTCTTCCTCCTCGAAAAGTGTTGCCTGCTCAGTGCTTTTGGGATGCGCCCGGCTGCTTGAGCGGATGCGCGCGGGCGAAGGCGTCGAGCTTGAGACAATCGTCGACGATGCGCTGCAGGGTGGGGAACGGCGCCGGATCGCACTCGAAGATCTTCGCGCCGACCGCATGCGAGACGACGCAGACGTCGGCGAGGGTGACCCGGTCGCCGTGGCAGAACCGCCCGGTCTCCTTCTCGCCCGCGAGGTGCGACTCGATCGCGCGCGAGCCCTCGTTGAACCAGTGCCGGATCCACTTGAGCTTCGTCGGCTCGTCGAGCTTGAGCTCGTTCCCGAGATAGTTGCGGACCCTCGGCACGATCAGTGGATGCACGTCGCACGCGGTGATCATCGCCAGGCCGCGTACGCGGGCGCGCTCGCGCGCACTCGCCGGCAGGAGCGGCGGCTCGGGGTGGGTCTCGTCGAGGTACTCGATGATCGCGAGCGACTGGAAGAGCGGCGCCCCGTCGCCGTCGAGGAGCGCCGGGACGACCGCCTGCGGGTTGACGCTGCGATAGCCGTCGGCGAACTGCTGGCCGGCGAGGAGGTCGACCACGGTCTCGTCGAACGCGATCCCCTTCAGGTTGAGCGCGATCCGGACGCGGAAGCTCGCGAGCGAGCGCCAGAAACCGTAGAGCTTCATCGGGGTGGTCCTCACTTGGGCGGAACGATTGGCACGAGCACGTAGGCCGGCCGGTCGGGCCCGACGTGCAGCGTGGTCTGGCCGCCGAAGACGGCAGCGGGCCGGTCGCGCGGGTCGTCGTGGAGGAACGGCCCGCAGCCGCGCAGCTCGTTCTTGAAGTTCGAGAGGCGCGCGCCGGTCGACTTCTGCCATTCGTAGTCGCGGCCGCGCACGCTGAGCGCGATCCGGTGGCCGGCCGGCACGACGATCGACGTCGGCCACAGCTCGACGTCGAGCGCGACCGGCTCGCCGGGGGTCAGCGGCTGGACCTGATCGTGGGTGTGGTACGGCCGGTACTCGGTCGAGAGCTTCGGGTCGAGCTTGCGGTGCGAGGCCCGGAGCCATCCTTGGGCGAGCGGCGTGTGCGGATCGATCGCGCCCATGAACGTGATCTCGCGCAGGTCCGGCGTGAACACGCGGAACACGAGGAAGAGATCCGCGTCGTCCGTCGTCGACGAGACGGAGAGCCTCGCCGCGAGCGGGCCGGTGATCTCGGTCTCGCGCTCGAACGGCGGCGAGAGGAAGGTCAGGCCGTCGCCGAGCGCGTCGAAGGCGATGGTCGCCGCCGCTTTCGCCGGCTCGCGGCCCAACACCTGGCCGGCCGGGTCGAGATGGAACTTCGTCCACTGCGTGCGCGCGATCGGCCATTCGCCCTCGTGCCGCTCGACGAACTGCTCGGGGCGGCGCACCTGGAGCTGCACGCGCGGTTGCCGGTCCCAGCCGTTCTTCTCACCCTTGAGGAAGTAGTCGAAGAAGCGCTTCTGCAGCAGGCGGCCGTAGTCGGTGTAGAAGTGGGTCCAGTGCTCGATGCCGTGCGCCTCGAGCCATTTCTCCTTCGACGCCGCGCGGACGAAGCCCTCGAAGTTGCCGCGCGGATGCAGGCCCTGCCCGCCCCAGTTCGCCGCGGTGAGGAGCGGTGCGGTGATCTTCTCCCACACCGGCGAGCGCGCCTTGTGATAGGCGTCGTCGAGCGGATGGGCGAGGATCTCGTCGCCGAAGTCGCAGCGATTGGCGTAGAGCTGCTTCTCCGGCAGCGTCTCGTCGCCGCAGACGAGATCGCCGGTCACGCGGCTCCGCGGCCCGCGCTCGCCGAGCCCGTGCTGGACGGTCTTCACCTGCATGTCGTACCAGTTCGCCCAGAACGTGGAGAGGATGCCGCCGTGATGGGTCATGTCGCGGTACCAGTCCGCCGCGCCTTCCCAGACGCACATCGCCGCGAGATGCGGCGGCTGCAGCGAGGCGACATGCCACTGGTTGATGCCGTAGTAGGAGATTCCGTTCAGCCCGATCTTGCCGTTCGACCAGGGCTGCACGCCGGCCCACTCGATGCAGTCGTAGAAGTCCTTGGTTTCGCGCGGCGAGAAGTGGTCGATGTAGCCCGGCGAGCGGCCGGCGCCGCGCGAGTCGACGCGTACGCAGACGTAGCCGTCGGGCACCCACTTCTCCGGGTCGACGACCTCCCAGCTCTGGTAGTTGTTCGAGGAGCCGTGCGGGACGTCGGGGTGCTCGGCGACCATGCGCTGCCACGCGCTCGGGTAGCCGTCCTGGAACGCGAGCCCCTTGGCGTAGGGGCCGTAGGCGAGGATGACCGGGTGGCGCCCGTCGGCGACCGGCCGGAAGACGTCGGCGCGCAATACGAGGCCGTCGTCCATCGCGATCGGGACGTCCCACTCGATGCGCATCCCGTCGCGGATCTCGCTCCGCGGTTCGCCCATCGCATCCTCCTCCACCGCCGTTCCCTCGCCGATCTCTCGCGTGGTTCTGTCCGGCGGGGCGCTGAGTGTAGCGCACACTCCGTGAGACCCGCGCGCCGCGGGCGGGCGATGCTTTTTAAGCATGGGCACCATGTCCGCGCCGAATGGTGCCGCGCGCGGCGCGGGTGAGCTAGCATTCGCCGGTCGGTCCAAAGGAGGCGCATCGTGAACGTCGGAATCGCCGGAACCGGCCGCATGGGCGCGGCCATCGCCACGCGTCTGCTCGGACAGGGGCATGCGGTCACCGTCTGGAACCGCACCCCGGCGAAGCTCGCGCCGCTCGTCGCGGCGGGCGCGAAGGCCGCGGAGACGCCCGCTGCGCTCGCGGCCGCAGCGGAGGCGATCATCACGATCCTCACCGACGCCGCGGCAATCGACGCGACCTACGGCGGGCCGTCGGGGCTGCTGACGGGGGACGTGAAGGGAAAGCTCTTCGTCGAGATGAGCACCGTGCGACCCGGGACGGCGCAGGGGCTCGCCGGGAAGATCCGCGCGAAGGGCGCCGCGATGGTCGAATGCCCGGTCGGCGGGACGACCGGGCCGGCGAAGGAGGGCAAGCTGCTCGGCTTCGTCGGTGCGACCGACGCCGATTTCGCGCGGGCCAAACCGCTCCTCGAGCAGATGTGCCGCCGGATCGAGCACGTCGGCCCGGTCGGCGCCGGGGCGAGCATGAAGCTCGCGATCAACCTGCCGCTCCTCGTCTATTACCAGGCGCTCGGCGAGGCGCTCTCGCTTGCGCGGCCGCTCGGCCTCGATCCGGCGCGCGTGATGGACATCTTCGCCGACACCTCCGGCGCGCCGAACATGCTCAAGAACCGCGCCGCCTCGATCGCGACGCAGCTCGCCGGCGGCAACGTCCCGCCGACGGTCGACGTCGACAACGTGCGCAAGGACCTGCGCACGATGATCGACGAGGGGCAGTCGCTCGGCGTCGCGCTGCCGGTGGCGTCGCGCGCGCTCGAATGCTTCGATCGCGCGGCGGGCGACGGCTTCGGCGCGGCCGACTGCACGAAGCTGCCGGCGTACTGGGCCGAGCGCGGCGGGCGCGGGGGCTGATCGCCATGGCGCGATGGGTGGAAGTCGCGAAGGTCGCCGAGGTCCCCGAGGACGGGACGTTCCGGACGTTCCTCGGCGACGAGCCGGTGTGCCTGTACAACCTCGGCGGCACGATCTACGCGACCCACGACACCTGTACCCACGGGCAGGCGAGCCTCGCCGACGGCTTCATCGACGACGACAAGATCGAGTGCCCGCTGCACCAGGGACTGTTCCAGATCGCGACCGGCAAGGCGGTCGGCGCGCCGTGCACCGTCGACATCCGCGTCTATCCGGTGAAGGTCGAGAACGGCGCGGTGCTGCTGGAGGAGCCCGCATGAGGATCTGCCGCTTCGACGACGACCGCCTCGGCCTGGTGAAAGGCGAGGAGGTGCTGGACGTGACCGCGGCGCTCGAGGTCATCCCGCAGCAGCGCTGGCCGCTCGCGCCGGGTGACCCGCTGATCGCGAACCTCGGGCGCGTGCTCGAGCGCGTGCGCGCGCTCGAGCCGGGTGCGCCGCGCCGCAAGCTCGCCGGCGTCAAGCTCAGGTCGCCGGTCGCGAACCCGACCAAGATCATGAACGCGCCGATCAACTACCAGGCGCACATCGACGAGGCGAAGGCCGACCCGAAGCTCGGCGGCGGGCGCAAGCTCAACCACATCACCGACTGGGGGCTGTTCCTGAAGGCGACGAGCGCGCTGATCGGGCCGGGTGAGCCGATCCGCCTGCGCATGCCGGACCGGCGCAACGATCACGAGGTCGAACTCGCCGTGGTGATCGGGCGCGAGTGTCGCAAGGCGACGCTCGAGAACGCGCTCGACTTCGTCGCCGGCTATGCGATCGGGCTCGACATGACGATCCGCGGACCGGAGATGCCCTCATGGCGGAAGTCGGTCGACACGTATGCGGTCTGCGGACCGTGGCTGACGACGAAGGACGAAGTGCCCGACCCGAACGACCTGCGGCTCTCGCTCAAGGTGAACGGCGAGACCCGGCAGGACAGCACGACCGCGCGGATGGTCTACAACGTGCACAAGCTGATCGAGTACGCGACCAGCATGTACACGCTCTATCCCGGGGACCTGATCTTCTCGGGGACGCCGGAGGGCGTCGGGCCGGTGCAGCCCGGCGACATCATCACCGCCGAGATCGAGCGGGTCGGGCGGTTCGACGTCAAGGTCGAGGCCGCGGGCGCGGCGTAGCCGCGCGCTCCGGCGCGTTCGCGCTATCGCAGCTCATCGAGGAGCGCCTTCGCCTCGCGGAGATCCGCGGTGTCGAGTCCTTCGCGGAACCAGTCGTAGATCGGGGCGAGCGCCCGGAGCGCGTCCGCGCCTTTACCCTGGCTGCGCAGCAGCCGTGCCAGCGCGGTGGACGCGCGCAGCTCGAGCGAGCGCGCGCTCTGGCGTTGCGCGAGGGCGATCGCGTCCCGGTAGCTGCGTTCCGTTTCGCCGACTGCGTCGGGCCGGGCGGCGAGCAGGATATCCCCGCGCAACCTGCGAAGCTCCGCCTCCCAGGCGTGCCCTGCGACGTCGTTGATGTGCCGGAACGCTTCGTCGAGCGTCCACAGCGCGCTCTCCGGGTCGCCCGTCTCCGCCTGCACGGTCGCCAGCCATCCGAGCATGAAGCCGCGGAGGTATCCCAGGTGGCTGCGGGCCGCTTCCTCGATCCCGCCGCGGATCTCGGGCAGCGCCTGCTGCGCCTCCCCCATCTGCGCGAGCGCACAACCCCGTCCGAAGCGGGAATAGAGCGCGTAGAGCCTGATCCGGTGCTCGCCCGACAGCGCGAGGCTCCGGTCGGCGTGTGCGAGGGAGTCCCGCGGTTCGCCGCGCAGCAGCTGCACGGCGGATGTCACGTAATAGGCGAAGGCGACGGTGTAGGGGTCGGAACGCCGGATCGCCTGCGCGAGGGCTTGCTGGACGGTGTCCAGCGCCTGCTGTGGGTAGCCGAGGATCCACAGGTCCCAGGCCAGCAGGAGCTGCGCGGCGATGCGCGGATCCACCGCGTAGGCGAGCGACAGACCCTGGCCGTCCGCCTGCCCTGGCAGCGAGATCGCGCGCTCGAGGTGCTCCCGCGCGCGGACGAATTCTCCGCGCGTGAAGAGCGTGCTGCCGATCGCGCGATGTCCCACGATCACCGCCACGGGATCGCGGAGCAGATCGGCCCTGGCGAGCAGCGTCTCCGCGAGCTCGATCGCCCGGTCGTGCTGCGCCCGCATCCAGTAGTGGCCCCACAGGCCGAAGAGCGCGCGGATTTCCTTCTGCGGCTCGCCGAGCTGGGCGCTCAAGGTGCACGCGCGCTCGAACGGGCCGCGCGTGTCATCCGCGGAGTAGCCGCGCAGCGCGATGAAGCACAGGCCGAGGGCGAGCTGGATCTCGAGCTCCGAGCGCCCGCGCTCCGGCGTCTCCGGCAGCGTCTCCAGGTACTCGAGGGCCTTCTGGAACTGGCCCGCCGCTTCGAGGTTGGCCGACCGGCTCCGGGCGCGCTGCCCGCCCAGCAGCCAGAAGCGCACTGCGGACGCCGCATCCCCCGCGAGGCTGTAGTGATAGGCGAGCAGCTCCGGCTGCGCCGCGACCATCTCCGGCAACTCTTTCTCGATTGCCGCGGCGACGCTCGCGTGGATCTCCCGCCGGGTCGACTTCAGCAGCGACTCGTACGCCGTGTCGCGCAGCAGCGCGTGCTTGAACGCGTAGCGCGCGGACGGATCGGCGTCGATCTGCTGGACGATCTCGCTGCGCTGCAGGTGCGCGAGCGCGGAATCGAGCTCCGAACGGCCCAGCGACGAGACGCGCAGGAGCATGTCGTAGGAGAACTCGCGGCCCACGACGGCGGCCATCTGCGCCACGCTCCGCGCCTGTGGCGCCCGGTCGAGGCGCGCCATGAGCGAGTCGCGCAGCGAGTCCGGGACCGACCACGACGCCGCCGGCGACCCGGGCTCGCCGTACGCGCCGCGCTCGCCGACCGCGGCCGACTCGACGACGCCGCGCGCGAGCTCCTCGACGAACAGCGGGATCGAGTCGCTCTCGTCGATGACCCGTTGCACCAGGGCGGTCGACGCGGCATGCTCGCGCAGCGCGAGCTGCGCCATCTCGGCCACGTCGCTCCGCCGAAGGCGCGACAGGTTCAGCGCGCTGACGTTGCTGTGGACGCCCGCGCGCCGCTGATTCTCGGGTCGATGCGTCACCACAAGGAGGACGCGCGCCCTTGCAGTCCGGTCGAGCAGCAGGTCGAGGAGCTCCTGCGTCGACGGGTCGATCCATTGCGCGTCCTCGACGAGGCAGAAGACCGGCCTGCGCGTCGACAGGTCGAGCAACAGGTCGACGAGCACGAACAGCGTCTGGATCTTCACCTGCAGCGGGGTGAGCCCGAGCGGCGCGTATCGCGATCCGGTCGGGATCGAGAGCAGCTCCGCGATGAGCGGCAGCGCCTTGTCGACCCGGTCGGTGGTCAGCGCGAGCAGCGTCTGGAGCTTGGCGAGCTTCGCCTCGCCGGAGTCCTCGGGCGAGAGCTTTCCGAGCCGCTGCATCTGCTGGATCACCGGGAAGAGCGCGCTCTGCGTGTGGTGGGGCAGGCACTGGAAGCGCAGGCTGAAGTGCGGCTCGCTCCCGATCCATTGCTCGAGCTCGTGGACGATCCGGGACTTTCCGATGCCGGGCACCCCCGAGATGTAGACGACCTGCCCTTCTCCCTCCATCGCGTCGCGCCAGCGCTGCTGCAGCAACGCGAGCTCCGTCTGCCGCCCGACCAGCGGCGTCAGCGCGGCGGTGTGCATCACGTGGAAGCGGCTCGAGTCCTCCCTCACCTCACGGACGCGGAACGCGCGGATCGGCTCGGCGATGCCCTTGAGCTGCTGCGGTCCGAGCGGCTCCTGCTCGAAACGCGCCGAAATCAGCCGGCTGGTCGCCTCGGCGATGATGACGGAGCCGGGCCCCGCCAGCCCCTGGAGCCGCGCCGCGATGTTGGGCGTATCGCCGACCGCGCCCGAGGGGATCGACGGATCACCGCTGCCTGCCTCGCTGATGACCACGATGCCGGTGCTGATCCCGACCCGGACCGAGAGGGTCTTCGGACCGCGTAGCGCCGTTACCGCTTCGACGATCTCGAGGCCGGCCCGCACGGCGCGCTCGGCCGCGTCCTCCTGCGCTGCGGGCCAGCCGAAGTACACCTCGATGCCGTCGCCGCGATACTGGGACACGTGGCCCTCGTGGCGCGCGATCACCGGCCCGCACGCCGACTGGTAGGCCTGCATCACCGCCTTGTAGTCCTCGGGATCGAGCTCCCGCGACAGCTTCGTCGAGTCGACGAGGTCGCAGAACATGATGGTGATCTGGCGGCGTTCGGCGTGCCGGAGCGGGACGGCCGGCTCGGGTGGTGTTTTGGTTTCGGGCGACCCGGTCGCGCCGGGCGCCGTCGGCGCCAGGCGGGCGATGGCAGCGAGCAGCTTCGCCCTCGGGCCGATCGGGAGCCCGAGCTGCTCGAGCATCTTCTCGGTGAGAAAGGGGAGCGCCTCGAGGTCGATCTCGTGGTCCTCGAACGCTTTCGCGTACTTGCCGAGACCGAGCCCCTGCAGCCATGTCGCTACGTCACGCAACCTACAGTCCCCCGTTCCCCGATCAGCGCGGGCTTGGCGTCGTTCGCCGCGGCCTTTCGGCGCGCCCGAAGCAACCCGTTGGATCGCGGCGTATTCTCGCGTGCGGTTTGCGTGATCACAAGCCATACCGGACGGCGAGCGCACCACGGAACCCCATAGGCGGAAGGGACTGGGCGCCCCTAATCCGAACGGCCGATTCCCCGCGGCGGCCGACTTCGTGAGACTTCTGCCATCGGCAGCGTGCGCTTGACGCCGCGGTCCCTGGAGCGCAAGTTAGGTTGGCGCGCCCGGGCGGATGGCCAGGCCGCGGATCCCCCGGGGGATGGGCTGAGAGGAAGGCGATGACGGATTCGCTTCAAACGCAGTGCGTTCAGGTCTCCCCGCAGATGCTGCTGATCGCGATGCCGGACGGCCGCTGTTGGCAGGCCACGAGCGGCTCCCCGGCGCTGATCCCGCTCCCGGTCTCGAAGTTGGCGGCCGAACGCTCTACCCTCGCTGCGAGCCTGATCGAGGGTGCCGTCTCTGCCGGGTTTGCCCAGGCCGAACACGCACCCTCGACCGGGCCGTACACGCTGTCCCGCTACATCCGCTGGCTGGTGGGGAACTACGTTTTCGCGGGGCAGACGCCCGGGCTGTTCCGCCGCGGCGCCGAGCGGCTGGAGGCATCGGGACGACCGGATCTTGCGGAGTTCGCCCGCCAGAAGGCCGACGAGGAATCGGGCCATGCCGAGCTTGCCTATCGCGATCTCGAGGCGCTCGGCATGCCGGCGGCGGAGGTGGTCCGGCTCCTCGAACCGCCGAGCGCGAACGCGTTCGCCGACCGGTTTCGCGCCTGCGTCGAGTCGGACGAACCCATCGCCCTCTTCGGGTTCAGCTACTGCCTCGAGCGGATGGCCGTCGAGCGCGATCGCGCGTTCATCCGGAAAGTCGAAGCGGTCTGCCCGCCGGGAATCCGGGCGTTCCGGTTCCTCAAGGTGCACAGCACGATCGGGAGCGACAGCGGCCACGTGTACGAGCAGCTGGCGTTCTTCGAGTCGCTTACCGGCGCGGAGCTGACGACGGTCGTCCGGACCGTGTACGAGACAGCGGAGATGCTGGCGCGCCAGCCGGTGATGGATCGGGTGCTGTCGGACGAGGAGATCGACCGGCGGCTGCGGGAGGCAGGGATCGAAGTTTCCGCTGCCCAGGCAGGTCGGGGCGGAGCGACGGTGGGGAGCGAGGATGATGCTCTTGAACCGCCGTGCCGGGAGCGCGTAGCGCCCTCTGTGGAATGAACTGCATTCGCTTGCTCAGTCAAGACCAGCGTGTATGTCAACAGCGTCACGCAGGGTGGTCCGGGTGAACGCACGACGCCGTGGGCAAGGAACCGTCAGGATGCGGCGGACGCTCTCCGTGCCGATGAGTTGACCGCAACACGGACTCGACGGGGTAAGCGTTAGGTGGAACGGCGCTGGCGGTATCGTCGAGGTGCCGGACCGAATCGAAGTGACTAGTGTGGGGAGAACTGCAATGCCAGATGCGATTCCGAGGAAAGTAGACTACAGCGACCGAGTAGGGTCGGTTGCCCAGACGAATTTCGAGTTCCTGATGACGGAGCTCTGGGGTCCCGGCGGGCGCGAACTGAGAGATCGCCTGATCGGGATGGACCAGGCGGGACTGATCCAATTTCTCGCCGAGCATAAGATCGAACACATCGCCGGCGACACGATACTTGTTGTCGACCTTGAGACCGCTAGGACGAACAAGTTTGACATCCCGGTCCCGACACCCGCCTTCTATACGCTCGTCCTGCCCCCGATGCCCCGGCGGCACCCGAACGAGCCGCACTACAAGCAGATGCAGGCTTGGTCCGCGGCGTATTACCACGCGGTTAACGAGAGCTACGGCATGTAGATCAGCGCCGACGGCGCCCGGCAATGCCCGGTCGGCTCACCGAGCGTCACTCGCCGCGAGCTGGCCGGGCGCTTCAATGATCAAGGTAGTGTGAGAGCGCGGCGTGGTTTTGTGCTGCGCCCCTCGGTCAGCTCGAACGTCCCCGCGACTCGTTACGCGTGGAGCGAGCTGTCGCTGAAGATACCCCGTTCCTGCCTTTGGAACTCCGTCATGTCGACGGGGAGGCCAGCGATCCGAATGATCGATGCAAGAGTCCACGTGCGGCGGTTGGTGTTCCCGGCCACCGGATCGCCGTCAATGTTGTCGCGGTCCCTGCAGAGCAACGGTTCCTCGTCTGGTGTCCAGCGGGGCCAGGCGTTCAGGTACGAAGACGGGTCACCCTTCAGCAGCCCCGCGAAGGTAGCGCATACGATCATGGACCCGAGCGGACCGAGCCTGTTGCCGCCGGTGACAACCCCTAGAGGCGCGGCCTCCCGAAGGATGTAGAACCATAGGGCATCGGGTTCGCCTGGTCCCAGCGCTACCGGCGCGAGCCCGAACCTCCGCGCCACGGCGGTGCCGGCCGGCAGCCCTAGCGTCCATCCGCGCTTCAGGTTGCGGTACGCGAGCACGTTCAAGGGACTGGAGCTCTTTCGATCCGCGCGCATGTATGCGAGCGAGTTCGAGAGCTTCGTATCGATCTTGCGGGCCTTTTGGGGGAACCCCAACTGCCCGTCCGAGGACGTCATCGGCAGGAACCAATCCCATTGGATAACGTTCCGGTCGTGGATCCGGCGAAAACCGCCGAGGTCGGGTTGGGATCCCAGACCGAGGCGGTCGAACAACGGCGCGAACTCAAGCCTGGTGCGCCGCGACTCGTTCGTCCGGTATTCGTTGCGCACCATCGAATGTCCGAAGCGGTAAGCCGCTGCCGAGAACTCCACGGGTATGAACGGCTGCTTCTTCCAGTTGTAGACGTCTCTCAGGCCGAGCTCCCACATTCCTCGCCCGTCGGCCGTCTCGACGAACTTGAGGGCTTGTTTGTGCACTTCTCCGACCGTTACCCGCTTGAGGAAGTCGTTCCACAGGATGTACTGGTAAAGCCAGCGAAGCGCACGGCGCGCAGCTTCGAAGGGCTCGTGCGCCTTCCGGGCCCGGTCGACCAGCTCGTTGTGAGCGAGGAGGAATGCAAGGTGAAGCTGGCTGACGATGGCGTTCTCGTCGTTTCGCGCGTCGCCAATCAACGCGCGTCCCTGCTTGTTGCGTGGCAGATCGCGTAGCTTCGACTGCGATGCGCTTCCAAATAGCATCCTCCGCGGGGAACCGTGTCGCTGGTCGTAGAGATACGGCTGGTCGTCCGGCCCGCGACCATACACGCTGTCCAGGTCTAGCCGGGGGGTGCGAAAGTTGTGAATCGCGTTCGGATCCCCGTGCCGTGCCAACGACGAGAGCGGGTCGAAAGTAATGTCGTGGTCGATGAACTGCCCGAAGTACGTATAGCCGGCCGGAATGGTTGAGTCATACGGATCGGGTGCAGTGCGTCGGGGGGCAGCGCGCGCGAGGTCACCCGGGGGCACATTGGGCACTTCGACCATCTCGCGCGCCGCGAAATCCAGGAAAAATCGATCGATGTCCCTGTCGGAGGAACACCCTTCAGGTGACCAAGCCGGAAGCTCCGGGCATATCCGACCGTACGAGCCTTCATAGAACCTCGACCGCGGAGCGAGTATCTCGAACCCCGAGCTGGAACCATGAGCCATCGCAAATCTCCCCTTTCCAAACTCGGCGCGGCCCGCCTCGCGCGCTGAATCGGCGCAATGGATTCGAGGGTCCAAGGATTCCCTGGAAGGTGCCCTTGCCCCCCGGGGTCCGAGCAGTGCCCGAAGGGTCGTAAGGCTCGCCTGAAATCATCTCGCCAAAGCAAATCGGTTGGCCATACTCCGTTCGGGTGATAGCAGCCGTTATCTTGAAGGCGCAGTGTGTCTCGAAGCGAAGCGCCTGACCGCCGCCGACCCGCGTGAACGGAACAAGCTGGCGACCCGGACGCGGCGGGTACCTCGACCCGATCAGTTCAGGAAGCCGACCGACCGCGGCAGCCAGAGCGCGACCTCCGGGAACACCATCACGAGCACGAGCCCCGTGACTTGGAGGAGCACGAACGGGATGATCCCGCGGTAGATGTGTCCCATCGTCACCGATGGCGGCACGGTT
>CAWBNB010000071.1:0-306761 GCA_963789885.1 uncultured beta proteobacterium | reverse complement strand
CGCAATGCAGGCACCCGCCGGGGCCCGAAGCGGCCCTCACGCGTCGCCGGCAAGAGATGCACGAACGCGGCGAAGCGTCGGATCAGAGGCGCAACCTGGATGTCGAAGCTGCACTCGGCGCCGCGTACGCAACCCGGATCCGGTCGACGAGCGCCGCGTGGGGCGCAAGGAGGTCGTCGAGCGTGACGAAGCCCGAGCTCGCCCTTCGCGTGGCGCCCGCGTGACGACATCCTCGCGTAGCGAGCGGACGCACTGCCACGCCGCGAGTCCGGAATCGGTCGCGGTCGGTGCGGAGCCAACGCCCGATGGTCTGCGCGAACGTCATCGTCCTCGGCGCCCACTGCGCCGTGGAACGATGATCGCGCGGCAGAGTGCCGCGATCGCGCCCGGAGAGCGGCTCGCGCACCGGGCTCTCTGCCGGTTTGTCGCCGAACGGTTCCGCGCGGCCAAGCCGCCGCCCGCTCAAAGGAGGCCGTAGCCCGAGGTGATGGCGCGTCGTGCCAGAACGTCGAGCAGCACATCGTCGGCGAGCGCCCGGTTGAGCTCCGGATAGTCCGGGACGCATACCCGCGTGCTCGCGCCGGTCGTTGAGAGCGATGGCCGGCTCGTTACCGTTCATGGAGGACGGGTAGTAGAGGCCGTGCAAGGTCGGGTACGCCTCGTAGAAGATCCTCGCCCATGCGCGCGCCCGGCCGCGATGGCCGGTATTGATCGCCATAGAGGCGCCCAGACGCGTCGGATACGAGCCTGTCAGATCGAGCAGCTGGAGCTCGCGCGCGAGCAACGAAAACCGCGAGCCAAGGTGCACGCCGCGTCCGGTTGATCCGCCGGGTTCCTGGAAGACCTCCGCGAAGCAGGTATCAGCGGCCCGCCGCGCAATACAGAATCGAGCGGTCCTGCGCGCCGGCCTCGCCGCGTGCGCCGAGGAGATGATGATCGAATCGCGCGTTGGTCGGACCGTAAGTGGCGGAACTCGTTCCACCGCGTCGGATGGTCGCCGCCGGTGAAGTAGACGCGGGCGAGGCTCACGCCCTTCGCGAGCGTCCTGACCGCGGGGGGCGACCCGGCGGAGCGCATCGACCCCCGGCGGGGTCCGGGAACTTCGGCACCCGCGCGTCTAGAGGTGACGAGCGAGCTCGGCAACGAGGGGCCGGTGGAGTCCCCGAGCAACCACTCGCGAGGACTGAGTGGCTGGTCCCGGGCCTTCAGCCTCGAGATCGGGGTTCGCGTCAAGAACCACTCCGCGACCTCGAGCGCGTTCAACTCGGCGGGCAGCGAAGCCAGGACCGCTGCCAGACCGGGGAGCACCGTGCGACGCTCGAACTGGGAACTTGGGCAAGCCGCCACTCGCCCTCGTATTCCACCCCGAAGAGAGAGCGCTCGCGCAGGCGCTGCCGGACGCGGCTCACGTCGACCTGCAGCATGCGCGCCACGTCCGCGGTGCTCAGGCTGGTCTCGATCAGGGCGACGTAATCGACGACGGTCTGCGAAAGCGGGTCGTCCGCTTGCTCGCGCCGCCAGGGCTCGGCCGAGAGGCCGACGGCGGCCAGTGCCGCGAGCTCGCCCTTCGGCAAGCGCCGAGGCGGGCTGCGTCGGGGGCGACGAGACCGCCCGGAGCGGCCGGTTCGCGAGGAGCGCCTCGGCCGAGGCGCGAACATGCGCCGCAGCTTGGCGGCAGGTGGCGCGTCGAGGGGGGCCGCCGCCGACCTTGAGTTTTGCGTCGGACACCGTTTCTCCTGTATACTCCTGACGATAGTTAACAGGAGTATACGCCGCGAGGGTGAAGCGTCAAACCGTCCGCCCGGAAAGGCGACGACCCCGTGCAGGCGCTGGTCCGCTTCCGGGCAGGGCGAATCTCAGGGTCCTGCAACCGCGGCGCGTCGCTCTTATCCCGCATCAGCCAGGCTCTGGGCGGGCAGCAGGTCCTTCAGCAGCCGGCCATTGCCCGTGCGCACGACTTTGCAGAACGGACACTCGCCCGTGCCGACCGGCTCGTCGCCCCGCGGCGTGATGTAGGTCGCCTTGCAGCTGTGGCAGACGACGATCATCAGCCGCGGTGCCTCGGTGGTCCACAGCCCGTCCACGTGCGCGACGAGCTCGAAGGCGCGATCGAACGAGAGCCGCGGATCGTGTCCGAAGTGCCGGCGGTAGTGCTTGTAGCCCGCCACCAGCGCCTCGGCCGGCGGATAGCCGAGGTCGCGCAGGGTCCGGAAGCACGCGTGGAAGTAGGCGGCGTGAATCTCGACGAACACGGCTGCAGTCAGGTACCAGTACGCCGACCAGGGCACCCGTCCGGTGCTGCGCCCGGTGGTGCTGCGGCCGCAGAAGAGCCGCTGGACCTCCTTCTTCGTAAGGCCCGTGAATGCGCTTGCGACCGCCGCGCGGGCCCCGAGCTCGATCGCCTCTCGGGCGAGCGCCATCGCCCGCCAGCGGCGCGCCTTGTCCTCCGGAATCATCCGCCCCTCCCCGTCGCCCTGCCCTTCATTACCGGCTGCCTGAAGTAGGGCCCGCCTTGTTCTCGCGCACCGTCGCGAGGAGTCCCCGCAGGGCTGGCGGCCGCTGCAGCAGATCGGCGAGCTCCGTGCCCCGAAGTCGCAGCGTAAAGAGCGCCCGGTCGAACGAGTAGCTGAGGATCCGGAGCCTCTCGTCGCTCGCCTGGCGCACCACCTCGGCGGTGGCGACGTCGATCCCGTATTCGTACGAGGCCTGCGCGGCATCGGCGCGGAGCGCATCGCGCAGAGCGATGAGGAACTGCAGGTTCAAGAGGTGTACCGCGGAGAGAGCCTGGCGGTGCGGACGGGATGTGTCGTCATGGTTCATGTTCATGGGTCCTCGGGTCGAGCGTCGGTGGCTGGAGTCTACTGAGGCGTTGTCGTCCCCTCGCGTCGAAACGGCTCCGAATCTGCAGCCCATTACGGCGGTCTGCGGCGCACCGCGTATGCTCGACGCCAACTCGCCACTCCCTCGTCACGGCACCAGACAGATCGGACGCGCGTCATGGGTCACCTGGGAGCACGACGGTGCACGACGGGAGCGATTCGACGGCACCGAGCGCGTCTTCCGGCGCTCGCGGCGCGGAAACCGGCGTCGCTGCTTGCCGGTTTTCGCCGGGAGGCTGGGCATTCGGGCGTTCCGGGCGACCTCGCGTAGCACGGCATCGAGCGCCGCGATGGAATGGCGCGGGAACGCACGATGGAGTGCGTGATAGCGGGCACGCCGGTCCGCGATCGTGCTCGCGAGGTGCGCCCAGGCGGCGACGACTGCCTCGCGCTCGCGGGCCGGTGGCAGTTTCGGGCGGCCTTGGGCCGGTGCGAGGCCAAGCGTTCGGCGCACGGCGTCGATCCGTGCGCGCGAAAGGGTGAAGAGCTCGCGCAGGAGTGCGCGCGGGGCCCCGTGCCGCATGAAGTACTCGAGGAGCGCCTGCTCCGAGCGCTTGCGCGTGGCGGCCTGCAGGCTCCAGGCGAGCTGGTCGCCCTCGTAGCTCACGACGAGCTTGAGGGCGGCCTTCTCGGCGAGACGATGGATCTCGGCCAATGAGAGCTGCGCGAGACGCTTGAGAAGCGCATCGCCTCTCGCAATGCCCGAAGCACTCGTGGGCTCGTCCCGCGACTTCACTACGCGCGAGCGTAACGAGGAGCGCCACCAGCATGAGCTGGGCGCTCGGCGCGATGACCGCGCGTTCTTCGAGGTGCATGGCCTCCCTCCCCCACGACGCCCGACCAGCAGAGAGCGCCGGTAACGACCGATCCTACGGCGATGGCGTCAAGTGAGAAATACCGCATGTCGCGCTTGCGGCGTGCTACGCAACCGCTTGCGTGGCACGCAAACGCTGGCACGGAACTCGCTGAGCCACGGACGAGTTCTCAACGAGAATTCAGATGCTCGCGCGCCTGACGCGTGCGGAACCTCAGCCATGCACATTGGGAGCTGACGCGAAACTCGGCAACTCAGCTCCAAGCCATCTTCACCGTGCGTTTGCGAGCGGCGCTGGACGTGCGCGAGTACGCGGCGACCGCCGAGGGGCGGGCTACCGCACTCGCGAGTCGGCTGGGGCGTTCGGTCTCGACCGCCGCGCGGTGGCTGAACGGGGAGATGATGCCGAGCGTCGAGACGCTGAGCGAGATCGCAAGGCGTACGGAATCTCGCTCGACTACCTGCTCGGCCTCGTCGAAACAGGACCGCGCGCTCGAGGAAGGCGGTTCGCGACGAGTGGCGAGGCGCCGCGCGATCCGCAGCCGATCCTCATCGTCGACGACCAGGCGACCGCGCGCAGGATCCTGCACCGGATCGCCGCGGACGCCGATCCGCTAACTACGCCGGTCGTGTTCGGAGGCGCACCGGAGGCGCTACGCTGGGCGAGCGCCTACCACGCCGATCTTGTCATCACGGACTTCCGCCTGCCCGGCATGGACGGACTCGAGTTCGTCGCGGGCCTGCGCCGGCTCTCGCACTTCGCGGACGTGCCGGTGCTCATGGTGACGATCGTCGAGGACCGGAGCTGCGCCGCGGGCGCTCCAGCAGGGCATCAACGACTTCCTGCACAAGCCGCTCGATCCGCCCGAGGGGATCGCCCGATGCAGGAACCTGCTCGCGATGTCGCGGCAGCAGGCGCTCCTGCGCGACCGCACGAGCCTCCTCGGCGGACTCGTCGACGCGCGGACGAGCCACCTGAAGGAGCGGGCGCGGGAGGGCCTCCTGCTCCTCGCGCAGCTCGTCGAAGGGCGCAACGGGGCCGATCGAGAACCACGCGGCGCGCATCGGTGCGGTCTCGGCCTGCTTGCGAGCGGAGAGGGTTGCCACCGGAGGAGGTCGAGGCGATCGAGCTTGGCGCCGCCCTCCACGACATCGGAACGCTCGCGCTTCCGGACGAGACGCTCCGCGAGACCAAGACGGCCGGCCGGTCCCCGGGCTTCGAGGCGCACACCACGCTCGGCTACCGGCTCCTCAAGGGGCACGACTCGGAGCCGCTCCGCACGACGGCGCTCATTGCCCTTGGCCACCACGAGCGGTTCGACGGCAAGGGCTATCCGACCGGTATGAGCGGCGACCACATCCCGCTCGCCGCCCGCATCGTCGCGGTCGCGGACCGGCTCGACACGCTGCGGCTCGGCGCGCCGGAGGCGAGCTGGCCCGAGGTATGGGAAGCGCTCGCGGCGGAGCGGTCCTCGCGCCTGGATCCGACGCTCGTGGACACGATCGTGCTCGTTGCCGGACAGGTCGAGGACCTGTACCGGAGACTCCCCGCCGGCACCGCCCCGGCGCGCGATCGGTAGCGCCCCGCCTAACCCGGTGATCGACACACCCCCGGAGAGCCGTGGAAAAGAGTGGGCTCTACGGGGGGCGCCGAACGCCTGAAGCGGGTTAGCGTTCTCAGCGTTGCTCGGGGCATCGCCTCGGCGCAACCCGGGAGCTTCCGGCACCGACGGCACCGGACCGTTAAAGGGAAGCGAATCTCGACACGCGCCAGCGCGCGAGCACGGTTGCTCCGACAGCTTGCTTGCGCCCGCACGGTGCTTGCGCACCCGCATGGCAACTCGCGGTGGGTGCTCCATCAGGCTCATTCGAGCTGAGTCCAGTCGGCGGCCGCACTTCGCCGTCTTCGTTCGAGCCGGTCCTGACGCGACCGGCCTTCACCGCCCCAGAGCCCGGTGCGGCGTTGCCGCACCGCACGCCCACCGAGCGCGCATCGCGCGTCGTCGGGCTGGCCTCCACACATCCCTGGTCGATCGGGCCCGCGAGGTCCTGCGGGACGTTTTGGCCACAACCACCAACACGCATGGAGCGCTCGATGAAAACCGACCGCATCACCCTGCTCCGAAGGCCTTGGCGCCTGCCGAACCGGCTGTTGGACGGTTCGCGCACCGCGGTCCTGGAACGAAAGACGCGAAGTGCGTACGACCGCGCGTCAGATCTTCTCGGGTCGCACGCGCACCTTCCATGTGCTTCTCCACCGAAGCACGCGGGTCGCCCACCGCTTTAGCGGCGCTTCACTTAGACGCGAGGGCGCTAAGGGGGCTGAGGCATGTCGAAACGCGGCTACAGCTACGGCGAGGCGATCGCTTATCTCGGCATCAAGCGACGCGCGTTCGAGCGGCACATCCGGCCGAGGCTCCCGCCACCGACGCCATGTGGAACGACGCTCGTCTTCGAGCGCGCGGATCTCGACCGCGCGTGGGAGGACTACCGCGAGGCGCGACGCGCGGTGGAAGGTGCGACTGCGAGAGAGCAGCCATGAAGGTTCTTCCCCGTTTCCTCCGGTTCCGGGATGCGCCCGGCTATCTCGGCATGGACCGCAATCGCTTCAACGCCGAGGTCCGGCCGCGGCTGACCGAGATACCGATCGGCGTTCAGGGAATCGCATTCGATCGACTTGAGCTGGACGCGTGGGCGGAGGAATATATGGCCCGCAACGGGCGTCCCGGCTCAAGCGAAAGGAGCTTTGATATGGGACGCAAGAAGGTGCCAGGCCTCCTCAAACGAGGCGGCGTCTGGCACGTCGACAAGTGGATCGACCGACGGCGAATTTGCGAGAGTACTGAAACGGCTCGACTCGAAGAAGCCGAACGGTTCCTCGCGAGGCGCTCGGAGGAGATGCGGCAAGCAAGGATCTACGGAGTAAGGCCCACTCGGACGTTCGAGCAAGCAGCAGCGAAGTTCGTGCTCGAGAACCAGCACAAGCGGACCCTCTACAGCGATATCGGACGTGCTCAAGCAGCTCATGCCTCAGATCGGTCAGGTGCCGCTCGACAAGCTCCACCGGGGAACGCTGCAGCCCTGGATCGAGGCACGGCAGCGGCAAGGGGTCGCGGTGGGCACCATCAACCACGGCCTCAAAGTCGTTCGCC
Organism: uncultured beta proteobacterium; assembly: GCA_963789885.1. Lineage (GTDB taxonomy): Bacteria > Pseudomonadota > Gammaproteobacteria > Burkholderiales > SG8-39 > DATEDA01. The sequence goes on along the minus strand of CAWBNB010000071.1, from coordinate 299,916 downwards.
GCATTCTCAATCTGGCTGCCGGCGAGTGGATGGATGAGAACGGGCTGACCTGGCTTCCCGCGGCGCCGAAGATCAAGCTGCTGCCCGATACCCAGAAGCGGCAACCCTATCCGCTCAACTGGGACGAGCAGGCGCGCTTGTTCAAGGAGCTGCCCGCCCACCTCGCCGCGATGGCGCTCTTTGCAGTCAACACGGGATGCCGTGACGGTGAGGTGTGCAGGTTGCGCTGGGAGTGGGAAGTGAAGGTGCCCGAGCTCGGTACGTCGGTCTTCATCGTTCCCGGGCAACACGTCAAGAACGGGGATGAGCGGCTGATCGTGCTCAACCGCACCGCGTCCTCAGTGGTCGAGGCGCAGCGGGGCAAGCACCCCACGCACGTGTTCACCTACAGGGGCAAGCCGACGAGCCACATGCTTAACGGCGCGTGGTGTCGGGCGAGAACAGCCGCTGGGCTGCCGCAGGTCCGCGTTCATGACTTGAAGCACACCCTGGGACGTCGCCTCCGGGCGGCCGGGGTGAGCTTCGAGGACCGGCAGGACCTGCTGGGTCACCGTTCGGCGAGAATCACCACGCACTACTCCGCCGCCGAGCTCTCGCAACTGATCGAGGCGGCGAACCGTGTGTGCGAATCTGCTGAGCGGCGGCCCGAGCTGGTGGTGTTGCGGAGGCTCTCAGTTGCTTAGGGTCCCGCAAAAGTCCCGCAAGGAAACGAGCGAGGGAAGTTTGGGTGGTGCAAGTCTTTGATTCTTTGGTAGGGCGTGCAGGATTCGAACCTGCGACCAACGGATTAAAAGTCCGCTGCTCTACCAACTGAGCTAACGCCCCGGGGAAGAGGCGGGATTCTACTGATGCAGCGCGAGGAGTGTCAAACTTCTCGCGCTTTCTTTCCGTGCTTTCAAGCGTTTACCCCTCGCGCATCAGCCGCCAATACTCGTATTTCATCGTCGCCGCCGACCCGGCGATGATCGCCGCGAACGTCAGGATCGAGCCGAGCGCGAGCGTCGAGAAGCCGGTGATGCCCTGCCCGATCGTGCACCCGAGCGCGACGATGCCGCCGAAGCCCATCAGGATCCCGCCGACGATGTGACGGAGCATGTCGTTCGCGTCGCGGAACGACTCGAGCCGGAAGCTTTTCGACACGAGCGCATAGACGAGCGATCCCGCGATCACCCCGAGCGCGGACGCGATGCCGAACGTGACGATCCGCGACTTGTCGGTCCAGAACATCAGCAGCTCGAGCAGGAACGCCTGCGGCGCGACGAACGACAGCGACTCCATGCGTCCGGTGTTGGTCGCGACGAACGCTTCCTGCAAGGTGTTCGGATCCTCGGCGACGTAGCCGAGCTTCCCGCTCACGTACCACCCGCCGACGATCACCAGCCCGACGACGATCCCGCCGAGCAGATAGTCGAACTGCCGGAACTCGCGCCGCGCGAGCGCGAACGCGGCGAGCCCGCCGCCAACGACCAGTGCCGTCACGATCTCGATCGAACGGCGCTCGGCGCCGAACCACCGCGCGAACAGCGATGGCAGGTCCTGCCCGCCCGCGAGCTGCACCGACACCGGCTCGAGCACCGCGACTCGCACCGCGCCGAAGAGTCCGCGCAACGTCATGTACGCCGCGATCGACATGAATACCAGCACTACGAGCGACTTGAGATTCCCGCCGCCGACGCGGATCAGCGTCTTCGACCCGCAGCCGGAGCCGAGCGTCATGCCGATGCCGAAGAGCAGCCCGCCGACGATGTACGAGAGCCAGGTGAAGTTCGGGCCGGGATAGATCGAGTTCGACAGCTTGAGGATCCCGGCGAGCTCGAGCGCGTTCGACCCGAGGATCGCGACCGCGATCGCGAGCAGCCACATCCGCATCCGGTTCCAGTCGCCCATGTTCACGATGTCCGACACCGCGCCCATGGTGCAGAAGTTCGTCCGGTTGCCGACGAAGCCGAACACGAACGCCAGCGCGAACGCGCCCCATGCGACGAGCGGCACCAGGCTGGCGGGATTGACGTCCTGCATGTCGCCGATTCTATGTCCGCGGCGTGCCGAAGTACCGCGTCGGATCGGCGAGCCCTGCTTCCGCGAATCCCGCCCGCCTCAGCCGGCAGGCGTCGCACGCGCCGCAGGCCCGCCCCTCCGCGTCCGCCTGGTAGCAGGAGACAGTGAGCGCATAGTCGACGCCGAGCGCCGCGCCGCGGCGAACGATGTCGGCTTTCGTGAGAGAGATGATCGGCGTATGGACGGTGAGCGGCCTTCCCTCCACCGCGGCCTTCGTCGCCAGATTGGCGAGACGCTCGAAGCTCTGCACGAACTCCGGCCGGCAGTCGGGGTAGCCCGAGTAGTCGACCGCGTTCGCGCCGAAGAAGAGGTGCTGCGCGTCCAGAACCTCCGCCCACGCGAGCGCCAGCGCCAGGAGGATCGTGTTCCGCGCCGGGACGTAGGTGATCGGGATCGCACCGGCCTGGACGCCGCCGGTCGGCACCGCGATCGAAGAGTCGGTGAGCGCCGAGCCGCCGAAGGCTGCGAGGTCTATCCGGATGACCTTGTGCGCCACCGCGCCGAGCGCGCTCGCAACCCGCGCCGCGGCGACGAGCTCGGCGCCGTGCCGCTGGCCGTAGTCGACCGAGAGCGCGTGGCAGGCGTACCCCTCGGCCCGGGCGATCGCGAGCACGGTCGCCGAGTCGAGCCCGCCGGAAAGCAGGACGACCGCCTTCCGGTCCGACGGCACGGGGACGCCCGGGCTACTTCTTCGCGAGCCGCTGCTTCGCCTGCTCGGCGGCGGGGCTGTTGGGATACTTCGAGACGAGCGTCCGCAGCGTGTTGCGCGCGCCGTTCACGTCCCCCGCCTCGGCCTGGCTCGAGGCGATGTTGAGCATCGCGTCCGGCGCCTTCGGGCTGTCCGGCCACGTGGCGATCAGCTTCTGCTGCGCCGAAATCGCGTTCTTGTAGTCGCGGAGCGCGTAGTGCGCGTTGCCGATCCAGTACTGGGCCGACGACGCGAGCGGGCTCTGCGGGTAGCTGCCGAGGAACGACTGCAGGCTCTGGATCGCGGAGCCGTAGTTGTTCGCCTTGAACTGGTTCAGCCCGGCCTCGTACGCCTGCTGCTCGGCCGCCGCGGCAGCCTGGGTCTTTTCGGAATCGATGCGCGCCGTCTCGAACTTCCGCAGCCGCGTATCGAGATCCACGTAGAGGTCCTTCTGGCGCTTGTCGAGGCCGTCGACCCGGTTCGCCGCGACCTCGAGCTGGCCGCGGAGCGACGCGATCTCGCCCTTCAGCGCCTCGATCTGGTTCACGAGCTCGAGCAACGCCTTCTTGTCGATGACCTCGGACTCGATGCGCGCCAGCGTCTTCGCCTGCGCCTCGACCTGCCGCCGCACGTCGGCGATCTGCCGCCGCGCTTCTTCGTCGTCGAACACGCCCGCGTACGCGGGTGCGGCCACCGCCAAAGCGATCATTAGTATCGAAACGACCGATGCCGAAGGCAGCGCTCGTCTGACTTCGGGGAGCACGAGGGGGCGCCGCGAAGCGGCTTTGCCCCCTCGTGTCGTGACGACTGAAACGACCCGAGATTTCATGACTCACCCCCCGGCGTCGCGCCTCGCGGCCCGGCGCCTCAGAATTCACCCCCGTACAGGATATCCGCCCGGCGGTTCCGCGCCCAGCACTCCTCGGTCTGCTGCGTGCAGACCGGCTTCTCCTCGCCCAGGCTGACCGATTCGATCTGCGACTCGGTCGCGCCGAGCAGCACGAGGCGCTTCTTCACCGCGTCCGCCCGCCGCTGCCCAAGGCCCAGGTTGTACTCCCGGCTGCCGCGGTCGTCGGCGTTGCCCTGGATCAGCATCTTGGCGGTCTTGTACTGCCGCAGGAACGCGGCGTGCGCCTCGACGAGCGGCACGAACTCCGCCTTGATCGCGTCGGAGTCGAAGTCGAAGTAGATGCTGCGCTTGGAGAGGACGTTCGACGGGTCCTTGAGCCGGGGATCCTTGCTCGGATCGGTGATCGGCGTGCCCGTCACCGGGGGCTGCGCGATCGGCTTCGTCGTCGGCGGCTGCTTGTCACCCGGCGAGCGGTCCTCGACGCCCGCGGGCGCCTGGGTCTCGGGCGTGCTCTGACACGCCGCGAGCAGGATGGCGGCCAGCACGGCCGCCGCAGCGGAGAAATGGATTCTGTTCATGGGCTACCTCCGGTCGGTCAATTGGGTGAGTACGGACCCCACGCCGGCTCGCGCACGTCCGCGGCCGGCATAGAGAGGCGCTGCTTGACGCGCCCGTCGCTCGAGGTGGCGGCGAGCACGCCGCGCCCGCCGGCATCGGTGGCGTACAGGATCATCTTGCCGTTCGGGGCGAAGCTCGGCGATTCGTCGCGGCTGCCGTCGGTCAGCACCTGCGTCTGGCGGGTGCCGAGATCCATCGCCGCAACCTGGAAGCGCCCGCCGCTGCGCGAAACGTAGGCGAGCATCTTGCCGTCGGGGCTGACGCGCGGGCTCACGTTGTAGTCGCCGCTGAACGTGATCCGCTGGACGTCGCCCCCGCCGGGGGACACGCGATAGATCTGCGGGCTCCCGCCGCGGTCGGACGTGAAGTAGATCGATTGCCCGTCGGGCGAGAAGACCGGCTCGGTGTCGATACCGCCCGAGCTCGTGAGCCGTCGTGCGCCCGAGCCGTCCGCGCCGACGAGGAAGAGCTGCGTGCCGCCGTCCCGCGACAGCGCCACGGCGAGGCTCCGACCGTCGGGCGACCAGGCGGGCGCGCTGTTCGAGCCGCGGAAGCTGACCGCCGGCGTCGGCTGCCGCGTATCGGTCAGGCGCTGCACGTAGATGATCGGCTTCTTCTGCTGGAACGAGACATACGCGAGGCGCGAGCCGTCGGGCGACCACGCCGGCGACATGATCGGCTCGTTCGACGTCAGCATCGCCTGCGCATTGGCGCCGTCCGCGTCGGCGACCATCAGGCGGTACTGGGTGCCGCGCTTCTCGACGTACGCGATCCGGGTGCTGAACACGCCCTTGTCGCCGGTCAGCTTCTCGTAGATGAAGTCGGCGATGCGGTGCGCGGTCGCGCGCGCCTGCTCGCGGCTGATGGTGTAGCTCAGGCCGCCGAGCGAGGCCTGCTTCGGCACGTCGTAAAGGCGGAAGCGGACCTCGTAGCGTCCGCCTGCCGCCGGGTAGATGCCGCCGACCACCAGCGCATCGGCGTTGCGGCCGCGCCAGGCCGCGAGGTCGATGTTCGAAGCGTCGTTGAGCGGCGGGTTCTGCGACGGAGTGTAGAGCGTGCGGAAGCGGCCGCTTCGCGCGAGGTCGGCCTCGACGACGTCGGAGATGCCGGGCTGGAGCTGCGGCTCGCCGGCGAACTGCGCGATCGCGATCGGAATCTGGTTGCCGGCGCCGCCGGTGATCTCGATGGCGAGCTGGGCATACGCGTGGCTCGCAGCGAGCGTGGCCGCTGCGAGAACTGCACGGAGCGTTCGGTTCACTGATTATTGAGCTCTATGCGAAACACAATTATATCGTCGGCACGGGGCTCGCGAGCCGGGTGTCGCAGATTTGTCGCCGCCGCCCGACAAGCGCTTACTCACTCGGTCTGAACTTGAGGCGCAGGTCGCGCACGAAAATCTCCGGTTTCGACGGCCGCGGCAAGGGCGAGGACTTGAGGATCGCGCGCTCCCACGCATCGTCGAGCGCGCGGTTGCCGCTCGAGCGCACGAGCTTCGCGCTCAGCACCTCGCCGGTGGGCAGCAGCACGACGTCGAACTCGGCTTGCGGATTCCCCGCGAGGTCGGGCGGCAGGATGATGTTCGAGCGGATCTTCGCCTGGATCTGGTTTTGCCACGTCGCGAGCGCCGTCGGGTCCCCCGTGACCGGCGTCGCGCTCGCCGGCGCCTTCGGCGCCGCGCTGGCGAGCTCGCGGTTCAGCTGGTCCTGCATGCGTTTGCGGTTCTCGTCCTCGAGGCGGCGCTTCTCGGCGACCTCCTTCTCGCGCCGCTCCTTCTCCTCCTTCGCGCGGAGCTCCTCCTGCTTCTTCTTCTCGGCCTCCTCGCGCTTCCTCTTCTCCGCCTCCTCCTTCTTCTTCCGCTCCTGCTCGAGCGCGATGTCGGGCTTCGGCTCGGGCTTCGGTTCGACCTTGGGCTCCGGCCTGGGTTCCGGCTTGGGCGGCGGTGGCTTCGGCTCGACGCGCGGCGGCGGCGGTTCGACCCGCGGCTGCTCGATCGGCGGAAGCTGGCTCCAGAGCTCCGCCATCACCGGGTCGGCCTGCTTCGTCTTCCAGCGGATGCCGAAGAAGAGCACCGTCAGAAGCGCGACGTGCACCGTGATCGCGAGGAGCCACGAGAAGACCGCGCCGGGATCGCGCTGCTCGACCGCGCGCATCAGGGCCGGGCGGCGGGCTTCACCATCAGGCCGACGCGCTTCACGTCGGCCCGCTGCAGCTCGTCCATCACCTTGAGCACCGCCTCGTAGCGCACGTCCTTGTCCGCGGAGATGACGACCGCCTGGTTCGGCGAGCCGGCCTGCTTCTGCTTCACCGCGGCGACGAGCTGCGCCATGGTCACGTTCCGGTCGGCCGCCTGCCCTTTCAGGCGCTCGCGGAGGAGCATCGACTGATCGGTCCGGATGATGACCTCGAGCGGGGCCTCCGGCGGCTGCGCGCTCTTGGCGACGCTCGGCAGCTCGACGACCCCCGGCGTGATCAGCGGCGCGGTGACCATGAAGATCACGAGCAGCACCAGCATCACGTCGACGTACGGGACGACGTTGATCTGGTTCATGAACTGCTTGCGCCGGCGCATGGGTCGCCCTCGGCCGCCGCTCAGCGCGTCGCCTGCCGCTGGAGGATGTTCGAGAACTCCTCCATGAAGCTCTCGAACCGCACCGCGAGCCGCTCGACGTCGTGCGCGTAGCGGTTGTACGCGACCACGGCCGGGATCGCGGCGAAGAGGCCGATCGCGGTGGCGACCAGCGCCTCGGCGATGCCGGGCGCGACCGACGCGAGCGTCGCCTGGCTCACGTTGGCGAGGCCGCGGAACGAGTGCATGATCCCCCACACCGTCCCCAGCAGGCCGACGTACGGGCTCACCGAGCCGACCGAGGCGAGGAAGGCGAGATGCGCCTCGAGGTAGTCGATCTCGCGCTGGTAGGTTGCGCGCATCGCACGCCGCGCGCCGTCGACGAGATCGTTCGCGTCGACCCGCTGGGTCTTGAGCTTGACGTAGTCGCGGAACCCCGCCTCGAAGATGCGCTCGAGCGCGCCGGTGCGGTGGCGCGCGTTCACCGCGCTCTGGTAGAGCGCGTTCAGGTCCGGCCGGCTCCAGAACGTGCGCTCGAAGTCCTCGGTCTGGCGCCGCGCCCGCCGGATCCCGAACATCTTGCGGAAGATGTAGTACCACGAGATCACCGACACCGCGAGGAGGAGCACCATGATCCCCTGCACCACCCAGCTCGCGTTCAGGATGAGCTGGAGGATCGACAGGTCCTGGGTAACGGTCATTGTTTGAGCTTCTCCCTCAGGCGTTCCGGCAGCGGCACCGGCTTGTAGGTCGCGGGGTGCACGCACGCCGCCTTCACTTTCGCCGCGACCAGCAGCTCGTCGCCGCGCAGCACCCGCTGTTCGAACTCGATCCGCACGCCGCCGACGCGGGCGATTTCCGCCGTCACGGCGAGCTGCTCGTTCAACCGCGCCGGCCGGTGATAATCCACCTCGAGCCTGTAGACGATGAAAAGGACCGCCTCTTTCGCGGCGAGTTCCGCCAGATCGAGCCCGAGCGCCGCGAGGAGCTCGATCCGCGCCGCCTCCATGAAGTCGAGATAGGTGCCGTGGTACACCACCCCGCCGGCATCGGTGTGGTGGTAGTAGACGCGCACCGGCCAGCGGAGTTGCCTCCCGTCCCAACCCGGCGCCGCCGCCGCTCCTCGCATGAAACGCTCCGGCGGCGAAACGGGGTTATTCATCCGCGAAGAGCTCCCCGCTCGGCGGTCGGTTCGGCGCCGCGAGCCCGAAGTGGCGATACGCCGACACCGTGGCCATGCGGCCGCGCGGCGTGCGCTGGAGCAGGCCCGACTGGATGAGGAACGGCTCGATCACGTCCTCGATCGTGTCGCGCTCCTCGCCGATCGCGTGGGCGAGGTTGTCGACGCCGACCGGGCCGCCCGCGAACTTCTCAATGACCGCGAGGAGGAGCTTGCGGTCCATCACGTCGAGCCCGACCTGGTCGACGTCGAGCATCGTCAGCGCCGCGTCGGCGACCTCGCGCGTGATCGCGCCGTTCGCCTTCACCTGGGCGTAGTCGCGCACCCGGCGCAGCAGCCGGTTCGCGACGCGCGGCGTCCCGCGCGAGCGGCGCGCGATCTCGAGCGCACCCTCGGCCGCGATCCCGACCTCGAGCAGGCCGGCCGAGCGGTCGATGATCCGGCGCACTTCCTCCGGCGTGTAGAACTCGAGGCGCGCGACGATGCCGAAGCGGTCGCGCAGGGGATTGGTGAGCATTCCCGCGCGCGTCGTTGCGCCGACGAGCGTGAACGCCGGGAGGTCGAGCTTGACCGACCGCGCGGCCGGCCCCTCGCCGATCATGATGTCGATCTGGTAGTCCTCGAGCGCCGGGTACAGGATCTCCTCGACGATCGGCGACAGCCGGTGAATCTCGTCGATGAAGAGCACGTCGTTCGGCTCGAGGTTGGTGAGGAGCGCCGCAAGGTCGCCGGGCCGCTCGAGCACCGGCCCGGAGGTCTGCCGCAGGTTCACGCCCATCTCGCGCGCGATGATGTGCGCGAGCGTCGTCTTGCCTAGCCCGGGCGGGCCGAAGAGGAGCACGTGGTCGAGCGCCTCGCGGCGCGTGCGCGCCGCCTCGATGAAGATCGAGAGCTGGCCGCGGATCTTCTCCTGCCCGACGTACTCGGCGAGCTGGCGCGGGCGGAGGCTCCGCTCGAACGCCTCCTCCTGCGTCGAGGCCTTCGCGGGCGAGATGAGCCGGTCGGTTTCGATGGCCATCGCGCGATTATCCGTCGAGAGCAGCGCGCAGGGAAAGCGCGCGGACCGAGCATGCGCGGCGGATCGGGACGAGGTCATGGCGCAAGTCGGGCCCCGGAATGGCATTTGCGCCGCGCCGCGCGCGGTCGCAACGTTCTGCCGCCGCGCCTATCGCTGCGCCGCTGCGAACTCCGCGGCGATCGCGTCGAGCTCGGGCCGAGCGGCAGCGAGCCGGGCGGCGAGCGTGCCTTCGAGCTGCCCCACCCGCGCGAGCACCGCGCTCAGGCATTGCCGATGCACCTCGGCGTCCAGGCTGCGCAGGCGCTTGCCGATCGGGCGTTCGTAGAACCGCGCGATCTCCTTCGCTTCCGCGTCGCTCCGCTCGAGGCGCGCAAACGCGATGGCGAGGTTGATCACCGGCACGAGCCGGCCGGGCTCGTAGTCGCTGCCGCTCGCCAAGACGCTCTGCGCCTGTGTGAAGTAGATAGCGAGTGCCGCGACCACGTCTCCCATCCTCCGGCCGACGGCGGAATCGCGCAGGCGCAGGAGCTCGTCCAGGTCCGCCTCGTTCAGCCGCTCGCTGTACCGCTGGGCGGTAGCGCCGATCCAGTAGCCGTCGCCGGCAAGCACGTCGCGCGCCGGCTGCCAGACGCCGTCGAGCACGGCCGCGGCGCGCTGCCAATGCTCGTCCCCGGGCCGCCACTCGGGCCCGAGCTCGCGCTCTCGTCCGAGCGCGCGCAGCGTCTCGCGCGTCCGGAGCTGGAGCGTCGTCTCGAGGTAGGCGCGGAGGAACTCGTCGGCCGACGGGAACGTGTGCTCGACCCAGGTCCGCGCCTTGGCGAGCCGCTTCGCCTCGTCGGTGAGCCGCTTGCCCTCGTCGGTTCGGGCCGCGCCGGGGAGAAGGAGGACGATCGTCGCGCCGAGCGCGGCGAGCCGGGGGGAGAGCCGTGGCGCCGTCGCCAGGCGACGGGCCGCGCGCGCTCGGTCGACCTTCGATGCCCTCATTCCCGTCCCGTCACCTCGCGTCCGTGGACCATCGTCTTAGCCGTCCCTTTACCCGTCCGTTTACCCGTCCGTTTACCCGTCCGTTTACCCTTTGGAGAGGAACTTCAGGGCGTGCCGGATGCCCTCGGCGACGGCGAGCCCTTCCGGCACGAGCTTCACCGCCCCGACCGCCTCCTTCTCGCTGTAGCCGAGCGACAGCAGCGCATGCAGCACGTCGCTCGACGCCAGCGCCGCGCGGTTGGGCGCGACGGCGGCGGCGAGCTCGACCCCGAGCTTGTCCTTCAGCTCGAGGAGCAGACGCTCGGCGGTCTTCTTCCCGATCCCGGGAATCTTCGTCAGCCGCCCGGTTTCCTGGAGGGTCACGGCCTCCGCCAGTTCGCCGACCGAGAGCCCCGACAGCACGGCGAGCGCGGTGCGCGCCCCGACGCCGCTGATCTTCAGGAGCTGGCGGAAGGCGCGGCGCTCGCCGTCGCTACCGAAGCCATAGAGGAGATGGGCGTCCTCCCGCACCACGAGATGGGTGAGGAGCGTGACCCGTTCGCCGGTACTCGGCAGGTTGTAGAAGGTGCTCATCGGCACCTCGACCTCGTAGCCGACGCCGGCGCACTCGACCAGGATCTGCGGCGGATTCTTCTCGAGGAGGACACCCTGGATGCGGCCGATCATGCGGCGGGATGCCCAACGAGCCGCCCGCGCCGGACCCGGTAACCCGCGGTAACGATCGCGCCCAGCCCCTGGCCCCCGTGGGCGTGGCAGATCGCGCAGGCGAGCGCGTCGGCGGCGTCCGCGCTCGGGCTCCCGGCGAGCCGCAGGAGCCGCGTCACCATCTCCTGCACCTGCTCCTTGCGCGCGTGGCCGTTCCCGACCACCGCCTGCTTGACCTGCAGCGCGGTGTACTCGGCCACCGGCAGCTTCGCCGACACGGCGGCGCAGATCGCCGTCCCGCGCGCCTGGCCGAGCGCGAGCGTCGACGCCGGGTTGACGTTCACGAACACCTTCTCGAGCGCCACCTGAACGGGGCGGTGGGTTGCGATGACCTCGGCCAGCGATTCGAGGATGACGGCGATGCGGTCGGGGAGGCTCTCGATCCGCGGGGTGCGGATGCAGCCGCTCGTGACGTAGGCGAGCCGCGCCCCTTCCCTGTCGATGATGCCGAAACCGGTGGTGCGGAGTCCTGGATCGATGCCGAGGATCCGCACCGCCGTCACGGCTGCGCGCATCCCGAAGAGGCGCCGGGGGGGACCAACATGGGCGGCAAGCGTAACGCACCTCGCCTCGCTGCAAAAGAGGGCCTGCCTGAACGGTGGATCGAGGAACGGTGTCGAGGTCGTCCAAGCCACCGCTCCGTCGAGGCGCCGAACCCTGGCTTCTGCTGTTCCGCGCTGCATGCCCTTCGCGTCCCCGTTCGTTTCCGCGGCCATCGGAAAACTGTCCGCGGGCACCGCTTTCCGCGGGACCGGGACGATCGGCGGAAATGGCTGCCCCGCAGGTCAACGCGCTAACGGTGCTTCCCACTAGGCAGTCTGGTTATGCCAAGTTGGATCTGGCGTCGAAAATTCTTACGTTCTACCGCGGCACGCTTGGGTCATTCTCTCTATCAGGCTGATAAGTATCAGTATTTCAGGCTAGCTTACATTTTTGCCCAGGAGTCCCCCGCTGGACAAGATCTACGACAGCAGCGGGCGTGAGGAGTGACGTTGGATATGGGCTGCTCCGTCCTGCAATCCGGCGCGCGCTTGCACGCGCGACTTCGCCGACTCAGTCGCCGTAGGCGCGCTCCTGCGCCTCGACCTCGGGCCGACCGGTTATAGCGACGACTACGCGGGTTTCGACATGCTGCTGCTCGTCAACCTTCTGGGCCAGGTGCTGAACGCGCCGAGGCTAGGCATCGATCCTACGGACTCGAACCCGGGATTCCTCGTCGCCCTCATGCAGGGCGGCTATCAGAACGATCCGCTGTTCGGCGGCGCGGGCGACGCGGTCCTTGGCTCGCTGTCGGCGTTCGGGATCTATGCCACGCTGGTGCCCGAGGGCGGCACGATGTTCAACGCGTCGGCAGCGGGCGCGTCCGGGGTGTCGGGGCGGATTCTCGGCAACGGCGACGCGGCATTCCTGCTCGCGGCGGCGAACGGCGTGCCTGAACCCGGCACCATCGCGCTTCTGGCCGTGGCGCTCGCCGGCCTGGGCCTCACTCGCCGCCGGAGGCTTTGCTGAACAACCGGGCTTGCGCATCGAGGCAAGAGGGGCCCGATCGGCGTCAGGACGAGCTGCAAAGTGCACGCGACTTAGGTGAGATCGCCAGCGCGTGGTGCCGCGCGGCGAGTGACGGGAAAAGCGCCGGGGAGTTTCTTCCCGCCGACGCCTCACCGCTCTCGGGTACGCGCTACTCCATCGCCGCGGTCGTGTAGACGTCCTGCACGTCGTCGAGCGACTCGAGCGCTTCGAGGAGCTTCTGCATCCGCGCCGCGTCGTCGCCCTTGAGCGCGGTCTCGGTCGTCGGCTTCATCGTGACCTCGGCGAAGTCCGGCTTGAGCCCCGCCTTGTCGAGCGCGGCCTTCACCGCCTCGAAGTCGCCCGGCGCGCAGACCACCTCGACCGAACCGTCCTCGTTGGTCAGCACGTCCTCGGCGCCCGCGTCGAGGGCCGCCTCCATGACCGTGTCCTCGCTGGTACCCGGGGCGAGCACGAACTGGCCGCAGTGCTTGAAGAGGAACGCCACCGAGCCGTCGGTGCCGAGGTTGCCGCCGTGCTTAGAGAACGCGTGCCGCACTTCACCGACCGTGCGCGTGCGGTTGTCGGTCAGGCAGTCGACGATCACGGCCGCGCCGCCAATTCCGTAGCCCTCGTACCGGATCTCCTCGTAGGCGACGCCGTCGAGCTCGCCGGTGCCGCGCTTGATGGCGCGCTCGATGTTGTCCTTGGGGACGTTGCCTTCCTGCGCCTTGGCGAGCGCGAGGCGCAGGCGCGAGTTCATCGTCGGGTCCCCGCCGCCGAGCTTCGCGGCGACGGTGATCTCCTTGATCGCCTTGGTGAAGACCTTGCCCTTGCGCGCATCGGAGGCGGCCTTCTTGTGCTTGATGTTCGCCCATCTGGAATGTCCGGCCATGGCGCGGGAAGCTCAGAGTCTCGGGAAGCCTATAATTTTACTCGCCACCGCGGAGAAAACTGACGGCGAGAGCCGGCAGTTTCCCGAATTTGGGGTGTGCGAGGGGGTGTGGCCCCTCGCGTCGTGACCAGGAGCCCGCAATGACCGAACCGCTCGCCATCGCCAAAGCCGGATCCGAGGAGCTCTGCCTGCTGCCAGGGCTCGCGAACCGCCACGGCCTGATCGCCGGCGCGACCGGCACCGGCAAGACGGTCACGCTCCAGGTGATGGGCGAGAAGTTCTCGCGCATCGGCGTGCCGGTCTTCATGGCCGACGTCAAGGGCGATTTCTCGGGCATCTCGGCGCCCGGGAGCTCTCTCGCCGAAGATGAAGGAGCGTCTCGCGGCGCTCAAGCTCGACGAGCCGAAATGGGACGGCTGCCCGGTGGTGTTCTGGGACGTCTACGGCGAGCAGGGCCACCCGGTGCGGGCGACGATCTCCGACATGGGGCCGCTCCTCCTCGCGCGCCTGCTGAACCTCAACGACACGCAGGCGGGCGTGCTCACGCTCGTCTTCAAGATCGCCGACGACAACGGCCTCCTCCTCCTCGACCTGAAGGACCTGCGCGCGATGCTGCAGTACGTCGGCGACAACGCCGCGCAGTTCAAGACCGACTACGGCAACGTCTCGACGGCCTCCATCGGCACGATCCAGCGGGGGCTCCTCGAGCTCGAGCAGCAGGGGGCGGAGAAGTTCTTCGGCGAACCGATGCTCGAGATCGACGACCTCATGCAGACCGACTCGAAAGGCCGTGGGGTCGTGAACGTGCTCGCCGCCGAGAAGCTGATGCAGTCGCCGAAGCTCTACTCCACGTTTCTGCTCTGGCTGCTGTCGGAGTTGTTCGAGCACCTGCCCGAGGTGGGCGATCTCGAGAAACCGAAGCTCGTGTTTTTCTTCGACGAGGCGCATCTCCTCTTCACCGAGGCGCCGAAGGCGCTGCTCGAGAAGGTCGAGCAGGTGGTGCGGCTCATCCGCTCGAAAGGCGTCGGCGTCTACTTCTGCAGCCAGAACCCGCTCGACATCCCCGAGACCGTCCTCGGGCAGCTCGGCAACCGGGTCCAGCACGCGCTCCGCGCGTTCACCCCGAAGGACCAGAAGGCGGTGAAGACGGCGGCGCAGACCCTGCGCGCGAACCCCAAGCTCGACACCGAGAAGGCGATCACGGAGCTCGGTGTCGGCGAAGCGCTCGTGTCGCTGCTCGACGCGAAAGGGACGCCGGGGATCGTCCAGCGCGCGTTCATCCTGCCGCCCGCATCGAAGATCGGCCCGATCGCGCCGGAGGAGCGGAAAAAGATGATCGCGTCGTCGGTGATCGCCGGCCACTACGAGAAGGCGATCGACCGCGAGTCGGCGTACGAGAAGCTGAAGGGTCGGACCGACTCGAAGCAGGCCGGCGCCACGCCCGTCGCGTCGGGTGGCAAGCCCGCGGCCGCAGGCGGCAAGGCGGGACCGGCCGGCGCGCCCCAGGAGCAGGGGGCCGGCGGCATGCTGAGCGACATCCTATTCGGCTCGACCGGCCCGCGCGGCGGGCGGCGCGAGGGCGTCGTCGAGGCCGCCGCGAAGAGCATGGCGCGGCAGGCGGGCCGCGAGATCCTGCGCGGTGTGCTCGGCTCGATCCTCGGCGGCGGCAAGCGGCGCTAGCCGGGGAACGACGAAGGGGGAAGCATCCCCCTGCAACCCCTATCCAGAGCTGCCGCCACGAGCGTTGACCTCCTCTTCCTACCGCGCGGTGGGGATCGCGCTCGCCGTGGCGGGCGTAATTGCGTTCTCCTTCCGGCCGATCTTCATCAAGCTCGCCTACGGCTACGTCCGCGACCCGGTCACCCTGATCGCCCTCCGGATGGTCTTCTCCCTGCCGTTCTTCCTCATCGCGGCGCTCTGGCAGCGCGGGAACCGGACGCCGATCTCGAAGCGCGACTGGTGGGGGATCGTGCTGCTCGGTTTCCTCGGCTACTACTTCGCGAGCTTCGTGGATTTCCTCGGGCTGCAGTACATCTCCGCCGGCCTGGGGCGGCTGCTCCTCTTCCTCTACCCGACCATCGTCGTCGTGCTCTCGTGGATCTTCCTCCGCAAGCGCGCGGGCACGCGCGAGCTGATCGCCCTCGCGGTGACCTACGCGGGGACCGGGCTCGTGCTGTCGCAGGCGATGGCCGGCCAGCACGAGAACCTGCCGCTCGGCGCTTCCCTCGTGTTCGCGAGCGCGGTCGCCTATGCGATCTACCTCGTCCTCGGCAGCCAGATCATCCAGCGCGTCGGCTCGATGCGGTTCACCGCCTACGCGCTGCTGATCGCGAGCGCGCTCTGCATCGCGCAGTTCCTCGCGCTCCGGCCGATGGCGGCGCTGGCGCTTCCGTGGCCGGTGTACGGTTACGCCATCGCGATGGCGATCTTCTCCACCGTGCTGCCGACGTTCATGACCGCGGAGGCGCTGAAGCGCGTCGGCGCGAACCAGGTCGCGATCCTCGGGGCACTCGGGCCGGTGTCGACGATCTGCTTCGGGTTCGTCGGCCTCGACGAGCAGATGACGCGGCCGCAGATGCTCGGTACGGCTCTGGTGCTCGGCGGCGTCGTGCTGGTGAGTCTGAAACCCAAGACGTAAGGAAGGAACTAGGAGGCAACATGGATCTCGGCATCAAGGGCAGGACCGCTATCGTCTGCGCCGCCAGCAAGGGGCTCGGGCGTGGGTGCGCGTGGTCGCTCGCGCGCGAAGGTGTCAACCTCACGATCTGCGCGCGGGGCGAGGAGGCGCTGAACGCCACCGCGGCCGAGCTGCGCAAGAATTTCGGCGTGCAGGTCAATGCGCTCGCGCTCGACGTCACGACGGCAGACGGGCGCGCGAAGCTGCTCGCCGCCTGCCCGCAGCCGGACATACTCGTCAATAACGCCGGCGGCCCGCCGCCCGGCGACTTCCGCGACTGGACGCGCGAGGACTGGATCAAGGCGCTCGACGCCAACATGCTGACGCCGATCGAGCTGATCAAGGCAACCGTCGACTTGATGATCGCGAAGAAGTTCGGCCGCATCGTGAACATCACGTCGAGCGCGGTGAAGGCGCCGCTCGCGGTGCTCGGCCTCTCGAACGGCGCGCGGACCGGGCTCACCGGCTTCGTCGCGGGTCTGTCGCGTCAGACGGTGAAGCACAACGTCACGATCAACAATCTGCTGCCCGGGTTCTTCGACACCGACCGGCAGCGCACGGTGATGGCGGCAGCCGCGAAGAACCAGGGCTTGACGATCGACCAGGCGCGGGCCGAGCGCATCAAAGGCATCCCCGCCGGGCGCATCGGCGACCCGGCGGAGTTCGGCGAGGCGTGCGCGTTCCTGTGCAGCGCGCAGATGGGGTACGTGACGGGGCAGAACTTCCTGATCGACGGCGGCGTCTACCCGGGGACCTTCTAAGGCCGTGGACGCCGCCTTCGCCCGCGACTTCCGCCTCACCGCGGTCCCGGACGACTTCTTCGACGACCCCTACCGCTACTACGCGCTCCTGCGCTCGCACGACCCGGTGCACGAGCTCGGCCCCGGGTCGGTCTTCCTGACGCGCTACGAGGACGTCGCCGCGGTCTACCGCGATCCCCGCGCGAGCTCCGACAAGAAGAAGGAGTTCGGGCCGAAGTTCGGCAACTCGCCGCTCTTCGAGCACCACACGACGAGCCTCGTCTTCAACGACCCGCCGCTGCACGCACGCGTGCGGCGGCTGATCGTGGGCGCGGTGAACCAGCGTGCGATCGCGCGCATGGAGCCGAGCGTCGTCGCGCTGGTCGAAAGCCTGCTCGACCGCATGGCCGACAAGCGCGCCGTCGATCTCATCGACGACTTCGCCGCCGAGATCCCGGTCGAGGTGATCGGCAACCTGCTCGGGGTGCCGAAGGCGGAGAGAGCGCCCCTGCGCGGCTGGTCCCTCGCGATCCTGTCGGCGCTCGAGCCGGCGCCGAGCACCGCGATCCTCGACCGCGGGAACCGGGCGGTCAGCGATTTCCTCGACTACCTCCGGGGGCTCGTCGTCGAGCGCCGCAGTCACCCGCTCGATCCCGAGAGCGACGTCCTCACCCGGCTCATCCAGGGCGAGGCGGACGGCGAGCGCCTGACCGAGCCCGAGCTGCTCCACAACTGCATCTTCATGCTGAACGCGGGCCACGAGACCACGACCAACACCATCGGCAACGGCATGCACTCGCTCCTCGTCCACCGCGGCGAGCTCGAACGCCTGGTGCGCGACCCGGCGCTGATGCCGACCGCGGTCGAGGAGATCCTGCGCTTCGAAAGCCCGCTGCAGCTGAACAACCGGGTGACGACTGCCACGTTCGAGATCGCCGGGCGCAGCTTCCCGTCCGGGACCTTCCTCACCATCGGCGTCGGCGCAGCGAATCGGGACCCGGCGCAGTTCCCCGATCCCGACCGGCTGGACGTCGGCCGCAAGCCGAACCGCCATGTCGCGTTCGGCCACGGCGATCACGCCTGCGCGGGGATGAACGTCGCACGGATGGAAGCTCGCATCGCGTTCGGACGGCTGCTCGCGCGCTTCCCGAAGATCGACCTGGCCGGCGCGCCCGAACGCGACCGGCGCGTGCGGTTCCGCGGCTTCCGGCACCTGCCGGTGACGCTCGGCTAGCCCCGTTGCCGGAGGGGCGCGCCTATACTCGCAACGCCCCAACCCCACAAGGAACCCGCCATGCCCGACCACGTCTACAAGAAGCTCGAGCTCACCGGTTCGTCCTCGAAATCCAGCGACGACGCGGTCCGCAACGCGATCGCCAAGGCCGCCAAGACGATGCGCAACATGCACTGGTTCGAGGTCATCGATACGCGCGGGCACGTCGAGAAGAACAAGGTCGCGCACTGGCAGGTGACGATCAAGGTCGGCTTCACGCTCGAGGACTGACCGTGGACGAGCGTTACGCCGCGTACGAGCGGCTCGCGATCAAGCGCCATCCCGACGGCATCCTCGAGATCGTGATGGGCGCGCCGGGCCAGCTCTCGACCGCCGATCACGTCCTCCACCGGGAGCTCGCCGAGATCTGGCGCGACGTCGACGTCGACCCCGAGACCCGGGTCGCGATCCTGCGCGGCGAGGGCAAGGGCTTCTCCGCGGGCGGCGATCTCAAGCTGATCGAGGACATGGTCGCGGACTTCGACGTCCGCGGGCGCGTGTGGCGCGAGGCGCGCGACCTCGTCTACAACGTCATCAACTGCTCGAAGCCGATCGTGTCGGCGATGCACGGCCCGGCGGTCGGCGCGGGCCTCGTCGCCGGCCTGCTCGCGGACATCTCGATTGCGGCGAAGAACGCGCGCATCATCGACGGTCACACGCGCCTCGGCGTCGCGGCCGGCGACCACGCAGCGATCGTCTGGCCGCTCCTCTGCGGGATGGCGAAGGCGAAGTACTACCTGCTGCTGTGCGAGACGGTCTCGGGCGAGGAGGCCGAGCGCATCGGCCTCGTCTCGCTCGCGGTCGACGAGGCCGACCTAGTGCCGAAGGCGTTCGAGGTGGCGAAGAAGCTCGCCCTTGGCGCGCAGTCCGCGATCCGCTGGACGAAATACTCGCTCAACAACTGGCTGCGGATGGCGGGGCCGACGTTCGATACCTCGCTCGCGCTCGAGTTCATGGGCTTCACCGGGCCGGAGGTGCGCGAGGGGATGGCGTCGCTGAAGGAGAAACGCGCGCCGAACTTCAAGCCCGACTCCCCGTTCTAGCGGCGCCCACCGCGAGCGCGAGGCGAGCCGCGCGCCGTCGCTGTCAGGCCTGCGTTGCGACGTCCGACACGAGCTGGCGCAGCCACGCCCGCGCCGGATCGGGGTCGGTCCGGGTGTGCCAGCTCATCGTCAGGGTGAATCCCGCCGGGCGCACCGGTGAGCGGTGCACGACCAGCGGATAGCGCCCGGCGAACCGCTCGGCGACGCGCTCCGGCAGCGTGGCGATCAGATCCGAGGCCGCGACGATCTCCGGTGCCAGCAGGAAGTGCGTGACGGTCACCCGGGCGCGCCGCGTGCGCCCGACGTCGGCGAGCGCGGGATCGGTGCGTGCCGCGCCGGCCGGTGCGCGCACCACGACGTGTCCCTCGGCGGCGTAGTCCTTCGCAGTGAGCCGCTTGCCGATGCGCGGATGGCCCTTGCGCACGATGCACGCAAAACGCTCGGCAAGCAGGCGCTCGCTCTTCAACCGGCCGGCGGCGCCGCGCGGCGCCGGTCCGAGCGCGAGGTCGAGCGCGCCGGTCTCGAGCGGCCGGCGCATGGCCGTCACGTCGAGCGGCGACAACTCGATGCTCGCGCGCGGCGCGGACTCGGCGAGCCGCGCGGCGACTCCGGGCCCGAGCACGAAGCTCGCGTAGCCGGAGGCCGCGACGCGAAACGTCTCCTCGCAGAACGCCGGATCGAAGAGGTCGCGGCCCGAGAGCACTTCGCCGATCCGCTCGAGGAGATCGCGGAACGGCGCCGCGAGACGCCGCGCGCGGCGCGTGAGCTCGAGCCCGGCGGCGGTGCGGACGAGGAGCGGGTCGTCGACGATCTCGCGCATCCGCCGCAGGGCGAAGTCGGCGAGCGGCTCGCTCGCCGCGACGAGGTTCGCGACGCGGGGAAACTGCCCGGCGCGGAGGAGCGCCTCGACGGTCTTGAGGAGGCCGGCGTCGAGCGCCTTCGTAAGCGCCGGGATGCGGAGCTTCACCGCGTCGCTCCCGGTCGCATGCCTTCGTGCGTGCTCATCATCGTGACGCAATCATGCGCCGCCTGCCGATGGCGACGATATCGGGTGCCGTCATGCCGCGGTCACGCCCGCGCCCGGCTCGAGGAACCGCCGCGCATGCGCGACGACTTGCGCGCGGTCCCCGGCGGCCAGCGCGCGCTGGTCGACGATGTTGTTGCCGACGCCGACGAGCGCGGCGCCGGCCGCGAAGTAGGCCGCGAGGTTCTGCAACGACACGCCACCCGTGGGACAGAGCCGGATTTCCGGGAAGACGGCATGGATCGCGCGCAGATGCTCCGGACCGCCGGTGGACGCCGGGAAGACTTTCACGATGTCGGCGCCCTCGCGGTGCGCGCCGAGGATTTCGCCGGGCGTGAAGCCGCCGATCAGCGCGGCTCGCCCCGCTTCGTGCGCCAGCCGCGCCATGCCGGGGACGAGGCACGGCGACACGACGAATCGCGCTCCGGCGTGCAGGCACGCGTGCGCCGCGCCCAGGTCGAGCACCGTGCCGGCGCCGACCAGCCAGCCTTCTCGCGCGGAGAGCCGCGCGATCAGCTCGACCGCACCGGGTGTCGTCAGCGTGATCTCGAACGTGCGGAAACCCGCTTCGGCGAGACAGTCGACCGCGCGCTCGGTTTCACCGCTCGAGGCGAGGCGGAGCACCGGGACGACGCGTTGCGCGGCCAGGCGATCGCGGATGTCGGCAGGGGTCATGGTGGCGCGAGCGATTCTACTTGCCCCCCTGCCAGCGGGGGGCGGGTAGAATTGCCGTCCGCTCGCGGCTGCCGCCGCATCCGATTCCGGAGTTCCTCATGAACGCACCCAACACCCCCCTCGCTTCGCTCAAGCTCAAGGACCCGAAGCTGCTCCGCAACCAGTGCTACGTCGACGGCCAGTGGGTCGACGCGGAAGGCGGCAAAACGCTCGCGGTCACCAACCCCGCCACCGGCGAGCTGCTCGGCACGGTGCCCAACATGGGCGCCGCCGAGACGCGGCGCGCGATCGAGGCGGCCAACGCCGCGTGGCCGGCATGGCGGTCGAAGACCGCAAAGGAGCGGAGCACGATCCTCCGCAAGTGGGCCGAGCTGATGATGGCGAACCAGGAGGACCTGGCGATCATCATGACCGCCGAACAGGGCAAACCGCTCGTCGAGTCCCGCGGGGAGATCGTCTACGCGGCGTCGTTCATCGAGTGGTTCGCCGAAGAAGCGCGCCGGGTCTACGGCGACACGATCCCGGGCCACCAGGCCGACAAACGCATCGTCGTCATCAAGCAGCCGGTCGGCGTCTGCGCGGCGATCACGCCTTGGAACTTCCCGGCGGCGATGATCACCCGCAAGGTCGGGCCGGCGCTCGCGGTCGGCTGCACGATGGTGTCGAAGCCCGCTTCGTCGACGCCGTTCTCGGCGCTCGCGCTCGCGGAGCTCGCCGAGCGCGCAGGCGTGCCCAAGGGCGTGTTCAGCGTCGTGACCGGCGCGTCGGGCCCGATCGGCGGGGAGCTGACCGCCAATCCGCTGGTGCGCAAGATCACGTTCACCGGCTCGACCGAGGTCGGCAAGAAGCTCCTGGCGCAGGCCGCCGGGACGGTGAAGCGCGTGTCGATGGAGCTCGGCGGCAACGCGCCATTCATCGTGTTCGACGACGCCGACCTCGACGCGGCCGCGGACGGCGCGATCGCGTCGAAGTACCGCAACGCCGGCCAGACGTGCGTGTGCGCGAACCGGATCCTGGTGCAGGACAAGGTCTACGACGCGTTCGCAGCGAAGCTCGCCGAGCGCGTCGCGAAGTTCAAGATCGGCAACGGCCTCGAGGCGGGCGTCACGATCGGCCCGCTGATCGACGATGCGGCAGTGAAGAAGGTCGAGGAGCACATCGCGGACGCAGTGGCGAAGGGCGCGAAGGTGACCCTCGGCGGCAAGCGCCACGCGCTCGGCGGACACTTCTTCGAGCCGACGATCCTCGCCGACGTGACGACGGCGATGAAGGTCACGAAGGAAGAGACCTTCGGGCCGGTCGCGCCGCTCTTCCGGTTCAAGACCGAGGAGGAGGCGATCCGGATGGCGAATGACACCGAGTTCGGGCTCGCGTCGTATTTCTACGCGCGCGACCAGAGCCGGGTGTGGCGCGTGTCGGAAGGGCTGGAGTACGGGATGGTCGGCGTCAACACCGGTCTCCTCTCCACCACCGAGGCGCCGTTCGGCGGGATGAAGGAGTCGGGCATCGGCCGCGAAGGCTCGAAGTACGGCGTCGACGAGTACCTCGAGATCAAGTACTTGTGCGTTGCGGTGTGACCGAACGGACGGAACTTAAATCGGAAAAGACGAGTCAACCGCTTCCCGCTGCCGGCGTTAGAGGCGGTGGAATACGGAAACCCGAGTAACGCGAGTAGCAGATGAAACGCTCGATTCGACCACTGCAGCAGACACCCGCGTTGCGGCACGCCGAGGATTCGGTCCGTCCGGCGAACGGGGAGACGCCGCCGATGTAGCTCGCGCTACGTCCTCAGGCGAAAGCCCGGATGCGCCGCGAGGCCTCTGGGCTTTTTGTTTTACTGGACCGGGCCGGCAGCACTCTCGCCGGCCCTGCTTGAAAGCTCGTGCGCAGGCTCCCCATCGGGTGCTGCGCATGACGGGCTGTGGGTGGGGTACCAGATTGTTTCGCGCGAGCGCATGCGCTCGCGCACCGCTCCGGCATTGCGTCCGGGCCCAACAGTTGGGGCGTAGTTCAGCGAGAAGAACGCTCGCCTCTGAAGCGAGAGGTCCCTGGTGCGACTCCAGGCGCCCCAGCCAGACAACTGTCATGTAGCTCAGCACTCAGGCCAGAAGATCATGCGCCCGAAATTTTACAATTCGGCGTCGGTATTCTTTACTCCATCAATATCGCGGTGTGAACTCCTCAGTGTGAATCCACGAGGATCAGTGAGTTATCCATGAGGGCACGGAGATTGCGCGTTTGCCACGTTGGAACGAAGGAAATGGAGCCCAGATGAATTTCCGCGGGGTGTATTTAGCAATCCTTGTGCTGTTCACCGTCGCCGGATGGACGGTGAGCGCGGGCGCTGCCGTCATCGACGTCACGGTTCTCGGCAGCGACGCAATCTTTCTCGCTGGCCGGACCGATGTAGTCATCCCTCCCGCGGCGGATCCATGGACAACCGGGACTCACCTCATCCGGCACGGCGGACCAACGCCGGAAGAGATTCGCGAAACGGTGCCACCCTCCACTCCCGTCGCGGGCGGCGACGTGATACGGGTTCTCGACCCAGCCGTCGGCGGCGTCAACTTCTTCAACGGACTCGGCCCACCGTTCTTCGGCCCCGGCGGCAACGGCTTGAGCGGGAGCGACCTCACCTCGCTCGACGGCATCAGCGGCTACAAGGGTCCACAAGGCCCTTTGGCGGGTGTGTTCCTGGACAACTCAATACCGAACGGCAGTTCTCCGCCGGCAACTTTGGACTTTACGCCCGCGGGTCTCGGTACGGACTTTCTGACGCTGTCGCCGCTACTCGGGCAAGTGTTTTATATCGGCGACGGCGTCACGAGCGCGAGCGTGTTCCAGGAATTCATCGCTCCGGTGGGGGCAACGCGACTCTTCCTGGGGATTCCGGACGGCTTCGGATTCGTTGGCTTACCCGGTGCGTACGACGACAACGACGGTTCGTATCGGGTGCGCATCGGCGTGAACGAGGTGCCGACCATTCCCGAACCGTCGTCCATGGCGCTGCTGCTGGGCGCCGCACTTGCCGGATTGACGGTGGCCCGTCGTCGACGGGCCTAGCTCGCCAGTCTTAGCGCGGCGGCCAATGCGCCGCCGTTCATGGCGTCTTCCGGATCGGCTGTCTCTTCCCGGCACCCTTCGCGCCGACCTCCCGCTCGAGGTCCGCGATCTCGCGATCCCGTGCTTCGATGAGCCGTTTCAGGTCGTCGCGGGTTTGTTCCAGCGCCGTCGCCCGTTCCCGCGACTCCGCGAGCGCGCGCTCACGCGCGACGAGGTCGTCGCCTGCGGGCCCCGGCTCCCGCGCGACCGCGGCCGGACGGCTGCGCCCCGTTTCGGGCTGACCGCGGAGCGCGGCCACGGTCTGCCGGGCCTCCTCCGCGTTCACCGCGGCCACCGCATCGCGGTCCGGGATCGTCAACGTGCGGCCGCTCTTCAGACGGCTCATGTCGCCGTCGATGAACGCGTCCGGGTTGGCGCGATGGATCGCAACGACCGTCTGCGCGAACGTGACGCCGTCGTACTTGGTGGCCTGGGCGATCTTGAGGAGCGAGTCGCCGGGCTGCACGGTGTAACTCCCGCCCGGCTCCGGGACCGCGGCCGCGCGCGCGGCGGCGGCGGGCGGAGCCGGCGGCGTCGCCTCGGCCGGCTTTGGCGCCGCAGCGTCCGCTCCGCCTGCAGCGGGCGGGAACGCGACCGGAGGCGGCTTCCGGTCCAGCGTATCGAGCAGGAAACTGTACTGGCGCACGATCGGGGCGCCACCCGCCCACGACAGCTCGACGAGCAGGTTCACGAGCGGCTTGTCGATCGGATCGGTCGAGGTGACCTTGACGACCGGGCGGCCGTCCGCCTTCCGCTCGACCACCGCGCGCAGCGCCTCGACCGGCGGCACCGGCGCGACGTGCGCGGAGCGATAGACATCGGCCGGAGCCACTCGCGCCGTAAGCGACTCCCCCTCGTTGCCCTGGACCGAAACGATGTCGATCTCGGTGTTCAGCGGCTCGCCGGTCCGCGACATGACCGCCAGCCGTCCGAGCCCGGCCGCCGACGCGGCGAGCGGGACGACGAGAAGCGCGGCGAAGACGAGGCCGGATCGGCGCACCATGCAGTGGCTCCCGTGAATCTGTCCAGCGCGATTATTTCAGACTTGCGCGGAGCGGTGCGCGCAACCGTGGTTAGAATCGCGGTAGCGAACCGGAGGAGCGGGATGCCGCACCCGATCAGGCAGGCGCTGGGCGTGTTCATCGGTCTCGCACTCGCCGCCGGCGCGGCGGCGCAGGCCTTTCCCTCCAAGCCGATCCGCTACATCGTGCCCTTCCCGCCGGGGGGCCGACCGACACCTTCTCCCGGGCCCTCACCGCGCAGCTCGGCGAAGCACTCGGCCAGCTGGTGGTCGTGGAGAACGTCCCCGGCGCCGGCGCATCGATCGGCATGGATCGCCTCGCGAAGTCGCCGACCGACGGCTACACGATCGGACTCGCCACGACCGGCAGCCACGCGATCAACCCCCATCTCTACGGCGCGAAGCTCACCTACAACGCGCTGAAGGACTTCACACCGCTCACGCTCGCCGTGTCCTACGTGAACGTCCTGGTCGTGAACCCGGCGGTCCCGGCGAAGTCGGTCGCCGAGCTGGTTGCCTATGCCAAGGCGAATCCGGGCAAGGTCAACTTCGGCTCCGCCGGCAACGGCTCCTCGAACCATCTTTCGGGCGAGCTCCTGAAGTCGCTCACCGGCGCGCCGATGCAGCACGTCCCGTACAAGGGCTCGGCGCCCGCGCTCACCGACGTGGTGAGCGGGCAGCTCACTTTCATGTTCGACATCCTGGTCACCGCCGTCCCGCAGATTCGTGCCGGCCGCGTGCGCGGACTGGCGGTCACGAGCGCGAAGCGCAGCCCGTTCGCCCCGGACATCCCGACCATGAGCGAATCGGGCGTGCCGGGCTACGCCGAGGCCGGCGCCGATCTGTGGTTCGGCATTGTGGCGCCGGCGGGCGTGCCGAAGCCGGTGGTCGAGAAGCTGAACGGCGAGCTGATCCGGGTGCTCCGCTCGACGGCGATGCGCGAGCGGATCAGCGGCCAGTTCTTCGACGTCCGGACCTCGACCCCCGCCGAGTTCCAGAAGGTGATCGAATCCGACTACGAGAAGTGGGGAAAGATCGTACGGGCGTCGGGCGCGCGGGTGGACTGACGGACGGCCCGGCGTCCCGCGCGCCGGGGATCAGCGGTGCGGCATGCGGCGCCGCAAGAGCAGTCCGATCATCCAGAGCCCCGCCAGCATCAGCACATAGGTGGACGGCTCGGGCACCATGGCGGCGGACTAGGGCCACCGGACGCGGCGCCTAATCCCGTCGGGGAACGGGGTCAGCGTCCGGTCGCGACCGGCTGCGCCTCGGGCCGCGTCGCGGTGAACGACGGCCGCGCGTCGAGCCGCGCGAAGTAGGACGCGAGCGTGGGATGACGGCGCCGCCAGTCGAGCTCGGGGAAGCGCAGATCGAGGTAGCCGAGCGCACAACCCGCCGCGATGTCGGCGAGCCCGAACCCGGACGCGGTCAGCCACTCGCTCGCGCCGAGGTGCCGCGCGAGCTCGGCGGCGCCCGCTTCGATCTTCCGCACCTGCCGGCCGATCCAGTCGCCGCTCTGCAGATCCGCCGGCCGGCTCCGCTCGAGGACGACAAGGACCACCGCATCCGAAATGCCGTCGGCGAGCGCCTCGATCTGCTTGTGCGCGATGCGCAGGTCGGGATCGGCCGGGATGAGTTGCGGCGGCCGGCCGAGCGTCTCGAGATACTCGAGGATCACCTTCGAATCGTAGACGACGCGAGCGTCGTCGAGGATCAACGCGGGGACCTTTCCGAGCGGGTTCGTTCCCGGCACTGCGGTGCGCGCCGCCCACGGGTTCTCGACGATCTCGTCGCACGCGAGGGCCTTCTCGCGGAGCGCCACCCGCACCTTGCGTGCGAACGGGCTCGGTTTGGCGATGACGACCTTCATGGCATCGGTGCCGTGGCGTCAGCTATGATGAGCGCCATCGTAGGAGGACGCCATGGACCGCGATGCCTTCGAAGCCAGGTTGAGAGCCGAACGTTACCCGGAAATCCGCGAGAGCGAGCTCGCGCCGAACTGCCGGAACGCCGAGCACAGCCACCCTTTCGACGTGCTTGCCCTAGTGCTCCGGGGCGAGATCACGCTGACGGTCGCGGGGGCGGCGCGCACCTACCGCTCGGGCGACGAGTTCTCGATGCCGGCCGGCTGCTCGCACGTCGAGGACGTCGGTCCCGAGGGCGTGCGCTACCTCGTCGGCCGCCGTCCGAAATAGGCTGCGCCGGAAGGCCGGGCGGCGCCGGGCTCGCGCCGGCCGGCGAGCGGTGGCCGGATCACCGCGGTCAGGCAGCGCGGTTCTGCATCAGCTGAGGGACGAAGACAGTGCGGAGCAACGCCTTCTGCCTGCAGTGCCGCGAGCGCCTTCCCGCCTGACGTTCACTCATCGACGGTACCGAGCGGCGGCGCCACGGCTTCGAGCGGCTTGCGCTCCGCCGCGACGGCATAGAGCGCCGCGACTCCGGCGGCGATCGCCATCAGCACCGCCCCGAGCAGGTAGCCCGCAAACACCGCCCCGCGGCTGCCGCTGCCGATCAGCGCACCGAACAGCGCCGGCGCGACGAAGCCACCCGCGCCGGTGCCGATGGCGTAGAAGAGCGACACCGCGACCGCGCGCATCTCGAGCGGGAACACTTCGCTCACCGTGAGATACGCCGAGCTCGCCGCAGCCGAGGCGAAGAAGAAGATGGCCGACCAGCAGGCGGTCTGCGTGCCTGCGTCGAGCCAGCCGCGCGTGAACGCGTAGCCGGTGGCCGCGAGCCCGGCCGCCGAAAGCGCATAGGTCGCGGCGATCATCACGCGCCGGCCGAGAGTGTCGAAAAGCGGTCCGAGCACGAGCGGGCCGAGGAAGTTGCCGAGCGCGAACGGCAGGATGTAGAGGCCGACGCGATCGTCGGCGACGCCGTAGAAGTGCGTGAGCACGAGCGCGTAGGTGAAGAAGATCGCGTTGTAGAAAAAGGCCTGGGACACCATCAGCACCAGCCCGAGGACCGCGCGGCGGCGAAAGCGGTCAAAGAACACCCGTGCGATGGCCGCCCAGGACGGCAGCGGCTGGATGCGCAAGGCGAGCTTGCGGTGCGCGGCGGCAGGCGGCGGCCGATCCGGCCGCCCGGCGCGCCCGAGCACCTGCGCCTCGATCGCGGCGACCTCGGCCTCGGCGCGATCTGCATGACCGTGGGTCAGCAGCCAGCGCGGGCTCTCCGGCACGTGCCGCCGCACCAGCACGATCGCGACGCCGATCGCCGCGCCGAGCGCGAATGCGACGCGCCAGCCGAGCTGCGGCCCGAGGACGCGCGGGTCGAGGAGCGCGAGGCTCAGGAGGGCGCCGAGCGCAGCGCCCAGCCAGAAGCTGCCGTTGATCGCGAGGTCGACGCGGCCGCGCACACGCGCCGGGATCAGCTCGTCGATCGCGGAGTTGATCGCGCCGTACTCGCCGCCGATGCCGCAGCCCGTCAGGAGGCGGAACGCGGCGAAGGTCCAGAAATCGACCGAGAGCGCGCTCATCGTCGTGCCGGCCAGGTAGACCGCCATCGTCACGATGAAGATGCGCTTGCGTCCGAGCCGGTCGGCGAGGCGGCCGAAGTAGAGCGCCCCGAGCACGGCGCCGGCGATGTAGCTCGACCCCGCGAGCCCGATCTCCGTCGCGGACAGGCCGAGGGTGTCCTCGCGCTGCAGGACTGCGCCGAGCGAGCCCACGAGCGTGACCTCGAGGCCGTCGAGCATCCAGCTCACGCCGAGCGCGACCACGATGCGCCAGTGCCACGTCGACCACGGCAGCGCATCGAGGCGCGCCGGCAGGTCGCTCCGGATCACCGCGCCGTGCGGGAGTACGTTCGGGGCCGTCACTCGGGCGGGGCGCTGCGGACGCCGCCCCGGGCGATGGCCGAGTATCGCCCACCGTCGCGCGCCGGGGTACCCGCACTTCACACAACTTTACGTGCCCGAGATACCGGCGCAACGGCTGCTTCCTACGATGAGCGCTCCTCAACACTTCGCAAGGACCTGCCGTGAATCCCGAAACCAATCCCCAATCCACCCCTTCGGCCTCGGACAAGCCCCGCCGTCCGTGGCGCCGCGTCGCGATGGCAACCCTGATCGGCGGCCTGGCCGCAGGCATCGGCGCCAAGGCGCTTGCCCACGGCGGTCCCGGCGGCTGGCACGGCGGCTGGGGCGGCGGCCGCGGCTGGCACGGCGAGATGGACCCGCAGGCGATGCAGCGCCGCGCCGAAGCGATGGTCAAGTGGTGGCTCGCCGACGTCGACGCGACCGAAGCGCAGCAGAAGAAGATCGCCGAGATCATGACCGCGACGATGGGCGAGCTGCGGCCGTTGCGCGAGAAGCACTTCGCGGCGCGCAAGGAAGTGATGGCGATCCTGTCGAAGCCGCAAATCGACCGCAGCGCGCTCGAGGCCGTCCGCGCGCAGGAGCTGCAGCTCGCCGAGACCTTCTCGCGCCGCATCACCCAGTCGCTCGCGGACGCCGCCGAGGTGCTCACGCCCGAGCAGCGGACGAAACTCGCCGAGCGGATGCAGCGCCGCCACGGCCCGCGTCGCGGCTGAGCGTCGCGCCCGGCGGGGCGCGGGCCGCGGCTAACGGGTGCCGCGGCTCGCGCCATAACTCGCCGGCCGTGGCCGACCGCATCCTCATCATCGACGACGACGCCCGCCTCGGCGCGATGGTGAGCGACTACCTCGGCGAATCCGGGTTCCGCGCGACGGTGCGCGAGACCGCCGCCGACGGTCTCGCCGTGCTGCGGGCCGAACCGTTCGACGCGCTCGTCCTCGACGTCATGCTGCCCGACCTCGACGGGTTCGAGCTCCTCCGGCGCGTGCGCGCGGACTCCGACGTCCCGATCCTGATGCTGACCGCGCGCGGGGACGCGACCGACCGCGTCGTCGGCCTCGAGCTCGGCGCCGACGATTACTTGCCCAAGCCGTTCAGCCCGCGCGAGCTCACCGCGCGCCTGCGGGCGATCCTGCGACGTCGGAAACGCCCGTCGGGACCGGCAGCCGTGCTCCGCTTCGGCCGGCTCGAGCTCGACCGCGGCGCGCGGTCCGTCCGCGTCGACGGCGAGGAGCGCCCCCTCACGAGCTACCAGTTCGATCTCCTCGTCGCGCTCGCCGAGCACGCCGGCCGGGTGCTCTCGCGCGAGATGCTGATGGACCTCGTCCGCGGCGAGTCGCTGGAAGCCTTCGACCGCTCGATCGACGTGCACGTCTCGCGCATCCGGTCGGCGATCGAGGACGACCCGAAGAAGCCGCGGCGGATCATCACCGTGCGCGGGGCGGGCTACGTCTTCGCCCGCAGCCAGGACGGCGAGGCGTGAAGCGGCTCTACCTCCAGCTGTATCTCACCGTCGTCGCCAGCCTGATCGTCTTTGCGATCGCGGCCGGCTGGCTGTGGCGCGTGCTGGTCGAGGTCGCGCCGCCGCCGCAGGCCTACGCGCTCGCCTCCGAGATCGCGCAGGGCGCGCTGCCGCCGGCGGACGCGCCGCACGAGGCGCAGCAGGCGGCGCTCGAGAAGCTCTCGGCGCGCGGGCAGGTCAACGTCGCGCTCTTCGCGCCCGACGGCGCCGAGATCGCCCACGTCGGTCCGGAGCTGCCCTGGCCGAGCGCGGGCGGCCAGCACTCGCGCCGCCCCTGGCATCGCGGCCGCGTCTGGACGCTCGAGCTGCCCGACGGCAGGTGGCTTGCCGCCCGTCCCCCGGGACGCGAGCGCCGGCCGTTCGCGCCACTCGGCCTGGTGCTGACGCTCGGGCTGCTGGCGCTAGCCGTGGCGGTCGGCGCGTATCCGGTCGTGCGGCGCGCAACGCGCCGGCTCGAACGCCTGAAAACGAGCGTGGAAGCGCTCGGCGCCGGCGACCTTGCCACGCGCGTGCCGGTCGAAGGCCGCGACGAGGTCGCGACGCTCGCGGCGAGCTTCAACCGCTCGGCCGAGCGGATCGAAAGCCTGGTGAACGCGCACAAGAGCCTGCTCGCCAATGCTTCGCACGAACTGCGCTCGCCGCTCGCGCGGATCCGGATGGCAGCCGAGATGCTTGGCGCCGACGCGAAGCCCGGGCTGCGCGCCGAGCTCGAGCGCGACATCGCCGAGCTCGACGCGCTCGTCGACGAGATCCTGCTCGCGAGCCGGCTCGACTCGGTCGCAGCGCTCGACGTGCGCGAGCGCGTCGACCTCCTCGCGCTCGCCGCGGAAGAGTGCGCGCGCGTCGATGCGGAGCTTGAGGGCGAGCCGGCGTCGGTAGCGGGCGATCCGCGGCTCCTGCGGCGAATGATCCGCAACCTGCTCGAGAACGCCCACCGCTACGGCGGCGGTGCACCCATCGACGTCACCGTCGGCAAGCGCGATGGCGGTGTGCTTGTGCACGTGTGCGACCGCGGCCCGGGGGTGCCGGAAGCCGAGCGCGAGCGGATCTTCGAGCCGTTCTACCGGCTGGCGGGCGCGCGGGAGCGCGAAGGCGGCGTCGGGCTCGGGCTCGCGCTCGTACGCCAGATCGCGCGCAAGCACGGCGGCGACGCAAGCTGCCGACCGCGCGACGGCGGCGGCAGCTGCTTCGAGGTGGCGCTGCCCGCCTGAGGGGGCGCGCCCGGTGTCCCGGTACACTAGCGGGAAACCCTCCTACCTTCCCACTCCTTGAGCTCACGCCGAAAGAAGCGCGCGAAGGCCGCGCGCGCGATCGAAGCGCGCCCTACGGTAGCCGAGACCCCACAGCGCCTCCCCGCGCGCAGCCTGGCGTGGGGCGCGCTCGGTGTCGCGATCGCGATCGTCACGGGTGCTGTCTGGTGGACGACGCGACCCGCCGTCCCGCTCGCGCCGGTGGCGACGGTTGCAATACCGGCGCCCAAGCCCCCGATCCCGATCGAGGCCGCGTTCGTCGGCAGCACGCAGTGCGCGTCCTGCCACGAAGAAAGCTACAAGGCCTGGAAGGGCTCGCACCACGCGCTCGCCATGCAGCACGCGAGCGAGCCGACGGTGCTCGGCGACTTCGGTGGCGCGAAGTTCCGTTACGCCGGCGTCGAGTCGACGTTCTTCCGGCGCGACGGGAAGTTCTTCGTCCACACCGACGGGCCCGACGGCAAGCTCGCCGACTTCGAGGTCAAGTACGCGTTCGGCGTCGACCCGCTGCAGCAGTACCTCGTCGAGTTCCCGGACGGCCGGCTGCAGGCGCTCTCGATCGCGTGGGACGCGCGGCCCAGGGAGAACGGCGGCCAGCGCTGGTTTCATCTCTACCCCAAGGAGAAGATCGACTTCCGCGACGAGCTGCACTGGACGAAGCGGTCGCAGAACTGGAACTTCATGTGCGCCGACTGCCACTCGACGAACCTGCGCAAGGGCTACGACGCCGCGACCGATCGTTTCAAGAGCACGTGGTCGGAGGTCAGTGTCGGCTGCGAGGCCTGTCACGGGCCGGGCTCGGCGCACGTCGAATGGGCGAAGGCGAAGGGCGGCGATCCGGCGAAGGGGCTGACCGTCGCGCTCGACGAGCGGCGCGGCGTCAGCTGGAAGCTCGATCCCGCGACCGGGAATGCGGTGCGCAGCGCGGAGCGGCGGAGTGAACGCGAGCTGGAGGTGTGCGCGCAGTGCCATGCGCGGCGCGCACAGATCGCCGAGGGCTATCGTGCCGGGAACCGCTTCCTCGACTACTACCGCCCCGCCCTGCTCTCGCCCGGCCTGTATCACGCCGACGGGCAGCAGCGCGACGAGGTGTACGTCTGGGGCTCCTTCCTCCAGAGCAGGATGTACCGGCAGGGTGTGACGTGCAGCGATTGTCACGAGCCGCACGCGCTGAAGCTGCGCGCCGAGGGCAACGCCCTGTGCGGGCAGTGCCATGCCGCGTCGAACTACGACGCGCCGGCGCACCACTTCCACAAGCCGGGCGGGCGCGGCGCGCAATGCGTCGACTGCCACATGCCCGAGACGACCTACATGGTGGTCGATCCGCGCCGCGACCACTCGCTCCGCGTGCCGCGCCCCGACCTGAGCGCCTCGCTCGGCACGCCGAATGCCTGCAACGGCTGTCACGCGGACCGGGACGCGAAGTGGGCCGACGAGGCCGTGCAGAAGTGGTACGGTCGCCGCCCGCAGGGGGCCCAGCGCTTCGCGGCCACGCTGCACGGCGCCGAGCACCGGAGCGCGGAGGCTGGGCCCGCGCTCGGCGCGCTCGCGGGTGACGCGTCGCAGCCGCCGATCGCGCGCGCGACCGCGCTCGAATCGCTCGCCGGCTTCCCGTCGCAGGACACGCTCGCGACGACGCGCCGAGGGCTCGCCGACGTCGATCCGCTGGTGCGGCGCGCGAGCCTCACCGCGGCCGCTTCGCTGCCGCCGGAGCAACGCCTTCCCATCGTCGCGCCGCTGCTCGACGATCCGGTGCGCACGGTGCGGATCGAGGCGGCGCTCGCCCTCGCGAGCGTTCCCGCGCAATCGTTCAGTCCCGCCCAGCGCGCGAGCTTCGACCGCGCCGCTGCGGAGCTCGAAGCCACCCAGCGCTACAACGCCGACCGCCCGGAGGCGCGCACGGCCCTCGGCGGATTCTTCGCCCAACGCGGGCGGGATGAGGAGGCCGAACGGGAGTATCGCGCGGCGCTCGCGATGGAGCCCCGCTTCGCCCCCGCCTACGCCAATCTCGCGGACCTGCGCCGTGCACAAGCCCGTGACGCCGACGCCGAAGCGGTGCTGCGCGAGGGGCTGAAGCGCGTTCCCGACAACGCTGCCCTTCACCACTCGCTTGGACTCACGCTCGTCCGCATGAAGCGCACGCCCGAGGCGTTGCATGAGCTCGAGCGCGCTGCGAAGCTCGCGCCGGACGATGCGGGCTTCGCCTACGTGTACGCCGTCGCGCTCCACTCGAGCGGCAAGCCGCGCGATGCGTTACGGGAGGTGGATCGCGCGCTCGCTCGCCATCCGGACGACCGCGACCTGCTCGTAGCAGGTGCGACGTTCAGTCGCGACGCCGGGGACCTGGCCGCCGCCCGCCGCTACGCGCAACGGCTCGCCGAACGCTATCCGCGCGATCCGCAGGCCGCGCGGCTCGCACAGGAGCTCGCTGCGAGTCGCTAGTGCGCGGGCCGCGACTCGAGTGCACCGGGATAGAGGCGCTCGAGGAGATCGAGCGCCGCCGCGGCGAGCTCGACCCGCAGCGCCGCTGCGAGCCTCGCGGGATCGCACTCGCCGGCGCGCTCCGCCCAGATCGCCGCGAGCGCGGCGCGGCGCGACCCGAGGACCGACGCGACCTCGTCGCGCCAGAACGCCGGATGCTCGGCAGCGGCCCATTCCCCCCGTCCACGCCCGTAGTGCGCGACGGCGAGATAGCGGAGCAGCGCCGAGGCGAAGAAGCCGTCGAGGAACTCCTCGCTCCAGCGTACCGAGGTCTCCGCGGTGCCGCGCACGAGGTTGTAGCCGCGGGCGAGCCCGGCCGCACCGAGCGCGCCGAGGAGGCCGCCGGTCAGCAGCCCCGCGCCGAAGGTGAGGCCGCCCGTGGCGAGATCGGCGGCGAGGCCCGAGAGCGCGCCCGACACGAGACCACCGAGGACGGCCGCCTTGCCCTCGCTCACCCGGGAAGCGACCGCAAAGTCGCCGGCGAGCCGCCCGAGCACCTCCGCCGAGGCGCGACCCTCGAGCCCGTGGATCTCGATCAGGCGGTCGGTTGTCATGCGAACTTCGGCGTCGAGTCGCTCCGCAAGACGGGCGGCGGCGCGATCGTTCGCGCTCGGCTCCCCGTCGCGCGCCAGTAGCTCGCGCAGTTGCGCGCGCAGGCCCCGCTCGTCTACCGGCTCGCGGTCGCACGCCGCGCGCGCAAGATGGCCGGCGAGCGCTTCGATCGACGCTTCGAACGCCGCCATCCGTCGGTCCTGCCACGCCGCGGCGAGCCGCTCGAGCGCCGGGCGCTTTGCCGCGGGCAGCGCCGCGCCGACCGCACGCAGCAGCGCCATCTCCTGCACCCAGCAGCGCGCGAAAGCGTCGAGCGCGAGGACCTCGCGCACGAAGCCATACCGGGCGAGATGGGTGCGCCAGCGCGCCTCCTCGGCCTGCTCGAGCGCGCGCGGCCGCGGCTCGCCGACCTGGTTGAGGAGTGCGATCGCGGGCTTCCCGATCCACTCGAGGATCCGCATCTCCGGCTCGACGTAGCCCGCATCGCGCGGATCTTCCGCGGCGCTCACGAGATAGAGCACGACGTCGGCCTGCTCGCGGACGTTGCGCACCGCCTGCTGGCTCGACCAGAACGGGCGGTCGCGCCAGCGGTCCCAGACCTCGCTCAGGAACCAGCCGATCGGATTGCCCGACTGCCCGAGCCGCTTCGCGAGCCGCGCGCTGTCGCCGAACCCCGGCGTGTCCCACAGACGGAGCACGTCGCCTTCGGGCGTCTCGATCATCGCGTGCGGTTCGGCCGTGGCGGTGACGTGAGGGGCGTCGCGCACCTCGCCCACGTTCCGCTCGAGCAGCGTGCGCGCGAGCGTCGTCTTGCCGACGTTCGTGTGCGAGATCAGGCTGAGATCGACCGCGCGGTCGGCGGCGCTCATCCCCCCGCCCTCGCGTCCAGGCTGCGCTCGAGCGCGGCGTCGACCGCGGCGTGGTCGGGCGCCTCGAGATCGACGAACACGGGTTCGCGTCCGCGCGCCCCGAGCAGCTCGCGCCACGCCGCGCGGCGCTCGTCGAGGCGGGCCGGCTGCTGCGCGAAGCGTTTGCGAAAGCCGGACTCGTCCACGACGGCGACGACCGGCGTGCCGGGAGCGAGCGCGGCGACGGCGGCGAGGAACGCCCCGTGGTTCTCGGGCTCGGGCGTCGCGGCGAGCGAGAAGACGATCGCCACGAGCGCGTGCGGGCCCGCGGGCACGAGCCCGTCCGGCAGCGCGTCCTCGCCGCCCCACGAGATGCCCGGCGCCACGCTCATGTCCACGTGCGGGCCGAAGACGCGCACGGCGATCGCCTGAAGCCCGAGCACCGCCTGCGGTGCGAGCTGATAGCTGTACGGGACCACCCGTACCCGCGCCGGCTCGCGACCGAGCTGCCGCGTCAGGCGCGCGAAGTACGGGTCCCCGAGCGCGAGCGGGAAGCGCGCGGCGAGCCGCCGCTCGGCGAGCCAGGTGCC
This sequence comes from uncultured beta proteobacterium, assembly GCA_963789885.1. Classification (GTDB taxonomy): domain Bacteria; phylum Pseudomonadota; class Gammaproteobacteria; order Burkholderiales; family SG8-39; genus DATEDA01. The sequence goes on along the minus strand of CAWBNB010000071.1, from coordinate 264,230 downwards.
CAGCGCGAGCAGGAGGCGCGGGACGAGCACGACGAGCGCGATCGTCGCCGCATACAGATGGATCCATGGCGCGGCGTTCTCGCCCGCGCCGCCGGCACCGAACTGCATCGCTTCGAGCCGCGGCACGTCGGCGATCGGGATACCGGTCAACGCGCTGGCGGGGCCGAGCACGAATGCGAGCAACGAGCGCACCGCTTCCGCGCCGATGAACGTGCTCTCCCAGCCGGCGCGGTACTCGAGCACCAGTCCGCGGACGTACATGCCGGCGATCGCGCCGAGCGCGAGCGCAAACGCCGCGACGTGGAGCGAGCGCCCGATGCGCGCCGCGGCGAGCGGAGCGCTGGAGCGCGCCCACTCGGCGAAGAAGACGCCGAGTACCGTGGAAACCGCGGCGTCCCGTACGCCGGGCTCGCGCGGGGCCGCGCGTCCGAGACGGGCGATCGCGCGCGCGAGGGGGCCGAGCGCGCGTCCGCGCGGAGAGACGAGCCCCCAGACGCCGCGCAACGCGATGAGCGCATAGACCGCGACATTCCAGACGAGGAGCCCGAGGAGGGGGAACGCGAGCACGTTGACGCGATGCGAAGGCCCGACCTGGTCCGCCGCGATCCCCAGGACGAACGCGGCGACGGCGAGGCCCGGCGCGATCCACGAGCGCCAGGTGACCGCGCGTAACGCACGGCCGAACGCCGGATGCCGGGCCTGCAGGCGCTCGAGCGCTAAGGACGCGCGGCGGGCGATGAAGGCGTCCGGTGCGGCGTCGCTGCCGGCGATCTCGCCCGCGGCGCGCGTGGCCCACGCCCGATCCTCGTCCGACCAGACGGCGCGGCCCGCATCGGTAGTCTCGATTGCGCGGACGAGCGTTGCTTCGCGTGCAGCGGCCTCGTTCATTCAAGCTCGTCGATGTTGCGCGGCCAGCTCTTGTGCAGCAGCCGCGAGAGCGCGCGATCGGCGAGCACCCGCCCGCCGGTCTGGCATCGCGCACAGTAGTTCGTTTCGTTCTCAGCGTAGCGGATCCGCTGGACCGGCGCGCCGCAGATCGGGCACGGCTTCCCGAAGCGGCCGTGCACCGCCATCCCCTCACGGAAGGCGGTGACCTTCTCGGGAAACTCCGCGCCCGCGTCGGCGCGCAGCCGGTCGGTCCAATCGGCCAGCGTCGCGCGCGTCGCTTCGAAGAGCCGGTCGACCTCTTCCTCCGACAGCGCCGCGGTCATGGCAATCGGGGAGAGCCGCGCGCGATGGAGGATCTCGTCTGAATACGCATTGCCGATGCCGCTGAAGAGCCGCGGATCCGCGAGCGCGCGCTTGAGCGTGTGGTTTTCCGACTTCAGGCGCTCGGCGAAGGCGGGGAGGTCCGCCTGGAGCACCTCGAGCCCGCCGGCGTCGAACGCCCTGACCGCCGCTTCGCCCTGGACGAGATGCAGCGACGCGCGGCGCTTCGTCCCCGCCTCGGTGAACGCGAGCGAGCCATCCGCGAACTCGAACACCGCGAGCGTGATCCGGCCGGGCGGTCTCGTGCCCGGCGACAGCCAGCGCAGCCGGCCGGCGACCATGAGATGCAGGACGAGAAAAAGCTCGCCCTCGAGCTCGAGCACGATCCGTTTGCCCACCCGGCGGAGGGCGAGCACGCGCTTGCCCTCGGCCGAGGAGATCGGCGGTACCGCGGTGCGCAGGATGAACGGGGAGAGGAGCCGGACGCGTTCGAGGGTCCGCCCGATCACGCGCCGTTCGAGGGCCTCGATGTAGACGACTACATCGGGGAGCTCGGGCATGCGCTACACGTTGAACCGGAAATAGATGACGTCCCCGTCGCGGACGACGTATTCCTTGCCCTCGAGCCGCATCTTCCCGGCTTCCTTCGCGCCGAGCTCGCCCCTGCAGGCGACGTAGTCGTCGTATGCGATCACCTCGGCGCGGATGAAGCCGCGCTCGAAGTCGGTGTGGATCGCGCCGGCCGCCTGCGGCGCGGTCGCACCGACGGTCACCGTCCAGGCGCGCACCTCCTTCGGTCCGGCGGTGAAGAACGTCTGCAGTCCCAGCAGCGTGTATCCGGCGCGGATGACACGGTTCAAGCCGGGCTCGGCGAGGCCCATGTCGGCGAGGAACACCTGCTTGTCCTCGTCGCTCATGTCGGCGATCTCCGCCTCGAGCGCCGCGCAGATCGCGACCACCGGGGCACCCTCGGCGCGCGCGTGGGTCTCGACCCGCGCGAGCAGCGGGTTGCCGGCGAAGCCCTTGTCCGCGACGTTCGCGACGTACATCGTCGGCTTCATCGTCAGCAGGAAGAGCGGCCGGAGCACCGCGAGCTCCTCCTTCGACAGCTCGACGGTGCGCGCCGGCCTTGCCTCGTTCAGCACCGGCTGGACCTTCTCGAGCACTGCGACGAGCCGCTGCGCGTCCTTGTCGCCGCCGGAGCGCGCGACCTTCGAGTAGCGAGCGAGCTGCTTGTCAACGGTAGCGAGGTCGGCCAGCGCGAGCTCGGTATTGATCGTCTCGATGTCCGCAACCGGGTCGACCTTCCCGGCGACGTGCACGACGTTGTCGTCCTCGAAGCAGCGCACGACGTGCGCGATCGCGTCGGTCTCGCGGATGTTGGCGAGGAACTGGTTGCCGAGTCCCTCCCCTTTCGACGCGCCCGCTACCAGCCCGGCAATGTCGACGAACTCGACGGTGGCCGGGGTGACCTTCTGGGGCTTCGCGATTGCCGCGATCGTGGCCAGCCGCGGGTCCGGCACCTCGACGATGCCGACGTTCGGATCGATCGTGCAGAACGGGTAGTTCTCCGCCGCGATCCCCGCTTTGGTGAGCGCGTTGAAGAGGGTCGACTTGCCGACGTTCGGCAGCCCGACGATGCCGCAGCGGACGCTCACGGAGCGCTGCCCCCGGCCGGCGCGTCCGCCGGCGGCTTCTTGGCCCCGCCCGGCTCCTCGGGCGGAGGCTTCTTCTTCGTGTGCAGCCTCATCGTCGCGGCCTGCAGGTCGCCGGCCAGGATCAGCGGCGCGACCTCGAGGCTGCGCTCGATCGACTCGTCGATCAGCGCGCGGTCGTCGGGAGAAGGCGAGTTCAGCACGTAGTCGGCCACGAGGTTCTTGTCTCCGGGGTGACCGATGCCGATCCGCAGCCGCCAGAACCCGTGCGTGCCGAGCTGCGCGGCAATGTCCTTCAGGCCGTTGTGGCCGGCGACGCCGCCGCCGAGCTTCAGCTTGACGGTGCCCGGCGGGAAGTCGAGCTCGTCGTGCGCGACGAGCACCTCGTCGGGCTGGAGCTTGTAGAAGCGCGCGATCGCGCCGACCGCCTTGCCGGAAAGGTTCATATAGCTCTGGGGCATGACGAGCCAGATCTCGCCCGGGAGCCGCGCGGTATGGGCGTGGTATCTGGGCTCGGCGCGCAAGCTTGCACGTTCGCGCGCCGCGAGCCGCTCGGCGAACCAGAAGCCGGCGTTGTGGCGGTCGCGCTCGTGCTTGCGGCCGGGATTGCCCAACCCCGCGATCAGTTTGATGGCCATCAAAAGAAACGCGGCGGTGGACCGCCGCGTCCCGTGGTCCCGAGAGCTCCCGCCTACTTCTTGTCGCTCTTCTCCGCCTTGGCCGGCTTCTCGCCCTTCTCGGGCTTCGCCGGGGCGGCGGCCGCGGCTTCCGGGGTCTCCGGCAGCTGCTTCGCCGCGGGCACCTGCGATGCCGGGATGGCCTCGGCTGCGGCCGCGGCTTCTTCCTCCTCGGTCGGCACCGCCTTCGGCAGCGACGCGGACGCGACCACCGGGTTCTCGCCGCGATGGAGCACCGGCGTCACGCCCTTCGGAAAGGCGAGTTCCTTCACGTGGATCGAGTGTCCAACCGTGATCTTCGAAAGATCGACCTCGATGAACCCGGGGAGATCGGCGGGCAGGCAGGTGATCTCGAGGGTGTTCAGCACGTGGTTGATCACTGCGCTCGCCTCCTTGACCGCGGGCGAGACCTCGGCGTGCACGAAGTGCAGCGGCACCCGCATGTGGATCTTCTGGTCGGCGTGTACGCGCTGGAAGTCGATGTGCTGGACCTGCGCCTTCCAGGGATGCAGGTTGATCGCGCGCAGCAGCACCGGTTGCTTCTGACCGTCGAGGCTGAGCGTGATGATCGACGCGTGGAACGCCTCCCGGCGCGCCTGCAGGTAGAGCTCGTTCTGGTCGAGCTCGATAGTGAGCGGCGGCTCATCACCGCCATAGAGGATGCCCGGGACCCTGCCCGTGTGGCGCAGACGGCGGCTCGCACCCGTTCCCTGCGCGGTGCGCTTGGTAGCGCTGAGTTCGATTTGCATGATGCACTCCAGTCGTTGTGGACGGTCCCGCGACCAGGCACCGCCCGTTGAAAAACCTTCGCTCCTGCTGAAAAACCTTTGCTCCTGCGGGACGGCGTGCGCTACTCCATGAAGAGCGACGATACCGAGTCCTCGTTCGAGATCCGCAGGATCGTCTCGGCGAGCAGCCCCGCCACCGACAGCACCCGGATCTTCTTGCAGCCCTGTGCGTCGCCGCGCAGCGGGATGGTGTCGGTGACGACCACCTCGTCAAGCGACGACTCGGCGATCCGCTGCACCGCGCTACCCGACAACACCGCGTGCGTACAGTAGGCGAGCACGCGCGTCGCGCCGTGCTCCTTCAGCGCATCCGAGGCGCGGCACAGCGTGTTCGCGGTGTCGACGATGTCGTCCATGATCACGCAGGTGCGCCCCTCGACCTCGCCGATGATGTTCATCACCTCCGACACGTTCGGCCGCGGCCGGCGCTTGTCGATGATCGCGAGGTCGGACTCGAGCCGCTTCGCGAGCGCCCGTGCCCGCACCACCCCGCCGACGTCCGGCGAGACCACGACGAGGTTCTCGTAATTGTGCTTCCACACGTCGCCGAGCAGCACCGGCGCGGCGTAGATGTTGTCCACCGGCACGTCGAAGAACCCCTGGATCTGGTCGGCGTGCAGGTCCATCGTGAGCACCCGGTCGACGCCGACCGCGGCGAGCATGTTCGCGACGAGCTTCGCGCTGATCGCGACGCGCGCCGAGCTCGGGCGGCGGTCCTGGCGCGCGTAGCCGTAGTACGGCATCGCCGCGGTGATGCGTCCGGCGGAGGCGCGCCGCAGCGCGTCGACCATCACCAGCAGCTCCATCAGGTTGTCGTTCGTCGGCATGCAGGTCGACTGCAGCACGAACACGTCCTTGCCGCGGACGTTCTCGAGGATCTCGACCATCACCTCGCCGTCGGAGAACTTGCCGACGACCGCGTGGCCGATCGGGATGTTCAGGCGCTTGACGACGTTGTGCGCGAGGAGCGGGTTCGCGTTCCCCGTGAACACCACCAGGTTCTCGTAGGCCATCGCCCGCGCCTCAGCACCCTCGCTCGCGGCGTCCCGGCACCGGAACCTGCGAGCGCGCTTGCAGCGCGCGGCAAGGGTGCTTGCGCCGCGCGCGGTCCATCAGAAACTGAAACAGCCGCAAGCCCGCTTGCGGCTGCCGACTCGAATCCCGCCGGCCGCTGCTACGCGCCCGGAAATTGGCTGGGGAGGAAGGATTCGAACCCTCGCATGGCGGAATCAAAATCCGCTGCCTTAACCAGCTTGGCTACTCCCCAATCCGTCGTGCAACCCGTTCGGGGGCGAGCGGATGCCGATCCAGTCCGCGGACCGCGACACCGCGCCACGCCCCGGGAATCCTCGCTGCGACCGCGCGTGCCTCGCTCTCCGACCCGAACGCCGCGAACACGCTCGATCCCGACCCGCTCATCCGCGCGTCGCCGAAGGCCTTCAGCCAGTCGAGCGCCTGCGCGACCTGCGGGTAGCGCCGGCACGTCTCGGCCTCGAGATCGTTCGCGCCGGCGCCCGCGAAAAAGGCCGTAATTTTGAGCGGTTTCGTATTTCGTGTCAACGCGTTAGACGCGAAGATTTCGCGCGTGGAGACAGCCACTTGCGGGGTGATCACCACGTACCAGGCGGGCTCGAGATCGACGGGGGTGAGGACCTCGCCGATGCCTTCGGCGAAGGCGTTCCCCCCGAGCAGGAAGAACGGCACGTCGGCGCCCAGCCGGAGCCCGAGACGCGCAAGCTCGCTCCGCGGCAGCCCCACGCCCCACAGCTCGTTCAGCGCGATCAACGTCGTCGCTGCATCGGAGCTCCCGCCGCCCAATCCGCCGCCGACGGGGATCCGCTTCTCGACCCGGATCATCGCCCCGGCCGCGATGCCGGCCGCCTGTTTGAGCAGGCGCGCGGCGCGGACGGCCAGGTCCTCGTCCCCCGACACCCCGGGAATCGGCGTCGCGAGCCGCACTTCGCCATCGGCGCGGGGGGCGAACGCGAGCATGTCGCTAAGGTCGATGAGCCGGAAGACGGTCTGCAGCAGATGGTAGCCGTCGTCGCGACGGCCGACGACGTGGAGGAACAGATTCAGCTTCGCCGGCGCCGGCCAGCTGCGTGCCCAGGTCGAGGCACTCATCGGACTGGCCTCGCGCCAAACCGCGCTCGGGGTGCGCCCTTGGGGCGGCCCGGCGGGCTCACTGGACTACCCTCCCGCCAAAACCGCGCTCGGGGTGCGCCCTTGGGGCGGCCCGGCGGGCTCACTGGACTACCCTCCCGCCAAAACCGCGCTCGGGGTGCGCCCTTGGGGCGGCCCGGCGGGCTCACGGCGGAAGCTGCCATTCGTCGATCGCCAGCCGGATGTCCAGGTCGCCGCGGGTCACTCGCACGCGCTTCGGCGGCCGTTCGTCGCTGCCGGAGTAGTCGATCAGCCATCCGCGTTGACGCAGCTCGGCGAGCCGGTCGCCATCGTAGCGCGTCACCGCGTCCACGCCCGGCTCGGGCCGCCCCTGTACCCAGTCGGGCAGGCCATCGAGCGGCACCGCGTAGCCGAGCACCTGCTGTGTGAGGCGCTCGGGGTCGGTCGCGGTATGCCGCTCGCCGTTCGCGGCGATCAGCGTATAGACGCCGCCACGGCGAGTGATCTCGGCCACGCCCTGCCCGAGCGGCGTCGAGATCACGAGCTCGTCGGCGCCGCTGCTATGCCGCCAGGTGACGCGGCCGCTTGCCGCCTCGTCGCCGTAGCGCACCGCCACGCGGGCGACGAGCGAGAAGCTGCCGGGCGGAAGCGTTTCCGGGGGAACCGTCGCGCACGACGCGAGGAGGAGCGCGGCGCCGGCGGCGAGCAGCGGGTTGCGGGAGGAGCGCATCGCCCGTCCGCGCCGGCACCGGGGGCTACTGCTTGAACTTCTGGACGGTCTTGATCAGGACGTCGTTCGAGGGTGCCTTCACGAGCGCCTCGTCCCAGATCTTCTGCGCTTCGCTCCGCCGGCCCACGACCCACAGGACCTCGCCGAGGTGCGCGGCGATCTCCGCATCCGGGCGCCCCGCGTAGGCGCGCTGCAGCTCCTTCAGCGCCTCGTCGTTCTTGCCTTGACGGTAGAGCACCCAGCCCAGACTGTCGATGATGTAGGAGTCGTCGGGCGCGAGCTTGAGCGCCTCCTCGATCAAGCCCTTCGCCTCGTCCAGCCGGAGGTTGCGGTCGGCGAGCGAATAGCCGAGCGCGTTGTAGGCATGCGCGTGCTCGGGCTTGAGCTTGATCACCATGCGCAGGTTCGCCTCGAGGATGTCCATGCGGTCGAGCTTCTCCGCGAGCATCGCATGGTCGTAGAGGAGATCCGGATTGTTCGGCAGCTGGCCGAGGCCGCGCTCGACGACGTCGAACGCCTCCTTCGGCTGGTTCGCGTCGCGCAGCAGCTGCGCCTCGGCGATGATGAGCTGCGCGCGCTGGTCGTTGTTGGCGGCGCTCACGTTCTGCAGGTACTTGCGCGCGCCGGCGAGATCGCCCTGCTTCGACATCACCTGCGCGGTGCGGATCTGCGCCGGCATGAACTGCTCGCTCCGGGTCACCTCGCCGTACCACTGCAGCGCCTCCGGGAAGCGCTTCTGCTCCTCGGACACCTGGCCGAGGTAGAAGCGCACCGAGTTGCGGTCCGCATAGCCGAGGTCGAGCAGCCGCTTGAGGTTCGCCTCGGCGCCCGGCCAGTCCTCGAGCTGCATCGACAGCACCGCGACCGCGAACACGACGTCGGTGTTACCCGGGTTGTCCTTGAGCAGCTGCTCGAACTGCCCGCGCGCTTCCGGGAATTTCTTGTCGACGACCAGGGTGCGCGCGTAGGCGAGGCGCACCTCGCGCGATTTCGGATGGGTCTTGAGATAGCCCGCGAGCCGGTCGGCCGCGGCGTCGTTCGAGGTCTTCTGCAGGAGCGACGCCTCGAACAGCACCGCGAGCTCCCAGTCGGGCGAGAGCCGGGCGGCTTCGCGGATCTCCTTCAGCGCGAGGTCGTCCTGACCGGCACTGGAAGCCGCCTGCGCGACGGCGAAGTGGGCCTGCGCGAGGTCCGGGTACGACTGCGCGAGGCGCTGGATCACGCGCAGGTTCGTCGCCTTGTCGGGATTGTTGGCGAGCAGGCCGTTCAGCTGCAGGAAGCCGTCGCCGCGGTTCGCGCTCTGCACCGCGAGCACCTTCTGCAGGTACGGCTCGGCCTCGTCGAGCCGGTTCGCGCGGATGAGCAGGCTCGACGCCGTCGCGAGCGCCCGGCTGCTCCCGGGGCTCGTTTCCGCCCAGATCTTCGCCGACTCGATCGCCGCCTCCGGCATGCGGGCGTGCAGCGCCATCTCGGTAGCGCGCTCGGCGAGCCGCGGGTCGCGCGTGCGCTTCGCGAGATCGGCATAGGCCTGCGCGGAGAGCGCGAGGTTGCCGCGCTGGCCGGCGATCTCCGCGATCAGGAACTCATACAGCACGTCGCCCGTCAGATCCTGGTTCGGCAGCTCCGGGGACGGCTCGGGCGCGGCCCTCGCACGGCCCGCCGCGCCGATCGATTGCGACCCCGCGGAGGTGGTTCCCGCCGCTTCGCCCCCGCCCGTGCGCGTCGTCGTCGTGCACGCCGCGGCGAGAGCCACCACAGCGGCGATGAGCAGCACGCGCGCGGCGGCCGGAACGAGGGGGCGGAGCAGGCTCGAAGGGGTCATCGGGGGACTGCGCGAGACGCGAATTGAAGGGCGCCAGTTTAGGTATATTTCCCTGGGGGGACAACCACAAAATCCCCCGCCTGCGGCGAATGGATTCGGCGGTCCCCTCGGACCGATTCGCCGCGATAACTATGACACTTCGAACCGCCGGATAGTTGCCGATGCCCGAGCTGCCGGAAGTCGAGATCACGCGCCGCGGCATCGAGCCGCATCTCGCCCGGCGCACGATCACCGGGGTCGTGGTGCGGAACCGTGCTCTGCGCTGGCCGGTGCCGCGCAATCTCGCCGCGCGTCTGGCTGGCCGCGAGATCCGGGCGGTCGGGCGCCGCGCGAAGTATCTGCTGCTCGACTGCGGCACCGGCACGCTGATCCTGCATCTCGGGATGTCGGGCAGTCTGCGCATCGTGCCGCACGACGAGCGGCCGGGCCCGTACGACCACTTCGATCTCGGCGTCGGCGACATCTCGGTCAGGCTGCGCGATCCGCGGCGCTTTGGCGCGGTGCTGTGGACCGAAGGCGACCCTGCGCGCCACCGCCTGCTCGCCCACCTTGGCGTCGAGCCCCTCTCCGGCGCGTTCACCGGAGCCGCGCTGCACGCCGCTAAGCGCGGCCGGCGGGCCGCAATCAAGGTCGCGCTCATGGATCACCGCGTGGTCGCCGGCGTCGGCAACATCTACGCGAACGAGAGCCTGTTCCGGGCCGGTATCCATCCGCGGACACCGGCGCACCGGGTATCGGTGCAGCGCTGCGAGCGCCTCGTCGCCGCGGTCCGGGCGACGCTGGAGGACGCGATCGCAGCCGGCGGCAGCACGCTCCGGGATTTCGTGCAGTCCGACGGGTCGCCCGGCTACTTCCAGCAGCAGTACTACGTCTACGACCGTGCCGGCGAGGCCTGCCGGGCTTGCGGCCGGCCGATCCGGCGGGTCGTCCAGGGCCAGCGGTCGACCTATTTCTGCCCTGTCTGCCAAAGTTAGACGTCGTTCTCCCGCCGTGATAAGGTAATCGCATCATGGACTTGGCGGGCACTCCTCAGATCGCGGCGGTGAGCCTGGTGAAGCGGTTCCAGGCCTATAGCGCATGGCGCGCCAATGTCGCGAGCCGGATCGGCGCGTACCGGCGCTGGCTGCAGGAGAACGAGCTCGCCGACGCCCAGACCGAGCTCCGGATCGCGAGCCTCCTCGAACGCCTCGGCGAGGACAAGCTCACGATCGCCTTCGTCGCCGAGTTCTCGCGCGGCAAGAGCGAGCTGATCAACGCCATCTTCTTCGCCGACTACGGCCGGCGCCTGCTGCCCTCCTCCACCGGACGCACCACCATGTGCCCCACCGAGCTGCAGTGGGATGCGGCCCTGTCGCCGTGCATCCAGCTGCTGCCGATCGAGACGCGGGCGACCCACGCCACGACCAGCGAGTTCAAGCGGTTTCCCGACGAGTGGCACGTGATCCCGCTCGACGTCGGCGACGCGCAGGCGCTGGTCGAGGCGTTCCAGCAGGTGCGCGAGACGAAGCGCGTGCCGATCGAGGAGGCGAAGCACTATGGTCTCTTCGTCAACCACGACTCGAGCCAGGCCGCGGGCTTCGCCGCCGACGGCATGGTGGAGATCCCGTGCTGGCGGCACGCGGTGATCAATTTCCCGCACCCCCTCCTCGAGCAGGGCCTGGTCATCCTCGACACGCCGGGGCTCAACGCGATCGGCACCGAACCGGAGCTGACCCTGAACCTGCTGCCCAACGCGCACGCGGTGCTGTTCATCCTCGCCGTCGACACCGGGGTGTCGAAGACCGACGCCGAGGTGTGGAACGACTACATCGCCACCGTGCCCGGCCGCCAGAAAGGCCGCTACGTGGTCGTGAACAAGATCGACACCCTCTGGGACGGCCTGCGGAGCGAAGAGGACATCGACGCCGAGGTAGCCTCGCAGATGGCGTGGGTGGGCGATGTGCTGCGCGTACCGGTCGAGCAGGTGCTCGCGGTATCGGCGCAGAAGGGGCTGGTGGGGAAGATCACCGACGACGCGATGCTGCTCGCGCGGAGCCGCCTGCCCGAGCTCGAGCATGCGCTCTCCACGCAGCTCATTCCGGGCAAGCAATCGATCGTGCGCGAGACCACGCGGCACGAGATCGTCGACCTTCTCGCCAACACGCGCTCGATCCTCGAGGCGCGCCTCGCGGGCGTGCTCGAGCAGCTCTACGAGCTGCGATCCTTGCGCGGCAAGAACCTCGACGTGGTCGAGGAGATGATGCGCAAGGTGCGCGCCGAGAAGGAGGAGTTCGAGAAGGGGCTAGCGCGCTTCCAGGCGACGCGGGGCGTGTTCTCGCAGCTCACCAACATGCTCTTCACCCACCTCGGCATGGACGCGCTGAACGAGCAGTCGCGCCGGACGCTGAAGGGGATGGCGCGCAGCCGGTTCACCGCGAGCCTGCGCAGCGCGATGTCGGGTTACTTCGACGGCCTCCGCGGCAAGCTCGAGCGGTCGGCCGGGGTCATCGCCGAGATCCAGACCATGATGGAGGCGATGTACCGCAAGTTCGGCGAGGAGCACGGGCTGCGGCTCGCCGGGCCGCAACGCTTCTCGCTCTTCCGCTACCAGAAGGAGTTCGACCGGCTGGCGCGCAGCTACGAAACCCAGTTCGACACGCTCGGCACGATGCTCACCAACGAGAAGCTGACGGTGATGCACCGGTTCTTCGAGACGCTGGCGAGCCAGGTGCGGCGCGTCTACCAGTACGCCAACAAGGAGGCGGAAACCTGGCTCCGCGCAGTGATGGCGCCGATGGAGATGCAGATCCGCGAGCACCAGCTTCAGCTGCGGCGGCGCCTCGAGTCGATCAAGCGCATCCACCACGCGACCGACACGCTCGAGGACCGGGTGAGCGAGCTCGAGCAGGTGGAGACGACCCTGATGCACCAGCTCGACAGCATCCACCACCTCGCGGCCGAGATCGAGCGCGTGCTCGAAATGGAGCACGCGCCGTCCTACGACGAGGACCGCGAGACGCGGCGCGCCGCGGCGTAGGGCGACCGCGCCCGCCGCGCGGGCTCCCCTAGCGCGCTTTTTCCCCGGTCGGTTCGGCGATCAGGCGAAGGTACTTCGCACGGAGCGCCGCGCGACTCTCGACGTGATCCGGGTCGAGCGGAATGCAGTCGACCGGGCACACCTTGCGACACTGCGGCTCGTCGAAGTGCCCGACGCACTCGGTGCACCGGCCCGGATCGATCACGTAGATCTCCGGCCCCTGCGAGATCGCGCCGTTCGGACACTCCGGCTCACAGACGTCGCAGTTGATACAGGCGTCGGTGATCATCAGCGCCATGGGGACTCCGTACCCGCCGCCGCGACGGGATCGGCGCGCTAGCCGCCGAGCTGCGCGACCTTGGCCTGCAGCCGCGCGTGGATGAGCGGGTGCACGAACTTCGAGGTGTCGCCGCCGAGGACGGCGATCTCCCGCACGATCGTCGCGGAAATGAACTGGTACTTCTCGTCGGGCGTCATGAACACGGTTTCGACATCGGGGATCAGCACCCGGTTCATTCCCGCCATCTGGAACTCGTACTCGAAGTCCGACACCGCGCGCAGGCCGCGGACGATGACATTCGCCTTCTGCTGCTGGACGAAATCGCGGAGCAGCCCGCTGAAGCCCTCGACCGAAATGTTCGGATAGGGCTTCAACACCTCGCGGGCAACGTCGATGCGCTCAGCGAGCGTGAAGAGCGGGCGCTTGCCGCGGCTGTCGGCGACGCCGACCACCACCGTGCCGAAGATGGCGGCCGCGCGCCGGATGATGTCCTCATGCCCGCGGGTCAGCGGGTCGAACGTCCCCGGGTAGACTGCCTTCATCCTAGCCTCTCCACTGCATGAGTCGATAGTGGACGGCGCCTGCGCGCCCCTCGCGCGTCACCCGCCAGCCGGGTCCGGCCGCGAACGCCGAATCGCTCTCGACGTAGACGACCGCATCCGGAACGAGCGCTCCCGGCAGGCGCTCCAGCACCCTGGCCGCGAGCCCGCTCCCATACGGCGGGTCGACGAACACCACGTCGAAGCCGTGCGGCGGCGACGCGAGAAAGTGTAACGCATCGCCCAGCACCAGCCTGAGTCGCGGGCCTGCCCCGAGCGCTTCCGCCGTTTCCCTCAGGCGGCGGTGCACGAGCCGCGAGGATTCGACCATCACCACCGCGGCCGCCCCGCGCGACAGGGCCTCGAAGCCGAGCGCGCCGGAACCGGCGAAGAGGTCGAGACAGCGCCGGCCGGCGAGGTCCTGGCCGAGCCAGTTGAAGAGCCGCTCGCGCACCGAGTCGGGCGTCGGCCGCAACCCGCGCGCCGCCGGGAAACGGATCACGCGGCTGCGCCATTCGCCGCCGACGATGCGGACGGCGTTACTTCCCTTCGTCCGCACCGACCACCACGGTGACGAAGCGCTCGGGCTGTACGTGCCGCGCGAAGGCGGCACGGACGTCGGCCGCGGTGACGCGCTCCACCGCGCGCGGGAAGTCCGCGAGCCAGGTCTCCGGCAGGCGATAGAACCCGACGATCGCCCATTCGTTGAGCAGCTTCCGGTTCGAGTCGAGCCGTAGCGGGAACCCGCCGGCGAGGCTCGCCTTCGCGTCGGCGAGCTCGCGCTCGGTCGGTCCGTTCGCCAGGAACTCGCCCACGACCGCCTGCACGCGCACGAGCGCGGCCTCGGCCTGGTCGCGGCGCGTCTGCAGGCCGACCTGGAACGGTCCCGGCCGGGCGAGCGGCAGAAAATAGCTGTAGACGCTGTACGCGTATCCGCGCTCGTCGCGGATGTCGCGAGTCAGCCGCGATACGAACCCGCCGCCGCCGAGCACGTAGTTGCCGACAAGGAGCGCGAAGTAGTCCGGATCGGTGCGCGCGAGTGCTGGGACGCCCACGCGAACGTGCGCCTGCTGGGCAGGGTGCGGTACGACGACGCGCCCGGCCCGCGCTGGCGGCTCGACCGGCGGAAGCGCCGACCCGTCCCCGCGGGGCGGGAGTGCAGCCGTCAGCCGCACGGCGATTTCCCGCGCGGCGTCCGGCGACAAATCACCGAGGATGGTCACGACCGCGCGGTCGGCGCTGTAGTGCCCGCGATGAAAGCGCAGCACATCGTCGCGCTCGACGGCCAACACTGTTTCCGCAGTCGCCGTCCGGCCGTAAGGGTGCCCGCCATAGAGCGCGGCGTAGAACCGCCGGTCGGCGAGCGGCCCGGGCTGAACCTCGTCTTCGCGCATGCGTGCGGCGAGCCGCGCGCGCTCGCGCTCGAACGCTGCCGGCGGAAACGCCGGTCGCTGCACCATTGCCGCGAACGCGGCGACCGCACGGCCGAGCTCGTGAGCGCTCGACAGCGTGCGCAGCTGCACCGTGGCACGGTCGCGCTCGACCGTGCCGCTCGGGAGCGCGCCGACGTCGGCATATACTGCCGCGAGCTCGTCCTCGGACAGCTCGGTCGTACCCGCGTCGAGGAGCGCGTGCGTCAATGCGGCAGTGCCGGGCTTCGCCGGCGGGTCGTACGCCGACCCCGCGGCGAAGTCGACGGCGATGTCGACCATCGGCACCGCGCGCGACTCGACGAACTGCACGCGTGTGCCGGACGGCGTGGTCCAGTGCCGGGCGGCGAGTTGCGCCTGCGCCGAGGCAACCGCGGGGATCATAACGCCGAGCGCCAGGACGACGCGCAGCCGCATCAGTGTCGCCCCGTGCCCGAGCGGACCCGCGGCCGCCCGGAGTCCATCGGCTGCGGTTCGAGCGTCGCCACGGTGAGGCCGTCCTCGACCAGATACCGTCGCGCAGCCGCGCGGACTTCATCGGCAGTGACCGCGCGCACCTGCTCGAGGATCCGGTCGGCGTCGCCGAACGAGAGGCCCGCGGACTCGAGCATCCCGAGCTCGAGCGCCTGGGCGAAGATCGAGTCGCGCTTGTACACCTGGCCGGCGACGAACTGGATCTTCGCCCGCTCGAGCTCGGGCGAGGTCACCCCATCCGCCGCGATCTCGGCAAGCTCGGCTCGGAACCCGGCCTCGAGCTCGGCGACGGTTCGCCCCTGAGCCGGCACGCCCTCGAGTATCAGGACGCCGGGTCCCCGGGCGTAGGCTTCGTAGCTCGCGCCAGCTTCGTTGGCGATCCGACGTTCGCGGACGAGCCGCCGCTTCAGGCGTGCCGAATCGTTTCCGTCCAGCACCGCGGCGAGCACCGCGAGCGCATAAGGTTCGCGGTCCTTCGCGACGTCCCGCAGCACAGGCGCCTTGTAGGCCATCAGGAGGTATGCAAGCTCCGCCGGCGCCTTGACCACCACGCGGCGCGCGCCCGCCTGAGCCGGCTCTTCCTGGGGCTTGCGCGCGGGCAGCGTGCGGACCGGGAGAGCACCGTAGTGCGTCTCGGCGAGCGCGAACACGCTCTCCGCCGACACGTCGCCAACGACGACCAGGAATGCATTGTTGGGCGCGTACCAGCGTGCGTACCAGTCGCGCACGTCGGCGGCGGTCATCGCCTCCAGATCGGTCATCCAGCCGACGATCGGACGCCGGTACGGATGGACCTGGAACGCCGCCGCCATGAGGGTCTCGTACACGAGCGAGCGCGGGTGGTCGTCGGTGCGCAGGCGCCGCTCCTCCTGGACCACCTTGATCTCACGCGCGAACTCGTCCGGGACCACGACGAGATTCGCCATCCGGTCGGCCTCGAGCTGCATCATGAGCGGGAGGCGCGAGCGTTCGACCTGCTGGAAGTACACGGTATAGTCGCGGCCCGTGAATGCGTTCTCCCGTCCACCCGCGGCAGCAACGCGCCGGGAGAACTCCCCGGAGGCGACCGTCTTCGTGCCCTTGAACATCATGTGCTCAAGCACGTGCGCGATGCCGGTGGCGCCGTTCGTCTCGTCCATGCTCCCGACCCGGTACCAGACGAGATGCGCGACGGTCGGTGCGCGGCTATCCTCCTTGACGATCACGCGTAGGCCGTTCGCGAGCGTCCGTTCATAAGGATTCGCGGCCGCGCAGCCGGCGGCGAACACGAGCGACACGAGGAGGCAGCGCGAAACGAGCAGGAAGCGGCGGGACATCAAGGGCGGTTTGCTAGAATCGCGCGCTATCTTAGCCCCTTCTCCGCAGTGCTCAACTTCCGCAAGCAACCGGACTCGTCGTCCTCCGGCTCCTGGCTCGACCGGCTCAAACGGGGCCTGAAGAAGACCGGCTCGCAGCTCACCGGCCTCTTCGGCGGCACGCGGGTCGACGAGCAGCTCTTCGAGGACCTCGAGAGCGCGCTCATTTCCGCCGACGCCGGGCTCGACGCCGCGCGCACGCTCATCGAGCGCCTGCGCTCGCGCGCGAGGAAGGAGCGGATCGAGACGCCGCAGGCGCTGAAGGCGGCGCTCGGGGTGGAGCTTGCGGCGCTCCTCGCGCCGCTCGAGCGGCCGTTCGCCGCCACCGGGTACAAGCCGTTCGTAATCATGGTCGCCGGGGTCAACGGCGCGGGCAAGACGACCTCGATCGGCAAGCTCGCCAAGTGGCTGCAGGGCGAGAACCTGTCGGTGCTGCTCGCCGCGGGCGATACCTTCCGTGCGGCGGCGCGCGAGCAGCTCGCCGCCTGGGGCGAGCGAAACAGCGTGGCGGTGATCGCGCAGGAAGGGGGCGATCCGGCGGCGGTGATCTTCGACGCGATCCAGGCCGCGCGGGCGCGCGGCATCGACGTCGTGATCGCGGACACGGCCGGCCGGTTGCCGACGCAGCTCCATCTCATGGAGGAGTTGAAGAAGATCAAGCGGGTGATCGCGAAGGCGGAGCCGACTGCGCCGCACGCCGTCTGGCTCGTGCTCGATGCGAACACCGGCCAGAACGCCCTCGCGCAGGTGAAGGCATTCGACGATGCGCTCGGGCTGACCGGCCTCGTGCTCACCAAGCTCGACGGCACGGCGAAGGGCGGGGTCGTGGCGGCGATTGCCGCGCAACGGCCAGTGCCGCTCGCGTTCATCGGCGTGGGCGAGGGCATCGACGACCTGCGCCCGTTCGCCGCCGACGAGTTCGCGCGCGCGCTCGTCGACTGACCGCGTGGCGCTCGTCAGCTTCAACCGTGTCGGCAAACGCTACCCGGACGGTTACGAAGCGCTGCGCGATGCGACCTTCGCGGTCGAGGCCGGCGAGTTCGCGTTCCTGACAGGGCATTCGGGCGCCGGCAAGACGACCGCGCTCAAGCTGATCCCGGCGATCGAACGCGCGACGAGCGGCGCGGTGCTCGTGAACGGCCAGAACGTGGGCGCGCTACGCGAGGCCGCCCTGCCGTTCCTGCGGCGCAGCCTGGGCCTCGTGTTCCAGGACCAGAAGCTACTCCACGACCGGAACGTCTTCGAGAACGCGATGCTCCCGCTCCAGATCTGCGGCGAGCCGCCGCGCGAGGCGGCACGCCGCGTGCGCGCGGCCCTCGAGAAGGTCGGCCTCGCCGGCCGCGAGAAGGCGCTGCCGGTGATGCTCTCCGGCGGTGAGCAGCAGCGGCTCTGCATCGCGCGCGCAGTCGTCAACCGGCCCGGGATCCTCCTCGCCGACGAGCCGACCGCGAACCTCGACAGCGGGGCGGCGACCGAGGTCATGGAGATCTTCCGGGCGTTCAATCAGGTCGGAGTCACCGTGTTAATCGCCACCCACGACGCAGGGCTGGTCGAGCGGTTCGGAACGCGCGCGGTGCGCCTCGACCACGGTCGCGTTCTCGACCGATGAGGTTCGCCCGATGAGCGCCTGGCTGCGCCACCATGCCCGGAGCCTCGCGGCGACGCTCCGCCGGCTCGCACGATCGCCGGGCGCGACGGCGCTCAACGTCCTCGCGATCGGCGTCGCGCTTGCGCTTCCGCTGGGAGCGTGGGTCGTACTCGCAAACACCGAGCGTCTTGCGGGGCACGCAACCGGCGACCCGCAACTCGCGGTGTTCATGACACCGGATGCGGCGCGCACCGACGCTGCCCGGGTCGAGGCCGCAGTGGCGAACGCATCGGGCGTGCGGCGGAGCCGGTTCGTGCCCAAGGACCGTGCCCTCGCCGAGCTGAGGCAGACGGAGGGTGCGGGCGAGATCGCTGCGACGCTGGGCTCGAATCCACTGCCCGACGCCGTCATCGTCGACCTCGCGCCCGGCACCACCGCCGACGCCGAGCGGCTCGCTGCCGAACTGCGTCGGCTGCCCAAGGTCGCCCTCGTCCAGCTCGATACGCTGTGGCTGCAGCGGCTCGACGCGCTGCTCCGCCTCGGGGGCGTCGCCGTGGCGCTCCTCGCCGGCCTGCTCGCGGTCGGGATGATCGCCGTGACCTTCAACACCGTCCGCCTGCAGATCGTGACCCAGCAGGCGGAGATCGAGGTGAGCCGCCTGATCGGGGCCACTACAAGCTACATCCGACGCCCATTCGTCTGGCAAGGCACCGTGATCGGTCTCGCGGGGGGGATCGTCGCCCTCGGCCTGGTCGGAGGCAGCCTCCACGTCCTGAATGGCGAGGTGGCTCGTCTCGCCGCGACCTACGGCTCGGAGTTCCGGCTGGCGCTGCCGCCAGTGGGAGACCTCGCCGCCTGCCTGGGCTTCGCCGGCGCTTTGGGCTGGGCAGGAGCTTATCTATCAGTGAGTAGACACTTACATTCTGTCCAGCCCAGGTAGCGCTGCTTGCGGCCCCGCCCGCGGGGTCCAGGGAGAAGCCGAGTGAACTACTCGGGGATTTAGCACTCTAATCTTCAGAGTGCTAAACTACTCGCCTAGGAGGTTCGAAGATATGACTCAAGCCTTCGCGCTGCCCGTTCCGTCGGCCGTCGGAAGCCTGGATCAGTACGTCCAGGCGGTAAATCGTTTTCCGCTCCTGACCCAGGATGAAGAGTTGCGGCTCGCTCGGAAGTTCCGCGACGACACCGACCTCGACGCTGCGCGGCAACTCGTGCTCTCGCACCTGCGCGTGGTGGTGGCGATCGCCCGCGGCTATCTCGGCTACGGCCTGCCCCACGGCGACCTCATCCAGGAAGGCAATATCGGCCTGATGAAGGCGGTGAAGCGCTACGACCCGGAGCGCGGGGTCCGGCTGGTGTCGTTTGCCATCCATTGGATCAAGGCCGAGATGCACGAGTTCATCCTGCGCAACTGGAGGCTGGTGCGGATCGCGACCACGAAAGCGCAGCGCAAGCTCTTCTTCAACCTGCGCAGCATGAAGCCGGGTCTCGAGCCGCTCACGCAAGCCCAGCTCCACCACATCGCCGACACGCTCAACGTGAAGCCCGAGGAGGTCGCGGAGATGGAGATGCGGCTCTCCGGGCAGGAGCTCGCGCTCGAGCCCTCGGTCGACGACGATGAGGAAACCTACGCGCCGATCGCCTACCTGGCCGACTCGCAGGATGAGCCTTCGGCGCTGGTGGAAGCCGCCGAGGCCGAGCGCCTGCGCTCCGACGGGCTGGCGGCCGCGCTGGCGTCGCTCGATCCGCGCAGCCGCCGGATCATCGAGGCGCGCTGGCTGCGCGAGAAGGATACGGCCACGCTGCACGATCTCGCGGCCGAGTTCAAGGTATCCGCCGAGCGCATCCGGCAGATCGAGGCGAAGGCGATGCAGAAGATGCGCGGAGTGATCGGCACCGACGCGCGCTGACTGACCCGTCGCACCGAGGAGTGATCGGCACCGACGCGCGCTGACTGATGCGTCGCACCGAGGAGCGCCCGGCATCGGCCGGGCGTTCTGCTTTCTGGAGTCGCGGCCTCTCGCGCTCGGGCCCCCAGGTCAGGGGGTCAGCGCCCCCTCGGCCTCCCAGGTCAGCGGGGTAGCAACCTCCGGGGCGTCGGCTGGATCAGCGCGGTTGGTCGAGCAGCAGCTTGATGTCGTGCGCCAGCGCTTCGGCGCCCTGGGCGTGTTTCGCGAACAGCCGGAGCCGCCCGGACGGGTCGTACACGTACAGCGCCGCGGTGTGGTCGACCGAGTAGTTGGTCGGGCTGGAGCCGGGGACCTTCTTGTAGAACACCTTGAACTCCTTGGCGGTGCGTGCGGTGGCTTCCGCGTCCCCGTAGAGCCCGATGAAAGACGGGTCGAAGGCCGGCACGTATTTGGAAAGCAGCTCGGGCGTATCCCGCTCGGGGTCGACCGTCACGAAGAGCACCTGCAAACGCTCGCCGTCCTTGCCGAGCTGCTCTTTCACCGCCTTCATGTCGACCAGCGTCGTCGGACACACGTCCGGACACTGCGTGTAGCCGAAGAACACCACCACGACCTTGCCCTTGAAGTCGGCCAGCGTCCGCGGCTTCCCGGTGTGATCGGTGAGCTGGAACTCGCGCCCGAAGTCGGCGCCGGTGACGTCGACGCTCTTGAATGAAGGCTTGCCGGGATCGCACGCGGCGACCAGCACCGCAGCGACCAGCGCGACGAGCCTATAGATAGTGATCGACAAGCAGCGCGGCGAAGAGCGCCGCGAGGTAGACGATCGAGTAGCGGAAGGTCCGCCGCGCGAGGGCGTCGCTGTAATCGACATAGATGCGCACCGCGTAGGCGATGAAGAGAGCGCCGAGCGCGATCGCCGCGGCGAGATAGAGCCAGCCGCTCATCCCGTAGACGAACGGCATGACGCTGGCGGCGGCGAGGATCAGCGTGTAGAGCAGCACGTGCAGCTGGGTGAACTTGCGTCCGTGGGTCACCGGCAGCATCGGCAGCCCGACACGCGCGTATTCCTCCGCGCGATAGAGCGCGAGCGACCAGAAGTGCGGCGGCGTCCAGGCGAAGATGATGAGGAACAGCAGCAGCGCTTCCGGCGTCACCTGCCCCGTCACCGCCGCCCAGCCGAGCACCGGCGGCATCGCGCCCGACGCGCCGCCGATCACGATGTTCTGCGGAGTGAGCGGCTTGAGGACCACCGTATAGAGGACGGCGTAACCCACGAACGTCCCAAGCGTGAGCCACATCGTGAGCGGGTTCACGAACCGGTACAGCAGCCACAGCCCGGCGCCGCCGACCACGCCCGCGAAGACCAGCGTCTGCAGCGACGACAGCTCGCCGCGCGGCAGCGGTCTCGCCCGGGTGCGCGCCATCACGGCGTCGATCTTCTGCTCCACCAGGCAGTTGACCGCCGCTGCGGCGCCGGCCACGAGCGCGATGCCGGCGGTGGCCGCGAGCAGGACGTCGAGCGAGATCCAGCTTCCCGCGGGTACTGCGAGGAACATGCCGATCACCGCGCAGAACACGATCAGCGACACGACGCGCGGTTTCGTCAGCTCGAGAAACCGGCGCAGGCGGTGCGTGGTGGTGCCGAGCGCGGTGGCGGTCATCGGAAAGGGCGCTGGTACAGCGGGCGTTGCGAGCCCCGAGTTTATCACGTCGACTGCCTCTGAAACCTCGTGCGCGCCACCGCTCAGCCGATGCTCGAGTACTTCAGGAGTCGCTGCAGGTCCTTGATCATCCGCTTCGGGTCGGCGTCCTTGGGAAACCGCAGCATCAGGTTCCCGCGCGGATCGATTACGTAGATGTAATCGCGGACCTCGGTGCCCGGCAGCGCCGCGGCGAGCTCGGGCACGGTTCGCGCGACGATCGCCCCCTCGTACAGCCGCGCGAGCTCGGCCGGTGGCGCACCATTCCCGGCAACGAGCCACACGCGCTCGATGCGGTCTGCATTGTCGCCCTGAGCGAGGCGCGACTGGCGCATGTTGAAGAGCTTCGTCTGGCAGGCGCGTCCGCAGTCCGCCCCGTCCACCTGCAGCATGACCCATTTCCCCCTGAGGTCCGCGAGCGCCAGTGCGCGCCCGTCCAACCGCTCGAGGCGGGCCGGCGGCAGCTGCTTCGGCTCGATCAGCTCGCCGTAGTTGGTGCGTCCGGAGGGCGGGAGGACGAAGTACGCGACGAGCGCCGCAACGAGCGGGAACGCGCAGACGGCGAAGATGCCGAGCAGCATGAGCCGCCCGCGGCGGGGGCGGATTGCCTCAGACCCGTGCGCGCCGCTTGGTATTGAGGACGACATAGAGAACGACTGCGAGCGCCGTGAACGAAAACCACTGCAGCGCATAGCTGCGGTGCCGATCGGCGCCGGTATCGGGGCGGTCCCATTCGCGGACGAGGCCGTCGCCGGCGTCGTTCGTCTGCTGGAGGACGAACGGCGCGAGCTCGAGCCCCGACCACGCGCGATACCGGTCGAGCACGAGGTGCTGCCACACTGCGTTGCGCGGGGTATCGGCCCCGAGCTCGTAGACACGCTCGGCCGGCAGGACCGCGATGCCTTCGACGGTCTGCGGCCCGGCCATCACCGGAACCTGCGGCAGGTCGTCGCGGGTTCGGCCGGCCGCGATCCAGCCGCGGTTCACCAGCACGTGCAGGTTGCTGCCGGCGATCCGAAGCGGCGTCACGACCTCGTAGCCGACCCGCCCGCGATGCACCTTGTTGTCGAGGAGGATGCCGAAGCGCTGGGCGTACTCGCCTCGTGCCGAGACCCGCCGCATCGCGACCGCGTCCCACCCCGCCGGCGCGGGCGGCAAGATCAGCGGTGGTTCCGCGGTACGGCGGTCGAGCATTGCCTGCAAGGACTCCTTCTCCGCCGCGCGGCGCGTCTGCCACAGCCCGAGCGCGACGGTCAACGCACAGAACGCGAGGGTCGCGGCGGTCATCAGCGGCCCGGGACGGAACTGCCAGCGCGCGGTCACGGGCGATCGGCGCCTGGCGAGGGCCGGGCCGCTCGGCTAGACTGGGAGCGTCGTCCCGGCGCTGACGTCATGCGCATCCTGGTATTCATCCTGATCGGCCTGATCCTCTTCTCGCTCGGATCCGCGCTCTTCTACATGATCCGCGACCAGGGCCGCTCGATGAACACCGTGAAGATGCTCGCCGTCCGGGTCGCGCTCTCGATCGCCCTCTTCCTGATTCTGATCATCGGTTACAAGCTCGGGTTCATTACCGGACGGCTGACCTAGTCCACCTGTCGGAGACTCACCTCGGCTTGATCGCAGAAATGATGGGGAGCTCGCGAACGGGCCCTTAAGCAGCCCGCGCGAGGGTGCGGGGCGCGCGGGCGGTCCAGCCAGGGGAAAAAAATCGCCGCACCGGCAACCCGGTGCGGCGTCCCCAATGCACCCCTCGCGGGGTGCGCTCCTCCTCCTCGTTGTCGGTTTGCGCGGGCGTTCCGTCAGAGCCAGTAGACCAGCACGAACAGCAGCAGCCATACGACGTCCACGAAGTGCCAGTACCAGGACACGCCCTCGAACGCAAAGTGGTGGTCGGGCTTGAAGTGTCCGGCGATGCAGCGGGCAAGGATCACCGTCAGCATGATCGCGCCCACGGTCACGTGGAAGCCGTGGAAGCCGGTGAGCATGAAGAACGTCGAGCCGTAGATCCCCGACGAGAGCTTCAGGTTGAGCTCGCTGTAGGCGTGGATGTACTCGTACGCCTGGAAGCCGAGGAACGTGACCCCGAGCGCGATCGTGAGCATGAGGCCGAAGATGAGCTGGCCGCGGTTGTTCGCCTTGAGCGCCCAATGCGCCCAGGTGACGGTGACCCCGGACGAGAGCAGCAGCAGGGTGTTGAAGGCCGGGATGCCCCATGCCCCCATCGGCGTGAACGGATCGGCGGCGCCCGGCCCGGCGGTCGGCCACTGCGCCGAAAAGTCGGGCCAAAGCAGCTTCTGCTCCAGATCGCCGAGCCAGGGCACCGAGAGCACGCGGGCGTAGAACAGCGCGCCGAAGAACGCCGCGAAGAACATCACCTCGGAGAAGATGAACCAGCCCATCCCCCAGCGGAACGAGACGTCCACCTGGGCGTTGTAGCTGCCGCCTTCCGATTCGTGGATCACCCTCCCGAACCAGCCGAACATCATGTAGACGAGCACCAGGAAGCCGGTGAAGACGATCCACTTGCCGAACGGCGCGCCGTTGAACCACGTCGTCGCACCGGTGGCCATCAGGAACAGCGCGATCGAACCCACGATCGGCCAGCTCGACGGCTGCGGCACGTAGTAGTGCGCGGTCTTTGCGAGACTCATCTCCCTTCCCCTCTCTCCATTTTCTAGCCTGCCGCCTGGCCGATCACGAAACGGACGATCAGGATCAGCGTCGTGACGAAGAGCGCCGCGCCGATCAGGCCGGCGACGATCACCTGCGCGGGCGTGAGCCGTCCCACGTCGGCCTCGTGCTCGGTACGCCGGCGGATGCCGAAGAACGACCAGAACACCGCCTTCGCGACCTGCAGCGGCCCGGCCTTTCTCGGTGCCTCGCTCACGGCTGCGGTCTCCATCGGCCGGTTCAGCTGCGCCCGCCCGGGCGGGTCGAGTCGGCGCCGCCGGCTCGAGTCGGCGCTGCCGCCGCGCCCGGCGACCTCGAAGAACGTATAGGACAGCGTGATCGTGTTGACCTCCGGCGGCAGCGCCGGATCGACGACGAACACGACCGGCATCTGCCGCACTTCGCCCGGCGCGAGCGTCTGGCTCCGGAAGCAGAAGCATTCCATCTTCTTGAAGTACTGCGCCGCGAGCTGCGGCCCGTAGCTCGGTACCGCCTGCCCGGTGACCGGCCGGTCGAGCGCGTTCCGGACTTCGTAGGTGATGGTCGTGAGCGCGCCGGGATGGATCTCGACGCTGCGCGCCATCGGCCTGAAGCTCCAGGCGATGTCGCGGGTATTCGAGTCGAACTCGACCGTGACCGTGCGCGCGGTGTCGACCTGGGTGTTCGCGGGCAGCGAGTCTGGACGCAGGACGTTGCGGAGGCCCGCGACCTCGCAGATCGTTTCGTAGAAGGGCACCAGCGCGAACCCGAACCCGAACATGCCCGCCGCCACGACCAGGAGCTTCTTCAGCAGGCGGCGGTTGGCGGCGCCCACGTCGGTCGCGGCGGTCATCGCAGGATCCAGTACTTCAGCATGATGCCGAAGAAGAAGATCGCGACGATCGACGCGAGCACGAGGGCGGTCTTCGCCTTGTCCGAGAGCGCCATCCGGTGCCGCCCTAGCGCACCGCCGGCGGCGTCTCGAAGCTGTGGTACGGCGCCGGCGACGGCAGGTGCGTCCACTCCAGCGTGTCGGCACCCTCCCACGGTCGCGCCGGCGCTTTCTCGCCCTGGGCGAACACGGTGCACTTCAGCACGACGTAGAAGAAGATCAGCTGCGAGAACCCGAACCCGAATGCGCCGATCGAGGCGATCAGGTTGTAGTCGGCGAACTGCAGCGCGTAGTCGGGAATCCGCCGCGGCATCCCGGCGAGACCGAGGAAGTGCATCGGGAAGAACGTGACGTTGAAGAAGATGAGGCTGAGCCAGAAGTGCCACTTGCCGAGTTTCTCGTCGTACATCCGGCCGCTCCACTTCGGCAGCCAGAAGTACACCCCGCCGAAGATCGCGAAGAGCGAGCCCGCGACCAGCACGTAGTGGAAGTGCGCCACCACGTAGTAGGTGTCCTGGAGCTGGATGTCGACCGGGGTGATCGCGAGGATGAGCCCGGTGAAGCCGCCCATCGTGAACACGAACAGGAAGCCGCACGCCCACAGCATCGGCGTCTCGAACGTCATCGAGCCCTTCCACATGGTAGCGAGCCAGTTGAAGACCTTGACACCGGTCGGGACCGCGATCAGCACCGTCGCGTACATGAAGAACAGGAGCCCCGCCGCCGGCATCCCGACGGTGAACATGTGGTGCGCCCAGACGATGAACGACAGGATCGCGATCGACGCCGTCGCGTACACCATCGACGAGTAACCGAACAGCGGCTTGCGCGCGAACGCTGGGATGATCGCCGACACGATCCCGAATGCCGGCAGGATCATGATGTAGACCTCGGGGTGCCCGAAGAACCAGAAGATGTGCTGGAACATCACCGGGTCGCCGCCGCCGGCCGCATTGAAGAACGAGGTGCCGAAATGGCGGTCGGTGAGCGTCATCGTGACCGCGCCGGCGAGCACCGGCATCACCGCGATCAGGAGGTACGCCGTGATCAGCCACGTCCACACGAAGAGCGGCATCTTCATCAGCGTCATGCCCGGAGCGCGCATGTTGAGGATCGTGGTGATGATGTTGATCGACCCCATGATCGAGGATGCGCCCATGATGTGGAGCGCGAAGATCGCGAGGTCCATGCCCGGCCCCATCTGCACCGTGAGCGGCGCATAGAGCGTCCAACCGGCGCCGACCGCGCCGCCGGGCACGAAGAACGAGATCACGAGGAGCGAGGCCGCGAACGGCAGCAGCCAGAAGCTCCAGTTGTTCATCCGCGCGAACGCCATGTCCGGCGCGCCGATCATCATCGGCACCTGCCAGTTCGCGAAGCCCACGAACGCCGGCATGATGGCCCCGAACACCATGATGAGGCCGTGCATGCTCGTGAGCTGATTGAAGAACTCGGGGTTCCAGACCTGCAGCCCCGGCTGGAAGAGTTCGGCGCGGATGCCGAGCGCGAGCACGCCACCGATCAGGAACATGATCCCGCTGAACCACAGATACAGCGTGCCGATGTCCTTGTGGTTGGTGGTCGAGACCCACCGCATGATCCCGCTCGGGTGATGGGCGTGATCGTCGTGGTGACCGTGGTCGTCGTGGACTACTGCGCTCATGGCTGCTCCTGCAAATCCGGATTCGTTACTTGCGGGCCGATTTCACTTCGGCCGGCTGGACGAGGTTTTCGGCCGCCTTGTTGGTCCAGGCGTTCCGCGTATAGGTGATCACGGCGGCGAGATCGGTGTCGGAAAGCGTCTTGCCGAACGCCTGCATCGCGGTGCCCTGCTTGCCGTTCAGCACGATGGCGATCTGGTCGCCCTTCGGCCCGTTCACGACCTTCGAGCCCGCCAGCGCCGGGAACGCGTTCGGGACGCCCATGCCGTTCGCCTGGTGACAGGCGACGCAGTTCGCGGCGTACACCTTCTCGCCGCGCGCGCGCAGATCCGCGAGATCCCAGGTCTTCGCCGGGTCGTCGGCGGCGGCGGCGAGCTTCTTCTTCTGCTCGCCGACCCACGCCGAGTACTTCTCCGCGGACACGACCTCGACGACGATCGGCATGAAGCCGTGGTCCTTGCCGCAGAGCTCGGCGCACTGGCCGCGGTAGATGCCTTCCTTCTCGGCCTTGAACCAGGTGTCGCGGATGAAGCCCGGGATCGCGTCCTGCTTCACGCCGAACGCCGGTACCCACCAGGCGTGGATCACGTCCCCGGCGGTCGTTAGCATGCGGATCTTCTTGCCGACCGGCACCACCAAGTTCTGGTCGACCTCGAGCAGGTAGTGCTCGCCCTTCTCCTGCCGGTTGTAGACCTGTTCGGCCGGCGTCGCGAGGTTGGCGTAGAGCGAGATGCCTTCGCCCTCGCCCTTCAGGTAGTCATAGCCCCACTTCCATTGATACCCGGTAGCTTTGATCGTGAGGTCGGGATTCGAGGTGTCTTTGAGTGCCAGGATGCTCTTGGTCGCGGGCCAGGCCATGCCGATCAGGATGAAGAACGGGATGATCGTCCAGACGATCTCGACGGTCGTGTTCTCGTGGAACTGCAGCGCCTTGTGGCCGACCGACTTCCGGTGCGCGTAGATCGAGTAGAACATCACTCCGAACACGATCACGAAGATCACCGCGCAGATCCCGAGCATCAGCAGATGCAGGTCGTAGATTTCGCGCGCGACCGGCGTGACCGGCGTCTGGAAGTTGTGCCGGGCGGTCTCGGCCGCGGCCGCGGCCCCCGCGTAGCCGGCTAGCGACAGCGCCGCCGCCCCGGCGACCAGTCTGGACATCGTTCTCATCGGCTCCCCGTTTGAAACTGAATTCTCGCCGTTCGCGCCTGCGCGAGCCGCCCGCGCACCTCCTGCGCGAGCCGTTCGCGGCCGGGCCCATCCAAGTGGCGCCCGATCTCAAGCTCCCTGCCGTGCGACCGCAGCGCGAGGCGCACGTCGCGCGGCGTCTCGCTCACGTCGAGCTGCACCCAGTGCAGGTTGAAGCGGTGTGTCGCCACCTGCTCCCCGTCGCGCACCTCCACCACGAGCGACCCGTCTTCCAGCGCGATGCGCTCGTAGTCCGCCGCGTGCCGCCCGTTCAGGTAGAAGGCCGCGGCGAGCGCCGCGACCTCGAGGCCGGCGAACGGCAGGATCGGCCACGCGCCGTGCAGCGCGAACGCGACGCCGATTGCGAACGCGAAGCAGGCGATGAGCGCGAGCAGCACCGCGAGCGCGCGCGGCGATATGGAGCAGTTGCGCTTCACCGTGAGGCTGAACCCGGGATCCGTCACGGCCGGATGGATGTCATTGCGCGCTTCGCCCACGCCGCTCACCTCGCGCCCGTCAGCGCGGCAGCGCGTCAAGGCGCGCTAAGGTAGCACACGGCGCCCCCGCGCAGCAAGCCGAACCACGCGCGTAACGACCGGGAATCAATCGGGTTTTCGGGTCCGCGGCGCGCGATCAACGCGGATTATCGCGCGGCCGTCAGCGAGCGTGCGCGGCGCTGCCTTCCACGCGTGCCCGTAGACGATCTCGAACGTGGCCGGCACGCGGCCGTCGCGCGCGAGCGCCGCGTAGGCAGCGCGCATGCGCTGCCAGCGGCCGCGACCGCCGACGCTGCGCCGGCGGCGTCCGTGCGCGTTGCGTTGTCCGGTCGCGCGCAGATCGCGGAAGAGGTCCTCGGGACGCGCATAGGTGACCGTCAGGAGCTCCATGTCCATCACCGGATCGGCGAACCCGCTCGCGACCAGCGCGTCCCCGAGATCGTGCATGTCCACGAACGGGTGCACGTGCGGGGCGTCGTCCGCGCCGGCGAACGCGGCGCGCAACTCCTTCAGCGTATCGGGACCGTAGGACGTGAACATGAGAAGACCGCCCACTTCGAGGACGCGGTGCCATTCGCGCAGCGTCGCCGCCGGGTCCGGCGCCCACGCCAGCGCGAGGTTCGACCACAGCATTCCGCAGGCACCGCTCGCCAGCGGGAGCGCGTCCATGTCGGCGCAGACGAAGTGCTCCCGCGCGGCGCCGAACGCCGCGCGCAGTCGTGCCGCGAGGGACGGCGCGCGGCGCGCGCGGGCGAGCGGCGCGGCTGCGAAATCGGCGAGGACGATCTCGGCGCGCGGGTA
The DNA here is from genome assembly GCA_963789885.1 of uncultured beta proteobacterium. Classification (GTDB taxonomy): domain Bacteria; phylum Pseudomonadota; class Gammaproteobacteria; order Burkholderiales; family SG8-39; genus DATEDA01. Next base: position 235,242 of record CAWBNB010000071.1, on the reverse strand, counting down.
GCGCCCGCGGAGAAGCGCGCTGCTCGCGCCCGCCCCGCACCCCACGTCGACGATGCGCCCGGGCGCGTGCTTCACGAGATCGAGCCGCGACGCCATCCGGCTCTCGATCTCGCGCGCGACCGGGTCCTCTGCGCCGGCAACGGCACGCTCGAACCAGCGCCGCGCTGCCGCGCGGTCGAGCCAGGCGTCGTCGCCGCTCACCCTGCGGCGACGCCGGTCGCTTGCGGAACGAAGCGCATTTGCAGCAGGCCTTGCGGCAATCCGGGGTCGACCCAGTGTAGCGCACGCGCGTTGACCGCCTCCGCGCGGGTGATTAGCCTCCCCGGATGGCGCTCGGCTGGCGCGACCTGCGTTCGCTCCTCGCCCGCTCGGTGCTCGGGCAGGATTGCGTGCTCTGCGCCGCCGCGAGCGGCGAGCGGCTCCTCTGCGCCGCGTGCGCGGCCGACCTGCCGCAGATCGCGGACGGCTGCCCCCGGTGCGCGGGCCCGAGCCCCGGCGGCGCGGTATGCGGCGCGTGCACTGCCCGCCCGCCGCAGTTCGACGCGACGATCGCGCCGTGGCGCTACGAGTTCCCGGTCGACCGTCTCGTACTGGCGCTCAAGTTCGGCGGGCGTCTCGCCCTCGCGGAAGCGTTCGGCGCCGCGCTCGCCGACCGCGTGGCCGGACGGCGCGTCGACGCGCTCGTGCCGATGCCGCTCGGCCCGGCGCGGCTCGTCGAACGCGGCTTCAACCAGGCGCTCGAGATCGCCCGCCATCTCGCGCGCGCCACCGGTCTTCCGCTCGCACCCGGACTCGCGCGTCGCGTGCGCGACACCGCCCCGCAGACCGACCTGCCGCACGACGCGCGCGCGGCGAACGTCCGCGGCGCGTTCGAGTGCGGCCTGGGCGTCGCCGGCCGCACGCTCGCGGTGATCGACGACGTCATGACCACGGGTGCGAGCCTCGAAGAACTGGCGCGGACGCTGAAGCGCGCCGGTGCCGAGCACGTCGAGAACTGGGTCGTCGCCAGAACCTGGCCCCGCGCCTGATCCCGTGTTCGACGTCGTCCTCTTCGAGCCCGAAATCCCGCCGAACACCGGCAACGTGCTCCGCCTGTGCGCGAACACCGGCTGCCGGCTCCACCTGGTGAAGCCGCTCGGCTTCCTCCTCACCGACCGCGCGCTCGCGCGCGCGGGCCTCGACTACGACGACATCCGGTCGGCGGTCATCCACGACGACTGGGATGCCGCGCTGGCGCGGCTTTCCGGGCGTCGGCTCTTCGCGTTCTCGACGCGTGCCGCGGCGAGCTACGCCGACGCCCGATACGCCGCGAACGACGCGTTCGTATTCGGCCCCGAAACCCGCGGGCTGCCGGACGCCGTGCTGGCGACGATCGCGCCGACGCAACGTCTCCGGCTGCCGATGGTCGCCGGGAGCCGCAGCCTGAACCTCTCCAACGCGGTCGCCGTGGTCGTCTACGAAGCGTGGCGGCAGGCCGGGTTCGCCGGCGCCGCGCCGAACGGAAGGCGGGTATGATGATTTCGCCCGGGTCGACGCCCGGCATCCCCGATCAAACAGCCCCGAAGGAGAAGCGAACCATGGCCAAGAAGAAAGGCGGCGAAGGCGTCTATCGCGTGATCGACGTCATCGGCTCGAGCAAAGACTCGTGGGAGGACGCGGCCAAATCCGCGGTCGGCACCGCCGCCAAGTCGCTCCGCGACCTGCGGATCGCCGAGGTCACCAAGATGGACATGAAGGTCCTGAACGGGAAGGTGGTCGCCTACCGGGTGCGGGTGCAGCTCTCGTTCAAGTACGAGGACTAGCGACGCCGCGGCGGTCCGCTCCGGGCGGACCGCCCTAGAATTCCCCTGCCGGCTAGTGCTCGGCGCGCGGGTCGCGGCCAAGCAGCTGCTCGACCGCGTCCGCCGGTGCGCGCCCTTCGAACAGCACGGCGCAGACCTCGCGCGTGATCGGCATGTCGACCGCGCGCTCGCGCGCGAGCCGATCCACCTCGCGCGCGGTGTAAACGCCCTCGGCGACGTGCCCGAGCTGCGCGAGGATCGCCTCGAGCCGCTCGCCGCGCCCGAGCGCGAGGCCGACCCGGCGGTTGCGCGAGAGATCGCCGGTGCACGTGAGAATGAGGTCGCCCGCGCCGGCGAGGCCCATGAAGGTCTCGGGGCGCCCGCCGAGCGCCACCCCGAGCCGCATCACCTCGGCGAGGCCGCGCGTGATGAGCGCCGCCCGCGCGTTCTGGCCGAGGCCGAGCCCGTCGGCGATGCCGGTCGCGATCGCCATCACGTTTTTCACCGCTCCGCCGACTTCCACGCCGGCGACGTCGTCCGAAAAATAGACGCGCAGCCGCCGCTGGTGGAGCTCGCGGGCGAGCGTCTCCGCTAGACCGGCGTCCGCGGCCGCGAGGGTAAGCGCGGTCGGCAGGCCGCGCGCCACCTCCAGCGCGAAGCTCGGCCCCGAGAGCGCGCCGCACGGCGCGTCCGCGGCGAGCACCTCGGCGACGACCTGGTGCGGCAGCCGGGCGCTTGCCTGCTCGAATCCCTTGCACGCCCAGACGACCGGCAACCGCTTGCCGGCGTCCCGCACGAGCTCGAGCGCGCTGCGAAGACCGGCGGTCGGTGTGGCAACGAGGACGAGATCCCCGGCGCCGATCGCAGCGAGGGCATCGTCCGCAACCGCGACGCCCGCCGGCAACGAGACTTCGCGGAGATAGCGGCTGCGCCGGTCCCGGGCGAGCTCGGCGCGTTGCGCCGGATCGCGCGCCCAGAGCGTTACGGCGTGGCGCTCGCTGAACGCGATCCCGAGCGCCGTGCCCCACGCTCCTGCGCCGAGGATCGTGATGTTCACGGCGCCGGCCCGGGCTACAGCCCCCAGACCGCCCCGATGCGCACGTACCCGGTCGCGCCATCGGCGTGGCGCACGCGCGCCCAGCCGGTCTGACCCGGCTCGACCAGCTCCAGCACGACGCCGGCCTGCGCCTGGAACGCGAGCGGCGCAGTGACCTCCGGTCGCTGGCGCACGTCCGCCACCGGCACGTTGACGAATACCGTGCGCCGCGCGACGAGCGCCTTGCCTTCGATCCACGACAGGCCGCCGAACGGATCGCGGACCTTGACCCACGCGCCGTCGGCGGCGATCACCTCGACCGGGAGATTGCGCCCGGCGACGTAGAGCTTCGTCGCCTTGACCGAAGGCGCGTCGTACAGGATCGCCGCGGCTTCGCCGACCGACCGGAACTCGGCGTGCGCCGCGATCGGCAGCACCAGCGCGAGCGCGAGGGCGGCCGTGCGCATCAGTGCGCGATCTCGATGCGCGGCCCCGCGCCGGTCGGGCCTTGCGCCTCCTGGCGCGCCGCGTACATCGCCTCGAAGTTCACCGGCGCGAGGTGGATCGCCGGGAATCCGGCGCGCGCGATCAGATCGGCGATCGTCTCGCGGGCGTACGGGAAGAGGATGTTCGCGCAGGCGATCCCGAGGATCGGCTCGAGGTCGGTCTCGGGCACGTTGCGGATCTGGAAGATGCCCGCCTGCGCCGCCTCGACCAGGAAGCAGGTCTTGTCGCCGGCCTTCGCGGTGACGGTGATGGTCAGCACCGCCTCGTACAGCCCATCGGCCGCGCGCGTCGCGGCGGTGGCGAGCTGGACTTCCACCTGCGGCTGCGCCGGCTCGAGGAAGATCTGCGGGGCGTGCGGCGCCTCGAGGGAGGCGTCCTTGACGTAGATCTTCTCGATGTTGAAGACGGGCTGCTGGTCGCTCACTCGCGCTCCTTCCGGTGTTGTGGATCCGGCGCCGGGGCGCCGGGGCTCATGAGACGGCGAGCAGCGGATCGAGCTTGCCCGCCCGATCCAGCGCCTGGAGGTCGTCGCAGCCGCCGACGTGCGTGTCGCCGATGTAGATCTGCGGGACGGTGCGCCGCCCGGTCTTCGTCTGCAGCTCGGACCGGCCCTTCGCGTCCAGGACGACGTCGATCATCTCGATCTCGACGACGCCCTTCTGCCGCAGGAGCGCTTCGGCGCGGCGGCAGAACGGACACCAGTCCGTCTGATACATCCGCACCTTCGGCACTCACTTCTCCGTCGGCAGGCCGGCCTGACGCCACGCCGCGATACCGCCGGACAGGTTCACCACGTTCGTGAAGCCGTTCTTCCGCAACACGCCGGCGGCCGCGCCCGCGCGGTTGCCGGAGGCGCAGGAGACGACGACCGGCTTGTCCTTGTAACGCTCGATCTCCTTCACCCGCGTCGCGAGCTCGTCGAACGGGATGTTCCGCGCATTGAGGATGTGACCCTCGGCGAATTCGCCGGCCTCGCGCACGTCGAGCACGAGCGAGTCCTTCTTGTTCATCAGCATCGTCGCCTCGAGCGTGTTCACCGACGGGCCGCCGGTGCCGCGCCGCACGAGCGGCCACACCAGCATCCCGCCGCTCACGAACGCGATGGCGATCAGAAAGATGTTCTCGGTGACGAATTTGAGGAGCATTGGCGGATCCCGAATCCGCATATTATAGAATTGCTTAGCTGCACCGCAAAATCGACCTGCTGCGATGATCAAGCTCGTCCTCCTCCGCCACGGCGAGAGCGTCTGGAACCGGGAGAACCGCTTTACCGGCTGGACCGACGTCGGCCTCACCCCGCAGGGCGAGGAGGAAGCGCGCGACGCCGGCCGGCTGCTGAAGGAAGCCGGTTTCACGTTCGATCTCGCCCACACCTCGGTGCTCAAGCGCGCGATCAAGACGCTCTGGCTCGCGCTCGAGCAGATGGACCTGATGTGGATCCCGGTCGCGCACTCGTGGCGGCTGAACGAACGGCACTACGGCGCGCTCCAGGGTCTGAACAAGGCCGAGATGGCCGCGAAGTTCGGCGAGCGGCAGGTGCTCGAGTGGCGCCGCAGCTACGACGTCCCGCCGCCCGCGCTCGCGCGGGACGATCCGCGCAGCGTCGTCGGCGACCCGCGCTACGGCGAGCTGAAGCCGGACGAGATCCCGCTGACCGAGTGCCTCAAGGACACCGTCGCGCGCTTCCTCCCGCTCTGGAACGGGGCGATCGCGCCCGCCGTGCGCGACGGACGCCGAGTGCTCATCGCCGCGCACGGCAACAGCCTGCGCGCCCTGGTGAAGCATCTCGACGGCGTAAGCGACGCCGACATCGTCGGGCTCAACATCCCGACCGGGATCCCGCTCGTCTACGAGCTCGACGCGGAGCTGCGGCCGATCCGCCACTACTACCTGGGCGACCAGGCTGCGATCGCGGCGAAGGTGAACGCGGTGGCGGCCCAGGGAAAAGCCGCCACTTGAGGTTTCCGGTCGCGCGCCTCGCCCTCGCGGCGCTCGCCGCGGCAGGCAGCGTCGCCGCGCAGGCCCCGCGCGAGGACGACCTGCGCGAGCTCCGGGCCCGCATCGATCGCCTCAAGCAGGAGCTCGCGACCGCCGAAGGCGCGCGCACCGAGGCCGCCGACGAGCTGCGTGAGTCCGAGACCGCGATCTCGGAGGCCAACCGGCGGCTAGCCGAGCTCGCGCTCGAGCGCGGGCGTGTGCGCGCGGACGCCGCGAAGATCGCCGCCGACTCGGCGGCGCTGCGCGCGGACCTCGAGCACCGCCAGGGAACGCTCGCCCGCATGCTCTACGCGCGCTATACCCTTGGCGAGCGGAGCCTTCCCCGGACGCTGCTCTCCGGCGACGATCCACACGCGGTCGCGCGGCAGCTCGTATACGAGGGCTATCTCGCACGCGCCCAAAGCGAACTGGTCGGCCGGGCGCGCGACGACCTGGCGCGGCTCGCGGCGCTGGAGGCTGGCGCGCGGGAGCAGGCTTCGGCGCTTGCGTCGGTCGAGGTCCGCTCGCGGGCGGAACGGGACACGCTGCGGGCGAAGGCAGCGGAGCGCAAACAGGTGCTTGCGAGGATCGGCGAGCAGGTCCGCAAAGGACGCACCGACCTTGCCAGCGCGCAGAAGAACGAGGCGCGCCTGGCGCGGCTCGTCGAGGAGCTCGCCCGGGCGGTCCGTCCGCCACCGCGCCCCGGGGCCGCCCGGCCCGAAGCGGGCACCGGCGCGCCGGCGATCGGCGCGTTCGGCGGGCTCAAGGGACGCCTCCGCCCGCCGGTGCAAGGGGAACTATTGACCCGGTTCGGCGCTCAACAGCAGGCGGCAAGCCCGTCCCCGAAGGGCATTTTCCTCCGGGCCCCGGCCGGCACCGGGGTGCAGGCCGTGGCGGGCGGGCGGGTGGTGTTCGCCGACTGGATGCGGGGCTACGGTAACCTGCTGATCGTCGACCATGGCGACGACTACCTGAGCATCTACGGCAACAACGAGGCCGTATTGAAGCGGGTGGGTGACGCAGTTCACGCCGGGGACGCGGTTGCCACCGTCGGTACGAGCGGCGGGAACGAATCGGCCGGTTTATACTTTGAGCTGAGGCATCAGGGCAGGGCGTTCGATCCGGTGCCGTGGCTGCAATCGCGGTAGTCTTGATCCATTTGGTGTCATTCGGAGTGACGTTCATGGGCAGCAAATTCAAGCAGGCAGGCCTGGTGCTGGTCGGAGTGCTGGCGGGGGTCATGCTGTCGCTCAACTTCTCCGCGGTCGCGCAGCGCGAGGCCGCGAAGTTCCCGCTGCCGGTGGACGAGCTGCGCGCGTTCGCCGAGGTCTTCGGCTCGATCAAGGCGAACTACGTCGAGACGGTCGAGGACAAGAAGCTCATCACCGAGGCGATCAACGGCATGCTGACCGGCCTCGATCCGCATTCGGCCTACCTCGACCAGGAAGCGTTCAAGGAGCTGCAGGTCGGCACCCAGGGCGAGTTCGGCGGCCTCGGCATCGAGGTCGGCATGGAAGACGGCTTCGTCAAGGTGGTCTCGCCGATCGAGGACACCCCCGCGTTCCGCGCCGGCCTGAAGCCCGGCGACCTGATCATCAAGCTCGACGACACGCCGGTGAAGGGCATGAACCTCAACGACGCCGTCAAGCGCATGCGCGGGAAGCCGAAGAGCACCATCCGGCTCACGATCCTGCGCAAGGGCGAGTCGAAGCCGTTCGAGGTCTCGATCGTGCGCGACGTGATCCGCGTGCAGAGCGTGAAGTCGAAGATGCTCGAGCCCGGCTACGGCTACGTCCGCGTGTCCCAGTTCCAGGAGCACACCGGCGAGAACATGGTGAAGGCCATCAACGGGCTCTACAAGGACGGCCCGCTGAAGGGTCTGGTGCTCGACCTCCGCAACGACCCGGGCGGCCTGCTGAACGGCGCGGTCGGGATCTCGGCGGCGTTCCTGCCGCCCAAGTCGACGGTGGTTTCGACCGACGGCCGCACCGAAGACGCCAAGCGGAAGTACGTCGCGAGCCCCGAGGACTACCTGCGCGGCACGCGCGACGACTATCTCCGCAGCCTGCCGGCGGCGATCAAGACGGTGCCGATGGTCGTGCTGGTGAACGGCGGCTCCGCATCGGCCTCCGAGATCGTCGCGGGCGCGCTGCAGGACTACAAGCGCGCGACGGTGATCGGCACGCAGACCTTCGGCAAGGGCTCGGTCCAGACGATCATGCCGCTCGGCAACAACACCGCGATCAAGCTCACGACGGCGCGCTACTACACGCCGCAGGGCCGCTCGATCCAGGCGAAGGGCATCACCCCGGACATCGTCGTCGAGGAGCCGGGCGCGCCCTCGAGCCGGATCCGCGAGGCCGACCTCGACAAGCACCTCTCGAACGACCGGGACGCCGAGGCCCAGAAGAAAGCGGAGAAGGAAAAGGCGGACGCCGAAGCGAAGGCGGCACCCTCGGCGGCCACCGACCCGAAGAACGACAAGCCGATCGAGCTCGGCGGGCCGGACGACTTCCAGCTGAAGCAGGCGATGAACCACCTGAAGGGCCAGCCGGTCATCGCGAAGGTCGAGAAGCCCGACGAGCCGGCGCAGCCCGAGAAGAAGAACTGAAGTCCCGGGACGGACGACGAGGGCCGGCTCGCGCCGGCCCTTTTGCTTTCCGGGAACGGCGGCAGAGCGACCGATGAACGACGAGCAGCTGCTGCGCTATTCGCGCCACATCCTCCTGCCCGAGATCGGCGTCGAGGGACAGGAGCGGCTGCTCGCCGCGCACGCGCTCGTGATCGGCGCGGGCGGGCTCGGGTCGCCGGCGAGCCTCTACCTCGCCTCCGCGGGGGTCGGCACGATCACGCTCGCCGACGGCGACGCGGTCGACCTCACCAACCTCCAGCGGCAGATCCTGCACACGACCGCGTCGATCGGCCGGCCGAAGGTCGCGTCCGGCCGCGAGACGCTGGCGAAGCTCAATCCGGAGGTGCGCGTCGTCGCGCTCGAGGAGCGGCTCGCGCCCGGGCGGCTCGACGAGCTCGTCGCCGCGGCCGACGTCGTCCTCGACTGCTCGGACAACTTCGCGACGCGGCACGCGGCGAACCGCGCGTGCGTGAAGCACGCGAAGCCGCTCGTGTCGGGGGCCGGCGTGCGCTTCGACGGCCAGGTCAGCGTCTTCGACCTGCGCAGCCCGGCGAGCCCCTGCTACAACTGCCTCTTTCCGGAGGACGCCCCGGCGGAGGAGGAGCGCTGCGCGGTGCTCGGCGTGTTCGCGCCGCTGGTCGGCATCATCGGCGCGACGCAGGCGGCGGAGGCGCTGAAGCTCGTCGCGGGCGCGGGCGACCCGCTCGTGGGGCGGCTGCTGCTGCTCGACGCGCTGACGATGGAGTGGCGGTCGATCCGCCTGCAGCGCGACCCCGCGTGCGCAGTCTGCTCGCAGCGCTAGCGCGATCAAAGCGCCAGCCCGTTCGCGGCGCCGAGCGACGGGCGCAGCCTAGCCCAGCAGGGGCCACTGCTTGTCGAAGCCCTCCGCGGGCTTGCGCTTGAAGCCGCTCTTCGCGAACTGGTGCCAGCGGCCGACGACGTAGCAGAGCAGCACGTTCGCGTGCGGCCCGGCGGCCTCCGCCCCGATTTCGGCCCCCTCCGGCGCCTGGGTGGCCGCGACCCGCAGGCACTGCTTGAGCGTGGCCTCGAGCTTGTCGTGGAGCTGGTTGATCCGCGCCTGCAGTCGCGGGTCCTCGTTGACGAGCGCATCGCCGATCAGCACCCGCGTCATCCCCGGATTCTTCTCGGCGAAGCCGAGCAGCATCGCGAGGATGGCGTGCAGCTGCTTCGCGCCGTTCTCCTCCTCGCCGGTGATCTTGTTGACGAGGCCGAAGAGGCTCTCCTCGATGAACTCGATCAGGCCCTCGTACATCTGGGCCTTGCTGGCGAAATGGCGGTAGAGGGCCGCCTCGGAGACGTCCAGCTTCGCGGCGAGCGCCGCGGTCGTGATCTTCTCCCCCTTCGGATCCTGCAGCATCTCCGCCAACGTACGCAGGATCTGCAGCTTGCGCTCTCCGGTTCTGGTCGCCACGGCGCTCTCCCCTCCCCCCGCCGCTTCCCGCGAGGGGACAGCGATTCTACTCTCGGGTGAGCACTTGCTAGCGATGACCGCCGGCGGCGCGAGCAACCTCGCGGCGGGTCGGCGAGCCCTGCCCGAGGGCGCTTGCTGGGCGCCTAGGCGACGCCGGACGCCCGCCGCAGCCGCCCGACCCGTCGCGGCAACTCGCGGATCGAGGCGATCCGGGCATCGACGTGCCCGGGGACGCGGGGCTGCCGGCTGACCCATACCGTCGCCATCCCCAGCCGGCGGGCGGCGCGCAGGTTCACGAGCATGTCGTCCACCATCACCGCGCGCTCCGGGACCATCCCTTCGGCGCGCAGGAGCAGCCTGAACCCGGCGAGATCCGGCTTCGGTCGGTAGCCGGTGTGCTCGATGGTGTAGACCGCGTCGAAGAACCCGGCCAACCCGAGGATGTCGAGCACCGCGTGCGCGTAATGCGCGGGCGCGTTCGAAAAAACGAGCTTCCGCCCGGGGAGTTTCCGCAACGCGTGGAGCGCGGCGCGGTCGGCCACCACCATCCGCGCGAGCTCGGGGAACTGGTGCGTGTGCCACAGGAAGTGATACGGATCGGTGTCGTGGTGGCGCATCAGCCCGAGCAGAGTCGCACCGTAGCGCCGCCAGTACTGCTCGCGCAGGCTCGCGGCTTCCGCCTCGTCGATCGCGAGCAGCCGCTGCACGTACTCGGTCATGCTGCGGTTGATGTGCGGCATGATGTGCGGCGTCGCGTCGTGCAACGTGTTGTCGAGGTCGAAGATCCAGGTCAGCATCGCACTACAATCGCCGGATGCAGCGAAGGTCTCGTAGCCCCCGCCTGTCGCGCTACTACACGCTCGCGCGGCTCGTGCACTCGGACACCGCACGCGAGCGCCGCATCGATAACACGCCTCCGCCCGAGTTGATCCCCAACCTGCGGCTCCTCGCCCGGGGGCTCGACCGGATCCGCCTGCTGCTCGGCCATCCGCTGGACATTTCGAGCGGCTACCGCTCGCCCGCGCTCAACGCCGCGGTCGGCGGTGCGCGGAACTCGCAGCACTCGCAGGGTCTCGCGGCCGACTTCACCTGCCCGGGCTTCGGTCCGCCGCTCGCGGTCGCGCGCGCGCTGCGCGATTCGGTAATCGCGTTCGACACCGTGATCTACGAGTTCGAGGAATGGATTCACGTGTCGTTCACCGCAACGCCGCGGCGGCGGGTCATGACGATCTACGACGCGAAGGTAGGTTATCTCGACGGGCTGCTCGACGCCGAGCGGCGGCCCGTCCCTTAGCGCGACCGGATCAGCGTCCCGACGCCCTCGTCGGTGAGAATCTCGAGCAGGAGCGCGTGCTCGACCCGGCCGTCGATGATGTGAACGCTCTTCACGCCGGCGCGCGCGGCGTCGAGGGCGGAAGCGATCTTCGGCAGCATGCCGCCCGACAGCGTGCCTTCGGCAACGAGCTCGTCGATCCGCTTCGGCGTCAGCCCGGTCAGCAGCTTTCCGTTCCTGTCGAGGACGCCCGGCGTATTGGTAAGCAGGACCAGCTTCTCGGCCTTGAGCACTTCGGCGAGCTTGCCGGCCACGAGATCGCCATTGATGTTGTAGGACTCGCCGTCCTTGCCGACGCCGATCGGCGCGACGACCGGGATGAAGCCGCTCTCCTCCAGCGCGGAGATCACCCCCGGATCGATCGCGTCGATCTCGCCGACCTGCCCGATGTCGACCCTCTCCCCCGGTCTGGCCTCGTCCGCGACGAGCATCTTCTTCGCCCGGATGAACGCACCGTCCTTGCCGGTCAGGCCGACCGCCCTGCCGCCCGCCTGGTTGATGAGCGTGACGATCTCCTTGTTCACCGTGCCGCCGAGGACCATCTCGACCACGTCCATCGTCTCGGCGTCGGTGACGCGCATCCCCTGCACGAACTCGCCCTTCTTCCCGAGCCGCGCGAGGACGCTCTCGATCTGCGGCCCGCCGCCGTGCACGACGACCGGGTTCATGCCGACGAGCTTGAGCAGCACCACGTCGTGCGCGAAGCTCTTCTGCAGCGCGAGTTCGGTCATCGCGTTGCCGCCGTACTTCACGACGATCGTCTTGCCGTGGAAGCGGCGGATATAGGGCAGCGCCTCGGCGAGGATCTGCGCCTTCAGTGCGGCGGTTGCCGGAGCGACGGACATGGCGTGGCGGGCCCGGGAGAACGGCGGATTTTACCTTGACGCACCCGGACGTCCTCGCCCGGGCGGCGCGGGATCAGCGCCCGCGAGTGCGTCGCTTCGCCACGGGCGGCCGTCGCGCCAGCGAACGCCGTGCGGGCACGACGGCCGTCGCCTCGAGCTCGATCTTCGCCGGGTGATCCAGAAGGTCCGCGACGAAGATCATGCTCATGGCGGGAAAGTGCCGGCCCATCAGCCTGCGCCAGATCCGCCCGAGCTCCGGGCGCGCGCCGAGATAGGCGGGCTTGTCGCAGCAGTAGGCGGTCATGCGGCAGACGTGCTGCGGCTTGCCGCCCGCCGCCGCGACCACCGCGAGCACGTTCTTCAGCGCCTGCTCGAACTGTGGGACCAGGTCGGCGGACGCGAACCTCTGGCGCTCGTCCCAGCCCACCTGCCCGGCGACGAAGACGATGCGGCCCGGAGCGGTCGCGACACCGTTCGCATAGCCGATCGGCGGCGCCCAGCCCTGCGGCAGCAGCACGTCCATGCCGTCGCGCCCCCTCAGTCCACGTGGCGCGGCGGATCCGGATCGTGATCCCAGCCGGCCTCGGGCGGCGGGGTGCGCTTCATCCACTCCTGGATGAGGCGCACGTGCTCCGCTTCCTCGGCGGCCATTGCCTCGGCTTCGCGGCGGACCTTGCCGCTCGTGGCGCTGGCCGCGAGCTCCTGGAAGAACCTTTGCGCTCGCCGCTCGTTGTGGAGCGCGATCACGAGCGCGTGATACGGCTGCATGAGGTAGTGGAGGACCGTGAAGTCCGCAGTCTCCGGCGCCTCGAGGCCTTCCCATCGGTAGCCGGTCGAAGGCGGCGCCGGCGGCTTCGTCCAGCCCGTCTCCTCGAGGATCTGTTCGGCGTGACGGTGCTCGATGCGAGCGAGCTTGCGGAAGAGCTCCGCGACCTCGCGATTGTTGTGCGCCTCCATGGCCTCGGCGAACTCCGCGTAGCGCTCCGCCGCCTCGAGCTCGAGCGCGTAGGCGTGCGCCATCAGCTCGCGCGTCGTCGGGCCCGCCGCCGCGACGCGCTGCGCCGGCTTGACGACCCGCAGGTGCGGTCGTGCCTTGCGCCTCGGCGCCGCGCCGACCCTGGTCGCTGTCTTTCTGGGGCTCATATTTCGAACGCCTTCTCGAGCTCGGCCGCAGGTGCGGCGCTCTTGCCTACCGGCGGCTGAAAGGGTTTGCGGTTGCCTCGGTAGAGGACGCCGATGTTGAAGCCGTCATCTGTCAGCAGACGCCGCGCGGCCCGTGACGCGTCGTCGGTCGGTCCGACCGGTGCCGCGCGAACCTGCCCCTTCCACTCGCGCTGCTCCGGCCGGTAGGTCACGCACGGGCTCAGCACCTCGACAAACGAGAAGCCCGGCGTGCGGATCGCCTCGGCGAGGAGCGCGGCAAGGCCGTTCGGATCGCCGGAGAATCCGCGGGCGATGAAGTTCGCCCCGGCGGCGAGCGCGACCACGAGCGGATGGAACACCCGCAGCCCGGTTCCCGCGGGCGAGAGCTTCGAGACCCAGTCCGGCTCGGTGGTCGGCGAGGGCTGCCCCTTGGTCATCCCGTACACGTGGTTGTCCATCACGACATACGTCAGGTCGACGTTGCGCCGGCACGCATGGAGGAAGTGATTGCCGCCGATCGAGTAGCCGTCACCGTCGCCGCCCGCGGCCACCACGGTGAGATCGGGCCGCGCCACTTTCAGCCCGGTGGCTGCGGCGAGCGCACGACCGTGCACGCCGTGGAAACCGTAGCTCGTGACATAGGCCGGTATGCGCGACGAGCACCCGATCCCCGACACGACGGCGATCTGCTCCGGCGCTAGCTCGAGCGCGGCGAACGCCTTGGTGAAAGCGGAGAGGACCGAGTAGTCGCCGCACCCCGGGCACCAGATCGGCTTGTAGTCGGATTTGTATGCCTGCGGCGGCCGCGCCGCCACGCTTGGCGCCGTCGCGGTCGTCATCGGCGACTCCATTCGAGTACCTGTCGGTAGACCTCGTCGGGCCGGATCGGGAGCGGCCCGGGGTGGCGGCAGCTCGCCACCTCGCGCGGCAGGTCGAACTCGGCGCGGAGGTAGCGGAAGAACTGCCCGCCATGGTTCTGCTCCACCACGAGGACCCGCTCGACGCCGTCGAGCGCCGCCGCGAGGAGTTTGGGGCGCGCCGGCGCGAGGAGCCGCAGCGAGACGAGCCGGGCGTCGATGCCTTCCGCTCTGGCGCGCCCCAGCGCCTCGCGGACCGCTCCGGTACACGAGCCGAAGGTGACGACCGCGAGCTCGCCGCGGCCTTCGACGTCCGCCCACTGCCCGCCGTAGTCGTGCGCCACGAGCTTGCGCTCCCGCTTCGCGAGCTGGGCGCGGTGGTCGCCCGCCCCGCTCGACGGAATGCCGCGCTCGTTGTGCTCCAGCCCGTCGGCGGTATAGGCGAGCCCCGGCGTTCCGGGGATCGCCATCGGCGAGATGCCCGAGTCGGTGATCGCGTAGCGCCGATAGCCCTCGGTGCCGGCGGACGCCGTGAGCCGCTCGCCGATGAATGCGACGTCGGCCGGCCGGTCGGCAACCGCGCGCGCCTGACCGAGGAACTGGTCGGACAGCACGATCGCCGGCGCCTGCAGGTGCTCGGCGAGGTGCACCGCCCACTGCGTCGTCGTGAGGCAGTCGGCGACCGAGTTCGGTGCGACCACGATCCGCGGTGCATCCCCGTGCAGCCCCCACAGCGCGATCGAGACGTCGCTCTGCTCGCTCTTCGCGGGGATGCCGGTGGAGGGTCCGCCGCGCATCACGTCGACGACGACGATCGGCACCTCGGCTGCGACGCTGAGCCCGAGCGCCTCGCTCATCAGCGCGAGCCCAGGCCCGGCGGTCGCAGTGAGCGCCGGTACCCCGCCGTACGAGGCGCCGATCGCCATGTTGATCGAGGCAAGTTCGTCCTCGGCCTGCACCAGCACGCCGCCGACCTTCGGCAGCGCCGGTGCGAGCCATTCGAGCAGCTCGGTCGCGGGCGTGATCGGATACGCGGCGACGAACCGCACGCCGCCGCGGATCGCGCCAAGGCCGGCAGCTTCGTTGCCGCTGATGAGCCAGCGCGATGCGCGTCGGGCGGGCGGGGGCGCGAGCGCGAACCCGGCCCCGACCCCGCCCGCGGCCCGCGCCCCGGCGTCGATCGCTGCCAGGCTGGCCGCGAGCGTGTCGCCGGCCTTCTTCAGGGATCTCGTCACCACCTGCTTGACGGTCTCCGCCGGCACGCCGATCAGCTCTGCCGTGAGCCCGAGCGCGACCATGTTCGGCCAGCTGCCTGGAATCGCCTTCGCCAGCTGCTTCAACGGGAGGTTCACGCAGCGCGCGCCACGCGCCAGGTACGCCTCCGGCGGCGCCCCCTGGTCGGGATCGGCGACGATCAGGCTCGCCTCATCGAGCGGGATCTCGTCGGCGAAGCGGTGGATGTTCTGCCAGTCGATCGCGATCAGCGCGTCGAAGCGGTCGCCGAGGCAGTCGATCGGGTGCGGCGCGAAGCGGAGCAGCGCGGCGGCCTCGCCGCCGCGGATCTGCGGCCCGCTCGACCGCACCATCAGTCCGTACCAGCCGGCCCGCGCGGCCGCGTCGAGCAGCATGTTGCCCGCGGTCATTACGCCGGCACCACCCGAGCCGCAGACCGCGAGCGAGACGGTCGTACGCGGCGTGCCACGGCGGTCGGTCATGTCCTCGCGTCCCCTTCTCCAAGCCGGAGACGGCTGCCCCCGGTCCGTTCCATGCGCATGCGGCACAGAGTGTTCTCCGCGCCGCGGCTCCCGGGTTTGAGATCGGTCAAGCCGGGTCGCTGCTGCCGCGCGCAAGCTGCGCGGATCGGGGCTTGACGCAATTATTGTAATTTGGTACCGTAATGCTAAATTAGGGTGGGGCGGAAGTCAAGCCCGGCCCCAGACCAAGAACTGATCCGCCAGGAGCCTCGCCCGAGGAGGGGAGGCATGGCCTTGGTTGCTCACCGCTGGCTAATGACGGCGCCCAAAGCGCCGATGGTGCAGGCCGACTTCGACCCGTTCCCGCCCGCCGCCGGCGAGGTCGTCGTGCAGGTGGCCGGCTGCGGCGTCTGCCACACCGACCTCGGCTACTTCTACGACGGGGTCCGTCTCAATCACCCGCTGCCGCTCGCCCTCGGGCACGAAGTCGCGGGCCGCGTGGTGGCCGCCGGCGACGGCGCCGAAGGCTGGATCGGGCGCGCGGTGATCGTCCCGGCGGTGATCCCGTGCGGCGAGTGCGAGCCGTGCCGTCGCGGCCGGCCGAACATCTGCCGCCGGCAGAAGATGCCCGGCAATGACATCCAGGGCGGGTTCGCGTCGCACATCGTCGTGCCGGCGCGCGGGCTGTGCCCGGTCGACGAGACGCGTCTCGCCGCCGCCGGCCTCTCGCTGGCCGAGGTGTCGGTCGTCGCCGACGCGCTCACGACGCCCTACCAGGCCGTGGTCCGCGCCGGCGTTGCACCCGGCTCGCTCGCGATCGTCGTCGGCGCGGGCGGCGTCGGCGGCTACTGCGTGCAGGTCGCCAACGCGCGCGGCGCAAAGGTGGTCGCGATCGACGTCGACGCCGACAAGCTCGCCACCATCGGCAAACACGGCGCCGCGCTGACGCTCAACGCGCGGGAACTGGATGCCAAGGCGCTGAAGACGTCGATCGGCGACTTCGCAAAGCAGAACGGGCTGCCCGCGACCGAGTGGATCGTCTTCGAATGCTCGGGCACCGCGGCCGGTCAGCTCACCGCCTACGCCCTCCTCGTCCACGGCGCGACGCTGAGCGTCGTCGGCTTCACCATGGACAAGGTCGAGATCCGGCTCTCGAACCTGATGGCGTTCGACGCGCGCGCGATCGGCAACTGGGGTTGCCCGCCCGAGCTGTACCCGGCGGCGCTCGACCTCGTGCTCGCCGGAGCCGTCCTGATCAAACCGTTCGTCGAGCCGCACCCGCTCGCCGACATCAACCACGTGTTCGAGGCCGTGCACCATCGCGACATCACGCGCCGCGCGGTCCTCGTGCCCTGAGATGAAACCGCTCGAATATCGAAAGGGGATCTGACGATGAACGCTCCCGCCGCACCGTACGTGCTCAAGAACCACGACCTCGCCGAGATCACCGTGCCCGGGGTGAAGATCGAGAAACGCCCCGCGCGGGCGCCCGACGGGAAGCCCGCCGCCGGGCTCCACAACGCCTGGATCTGGATCGACAACCCGTCGCAGTTCAACTCGTACACCACCGAGATTGCGAAGGGCCTGATCCTCGCCTTCCGCGCCGCGTCGAACGCGCGCGACGTCAATTGCGTCGTGTTCACCGGTGTCGGCGACAAGGCGTTCTGCACCGGCGGCAACACGAAGGAGTATGCCGAGTACTACGCCGGCCACCCGCAGGAGTACCGCCAGTACATGCGGCTCTTCAACGACATGGTGACGGGCATCCTCACCTGCGACAAGCCGGTCGTCTGCCGCGTGAACGGCATGCGCATCGGCGGCGGGCAGGAGATCGGGATGGCGTGCGACTTCTCGATCGCGCAGGACCTCGCCCGCTTCGGCCAGGCGGGCCCGAAGCACGGCTCGGCGCCGATCGGCGGCGCCACCGACTTCCTGCCGCCGGTCATCGGCGCCGACCGCGCGATGGTGGCGTGCGTGATGTGCGAACCCTTCTCGGCGCACAAGGCCTACCACTGGGGGATGCTTGCCGACATCACCCCGGGGCTGAAGGTCGACGGCCATTTCGTCGCGAACCCGCTGGTCGAAACGCAACGCTTCGCCGACGAGTACGGCCGGATCGTGTACGGCGACTTCAAGACCGGGGACGCAGCGAAGGACGGCAAAGCGAAGCTCGCGAAGGGCGCCGTCGATCTCTCCGCGCTCGACGCAGCCGTCGAATCGCTGTGCGCGAAGCTCCTCCTCACCTTCCCCGACTGCACGATCAAGACGATCGAGGAACTGAGGAAGCCCAAGCTCGAGGCGTGGAACCGCAACAAGGAGAATCACCGCGCCTGGCTCGCGCTCAACATGATGACCGAGGCGCGCGCCGGATTCCGCGCGTTCAACGAAGGCCCCAAGGACGACCGCGAGATCGACTTCGTCGCGCTCCGGCAGGCGATCGCCGCGGGCGAGGGCTGGACGGACGGGCTGACCGAGCGGATCCAGCCGCGGAGGAAGCAGTGAGCGAGGCGCCGCTCAAGGTCTGGCTCGACCGGAACGAGTCGCTGCTGCGCCTGCGCCTCGCGCGGCCGAAGGCGAACATCATCGACCACGCGATGATCGCCGCCCTGACGCACGCCTTGAACGAGCACCACCTGCCGGGGAGGCTCCGCGCGGCGCTGATCGACGCCGAGGGGCCGCACTTCAGCTTCGGGGCGAGCGTCGAGGAGCACCTGCCGGAGCAGTGCACCCGGATGCTCAGGTCCCTGCACACCCTGCTCGTCACGATGCTGGAATGGCCGCGGCCGATCCTCGTCGCGGTGCAGGGCCAGTGCCTCGGCGGGGGGCTCGAGCTCGCCGCCGCGGGCACGCGGATCTTCGCGTCGCCGGACGCGCAGCTCGGACAGCCCGAGATCCAGCTCGGCGTGTTCGCGCCGGCGGCGTCCTGTCTGCTGCCGCTGCGGATCGGCCAGCCGGCCGCCGAGGACCTGCTCTTCTCCGGCCGCCCGGTCGGCGCCGAGGAGGCGCTGCGCCTCGGCCTGGTGCAGCACGTGTCCGCGAGCAGCCACGACGCGGCGCTCGAGTATTTCGACCAGCACCTCGCGGCGAGGAGCGCGAGCTCGCTCGGTTACGCCGTGCGCGCAGCGCGGGAGACGCTGCTTCCCGAGGTGAAGCGCCGGCTCGAGGCAGTCGAGTGGCTCTACCTCGAAGGCCTGATGACGACGCGCGACGCGAACGAGGGGCTCGCGGCCTTTCTCGCCAAGCGCGAGCCCGTCTGGGAGCACAACTGATGGAGCACCAGTGATGGCCCAGCTGACCGAGATCGTCCGGCGGTGCGAAGCCCTCTTCGAGGACCTTCACTTCAACGCCGTCAAGACGTGGAAAGCCGCGGCGCCCGGCCGCAAGGCGATCGGCTACATGCCGATCTACGTGCCGCGCGAGCTCATCCATGCGGCGGGCATGCTGCCGGTTGGCATCTTCGGCGGCGGCGACCAGCTCGAGGTCATCCAGGGCGACGCGTACTACCAGAGCTACATCTGCCGCATTCCGCGCTCGACGATCGAGCTCGGGCTGACCGGCCGGCTCGACTGCCTGGACGGGATGCTGTTCCCTTCGATCTGCGACGTCATCCGCAACCTCTCCGGGATGTGGCAGATCTTGTTCAAGGACAAGTACGTCCGCTACTTCGACGTCCCGCAGGAATACCACGACGCCGTCGGCGGCGAGTTCTACGTCCGCGAGCTCGAGACGCTCCGCGACGATCTCGCCGGGGTCGCCGGCCGTCCGGTCACCGACGACGATCTCCGCCAGTCGATCGCCGTCTACAACGACAACCGTCGCGCGGTCCGCGATCTCTATGCGTACCGTGCGCAGAAACCCTGGCAGGCGCCGACCGCCGAGATCTACCTGGTGCTGCGCGCCGGCAACGTCCTGCCGCCCGAAGCGCATACCGAGCTCGTTCGCGAATACCTGACCGCCGCCGAAGCCGAGAAGCGGCCCAAGCGCGACAACGCCCGCGTCGTCGTCACCGGCTCGTTCTGCGAGCAGCCGCCGCTCGGCCTGATCAAGTCGATCGAGATGGCCGGCTGCTACATCGTCGACGACGACTTCACGCTCATCCAGCGCTGGCTGCTCGACGACGTGCCGGCCGACGGGAACCCGCTCGAGAACCTCTCGCGGGCGTTCCTGCACCGCTCGGTCTCGACCGCCTCGAAGTACGACGAGCGCCGCGAGGACAAGGGCAAGTTCCTGCTCGAGTCGGTGAAGCGGACCGCCGCCGAGGGCGTGATCTTCGCCGCCGCCTCCTTCTGCGATCCGGCGCTGCTCGAGCGGCCGATGCTCCAGGAGGTGCTGGCCAAGCACAAGATCCCATACACCGCATTCAAGTTCGCGGAGAACACCGGCCAGATGGCGCCGATCCGCGAGCAGGCCGGGACCTTCGCCGATTCGATCAAGCTGTGGAGCGCCGCATGACCACGCCGACCCCCCAAGCCGCACCGAAACCCGCCGCGCCGAAGCCTACCGCGCCAAAGCCGCAGGTGGTGAAGGAGGACGCGATGTGGCTCCAGAAGGAGCTCATCAACCGCAACTACCACGAGCTGGCGACCGCGCACGACGTCGGCCGCAAGATCTCCGCGACGTTCGTGCCGGGCAACCTCAACGAGCTGCTGATGTGCTTCGACTTCGCGCGGAGCCTGCCCGAGACCAATGCGCTGCAGAACGGCATGCGGAAGCGCTCGGGCAAGATGATCATGGACGCCGAGCGCGACGGGCACTCCGAGGACGTCTGCACCTACGTGAAGGCAGACCTCGGGATGATGCTCGGGGGGGAGGTGGGCCCGACCGGCGAGGCGCTGCCGAAGCCCGACGTGCTGCTGCTCTCCTACACCGGCTGCTTCACCTTCATGAAGTGGTTCGAGCTGATCCGCCAGAAGTACGGCTGCGAGACGACGATGCTGCACGTGCCGTACCAGGGCGACGGGAAGATCAACCCGAACATGCGCAACTACGTCGTGAAGCAGCTCAAGGAGAACGTGATCCCGACGCTCGAGCGGGTGTCGGGGATCAAGTTCGACATCGACCGCCTGCGCGAGTACATGAAGGAGTCGCAGAAGGCGGAGACCGATCTCGTGCGGGTGCTGCAGTCGGCGAAGAACCGGCCCTCGCCCATCGACGGCTACTTCGGCGCGGTCTACTACATCGGGCCGATCTTCACCGCCTTCCGCGGCACGCCGGAGGCGACGAAGTACTACTCGGTGCTGCGCGGGGAGATCGACGAGCGCGTGCGCGAGAAGAAGGGCCCGATCACCCCCGAGGGCGAGCTCGCCGAGGAGAAGTACCGGCTCGTCGTCGAGGGCCCGCCGAACTGGACCAGCTTCCGCGACTTCTGGAAGATGTTCTACGACGAGGGCGCGGTGATCGTCGCCTCCACCTACGCCAAGGTCGGCGGCGTCTACGACTTCGGCTTCCGCCACGACCCCGACCGGCCGCTCGAGTCGCTCGCCGAGTACTGCCTCGGCTGCTACACCAACCTCAACTTCCCGCAGCGGATCGACATGATCTGCCGGTACATCGAGGAGTACCAGGCCGACGGGCTCCTCATCAACTCGATCAAGAGCTGCAACAGCTTCTCCGCCGGGCAGCTCCTCATCCTGCGCGAGGTCGAGAAGCGCACCGGCAAGCCGGCGGCGTTCATCGAGTCCGACCTCGTCGACCCGCGCTACTTCTCGGCGGCGAACATCAAGAACCGGCTCGAGAGCTACTTCCAGATGATCAACCAGAAGCGCTCGCGCACAACCGCCCACTAGGCAGGGAGCATTCCATGCGCTGCTTCATCGGCGTCGACCTAGGCTCCACCACCACCAAGGCGGTGGTGATCGACGAGGCCCGGAACGTCATCGGCCGCGGCATCACCAACTCGCGGTCGAACTACGACACCGCCGCCGCGGTCGCGAAGCAGGAGGCGCTCGTAGCTGCGCGGTTCACTCTCCTGCGGGGCGCGCTCGAGCGCGCCGGGACGCTGAACGGCGGGCTCGAGGCTTTCCTCGGGCAGCTCGAGCGCGAACTCCGGCGCGAGCAGTTCATCGAACAGCTCGCCGACCTCGAGCAGGTGTGCAAGCGGAACGCCGAAGGACCCCGTTTCGGCGCCGACGTCAAAGCGGTCGCCGCCGCGCTGACCGAGGTCTTCAGGAGGCTCCGCGAGGAGGCGCCCGAGATGTTCGCCCCGGGCGCGAAGCGCAAGTCCGACTTCTTCCGCGACATCGCCGGCAGCCGTTACCTCGCGATCGGCGAGACTGTGGCCAAGGAAGCGGGGCTGCGCTACGACATGCTGCTCAACGTCTTCGACCGCTCGATCATCGAGGTCGAGAACCGCGTCTACGGCGACTCGGTGCGTTCCAACCTGCGCCGCGCGCTCGATCGCACGTTCGAGGCGCTGCCGGAGGCCGCCTCCTCGTCCGCCGCGGTCCGCGCGCCGATCGATGGCGTGCTAGCGACCGAGCTCGAGGAGACTTACGTCGTCGGCACCGGCTACGGCCGCGCGCGGCTGCCGTTTTCGAAGGAGCACATCCGCTCCGAGATCCTGTGCCACGGCCTCGGCGCGCACGTCATGTATCCGGGTACAGCCACCGTGCTCGACATCGGCGGCCAGGACACCAAGGCGATCCAGGTCGACCCGGCCGGGATCGTCGAGAACTTCCAGATGAACGATCGCTGTGCCGCCGGCTGCGGCCGCTATCTCGGGTACATCGCCGACGAGATGAACCTCGGCCTGCACGAGCTCGGGCCGCTCGCGATGAAGGCGCAGAAGACGATCAAGATCAACTCGACCTGCACCGTATTCGCCGGCGCGGAGCTCCGCGACCGGCTGTCGCTCGGGGACCGGCGCGAGGACATCATGGCCGGGCTCCACCGCGCGATCATCCTGCGGGCGATGTCGATCCTCGCGCGCTCCGGCGGCGTGCGGAACGAGTTCACCTTCACCGGCGGCGTGGCGAAAAACGAGGCTGCGGTGAAGGCGCTGCGCGAGCTCGTCTTCGATAACTACGGCGAGGTGACGCTGAACATCGATCCCGACTCGATCTACACCGGTGCGCTCGGCGGCGCGACGTTCGCCTGGCGCGCGGTGGTCGAGGAAGGAAAAACGGCGGAGGCGCGGACATGATCCACACGGCAGGCATCGACATCGGCTCGGGCGCGGTCAAGACGGTCCTGTTCCGCTCCGACGGCGCGGGCACCGAATGGCTCGCCAAGCGCTGCGAGCGCATCCGCAAGCGCGACCCGATGGAGCTCGCGCGTGAGGGTTTCGACGGGGTCTGCGCGGAGGCGAAGCTCAAGCCGGAGGACGTCGCGTACATCGCGACCACCGGCGAAGGCGAGAACGTCAAGTTCGCCACCGGGCATTTCTACTCCATGACGACCCACGCCCGCGGCGGCGTGTACCTCCGGCCCGACGCGCGCGCGGTGGTCGACATCGGCGCACTGAACGGCCGCGCGATCTTCGTCGACAGCCGCGGCAAGGTGCTGCAGTACAAGATGACCAGCCAGTGCGCCTCGGGCTCGGGCCAGTTCCTCGAGAACATCGCCCGCTACCTCGGCGTCGCGGTCGACGAGATCGGCCCCCTGTCGCAGAGCTCGAAGACGCCCGAAAAGGTGAGCTCGATCTGCGCCGTGCTCGCCGAGACCGACGTGATCAACATGGTCTCGCGCGGCATCGCGACGCCCGACATCCTGAAGGGCATCCACCTCTCGATGGCCTCGCGGATCGTGAAGCTCCTGAAGGTCACCGGCATCACGCAGGGAACCGCGCTCCTCACCGGCGGGCTCGCGCTCGACTCCGGCCTGCTCGCCGCGATCCAGGAGGAGCTCGCGAACGAGAAGGTGAAGGTCGAGGCGGCGAGCCACCCCGACTCGATCTACGCCGGCGCGATCGGGGCGGCGTTGTGGGGGGCGTTCCGGCACGCGAAGCTGCGCGAGCTCGAAGAGCGTCGCGCCGCCTGAGATCCGAGGAGACGACCATGGCACTGATGATCACCGACGACTGCACCGCGTGCGACGCCTGCAAGCCGGTCTGCCCGAACGAGGCGATCAGCGCCGGCACGCCGTACGTCATCGACCCGCTGAAGTGCACCGAGTGCGTCGGCGCGCACGACGAGCCGCAGTGCCGGCTCGTCTGCCCGGCCGATTGCATTCCCGCCAACCCGGAGTTCAGCGAGACGCCGGAGCAGCTCCTCGAGAAGTACCAGAGCCTGCACGGCTGAGCGACGGCCGAAGCGGACACGCTCCGGATCATGACGACACGACACGGGAACACTTCGGAGCGCAATCGCCCGTCGGGCGTGGCGCTTTGCACTCTGTCCGCCCACGGGCGCTCGCGGCGGGGTCATCTCGCCTGCCTTGCTGCGGGGGCCGTCGCATGGAGCGCAGGGCTGCTGCGGCCCGCGGCCGCGGCCGCGTATGCCGAGACGATCGCCACGATGCAAACCGCACAGCAGCGGGAGACCGTTGTCTACCGCCGGTACCGGGAATACGGGCAGCAGGCAAAGGCGCAGGGCTACACCGGCATCGCCTATCTGTTCATCGCGCTCGCCGCTTCCGAGCTGATCCACGCGCAGAACTTCCAGCGCGTCCTGGCGAGGCTGGGCGCCGAGGCCGAGCCAGCGCCGGCGACGAACCCGACCACGGGCAGCACGAAGGAGAACCTGCTGAAGGCGGTGAGCGAGGAGATCGACTCGATCGACGCGTTCTACCCCGGGCTACTCGCGCGCTTGAAGCCCGAGGGGCATCCCGACGCGCTGGCCTACGTCACCTACGCCTGGGAATCCGAGAAGCAGCATCGGGACGTGATCCGCAAGCTCCAGCAGTACTCGCCGACCTTCTTCGAGATGGTGGCGAGAACGATCGACATGAAGACCGGCACGTACTACGTCTGCCAGATCTGCGGCTCTACGGTGCACCGGATCCCGGCCGGCAGGTGCCCGATCTGCAAGTACACCTCCGAGCACTACCGCAGGGTCGAGCCGCCGGCATGAGCCGGCGGGGCAGGGCCACATGCCAAGACACACGAGCCGGATTCGCCCGACGAACCGGCTATCTACGGTCCGGCGAGCTCGAAACTCGGATTTTTCCTAGTTCGCGCAATTGACCGAGCGCAACTCCGGGCGCCGCTACGGGACGACAATCCACGCGTTCACTGAGGAGAGGAGGTTGTCATGTTTGTCACGCGTGAGGATTTCCGCATCAAGGCCGAAAACTTCGATCTCACGAAAGGCGCGAACATCCTGCGCATCGCGGCCGGCGCTTTCATGTTCCCGCACGTGGCGGGGAAATTCGCCGACATCAGCACGCTTACGCTGAACAAGGGGACCGTGGGCTTTTTCGCGAAGGCGGGCATGGTCCCCGCCGAGGCCTGGGTCTACCTCGCCGCCGCGTCGGAGGTCACGGTCGGGGTCTTCCTGGTGCTTGGTCTGTGCACGCGCTACGCGGCGCTGGGCGCCGCCGCGGTCCTCGCCGTCGCGGTCTATGCGCTGCAGGTCGTCAAGGGCTTCGGCTGGACCTGGAATACCGGCGGCTACGAGTACCCGGTGTTCTGGGGCCTCGTCTGCATCGCGATCGCCATCGAGGAATGGAAGGCGTACCTCGCCGGCCGCGACGAGGCGAGCGTCGGTCGCACGCCCCGTCTCGCGGCTTGACCGCGCGGCCGGGACCGGGCGCAGCGGGTGCCGGGGCCTAAGCCGGCGCCGAGCGAAGCGGCGTGCCCGCCCACGCCGCCTGCACCTCGGCGATCAGCTCCGCGCCGCGCTCCTCGTACCGCGGCGAGAAGTGGAACGGCACAACCGCCTTCGCCCCGACCCGGCGCGCGATCTCGCCCGCCTGGCGCGCCGTCAGGTGGTTCTTGCGCACGGCCTGGTCCCGGTCCTCGTCGAGGAACACGCTCTCGATGAAGAGCAGGTCGACCCCGGCCAGCAGCGCCGCGAGCGTCCGCACGTTCTGCTCGGTATAGCGGAGGTCGGTGACGTACCCGACGCGCTGGCCGGGACCGACGTCGAGCACGAGGTGGCGGAGCTCGCGCAGCGTCCGCGTCGTCGCGTGTTCGCCCGCCCGGTCGCGCCACCGCACCGCGATCGGCGTCTCGTCCGGCGCGCCGGTAAGCACCGCCGTCTTCAGCTCGCCGAGCCACGCCCCGGTCGCGAATCCGAGCGCCTCGAGGCGGTCCTTTGCGATCTTGAGGTGCCCCTTCTCCTCGACCGCGAACGCGAGGCACGGCGTCTCGTGGTCGACGAAGCGGCCGCGGACGCGAAACGCCGTCTCGTCGTGGAAGACGTCGTCGACGAGCGCGAACGAGTCGCACGCCTCCCGCTGGAACCCTCGCCGGCTCGAGAAGCGTGCGCGCGCGCCGTGGCCGTCCGGGCCGATCTCGCGCGCGTCGAGCACGAGCTCGACCTCGTAGCGGTGCACGACGTTCCAGGTGTACGCGCGGATCTTGTGCTCGACCTGCGCGATGAAGCCGGGTCCGCCGAACAGCACCACGCCGTCCTTCCGCCCGAGCACCACGCGGAGCAGATGATCGAAGCCGGAGAAGTGGTCCATGTGCGTATGGCTGACGAACACGTGCGAGAGACGCATCAGCTTCCGCGGCGGCAGGACGGTGATGTCGCCGAGGTCGAACAGCAGCGCGCGCCGCTCGTCGCGGAAATCGACGTAGAGGCCCGGGTCGCCGAACGCGTCGTTGACGAGTCGGGGCTCGAACAGGAGGCGCATGGGTTCGCCGGCCGTGCGCCTCTCGAAACGCTCGATCGCCAGAGACGGGTGATCAGCTCAGAGCCACTGCCGCAGCTCGATGTGATTGCCGTCCGGATCGCGGATCTCGGCCCGGGCGTATTTCTCGCGGACCTTCGGCCCCCACACGGGCTGGACGCCCTTGGTCGCGAGATGCCCGAGCGCGCGCTCCATGTCCTCGACCTCGAGCGCCATCATCCGGTAGCCAAGATGCTCGCCGCCCGGCGCGGGCGCGGGGCGCGCATCCGGGTAGCACATCAGCTCGACCGTCGTTCCACCTAGGTCGAGGTAGACGAGCTCGAGCGGTCCGAGCGGCGTGACCGGAATGCGGTCGCGGGAACGGATCTCGAACCCGAGCACCTCGGTGTAGAACCGGATCGCCTGCTCCGGCCGGCCGGTGACGAGCTCGATGTGGTCGATGCGCTTGAACATGCCCGGATCCCCCAGTCGCGTACGAGGGGATAGCATGGTACCGGGTCGCCTCCGATCCCGTTGTTGCGATGGCGTCCAACCTCCCCGCGCTCGACGAGCATCAACACGGTGAGCCCGGAAGCGCCGTGGAAGGAAGCTCGCGCGCACGGATGCCCTTCGACCGGAGCAACGCATGAGAACGGGATGGAAGACGGTCGGCCCGATCGTGGTCTGGCTGGCTGGCGGCGATTCGCCGAACGCCGGCGCGCGCCGTCAGATCTTCCTCTCGCGCCCTGCCCAGTACGGCCCCCGCAGCTCGCGCTTGAGCGTCTTGCCCGCCGCGCTGCGCGGGAAGTCCTGCATGATCAGCACCTCGGACACGCGCTGGTAGCGCGCCGCGACGCGTTCGTTGATCCACTCGCGCAGCGCTCCGGCCGCGATGCCGGCGCCTTCGCGTAGGATCACGGCGGCCACCGGCGTCTCGCCCCACTTGTCGTGCGGCACGCCGAACACTGCGACCTCGCGCACGTCGGGATGGCGGGCGGCAATCTCCTCGACGTCTTTCGGATAGATCTTCATTCCCCCGGAGTCGATCATGTCCTTCACGCGGTCGACGAGGTAGAGGTAGCCTTCCCCGTCGACGTAGCCCACGTCGCCGGAATGCACCCAGCCGTCGCGGATCGTCTGCGCGGTCAGGTCGGGGCGTTTGTAGTAGCCCGTCATCCGGATCGGGCTCCGTCCGCAGATCTCGCCGATCTCGCGCGGCGCGCACTCGCTCCCGTCCTCGCGCAGGATCCGCATCGCGCTCGACGGCAGCGGCACGCCGACCGAGCCGGACTTCCGCACCGAGTCCGTGCGGTCGAGGACCGTGATGAAGCCCTCGGTCAGGCCATAGAGCTCGTAGAAACGGTTCGGGAGAAGCGAGTTCAGGCGGTCCTTGTGCTCCTGGAGAAGAGGCGCGCCGAGCGACAGGATGCATTCTAGCGAGGCGAGCTTCTCCGGCGCGAAGTTCGGCGCGCCGAGCATCGCGATGATCTGGCTCGGGACCAGCATCACATGTGTGACGCGCTCGCGCGCGATCGTCTCGATCATCGCCGCGGCGTCGAACTGCGGCATCAGCACGTAGCGCGCACCGTTCCAGAACGTCGGCATCATCGTCACGAACGCGCCGTTGAACACGATCAGTCCAGCGTGCAGCGTGACCGACTCCGGCGTCATGCGGAACGCCGCGCCCATCAGGAAGCAGTACATCGCCCGCACGAAGTGCGTATGCATGATGCCTTTCGGCGACCCGGTGGTACCGCTGGTGAACATGATGTTGAAGAGGTCGTCGGCCGCGCACGCCGCCGGCTCGAGCGCGTCGGGTTGCGCGTCGCGCGCCGCGCGGTAGTCGGCGAAGCCGGGGACCGCGCCATCGGCGAGCAGAACTTGCGCCGGCAGTTCATGCCGGACCTCCCCGAGCGCCGGCAGCATCGAGCGTTGCGTGACCAGGCACTTCGCGTCCGATTCACGCACCATGCTCGCCAGGCCCGCGGACAGCAGGAGCGGCGAGAGCGGCACCAGCACCGCGCCGATGGTCGGGATCGCCCAGTACAGCTCCAGGAGTTCGAGCGAGTTGCCGAGCACAGTCGCGACCTTGTCGCCCTTACCGATGCCGAACGATCGAAGCAGATTCCCGGTGCGGGCGACGCGTGCCCAGAACTCCGCGTAGGTGAGACGGCGATCGCCGAAGACGACGGCGAGCGCGTCGGGACGGTAGCGCGCATGGCGTTGCAAGAGGGTGGCGAGCTCGATCACGTCGTCTCTTTTCCGCGCGGTCTGGAGCCCGTCTCCACGCGCGGCGTCCGGATGTAGATCACGTAATAGACGAGCGCGACGAGCACGCTCCCGCCGACGATGTTGCCGGCGATCACCGGCACGAGGTTGCGCGCGAAGTCGCCCCACCCGAGCGGCGCGCCGAGCAGCATCGCGAGCGGAAAGAAATACATGTTCGCGATCGAGTGCTCGAAGCCGGCGGCGACGAAGGCGGTGATCGGAAAGACGATCGCGATGACCTTGTCGGTCACGCTCCGCCCCGCGAGCGCCATCCAGACCGCCATGCACACGAGTACGTTGCACAGCACGCCGCGGAAGAACGCCTCGGCGAGGGGAAGGCCCGCCTTCGCCGTCGCGATCTTGATCGCGGTCGTGCCGATGGCGCCGCCGTTAAGGCCCGGATGGCCGGAGAGCCAGACGAGCAGCGCGAGCCCCACCGCGCCGACGAAATTGGTTGCGCAGACGACGACCCAGTTCCGCAGTACCTGGCGCGTGCTCACGCAACCGTCCGCCCACGCCATCGCGAGCATGTTGTTGCCGGTAAAGAGCTCGGCGCCTGCCACCGTCACCAGGATCAGGCCGAGGGAGAAGGCGAGGCCGCCGAGGAGGCGCGTCGCCACGAAGCCGAGGGTGGGGTCGCTCGCGACGAGCGTGTACATGAGCGCACCCAGGCCGATGAATGCGCCGGCGAGCACGCCGAGCATGGACACCGTGAGGAGCGGCATCCGCGCCTTGACGACGCAGAAATCGTTGACTCGTCCGGCGATCTCGCGCGGGGAATACGCGTCAAGCCCGTAGAGTTCCGGCACGCGGCGATCCGGCTCGATCTTCAGGCGGGGTGAAACAACGCCGTGCCCGCCGACGGCGCTACCGCTTGTACCACCACTTGGTCTCGCTGACGTCCGCCTCCCACGGCCGGAGCGGCTTCGCGAGCTTGAACTGATCGGCGTGCAGGCGCCCGACCGCCATGATCGCGGACAGCACCTCCATCGGGAATCCCTGGCGGCCACCGCGATCGTCGATCACGAGCTTGCCGAAGTAATCGTCCAGCGCGCGCTTGCCCCAGTGCTCGCGGATGATCGCGGCGATGCGCGGAAACCGGGTCTCGATGATCGGCCAGGGATCGGGTCGCTCCCGCTGCCGCTCGGCCTCGCGGAGGGCTCTCCAGCGCTCCGCGACCGTCTTGGTGAGCGTCTGATCGCCCATGAGCGGCGGGAATTCGATCGTGGCGGCCTCGTCGGAGGCCTGGAGATTCAGACGCTTCCTGATCAGGGCCTCGCCGGCTTCGGGATCGAACACGGCGAAGGAGCTGAGATCGCCCGCGGCGCTCTGGTCCGCAGGAACAACCGGCTTGCCGGGTTGCGCCATGGTGGAGTCACCCGTCGAGTAGGACCGGCAAATCATAGTCCTTGCCGGCCGGCCCGGGTGGAATCGTTGCAGAACTGTCACAGGCTCCTGCGCTCCGGGAAGCCGCCGCCCGTCAGCCGAGCCGTCTCACGAACCCGAGCCGCTCGCCCGGCTGGAATCCGAGCGCGTAGAGAAACCCGAGCAGCGCGAAGTTCTCGCGCCCGACGACCGTCTCCACCCGCTCGATGCGCAGTCCCTCGAGGTTGACGAACAGCTGCGACACGAGCGCGCTCCCGACGCCATGGTGGGCATAGTCGGGATCGACGCCGATCGTGTCGAGCACCGCGACCGGCTCCGTCCGCCCGAAATCGCCGAAGTCGGTCCGTGCGGTCACGAACCCGGCGACGATACCGTCCACGCGCGCGGTGAGCGACACCCGCACCGCCGAGTCGGCGAGCGCTTCGTCGACGAGCCGCTCGATGTAGCCCCGCCGGTCCCGCCCGGTGATCCGCCGGTCGATGCGGCACATGTCGGCGAGCTCGTCCCGGACGAGCACCCGCACGTCGACCCGGTCGCGGGCGAGCGCCTCGAAGTCGTTCGCTGCATTGCCGCTGTAGTCCAGCTCGCGGGCGAGGTTGCGGTGATCTGGCGCCGCCACGTCCGGGCCGAACTCGGCTCCTAGGCGCCCCGAATGCACGGCGCACTCGAGCACCTGGTTGCGTCCGAGCTGGAACCCCGCGGCGTCGAGGAACCGGAGGATGCGGTGGTCGCGCCAGGACGCGCTGGTGCGGATCTCGCCGATGCCTTCGGCCGGCGCCGCTCCCTCGAGGGCGGCCATCAGGGCGTGACCGACCCCGTGGCCCTGTTCGTCCGGGCGAACGCCGATCACCTCGAGCCGCAGCGCCGGCACTTCACGCCCGAACTCACCGGCGAGCTTCCGCGCGAGAACGTAGCCCGCGAGACCGCCGCCGTCGTCGACGGCGAACTGGCGGTGCAGCTCGGGGCGCGCCTGCGCCGCGCGCAGCCGGCGCTCGAAGTACGAACGGCGCGTTCGCCCCGCGAGTTGCGCGTCGATCGCGACCACGGCTTCGAGATCGCGCGGTTCGAGCGGGCGCGCCCGCAGGGTGGCGCTGGTGACCGGTGCAGTCAGTGCCATGGCTTCTCCTTGATTCCTTCGCTCGTCTACAAACCGAGGTACGCCTGCTTCACGGCTTCGTTCGCCGCGAGCGCGCTGCCCGCCCCGGCGAGCACGACCCGGCCGGTCTCGAGCACGTAGCCGCGATCGGCGATCGCGAGCGCCGCGCGCGCGTTCTGGTCGACCAGGAAGATCGTGGTACCGGCCGCGCGCAGGCGCCGGACCGCAGCGTAGATCTCCGCCACGAGGCGCGGGGCGAGGCCCATGCTCGGCTCGTCGAGGAGCAGCAGTCGCGGTGCGGCCATCAACGCGCGGCCGATCGCGAGCATCTGCTGCTGCCCGCCGGAGAGCATTCCCGCCGTTGACTTGCGCCGTTCCGCAAGGGCGGGAAACAGCTCGTAGACGCGGGCAAGCGCCGGTCGACCCTCGCGGTTGGGGCGGACGTATGCGCCGAGCAGCAGGTTGTCTTCGACCGACAGCGGGCCGAACACCTGCCGGCCCTCGGGCACCTGGGCGATGCCGAGCCGCACCCGTCGATCGGGCGGAGCCGTCGTGATGTCCGCGCCCTCGAACCACACGCGCCCCGAGGTCACGCGCTGCACGCCGGAGAGCGCGCGCAGGAGCGTCGTCTTGCCCGCGCCGTTCGCCCCGACGAGCGCCACAAGCTCGCCCGGCTCGATCCTGAGATCGATGCCTTTCAGCGCCTGGATGCGGC
Source organism: uncultured beta proteobacterium (assembly GCA_963789885.1). GTDB lineage: Bacteria > Pseudomonadota > Gammaproteobacteria > Burkholderiales > SG8-39 > DATEDA01. The sequence continues at coordinate 203,827 of CAWBNB010000071.1, read as the reverse complement.
CGTAGTGACTGGTGAGTCCCGAAGTCTCGAGCACGTCAGTGCGCCTCCGCGCCGAGATAGGCTTCGATCACCCGCGGGTCATTCCGCACCGTCTCCGGTGCCCCTTCCGCGAGCCGGCGGCCGTAGTCGAGGACCAGGATCCGGTCCGAAACGCCCATGACGAGCCGCATGTTGTGCTCGACGAGCACCACGGTGATCCCGCCCTCGGCAAGCTTTGCGATCAGCGCTTGGATCTCCATTGTCTCAGTCGGGTTGAGGCCGGCGGCCGGCTCGTCGAGGAGCAGGAGCTGCGGGCGGGCGGCGAGCGCGCGCGCGATCTCGAGGCGCTTCAGCGCCCCGTACGGCAGCGCATCGGCGGCGGCATCGGCCCAGGCCTCCAGCCCGACGAACGCGAGCAGCTCCCGCGCTTCGGCGCGGCAGGCCCGCTCTCCCGCAGCGAGGCGCGGGCTGTGCAGCAGCGCAGCCCAGAGCCCCCGGTGATCGCGCAGATGCCGCCCGACCATCACGTTCTCTAGCGCGCTCATGTTGAAGAATACCTGCAGGTTCTGGAACGTGCGAGCAACACCGTGCGCCGCGAACTCGTGCGGCGCGCGGCCGGTGAGGTCGCGCTCGCCGAAGTAGATCCGGCCCGCCGACGGCGCGTAGACGCCGGTGAGGAGATTGAGCAGCGTCGTCTTCCCCGCCCCGTTGGGGCCGATGATCGAGTGCACCGCGCCGCGCTCGATCTCGAACGTCAGGTCGTCGACCGCCCGCACGCCGCCGAAGTCCCGGGCGAGTCCCGCGGTCCGCAGCATGCTCATTGGTGCGGCTCCGTCGCGGCGCCGGGCGCGCTCGCCGACCGATCCGCCGTTCGCGCGCGGTTCCCGCCCCGCCGCCCACCGAGCGCCGCCGCGAGGGTCGGCACGAGCCCTCTCGGCATGAAGATCATCGTGCCCATCATCACCGCGCCGAGCACGACCATCTCGTAGTCCTTGAACACGGTGAGGAGCTGGGGCAGCGCCGTCAGCGCCGCGGCACCGACGACCGCGCCGAACGTGGACGCGAGGCCGCCGAACACCACCATGGTCACGAGCTCGATCGAGTGCAGGAAGCTCACCTTGGACGGCGTGATGAAACCGGCGTAGTGCGCGTTGAGACCGCCGGCCGCCGCGGCGAAGACCGCTGAAACCACGAACACGAGCACCTTGTGGCGGGCGGCGTCGATCCCGGCGACCTCGGCGCCGACCTCCGAGCCGTGCAGCGCGCGCAGCGCGCGCCCGGTCGGCGAGTCGATCAGGTTGAGCGCGAGCCACACCGCGACGAGGAGCGCGAACCCTACGACCCAGTACCACACGCGCTCGCCCTGGAGCGCCAACCCGAACACCGTGAGCGGCACGACCGTGAGGCCGTCCGGCCCGCCGGTGAACCGGTCCTCGTTCGCCACGACGAGCGAGATGATGATGCCGAAGCCGAGCGTCGCCATCGCGAGATAGTGGCCCCGGAGCCGCAGGATCGGACGCCCGATGAGGTAGGCGAGCGCCGCGACCGCGGCGACCGCGACGGCCATCGCCGCGAGCGGCGGCCACCCGTACTTCGAGGCGAGGATCGCCGTGCCGTAGGCGCCGAGGCCGAAGAAGCCCGCGTGCCCGAGGCTGATCTGGCCTGCGTAGCCGATGAGGAGGTTCAGGCCCACGCAGACGATCGCGTTCAGCCCGGCGAGGATCGCGACGTCGTAGAAGTAGTTGTTGGGCAGGACGAGGGGGCCGACCGCGACGACCGCCGCCAGGGCGGCGAGCCCTCCGGTGCGGGGCGTGGCGAGCCGCGCTCGCATCGGCGCGCCTATACCCGCTCGGCCGCGGCGACGCCGACGATGCCGCCCGGCCTGACGAACAGCACCCCGAGGAGGATCACGAACGCGATCACGTCCTTGTACGCGGACGACACGTAGCCCGCCGAGAGGCTCTCGAGGACGCCGAGCAGGAGCCCGCCGGCGACGGCGCCCGGGCCGCTGCCCAGGCCACCCAGGATCGCCGCCGCGAAGCCCTTCAGCCCGAGCATGACGCCGACGTCGTACGACGTGAGCGTGATGGGAGCGGTGAGGATGCCGGCGAGCGCGCCGAGGGCCGCCGACAGCCCGAACGCGAGGAACAACACGTGTCGCACGTCGATCCCGACGAGCTCGGCCGCGAGGCGGTTATGCGAGGTCGCGAGCATCGCCTTGCCGAGGCGCGTGCGGCCGAAGAACCACCAGAGCGCGACGACGATCGCGAGCGTCGCGCCGACCACCCACAGGCTCTGCGGCACGACCGTCGCGCCGAAGAGCGCGATCGGCCGCTCGCCGGTGAAGGCGGGAAGCGCGTGCAGCTTCTTGTCCCAGACGATGGTCGCGAGGCCGCGCAGGAAGATCGACGCGCCGATGGTGATGATGATCAGCGTCACCACCGGCGCGCCGCGCGCCGGCTCGACCGCGAGCTTCTCGAGCGCGAGCCCCGCGAGCGTGGTGGCGACGACCGCGAGCGGGATCGCAGCGGCGAGCGGCAGGCCGGAGGCGACGAGCGAGACCGCGCTCATGCCGCCGATCATCACGAACTCGCCCTGGGCGAAGTTGATGACCCCGCTCGCGTTGTAGATGATCGAGAAGCCGAGCGCGACCAGCGCGTAGACCGCCCCGACGGTCAGCCCCGTCAGCAGGTACTGGGCGAGCTCGCCGTTCACCGGACTACCCTCGCGCTTCGCGCTCGGGGTTCGCCCTCGGGGCGGCCCGGCGGCCTCACGGCCAGCGCCCCGCCCGCGTCGTCACTTCACCAGGACCCAGTCGCCCTTGCGCACCTCGAGCATCCGGAATGCGGTGAGATCGAGGCCCATGTGGTCGGTCGGCGCCATGTTGACGACGCCGGCGGTGCCCATGTAGCCGCGGATGCTCTCGAGCGCATCGCGGACCTTGGCCTTGTCGGTGCTCCCGGCCCGGTTCAGCGCCTCCACTGCGAGCATCAATCCGTCGTACGCGTGACCGCCGAATGTCGAGACCTCGCTCTTGTACTTGCCCTCGTAGTCGCGCTTGTAACCCACCACGACCTTCTTCTGCGGGTCGGCATCCGGCAGGCCCTCGGCCACGAGCAACGCCGCTGCCGGCAGGCGTACGCCTTCGGCCGCGTCGCCGGCGAGCTTGAGGAACTCCTTCGAGGCCACGCCATGCGACTGGTAGAGCGGCACGTTGAGCGCGGCCTGGCGGAAGTTCTTGGTCACGATCGCCGGGCCCTGCCCGAAGCCCGCGTTGAGCACCGCCTGCACGCCAGGGGTGCTCTTGATCTTGGTGAGCTGCGCGGTCATGTCGGTGTCGCCGGCGCCGTAGGTTTCGTCGGCGACCACCTGGATGCCGTGCTTCTTGGCGATCTGGAGGCACTCGGTGCGCATCGACTTGTCGAAGCCGCCGGGCCCGGAGATGAGCGCGATGCGCTCGATGCCGCGCGCGCGCATGTCGACGAAGATCTTCTCGCACGCCATGCGGTCGGTGTGCGGCGTCTTGAACACCCAGCGCTTCACCGGCTCGACGATGACCACCGCGCCGGCGAGCGACACGAACGGAATCTGCGCGGCCTCGACCAGCGGCACCGCCGCCATCGTCGTGCCCGTGGTCGAGCCGCCGACGATGAAATCGACCTTGTCCTGCTCGATGAGGCGCTTGGCGAAGGTGCGCGCCTTCTCGGCGTCGCCGCCGTCGTCGTAGGCGACGAGCTGGAGCTTGCGGCCGAGCACGCCGCCGGCGGCGTTCAGCCGGTCGATGTAGAGCTCGAGCGTCTTCTGCTCGGGGTCGCCGAGGAACGCGGCGGGGCCGGTCACCGAGAGGAACGCGCCGATCCGGATCGGCTCCTGCGCGGCGGCTGGCGCCGCGATGATCGACAGCGTGGCCGCAGCGGCGGCCAGCGCGGCGCGCAGCGTGGGCGCCGGCGAGTGCAACGGTTTCATCCTTGCCTCCTTGCGGCTGGTTACGGACGGCGCGGCCTCCTTTTCCGACCGCTCTCCCCCACTGCAATGGTAAACTCGCACCGGAATGCGGCTTTTTGATGCAGATCAGACTTCCCGCAGCGGGCGCCGCAAATCCGCGCAGCCTGCCGCCCCGGCGCGGGTGCGCCCCGCCGAACCCGGCGACGTCGTGCAGGTAATTGCGCTCGACGCGGCGGTCACCGGCATCGAAAAGGCGGACTACTGGTCCGAGGTCTTCCAGCGCTACGGCGCGCGGGGCGCGAAGCAGCGGTTTTTCCTCGTCGCGGACGCCGGCGGCTCGATCCGGGGCTTTGTCGTCGGCGAGGTGCGCGACTGGGAGTTCGGCTCGCCGCCGTGCGGCTGGGTGTTCGGGATCAACGTCCGGCCCGAGGCGCGGCTCGGCGGGATCGGCACGCAGCTCCTCGCGGCGATCTGCGACGCCTTCCGGCGCGCGGGTGTGACCAAGGTGCGCACGCTGCTCGCCCGCGAGAACACCCTGGTGCTGTCGTTCTTCCGCAGCCAGGGGATGATGGCCGCGCCGTTCATTCCGCTGGAGATGGATCTTTGAAGCTCCAGACGGGGACGAGCCTCGCCCTCGTCAGCGTGCTCGAAGCCGCGGCGAACCCCGGGCGCACAGTCGCCGCGGCCGAGATCGCCGAGAAGTACGGCGTATCGATCCACCATCTCGCCAAGGTGCTGCGCGAGCTCGCGCGCGCCGAGCTGGTGGAGTCGGCGCGCGGAGTCGGCGGCGGCTATCGTTTCGCGGGCAACGCGAAGCGCGTCACGCTGATGGACGTGATCGAGCGGTTCGAGGACATCAGCGCGCGATCGCCGGAGGCCGGCGGCGCACGGCCGGCGACCGACGTCGGCCGCGCGCTCGCCCGCGTCCTCGCCGAGATCGACGAGATCGCGAAGGCGACCTTCCGGTCGATCACGATCGACACGATGCTCAAGCTGATCGCGCGCGAGGCGGGCTCCCGGAAACCGGCCCGACCCGCGCGTCAAGCCTGAGCGCGCGGCTCGCCCGCCGCGCGCCGGCCGCGCACTACAGCGGTCAGCGTCGACACGACGAAGACGAGGATCGCGATCGCGTTGAGCACCGCGCCCGACGTGCGCAACGGCACGATCCCCGAGAGATCCCCCGCCACGCGCACCGCGATCGAGAGGTGGAGCAGGACAAGCGGCACGTAGAGGCTCCAGTGATAGGGGACGTTCGTGCGCACGATCGCCGGGACGATCAGCGGCGCGTGTCCGAACACCATCGAGAACACGAAGCCGAGCAGGATCGCGTGCACCGCGGCGTCCCATCCGAAGCCTCCGTACGCCGCGCTCGGGCCCGCCAGCAGCGCCCCGCCGATCGCGAGCCAGGCGTAGCCGGAGAGCAGGCATCGGCCGATGTATCCGGTGAGGCCCGGTTCGCGCGCGGTGCGCCGGGCGATGTCCTGCACGCCGAGCCAGGCGGCCAGCGCGAGAAGCGCGAGCCCGAAGACGCGCCGCCCCGTCTCGTCGTGGACGAGTGCGAGCGCGGCGCCGGCGAGCACGACGGCGACGATGATCGCGAACAGTTTCTCGCGGACCGGCGACGGCGGTAGGAGCCGCGTCAGCTCGAGCCGCTCGCCCGCGATCGTGAGCACCAGGAACGCCATCCACCACGGGACGACGGCGCCGAGACTCGCCCCCGCGAGCCAGGCCCCGTTGCCCACTGCCCAACTCGCCGCGCCGAGCGCAAGGGTGAGCGTGAAGAGCGCGCGCTGTCGCGCGCAGATCGCCGCCGATTCGACGGCGAGGAGGACGCCCGCGGCGGCGAGCAGCCACTGGGCAGGTGCGGGTGTCGCCACCGCGTTCAGCGCCAACCCGCCCGCACCGGCGAACAGCGGCGCGGCATAGGCCAAGCGCGTGCCGAGCGCGACGGCGCGCTCGAGACCGATCACCGTGCCGAAGAAGCCGCACACCATGAGCGGCCCGTGCCAGGCCGCTAGACCGGGATCCGGGAGCGGAAAACCAAGACCTGCGCGTGCGAGCCCGCTGCCGATCCCGAGGACGAGCGACGCGAAGCCGAGGACGAGTAGCGGCAGGCGAACGGCGAGGCCGAAGCCGCCCGGCGCGGCGGGAGTCATCCGCCGCGGGTCACCATCCGAAGCGCGCGCGAACGGCCTCGGACATCCGTTCCGGCGTCCACGGCGGATCCCAGACCAGTGCGACGTCGATCTTTCCCGCCCCTGGCGCGGCCGCGCGGATCGCGGCCTCGGCATTTCCGACGATCACGTCCCCGAGCGGGCAGGCAGGCGAGGTCATCGTGAGCCGGACGGTCACGTCGTCACCCTGTACCGCGACGCCGTACACGAGCCCGAGATCGACCACGTTCACACCGACCTCCGGGTCGTCGACGGTGCGGAGGGCCTCCCAGACCTCGTCTTCGGTCAGCGGTGCCTTCGTATCGATCATGGGTCCTCGCACGTCTCGTGCCGACAACTATCGCATAACCGCGGCAGCAAACGCCCGGAAGCAAACGCCTGGCGGGATCGCGCGATCAATTAGACTGCCGAGCCAATACGGTGTTGCCGGAACGCGAAGCATGGCCGGAGCATTCGTCGACCACACCACCCTTCTGCTGGAACGCGTCTCCCACCGGAGCGGGATCGCGGTCGCCTGGCTCGGGATCCCGCTGATGATCCTGCTGGCCGCGCTCGAGCCCCTCGCCAGGTGGGCCGGCTGGCGCGCGGACGTGTCCTTCGGCGATGCCTCCACGGTCGCATTTTTCGCGACGACCATGACCTCGTTCGGTTATGCCTACTCCACCGGTGCGCACGTCCGCCTCGACATTCTCAGCCGGCGCTTTTCTCCACGGCTGAACGCGGCAATCGAGCTCGTCGGAACGCTGCTGGTCCTGCTGCCGCTGTGCGCGGTGATCGTCGTCGATGGCGTCGATTCGACCTGGCGCTCGTTCCTGCAGGGCGAGCGCCTGGCCGACACCGCTTGGGCGCTGCAGTGGGCGGTCCGGCTGTGGGTACCGCTCGGGTTCGCGCTGCTGATGGCCGCGGGGCTCGCGTCGGCGTTGCGGGCGCTCGTCCTGCTTAGCTCCAGGTGAGTCTGGTCCTGCCGGGCCTGATGCTGCTCGCCCTCGGGGTGGCACTCCTGGCGGGCCTGCCTGTCGGGGTGGTCCTGATCGGCGTGTCGTTTGTCTTCGCCGGCGTCGGTGCGCTGACCGGTACGGTGCGCGTCGAGGAGGCCGGCGCGATCTTTCACCGGATATACGGGACGCTGTCGGATCGCGACGAGATCCTCTACGCAGCGGTCCCGACGCTTCTGTTCATGGGCGCGATCCTGCACGAGACCGGCCTCGCCGCGAACCTGCTCGCCGGTTTCGCTCGGGCGTTCGGGCGCCTGCGCGGTGGGCCGGCGGCCGCGACCATCGTGGTCGGTGCGATCCAGGCTCCGGCTGCCGGCATGATCGGCGCCTCGACCGGCGCCCTCGCCCTGTACGCGCTGCCGGCGCTGCAGCGCCACGGCTACCGCAGCGCGGACGCCGCGGGCCTGGTCGCCGCTGCCGGCTCCCTCGGAGCGATCGCTCCGCCGGGGATCATGCTCTTCTTCATCGCGGACGCCATCGGCGTCCAGGTTCCAGCGCTGTTTCTCGCGATGCTGGGTCCGCTCGCGCTGCTCCTCGTGCTGTACCTCGCCTTCGCCGTCCTGCGGGGAGCGCCGGTGCGGGTCGACGCTACCGACGGCTCCAGCATCGCAGGTGCGTTCCTGACGGCGGCGTTGATGGCCGGGCTCGTCGCGCTCGTGGCACTGGGGGTTGCGACGCTTTCCGAAGCGGCGGCCCTCGGCGCCCTGGGCGCCGTCCTGGCGGGTGCCGTGCACGGGCGCCTGACGTGGCGCGTGCTCGACGCCGCGATTCGACACACCGCGCAGTTGAGCGCGATGGTGTTCTTCATTTTCGTGGGCGCGAGCGTCTTTTCTCTCGTGTTCCGCCTGCTCGGCGGCGCCGAGATGGTGTCGGCCGCCGCCGGAGCACTCGGGACCGGCGGCTCGACGACACTCGGCGCAGCGCTGTTGCTCGTTTTCGTCCTCGGCTTCTTCCTCGACTGGCTCGAGATCGTGCTGATCGCCCTTCCGGTCCTCGCCGGCACGCTCGTCGCGGCGGGGGCCGGGGCGCCGCTCGGCAATCCGCAGCTCGCCGGCTGCTGGATCGGCGCGCTCTTCGCCATCGTTCTGCAAACCTCGTTCCTGACGCCGCCCTTCGGGTACGCCCTGTTCCTCGTTCACGGCGCGACGCGGGGCGCGATACCGATGGCGGAGGTCTGGCGCGGCGCCGTGCCCTACGTCGGTCTGCAGTTGCTGGTGCTGCTCGCGGTGGCGGCGCTGCCGGAGCTCGCGACCTGGCTACCCGCGCACATGCTCGACCTGTCGATCCCCAGAGGGCCGAAGTTCTCGGACTGAGTGGAGGTCGCCCCCGGTTCGATCACGACGCTCGGGCCACGCTTCGATAACCCCGCACGGCGACGATCATATTCCGCAGCAACATCGCGGCCGAGAGCGCCAGCGCGAGCCCGGCGACGCGGGCGAACGCTTCGGGCCATCCCACCGCAAGCAGCAAGAGCGCCACCGCGGCTGCGTGCAGAGCGAGGTGGACGAGCTGCGGCGCGTCGCCGAGGATCCGCTTCATATGGGGCGCGCGTTTCGCCCCGACGGCGGCCTGCAGATGAAACCAGGCGAGGAACGGCACGATCTTGTACAGCATGCCCACGATCACCGACACGGCGAACCCCGCGAGCGCGAGGACGCCGATTGCGATCTCGAGCGCGGGCAGCTCGTCCGGCGCGACGAGCCGCGCCGCCCAGGCCACGCACGCAACGAGTGCGCAACTCATCCCGAGCCGCCAGAACGCGGTCGTCGCATCCCGCACGCGACGGCGGCGACGGCGCTGCAGCACGAGCGTCGTCGTCGAGAACAAGGCGTAGCCCGCGGCGAGCGCGAAGCCGAGCGCGAGCTCGACCGGGCTGCCGCTCGCGTACCACGCCGCCAGCGACCAGGCGGCAAGCGCGCCGAACGCGGCGGGAGCGAACCAGCGCGCCACCGGGTCCGGGTATCGCGGGGTCATCTGGAACATCGGCACCACCTGGAACGCCACGCCGGCGACCAGCAGGCCAGCCCAGCCGAGGAGTCCCCACGCCGGATGCAACGCACGCGCGGCGAGATTCGCGAGCGGCACGCCCCAGGCATACGTGGCGACGAGGACGAGCCCGAGCGCGAGGGTGACCACGAACGCGGCGATCGCGAGCGACATACCCCGCGTCGTCGCGTTCCGCACCGCCGCGCGGGTCAGCGCCGCCGCGGCGGCGAACGCGAGCACCGCGCCTGCGGCGCCGAGGAGCCATGCGGCGAACTTGAGGAGCGGCGGCTCGCCGAGCAGGAACCCGCCACCGAGCGCGGCCGCGCCGAGCGCGATCCCGAGGTGCACGAGCGGCGCCGCCGTGTTCACGCGCGGCACCGGCGCCCCCGCCAGCACCGGGAGCATCTGCAGCATCGCGCCGGCCATCACCATCGTCATGAACCCGAGCGTGACGAAGTGAGTCGCGGCGAGCGCCGCCGGCGAGCCACGCCAGGTGAGCGCCTCGGGCCCGCTCCAGACGAGCACCGCGCCGGCGGCAAACAGGAACAAGGGCGCCGTGAGGAAGAACCGGAACGGCACCGCGATCGGCGGCGCCCGTTCGAGCGCGAGGCCGGCCGGGCGCATCAGCGGGATGCGAGCGCGGCGAGGAGCGGTTCGGCGTCGTCGCCGAGCGCCTCGTCGAGCAGCGCGTACAGCACCTGCTCCTCCTTCAGGTTGTGCTGCTGCATGAGCACGTTCAGCGTGTCGGCGAGGCCGAGGAACTCCGCGCTATCGGCGGCCTCGAGCGCGGCGCGGAGTTGCCGAACGAGCTCGCGCATCTCGGCGTGCTCGACCCGCATCATCTCGGTCGGCCCCGCCGTCATGCCGGTGCGCTGCTCGAAGGCGGGGAAGAGCTCGCCTTCCTCGACGCCGAGGTGGCGCTCGAGCGCCGCCGCGAACGCCGCGAGCGCGTCGCCCGCGCGCGCAAGATCGCCTTCGGCCGCAGCGGCCTCGGCGGCGGCGAAGCGCTCGTCGCAGGCCGCGTGGTCGCGTGACATCGTTTCGGCAATGCGTGACATGGTGCGGTTCGCGGGGAGGCTCGACGGGACCATTGTCATGGCCGGCCCGGCCGCGCATCTTTGATGCGCGTTAAGGGTGCTTCACCATCCCGGCTTCGCCGACGGGCCGGGCGCTCCGCTGCCCCGCACGGGCGGGCGCGGGAGCGCAAATCCCTGGTTGAAAGCCGCGCGCGCGACAAGGACAAACTTGAGGTGCCAGCCGCCGGCGACCGCAAGCGCCCCGGCGGCGGCGCCGACCGGCGCTGCGATCGCGTCGGGTGCAAAGATCGCGGCACCAGCCGCGAGGCCGGCGGCAGCCCAGTTGCCGATGCCGTCGAAGAGCGGCGCGGCCCGATCGAGCGCGGCGAGAGCCGCACGCGGCGCGGCGAGCGGGCGACGGTACGCGCGCCACGCCACCACGCGCACGACGAGCAGCACGGCGAGGGTGGCCGCGACCGGCCGCGTGAGCGCGTGCGCCGCGGGCATCGCGCAAGCGAGCGCAAGCAGGCCGGCGCCTTCGCTCAACCCCGTCGCGAGGATGAGCGGCACGACCCGCGGCGCGCGCCACGCCGGGATGCCTTTCGCGGCCCTGAGGATCTGCGCCTGGCACCAGAGGAAGCCTGCGGCGAGGGCGGCTGCGACCCAGGCGTAGGCCCCGCCGTCCTGCCAGAACGCCGCGACACCAGCCCCGAAGAGCGGCAGCGCCACCAGCGACTCCCGGGTCATCCACGACGTCTGCGGGTGGAGGAACACGTGGAGCGCGCGCCACGGACGGCCGATCTCGAGCCACACGCAGGTGAGCCCGAGCGCGATGAGCGCGAGCGCGACCAGTGCGAGCGCCCGGTACGGCGCGCCCGCGGCACTCGCGATCGCGGCGGCGATCAGCAGCGCGCTCCCGCTCCCGCCGCCGATGAAGTTCGCAGCCGCGCGAACGTCCCAGTTCGCCTGGTGCCAGGGGGCGATCCGGCCGGCGGCGCGGTTCATCGCTCGCCTCCCGCCGCGTCCCAGACGTAGTACACGCCGGGATCGGTGCCGAGCTCTTCGTGCATCCTGAAATGCTCGGTTTCGGCGAGCAGTTTCGAGAGCGGGCTCGCGGGGTCGTCGCGGTCGCCGAAGACAAGCGCGCCGGCAATGCACGAGTTCACGCACGCCGGCGTCGCATCGGGGTCGACGCCCGGTGTCAGGCCCTGCGCCGCGCCCGCGTCGACCCGCTCGACGCAGAAAGTGCACTTGGTCGCGACGGCGATGCGGGCCGGGTCGAACCGCGCCCGCTCGTTCGGCGCGGCCTCGCCGTTCCACGCGAACTGCGCGCGATGCACGATGTGCCGTGCCTGGTAGGGACACGCCACCGCGCAGTACCCACAGCCGATGCAGAGATCGTAGTCGATGGTGACCATGCCGTCGGCGCGCTGCTTCGTCGCGGTCGTCGGGCATACGTGCTCGCACGGCGGATCGCCGCAGTGCATGCAGCCGACCGGCACGAAGCTCCGACGTACGTCGGGGAACTCGCCGGACTCGATGTCGAGCACCTTGCGCCACTGAACGCCCGGCGGCGTCGCGTTCGCATGCTTGCACGCCGCAGTGCACGTCTGGCAGCCGATGCATCGGCGCAAGTCCACTGCCATCGCCCAGCGGGTCATAGGCGCCTCACCGCGACGCGGACGAGATCGGCCGCCGAGCCGGTCGCGTCGGTGAGCGCGAGCGCCATCGGCGTCACGCTGTTCATGCTCGGCGCGTGAAGGTCCTTCGCGTACGGCGTCGCCCAGTGCTCGAACTGGCCGAGTATCAGCACCGTGTCCGGCCGGATCCCTTCGCGCAGGATCGCGGGGCCGCGCGTGGCGCGGAGCGTCGAGCGCACCTCGACGAGATCGCCTTCCGCGATGCCGAGCCGGCGCGCCGACGCGCGGTTCAGCATGACGCCGCCGTGACCCTGGAGGTTTCCCGCGACCTCGTCCATCAGCGGGATACCGGCGTTGGCGCCCCATGCGTACTGCATGCTGCGCGAGGTGACTAGCCAGAACGGATAGTCCTCGAGCCGCCCGCCGCTCGCGACGGTGTGGCTCTCCCAGATGCCGGGGAAGTCCTTGTACGCGGGCAGCGCCTGGTACTCGGCGAGCTGACCGTCCCACCACTGGATCCCGCGCTCGTGCAGCCGGCGCCCGAGCTCGGCGCCCACGCGCGCGAGCCGTTCCTGGAACGGCATCTCGAAGCGCAGGCCCTGCTTCACGAGCTCCGGGTAGAGATACCAGGAGAGCCGCGAGATCGGCTGCGTGCGGTAGCCGTGCTCGCGGTACCAGTCGAGGCCATCGCTCGCGGCGCCGGCGGTGATCTCGGCGCTCGCGGCGCGGCAGACGCGGTCCCAGATCTCCTCCGCGCCGTGCCGTGTCTGCGGTTCCAGCTTGAAGTCGTAGCCTGCGCCGGCCAACGCCACGCCCGCGGCGCCGCGGTTGATCGCCTCGTTGTACTTCTCGAGGAGTCCCGCGCGCGCGGCGAGCTCGGTCGCGATGTCGGTGAAGTCGCGCGTGTCGCCGCGCGGCACGACCGCCGGCTGGCGCAGCGCGAAGCCCTCGTGATCCCAGAACTGCTCGATGAACTTCGATCCGCCGATGCGGATGAGCTGCGTGCTCTCGATGTCGGTGCGCTCGGGCAGCAGCACGTCGGCCATCCAGTTCGTCTCGTCGACGGTGTAGGCGAACGCGACGACGAACGGGAATTCGGCGATCCGCTGTGCGATCTCGGGCGTGTCCCAGAACGAGATCGAGGGGTTGGTCCGATACACGAACCAGACGTCGGGCGCGGTCACCGCCGGCCAGTTCTCCGGCGTCTCCTTGCGGAACATCCACGCGAGATGCGTCGGCCCGAGCGCGTTCGACCACGGCGAGTTCGCGGACAGCGGCACGAGCGTCGAGTAGGCGTTGCGCACGCGCGGCTCGGCGACCCAGTGCTCGCGGTCGGTCGGATTCATCGGGTAGGCCATGAACCCGTCCGGTCCCGGTTTCACGCTCGCCTGCCGCGGTGTGGCGGGACGGTTGAGCCGCACGGTCGTGCCGAGCGTCCCGCCGGGCACCTCCAGCGCGCCGACGAGGCACGCGGCGAGCGTCCGCGCCCAGCAGCATTCGTAGCCGCCCCAGCCGTTCGTCACCGTCTTGCCGAGCGCGATCGCCACCGGCCGCAGCGGCAGCTCGACGCCGTCGATGACCGTCGTCTCGCCGACGCGCGCGTGCGCGAGGTACTCGGCCGCGATGCGCCGGATCGTGCCGGGGCGGATGTCGCACACGCGCTCGGCCCATTCGGGCGTGTATTGCGCCATGTGCTCGACGAGCGCGGCGAAGGCGGTGGGCGCCGTCACCTGGGCATGGGTCCAGGCCTCACCGTCGGCGCCGATCTCGATCGCCTCCACCGTGAACCGGCCCTCGAGCGCGACATCGGCGCCGGCCGTGTCGAACGGGACGGCGCGTTGATCGCCGAGGTCCCAGACCAGGGGTTTGCGCGTCGCCGGGTCGCGGAGGTAGTAGCCGTTCGGGCCGATCAGATACGGCGAACCGGTGCGTGCCTTGAGGAACGGCACGTCAAGCCGTTCGCGCGGCTCGGCGTGGAGCAGGACGTGGATCAGGCCGAACAGGAATGCCGCGTCGGTCTTCGGCCTGATCGGCACCCACTCGGCCGACGCCGCGCCGGTGATCGAGAGATGCGGCTCGATCTGCACACGCTTCAGGCCGCGAACACGCGCCTCGGCGTGGCGCCACGTGCCGGCGACGCCGCCCGACGCTTCGGTGTTTGCGCCGAAGGAAAGCACGTACTCCGACGTCGGTGTGTCCGGGCAGACCGTGAACGCGCGATGCCACAGCTCGCCGTAGAGGTGTTCCGAGTGGTAGCACTTGACGCCCTGCCCGCTGCCGAAGCTGAAGTCGATCGGCCCCCACGCCGAGAGGAACGCCGGGAACGTCCCCATGTAATAGGTGGGCGTACCGCCGCCGCCGAAGCTCGCGGCGACTCTCGGATAGCCGGCCTCGTCGACGAGCCCCTTCGCGCGGACCTCGCCGAGCTTCGCCGCCACCAGGTCGAGCGCTTCCTCCCACGACACCGGAACGAACCGCGGGTCGTGGTCGCGCCCCTTGCGCGGGTTGGTGCGCTTCATCGGGTGGGTGAGCCGGTGCGGGTTGTAGGTCTTCTGCACGAGGCCGTAGGCCTTGACGCAGCACTTGCCGCCCCCCGGGTGGATCGCCGCAGCGGCGAAGTTCGGCTCGACCTCGGTCGCGACGCCGTCGCGCACCTTCACGGTCAGCAGGTCCGGGCCCGCCACGCACTGGTAGCAGTACTGCGGAACGCTGCGGATCGCGGCGGACATGCGAAAGCAGTCTAGGAGGCCGATCGCGGGAAGATTTGATGCAGGCTAAACATCGTGCTCGCGGGCGCGCCTAGGATGCACAGTGTCATCCTGCCCGGGGAGGAGCCGCATGGGACACCGCCGCTTCACCGCCGCGCTCGCCGGGGTCGAGCCCGCGACCCTCGGCGAGGTGCGGGCCCTCCAGCTCGAGCGGCTCCGCGCGACGCTCGATCGGGTCTACGAGCGCGTGCCGCACTACCGGGCGAAGTTCGACGCAGCGGGCGTCCATCCGGACGATCTCCGGTCGCTCGAGGATCTCGCGCGGTTCCCGTTCACGACCAAGGACGACCTGCGGGCGAACTATCCGTTCGGCATGTTCGCCGTGCCGCTGCGCAAGGTCGTGCGGATTCACGCCTCGAGCGGGACGACCGGCCGGCCGACCGTCGTCGGCTACACGGAGCGCGACGTCGACACTTGGGCGGACGTGATGGCGCGGTCGCTCCGCGCGGCGGGCGCGTGCGAGACGGACATCATCCACGTCGCGTTCGGCTACGGGCTCTTCACCGGCGGCCTCGGCGCGCACTACGGCGCCGAGCGGCTCGGCGCGACGGTGGTGCCGGTGTCGGGCGGGCAGACCGAGCGCCAGGTCCAGCTGATCCGCGATTTCTCGCCGACGGTGCTCATGGCGACGCCCTCGTACGCGCTCGCGATCGCCGACGAGTTCGAGCGCCAGGGGCTCGACCCGCGGGACACCACCCTGCGGCTCGGCCTGTTCGGCGCCGAGCCGTGGACCGAGGGCATGCGCGGCGAGATCGAAGCGCGGTTCGCGATCGACGCCGTGGACCTGTACGGGCTATCGGAGGTGATGGGGCCCGGCGTCGCGGTCGAGTGCATCGAGGCGAAGGGTGCGCCGCACGTCTGGGAGGACCACTTCTACCCGGAGATCGTGGACCCCGAAACCGGCCGGGCGGTCCCGGACGGCGAGCCCGGCGAGCTCGTCTTCACCACGCTCACGAAGGAGGCGCTGCCGGTCGTCCGCTATCGCACGCGTGACCTGACGCGGCTCCTGCCGGGCACCGCCCGGCCGGCGATGCGGCGCATGGCGCGCGTCGCGGCGCGGAGCGATGACATGCTGATCATCCGCGGCGTGAACGTCTTTCCGAGCCAGATCGAGGCGCTCGTGCTCGACGCGCCGTCGCTCGCGGCCCACTATGAGCTCCAGGTGTCGCGTCCGCGGCACCTCGACGAGCTGGAAGTCCGGGTGGAACCGCGGCCGGAGCTGGCGCAGGCGGGCGAAGCGGCGTGGCGCCGCGCCGCGCGCGAGCTCGAACGCCATATCAAGTCCCGCGTCGGCGTCTCGGCAAAGGTCGCCGTGCTGCCGCCCGGTTCGATCGAGCGCTCGGCCGGCAAGGCGAAGCGCGTGATCGACCGCCGGTCGCGCTGATCGGTCAGCGGCTACGACCGCGAGAGCTCGCGCAGGAACGCCTCGTTCGGACAATCGGGCGGCACGCCCTTGTGCCCGGGGTCGGCGAGCCACGCGTCGCAGGCGTCCTGGTGCCGGCAGCTCAGGCAGCGCCGCACGCTGACTGCGGCCGCGCGCAGCGCGCGCTCGTCGCTGAAGCGGGCGACGTCGATGCCGAGGGATCGCACGACGCTGCCGAACCGCGACCCGCCTCCCGCCGCCATGGAAGCGGCAGCGACGCGCCACGAGTAGGCCACCGTCGCCGCGAGCAGGCCCAGGATGACCGCGATCGACAGGAAAGTGACCAGTTCGTTCGTTGTGAAGAGGGGGTCCATCGCTCGTCCTCCATCAGTGGATACGGCTTCATCGTGGGCGCATCGCCCGGGTGGCGCCGTGATCCGGATCAAAAGCGGTTCGGAGCGACCGTGATCCAGATCAAATCGGCCGGCCGCGCCGTCACATGGGCGCGCCCTCGGCGCGCCGCAGGAGCGTGACCGGCTGCGGCTTCGATTCGCACTCGTCGTAGGCGAGGCACTTCTCGCACACGGTCCCCGCGACGTCCTCGGCCAGGTTCGCGCGCCGGAGCCGTCGGAACGGCTCGCTGTGCCACGCCTCCATGAACGAGAGGGCGTTCAGATCGCCCATGTTGAACCGGCCGTCGTGGTCGAAGCAGCACGCCGAGAGGTGGCCGTCGAAAGTGATGTGGCCTTCGGTGAAGAGCGACCAGCACGGCAGGGGTTTGCGGAGCGCGCCGACTCGCCCCTGGTTGCCCGCGGTCGGCCGGGTGCCTTTCGCGCCGCTCGTCAGGCCGGCCTGGCCGTATAGCGGCAGCCAGTAGTGCTCGTCCACGTAGGGCAGGATCCCCTCGACGGCCTGCTTCATCCGCGTGTGCTGGTCGCCGTCGTAGAGGATGCTCGACGCATACAGCCCGCACCGGTGGCTGGTCGTCGCCTCGACCATGTCGCGGACCTCGTGCGCGGCCCGGAGGTTCTCGGTGATCTTTCGGAACGCCTGCGGTCGGACACCGGTCACCTCGTGGAACTGGAACGCGTCGGCGAAGTTGTAGCTGAACTTCAGGCTGTCGAGCCCCGCCTCCATGCAGGCGTGCACGCGATCGGGCTCGGCCATGCGGCCGTTGGTGGTGAGGAAGACGTACTCGTAGCCGCACTCCTGCTTCGCATAGCGGACCGCTTCCGGCAGCCACGGCACCAGGAACGACTCGCCGAGGTAGAAGAGGCCGAGCTCCTCGACCCCGCGGTCGCGCATCTCGCGCACGATCCGGGCGAAGAAGCCCCACGAGATGTCCTTCTTCTCACGCAACCGCATGTGCGAGGCGCAGAAGAAGCACTTGAAGTCGCAGCGCGCGGTGAGCTCGATCTTGACGCTCTTCGGGACCGGCGGGGTTTCGCTCCGGTACTCGTCGGTGAGGAGCGTGATGCGGTCGATGCGTTCGGTGATGCCCACGGTTTTCTCCCAGAAAAAAATTGGCGGAACGCTTTCGGTTCTTTCGAACTTGGGCAATTCCGCCAAACACCAGGAGTGTTTGTATGTTGCCAGCGCCGCCGGTACGTTCTGTGATCCAGATCAAACGCGGTCCATGCGCCGGGCGCAGTCGCGCACGGCATGTGACGCGCTGCCGCGGCCGCTGTCAGCCTTCGAACGCCCGCAGGCGCGCGAGGTCGAGAATGCGAATCGTTCTTCCGTGCACCTCGATCAGCCCGCCGGAGGAGAGTTCGTGGAGGATCCGGGAGAAGTGCTCGCGGGTAATGTTGAGCCGCGAGGCAAGGACGCCCTTGCTCGTAGCGAGCTCGACCGCGACCGGCCCGCTCGACGCCTCCTCCGGCAGGTCGCGCAGGAGGTAACCGATCACCCGCTGCGTGCCGCTGCGCAGCGTGTGCGCCTCCAGGTCGTGCACCAGCCGGTGGAGGCGCTGCGCCAGGCCGGCGAGCATCTTCCGGGCGAACTTCGGATTGCGCTCGAGCTCGGCGAAGACGGCGTGTTTGCCGATCGCGAGCAGCAACGAGTCGGCGAGGGTCTCCGCGAGCACGACGTAAGGCCGGTCGAGGAACATCACTGCCTCGCCGAAGCTCGACCCGGGCCCTAGGATCTCGAGCACCTTCTCGGTGCCGTTGGCAGTGCTGAAGGCGAGCTTCACCTGCCCGTACGCGATCACGTGGAATCCCACGCAGGGCTCGCCGCGGCGGAAGAGGATCGTGCCGGCCGGCGCGCGGACCTGCGCGGTGGCGGCCGCGATGCGGTCGAGCTCCTCCGGCGCCAGCTCGCGGAAGAGCGGCACGTTCTTGAGGAAATCCTGGGCGCGGACGGGACCGGTGGCCACGCTGCGATGCTCCGGCGGCTCCGCTGCGGCGACTTTGATCTGCGTTAAGGGGGTGCGGCGGGCGGGCGTTACGCTGGGTCATGCGTCGTTTCGCCCTTCTCGCCGCCGCCCCGCACCGGGCGTTCTTCTTCGTCGGCACCGTGCAGGGGGTGGCCGCCATCGCGTGGTGGCTGGCCGACCTCGCCGGGCGATACGGTGGCTGGTCCGAAAGGCCCCCTGGGGCGGCAGGCCCGCGCCCGATTTAACGAATATCAAACGCCCCTCGGCCCAGGGGGTTATCTTGCTGCTGGCCCATCCCGAAGAGGAGAAGCGCGATGTACCGGCACATTCTGTTGCCCACCGACGGCTCCGAGCTCTCCGCACGCGCCGTCGGGGAGGGGATCCGTCTAGCGAAGGCGCTCGGGGCGCGGGTCACCGCGCTGCACGTCACGCCGCCCTTCTATCCCGAGGGCGAGAACCCGTCGGGCATCGCCGCGCAAGTCCGGGAGCATGCCGAGCGCTCGGAGGCGAGCGCTCGCCGGGCCCTCGACTACGCCGAGCGCTCAGCGCGCGAGGCCGGCGTTGCCTGCGCCGTGCTGCGCAAGGAGCGCGAGAACCCCTGGGAGGAGATCATCTGGACCGCGGCGAGCGAGGGCTGCGACCTGATCTTCATGGCCTCCCACGGCCGCCGGGGCGTGGCGGCGCTCGTGCTCGGCAGCGAGACCCACAAGGTGCTCACGCACTCGAAGATTCCCGTCCTGGTCATGCGGTAGGGCGGGATGGTCTACGCGGCCGTCAAGGAGCTCCATGTTGCCGCGGTCGCGCTCAGCTGGACGCTCTTCTTCCTCCGCGGCGTCTGGATGATCGCCGACTCGCCGCGGCTGAAGGCGCGCTGGTTGCGCGTGCTCCCGCACGTGAACGACACGATCCTGCTCCTCGCGGGGCTCTATCTTGCGACCTTCGTCGGGCTGCAGCCGTGGATCGTGGCGAAGCTCGTTGCGCTCGTCGCGTATATCCTGATCGGCATGGTCGCGATCACCCGCGGGCGGACGAAGCCCGTGCGCATCGCCGCGTGGATCGCGGCCCAGTGCGTGTTCTTCTACATCGTCGCGGTGGCGTTGCGGAAGAATCCGCTGCCGCTGCCCTGACCATGACGACCACGCCCTCGCCCCGAACCTTCCTCGCGAACCTCGCCCTCTTCCGCGAGCTCGCACCGGAGCAGCTCGACCGGATGGCGACGCACACGCGCCAGGTGCGGGCCGGACGCGGCGAGATCCTGTTTCACCGCGGCGATGAGGTGCACGGCTTCCACGTCATCGTCTACGGCCAGATCAAGCTCGCGTTCATCTCGGCCGGCGGCGACGAGAAAGTGGTCGAGATCCTCGGCCCCGGCTCCAGCTTCGGGGAGGCGGTGATGTTCATGCGCCGGCCCCACGTGGTGACCGCCCAGGCGCTCGCCGACTCGCTACTGCTCTACGTCGAGCGCGACGCGGTGTTCGACGAACTGAGGCGCGACCCGGATTTCGCGGCGCGGATGATCGCCGGCCTCTCGCGCCGGCTCCATCAGCTCATGGGCGACCTCGAGGCCTACTCGATGCGCTCGGGCACCGAGCGCGTGATCGGGTTCCTGCTCCACCAGTGCGGCGACGGGCTGCCCGCCGATGGCGCGGCCGACGTGACGCTGCCGACGACGAAGGGCGTGATCGCCTCGCGGCTGAACCTGACGCAGGAGCACTTCTCGCGCATCCTGCACGACCTCACCACGGCCGGGCTGATCCAGGTGCGCGGCCGCACGGTTCGGATCGTCGACCTCGGGCGGCTGCGCGCCCACGGTGACTAAGCAAACCCTGCAAACGCCGCTCGACCGCGTTCGGCAGCTGGAATGGGGGGATGCGCGAAGGGGGCCGTGGGCCCCTTTCGCAGCGTTCACTAGCGCAGCTCAACCCGGCCGCGCCCGCTCGGAAATCAGGATCTCGAACCGCCCGTCGGGAAACGGCGTCGCTTTCCACGTGTAGCCGTTCCGCTCGAGCACGCGATAGAGCGGGAACGGCTCGCGGTTGAGGATCAGCAGGATCTCGCCGCCGGGCGGAAGGTCGCACAGCGCTTCCATCACGCGCTCGAACGGCTCCGGCGGCTCGAGATCGCGCGCGTCGATGACGACCGGCATCAAACGCCCCTGCGGTAAGCGAGCGTCACGCCGGCGACGAGCGACGCTGCCGCGGCGAGCTGCACGACGAGTCCCGCCGCGATCCCGACCGGCCAGACGACGATCGCCGCGATCGCGGCGAACGCCGCTGCGACCAGCACGCCGCCGAGAAGCGGGCGCGCCCGCGCCGCCGGCGGCGACGCCGCCAGCACGATCCACCACGCCAGCCCGATCAGCGCGAGTCCACCGAGCGGGTTGCCGAACGCCACGATCGGATGGTCCGACGACGGGGTGATCCGACCGAGGAACGTGAGCGCGACGGCCAGCGCGACCTGCGCGCCGAGCACGACGCGCGCCGCCGGCCGCAGCTCGTCCCACGCGAGCACGGCGATGCCGGCGATGACGAGGACGAAGACGATCGCCGCGACGCGATAGCTCCAGCGCGCCGCGTCGACCGCGCTCTCGAGCGCGGCGTCCCCCTGGGCGAAGCGGATGAACGCGGCCCCGAACACGACGACGACGAGCAGCGCGAACGCGAGCCACGCCGCGCCGCGGAACCCAGCGCCCGGCGCCGTAGTTGTGGAAGACACTGCGCCCGACATATCAGCGCTTCCCCAGCATGGCGCGCGCGATCACGACCACGAACAACACCCCGCCGATCACGGCAACCAATCCACCGATGCCCATGACGCCCATCCCGATTACCTCCTGGGTGCTGCGGAGCACCTGCGCGCTGCCCGCCACCTTGCGCTGGACGCCGTAGCCGCCCGACCACATGAGGCCCACGATGTGCAGCAGCTGCCCCCCGCCGTAGAGTAGCGGTTGCAGGGTCGCGAGCTTCGCGGACGGGCGGCCGAGGCCGAGCCGCGGCACGAGCGCATAGGCGAGCCCCATCAGCGCCAGCGTCACGCCGACGATCGAGCCGTGATAATGCGCCGGAACGCGCACGTCGCTGCCCTGGATCAAGAACCCGATCAGGCCGCCCGAGGCGAACAGCCCGAGCGACGCCCACAGCGCCGCACGCAACGGTCGCGCTTCGGCGCCCCCCGGTCCGGCGCGGACGAGACCGGCGACGACGGCGAGCCCGAGCGGCAGGATCGCGAGCCCGCCGCCGAACCGCATCAGCCAGGTGAAGAGCTGCCGGTGCTCGATCGAGGTGACCGGCCACGCGAGATAGACCGCCGGCGTCGCGAATACCGCGGCGAGCGCGATCCCGAAGAGCAGCGCCGCCACGCGCGGCCCGAGTGGCAGCCGCAGACCGGCGAGCGTCGCGAGCCAGAGCCACGCGACGAGCATCAGCAGCGTCCAGGTGAACTGCAGCACGTGGCCGCCGCCCCAGAAGAGGAGCTCGTAGTAGCGCTCGCCGGCGAGGCGGTCGGGTAGCGCGAACCACGACCACGCGAACGCGGCGAGCGCGATCGCCGCCGATACCGCGGCGGCGTTGAGGCCGAAGCGTTGCGCATCGACGCCCTCGAGCGCGCGTCCCACCCGCGCCGGCCCCGCCAGCGCACGCAGCGTCACGCCGGCGAAACCGAGGCCGAACACCACCAGCCCGGCGAGAAACAGCGGATCGTCGAGCACCGGGACGTAGTTCGACATCACCGGCTGGCCGCGACCGAGGAACGGCGCGGCGCTCATCAGCACGGTGCCGACGGCCGCGAACGCGAGCGCCGCCCAGCCGAGCGACTCGAGGCGCCGCTCGCCGTTCACCGTCCAGACGAGGCCGGCACAAGCCGCGAACCACACCAGCACCGATAGGTCCACGTGCACGACGAGCGCCACGCGGAAGAAGTCGGCGACCGGGAAAAGCGGCGCGAGGAACGGCGTCCGCGCCGCGACGAGCAGCAGCGAGAAGATCCCGGAGGCGACGAGCGCCGCCAGTCCGAGCGCGAGCCACGCGACCGCGAGCGGCCGGCGCTCGTCGGCGAGCGGCACCGGGAGCGCGTAGTAGGCCTCCGGGGCGCGCGCGAGGCCCAGCCGCGCCGGCAGATCGAGGACGGGTCGCAGTGCGGCAGCCATTCTCATCGGTTCACCATCCCTTCGGTGGTCGCGCCTCGCAGCCGGCGTGGCGGCAGGGCACGCGCCGCCGGCCGCTTCTGCAGCGCAGCAAGCGAGGCGCGGAACGCTTCGAGCTCGCGCTCGAGCCCGGCTGCGCTCGCCGTGAACGCGGTGCGCACTCTTTCCGCCGGTACGCTCGCGCGGAGGTGCGGCTCGCGGCGCCCCGCAAGGCGCTCGGCGGTCCAGGCGTCGCCCAGACGATAACGGCACCCGTCGCGCTCGCAGCCCGCGACCAGGACGCCGTCCGCCCCGCCGCGCAGCGCGTACTCGACGAACGACGGCGGCAGCTGGCCCGCGCATAGCAGGCTCACGGCTGCGGTGTCCGCGCGCGCGAACCGGTGCGCGTCGACCGCGTGATCGCAGCCGAACACCACGATGCGCGGATCGCCGCTCAGGCCCGCGAGCGCACGCTCGAGCTCGTCGCGCAGCGCCGCCAGCGGGCGCTGCGGCATGTCGATGCCGGTCACGAGCTCCGCGATCGAGCGGAACGGCGTCGACGACGGGCAGGCGCCGGCGCAGATCCCGCACGCGACGCAAAGCTCGGGGATCACGCGCGCCTGCCCCGGGGCGCGCTTCGCGTCGGTGCGCGGTCCGATGACGACCGCGCCGAACGGGCAGTCGACGAAGCAGCGCCCGCAGCCGTTGCAGTTCTCGGGGCTCACACGCGCCACCGGCGGGCGCGGCGCGCGGACGAGCCACGGCAGCGCAAGCGTCAGCGCGGCGAAGCCGGCCACCGCCATCCACAACGCCGCCGGCGACGTGCGATACATCAGCGGGTGCACGAAGAGCAGCCACCAGTCGAGCGGCAGCCGGGACGGCGCCGTCGCCACGTCCGCCGGCGCCTGGCTGAGCGCGGGGTCGACGAACGCGAGCACCGCGAGCGTGGCGAGCGTGCCGAGCGCGAGCGCGCGGGACGGGGTCACGTCGGCGCGCACGACGCGCTGGATGTGCAGCCACATGCCGGCGAGGAGCGCGAGCGGGATGCCGATGTGCAGGAAGAGGAGGAGCGAATAGAACCGGTCGCTCATCTGGCCGGCGTCGAGAAAGTTGCGCACCAGCGTGAGGCCGAAGAGCGGCAGCCGGTCCAGCCACTCCGCGGTGGCGGTGAGGCTGAACTGCGCGAGCGCGTCCCATACCAGCCAGTAGCCGCCGATGCCCGACGCGTAGACGAGGCCGATCAGCGCGACGCCGGTCACCCACGGGAACCAGCGCGCGCCGGTGAACCGGCCGAGCAGCCATTCCCGGACGAGGTGAAGCAGGATCACGGCGACGAACGCGTCGGAGGCGTAACGATGCAGGCCGCGGGCGAGCGCGCCGACGGGATTCCACCCGAGCTCCTCGATCGAGCGGTAGGCGCCGGTCGCGGTCGCGTCGAACGCAAAGTAGAGGTAGATCCCCGACGCGAGAATGATCCAGAAGAGGTAGAAGCCGAGCGCGCCGAGGTGCCGCAGCGGGTTCGCGCGGCTGCCGAACGGCCGGTCGAACGCGGCTTCGACGCGCTCGACCAGGCGCGCTGCGGCGGTCTTCGGCGGGCGCGTGCTTCGGGCGTCCATGTCGCGGGATTCAACGGGTTACCGGCCAGAGCCTAGCGAGCGGACGCACCCGCGAATTTGATCTGGATTAACCTACCGGCGGGCGAACCGACGATACGGGGGATCCCGTGTATCTGTGGCCGAGGACGTGGATCGAGGCGGCGCTGAAGGAGCGCGAGCAGAAGGCGGAAGGGGTGTTGCTGCGGCTCGCGGAGTGGGTGAAGCGGCTGCTGGCGCTGCTCTTCGGGGGTTAGGCGACCCCCGAAGAGGGGGACGGCCGTCCTTAGCGACGGAACAGGAACCCGCCCTGCCCGGCGTTGAAGTCGATCAGCAGCACCCGGCCCGGCGCGAGGTCCACGACCTCCTCCGCGCTGTAGTCGAACTTCCCGTCGGGCGAGTCGGAGAGGCGGGCCTTGAACTCGTGGCGGCCGGCGGTGACCGGCAGCCGCCGATACACCGTCGACGCTCCGTCGCGCCGGATCCCGGCGGGCGCCGCGACGATCTCGTAGAGCGGCTTCCCGTCCATCTCGATTTCGACTTTCACCGGTGCACGCTCGCGCGGGCAGTCGAGCTTGACCCGCATGTTGGGTGGAAGCTTCGCGAGCTCCTCGTCGGTGCGCTCGCGGCACGGCGCGATCGGCTTCGCGCCGTGGCTGAAGGACAGGCGCACGAGCGCCTGGTCCGGCGGCATCACCTCGAAGGCCGGGCGGCTCGAGAAATACCCGATCGCCGCGCCGAAGGCGACGTAGAGCAGCACCTGCACCGCGTAGCGCGCGACCTTGTTCACGCGGTGCCTCCCAGTCGCACCATCTCGGCGGACTTCGCTGCCGCCCGCGACGTGAGGCGGAACGCGTCGGAGAAGCAGTCATGCTCGGAGAGGCCACGCGCCGCGAACGCCGGGTGCGCCGCGTTGACCATCGCCGCCGAGCCGCACGCGTAGACCTGGTGCGCGGAAAGGTCGGGATAGTCCTTCAGGATCGCCTCGTGCACGAGGCCGGTCCTGCCCGCCCAGTGATCCTCGGGCTGCGGATCGGAGAGCACCGGGACGAACTCGAAGTTGGGATGCTCCGCCGCCCACTTCCGCGGCAGGTCTGGAAGGTAGAGGTCGCGCAAGCTACGCACGCCCCAGTAGAGCACCATGCGCCGCTTCAGGCCGACGTGGAACGCATGCTCGACCATGCTCTTCACCGGCGCGAACCCGGTCGCGCCGGCGACGAAGATGATCGGCTTCGTGCTGTCCTCGCGGAGGAAGAACGAGCCGAGCGGCCCTTCGAACCGCACGACGTCCCCCGCCTTCATCGCGGTAAAGACGTGGGTCGTGTACTTGCCGCCGGGGATGCGGCGGATGTGGAGCTCGACGAGCTCGCGCTCGTGCGGCGCGGTGGCGAACGAGAAGCTGCGCTTGTCGCCGTCGGGCAACAGGATGTCGATGTACTGGCCGGCGTAGAACCGCGGCACCTCGCTGCCCTCGACCTTGAGCAGCACCTGCATCACGTCGTGCGAAAGCGCGTGCATGCTCACGACGCGCGCGGTGTACGTCTGCACCGGGACGTTGCCGAGCGTCCCGGCCGGGACGTACTCGACCTCGACGTCCGAGAGCGGCGTGGCGCAGCAGGCGAGGATCTTTCCTTCCGCCCGCTCCGCCGCGGTCAGGAATCCTTCCTGGTAGACGCCGTAGTCGACGGTCCCCTGCAGCAGCGTCGCCTTGCACTTCCCGCAGCCGCCGCTGCGGCAGTCGTATGGCATGAGGACGCCCTCGCGGAGCGCCGCATCGAGCAGTTGCTCGCCGTCCCGGATCGGCACGATCCGGTTGTCGGGGTGGATGAGCATGTGGAACGCTTCCTTCCGCATGCGCTTCGGCGGCAGCCACGGCAGCAGCAGGAAGAGGAGGGTCGCGCCGCCGACGAGGTACCAGACCTCGATCGGCGTCCAGCGGTAGAGGAGCGCGTACACCGGCAGGTAGAACCAGTCGAGCTCGAGCGTCGTGACCGCTGCCGACAGGTCGGCCGGTCCGCCCTGGCTGTGCACCGGCTGGACGAGCGACAGTACGACGAGCGCCGCCACCGCGTAGATCGCGAGCGGCCGCGGCGGCATCACGGCGGCGCGCGGCACGCGCTGGGTGTGGATCCAGAGCACGAGCAGCACCGCGAGCGGCAGCCCGACGTGGATGAACGACAGCAACGAGAACAGGCGATCGTTCACCGCGCCCTCGAAGATGAAGTTGCGGATCAGCGTGCCGCCGAACGCCGGGAGCGCGTCGAGCCACTCGGCGGAGGCGACCGTCACGAACTGGGCGAGCCGGTCCCAGGGCAGCATGTAGCCGTTGATGCCGCTCGCGTAGACGAGCCACAGCACGATCACGCCACTCACCCACGAGAACCAGCGGAAGCTCCGGTAGTGGTCGAAGACGAAATGCCGCACGAGGTGCAGGAGCATCGTCAGCACCATCGCGTCGGAGGCGTAGCGATGCACGCTGCGCAGCACACCTCCGAGCCACCACTGGTGCAGCGCGAGGGATTCGACCGAATCGTAGGCCTCCTGCACGCCGGTCTTGAAGAAGACGTAGAGGTAGAGCCCGCTCGCCACCACCACCCACAGCATGAAGTAGGAGAGCGCGCCGAGGTGGAAGAGCGGATTCAGCCGCTCGCCGAACACCGCGTTGAACAGCCCGTCGGCGCGCCGGAACGCCCACTGGCCGGCCTTCTGCAAAGGTTTCAACAATGTGCGCGCCTCCGCACCAATGCTAACGAGGCACGGTCGGCGGCTACTTTGAGATGTGTCAAGAACGCCGTCGGCGGGAGGCCGCAGCATCAACGACGAACCCCTCAGGGGAGCGCGTGTCATGCAGCAACTCGAATCGCCGCTGCCGGCGGCGAGGCCGTCCGCCCTGCAGGCATGGGTCGCCGCCACGCGCCCACGCACGCTCACGATCGCCGTCGTCCCGGTCCTCGTCGGTGCGGTGCTGGCGCGAACGCAGACCGCGCAGTTCGACGCGGGGGTGACGGTCGCGGCGCTCGTCGCCGCGGTGCTGATCCAGGTCGGCACCAACCTGCAGAACGACCTCGGCGACTTCGAGCGGGGCGCCGACGCAGCCGAACGCCTCGGACCGCCGCGCGTGACCAGCATGGGCTGGATCGCGCCGGGCGACATGCGCCTCGGCGTGGGCCTCGCCTTCGGGCTCGCCTGTCTGGTCGGGAGTTATCTCGCCTGGCGCGGCGGGTGGCCGATCCTCGTTGCCGGGCTCGCCTCGATCGCGGCCGGGATCGCGTACACGAGCGGGCCGCGGCCGATCGCCTACACCGGCCTCGGCGAGCTCTTCGTCCTCGTCTTCTTCGGCGTCGTTGCGGTGTGCGGGACCTATTATCTCGAGGCCTCCCGGCTGAGCTGGAGCGCGGCGATCGCGGGCGTGATGATCGGCATGCTCGCGGCCGCGATCCTGGTCGTGAACAACTATCGCGACATCGAAGCCGACCGCCGGGTCGGCAAGCACACGCTCGCGGCGTGCTTCGGCCGCACGTTTGCGAGAATGGAGTACGCGTTCCTCGTGCTGGTGCCGTTCGCGCTGCTCCCGGCGTTCAGCGCACTTGAGGGTTTCCGGGCGTCGGCCGTGCTGCCGCTCGCCGCGCTGCCCTGGGCGATCTTCCTCGCGCGCCGGATCGGCAGCGCGCCGCCCGGTCGATGGCTGAACCGCCTGCTCGGCCAGACGGCGGGCCTCCAGCTCGGTTTCGCCCTGCTCCTCATCGCCTCGTTCCTGCTCTGATTCGGCGAGCTCGAGCATGCGGCCACGCGCGTCGCGTCGCCGCGACCTGTAGCATGCGCTCCCGACACTCATGTTCACCCGGCGCGACGCTCTCGGATCCCTTCTCGCCGCACCGCTGGTCCTGGCGTCGTTTGGGCTCAGGCACGCGAGTGCGCAGCAGCGTCTCGCCCTGCTCGACGTCCGGCGTCAACGCCAGTTCGTGAATCCCTTGCCGCGGCCGCGCCGCGCGATACCGGCGACGGCAGCGCGGCATTACGAGCTCGCGGTACGGCAGTTCCGGGGCTCGCTCGGGCTCGTCGACCCGGGCACGGGGCGCGCGCTCGAGACCACGCTCTGGGGCTATGACGGCCAGTACCCCGGTCCGACCTTCGACGTGCGGCGCGGCGAGCCCGTGACCGTACGCTGGAGCAACGCGCTCGCCGCGGACGGGCGCTCCCTGCCCCACCTGCTGCCGGTCGACCGCTCGATCCACGTCGCGCACACGAAGGGCGGCCCGCCGGGCGGCGTTCCCATCGTGACGCATCTGCACGGCGGTCACGTCGAGACCGCGAGCGATGGCGATCCGGAAGCGTGGTTCACGCCGGCCTTCGCCGAGCGCGGGCCGGCGTTCCTGCAGGAGGTGTACCGCTACGCGAACGACCAGGAGGCCGGCACGCTCTGGTACCACGACCATGCGCTCGGGCTGACGCGGCTCAACGTCGGCGCCGGGCTCGCGGGCTTCTACCTCGTTCGCGACGGGAACGAGGACCGACTCGGGCTCCCGTCGGGCGCTTTCGAGATCCCGCTCCTCATCCAGGACCGGACCTTCACGACGCACGGGGAGCTCGTGATAGCCACGCATCCCGCGCACCCCGGTGCGCCGGACCCGAGCATCCAGCCCGAGGAGTTCGGCGCGGCGATCGTCGTGAACGGCATGATCTGGCCCTTCGCGGCGGTCGAGCCGCGGCGCTACCGGCTGCGCCTCCTGAACGGCTCGGACTCGCGCTTCTATGCGCTCGCGTTCGAGCCGCGCCTGCCGTTCGTCCTCATCGGCACTGACCAGGGTTTCCTGGAGCAGCCCGTCGTCCTCGACCAGCTCGTGCTCTCGCCCGCGGAGCGCGTGGACGTCATCGTCGATTTCTCGCATTCCGCCGTCCGGGGACGGCAGGTGATGCTGCTCAACTCGGCGCCGACGCCGTTCCCCGATGGCGAACCGCCGGACCCGCGCACGACCGGCCGTGTGATGGCCTTCCGCGTGGGAACGGGCCGCGTCGAGGACGGCAGCCGCATCCCCGATCGCCTCCGCCCCGACCCGCCGCCCGAGCTGCGCCCGACCACGGCAGTCCGCGAGCTCGTGCTATTCGACGGCAAGGATGCATTCGGTCGCACCAAGACGCTGCTCGGGACCGTCAAGGACGGCGCGATGACCTGGCACGACCCGATCACCGAGGACCCGCTGCTCGGGGCCGTGGAGGCCTGGGACCTCTACAACACGACCGCCGATACGCACCCGGTTCACGTCCACCTCGTTCACTTCCGCGTGGTCGGCCATCGACGCTTCGCCGGCGAACCGGAAGCGACCGGCGTTCTGAGGCAGATCCGATGGCTCGGCGACGACCGCCCGCCCGGTCCGGACGAGCGCGGCCCCAAGGACACGGTCCGCGTCCCGCCGCGCACGCGAACGCGCATCGTCGCGCGGTTCGATCGGCCCGGGCGCTACGTCTGGCACTGCCACATCCTCTCGCACGAGGACCACGAGATGATGCGGCCGTTCGTGGTGCGGGAGGGATAGCCGCCCGCGCTCGCCTCAGGCGCGCCGCTCGAGCGCGCGACGCTTGCGCCGGTCGTGCCAGAGGAAGCCGAAGATCACGACGGTGACGACGACGAACGACATGATCTCGCCGATCACCGAGGTCTTGAAGCGGTAGCGGCCGCTCTTCGGGTCGTAGACGGTACAGATGATCCGGACGCGCTCGAGGAGCTCCGCGAGGCTCGCGCGCGGCATCGGCGTCCCGGTCACGAGCTCCTGCAATGGGTCGATCAGGAGCGGCAGCGCGAACTCGTCGCCGTACACCTGGCGGAACACCCTGCCGTCGGCGTCGAGGATCGTGAGCTGGGTAAGGTGGTCGAACCCGCCCGCCGTGCGCACGTACTCGAAGCCGAAATCGGCGACGAGCGGCGCGAGCTGGGACTCGAACGGCGACAGGAACTCCCAGTCGGGAACGTCGATGCCGTAGCGCCGGGCGAAGTCGCGCATCGCCTCGGGCGAGTCGTAGGGCAGATTGAACCCGATCGTGACGACGCGGAAGCTGCCCGTCCCGAGCGTCTTGCGCGCTTCGCGGATCGCTTTCGCGAGCTGCGCGGTCGTGGTCGGGCAGACCGAGAGGCAGCCGGTGTAGACGAAGTTCACCACGAGCGGCTTGCCGCGGTAGTCGGCGAGCCGCACCTGCCGCCCCTCGCGGTCGAGGAGCGCGTAATCCCCCACCCGTTTGCCGATCACCGCCTGGCTCGTCTTGAGCGCCCGGTCCGGATCGAGGGCGGCCCCGCCCGCTGCGCCGCCGGTCAGCGTCTCCGCCGCGGCGCTCGAGATGCCGAGCACGAAGACAAGCGAGGGCAAGCGCGGACCGGAGCCCGATTGCCGCGCGCGCCATGGCCCCCGCTCCCCGGGCGTCAGCCCGCAGCCGCCCGATCGACGATCGCGGCGGCGAGGAGGAGCGTGAGTTGGACGAGCGAGGCGAAGAAGTTCGCGAGCGCCATCCTCCGCGTGGGCGTGGCGGCGAGGCGAATGCTCGCGAGGACGAAGAGCGCGCCGCCGACGCCCGCTCCGGCGCCGTAGATCCATCCCATCCCGAACGCAAGCGGCACGAACGACAGCGCGACCAGCGCGACGGTGTGCGCGAGGATGACGCGCGCGCAACGCGCATCGCCGACCACCACCGGGAGCATCGGCACGCGCGCCGCCCGGTAGTCGTCGTGACACGCGATCGCGAGGCTCCAGAAATGCGGCGGCGTCCACAGGAAGAGCACCACCGCCAGGACCAGCGGCACGGCCGGCGGCATGCCCGGGGCGATCGCCGCCGCACCGGCGAGGACCGCGAAGCTGCCGGCAAGCCCGCCGACGACGATGTTCCACCACGTCCTCCGCTTGAGCCACACCGTGTAGACGATCCCGTAGACGAACGCGCCGAGGACGGTGTGCAGCGCGGCGAGCCAGTTGGTCGCCCAAGCGGCGAGCAGCACCGACGCCAGCGTGATCGCGCCGAGCAGCCACAGCCAGCGCGCATCGCGTGCGAGCTCGCCGGTGACGAACGGGCGGCTGCGCGTACGGCGCATCTGCGCGTCGAGATCGCTCTCGTACCACTGGTTGAACCCGCCCGCGGCGGCGGCGGACAGCACCACGGCGAGGCCGAGGACGGCGATCCGCCACGCGTCGAGCGACGGCCCGGGCGTCGCCGCCAGGCCCGCGAGCGCGGTGAAGCCGATGACGACGCCGATGCGGAGCTTGAACAGCCCTGCGGCACGGGCGACGACGGCCCGGGCGCGCCCCTTCCTCGCGCTCCGGGCCGCAACCCCGTCCATCGGAATCGCCACGGTCGTGCCCCGTCTCATTCCGGCTTCGTCATCGCAGCGGCCAGACGGTCGAGAGGTATTTCCAGTTGATGAAGTAGTACAGCACGAACGACACCAGGAACACGAACGCGAGCGAGAGCGTCCCCGGCGCGGACCAGGCGTGGGTCGCCGCGCCGTAGCCGGTGAGCGCCCCGGCGACCGGCGTCGGAGCGGGTCTCGCGACACCTTCCCGCACGGGCACGCGCTGGAACCCGGGCGTCTCGATGCGCTTGCCGAGGAACACCGAGCCGACGGTGACGAGGATGTACATCGCGCCGCCGACGATCGCGAGCAGCCCGCCGATCGCCATCAGCGCCATCATGAGGAAGGCGGTGCCGGGGAACTCGAACCCGAGCGGGTTGCCCGAGAACGTGATGTCCCAGTGCCGGCGCGGCACGCCCAGCGTGCCCGCGCCCATCATGAAGAGCGCGAACGTGGTCATGCCCGCGGCGAAGACGTAGGGCTGCCACTTCGCCATGGTCGGGAACATCACCTCGCGCCGGAAGAGCACCGGGATCAGGAAGTAGGTGATCGCCATGAACGCGAGCGTGGTGCCGATCACGACCGTGGCGTGGAAGTGGCCGGGCACGTAGATCGTGTTGTGCAGGATCAGGTTGAGCTGCTCGGTGCCGATGATCACGCCCGAGATCCCGCCGAGGAAGCCGAAGCCGATGATCGACATGAACACCCCGGAGAACGCCGGGTTCGACCACGGCGCCTTGCGCAGCCACTCGAAGAGACCCTTGGTGAAGCCCTTGTCGCGCTGCGCGACCTCGATCGAGCCGGGCACGGTCAGCCCGTGCACCATCGACGCGAGCACCGCGAGATAGAACGCGTAGCTCGTGTTGAGGATCTTCCAGCTCGACGTCAGGCCGGGGTCGACGAGCAGGTGGTGCGCGCTCGCGATCGTGATGAACAGGATGTAGAGCAGGAACGCCGTGCGGCTCACCTTCTCGCTCATCGGCTTCGCGCCGAACACGATCGCCGCGACGGCGTACCACACCGCGACCTGCGCCGAGACGTTGATCTGCTGCGACGAGTGGCCGAACGCCCACCAGATGTGCCGGTACAGGAGCGAGTCCATGTACCCCACGAGGCCGATCGACCACAGGAACGTGGGGATCAGGATGATCGCGCCGGAGGCGATGGTGAAGATCGCGATGATGCAGGCGGTGAGGCCGCCGAAGGTCACCAGCGGGATCGAGCCGTTGTAGGTGCGCTCCGCCTTCCCGACGACGAGCGAGCCGAGGAAGATGAAGCAGCCGATGAGCGCGCCCACCGCGAACAGGATCAGGCCGAGATAGAAGCTCCAGTGCGCCTGCATCGGCACGTAGGAGGTGAACATCACGCTCGAATCCTGGCGGATGAACACCGCGTAGTTGTTCATGAGCGCGCCGACGAGCATCAGCGCGAACCCCGCCCATGCGACCCGCGGCGTCGGGAGGCGACAGCCGAGCAGCGTCGAGCCGGCGAAGTACAGCACCGCGATCTCGAAGAAGATGATCCAGAACACGAGCATGTTGAGCCCGTGCCCGGTGAGAACGAGGTAGAACCAGTCGGCCGGGAGCAGGTGCACCGCCTGCCAGCGGGTGAGCGTCACCAGGATCGCGAGCACGCCGCCGAAGAGGAGGAAGACGACCGCTGCGACGGCGTTCGCCTTCATCAGCGCCTCGGCGGGCTGGTGGAACTTGAGCCCGGTGGTCGGGCAGGTCCGGAACATGCGGTTGACGGCCATCGTCGCCTCCCTACTTCTTCGCCACGACGTACAGCTTGGTCACCATCGTGTGGTGGTTGACGCCGCAGTACTCGTTGCAGACGATGTTGTAGGTGCCGGCCTTGCTCGGCTGCACCGTCAGCAGGTGCTCGTAGTTCGGGTGCACCTCGATGTTGATGTTCTCGGGCTGGAGCGAGAACCCGTGCAGCCAGTCGAGGGACATCAGGTGCAGCCGGTAGCTCTGCCCTTCCTCGAGCTCGATGATCGGCCACCACTGCCACAGGCGGGCGATCAGGTAGACGTCGCTCCCCGGCGGCGGGTGCACGACCGGGATCTTCTGGTTGTTGAGACCCTCCTCCTCGCGCACCTTGAACTTGTCCACCATCTCCTGCGTCCTGGTGGTGAAGCGTTCGGGCGTCGAGCGATAGGCTTCGTTGGCGAGGTTCTGCTTACCGAAGACGTGCCAGTACGGCATCATGAAGAAGAGGAAGAGGCACCAGACGAAAGCGATCAGGATCCACGTGATCTCGATCTTCTCGATCGGCTCTTTCCACCACAGTCGGTTGGTCGGCGGCTGAATCGCGCTCATGGCTCGTTCTCCCCGGCTAGCTCACTTCGCGATCGGCACGCTGGCGATCTCCATCACTCCCCAGATGATGTAGAGCACCGTGGGGATGACGACGCCGAGGAAGAGGAGCATCCACGGGTTGTCGATCAGCTGCTGCATGAACGGCACCGGCTCGTCGGGAAGGTCCTCGTCGGCGGTGCTGGAGACGGGTTCGGCCATGGCGACTCTCCTTGCTGTGCTTGGATGGCGGCGCGCGCTCAGGGAAGACAACCCTGCGCGAGGTAGAAGCGGATGCAGGCGAGGGCGTCGAGCGCCTGCGCATCGGGCAGCCAGGCGGCGAGGACCGCCGCGGCCGCGCCGGCGAGGACGAATGCGGCCACCTCGACGGCCGGAGCGCCGCGGTCCTGCCGGTCTCCACGAAGCGTGCCCATCGCTCCCCCTTCGCGTATGCGACCCGCCCACGCGGGCGGGCTCTCGCGGACCCAATCTACGGAGCCGGGCAGGGAAAAAACTTGATGCGCGCTAAGAAAACGCCGGCTGCCCCGGCGCGGGCGAGTTGATGCGGGTCAAGCGCGTCCCGGCCGCTCCCGGCAAAATCGCGTCGTGACGAGATCGTTCGCTGCGGAGGTTTCGCTCGCTCCGGCCGTCGCGTCGGCGACCGGCGGTCGGGCGGTCGCCGTGTGGCTCCTCGTTTGCGCGCTCGCCGTCGCGGCGATGGTCGTGGTGGGGGGCGCCACCCGCCTGACCCACTCCGGGCTCTCGATCGTCGAGTGGCAGCCCCTCGTCGGCACCATTCCCCCGCTCTCCGATAGCGACTGGCAGGTGCTGTTCGACAAGTACCAACAGACCCCGGAGTACCGGCTCGTGAACCACGCGATGTCGCTCGGCGAGTTCAAGGGCATCTTCTGGTGGGAGTACTTTCATCGCCTGCTCGGCCGGACGATCGGCATCGTGTTTCTCGTGCCCCTTCTCTGGTTCTGGTGGCGCGGCCGCATCGATGCGCGCCTGGGCTGGAAGCTCGCGGGCGTGTTCGCGCTCGGCGGACTGCAAGGCGCGATGGGCTGGTACATGGTCGCCTCGGGCCTGGTCGACGAGCCGCGCGTATCGCACTTCCGCCTCACCGCGCATCTCGGCCTCGCGTTCCTGATCCTCGGCGCGATGCTGTGGATCGCCTTCGACCTGCTTTGCCCGGAGCGCACGGCGCGTCGCACCGGGAGCGTCGCGCGATTAGCCGGGGCAATCGCGGGCCTCGTTTTCCTGCAAGTGCTCGCGGGCGGGCTCGTCGCGGGCATCCGCGCCGGAAAGGCCTACAACACCTTCCCGCTGATGAACGGCCACCTCGTGCCGGCCGAGACGTTCGCGCTCGAGCCGTGGTGGCGCAACTTCTTCAACAACATGGCCACCGTCCAGGTCGACCACCGGCTGCTCGCGTGGCTGCTGCTCGCCCTCGTGCCCTGGCTGTGGTGGCGAGTGCGGGCGTCCGACGCGACCGCCCGCGCCCGGGTCGCCGCTCACCTGCTGCTCGGCCTGCTGGTGGCGCAGTTCGCGCTGGGCGTCGCCACGCTGCTCGCGGCGGTGCCGGTGGGCCTGGGCACCGCGCACCAGGGCGTCGCGACGCTGGTGTTCGGGGCGGCACTGCTCGCCGCGCACGCGCTCCGCCCGGCGCGCTGAACGCGCGAATGGCCGGGGGTTGACCCTGGTCAAAGCGGCGCGCGAGGGGCGCGCTACCGTCACGGCATGGTCGAGCCCATCGCTATCTGGCACGCGGATCACACGCGATTCGCCTACCTGCTCAACCTCGTCGAGCGCGAGCTCGCCGCCTTCCAGGACGGGAGACAGCCCGATTACGCCCTGCTCTTCGACGTCGTGCACTACCTCCGCCACTACCCGGACCGCTTCCACCATCCGCGGGAGGACGTCGCGTTCGCGCGGCTGGTCGAGCGCGACCCTGCGATGGCCCTCCCGGTCGCCCGGCGCCTCCAGGAGCACCGCGTCATCGCCGCCGCCGGCGAGACGCTTCTCGGCGTGCTCGAGGCGGTCGCCGAGGACGCCCTGATCGAGCGCTCCGCGGTCGAGACGGCGGCGGCGACGTACCTCCTCTACTACCGCCACCACCTGGCGGCCGAAGAACAGCACGTCGTGCCGCGGGCAGGGCAGGTGCTCACCGCGGAGGACTGGGCGGCCGTCGCGGCTGCGGCGCCCCACGGTGTCGATCCGCTCTTCGGCGACGACTCCGAGGCTCGCTACCGCGAGCTGCGCCGGCAGATTGCGCTCGAGGCGAGCCAGCGCAGCGCGGACTGACTACCGGACCGTCAGAGCACGCGCGGCAGCCCGAACGACGCGGCGATGTGAGCCAGCGGCACAAGCGCTGCGAGCAGCACGAACGGCCCAGTCCAGCCGAGCGATCCCGCCTGCAGGTAGTAGCTGCCGCCGACCGCGACAGCGTAGTCGAGCGCCATCAGGCGCGCGGCGGCTCGCCGAGCTTCAGCTTCAGGTACTCGCCGATCAGGATCGCCGCCGGGTAGTACACCTGTTCCTCGGTCTGGAGGTACCGGGCGAGCTGCTCGGAGATGCCGACGTACTCCAGCTTGCCCTCGTCCCGGGCCGCGTCCGCGAGCTTCCGGATCGCCGCCGCGATCGCCTCGTGATCCGCGAGCATCTGCTCGTACTCGACCTTCAGCCGGTCGGTCATGACGGTCACGCCGCGCATCGCCGGGGAGACCCGCCCCGCCACGAGGTGCTGCAGCAGCCCGAGCGCCGGAAGGCCGAAATCCTCCTCCTTCGCCACGTGGGGACGCAGCACCTCGACAACCGCGACGGCTGCCGCGCCCGTTTTCCCGCCTTCCTTGACGGCGCGATCGAGGCGGTGCTGCATCAGCTCGTGCTCGCGCTGCAGGGCTTCGGGAACCTTGAAGAATTCCATTCGCGCTGCTCCAGTCCCGTTGAGGAGATCATGAGCGCGGCCGGGCGCGCGGACTTGATGCGGGTCAAACGCAATCGTGCGGCTGGCGCCACAGGCGGCCCGGGGGCGCCGATCCCGGAGGCCGCTTCGGCGACCCGAACGCCGTACTCAGAACCTCTTCCAGCCTGGGTGATCGAACTACCGGCCGTACTCGTTCAGCGCCGCGACGACCTTGCGCCGGACACGGGAATGTCCCGGCTCAGGCGACCGCGCGCGGGCCGCAGCCGGCCGCGCGGCAGGCGAAGAACGCGATCGCGACCCAGGTCGCGCTGCGGGCGACCATCGCCCAGACGGTGCGCGGTTCGAACGCCGCGCCGCCGGCAACGTGGATCCCGAGTGCGGCGAACGTCGCGAGCGTCGTGACGGCGAGCGCGACCGCGAGCCACACCGCCCAGCGGCGCCCGAACCACAAACCGGCCCCCGCGGCGAGGTACGCGAACCCCGCGAGGAAGTTGAACCAGACGACGAAGGGCACGTAGTTGCCGGCGGTCGCGGCCATCTCGCCCCCGAAAAGGACGCTCGCTCCCGACCGGATCGTGAGCGCGCCGAAGACGACGACGAACAGGGCAGCCGCCCGCAACGGCCAGGAAGGAATGAATGCGCGCATCCGGCGCTCCTCGCAGAGAGTGAAATGGGTGTCAACTGATTGGGCGGCCGGGCACGCGAGATTGTTCCCGCACCGCACGGAAAGCTGCGCACTGCTTGATCTGGATCACGCGCGCGATCGGGGCCCTGCCACGTTCATAGCCGCCGCCTCTCCCGCGGCGGCCCGGCCGAGCGCCGCTCGAAGTCAGTGAACGTGATGACCTGCGTGCGCGGCGTGGGCACCGCCCTCCGCGGCGTGATGCCCGCGCGCGCCGGTCGCCGCGTCCCACAGCCCTTCGACGTAGTGGACGTAGGGAACGTAGGCCGCCACGTAGTCGCGGCCCGCGGCGACGTCGTTCGCATCGAACTTCCACCGGTGATACGCGGCGTGGAAGTGCCGATGGACCCCCTCGCGCACCGCATCGGTGATGAGCTTCACGACCTTCTCGATCGACCCGCCCTCGAGCGCCTTGTCGGCCGCCGGCACCGCCGGACCGAGATCGAGCCCGGCAGGCTTGAGCCCGGTGTACGGTGCGCCCTCGCTCGCTTCAGCGCGACGGCGGTTGAGCGACCGCCCGCTCGACGGCCGGCCTGAGTTCCGCCGGGATCTGCGCGACCGTCAGCACCGCTTCGCGGCCACGCGTGGACATCTTCAGCCAGGTCTTGCGGAGGATGTCGGCGAACTTCGCCTCGTCGTATTCGGGGTGGCCGGCGACGAAGCCCGTGAGGTAGTGCTCGAGGAACACGAGGCCGATCACGTCTTCGAGGAGCTGCGTCTCCGGATCGCGCTTCAACCGCTCTTTCCGGAGCAGCGAACGCACGCGGGCGATCGCTTCGTCCTCGTACCCCGCCTCACGCAGGATCGTAGCGGCCGTATCGGCGTGGAAGTCCATCAGCTGCGTCCGCCACGCCTTGTAGCCCTCGGGCGTGCGCGGGTACGAGTCGCGCGGGATCTCCCAGCGGCGGATGTGCTGGCAGCGGACCGCGAGCCGGACTGCCTCGGACGCCTCGGGTGCGAAGCGCTCGAGCATCTCGCTCATGCGCTGCGCGTAGAGCAGCTCGCGCGGCCGCTCGACGCCGGCGGCGTCCGTCTCGCGATTCGGGTCCGCCGCGTTGGCGGCGTCGAAGCGCTCGGTCGCGGCGCGGAAGCGATGCGAGAGGGTGGTCATGGCGTAGAGCGTCGCCGCGTCGGGCGCGCTCAGCATACCCCGCACCGGACCGCGCGCGAACTAGTCCGGGAACCGGAAGAGCGCGTGGCAGGCATTGCAGCGCTGCATCAGCGCGCTCGTCTGCGCAAGCGTGTGCCGCGCGTCGCGGCGCGCAACCGCGTCCGCCGCCAGCGAATCGAACTGGTCGTGGGTCGCGCGCGCGAGCTGGCGGAATTCCGGCGGCAGCTTCCGCGCGATCTCGGGCGGCATCCGGCCGCCCTCGGCGCCGGAGCCGACCTTGTGCGCCGCCACGGAGACCGCCGCGAAGTCGTTGCGCGCCAGACCGTCGGTCACCCCCTGGAGCGCGACGAGAAAGTCGCGCATCTCGCCGAGAACGTAATCGCGCTCCTCGAGCGTGAGCGGTACGACGACGCGATGGATCGCCGACTTCGACTCGGGCGCCGGAGCCGCCGGCGGCGGAGAGCTTGCACAACCGGCGAAGAGGAGCGCGGCAATGCCGAGGACAGTTCGTTGCTTCATGGCTCAGTGACTCGTTCCTGCCGACCGGGTGATCTTGTTGTAGACGTTGTACTTCCCGACCGGCTTTTTCATCGGGATGCGCTTCACTTCCTTGAACGTCGCGGCGTCGAACACGATTAGCGCGCCGTCCTGCTCCCACAGGCTCGCGAGCGCGTAGCGGCCGTCGCGGGTGAACTCGATGTGGGCGAGCGTCTTTCCCGGCTCGGGCCGCACGGTCGCGACTGGCTCGAGCGTGCGCTTGTCGAGGATCGAGAGCGTGTCCTTGGCGGGACTCATCATCGAATCGACCCAGGCGTACGGCGTCGACTCGTGGCTGCGCATGAAGAAGCCCGGGCCCGGCGTCGGGATCTGCTTCACGGTCTTCCAGTCCTTCACGTCGATCACGCTCACCACGCCCTCCTTGAGGTTGGGCGTCGCCATGACCGTCCGCCCGTCGCGTTGCCAGCTGATGCCGGAACCGAGGTGCGGCATGCCGGCAAGGTCAATCGTCGCGATCCTGCGCTGCACGTCGAGGTGAACCACCTGCCCGGCCGCCGCCTCCCGCGACGTCCCCACGAGCTCGCTGTAGTCCGGCGTGAAGAAGAAGTCGTCGAGGTAGTCGTCGAGCTGCGTCCGGCGCGGGTTCAGGAAC
This sequence comes from uncultured beta proteobacterium, assembly GCA_963789885.1. Classification (GTDB taxonomy): domain Bacteria; phylum Pseudomonadota; class Gammaproteobacteria; order Burkholderiales; family SG8-39; genus DATEDA01. The sequence goes on along the minus strand of CAWBNB010000071.1, from coordinate 164,373 downwards.
CCGGGCACGAACGCGCCCTCCCGGTAGCGGAAGTCGTGAACGAGCCCGACCGGGATGTCGGCCGCCTGCGGGTCGTAGCTCACTTCCCACAGCTCCCGCATGTCCTTCAGCGCGACGACGAAGCTCCTGCGCGGCGCGGCGTCGTACACCGCCGAGACGCGCGAAGTCCGCTTGCCTTCGCGGTCCGCGACCGGGAGCACCTTCACCAGCTTGAGATCCGCATCCAGGATCACCAGCGTGTGCGGCAGATAGTTCGCCACCGCGACGTATTTGCCGTCGCCGGACACCGCGGCGTTCCGCGCGTTGAGACCAGCGCGGACCTCGGCGACGAGCGCGAGGTTCCACAGGTCGTACTTGGAGATCCAGCCGTCGCGCGAGGCGAAGTAGACGAAGCGCCCGTCAGGCGAGAATTTCGGCCCGCCGTGCAGCGCGTAGCGGCTCGCGAAGCGTGCGAGCGGCTCGAAGCGGTCGCCGTCGAGGATCGTGACGTGGTGATCGCCCGCCTCCACCACGACGAACAGGTTGAGGGGATCGGCGCCGAACTTCGGCCGGCCCGGGAGCGACGCGGGGTCCGCGTGTTCGATTCGCGAGGCCCGGATCTCGTCCGCTCCCCACGCTGGCGGCGTGGCTGGCGGCGCATAGACGAACTCCGCGAGCTCGCGGATCTCTGCGGCCGAGAGCTTGCCGGCGAACGCGGGCATCTGCGTCGCGATCCGGCCGTTCGCGATCGTTTCGACCGCGGCCGGCTTGCGGAGCCGCTCCAGGTTCGACGGCAGTAGCGCGGGCCCCATCCCGCCGAACCGGTCGATGCCGTGGCAGCTCGCGCAGTGCTCGGCGTAGAGCTTCGCCGGGTCGGCCGCGGCCGGCGCGGTCGCGGACGCAACGGCGGCAAGGACGAGCGCGAATGCGGCGAGCGCCTTCATTGCGCCGCGGCTTCCGCGGGCCGCTGCCGCGAGTACGGCGTCAGCTTGACCCGCTCGTGTCCGCCGGTCGCGCCGATCTCGTCGTCGTCGAGATAGCAGCCCGGATCCTCCGCCCACGGATCGCCGGTCAGGCTGCGCGCACGCGTGCGCGTGTTCCCGCCGCAGATCGCGAAATAACGGCACTCGGCGCAGCGGCCGCCGATCGCGCGCGGCCGCGCGCGCAGGCCGGCGAGGATCCCGTCGGAGAGGTCGCTCCAGATCGCCGAGAACGGCCGCTCGCGCACGTTGCCGAGCGAGTAGTCCCACCAGTAGGTGTCGGGGTGCACGTTGCCGAGGTTGTCGATGTTCGCGACGTTCACGCCCGAGGCGTTGCCGCCCCACTGCTCGAGCTTCGCGCGCAGGTGCTCCGCCTGCTCCGGGAACCGGGCGCGCGCCCACATCAGGAAGTACGCGCCGTCGGCGTCGTTGTTGCCGGTGACGAACTCCTTGTCCGGCGCGCCCCACGCGGCGTCGAAGACGAGGTCCATCGCCCGGCGCGTCGTCGCGAAGAACGCGTCGTGCTTGCGGTTCACGTTGCCGCGGCCGGCGTAGTTGAGGTGCGACAGGTAGAACTTGTCGATCCGCTCGTCGTCGGCGAGGTCGAGGAGATACGGCAGGTCGGCGGCGTTGCCCTCGGTGAGGGTGTAGCGGAGACCCACCTTCACGCCGGCGTCGCGGCAATAGCGTGCCGCGGCGAGCGAGTCGTCGAACGCGCCGGCCCGCCGCCGGAACGCATCGTGCGTCTCCCGCCGGCCGTCCAGGCTGATGCCGACGTAGTCGAAGCCGACGGCGGCGACCCGATCGACGAGCGACTGGTCGATCAAGGTGCCGTTCGTCGAGAGCCCCACGTAGAACCCGAGGTCCTTCGCGCGCCGCGCGATGTCGAAGAGGTCGCGCCTGAGCAGCGGCTCGCCGCCGGAGAGGATCAGCACCGGCACCCGGAAGCGCTTCAGGTCGTCCATCACCCCGAACGCCTCCGCGGTCGAGAGCTCGCCCGGGAAGTCGCGGTCGGCGGAGACCGAGTAGCAGTGCTTGCAGGTGAGGTTGCAGCGCCGGATGAGGTTCCAGATCACGACCGGTCCGGGCGGATCGCGTCGCGGACCGGCGGGCGTCGGCGCGACGATCTCGCGCATGAACTGGCTGACCCGGAACAATTCACGCCTCCCCGAGCCGCACGCCGGATTTCTTCAGGATCGCGGTGCTGAACAGGATGTCGTGCGTCCGCACGGCTTCGCCGAGGAGCTCCGCGATCGTCGCGACGCGCTCGGCGACCTCGAGCCGCGTCGGCGCGTGCACCATCGCGAAGAGGTTGTAGGGCCAGTCGGGCAGGACGCGCGGCCGCCGGTAGCAATGCGAGACGAACGCGAGCGCGCCGACGCGCTGCCCGAGCTCGTCCACCCGCGAGTCGTCCACATCCCACACCGACATGCCGTTGGCGCGGAAGCCGAGCGCGTAGTGGTTCGGCACCGCGGCGACGCGGCGGATCGCGCCTCGCTCGAGGAGCCGCCGCATGCGTCGCATGACCTCCTCTGGCGCGAGACCGAGCCGTTCGGCGACGGCGTGATAGGGACGCGGCACGAGCGGCAATCCGCCCTGCGTCGCGACCAAAATACGGCGGTCGACAGCGTCGAGACCGGGCCGCTCGAGCTCGGCGACCATCATCGCGCGGCTCCCGCGTCGAGCTTGAGGCGCAGGTAATACTCGCGCTGCTTGGGCAGGTTGATCGCGCGGTATCCGGTCTCGCGCTCGATCGCTTCCAGCACCCCGGCCACCTCCTCCGGACGCTCGGTAGCGATGACGAACCACATGTTGAACGGGTGCTCGCGGCGGTAGTTGTGCGCGACCTCGGGATGCGCGTTGACGAGCGCCGCGACGCGCTCGAATTCGCGCGCGGGCACGCGCAGCGCCGCCAGCGTGAAGGCACCGCCGAGGGCAGCGGCGTCGATCATCGGCCCGAACCGCGACAGCCACCCCTCGTCCACCAACCGCTGCAGCCGTCCGCACACCTCGGCCTCGGGAATGCCCAGCTCCGCGGCGACCGGCGCGAACGGCCGCTCGACCACGTCGATGCCGTCCTGCAGCCGGTTCACGAGCATGCGATCGACCTCATCCATCGGCCGCCTCGAGCGAAGCCACCCGCGCACCGGCCTGCTTGAAGCGGGTGCGGCTGAAGAGCACCGCGCGCGGAAACGCGTCGAGCCCGAGCCTCCGCGCGAGCGATCCGAGCTGCTCCGCGACCGACCGGCGGTCGACGCCATGCACCATGCAATAGAGGTTGTACGGCCACTCGGGGAGATGCCGCGCGCGCCGATACGCCAGGGTCACGCCCTCGCTCGCCGCGAGCGCGCGCCCGAACTCCGTCGCGACGTCGTCCGGCACGTCCCAGACCGTCATCGCGTTCGCCCGGTAGCCGAGCTCGTGGTGCCGCACCACGACCCCGAACCGGCGGATCACGCCCTCCGCCTGCCACTGCGCAAGCCGCTCGATCGCCGCGCGCTCGTCGAAACCCGCGCGCGCCGCGAGCGCGGCATAAGGCCGAGTCACCAGCTCCAGACCGTCCTCCAGCGCCGCGACGAGGCGCCGGTCGGCGGCGTCGAGCGACGCCCGCTCGGGCGTGCGCGGTTGGCGCGGCGAACGCGCGTCGACGCGATCCAGCCGGAACCCGAGGTCGATGTGATACTCCTCGACAAGCGGCAGCGCGAGCACCGGGATTCCGGTCGCGCACTCGATGCGGTCGAGCACCGCCTCGAGCGCGTCGTCGTCCTGCGCCGCGGCGACGAACCACAGGTTGAATTCGTGCTCGCGCTCGTAGTTGTGATTGACTTCGGGGAACCGGCTCACGAGCGTTGCGACGCAGTCGAGGCGCCCGGGCGGCACCGCCATCGTGGCCAGCGTCGACGCCCCGATCGCGCCGGGCCGGAAGACGGCGCCGACGCGGCTCACGGCTCCCGGACGTGCGGAGCCGCGCCAGTCCATCGAGCACCTCGCGTTCGCTTGCCCCGAGCGTCTCGGCGAGCACCGTGTACGGCTCCGGCACCAGCGGGAAGTCGCGCTGGAACTCGTTGAGGAGCCGGAGCTCGAGCGCGGTCATGCGATCACATCCCGATCTTCTTCGCGCGCCACGCGAAGAAGATCCCGCTCGGGCTTTTCGCCGGCAGCGCAGTGATGCGGGCGAAGGTCGCCGTATCGTAGACGACCACCCGGTCGTCGTCGCGCGCGGAAATCCAGACTTCGTCACCGGCGTCGTTGAACTCCATGTGCAGCACGGTCTTTCCCGGCTGGAGGGTCTGCACGACGGCCAGCCGCGCGACGTCGATCACCTGAACGGTGTCGTTCAGCGGGAACGCGAAGTTGACCCACACCTGCTTGCCGTCGGGCCGCGCCATCACGAACACCGGCTGGCCGTGCGCGGGGATGCGCGCGACTTCGCGCCAGCTCGCGCGCTCGACGACGAGCACCTCGTGGCGGCCGATCGCCGGCAGGAACGCGTACGCACCGGCGACTGCCCAGCCGCGTAGATGCGGCATCTTGTAGACGGGCAGCTTCTCCTGCCCGCGGCCGTAGTCCGCCAGGATGCGTTTCGCCCCCGCCTCGACGTTCCCGAGATCGACGAGCGCGAGCCCGTCCTCCCCGAAGAGCCCGGCGATGTAATACCGGCCATCGGGCGTGATGAGCGCGTCGTACGGCTCGCGGCCGACGTTCGCGAGCTTGCGCACGCGCGGGCGCCGCGGATCGGCGACGTCGGCCACCCAGATCTCGCCCGCCTCGAACAGACTGAACACGAACCTCGCGCCGGGCGCGTCCGCGATGCCGACCACCTTCGCGCGCTTCCCCTCGGCGCCGTAGGTCGCCGGGATCTCGCTCAGGAGCTCGAGCGTTTCCGCGTCGAACAGCTTCACGCCGCCCGGTTCGTAGTTCGCGACCGCGACGATCCGTCCGTCGCGCGAGATCGCGCCGCCGATCGAGTTCCCCGCCTGCACCACGCGGGCGACGGCTTTCGCCGAAGCGAGCTCGACCTTGGTGAGCCCGCCGTCCCGACCGAACACGTAGGCGAACCGGCCGTCGCCCGAGTAGACGAGCGACGCGTGCGAGAGGTCGCCCAGCCCCTCGATCCGCGCCACGCCCGCCCGCTTCCCGTCGTCGACGACCTGCAAGCTGCCCGAAGCGCGCTCCACCACCAGGCCGAGCTCGGCGTGCGCGGCCTCCACCAGCGCTGCGACGGCGCCGACCACGACGAGCCCCGCGACCGCGACGACCCTAGCGCTCATCGAGCGTGCCCTCCTGGAGCCGGCGCACGATCCATTCCGCTTCGCTGCCGCTGACGAACGCGCGCCAGGGCGGCATCGGCGTGCCGGGACGGCCGTAGAGGATGGTGACGGCGAGACTTTCGGCCGGCTTCCCGCGCAGGCTCTCGCGCGTCAAGGCCGGACCCAGGCCGCCCTTGAGGGTCATGCCGTGGCACGAGCCGCAGTCCTGGCGGACGAGATTCACGAGCTCGCTCCGGCGCGCCGCGTCCGGCGCGACGTCGGCAAGCGCGGCCGGCGCAACCGCTGCGGCGGCGAGGCATAGCAACGCGGCGGAGACTCCGAAGCTCATGATTCGAATGGTCGCCTTCCCGGACCGGAGGCGGGTTGATCCGCCTCAAACGACGAGCGGGGCGCAACCCTCGCGCCCCGCTACAGTCACAGCCGCCCCCCTACTTCGTCAGGATCCAGGCGACGAGCAGCTTGAGATCCCCGTCGCTGATCTTGTCCGCCGGGTTCGGCGGCATCGGCACCTGGCCGTACACGCCGGCGCCGCCCTTGCGGACCTTGTCGAACATCGCCTGGGCGGCGTCGGCCTGGCCCTTGTGCTTCGCCGCGACGTCCTTGTAAGCGGGTCCGACGCCCTTCTTGTCGACGGTGTGGCAGGCGTTGCAGCCCGCCTTCTTCATCAGCTCGTCGGCCTTCTTGTCGTCGAGCGCCTGCGCCGCCGCGGCGCCGGCGAATGCGAACGCGGCCGCGCCCGCCACGACTGCCAATCCGTTTCTCATCGTCCGCTCCCTTTCCTTCAGTAGACGTCACGCGTGGTGTTGTAGACGTTGAAGTGCCCGGTCGGCGTCACGATGCGCGGATCCTTGATGACCGTCTTCAGTTTGCGCGTCTTGTCGTCCACGATCACGAGCGCCGACTGCTGGTTCTTCGCGCTCCACACCGCGAACCACACCTCGTCGCCCGCCTTGTTGTACTCGGGCTGGACGATCCGCTTCGCGCCCTCGCCGACGCCCGCCCACTCGCCGATCGGCAGGATGGTCGCGCCCTTCTCGAGGTTGTTGATGTCGAACACCGCGATCGACTGGGCGATCTTCGGATCCGGGTTGAGCGGCGTGTCGGCCCAGAGGTTCTTCGACTTCGGGTGGGTCTTGATGAAGAGGTTGCCGCCACCCTGGCCGTCGAGCATCTGCACCACCTTCCACGCGTTCTCCTTGTGCTTCTCCGGGTCGGTGCCGATGAGCGCGATCTTTTCGCTGCCGAGGTGGCCGGTCGCCCACACCGGCCCGTATTTCGGATGCACGAAGTTCGCGCCGCGCCCGGGGTGCGGGATCTTGTCGACGTCGACGAGCTTGACGAGCTTGCCCTCTTTCGAGTCGACCACGGCCACCTTGTTCGACTGGTTCGCCGCGACCATGAAGTAGCGCTTGCTCGCGTCCCAGCCGCCGTCGTGGAGGAACTTCGCCGCCTCGATCTCGGTGACCTTGAGGTTCGCGATGTCGCGGTAGTCGACCAGCAGGATCTTGCCCGTCTCCTTCACGCTGACGACGAACTCGGGTTTGAGATGGCTGCCGACGATCGATGCGACGCGCGGCTCGGGGTGGTACTCCTGGTCGCCCACCGTCATCCCGCGGGTGCCGGCGATCTTGAGCGGCTCCAGCGTGTCGCCCTTCATGATCACGTACTGCGGCGGCCAGTAAGAACCGGCGATCGCGTACTTGTCCTCCCAGCCCTTCGCGCGCGAGGTCTCGACCGACCGCGCCTCCAGCCCGATGCGGATCTCGGCGACGTTGTCCGGCTTCTCCATCCACAGGTCGATCAGGTTGAGCCGGCCGTCGCGGCCGATGGTGAAGACGTAGCGGCCCGAGCCCGACGTGCGCGAGATGTGGACCGCGTAGCCGGTCTTGATGATGTTGATGATCTGCTTCGTGTCGCCGTCGATCAGCGCAACTTCGCCCGTGTCGCGGAGCGTGGTCGCGAAGATGTTGTCGATGTTGAAGTTGTTCATCTTCTTCGTCGGCCGCTTTTCCGGCGGGATGAGCACTTTCCAGGTCTGCTTCATCTGCGCCATGCCCCACTCGGGCGGCTGGGGTGGCGTCTGCTGGACGTACCGGGCCATCAGGTCGACCTCGGCGTCGTTGAGCTCGCCGGCGGTGCCCCAGTTCGGCATGCCGGCGGGCGAGCCGTACTTGATGAACACCTTCAGGTAGTCGGTGCCGCGCGGGATGGTGATGTCGGGGGTCAGCGGCTTCCCGGTCGCGCCCTTGCGCAGCACGCCGTGACAGCCGGCGCAGCGCTCGAAATAGATCTGGCGCGCCCTGTCGAATTCAGCCTTCGACATCTGCGGCGCCTTCGGATTGATGTCCTGGTACATCTCGACATCGGCCATCGTGGAGCCGCCGGCCTGGTAGCGGATCTCCGGTTCGCTCACCGGCGCGCGCTCGGGTTTGGTCGGCTGCGCGAATGCGGTGCTCATTGCAAGCGCGAGGGCGGTCACCGCCGACGCACACCCTGCCCTGCGAAGCCTGCCTCTCATGGAACGCCTCCTTGCGGCTGGAACACGAAAATCCCCGGTCGGGTGCGAGGATGCCCGCCCGAAGGGGGGGCGACTTTGATACTTGTCAAAGCCGCGGCGTCGGTCCCCACTTAGAGTGGCCCGGTCGCAACAAACGAGCGCGCGAGATCATGCCGCGCAACCGCTGGGAGCCGAGGCAGCGCCATCGCTGCGAGGTGTCGCTCGAAGAGCGCTTCGTCCGCGCGCGCCACGCCCGGGGCGATGCCGGGGCCGACGGCTGGCGCATGGCCGTGTCCGGCAGGCCGCGCGGCGTCGTGTATCTCGTCGGCGCCGGTCCGGGCGATCCGGATCTCCTGACCGTCCGCGCCACGCGCCTGATGCGCCACGTCGACGCGGTGGTCTACGACTACCTGGTGAGCGAGGCGGTGCTTGCGCTCGTCGATCCGCGCGCCGAGCGGATCTACGCCGGCAAGCGTCAGGGCTGCCATGCACTGTCTCAGGACGAGATCAACGCGCTGCTCGTCGCGCTTGCCCGACGCGGGAAACGCGTGCTGCGGCTCAAGGGCGGCGACCCGTTCATCTTCGGGCGCGGCGGCGAGGAGTGCGAGTTCCTCTTCGCGCACGGCGTGCCGTTCGAGGTCGTGCCGGGGGTAACCTCGGCGAGCGGCGCGTCCTGTTACGCCGGCATTCCATTGACGCATCGCGACTGCGCGCGCGCGGTCGTGTTCGCGACCGGGCACCTCAAGGACGGCTCGGCGGACCTCGACTGGGACGCCCTCGCGCGCCCGGGGCAGACCGTCGTCATTTACATGGGCATCACGCGCCTGGCGGAGATCTGCCGCGAACTCGTCGCGCACGGGGCCAGCCCGGACCTGCCCGCGGCGGCGATCGAGCGGGCGACGACCGCGCAACAGCGGGTCGTGACCGCGACGCTCGCCACCCTGGCGGAGCGCGTCGCGACTGCCGGCGTACGGCCCCCGGCGCTCATCGTCGTCGGCGAAGTGGTGAAGCTCCGCGCGCGTCTCGACTGGCTCGCGGCGCAACCTCGGCCGGTTCTCGCCGCGGCCTGAGGCGGCCCCGCCAAAGAAAAAGGGCGGCCTGAAAGCCGCCCTTCGTCGACCGATCCGGAATTACTGGATCGTGATCTGCTTCGCTGCCGCGGTCTGCTTCTTCGGCAGCACCAGCTCCAGCACGCCGTCGCTGTACTTCGCCTGCACCTTCGACTCGTCGATCTCATAGCCGAGACGAAACGCGCGGGAAGCCTTGCCGTAGTAGCGCTCGCTGTGTACGAGTCGCTCGCCTTCCTTGACGTCCTTCTCCTGCTTCACTTCGGCGGTGATCGACACCTGATCGCCGTCGACGTTCACCTGGATGTCATCCTTCTTCACGCCGGGGATCTCGGCCAGCACCTTGAAGGCGCCGTTCTGCTCGGTCACATCGACCTTCAGGCTCGGCGTCGCTACACGGCCTTCGCCGGTCACTGGACGGACGAAATAGCTGCCCTTGAAGAAATCGTCAAACAACTCGCCGAACGGATCGTAACGCGTCACGTTTGCCATGTCTCACTCCTCGAATTGGGTCCGGGGCTCGCGCCCTGTAGGAATACAAATGGGGCGTAGCCCTGCGGTTTCAAGGGGAATTTTTCAAGCGGTAAGATTGCTCCGGACCCCTTGAACGGGCGGGGTGTCGCCCGTAGGTACAGGAGCTTTTCTTGGCTACGCCGGTCGTCCTCTCGTTCAGCGGTGGCAAGGACAGCGTGCTCGCGCTCGAGTGCCTGCGCGCGGAGGGCTGGGACGTGTGCGCCCTGCTCGCGGCGTTCGTCGAGGACGACGGCACGCTGGTGATGCACGGCGTGCCCGAGCGGCTCGTCGCCCTGCAGGCCGCCAGCCTCGGCGTGCCGCTCGTCCCGCTTCGCGTCCCGCGCGAGCCGCCCAACACCGTGTACGAGGCGCGGCTCGCCGCGGCCCTCGAACCCTTCCGCGCGCAAGGCGTGCGCCACGTCGCATTCGGCGACCTCTTCCTCGAGGACATCAAGTCCTACCGCGACGCCCTCATGGCGCGCCTCGGGTTCGAACCGGTGTATCCGCTCTGGCACGAGGACACGCGTGGGCTCGCTAAGCGGTTCGTGGAAGCCGGCTATCGCGGCGTCGCGATCTGTGCCGACACCGCCAGGCTCGGCCCGGAGTGGGCAGGCCGCGAGCTGGACGCGAGCTTCTTCGCGGGCCTGCCGCCGGGCGTCGACCCGGGCGGCGAGAACGGCGAGTTCCACACCTTCGTGTACGACGGCCCCGGGTTCTTCTACCCGGTCCGTTTCGAGCGAGCGGCCGGGCCCATGCGCGGGAAGCTCGCCTACGCAAGGCTGCGCCCCCTCTCGGGCGAGGCCTGTGCACGCTGCGGCGCAACGTTCGAGTGTGGGATGAAGGCGGGGGTCGAGCACTGCTGGTGCGCGGATCTCCCTCCGATCGCCCCGAGCGCCGCCTTCACGAGCTGCCTCTGCCCTCGCTGCCTGCGCGACGAGATCGCGATATGCGCTCCCACCCGCTGAGCCTGAGGGCTCAGTGCTTGGACCCGCCCGCCCCGCTTGTCACGTCGCGGACCTCCGCCTTGACCTCGATGTCCTGCGTCTCGCCGGACTTACCGCGGACTTTCAGCTTGATCGGCAGGGTTTCGCCCTTCTTGAGCGGCGCCTTCAGGTCCATCAGCATCACGTGGTAGCCGCCCGGCTTCAACTCGACTACCCGTCCGGGCGGCAACTCCAGCCTCTCCACCCCGCGCATGCGCATGGTATTGCCCTCCATCCGCATCTCGTGGATCTCGACGATGCCGGCGGCCGGGCTCTCGGCGCCGATCACGGTCGCCCCGTCAGCGCTCTTGAGCTGCATATAGGCGCCGGCCGCGGTCTGGCCCGGAACCGTGGCCCGCGCCCAGGCGCCCGACGCGGTGACCTGCGCCTGCGCCCCCGCGGCAGCGGCGGCCGCGATCGCGAAAACCAATGACCGCGCGAATGAACGCATGTCGCCTGGGACTCCTCTTTGGTTTGTCGGGGCCGCGCGCTGCGCTAGAGCACGTAGCGCGCGAGGTCTTCGCTCGCGGCGAGATCCTTGAGCCGCGCGTCGACGTAAGCCGCGTCGATCGTCACGGCCTGCGTGCCGCCGCGCCCGGCCGCGAAGGAAACGTCTTCGAGCAGTTTCTCCATCACGGTGTAGAGCCGGCGCGCGCCGATGTTCTCGGTCTTCTCGTTCACCGCAAACGCGGTCTCGGCGAGGCGCTTGATCCCGTCCGGCCGGAACTCGAGCTTCACGCCCTCGGTCTCGAGCAGCGCCTCGTACTGCTTGACCAGGCACGCGTCGGTCGCGGTGAGGATGCGCTCGAAGTCGGCGGCGGTGAGCGAGTCGAGCTCGACGCGGATCGGGAAGCGGCCCTGCAGCTCGGGGATGAGGTCGGAAGGCTTGGCGAAGTGGAACGCACCGCTCGCGATGAAGAGGACGTGGTCGGTCTTCACCATGCCGTGGCGCGTCGAGATCGTCGTGCCCTCGACGAGCGGCAGGAGATCGCGCTGCACGCCCTGGCGCGAGACGTCGGCGCCCTGCATCTCGGAGCGGCTGGCGATCTTGTCGATCTCGTCGAGAAACACGATCCCGTTTTGCTCGACGTTCGCCAGCGCGCGCGTCTTCAGGTCCTCGTCGTTGACGAGCCTTCCGGCTTCCTCCTCGGCGAGGAGCCGCATCGCCTCGCGGACCTTGAGCTTGCGCAGCTTCTTCCGCCCGCCACCGAGGTTCTGGAACATGCCCTGGATCTGCTGCGTGAGCTCCTCCATCCCCGGCGGCGCGAGGATCTCCATCTGCGCCTGGGTGGCGGCGACCTCGATCTCGATCTCCTTGTCGTCGAGCTCGCCCTCGCGGAGCTTCTTGCGGAACCGCTGGCGTGTCGCCGAGTCCTCGGTCGTCTCGGTGCGCTCGGCGAATCCGATCGCGCGCGCCGGCGGGAGCAGCGCGTCGAGGATCCGCTCCTCGGCCGCGTCCTCGGCGCGCGCGCGCACCTGCCGCATCGCGCCCTCGCGCGCCTGCTTGATCGCGATCTCGACCAGGTCGCGCACGATCGTGTCGACGTCGCGCCCGACGTAGCCGACCTCGGTGAACTTGGTGGCCTCGATCTTGATGAACGGCGCGTCGGCGAGCCGTGCGAGCCGGCGTGCGATCTCGGTCTTGCCGACGCCGGTCGGCCCGATCATCAGGATGTTCTTCGGCGTGATCTCCTGCCGCAGCGGCTCCGCGACCTGCTGCCGCCGCCAGCGGTTGCGCAGCGCGATCGCGACCGCGCGCTTCGCGCGGTCCTGGCCGATGATGTGCTTGTCGAGCTCGTGGACGATCTCCTGCGGCGTCATGGAACTCATCGCCCGCGTCACTCCAGCGTCTCGACGACGATGTTCTGGTTGGTGTAGATGCAGAGCTCGGCGGCGATCGCGAGGCTGCGGCGGACGATCGCCTCCGCGTCGAGCTCGGTCGACTCCAGCAGCGCGCGCGCCGCGGCCTGCGCGTAGGGGCCGCCCGAGCCGATCGCGATCAGGCCGTGCTCGGGCTCGAGCACGTCGCCCGCGCCGGTGATGACGAGCGAGCTCGTGCGGTCGGCGATGGCGAGCATCGCCTCGAGCCGCCGCAGGATCCGGTCGGTGCGCCAGTCCTTCGCGAGCTCGACCGCCGAACGCACGAGGTTCCCCTGGTGCTTGTCGAGCTTCGCTTCGAAGCGCTCGAACAGCGTGAACGCGTCGGCGGTGCCGCCGGCGAACCCGGCGAGGATCTTGTCCTGGTACAGCCGCCGCACCTTGCGCGCGCCGGCCTTGATGACGATGTTGCCGAGCGTCACCTGGCCGTCGCCGCCGAGCGCGACGGCGGCGCCGCGGCGGACGGAGAGGATGGTGGTGCCGTGAAACTGCTCCATGGGCGGGGGCTCGTGCGGCGGGACCGCCATGATATCGGGGCTCGCCGCCCCCTTGGCAAGGGGCCGGTTACTTCCGCGGGATGATGCGGGCGATCTTGGTGATGCCCATAACGGCGAAGAGCGCGATGATCATCTCGCCGGCCCCGCGCACGACGATCTCCTTGCCCGTGACCCGCTGCTTCTCGAGCACGTTCAGCAGGCGCCCGGCGTTGACGAAGTCGATCCGCTTCGCGGCCGCGAAATCGAGTGTCACCGGGCTCGCGCCGCCGGCGTAGGCGGTGATGTCGGTGAAGAGCTGGTCGCTCTGCCCCGCCACTTCCCCCACCACCATGAACGCGTCGTCGCCGCCCGCCACCGAGACCGGCTGCGACATCTCGAGCGGCTTCGGGCGCGGCGGCGGCGTCTCCCATGAGGGCGGCGAGACCTCGTAGGTCACGGCGTAGTCGACGGCCGCCTCCTCGAACTCGTTCTGCAGCCCGAGCATCTGATACAGATCAAGCAGCAACAGCCACACCGCGACGTCCACCGACTTGTCGCCGGCCTTCGCCGAATCGCGCAGGAGCTGGAACGCGCGCGCCTCGCCGGTGAGATAGATGTCCTTCTTCGCCGCCTTGAACCCGCGCAGCGCGTCGCGGAGGAGCGTGCAACCGGCGGGCTCGACGCCCTGCAGCTTCGCGAAGTCGAGCCGCAGCTTCGGCTGCCGCTCGGCGGTCTTCTTCAGCTGCTCGAACGCCGCGGCGCTCGACGCGCCGAGGACGCCGGTGAGCGAGATGGCGGCGAGGCCGCCGGTGCGGAGATTCGGGTTCTGGCGCACCGCCGCGGTCGGCGCGTCGACCCACACCGGCGGCGAGCGCTCGAACTTGACGACGAAGTCGAGCGACTTCTCCTCGAACTCGGCCTTGCGTCCGAGGACCTGGAGCACGTCGAAGAGCATCAGCCACATCTGCAGCTTCCACGCCCCGAGATCCTCGCCGTCGAGCGCTTTCTGTGCGCGCGCGCGCGCCTCCTCGGTCTGGCCGTTCGCGTACAGGATCGCCGCTTCCTCGATCGCCGGGGGGACGTCGACGCCGGACCCCTCCTCGACCTCGATGCAGAGGATCGAATCGAGGGGCTTCTTCGGGGCCTTCTTCTTGGGCGGCTCGGGCGCCTTGGCAGGCTCGGGCGCGCGCGATGCGGGGGCCTGCTGGCCGACGGCCGCTGCGGCGAGCGAGCCGAAGTCGAGGCTGAACGGTTCGCCGCCGGCGGGCGGCGCCGCGATCGACGGCGGCCCTTTCGCAGCCGGTGCCGGGGACGCCGGCGCGATGGACTGGGGGGCGATCGACTGCGGGGCGATGGATTGAGGTGCGATGGACTGCGGGGCGATCGACTCCGGCGCCTGCGACGCGGGCGGTGCGTAATTCGTGAAATCGAGCGACATCCCGTCGTCCGCTCCGGGCGGCGGTGCGGACGGTGAGGGCGTGGCAGGACGGCGCGCCTCGATCTTGGGCGCGCCAGGCTTGTCCGGCTTCTTCTCCGGTTGCTTTTTACCGAAAAGCGAGAAAGCCAATCTGTAACCGAATCAGTGCTCTAGGAACGACGGCCCGAGCGGACCGGCTCACCCTTCTACCACAGCCCCCCGGCCGGGGCAAACCGCCAGGCGCAAAGGCGGGGCGTTTTGCCGCAGCCAGGGGCGCCCATCCGACCACCCTCGTGCCGGATTCGCCCTTGGGGCGACCCGACGGGCTCATGGGTCACCCACGGGGCTCCAGCCGGAACACGATCGGGACCAGGACCCAGGCTTCCTGCGCCTCGCCGGCGCGCCGGGCGGGGGTGAAGCGCCAGGTCTTCACGGTGGCGAGCGCCGCAGCATCGAGCGAGCTCGATCCGCTCGAGCGCTCAAGCATCACCTCGCGCGGCACGCCGTCGGTGCTCACCAGCACGCGCAGCGTGACCGTGCCCTCCTCGCCGTTCCGGCGCGCCGCGGTTGGGTAAGCGGGCGCCGGGTTGCGCAGGTACGCCGCGCGGAAGTCGGGCGGCGATGACGGCTCGCGGGGCACGACCGCCACCGCGGCCGCCGCCGGAGCAGGGGCCGCCGGAGGCCACGGCTGCGGGCGTTCGTCCTTCGACGACTCGGCGACCGCGGGTGCGACCCGCTCCGCGGACGGGGGCCGGGAGCGCCGCAGGCGCCTCGACCGGGGGTACGCGTACGGGCACGGGGACGCGACGCGGCGGTGGCTTCGCCGGCGCGGCGGGGGCGGGGCCGGCTGCACCGCGGTGCGGGCGGCGGTTCCTCGACCTTCGCCGGCATCGGCACCAGCACGCTCAGGACCCGCGGCGGCTCGAGCTCGTGCGCGTGGCGCAGGGAGGGTGCGACCGCGAGCACGACGCCGTGGAGGACGACGCTCGCGCCGAGGCACCCGCCAGCAGGCGGATCTCCCACGACGGCGGATCGAGGACCGACGACATGCCCGCGGTCACCACGCGCCGCGCACGCCAGCCATGATCGCACGCGCACCGAGCGGTGCGATGTCCTTGAGCTCCGACGTACTGTACCGGATCGTCTGGTCGAGCAGGTTGTTCGCCCGGAGAAACGCCTCGATTGACGGTCCGCCGCCCGATTTCTTCAGCACGTACGACGCGTTCAGGAATACGTTCGCATAACCCGCCGTCGTCGTCTGGAACTGCGGCACTCGGGTCTGCGCCGCGGCGGCGAGAATGCCGAGGCCCGCGGTGAACGCCTCGCGCTGGTAACCGAGCGTGGCACCCGCCCGCAACGGCGGGATGAACGGCAGCGGCTGGCCGTTCGTGAGGTCCTGCGCGTTGACGTAATCGCCCTGCAGCCCGAGGGTGAGCGTCTGCCCGCCCCTGCTCCAGATGGGCAGCCCGCCCTTCAGCTCGATCCCCCAGAAGCGCGCCCTCACGCCCTGGTAGTTGAACTGCTGAACCGGATCGACCACGTCACCGGTCACCGGATCGACGATCGGCGCGGCACTGGGCGCGACGCTCCGGTCCTCGGGATTGCGGAAGATGCCGGTCGGGATGAGCGCGATGTAGTTCGAGAAGTGGTTGTAGAAGGCGGCGGCCGAGCTCGTGAACGCACCCGACTTCCACTTGAGCGCGAGATCGACCGCGGTCGACTCGACCTTGTTCAGGTTCTGATCGCCGACCACGAACTGGTCGGTCGCGAGGTGCGGCCCGTTCGCGAACAGCTCCTGCACCGACGGTGCGCGCTGGGTGTAGGAGAGATTCCCGGTCACCCCCCACTGCGGGTTGAACGCGTAGAGCGCTCCCACTGCGGCGCTCCAGGGCGTGAAGTTGCGCGAATCGGCCGGCTGCCCGGCCTGCGGGAAATCGGCGGCGTCCATTTTGACGCTCGCCACCCGGCCGCCGAACAGAAACTTCCACTGTCCGCGAGGCAGCTCCTCGTAGACGAAGCCGGCGAAGTTCTGGGTCGTCGTGCTCGGCACGAACGCCTCCTCGCCGAGCGCAGAGAACTTGATGTTCGACGCCTCGAAGCCGACCGCGCCCCGCAGCGGCCCGATCGGGACGTGCAGGCCCTCGACGCGGAGGTTGTAGCCGTTCGACTTGAACACGTTCCGGCGGTCCCGCTCTCGATACTCGGTGTGCTGGTAGTCGGTGTACACGTACTTGACCCGCAGCGCATCGAGACCCGGGATCGTGTTGCGCAGCTCGCCGGCGAAGTTCCAGGCGCTCTGGTTGAGCTTGATTGTGACGTCCTCTTCCGCGACCGTCCCGTAGTTGCTGTTGAACTGGCTGTATGACAGCCCCGCGTAGCCGCGCTCGCCGAGGATGACCGAGCCGCCGATGCCGAACGTGTTCGAGTCGCCCTGGCTGTTCGGCAGGCGCCCCGACGGACCCGGCGACCCGCGCGCGTCCTGCACCGCGCCGGTCCAGGCGCTACCCGGGATGCGCAGGTCGTGGTTGTTCGTCTCGTAGCCGTCGAGGTGCAGCACGAACGCCTGGTTGCCGGCATTGAGGCGCAACCCGCCGGCCTGGAGGCTGTTCTCGGTGTTGTAGCGGTACTCGGCGGCGCCCTGCACCGGCGTCAGCTGGCCTTCCTGCGCGATGCGACCGTCGATGACGTTGACCACCCCGCCCACCGCGCTGCCCCCGTACATGACCGTCGCGGGACCGCGGACGATCTCGATCCCCTGGGCGGCGAAGGGCGAGGTCGCGACGGTGTGATCCGGGCTCATCGCCGACACGTCGGTGATCCCGAGTCCGTTCTGGAACAGGCGGGTATCGAACCCGCCGAGGCCGCGGATGATCGGCCGGCTCGAGTTCGGCCCGAAATACGAGGACGTCACGCCGACTTCCTGCGACACGGTCTCGCCGAGAGTGGGCTGCTGACGGAGCCGCAACCCCTGGCCGCGCAGCACGTTGACCGGCTCGACGGTATCGAACAGATCGGATCCGATCGGCGAAGCGGTGACCACGGTGGGCGGCAGCGGTTGCGGCGCGCCGGCCGCGGCCTGGGCTCCTGCATCCTGCGCGTACGCGCCGACGATCAATGCGATCGTCGCGGCGAGCGATGCCTTTTCGAATTGCATTGGCAGCTTTCCCGAATGACCCGGCTGCGGAACGGATCCGCGAGCGGGTGTTGTGCGAACGAGCGCGTGCGGCAAACTGCCCGCGCGCGCTATCTCACGGGCGGGTCAGGAGAGAGCAGGCGGCGCCCGACTCGAGAAGCGAGCGAGCGCGAGGGACGGCAGGAGTGGATCGGTGGGCGCGACCCCGGCGACGGCATGCGGCGCTTCGCCGCCGAGCGGAAGCGCGGACGGCGTGACCGCGCCACCCGCAGCCGCCTCGAACGCGAGGCAGATCGCAGGATCGTGGCTGGTCTGCTGGAAGGTGCCGTCCTGCCCGGACAGCGCCTTGCCGAGGTGCGACAGGCCATGCGCTTGGACCCCGAGTTGCGCGAAGACGAGCGCAGCGGCGAGGAGCCAATGGAGTGCGCGACGGCGCATGACTTACCTGGCGGTAGCGAGCACCGGGTTGTCGGGGTGGAGGGCGATGATGCGTCGCGTCATCCTATGCACCTCGCGGCTTGGTCGCCGCCACGACCGGGTTCCTGACGGAGAGCGGTAGTGTAGCGCGAGCGACAGTTATTGCGTCACGTGCCCTCGTGACGCCGTCGCGGTCAATCGCCGTACATCTTCTGCTTCTGCTCCCGTCGCTGCTGCGCCTCGACCGAGAGCGTCGCGGTCGGCCGCGCGAGCAGTCGCGGGATGCCGATCGGCTCGCCGGTCTCCTCGCAGTAGCCGTAGCTGCCGTCGTCGATGTGCGCGATCGATTCGTCGATCTTCTTCATCAGCTTGCGCTCGCGATCGCGGGTGCGGAGCTCGAGCGCGTGCTCCTCCTCGATCGTCGCCCGGTCGGCGGGATCGGGCACGACGTCGCTCTCGCGCAGGTGCTCGGAGGTGAGGTCCGCGTTCGCGAGCAGCTCCAGCTTCATCTTCTCGAGGCGATCGCGGAAGAACGCGAGCTGGGCCGCATTCATGTACTCCTTGTCCGGCATCTTGAGGACCTGCTCCTCGGAGAGGAGCGCGGGCTTGCCGTCTAGCACGGCCGATTTCTTCACTGAGGTTTGACGAGGCATTGCTCCAGCCCTTGCAGAAAGACGTCCTTGGGGAGATTGCGGCCGATGAACACCATGACCGACTCGCGGCGCTCGTCGGCGCCCCACGCCCGGCCGAGGTCGCCGCCCATCAGCATGTGCACGCCCTGGAACACGACGCGGTGCGCATTGTCCTTCAGCGCGAGGACGCCCTTGTAGCGCAGCAGGTCGTTGCCGTATACCTGGATCATCGACGACAGGAACTCCTCGAGCTTCACGCCGTCGAGCGGGTGCTCGGCGCGGAACACGAAGGACTGCACCGCGTCGTCGTGGTGGTGATGGTCGTGCTCGAGGAACTCGGGCTCGATCTCGAGGATCGCGTTCAGGTTGAAGCCGCGGATGTCGAGGATGTCGTCGATCGGCGTCTGGCCGAAGTGCACCGGCTTCACCGGCGCGCGCGGGTTCATCTGCCCGAGGCGCCGCTTCAGCGTCTGCGCGTCCTCGTCGCTGACGAGATCGGTCTTCGACATCAGGATGCGGTCGGCGAACCCGACCTGCTCCTGGGCCTCCTCGAACTCGTCGAGCTGCTTCGGCGCATGCTTGGCGTCGACGACGGTGATGACGCTGTCGAGCAGATAGTACTCGCCGACCGCGTCGTCGAGGAAGAAGGTCTGCGCCACCGGCCCCGGGTCGGCCATGCCGGTGGTCTCGATGATCACGCGCTCGAAGGCGAGCTCGCCCTTCTCGCGCCGGTCCCTCAGCTCGCCCAGGATCCGCAGGAGGTCGCCGCGCACGGTGCAGCACAGGCAGCCGTTGTTCATCTCGACGATCTGCTCGCCGCGCTCCTGCATCAGGAGATCGTTGTCGATGCCGGCCTCGCCGAACTCGTTCTCGATCACCGCGATCCGGCGCCCGTGATGCTCGCGCAGGATGCGGTTGAGCAGCGTCGTCTTCCCGGCGCCGAGAAACCCGGTGAGGATCGTCACCGGCACCATGCTCTCTTGCGACATCTCGTCTCCTTCGAATTCTTCCCGCCCGTTAGCCGCACTCGGCGCAGCGGCCCAGGACCCGCAGCTCGACCGCCTCGGAGCGGAACCCGCGCGGCAGGGGCACGCGGCTCGTCATCGCCTCGCCCAGGCAGATCACCTTCCCGCACTGGCTGCACTGGAAATGCGCGTGGCCCGCGGCGGTCTCGCGGGCGATGCTGAACCGCCACACCCGGTCGATCCCGGCCACGCGATGGGCGAGGCCCAGCTCCACCAGCCAGTCGAGCACGCGGTAGAGCGTGACGCGATCGACCGGCGCGCCCGCGCCAAGCGCGGCTTCGAGCTCGTGGTGCGAAAGCGCCCGGGCCGAATCGAGGAGCGCCACGTACACGCGGAGCCGCGCCGGAGTGACGCGCTCGCCGGTGGCGCGAAGCGCGGAACGCGCGCGTTCGGTGATCGCGAATGCAGCCAAGCGGCGGATTCTATCGGCGGCCCGCGGCACATGCAACCAAGTTGCACACCTGGTGCCGCAGCGCCGCAACTGTCGGAAGTCGCTACCGCTTTTCGAGCACGAGGCCTTTCAGGTATTCGCCTTCCGGGAAGGCGAGCGTAACGGGATGGTCGGCATCCGCGTGCAGGCGTTCCAGCAACGCCACGTCCGCCTCGGCGTCGGCCGCCGCGCCGGCGACGATCTTCTGGAAGAGCTCCGGCGACACCCCGCCCGAGCACGAAAAAGTGACGAGCACTCCGCACGGCCGCAGGAGCTTGAGCGCGAGCAGGTTGATGTCCTTGTACGCGCGCGCCGCCTTCTCGGCGTGCCCCGCAGTGGGCGCGAACTTCGGCGGATCGAGCACGACGAGGTCGAAGCTACGCCCCTGGTCGCGCAGCGTTCGAAGCGCGGCGAAGACGTCGGCTTCGAGCCACTCGGCACGGCCGTCGTCGAACCCGTTCAGCGCGGCGTTCTCGCGCGCGAGCACAAGCGCGGCCGCGGAGCTGTCGATCGAGAGCGCCGAGCGCGCGCCGCCGGCGAGCGCATTCAGCGTGAAACCGCCGGTGTAACAGAAGCAGTTGAGAACGTCGCGGCCCCCGGCGAGCGCGCGGACGCGGTCGCGGTTCGCGCGCTGGTCGAGATAGAACCCGGTCTTCTGGCCGTGCACGACATCGACGCCGTACTTCAGGCCGTGCTCGACGATCCCGACGGTCGCCGCGTGAAGCTCGCCGCGGAGCGGCCCCGAGCGCGGCGTCAGCCCCTCCAGCGCGCGGACGTCGAGATCGGACCGCTCGTAGGCGACACGACAGCCGCCTTGGGCGAGCACCGCGTCCACGACGGCCTCGCGCCAGCGCTCGGCGCCCGCCGACGAGAACTGGCAGACGGCGACCTCGCCGTACCGGTCGCACACGACGCCGGGCAGCGCGTCGGCTTCGCCGTGAATGAGCCGGAGCGCGTGTGCGGCCGACGCGAGTCCCGCGCGCCGCGCGATCGCGGCGCGAACGCGCTCGACGAAGAATCGTCCGTCGATCCGTTCACGCTCGGCCCAGCTCCACACCCGGGCGCGGATCTGCGACTGCGGGCTGTACGCGGCCCATGCGAGAAAGGCGCCGGCGCTAGTGCGAACCGCCACGGTGTCGCCGGTCCGCGTGTGCGCATCCGCGCGCTCGATCGCGCCGGAAAACACCCATGGATGCCGCCGGAGGAGCGACTTCTCGCGCCCGGCCTTCAGGACGAGCGCCGGCGGATCCTCACCGGCGCGCGCCATAGCGGCTCTCGACGGTGGCGCGCGCGCCGCGCTCGCAGAGGCTCGCGAACGCCCGGCTCGCCGGCATCCGCGGGAGATCGTCGCCGAAGACCTGCGCCAGCGTGTCCGGCGCGAGGCGCTGGGCCGTGTCGCTCATCGGGATCCGTGCGACGGCTTCTTCTTCGTCTTCGCCCGCGGATGCGCGGCGTCGTACACCCGCGCGAGATGCTGGAAATCGAGGTGGGTATAGACCTGCGTGGTCGAGATGCTCGCGTGGCCGAGCATCTCCTGCACGGCCCGCAGGTCGCCCGAGGACTGCAGCACGTGCGAGGCGAACGAGTGCCGCAGCATGTGCGGATGGACGTGGACGCCAAGGCCGGCGGCGCGCGCCCAGCGCTCGAGGCGCTGCCGCACGACGCGCGGGTTCACGCGGTCGCCGCGCGCCCCGACGAAGAGCGCCCGCTCGCCGGGGCGGGCGACGGTCGCGCGCGCCGCGAGCCAGACCGAGAGCGCGGCGCGGGCCTGCGCACCGACCGGGACGGTACGCGTCTTCCCGCCTTTGCCGGTCACGGTGACCTCGCCGTCGCGGACGACCGCCCGCGCCGAAGCTGCGTCCATTCCGACGAGCTCGGCGAGCCTCAAGCCCGACGAGTAGCAGAGCTCGAACATGGCGCGGTCGCACGTCTCGAGTGCGCTCCCGGGGTCGCGTTCGAGGAGCTGGCGTGCCTCGTCCGGTGCGAGCGCTTTCGGCAGCGCCTTCGCCGACCTCGGCGCGCGCAGGCCGGCGCATGGGTTGGCAGCGAGGCCGTGGTAGCGCGCGAGCCAGCGGAAGAACCCGCGCCACGACGACAGCGTCCGCGCGATCGACCGGCCGGCGAGGCCGCGCATTTTGAGCGCGGCGGCCGCGCGGCGCAGGTGGTGCGGCGCCATCTCGGCGGGCGCGAGCCCCCGCGTGGCGGCGAGCAGCTCGGCGAGGCCGAGCGCATAGGCCTCGCGCGTTGTCGCCGCGAGCCGACGCTCGACCGTCAGGTGATCGAGATACGCGGCGACCAGTGGTTCTCGCGGGTCGCCGGCCATCGTGTCATTTCCTCAATCTGGCTTGGGGGATCAACAAGGGGGCGTGCCCTCTTGTTCCATCGGGTCTCAGACGAAGCGCAGGAGGGCTGCGCTGACCATCTCGCCGATGCGCTTGAGGTAGAGCGTCCCCATCTCCGGGTAGAAGCGCAGGAGATCCTCGCTCGCGAACGCAAGCAGGCCGAAGGTTTCGTCGAGCTCGCGCAACGGTATGAACGCGACCGAGCGGATGTGCGGCGCGGCGTCGCCGAACCAGCCGGCGGCCTCGAAGTTGGCGTTCGGCCCGCAGAACGGCGCTTCCAGCCCGGCGGCGAAGTCGCGCAACGCGTCGCTCGCGGCGCCGAACTCGGGGACATCGCCCATCCCGCGCCACAGCCGCAAGCTGGCGTGCGGGATCGCGAAATCCTCGCGCAGGTTGTAGTACAGCTCGTGGAGCACCGTCCCCAGCGTGCGCGCGGAGAGCATCGCAACCGCGAGCCGGTGCACCTTCTCGCTGATCACGTCGTTCTCCTCGCCGAACTGGATCAGCTCGGCGAGCTTCGCCTCGAGCGCCCGCGCCTTCTCGCGCAGGGAGACGACCTGGCGGTCGGAGAGCGGGATCGCCTGGCCGCCGTGCGGGTTCGGCACCTGGATCTCGGTGAGGAGCTCCGCGTGGTCCTCGAAGAAGACCGGGTTGTCCCGCAGCCAGCGGGCGACGTCGTCAGCCTTCAGCGCGCTCAATCTCGATTTCTCCCTCGAACACCGTCTCTGCCGGCCCGGTCATGTACACCGGATTGTCCGCGCCGCGCCAACCGATCGTCAATTCCCCGCCGCGCGTCGCGACCGCGACCGGCGAGTCGACGAGCCCGAGCCGGATGCCGGCGACCACGGCCGCGCACGCGCCGGTGCCGCAGGCGAGCGTCTCGCCTGCGCCGCGCTCGTGGACGCGGAGCGCGATGCGATGCCGGTCGACCACGTGCATGTAGCCGGCGTTCACCCGCTGCGGAAAGCGCGGATGCCCCTCGATGAGCGGCCCCTGGGTCGCCACCGGCGCGAGGTCGACGTCGGGCACCACCTGGATGGCGTGCGGATTGCCCATCGAGACCACGATGACGTGCGCAGTGCGGCCGTAGACGTCGAGCGGCCAGATGTCGAGCGCGCGCGCGCCGGCCGCGAGCGGCGAGGCGGCAGGCAGGTCGCGCAAGGGCGTCAGGCCGGTCGTATCGAACGGGACGCGGGCCGGCTCGAACGCCGGCGGGCCCATGTCGACCGTCACGCGGCCGTCGTCCTCGAGCCGGGGCGCGATCACGCCGGAGAGCGTTTCGACCCGGATCTCGCGCTTCGCGGTCAGGCCCTTGTCGCGGACGAACCTGACGAAGCACCGGGCGCCGTTGCCGCACTGCTCGACCTCGCCGCCGTCGGCGTTGAAGACCCGGTAACGGAAGTCGACCTCCGGCGAGCGCGGCCGCTCGACGACCAGGATCTGGTCGCAGCCGACGCCGAAGTGGCGGTCCGCGAGGCGCCGCAGCGCCGCCTGGTCGAGCGTCACCCGCTGCGAGACGCCGTCGAGCACGACGAAGTCGTTGCCGACGCCCTGCATCTTCGTGAACCGCAGCTTCATTTCCGCGCGTCGCCGCGGATGCGATGGCAGATGGCGAGCGCGACCTCGAGGGCGCGGCGCGCGTCCTGGCCGGTCGCCGCCGGACGGTCGCGTCCGCGCACGGCGTCGACGAACGCGGCAATCTCGGCCTCGAGCGAGTCGCCCTCGGGAAACTCGTCGTGACTGAGGGTGATCCCGGGAATGAGGCCGCCGGTCGCGGTCGGGTCGGCGCGCGCGACGTCCACCGTGCGATCCTGGAAATCGATCGACACGTAGCAGTCGGGCTGGAACACGCGGAGCTTGCGCATCGACTTCGCGCTCACCCGGCTCGCGGTCACGTTGGCGACGCAGCCGTTCGCGAACTCGATGCGGGCGTTCGCGATGTCGATCCCGCCGGTGAGCACCGGCACGCCGTTCGCGCGCACCTCGGCGACCGGCGAGTCGACGAGCGAGAGGATGATGTCGAGGTCGTGGATCATCAGGTCGAGGACGACGTCGACGTCGGTGCCGCGCGGCTTGAACGGCGCGAGGCGGTGGCACTCCATGAACCGCGGCGCGGTGATCCGATCGCGGACCGCGACGAGCGCCGGGTTGAAGCGCTCGAGATGCCCGACGCGGAGCACGAGGCCCTTCGCCGCCGCGAGCCCGACGACGCGATCGGCCTCCTCGAGCGTCGCGGTGAGCGGTTTCTCGACCAGGAGATGCACGCCCGCGCCGAGGAGCGTCTCCGCCACCTGCGCATGCGCCTGCGTGGGCACCGCGACGGTAGCGAAGTCGACTTGCCCGAGCACGTCGCGCAGCTCGGTCGTCGCGCGCGCGCCGACTTTCGACGCGAGCGCTTCCCCCCGTTCGCGGTCGGTGTCGACGACGAGCTCGAGCTTCACGCCCGGGACGCGAGCGAGCTTGTCGACGTGCCGGCTGCCGAAGTAGCCGACGCCGATCACCGCGGCACGTAGCTGTTCCATGGCCGTCACTCTATCGGACTTAGTAGAACTTGGCGTCGCCGGACGGCCGCGTCTTGAACCGTTTGTGCACCCAGTTGTACTGCTCGGGCATCTCGCGCACGCGCTCCTCGATGAACGCGTTCATCCGCCGCGCGTCGGCCGCCGGATCGTCGGTAGGGAAGTCCTGCCAGGCCGGGTACATCCGCACCTCGTACCCCGCGCCCCCGGGCAGCATCCGCGTGACCGTCGGCACCACCGACGCATCGGCAAGCCGCGCGACCCGCGAGAGCCCGGTGATCGTCGCTGCGGGCACGCCGAAGAACGGCACGAACACCGAGTCGCGGCGCCCGTAGTCCTGGTCGGGGAGGTAGTAGAACGGCAGACCGCGCTGCATTTCGCGGATCGCGCCGCGGATGCCGTCCTGGCGCGAGAGGAGCGTGACCGGCTTGAAGCGGGTGCGGAAATGCTTGAGGAGCCGGTTGACGTGGGCGTTCTTCTGCCGCGAATAGATGCTCACCGCCTCGCCCTCCATCGACAGCCGCGTCGCGCCGGCGTCCAGCCCGGTGAAGTGCGGCGCGAGCAGCACCACCGGTTTTTTCGCCGCGTCGTAGTGCTCGCGCCCCACGAGGCGTACGAGCCGCGCGATCCGCTCGCCCGAGGACCAGAACAGGATGCCGCGCTCGACCACGCTGCGGCCGAGCGATGCGAAGTGACGCTTCGCGAGCGCGACGCGCGCGCGCTCGTCGAGCTCCGGGAAGCATTTGGCGAGATTGATGAGGCAGACGCGCCGGCGGCCGGGCACGAGCCGATAGGCCAGCCGGCCGAGGCCCGCCCCGATCGGTGCGAGGACGCGAAGCGGCAGGAAGTGCAGCAGCCAGAGCACGGCCACCGCGAGGCGGGTCAGCACAGCCGCGGTGGCGGTGGGACCGCGCCCGCGGGGCGGGTGGGAGCGAAATGGGTGGGGACCCGGGGCAAGCTTTTGCTAGAATCGCCGGCTGCAATCAACCGCGGAGCCCTTGCATGTCGAGCTTTCTTTTCACGTCCGAGTCGGTGTCCGAAGGCCATCCCGACAAGGTCGCCGACCAGATCTCGGACGCGATTCTGGACGCGATTCTAGCCCAGGAGAAAACCTCCCGGGTCGCCGCGGAGACGCTCTGCAACACCGGGCTCATCGTGCTCGCGGGCGAGATCACCACCCGCGCGGTCGTCGACTACGCCGCGGTCGCGCGCGGGGTCGTGAAGCGCATCGGCTACGACAACGCCGACTACGGCATGGACTATCGCGCGGCCGGCGTGCTCATCAACTACGACCGGCAATCGCCGGACATCGCGCAGGGCGTCGACGAAGGCAAGGGCCTCGACCTCGAGCAAGGCGCGGGCGACCAGGGCCTCATGTTCGGCTACGCGTGCGACGAGACGCCGCAGCTGATGCCGCTCCCGATCCATCTCGCGCACCGGCTGGTGCAGCGCCAGTCCGAGGTCCGCCGCGACGGGCGGCTCCCCTTCCTCGGGCCGGACGCGAAGTCGCAGGTGACGGTGCGCTACGTCGACGGGAAGCCCGACTCGATCGATACCGTCGTGCTCTCGAGCCAGCACCTCCCCGACGTCGACCACAAGACGCTCACCGAAGGGGTGATCGAGCACATCGTCAAGCCGGTGCTGCCCAAGCACCTGGTGAAGGGCGAGATCAAGTACCACATCAACCCGACCGGCCGCTTCGTGGTCGGCGGGCCCCACGGCGACTGCGGCCTCACCGGGCGCAAGATCATCGTCGACACCTACGGCGGCGCGGCGCCGCACGGCGGCGGCGCGTTCTCGGGCAAGGATCCGTCGAAGGTCGACCGCTCGGCCGCATACGCCGCGCGCTACGCCGCGAAGAACGTGGTCGCCGCCGGGCTCGCGTCGAAGTGCCTGATCCAGGTGTCGTACGCGATCGGCATCGCGCGGCCGACCAGCGTCTGGGTGACCACGTACGGCACCGGGAAGGTGCCCGACGAGAAGATCGCCGAGCTCGTGCAGAAGCACTTCGACCTGCGGCCGAAGGGCATCATCCAGATGCTCGACCTCCTGCGTCCGATCTACGAGAAGACCGCGGCCTACGGCCACTTCGGCCGCGACGAGCCGGAGTTCACCTGGGAGAAGACCGACAAGGCGCAGGCGCTCGCCGCGGAGGCGGGCGTGAAGAAGTCCCCGGCGATGGCTTAGTCTCCCGGGCCCCGGTGCGCTAGAATGCGCGCCTGCTGAGGAGCGTTGCGACCGGTCCCCGTTCATCGGGCCGGCCAGGCTCAGCTACTCGAACAACGGCGCTCGCATCGGCAACGGTGCGAGCGCTTTTTCTTTCTGCCCCCGCCGAGGGGCGCTGCAGCCGGCCCACCGGGTCGGCGAGGCTCGGCGGAGCGGTGGACCGATGGTCCAACGGCGCCCGCGCGACGAACGGAGTCCGCCCATGAGCGCAGTCCCCCAATCCCGACCCTTCGCCGACTGCAAGGTCGCCGACCATTCGCTCGCCGACTGGGGCCGCAAGGAGATCGCGATCGCCGAGACCGAGATGCCCGGCCTGATGGCGATCCGCGAGGAGTACGCCGCGAAGCAGCCGCTGAAAGGCGCCCGGATCACCGGGTCCCTGCACATGACGATCCAGACGGCGGTGCTGATCGAGACACTGCAGGCCCTCGGCGCGCAGGTCCGTTGGGCCTCCTGCAACATCTTCTCCACCCAGGACCACGCGGCTGCCGCAATCGCGGCGAAGGGCACGCCGGTCTTCGCCTACAAGGGCGAGTCGCTCGAGGAGTACTGGGAGTACACCCACAAGATCTTCGAGTGGCCCGACGGGGGTTTCTCGAACATGATCCTCGACGACGGCGGCGACGCGACCCTGCTTCTGCACCTCGGCAGCCGCGCCGAGAAGGACGCGTCGGTCCTGAACAACCCCGGCTCCGAAGAGGAGCGCGTCCTCTTCGCCGCGATCAGGAAGCGCCTCGCGACCCAGCCCGGCTGGTACTCGGCGCGCGCGAAGGCGGTCAAAGGCGTCACCGAAGAGACGACCACTGGCGTGCACCGCCTGTACGAGATGGCAAAGGACGGCCGGCTGATGTTCCCGGCGATCAACGTCAACGACTCGGTCACCAAGTCGAAGTTCGACAACCTCTACGGCTGCCGCGAGTCGCTGGTCGACGGCATCAAGCGCGCGACCGACGTGATGGTCGCCGGCAAGATCGCAGTGGTTTGCGGTTACGGCGACGTCGGCAAGGGCTCGGCGCAGGCCCTGCGCGCGCTCTCGGCCCAGGTCTGGGTGACCGAGATCGACCCGATCTGCGCGCTGCAGGCGGCGATGGAGGGCTACCGCGTCGTCACGATGGACTACGCTGCCGACAAGGCCGACATCTTCGTCACCGCCACCGGCAACTACCACGTGATCACTCACGAT
This sequence comes from uncultured beta proteobacterium, assembly GCA_963789885.1. Classification (GTDB taxonomy): domain Bacteria; phylum Pseudomonadota; class Gammaproteobacteria; order Burkholderiales; family SG8-39; genus DATEDA01. Next base: position 136,405 of record CAWBNB010000071.1, on the reverse strand, counting down.
CACATGGCGAAGATGAAGAACCAGGCGATCGTCTGCAACATCGGTCACTTCGACAGCGAGATCGACATCGCCGGGCTCGAGAAGTACCGGTGGGAGGAGATCAAGCCGCAGGTCGACCACGTCATCTTCCCCGACGGCAAGCGCATCATCGTGCTCGCGAAGGGGCGCCTGGTGAACCTCGGCTGCGGCACCGGCCATCCGAGCTACGTGATGAGCTCCTCGTTCGCCAACCAGACGATCGCGCAGATCGAGCTCTTCACCAACACCAGGGCCTATCCGGTCGGCGTGTATACACTGCCCAAGCACCTCGACGAGAAAGTGGCGCGGTTGCAGCTGAAGAAGCTGAACGCGCAACTCACCGAGCTCACCGACGCGCAGGCGAAGTACATCGGGGTGCCGAAGAGCGGGCCGTACAAATCCGATCACTATCGCTATTGAGTCGTGATGACGCCGTGACCACGTTGGAGTGGACGGGCCTGCGCCCGCCGCTCAACGCGCGATGCGCACCGTAGTGCAGGCCTGGGCGCAATGCAGACACAGCAGAAGTATCCGCGCTCGTACAGCTTCGAGTTCTTCCCGCCGAAGACCGACGAGGGGGTCGCGAAGCTGCGCGCCGCGTGGAGCCAGCTCGCGCAGCTCAAGCCGCGGTTCTTCTCCGTGACTTACGGCGCCGGCGGCTCGACGCGCGAGCGCACGCTCGGGACGGTGCTCGAGATCCGCCAGGCGGGGCACGAAGCGGCGCCGCACCTCTCGTGCATCGGCTCGTCGCGCGCCGACATCACGGCGACGCTCGACCTCTACAAGTCGAAGGGGATCCGGCACATCGTCGCGCTCCGCGGCGACCTGCCCTCGGGCACCGCGAGCTCGGGCGAGCTTGCGCACGCGAACGAGCTCGTCGAGCTGATCCGCGCGCACACCGGCGACTGGTTTAACGTCGAGGTCGCGTGCTACCCGGAGTACCACCCGCAGGCGAAGAACCCGGGCGACGATATTGCGCGGTTCAGGGCCAAGGTCGAAGCCGGCGCGAACGCCGCGATCACGCAATACTTTTACAACGCCGACGCCTACTTCCGCTTCATCGACGAGTGCGAGGCGCTCGGGCTCGACCTCCCGATCGTCCCCGGCATCATGCCGATCGCCAATTTCGGCCAGCTCGCGCGGTTCTCGGACGCGTGCGGCGCCGAGATCCCGCGCTGGATCCGCCTCAAGCTCCAGAGCTTCGGCGACGACACCGCTTCGATCCGCAGCTTCGGCCTCGACGTCGTCACCGATCTCTGCGACCGCCTGCTCGCGCAGGGCGCGCCCGGCCTGCACTTCTACACCATGAACCAGGCTGGGCTGACGACCACGATCTGGCAGCGGCTCGGGCTCTAGGCCACCCCGCCTAGCGGCACCCGCCGGCAAGGCGGGTGGCGGCCTAATCCGCGGGGTCGATTGCAGGGCGCGGAGCCGCGGGTAGCATGATTCCACGGAGAACCGTGCCAAGCCGTGCCCATGCCCACCCTGACCCCCATGCAACGCATCGCCGCCGCGCTCGCGCTGCGGCCCGAACCGCCGCCGGCCGCCCCGGTGCTACCATCGTCCGAGACTCGCGACACGGCCAGCCCGGGGACCATGAAGATTCTCCTCGTCGACGATCACCCGCTCGTCCTGCAGGCGCTGAAAGGCGTCCTGCACCAGCTCGACGCGGAAGTCGACATCTTCGACGCGTCGGCCGCCGACAGCGCGCGCGAGCTCGTGCGCGCGCATCCCGACGCCGACCTGATGCTGCTCGACCTGGGGCTGCCGGGTGCCGACGGCTTCACGCTCCTCGAGGAGTTCCGCAACGACTACCCGACTGTGCCGGTCGTCGTGCTCTCCGGGTCCGAGACCCGGGAGAACGTTACGCGGGCGCTCTCGCTCGGCGCGATGGGCTACATCCCGAAGCGCTATTCGAACGATGTCCTGATCGGTGCGCTGCGCCTGGTGCTCTCGGGCGGCCTGTACGTGCCCCCGGCAGTGCTGCCGCTCGCGGGCGGCGCGGCCGCGGAGAAACCGGCCGCCCCGGCCGCGCCGCCCGCCGCGACGATCCGGCCCGAAGATCTCGGGCTCACGCCGCGGCAGAGCGAGGTGCTCGCGCTCGTCCTGCAGGGACTCCCGAACAAGCTGATCTGCCGCCGGCTCAACCTCGCCGAGCCGACGGTGAAGGTGCACATGCAGGCGGTGCTGCGCGCGCTCGACGCCCAGAACCGCGTGCAGGCGGTGATCCAGGCGAGCCGGCGCGGGCTCACGATCGACGCGCTGATGGCGCGCGCCAAACGCAAGCCCGACGGCGTCGGCGGCTGACGGGCCGCCCCATGCGGCCGGCAACGCTCCTCCGCGCGGCAATCGCGGCGCTGGCACCCGCGCTGCGCGCCCGGCGCTGGCTCAAGTCGATGGTCAGGTCCGAGGCGCCGGGCTCGGTCGCGGGTGACAGCGTCGCCCGCGCGGTAACCCCCGCGAGCTCGTTCACGAGCAGGAGATAGCGCTCGAGGTCCGCGGCGCGCAGCGGGCGCGAGGCGCGGATCCGGTCGGTGTAGGCGTCGAGATCCGCCCGGGGTCCGAGCACCTCGCCCTCGATCCGGACGTTGGCGATGTAGCCCTCGATCGCCTGGAGCCGAACGGCGCCCGCGCGGATCGCCTGCTGCGGCACGACGACCTGCGAGAGCACGAAGCCGTCGTTGCGGTACTTGCGCGTCAGCGCGTCCGCGAGCTCGTACACCCGCGCGAGCGTGATCTCGGTTCCGAGGAGGCCGGCGTAGACGGACCGGATCTCGTCCGCAGGGTAGACCGTCATGCCATCGACCTGGACCGCCTTCAGCACGAACCGGACCTGGTCCGCCCCCGGCGGCGCGCGCTCCTCGGCGCCCGGCGGAACGATCGGCTCGGGCGGGATGCGCGGCTCCGGCTCGCGCTGGAACTCCCGCTCGAACTGGCCGGGGGGCTCTGGCCCCAGGCCACGCCGGCGGCGAGCAGCACCCCCAGCCACGGGGCGAACGACGCTGTGCGGAGCATGTGTTCTCGTTATGGCCGCGTACGCCGGGCATTTTGGCGGCACTGGACCGCATTTGCCACCCGTTTCGCCCCTGCAGGGACCCGCTACGCCGACCGGCTTAGTCCGCCGGAGGAATGGTCTTCTCCGTCGAGGTTGATACCATCCGGGGGATCATCGTCCGACCGGCCTCGCCCATGATTCCCGCATCCGACCCGCTCGCCGCGCACCGCACCGCAAGCGTCCCGCGGCTCGCCGTCGACGCGCCCGGCCGCGTCAAGGTCCTGGTCATCGACGACCACCCCCTGATCCTCGAAGCGCTGCGCCACGTCCTCGCCCAGCTCGACATCGACCTCGAGGTGTTCGACGCCGCTTCGGCGGAGGCCGGTCGCCGGCTGGTCGACGAGCATCCCGATGCCAGCCTCGCGCTGCTCGACCTGACCCTCCCCGGCGCCGACGGCTTCCAGCTCCTCGCCGATTTCCGCGCCGCGCACCCGGCCGTGCCGGTCGTCGTGGTCTCGGCTTCCGAGCGGCACGTCGACGTGCTGCGCGCGCTCGACATGGGCGCGATGGGCTACATCCCGAAGCGCTCGTCGAACTCGGTCATGCTCCAGGCGCTGCGCCTCGTGCTCTCCGGCGGCATCTACGTGCCGGCGGCGGCAATCGGGCCGGGAGTCGAGTCCGCGGGCGGGCGCACCTCGCCCGTCCCCGCACCGACGCTCCGCACGACACCACGCGAGCTCGGCCTGACCGAACGCCAGGCCGAGGTGCTCGGCTGCATCCTGCAGGGGCTCCCGAACAAGCTGATCTGCCGGCGCCTCGCGCTGGCCGAGGGCACGGTGAAGATCCACGTGGCTGCGATCCTGCGCGCGCTCAACGTCCACAACCGCACGCAGGCGGTGATCGAAGCGAGCCGGCTCGGAATCACGCTCGACCGACTACCCAAGCGCGACGCGCGGGCCACGGCCGGCGCGTAGCGGCGCAGGCCGCGCGGGCCCGCGTCCCGCGCCAGAAGAATCCGAAGAACTCCCCGGGGAGGAACGGTGAGGGTTGGCGTCATTTCCGTGTTCACGGACTACCATCGCCGCGGCCGGCATCACCGCGGCGCGCTCCAACCCCAGATCGGACCGCTCGTCGCGGCCCTGCTGCCGCCCGACGTCGAGATCGACGTGATCAACGACACCTGGGAGGACCCGGACTGGTCGCGCGACTACGACCTCGTCTTCCTGTCGGCGCTGCACTCCGATTTCGACCGCGCGCGCCAGATCTCGCACTACTACCGCCGCCGCGGGGCGAAGACCGTCCTCGGCGGCCCGCTCGCGAGCACCTTCCCGCAGCTCTGTGCGCCGTGGTTCGACGCGGTGGCCGTCGGCGACCCCGAATCCACCGTGCCGGCGATCCATCGCGACTTCGCCGCCGGCGAGCTCAAAGCCCTCTACCGCGCCGAGCGCTACCAGCCGCAGGCCGTGCCGGTACCCCGGCTCGACCTCGTCGCCACGAAGCAGGTGCTCCCGCTCGCGCTCGAAGCGACGCGCGGCTGCCCGTTCACCTGCGATTTCTGCACGCTGACGGGCCTGGGCACCCGCTACCACACGCGCGCCGCGGCGACGATCGTCGCGCACCTGCGCGAAGCGCAGGCGCTCCTCGCGGGCCGGGTCGCGCGGTGGAAGCAGCGCCTCGCGATCTTCTACGACAACAACGTCGGCGGCAGCCCGGTGTTCCTGCGCGCGCTGTGCGACGCGCTCGCGCCGCTCGGCATCCGCTGGGGCGGCTGCATCACCTTCAACGTGCTGCGCGACGCGGCGATGCTCGACCGGCTCGCCGCGAGCGGCTGCCGCCTCGTGTACTTCGGCCTGGAGACGTTCAACCCGGCGGCGCTCGCCGACATGGGCAAGCACCAGAACCTGCTCGCCGAGACGCGCAGCGTGATCGACGCCTGCCGCCGCCGCGGCATCCTCGCGACCGCCGGCCTGATGCTCAGCCCGACGATGGACACGCTCGAGTACATCGACCGCATCCCCGAGTATCTCGACGAATGCGGACTCCACGTCCCCACCTACATCTGCTTCGAGACGCCGTTCCCCGGCACGCCGCACTTCAAGCGCCTCGCGGAGAGGCCGGAGCCGACGCTGCTGCCGAACGTGCTGCTGCGCGACCTGAACGGCTACACGCTCGTGACGCGGCCGCGCCACGCCACGCCGGAGGACTTCGTCGCCGCCTACCTGCGCACGCACCGCGCCGTGTATTCGCCCGGCGCGAAGCTCCGCAAGCTCGCCGACGATCTCGCGCGGTTCCTGCCGAGGGGGTGCCTCGCACCGGCGGTGTTCGATCTCTTCGAGATGCTCGCGGTCGAGCGGCCGCGTCCGGCCGACCGCACGTACATCGGCGGCACCGAGAAGCCGCCGCCCGAAGCGACGCGCGTCCCGTTCGACGCGGACGACTTCGCGAGCGAGGCCGAGCGCGACGCCATCCTCGAGCCGTGGGCGGTGACCGACGCGCGCGGACGCCTGCTGCGGCAGTGGCTCGACGCGCAGACGGTGTATCTTCCGAAAGGGCGGATCGCGCCGCAGCGGGGCTTCGTTCCCGTCGACGTGAGCCGCCTCACATCGCGGGCCGCCGTGCCCGCGCTGCAGTCGGGGTGACGACGCGATGATGTCGATAAGCGAGCTCCTCGAGCGGCCGAGCCGCCTCGGGCGCCACGAATCCGACGAGATCGACGCCCAGGTGCGCCTGCAGCAGGTGCGCCTGCTCTACAGCCAGCTCCCGACTTCGACCGGCGGCACGATGGTGGGCGCGCTCCTCCTCGCGGTGGTGATGTGGGACATCGCGCCGACCAACGCGATCTCGGGGTGGTTCGCATGCATGGCGGCGAACCAGGGCTGGCGCTACTGGCTGTATCTGCGCTGGCGACGCACCGGCATCGAGCTCGCGGACATCGACCGCGCCGCGAACTACTGGGCGCTCGGATCGCTGCTTTCGGGCTGCCTCTGGGGCCTCGCGACGCTGCTCTTCTTCATCCCCGATTCGCCGGTCTACCAGGCGTTCCTGTTCGTCCTGATCTTCGCGGTCACCTCGGCGGCGGTGCTGCTCATCGGGGTGCACCTCCCGTCGTTCTACGTGTTCGTCCTCCCGGCGCTGGTGCCGATCGTCGTGCGCAACGTGATCGAGGGCGAGCCGGCGCACATGACGCTCGCGTTCATCGTCGGCGTGGCGACGATCGCGCTCCTCACGTTCGGCCGGAACTACAACCGCGTCCTGGTCGCGTCGCTCCGCAACCGGTTCGAGAACGAGGCGCTCGCGCGCAAGCTCGCGACGCAGAACATCGAGCTCGAGCGCGCGAAGGAGGCGGCCGAGCGCGCACGGACCGACGCCGAGATCGCCAACCGCTCCAAGACCCAGTTCTTCGCCGCCGCCGGCCACGACCTGCGACAGCCGCTGCACGCGATGGGGCTCTTCGCCGCGGCGCTCACCGAGAAGGCGCGCGACCCCGAGGTGCTGCAGGTCGTGAACAGCATCAACGCCTCGGTCGACGCCCTAGAAGGCCTCTTCAACGAGCTGCTCGACATCTCGAAGATCGATTCCGGCGTGCTCAAGGCGAACCCGACGCATTTCGAGCTCGCGACGATGCTCGATCGCATGCGCATGGACTTCGAACCCGAAGCGTTCGAGCGCGGCCTCTCGCCTGCGGATCGTGCCGACGACCGCGTACCTGTTCAGCGACCCGGTGCTGGTCGAGCGGATCCTGCGCAACCTCGTTTCCAACGCGCTCCGCTACACGCGCGCGGGCGGCGTGCTCGTCGGCGCGCGGCGCCGCGGGAAGGAAATGAGCATCGAGGTCTGGGACACCGGCATCGGCATCCCGCCGGAGCAGCAGGACCGGGTGTTCGAGGAGTTCTACCAGCTCGCCAACCCGGAGCGGAACAGCAAGAAAGGGCTCGGGCTCGGCCTATCGATCGTGAAGCGTCTCGTCAACCTGCTCGGTGCGCACATCGATCTCCGGTCGATCCCGGGCCGGGGGTCGGCGTTCAAGGTGCGCCTGCCGCTCGGGATGCGGCCGGTGGTCGATCAGTCGCGGAAGAAAAAGCCCGCGACCGCGCCCGGCGATCTCTCGGGACGCGTAATCGTCGTGGTCGAGGACGAGGCGGCGGTGCTCGAAGGCATGCGCGTGCTGCTCGAGGGTTGGGGCGCCGAGGTCGTGGCCGGCGCCTCGATCCGCGAGACGATGGCGGACGTGGAGCCGCTCGCACGCACGCCTGATCTCATCGTCGCCGACTACGGCCTGCGCGACGGCAACGTCGGCACGCAGGCGATCGCGGCGCTGCGCGAGCGGTTCAAGTCGCAGATCCCGGCGATCATCGTCAGCGGCAGCACGACGCCCGCACACGTCGACGAAGCGAAGGCGATCGGCGCGCACCTCCTGCTCAAGCCGGTGATGCCGGCGAAGCTGCGGACGCTGATCCACTTCAAGCTGCATCAGGCGGTGGGGTCGGGCTGACGCACCGCACATTTCGTTGCGGGGAGGGGATCGCCATGTTCTTCCGAAAGCTGTGCGCGCGGATCGCACGCTGCTGCATACACCGGCGCAGGCGCAAGTTTCCCCGTTACGTCGTATTCCATCTCAAGCGGGGGGCTCTGGCCGGCGTCGACCCCACGGTGCGACCGGAGGACGGCCTGCCCGACAAGCTGTGGCGAGAGTCGGCGGATCGCTGTCGCGGGATCACGCAACGCGCTTTCTTCAACAAGGAGCAGCGCGCGAAGTTCCACCCCAGAGGACGTCGCCGTTCAGCAGGACGCTGCCGCTGCCACCCATCTCCAGCGAGACCTGCACACTCGGTGCCTCATAGAAGGTTTCCGCAGTGCGGAGACGGAACAACCGCGAATAGACGACCTTCGCTTCACCCGACTGCACCACCGGGTTGATCATGGTCTGTCCGTTCAGAACGATATCGGCATTTGCGGTGACGATGTCGTTCCGTAGCTGGTGGAGGACGAGGGTTCCGGCCGCAGAGGAGACGTTCACCGCCCCGCTCGTCACGAGGTGCTCAGCGGTGATTCCCCCCGCCGCAGTGAGCGTGATCGGCGCAGTTCCAGCGTGAATGATCGTCCCGTTGCCGCCGGTGACCGAGGTTGCCGGGCCGGTCCCCATCACGATCCCGCCGGCGCCTGCCTTCAGCGTGATCTCGCCGTCGTTGGTGACGATGTCGTTGTCGACCGCGATCTTGTTGCCGGCCGTAAGCGCCAGTGGCGTGCCGCTCTTCCCGCCGCGACCGTCGATCGGCTGGCGGACCTCGATCGTATCGGCCGCATCGAGGTCGACGCGCGCGCCGGAGCGCAACGTGTTCGCGACGCCCGTCGCCATCGCCGCATCCACGATCAGGAACTCCGGATCGAGCAGGAGCCGCCCGCCCTTCCCCGCCGGCGCCGCGACGTCCACCGCGCCGTTGAACGCGAGCTCGCGCTTGCCGGACACCTCGACGAATCCGCCATCGCCGCCGGCCGCGCCACCGCGCGCCGAGAGCGCGCCCGCGAACCGCGTTTCGCCATCCGACCACGCCACGATGGTGCCGCCATTGCCGCGCGTGAGCGCATCGGCGTGGACGGTCGCGCCGCCCTCGATCGCGGTGCGCGCGGACCGCGGCACGCCGCCGCCGCCCTGCACGCCGCCCCCGATCAAAGCGGTGCCGCCGCCCGCGTCGTCCGCAACGTCGATGCGGCTCCCGCCGTCGAGCACGACTTCGGCGCCGAGCACTTTCTCGCGCCGCCGCGCTGCACGAAGCTCGTCGCGCGCACGACCCCGCTCGTATTGATCACGTTGTCGAGCACGGCTTTCGCCGCCGAGGCCGCGATGAGGATGCTGCCGCCGTCGGCCACGATCGTGCCGGTCTGATTCACGTACGCCTTGAGCGGCCGGCCGTCGACGTCGGTGAGTCGCGCGGCGACCTTGTCGTCGACCGCGAACGTCACGAGCTTGTCGCCGAAGAGATCGAGCGTGAAACGGTTTCCGGAGGCGAGCGCGACGCGGCCGAGCTCGGCGCGGATCACGCCCGAGTTCTCCACGCCGGGCGCGACCAGCGCGACGAGGCCGCCGGCGCGCGCGGTGATCTCGCCGCGATTGATGATGACCGCGTCGCGATTCACCACTTCGTCGAACTTGTACCGGCCGGCCATGAAGTTCTCGTTGGAGATGTTCGCGGTCGCGGCAACGAGACCGCCGACGTCGATCTTCGCGCCGGGACCGATGAGAATGCCGTTCGGGTTGACGATGAACACCGTGCCGTTGGCGCTGAGACGGCCGAGGATCGCGGACATCTCCGATCCGGTGACGCGGTTGAGCGTCGCGCCGGCGGCCGAGGGCTGCTGGAAGTTGACGTGCCCGCCCGCGCCGATGCTGAAGCTCCGCCAGTCGATGACCGCACGTTGCGAGGACTGGATGACGTCGAGGCGGCTGCCGCTCGATGCGATCGTCGCCGAGCCGGCCTGCACCACGCCGCCCTGCGGGTTCGCCGCCGCGCCCGCAGCCCAGAACGCGAGAGCGAGCCCGGCGGGAACGGGTCGGAACGCGAAGCGGTTGGGCCGCGACGCGCGACGGCTGGGTCGGAACGCGGAGCGGCTGGTCGGCGGCATGCGGATTCCCGGTAGCGGCGCGCGCCGATCGTAGGCGTGCGTGCCGCGAACCGCCTCCACCCTAGGGCTTATGCCCTAGGGGGTAAGCGCTAAAACGTCGGCGGCAGCGGCTCGACCTCGCCGCGAATCCGCTCGAACGTGTCGGGGAAGTAGCCGGTCGGACCGTTGCCGGTGGATTCGACCGCGGTGCCCGCGGCCGCCGGCGGGACAAGCGGCTCGTTGCGGGCCATCATCACGCCGAGGGCGAGCAGTGCAACGACCACAATCGCACCCACGAGCGCGCCCGTGGGGCGAACGCTGCCGCGCTCGGTGTGCGTCGGCCGGTTGATCCACACCGCGTGCGGCACGCGCGGTGCGTGCGGAACGACTTCGCCGGTCTCGAGGTCGATGTCGATGTCGATGTCGGGTGCCATGGTTGCCTCCTTCGGGGTCCCTTCGACCCGATTCGAGTATCGGCAACTCGCGACGTCCGCGGTATCCGCTCGTGCGCCTAATCCCAACAGGTGATCGAGGGTGGGAAAAGCGTGAACTTTGCCCGGGGTCCAGTCCCTCGCCTGGGCGGGTGACGTGCAACTCATTTGCATGAGTGTTAGTATTAACTGGTATACCAACAACATAAAAATAGAGAGGGGTTTCGTGAAGATCCTGGTCGTGGATGACCATCCGCTCATCCTCGAGGCGCTGCACCATGTGTTGCGGCAGCTCGACGGCGAGGTCGAGGTTCACGACGCGCGCACCGCCGAGGACGGGAAGCACCTCGTCGCGGACCACCCGGACGCGGGACTCCTCCTCCTCGATCTCACCCTGCCCGGTGCCGACGGCTTCAGCCTGCTCGAGGAACTCCGTACCCAGCACCCGGCGATCCCCGTAGTCGTGATCTCGGCTTCCGACCGCCGCGAGGACATCCTGCGCGCCATCGACCTCGGCGCGATGGGCTACATCCCGAAGAGCTCGTCGAACCAGGTCACGTTGCAGGCGCTCCGGCTCGTGCTCTCGGGCGGGGTGTACCTGCCGCCGATTGCGCTGAGCGCGCGCGACGACCAGGCGCCGGCCTCGCCGCCCGTAGCGGAAGACTCGTCCGCCGCCCATACCACGCCGCGGGAGCTCGGCCTGACTGCGCGGCAGGCCCAGGTGCTCGCGTTGATCCTCCAGGGCAAGCCGAACAAGGTCATCTGCCGCGAGCTCGGCCTCGCGGAAGGGACGGTCAAGATCCACGTCGCCGCGATCCTCCGCGCGCTGAACGTCAGCACCCGCACGCAGGCGGTGATCGAGGCGAGCCGCCTCGGCCTGCAGCTCGAGAACGTCATCGCCACCGCGCTCGGCCAGCATATCCGGCACTGACGCACCGCGCGCGCCCGGCGTACCCTACGCCCTGCCATGCGATCGGCCGCGCCAGCGGAGGACGGGTCGCTCCGCGTAAAGGTCCGCGCGGAGCAGATCCGCACCGTCTACCTCCATTCGCCGACGACGACGCTCGGCTCGCTCGTCGCCGGCGCGTTCCTCGTCTGGATGGCGTGGGACAAGGTATCGATCGGCGTGATCGCATCGTGGTCGGCCGCGCTGCTCCTGCACCAGGCGGTGCGCGTCTACCACTACGGCTCGTACCTGCGGACGAACCCCAGCCCGGCGGAGTCGGCGCGCTGGGGGCGGCTCTACATCGGCGCGGCGATCATCGCCGGCCTGATCTGGGGTGCGAGCGGGATTTTCTTCTACATCCCCGATGAGATCGTCCAGCAGACCTATCTCGCGCTGATCCTGTTCAGCATCGTCTCGCTCACGATCCCGTCGATCTCGATCTTCGCGCCGGCGTTCTACCCGCTGGTCGTGCTCGTGCTGGCGCCGTTCATGGTCCGCTGCCTCGCGTCCGGCAACAAGCACGAGATCGCGCTCGCGATTCCGCTCGGCATCGCGCTCGTGATCGGGCTGATGTTCGGGCGCAAGGTGAACCTCCTCGTCGACGAGGCGATCCGGCGGCGGTTCGAGAACGTCGAGCTGATCGACGAGCTGTCGCGGCAGAAGGAGATCGCCGAGGCCGCGCGCGCCCAGGCCGAAGCCGCCAACCGGTCGAAGACGCAGTTCTTCGCCGCAGCGAACCACGATCTCCGCCAGCCGCTGCACGCGCTCGGGCTCATGGCGGCGGCGCTCTCCGAGCGCAGCCGCGACCCCGGCGTGACCGGCCTGGTGGCAGGCATCAACGCCTCGGTCGAGGCGCTCGAGGGGCTGTTCAACGAGCTCCTCGACATGTCCAAGCTCGACGCCGGAGCGGTAAAGCCCGAGCTCCGCGACTTCCCGGTGAGCCGCGTGCTCGACCGCCTCCGCCTCGAGCTCGCGCCGGAGGCGGCGGAGAAAGGGCTCCGGTTGCGGGTGATGCGCTCGCGCGCCTGGGTGCGCAGCGACCCGGTGCTCCTCGAGCGGATCCTGCGCAACCTGATCTCGAACGCGATCCGGTACACGTCGCGCGGCGGCGTGCTCGCGGGCGCCCGGCGCCGTGGCGGCGCGCTCGCGCTCGAGGTGTGGGACTCGGGCGTCGGCATCCCCGAATCCGAGCGGGGCCGCATCTTCGAGGAGTTTTATCAGCTCGGAAATGCCGGGCGATCGAGCCGCAAGGGTCTCGGGCTCGGCCTCGCGATCATCCAGCGGCTGTGCCAGCTGCTCGGCTATCGCGTCCGCGTCGACTCGCGCCCCGGACACGGCTCGGTGTTCCGGTTCGAGGTGCCGGTAGTCGCGCCGGTGCCGGAGACGCCCCACGCGCGCGCGCGCCCCGCGCGGCCCCGCGGCGAGCTGAGCGGTCGACTGGTCGTGGTCATCGACGACGAGCCGTCGATCGTGGAAGGGATGCGCTCGCTCCTCGCCACCTGGGGAGTGGACGTGCTCGGCTCGAGCGACGGCGACGACGTGATGCGCGAGCTCGAGCGGCTCGGACGACTCCCCGACCTGCTGATCGTCGACTATCGGCTCGCCGGCGAGCGGCTCGGCACCGACGTGATCGACGAGTTCCGCACCGTCCTCGACCCCGAGATCCCGGCGATCGTCGTCACCGGCTCGAGCACGCCTGATCTCGCCGAACGGATTCGTGCGCGCGGCGACGACCTGCTCGCCAAGCCGGTGCTGCCGGGCGACCTGCGCGCACGTATCGACGCGCAGCTGCGCAGCCACGCAGAGCGGTGACGCCGGGCTGGGCAGCACGCCGACGCCCGCGGTTTGCGGGTTCGAGCAGCGCGCCGATCGGCCGCTCGCAAGAGGAATCCCGAAAAACAAATCCCCGGTGGTGCGGATCGCGCACCGCCGGGGATCAAAGACGACCGCTAGGCAGAGAGGAGCGCTGCTACCGTAGGGTCGGGGAGCTACCCGTAACGTCCGGGCCGACGGCCCGGACGGCTGAATCGGTGGTCACGCCGGCGTCCGCAAGGCCGGCCCACAGCAACAGGAGGACGATCGCGACGAACAGCATCGTGACGCGGAGTGCATCGCCGATGCTGCGCTCGTCGGCATCGGGGACGGGCACGCGATGCGTCGCTTCGAAGTCGTTGCCCAGTGTCGTGGCCATCGTCGGTTGCCGATCAGGGATGCAAGATGCCTTAAGGATGCGAACAGTGACCCCATTCTGCAAAGTGCTCCGAAGGACTAGGCCATTGGAGCTACTCGCTGTTTTCCGGATTCCGCACCGCCGCAAGATGCGGGTTGCGCATCGCCGCAGTATCTGCCCCCGGCGCATACATGTGACTTACAGAACCCACACCCAGCCGTCGGGCGGTGGATCCCGGGAGACGGACGGCAAGTGCTGAAGGTACGCGGCTTCAGTCGGCCTTGATACCCGCCGCCTTGACGACCTGCGCCCAACGCGCGGACTCCGTCCGCATGCGCGCCGCGAGCTCGGCCGGCGTGCTCCCGACGGGCTCGGCGCCGAGCCCGGCCAGCCGTTCCTGCGCGTCGGGGAGCTGAAGCGCGCGCGCCACCGCCTGCTGCACCTTGTCGACGATGTCGGTTGGCGTTCCCGCCGGCGCGATCAGCGCGTACCACGACACCGCCTCGAAGCCCGACAGCCCCTGCTCGGCCACCGTCGGGATGTCGGGCGCCGCCGTCGAGCGCCGCAGGCTTGCGACGCCGAGCGCACGCAGCTTCCCGGCGCGGACGTGCGGCAGCGCCGAGGACATCTGCGCGAACATCATCGTGACCTGGCCGCCCATCAGGTCGTTCAGCGCCGGTCCGGTGCCCTTGTACGGCACGTGCACCAGATCGATCCCGGTCATCGACTTCAGGAGCTCCCCGGCGAGATGCGCCTGCGAGCCGCTGCCCGGCGAGGCGAAGTTGAGCGTGCCGGGCTTCGCGCGGGCGAGCGCCACCAGCTCCTGAACGTTCTTCGCCGGCACCGCGGGATGCACGACGAGCACGTTCTCGACCGTGGCGACGAGCGTGACCGGGGCGAAGTCCGTGAACGGGTCGTAGGGGAGCTTCGCGAAGATGTGGGGGTTGACGACCAGGTTCCCCGTCGGCCCGATGCCGAGCGTGTAGCCGTCGGCCGGCGACCTGGCGATGAACTCCATGCCGATATTGCCGGCGGCGCCGGTCTTCGGCTCGACGACCACCGGCTGCCCCCACGCCTCCTGCAGCTTCTGCGCCACCATGCGCGCGAGAAGATCCGACGGACCGCCGGGCGCGAACGCGTTCACGATCCGGATCGGCTTCGACGGATACTGCTGCGCCGGCAGCGGCGCAGTGAGCACTGCGAGCGTGAGCCCGACCAGGAGGCGTCGCATCATCTGTCTTCCTTCGCTCGTCGGCGTCATGCGTACCGGAGCTTCGTACCCACGCCGAGCGCCTTCGCCTTCTCGAGCAGCGCGGCGCCAAGGGCGATGTCGGAGAGGGAGAGGCCGCGATGCCAGAAGAGGATCGTCTCGTCGTCGCGCTCTCTTCCCGGCTTTCGTCCCGCCACGATCTCACCCAGCTCGGCGTGCAGCGTCCCTTCCGAGAGCTTGCCCGAGTCGACGTGCCGGCGCAGCGCCCCGAACGGGCCGGCACGCGCCTGGCCCCAGTCGTCGACGACCATCTTGTCCATGATGTCGGTGAGCGAGTCCTCGACCGCGCTCATCGTGCCGTAGGGGACGACGAACGTGCCGCGCGCAATCCAGCCGGTCTTGAGCAGCGGCTCCGGCCGCTCGAGCCGCGACGCTTCGACGACGATGTCCGCGCCGCGCACGCACGATTCCCAGTCCGCGGTGGCGACGACCCGCTTGCCGAGGTCGCGCGCGAGGCGTTCGGCGAACGCATCGCGGCTCTCCGGCCGCCGCGAGTGAACGCGGATCTCGGCGAAGCCGAACAGGCGGTCGAGGAGGCGCACGTTCCAGTAGGCAGTGCCGCGCGCGCCGACGTGACCAAGCACGCGCGCGCCCTTCCGCGCGAGATGCTTGGCGCCGATCGCGGTGACCGCGCCGGTGCGGGCGTCGGTGATCCAGGTCGCGTCGATGACGGCGACCGGCATCCCGGTGCGCGGATCGAAGAGATTGAGCAGCGCCATCTCCGAGGGCAGCCCCCGGCGGTAGTTCCCGACAAAATCGCCGACGATCTTGACGCCGGCGAGTCCGAGCGGCGCGACGTAGCCGCGCAGCACGTTGAAATGCCCGTTGAACGCGCGATCGGGGACGAGATGGGTGCGCGGCTCGATCACCGTCTCGCCCCGCCCCTGGGCCGCGAGCTGCGCCTCGATCGCGGCGAGGATCTCGTCGTCGGTGAGCGCGAGCCGCTCGACATCGGGTCCGTTCAGGTAATGGATGTGAATCCCGTTTTCCATGACGCGCTACTATATCCAACATGACGAAAGCAATCTGGAACGGCGCGGTGATCGCGGAGAGCGACGCCTGCGAGACGGTCGAAGGCAACCGATACTTTCCTCCCGCCGCAGTGAAGCAGGAGTATCTGCGCCCGAGCGAAACCCACACCGTCTGTGGGTGGAAAGGCACCGCTAGCTACTACGATGTAGTCGTCGACGGCCAGGTCAACAAGGACGCTGCGTGGTATTACCCCGAAGTCAAACCCGCCGCGGCGAACATCAAGGGCTACATCGCGTTCTGGCGGGGTGTGAAGGTCGAGGCGTAGCGTCGTCGTCCCCGGCCGAACGCCGGCGCTAGCGTCCTTTCCCGCCCGGCCTCCGCCGGGATGACGAAGCACCAGAAATGACCGACCGAGTTCTCGAGCTCTTCCATCCCGCGGTCCGGGCGTGGTTCCGCTCGGCGTTCGCCGCGCCCACCGCGCCGCAGATCGCGGCGTGGCCGGCGATCGCCTCCGGCCGCCATGCGCTCGTCGCCGCGCCGACCGGCTCGGGGAAGACGCTGGCCGCGTTTCTCGCCGCGATCGACGCGCTGGTGCGCGAGGGTGCGGAGCGGGGTCTGGCGGATGAGACGCACGTCGTGTACGTCTCGCCGCTCAAGGCGCTGTCGAACGACATCCAGCGCAACCTGGAGGCGCCGGTCGCCGGCATCCGCGCCGAGCTCGAGGCGCTCGCCCTGCCCGACGTTGACATCCGTACGCTGGTGCGCACCGGCGACACGCCACAGTCCGAGCGCGCGAGCATGCGCAAGCGCCCGCCGCACGTCGTCGTCACCACGCCCGAGTCGCTCTACATCCTGCTCACCAGCAAGTCCGGCCGCGAGATGCTGCGGACGACGCGGACGGTCATCGTCGACGAGATCCACGCGCTCGCGCCGAACAAGCGCGGCGCGCATCTCGCGCTGTCGCTCGAGCGACTCGCGGCGCTGACCGGACCGGGGCTGGTGCGCGTCGGGCTCTCTGCCACGCAGAAGCCGATCGAGGAGATCGGGCGCTTCCTGACCGGCGGTGCGCCCTGCACGATCGTCGACACCGGGCACGTCAAGCACCGCGACCTCGCGCTCGAGCTGCCGCCGGCGCCGCTCGAGGCGGTGATGTCGGGCGACGCGTGGCAGCAGGTCTACGATCGCCTGGCGGCGCTCGCGAACGAGCACCGCACGACCCTCGTGTTCGTCAACACCCGGCGGCTCGCCGAACGCGCGGCGCGCCATCTCTCCGAGCGGCTCGGCACGGACCGGGTCGCCGCCCACCACGGCAGCCTCGCCCGCGAGATCCGGCTCGACGCCGAGCAGCGGCTGAAACGCGGCGAGCTGAAGGTCCTCGTAGCGACGGCATCGCTCGAGCTCGGGATCGACATCGGCGACGTCGATCTCGTCTGCCAGCTCGGTTCGACGCGCACGATCGCAGCGTTCCTGCAGCGCGTGGGGCGCTCGGGCCACGCGGTCGGCGGCGTGCCGAAAGGACGGCTATTCCCGCTCTCGCGCGACGATCTCTGCGACGGCGCGGCGCTCCTCGACGCTGCGCGCCGAGGGGAGCTCGACCGGATCGCGGTACCGGCGAAGCCGCTCGACGTGCTCGCCCAGCAGATCGTCGCGGAGGTCGCCCATCAGGAGTGGCCGGAGGCGGAGCTCCTCGAGCGGTGCCGCCGCGCCTATCCGTTTCGCGAACTCGAGCGCGCGGAGTTCACTGCCGTGGTTCAGACGCTCGCGGACGGTTACACCACCCGCCGCGGCCGGCGCAGCGCGCACCTTCACCGCGACGCGATCAACGGCGTGCTGCGCGGCCGCCGCGGCGCTGCGCTCGCCGCCGTTACCTCCGGCGGCACGATCCCCGACACCGCCGACTACGCCGTGCTGCTCGAACCGCAGGGGCAGATCGTCGGCTCGGTGAACGAGGACTTCGCGATCGAGAGCCTCGCCGGCGACGTGTTCCAGCTCGGCAACACCTCCTACCGGATCCTCCGCGTCGAGCGCGGGACGGTGCGCGTCGAGGACGCGAAGGGCGCGCCGCCGGGCATCCCGTTCTGGTTCGGCGAAGCGCCGGCGCGGAGCGAGGAGCTGTCGCAGTCGGTGTCGCGGCTGCGCGCGGGAATCGAAACGGCCCCGGACCGTGCGGCCGCGATCGGTCACTTGGTGGAGCAGGTCGGACTCGACCAGGTGGCCGCCGAGCAGATCGTCGACTACCTCGCCGCCGCGCATGCGGCGCTCGGTGCGCTGCCGACGCTGGAGACGGTCGTGCTCGAGCGCTTCTTCGACGAGTCCGGCGGCATGCAGCTCGTCGTCCACGCGCCCTTCGGCAGCCGGATCAACCGCGCGTGGGGGCTTGCGCTCCGCAAGCGGTTCTGCCGCAAGTTCAACTTCGAGCTGCAGGCGGCGGCAACCGAGGACGCGATCATCCTGTCGCTCTCGACGAGCCACAGCTTCGAGCTCGAGGAAGTCGCGCGGTACCTGAGCTCGAAGACCGTGCGGCCGCTGCTCGTCCAGGCGTTGCTCGACGCGCCGATGTTCGCGGCGCGCTGGCGCTGGAACGCGACCGTCGCGCTCGCGCTGCTGCGCTTCCGCGGCGGACGCAAGCTCCCGCCGCAGCTGCAGCGGATGGAGGCCGAGGACCTGCTCGCCGCGATCTTCCCCGATCAGGTCGCCTGCGGGGAGAACCTCGCCGCGGGCGACATCGAGATCCCCGACCACCCGCTCGTCGCCCAGACGATCGCCGACTGCCTCCACGAGGCGATGGATATCGACGGGCTCGAGCGCGTCCTCGGCCGGCTGGAGCGCGGGGAGATTCGCGTCCTCGCGCGCGAGCTCACCGAGCCCTCACCGCTTGCCGCGGAGATCCTCTCGGCCCGGCCCTACGCGTTCCTCGACGACGCGCCGCTCGAGGAGCGCCGCACGCAGGCAGTGATGGCGCGCCGCTGGCTCGACCCCGAGACCGCCGCCGATCTCGGCAAGCTCGACGCCGAGGCGATCCGTCGCGTGCGCGAGGAGGTGTGGCCGGATGTCCGGAACGCGGACGAGTTGGCGGACGCGATCGGAACGCTGGGTTTCCTCGGCGAGGACGAGCTGGCCCCGGGCTGGCGACCATTCGCCGACGAGCTCGCGCGCGACCGGCGCGCGACACGGTTCGGGCACGGGATCTGGGCCGCCGCGGAGCGGCTGCCCGAGTTCGAAGCGCTGTTCCCGGGCGCACCGCGCGTGCCGGCTGTCGAAGCGCCGGCGGAGTTCCGGAAGAGCTGGGCGCGCGAAGACGCGCTCGTCGAGATCGTGCGGGACCGCCTGCAGGGATTCGGCCCGGTGACGGCAGCGGCGCTCGCCGCCCCGCTCGGGCTGTCGCCCGCCGAAATCGAGACGGCGCTCGCGCGGCTCGAGGCCGGGGGCTCGGTGATGCGCGGCCGGTTTTCCCCCGACGCGGCCGGGACCGAATGGTGCGAGCGGCGGCTGCTGGCGCGCATCCACCGCTACACGGTGAATCGGCTGCGCGCCGAGATCGAGCCGGTGGAGGCGCGCGATTTCCTGCGCTTCCTCTTCAGGTGGCAGCGCGTCGCGCCCGAAGCGCGGGTCGAAGGGGCGGACGCGCTTGCCGCGATCGTCTCCCAGCTCGAGGGCTTCGAGGCACCCGCGGCGGCGTGGGAAACCGAAATCCTCCCCGCGCGCGTCAACGAGTACGACCCCGCCTGGCTCGACGAGCTGAGCCTCGCCGGCCGCGTCGTCTGGACGCGCCTCGCCGCGCCGCGGCCGACCGGCGAGCGCGCGCCGGCGCCGGTCCGGACGACGCCGATCGCGCTCACCGGCCGGCGCAACCTTCCGCTGTGGACCGCGCTGGCGGCGACGGGCGATGGCGCGACGCCATCGGTGCGCGGGCAGGACGTCGCCGACTTCATCGCTGCGCACGGCGCCTCGTTCTTCGAGGAGATCGTCGAAGGCACGGGCCTCCTCCGCACGCAGGTCGAGGAGGCACTCGGCGAGCTCGTCGCGCTCGGGCAAGTGAACTGCGACAGCTTCGGCGGTCTGCGCGCCCTGCTCGTACCCACCGATCGACGGCGACCGCTCGGCGGGAAAGCCCGGCGCCGGCGGACAGCGCTGTTCGGCATCGAGGACGCGGGGCGGTGGGCGCTCGTGCGGCGGAAATCGCGCCCGCAGAGCGAGCCCGAAATCGTCGAGCATGTCGCCCGCACGCTGCTCAAGCGGTACGGCGTCGTCTTCTGGCGCCTCGTCGGGCGGGAAGCGGAGTGGCTGCCGCCGTGGCGCGATCTGCTCCGGACCCTGCGCCGGCTCGAGGCGCGCGGGGAGGTCCGCGGCGGGCGTTTCGTCGCGAGCGTCTCGGGCGAGCAGTTCGCGCTTCCCGAGGCCGTCGGCCTGATGCGCGACGTGCGGCGCGAGGAACGCAGCGGCGCGCTCGTTTCCCTGAGCGGCGCCGATCCGCTCAACCTCGTCGGCGTGCTGACTCCGGGCGCCCGTCTCCCGGCGCTGACGGGCAACCGCGTGCTCTATCGCGACGGCGTTCCGATCGCACTGCTCGCCGGCGGCGAGGCGCGCTTCCTCGAGAAGCTCGCGCCGGACGCGGAGTGGAACGCCCGCAACGCCTTGCTGCGTCGGCAGGTCCCGGTGGTGTTGCAGTTCCTCGGCTGAGTGCCGTCTCGACGGGCGGCTTCAATGACCCGCCTCACCGAACTCGTCGTCACCTCCCAGCGCGTCGCCGGCACGTCGGGCCGCCTCGCCAAGGTCGCCGCGCTCGCGGAACTCCTCCGCCGGCTCTCGCCCGAAGAGATCGAAATCGCAGTCGCATACCTGTCTGGCGAGACGCGCCAGGGCAAGCTCGGCCTCGGCTACGCCGCGCTCCGCGACGCGCGCGGTGGCGGCGAGCCGCACGGCGATCCGCTGACGCTCGCCGACGTCGATGCGGCGCTCGAGCGTCTGAGCGCAACCAGCGGCAAGGGCTCCGCAGCCGCGCGCGCGGAACAGCTCGGCGCGCTGTTCGCCCGCGCCACCTCGGACGAGCGCGACTTTCTCGCCCGGCTGATCGTCGGCGAGCTCCGCCAGGGCGCCCTCGAAGGCGTGATGCTCGACGCGATCGCGCGCGCCGCTGCTCTGCCCGCTCAGGACGTGCGCCGCGCGGCGATGTACGCCGGCGGCCTCGCGGCGGTCGCAAAGGCGGCGCTGACCGAAGGCGCTGCCGGCCTCGCGCGATTCTCGATCCGGCTGCTGCAGCCGGTGCAGCCGATGCTCGCGACGCCTGCCGAGGACGTCGCGGGTGCGCTCGCTGCCCTGGGCACGGCCGCGCTCGAATGGAAGCTCGACGGCGCACGGGTGCAGGTCCACAAGGCCGGCGAAGAAGTGCGGGTCTTCACCCGCAATCTGAACGACGTCACCGCCGCCGTGCCGGAAGCCGTCGAGGCGGTGCGAGCGCTCCCGGCGCGCGAGCTGATCCTCGACGGCGAGACGATTGCGCTCGCGGCGAACGGCGCACCGCAGCCGTTCCAGGTGACGATGCGCCGCTTCGGCCGCAAGCTCGAGGTCGATCGTCTGCGGCGCGAACTGCCGCTGGCGGTGTTCTTCTTCGACGCCCTGTGGCGCAACGGCGATGATCTGGTCGACCAGCCGGCGCACGAGCGGTTTGCGGCGCTCGCGGACGCCGCGCCGCCGCAGCTGGTGATCCCGCGGATCGTGACAGGCGACGTCGCCGAAGGCGACGCGTTCCTTGCCGGCGCGTTGGCGGCGGGTCACGAGGGAATCATGGCGAAGGCGCCGGAAGCGCCCTACGAGTCAGGACGCCGGGGCGCGAGCTGGCTGAAGATCAAGCGCGCCCACACGCTCGATCTCGTCGTGCTCGCGGCCGAATGGGGGAGCGGGCGGCGCGAGGGGTGGCTCTCCAACCTGCACCTCGGGGCCCGGGACCCGGGGACCGGCGGCTACGTCATGCTCGGCAAGACCTTCAAGGGTCTGACCGACGAGACGCTCGAGTGGCAGACCGCAGCTTTCCTCGGACGCGAGACCGCCCGCGAGGGACACGTCGTGCACGTCCGGCCGGAGATCGTCGCGGAGATCGCCTTCAACGACCTCCAGGCTAGTCCGCACTATCCCGGCGGGCTCGCGCTGCGGTTTGCGCGCTTGAAGCGCTATCGCCCCGACAAGACCGCCGCCGAGGCCGACACGATCGAAACGGTGCGTGCGCTGTACGACGCACAGGTACGGCGATCGGCGGCGGCGTGAGGCGCCCGGAAGAAGCTCCGGGCCAGGGGACTGGGGACCGGCGCGAGGAGGAAGCGCGCCGCGTCGCGGAAGGAATCTGCCCCGCGTCGGGACACCCCGGGGGAGGCGTCCCGCCCCAGCCACCGGCCCGCAGCTTCCTGCGGTGCCGGCTACCGGCTAGCCGCCGAGACTCGCGACGATCAGGACGACCGCACCCACGACGATGCTCGCCGCGAGTCCGGCCGCGGAGGCCTTGAGGAGGAGACCCGAGAAGTCGGCGAGCATCGCCCAGCCGCCCAGGCTGCGCGCCGAAGAAGTCGCTTTCGTTTCCATGTTCCCTTCGCTTTGCAGATCCGGCCAGTCGGGCCGTCCCGTGCGCTTTCGCCATCCCGTGCGCTTTCGCCATCCCGTGTGCGATTACGCGCTGCGGCTGTGACCCTGACGGGCGCGGGGAAAGGAAGGGTGCCGGAAGATTCTGGCAACAAAAAGGCAATCGTCCCGCGCGTGCGAACTATCCCGCACGCCATGCCAACGGCATGAGGGCACGGCGTGCTGCGGACGCGGTCCGCTGCGGGCCTAGCGCGGCGTGAACCCGGACAGCGCTTCGGCCCGGGAAATCAAGCGTTTGGCGGTCAGATAGGTCGGGACCTCGACCAGCGCGCCCTCGTGCTCGACGCGCTCCCGCCCGGCGGCGCGGGCGGCGTCGAAGGCCTCGACGAGGCGCCGCGCGCGCTCCACCGCCTCCGGACTCGGCGTGAGGACTTCCGTCACGGCCGTGACGTGCGCGGGGGCGACGACGCTCTTCGACTGATAGCCCAGGCGCCGCGAGCGGAGGGTCTCCGCCCGAGCGCCCTCCACGTCGCTGAACGTATAGGGGGCATCGATCGCGACCACCCCCGCCGCCACGCACTCGACCAGGAAGCGGCTGCGGACGTACGCGAGCTCGCCGCCCTCGGGCGACCGCTCCGCACCCAGGTCGGCCGCCATGTCTTCAGACGCAACCAGGCAGGCGGTGACGCGTTTGCTGGCGCGGGCGAGGGCATGGGTGGCGATGAGCCCGGCGGCGGTCTCGACGTTGGGGACGATCTCGGTGCTACCGGTCGGAATGGCGAGCCGGCGCTCGTGGTCGGTGATCGCACGGTCGAGCTCGACGATCTGTTCCTGCGCGACCGTCTTCGGCAGCAGCACCGCGTGGGGCCGCGCCTGGATGACGACGGCGAGGTCGTTCCTGCCCTCCGCGGCGAGCGGGTTCACGCGCACCGCGGCGACGATGCCGCGGTTGCGCGCCTTCTCGAGCAGTCCGAGGATCATCTCCCGCGCGCGCGGCCGGAGCGGCGGCGGCGTGAAGTCCTCGAGGTCGGGGATGATTACGTCGGGTTGCGCGTCGAGCGCGGCCGCCTGGGCGGCGGCGTCGGCACCGGCGACGAAGAGCCAGGTGCGGCGGAGACTCGGCGGCCGGCGCTTCGCGGCCTGGTCGCGAGCGTGCGAGTGGGGCATGCACACCTCCGGTTACAGCGGGCCGCGCACGATGCCCGCGCGACCAGTCGATATCATATGCTCGTTGTACCGCGCGCGATATGACCGCCTCCGCCAATTTCGCGACTTACACGGTCGAACTGCTGGGTGCGGCGGGTCGCGTGACCGCGCGGAGGATGTTCGGCGGTTACGGGCTCTATTGCGACGGCGTCATGTTCGCGCTCATCGCGGAAGACGTGCTCTACCTGAAGGCGGATGACGTCAACCGGCCGGAGCTCGAACGGGTAGGCTCGGCGGCCTTCACCTACGAAGCGAGGGGCCGGCGCACGATCATCGCCTACTGGCGCGCGCCCGACGAGGCGATGGAGTCGCGCGAGCTGATGGGCCCCTGGGCCCGGAGCGCGCTCGCCGCCGCGCTGCGGGCGAAGGCGGCGCGGCCGAAAGCGAAGGCTCATCTTGAGCCGAAGGCGCCGCGCCTTAAGGAGAAGAGCTCACGTCTTAAGGCGAACGCCTCGCGCCTCAAGGAGAAAGTCCCGCGTCCTGAACCGAAGCCGCGCGGCTCACGCGCAGGAAGTAAACGCTGACCAGCACCGCCGTCAGCGTCATTCCGACCACCGCCGCGAGCCAGAATCCGGTCGCCGCCATCGGCGCGGCGACGCCGATCCCGTCGATGCCGAGGGCGTAGCCGCCGCCGAGAGCGATGCCCCACAGGGCGACACCGTAGATCACCATCGGCACGGCGGCGCGCTTGTACCCGCGCAGGATCTGCACGGCCGCCGCCTGCACAGCGTCGAACACGTGATAGACCGCGACGAAAGCGAGTAGCCCGACGGCGAGGCGCTGCACGCCGGGGTCGGCAGTGTAGAGCCCCACGATCGGACCCGCGACGAGAAAGATCACCGTGCCCACCGCGAGCCCGCAGCCGAGGCTGATCGCGATCGCGGCAATCCCGGTCGCCCGGGCGCGCGGCGGGTCGCGGGCGCCGATCGCCTGCCCGACGAGCACGCTGCCGGCGTTGCCGATCGCGAGCGGCAACATGAACGCGAGCGCGGTCAGGTTGGCGGCGATCTGGTGCGCGCCGGAGTACACCGGGCCGAACCGCGCGATGAAGAGCGCCATGAACGTGAAAGCCGTGACGTCGACGAAGAACACCGCGCCGATCGGCACGCCGAGCGCGAGCAGTTGCCACTGCGCCGCCGCGCGCGGCCACGACCAGCGGGCGAAGACGCCGTACCGCGCGTAGTCGCGCTCGGCGTAGCACCACCACCATGCGGCCGCGCAGGTGAGCCACGCGCTCGCCGCGGTCGCGACCGCACACCCGGCGGCGCCGAGCTCCGGGAAACCGAACTTGCCGTAGATCAGGATCCAGTTGAGCGGGATCTTCAGCGCGAGGCCGGCGAGGTTCAGCACCATCACGACGCGCGGCCGGGACACCGCGGTCGAGAAGCTCTGGAAGACACGGGAGGCGAGCGTCGCCGGCGCCGCCCAGGCCATCGCGCCCAGATACGCGCGCGTCTTGGCCTCGACTTCGGGCGTGAGCTGGCTCAGCGCGAGGAGCGGCGCCGGGTGCGTCACGAGCGTGATCGCGATCGCGGCCAGTCCGACCGCGAGCCACCCGCTCTGGCGCACCTCCTCGCCGATTTCGGCGTAGCGCCCGGCGCCGTGCAGCTGCGCGACGGTGGGCGTAAGCGCGAAGAGGACGCCCATGAGCGTCACGAACAGCGTCACGTAGACGCTCGCGCCGATGCCGACCGCGGCGAGATCGACGGTCCCGTAGTGCCCGGCCATCACCGTGTCGACGACGCCGTTCGCCATGATCGCGATCTGCGCGATGTAGACCGGCCAGGCGAGACGGAAGATGTCGCGGACGAGGTGGCTCGGCACCGGCTGGGGGATGGGTCGAAGGGCCGGGATTCTACCGGTCGCCGGTCGCGCGAACCCCTGCAACGTTCGAAGCCGACACTCGGGCGCATGCAAACCGGGTCATTCCGCATGCGCCGCCAATCGCCATACCCGCCGATCCCGGCGCCGACGCCCGCGCGCGCGCACACATCGATGCTCGCCGGCGCGTGGCCGTTTCCGGATTCGGAACGCAGGGCGTCGCCCGAGATCCGGCGGGCCGCGCTGAACGTGCTGCACACGACCGCCCGGGACTGGGGCCTCGCCGCCAGCCGGTGAAGGTCGGGATCACCGCCGGGGGCGCGGCGTCCTGCGCCGCTCGCCGAGGCGCGCCAGCCGCTCGAGCCGGGGGGTAACGGTGTCGGTGAGCACGTCGAGGAAGGTGCGCAGTTTCGCGGGCATGAGGCGCCCGGACGGGTAGACGGCCTGGACCGGCGATGGCGGCGGCTCGCATTCGCGCAGCACGCGGACGAGCGCGCGGCGGGCGAGCTGAGCCTCGACCTGGTACCCGAGCACCATGACGAGGCCGAGCCCCGCCTCCGCGGCGGCGATCGCCACGTCGCCGTTGTTCGTCGTGAGCGGGCCGCTCACCTTCACCCGCCGCTCGACCTCGTCTGCGACGAACGGCCACTCGCGCCCCGGGGTGAGATCGGTGAACCGGATGCAGTCGTGCCGCTCGAGCTCTTCCGGCGTGCGGGGCGTCCCGCGGCGCTCGAGATACGCCGGCGCCGCGCACACGACGCGCGGGATCGCGCCGAGCCGACGCGCGACGAGCGACGAGTCGGCGAGACGGCCGATCCGGACCGCAACGTCGATGCCGGCCTCCACCAGATTCACCAGATGGTCGGTGAGCAGCAGGCTCGCCGTCACCTTCGGGTGGCGGGTGAGGAGCGCGGTCACGGCGGGCGCGACGTGCATCCGGCCGAAGAGGAGCGGCGCCGAGATCGCAAGCGCGCCCTGCGGGTCGAGGCGCTGCGCGGTCACGCCCGCCTCGGCCTCGTCCAGCTCGGCCACGATCCGGCGGCAGCGCTCGTAGAACTGCGTACCGGCCTCGGTGAGCCCGATCCGGCGCGTCGTCCGGTTGAGGAGTCGCGCGCCGAGCCGCTCCTCGAGTTGAGCGAGCGAGCGGCACACCGCGGGCAGCGAGCGATCCATCGCCCGCGCGGCAGCCGAGAGGCTCCCCGCTTCGACGATCCGCACGAAGGTCAGCATCGGGGTCAGCCGATCGGCCACGCAATTACTCCAATAATCTGAAGGGTGATGTCCATTCTACGGACATTATTTTTCGAATTGGAGAGGTCTAGTGTGCCGGGCAGTCCGGGCGACATCGCCCGCTCCAACCCAGCAACGAAAGGAACGAACCATGGCACGACTGACCCCGATCGACCCCGCCGACGCCGCCGGGCGGGCGAAAGAGCTCCTCGACGCTGTGCAGGCGAAGCTCGGCCTCGTGCCGAACATGACGCGCGGGATGGCCGCCAACCCGGTAGTCCTCGACGCATGCCTCGGCTTCTCCGGGGCACTCGGCCGGGGCCGGCTCGACGCGCGGCTGCGAGAGCTGATCGCGCTCGCCGTCGCCGAGGTGAACGGCTGCGACTATTGCCTCTCGGCGCACACCGCGATCGGCGGCATGCTCAAGCTCGCGGCGGATGTGCTCGCCGCCGCTCGCACCGGCGACGCCGCGGATCCGGGCACCCGGGCGGCGCTCCAGTTCGCCCGCCGCGTCGTCGCGACGAGCGGTCACGTGTCCGACGCCGACCTTGCGGTGGTGAAACGCGCCGGCTACGACGATGCCCAGATCGGCGAGATCGTGGCCAACGTCGCGGTCAACGTCTTCACCAACTTCTTCAACAGCGTCGCGGCCACGGACATCGACTTCCCGGTGGTAACCGCCCGGCACAGGAAGGCGGCGTGAGCGAACGTCGCCCCTCGCCGTCGCGGGCGGCGCGACAGCGCATGGAGATCCAACTGGCCCGATCCACGACCGACGTCGCCTTCACCCCGAGCGTGAAGGCGTTGCAGGAGCGCCTCGGCTCGCGGGCCGCCTACGCGCGGCTCGAGGCGCGCGGCGGCTGGCAGACCGCGATCACGCCCGACCTCGCAGCGTTCGTCGCCGCGCGCGACTCGTTCTACCTCGCCACCGCGAACGCAGGGGGGCAGCCGTACATCCAGCACCGCGGCGGGCCCAGGGGATTCCTGCGGGTGCTCGACGAGCGGACGCTTGCGTTCGCCGACTACGCGGGCAACCGCCAGTACATCACCGCGGGCAACCTCGCGGAGAACCCGCAGGCGTTCATCTTCCTGATGGACTACTCGACCCGCACGCGCATCAAGCTGTGGGGCACTGCGCGCGCGGTGGAGAACGACCCGTCCCTCCTTGCGCGGCTCGCCCCGGCCGGCGGCAAGCCGCGCGTCGAGCGCGCGATCGTGTTCGAGGTCGTCGCGTGGGACGCGAACTGCCCCCAGCACATCCCGCTGAAGCACGACAATGAGGAGGTGGCGGTGCTCCGCGCGCGGATCGCCGAGCTCGAGCACGAGAACGCCGGACTGCGGCGCGAGCGGGAGGTGGGCTAGCTCGAGGTCGAGAGCAGACCCGCCTTGCGCGCCGCACGGCGTACCCGTCGCGCGTGCTTGCGGAGGTCGCGCTGACGTCGGCGGCGCCTCTTTCGCCACAGCCGGACGGTCTTCAGCGGCATCGTGACCCATGAGGCGAAGCCGACCACGAACCCGAGGACGAGCCATCCGCCGTAGTGGCCGAGGAGATGCGAGAGGACGCCTTCCGCGTCGCGCAGGTCGAAGGTCTCGCCGGCGGCGGCGTCGCCGGCAAGTGGTGCGGGTTGTGCCTGCCGCGCCATGCGGACGAGCTGCTGGTCTTTCAGCGCGAGAAGGATGCGCACGTCGTCGAGATTCTTCTCGAGCAACCCGATCCGTTCCTGCGCCTCGCCGAGCGCGCGCTGGACCGACGCCAGATCGTCCTCGCGCGCGGTCGCGGTGGCCTTGCCCCCCGGCTTTGGCTCCGCGCGGGAGACGCTGAGCCGGTCGTGCCCGGCTTTGGGTGCAGGCGGTTGCCCCGCGGCGTGAGCGCTCGCATACGCCGCGCCGTGCGCCAGCACCATCCGCCGCGCTTCGGTCGGGTCGATCGCGCGCATCGCGTCGACGGCGGGGATGACGAGCGCCCGGCCCACGCGCAGCCGGTTGAGGTTCGCGTCGAGGAACGCGTGCTCGTTCACCTGGTAGATCGCGACGATCGCCTGATCGACCGTGACACCGTCGAGGCGCTGCGCCTGCGCGATCGCGGCGAGCGTGTCGCCCGGCTTCACGATGTAATCGTCTCCGTCTGGCAGGGCGGGTGCTTCGCGGCCCGGCGCGCGCTCCGGGGGTGGCACGGCCTCGGGCGGCGCGGGCGCTGCGATCGCGCGCTGGCCGCGCCCCCGCGGCTCCTCGAGCAGGAACGGGTACTCGCGCACCACGCTCCCGGTCGAGGACGCGAGCTCCACCAGTACCTGGATGAACGGCTCGTCGAGCGCCTCAGTCGAGCGCAGCACGACCGCGTGGCGGTTCCCCGGCCGGCGTTCGACGGCGACCCGCAGCCGGTCGAGCACGGGCGACGGCTCGAGATTCGCGCGCCAGAAGACGTCCGCCGGCGGGATGCGCGCGGCGAGCGTCGCCGCCTCGCCGGGCCGCACCGCGAGCACCTCGATCTCCGCCCGGAGCGGCTCGCCCACTCCCGACTGGAGCGTGAGCCGGCCGAGGTCCGCGGCCAGGCCGAGGCCGGGAACGAGGACACAGGCGGCAGCGATCAGTCGCAATGACATTGGAATACTCATTATTGCAGAGCCCGGCGAGGAGCGGATGCGCCGGAGGCCCGCTTTTTGGGCGCGCCTGTCGAGGATCGGACGCGGGCGCTCGGCGTCCGTCGGCGTGGCCCGACGCCATGCCCGGCACCGGTGCCCGCCCTCGTCACCCCCGCCCGACACGGGGTGCGGGTCGCGTATCATTCGCGGCGGTTTTTCGGCTTTTCGGTTCCTCGCCTGCGCCCGGCCATGCCCAGACGGTACGCCACCCGCCACCACCTCGGCCTCACCCCGGCCGAGTTCCGCACGCTCGCGCGGCTCGACCGGCCGGAGAAGATCCAGGCGTTCGTCAACGCGATCCCGGCCAACTTCGAACCCGACGGCGACACCGTGCTCTCGGTCCGGGAAGTGCTCCGCCAGCGGCGCGCGCACTGCATCGAGGGTGCGATGATCGCGGCCGCGGCGCTGTGGATCCGCGGCGAACGGCCGCTCCTCCTCGACCTGCAGGCGGTGCGCGATTACGACCACGTCGTCGCCGTCTTCCGCCGCAACGGGCGCTGGGGCGCAATCTCGAAGACCAATCATTTGCCGCTGCGCTACCGCGATCCCGTCTACCGGTCGTTGCGCGAGCTGGCCATGAGCTACTTCCACGAGTACGCGAATCGGCGCGGGGAGAAGACCCTGCGCACCTACTCGCGGGTCCTCGATCTCCGCACGATCGCGCCGGAGCTCTGGATCACGAACGGTACGAACTGCTGGGAGGTGGCGGAGAGGCTGGACGAGCTCCGGCACTACCCGCTGCTAGCGAAGCCCCACGAGCGCTCGCTCCGCAGGCGCGACGGTCTCGAGCGCCGCGCGCAAAAGCTGCGCGATCACCAGCCGCCGGCGCGCGTGCGGCGCCGGTGGGCGGCGAA
This sequence comes from uncultured beta proteobacterium, assembly GCA_963789885.1. GTDB lineage: Bacteria > Pseudomonadota > Gammaproteobacteria > Burkholderiales > SG8-39 > DATEDA01. The sequence continues at coordinate 106,680 of CAWBNB010000071.1, read as the reverse complement.
GCGGGCGGCGCTCCGCGAGCGCCGCCGCCTCGCACGCTAGCGGTGGGAGGAGTCGCGCCGTGGCCGACGCCGGACTGCCAGGCAAGGGACGGATCGAGGCGCTGACCGACGGCATCTTCGCGGTCGCGATGACGCTCCTCGTGCTCGACCTCCGGCTGCCCGACGCGCTGGCCCTGGCGGCGATCGACGACGCAGGTTTGCGCACGGCGCTGCTTACGCTCCTGCCGAAGCTCGAGAGCTACGTGATCAGCTTTCTCGTGCTCTGCATCTTCTGGCTAGGCCACCACCGGCTGATGCATCTCGTCCGCGGGGTCGACCACCTGTTCCTGGGGCGCAACCTGCTCTTCATCCTGTTCATCACGTTCGTCCCGTTCTCGACGTCGCTGATGGGGCAGTACCGGTCGCTCGACGACGCGCCGCTCGTCTACGGCGTCAACCTCGGGCTCGTTCTCGCCGCACAGTTCCTGATGTGGCGGCACGCGCTGTTTCACCTGATGGACGGCGCGCAGGGCGAGGTGGCGGCGAGATGGCGGACGGTCCGCGACCGCTATGTCATCGCCTTCATCATCGTCGCCGCGGCAGTGCTCCTCGCCGCGCTCGACTGGCGGTTCGCGGCCTACCTCTATCTCCTGCTGTTCTTCGTCGGCACGATGCGGCCGAAGCCGGTGCTCGCACACTGAATGAAGGCCGGCCGGCTGCCCGCCCGGCCAGGCCCAGCGGCGCCGATCCGTGGAGACTTCGACGCCGTCGCCTTTGCCGGCGCCGGATGCGGCATTCTCGCCGGCATTTCACAATTGTTAACATTCTCGCGGGGCGCGCCCCGATATGCTGCCGGCATAAGATCAAGCAGCCAATAAAAGCGAGGAACCGGAGAATTGTTCGCCGAGCAGGAACGCAAGGCGTTCGACTTGGGCCGCCGGATGGCGGCAGCCGGATTCTCCCTACAAGACAACCCCTTCGCGCAGGTTCACCCCCGCTTCGCCGCCCAGTGGGCGCACGGCTACTTCGCCGCCCACACGCTCGACGGCATCACCGCGGCGCTCCTCCGCGGCGCGCTCGAACCGACCCCGACGCCTTGAGCGTCCGGGGCGCCGGCAAGGCCTGATCTTTCTCCCTTAGCGAGGCTGGTCCCCGGCGAGGGTGATGCGGTGCATCAACCGTCGGAACCCGTGGTAGTCGTTGATCGGGTTGTGCTGCGCGCAACGGTTGTCCCAGAACGCGAGCGAGCCGACCTCCCAACGGAACCGACAGGTGAACTCCGGCCGCACCTGGTGCTGAAAGAGGAACTGGAGCAGCGGCGCGCTCTCGTCCTCGGTCATGTCCCTGAATCGCACCGTGTGCCCGACATTCACGTAGAGCGCCTTGCGGTCGGTCTCCGGATGCGTGCGGACGACCGGGTGCTCGGCCACGTAATCCTCGCGGGTGTCGCTCCGGCCGTCGGTCTTCAGCCGATCCTCGCGGGTCCGCGTCGCGTCCGCCTTCGCCGACGCGTTTACCGCGACGAGGCCGTCGAGAACCCGCCTCAGCCCGTCCGATAGCGTCTCGTAGGCGAGATACTGGTTCGCGAACTCGGTGTCGCCGCCGTGCGGCGGGACCTCGCGCGCAAGCAGCATGGAGCCCATGGGCGGGCGCGCCAGGTAGGCGGTGTCGGAATGCCAGATGCCTCCGAAGTTCTGCCGCTCGTGCTCGAGCTTCTTCACTTCGATGACTTCGGGGAATCCGGCGATCCCCTTCACGAACGGATACTCGATCGGCTCGCCCATCCGCCGCGCGAAGGCCATGAACTCGCCCGGCGTCAGCGTCTGGCCGCGGAAGAAAATCACCAGGTGGTCGAGGAACGCACGACGGATGTCGGCGACGCTCTCGTCCGGCAGCGCGCGGGCAAGGTCGACACCGTGGACCTCGGCGCCGAGCGCGCCGGAGAGGCGCCGGACTTCGATCGTGCGGTAGCCGCTCATGGCGGACGAGTATAGCCCCGGCCCGCTGCGCCCCCGCCTGCTAGCGCCCGCCCCGCGCTACTTCGACTGTTCCGCCTGCGACACCGCCGGCTGCGACCCCTCGGGCATCGTCCAGCCGCCGCCGAGCGCGCGGAAGAGGTCGGCCGTCGCCGCGCGCTGCTGGCGCAGCGCCTCGGCGCGGTTCAGCTCCGCCGCAGGAGCAGCAGCCGTTCGGCGTCGATCGCGGCGAGCTGGCTCTCGAGCCCGGCCTCGTAGCGCGCGACGGCAAGCTTGAGCGCCTCGCGCAGCGCGACGATGCGCGCGCCTTCGGCCTCGTAGACCTCGCGCGTGCGGGTCTGCGCGGTCAGCGCGTCCCGCACCTCGCGGAACGCGTTCTGGATCGTCTTCTGGTACAGCGCGACCACCTGCCGCTCGCGCGCCTCGGCGGCCTCGGTCTCGGCGCGCAGGCGCCCGCCCTGGAAGATCGGCTGGGCGAGCGAGCCGCCGATGGTCCAGATGCCGGCCGGCCCGGTGAAGAGATCCGAGAGCGATGCCGCTTCGGTGCCGACGAGTCCGATCAGAGCGAGATGCGCGGGAAGAAGTTCGCCCGCGCCACGCCGATGCGCGCATTCGCGGCGATCAGCTGCTGCTCGGCCTGGTAGAGATCGGGGCGACGGAGCAGCAGCTCGGACGGCAGCACCGAGCGGCGCCACGAGCGCCGGCTGGCGCAGATCGTCCGGCGAGCGCGCCACCGTCGTCTCCTGGACGATCGCGCGCGGGCTGCGTCCGAGCAGCACGGTGAGCGCCGCCTCTTCCGCGTCGCGCTCGCGCTGCAGCGCCGGGAGCAGCGCCCGCGCGCCCTGGAACTCGGCCTCGATCTGGCGCACGTCGAGCTCGGCGATCAGGCCGGCGTCGGCGCGTTTGCGCTGCAGGTCGAGCGCGCGGGCGCGGAGATCGAGCGCCCGCTCGGTCGCCGTGACGCGCTCGTCGAGCGACCGCAGCGTGTAGTAGAACTGCACCACGTCGGCGGCGAGCGTGATCCGCACCGTGTCGCGCGCGCCCTCGGTCGCCAGGAGATCGGCGCGCGCGGCCGCGTTGGCGTTGCGGATCCGGCCCCAGAAGTCGAGTTCGTAGGACACGTCGAGCGACGCGACGTAATCCGTCTGATACGTGGGGATGCCGGGGAAGAACGACGACGTCCGCGCGGAGAGCGGTTGCGGTTCGCGCCGCGTTGCCGTCGATCGACGGCCAGAGCTGCGACTCGGAGACGCCGACGAGCGCGCGCGCCTCGTCGACCCGCGCCACGGCGAGCGCGATGTCCTGGTTGTGGGCGAGCGCCTCGTCGACCAGCTTGTCGAGCGTCGGGTCGCCGAACACCGACCACCACCGGTCGGACGGTGCGCCGACCGCGGCTTGCGCGGGCGTGCCGCGCCAGGCGTCCGGCAGCTCGTTCTCCGGCCGCTCGTATTTCGGCGCGAAGGAGCAGGCCGCGAGCACCGCGGCAGCGAGGACGATGAGACTTCGACGCCCGAACTTACGCATGGTCGCCTCCCGTCGGCGCGACCGGGTGATGCAGAGGCGTATGCGCCGCCCGCAGCGCCGCCTCGCGCGCGTGGTGCGCCTCCTCCAGGATCTCCTCGCTCGAGCGGGGCTCGCGCAGGCGCCGGTCGGTGATCAGCTTGAAGAAGAGCGGCACGAAGAAGATCGCGAGGAACGTCGCCGCGAGCATCCCGCCCACGACGCCGGTGCCGACCGCATGCCGCGCGCCTGCGCCCGCACCGGTCGAGATCGCGAGCGGCAACACGCCGAAGATGAACGCAAGCGACGTCATCAGGATCGGTCGGAAACGCAGCCGCGCCGCCTCGACCGCGGCGGCCGCGGCCGACAGCCCCTCGTGGTGCTTCATCGACGCGTACTCGACGATCAGGATCGCGTTCTTGGCGGCGAGGCCGAGCAGCGTGACCAGGCCGATCTGGAAGTACACGTCGTTCGTCAGGCCGCGGAGCCACACCGCGGCGAGCGCGCCGAACGTCCCGAACGGCATCGCGAGCAGCACCGAGAGCGGCAGCGACCATCTCTCGTACTGCGCGGCGAGGATCAGGAAGGCCATGATCACGGCCAGCCCGAGCGCGAGCACCGATGTCCCGCCCGCCTTCTTCTCCTGGTACGACGCGCCGCTCCAGTCGAAAGAGAAGTCGGACGGCAGCACCTCCTTCGCGATCTTCTCGACCTCCTGGATCGCCTGGCCGGAGCTCGTGCCGGGCGCGCCGGCGCCGAGGATCTTCACCGCCGGCAGATTGTTGAAGCGGTCGAGCGTCTCCGGGCCCGACGAGTACTTGACCTCGGCGAGCGAGGCGAGCGGCACCATGTTCCCCTTCGCGCCGCGCATCCAGACCTCGCCGATGTCGTCGGGCCGGTTGCGGTACTGCGGCTCGGCCGACATCAGCACCTGCCAGGTGCGCCCGTTGCGGTTGAAGTCGTTGATGTAGAAGGTCCCGAGCGTCGCCGCCACCGTGCCGAAGAGATCGTCGAGCGGCACGCCGACCGCCTTCGCCCGTTCGCGGTCCACGTTCACGTAGAGCTGCGGCGTGTTGGCGCGCCAGAGCGTATTCACCTGCGCGAACGCGGGGTCCTTGGACGCTCGGCCGATGAACTTCTGCGTGATCTCGCTCAGGCGCTTGGCGCCGCCCTCGCCGCGGTTCTGGATATAGAACTCGAATCCGCCGGCGTTGCCGAGGCCGAAGATCGGCGGCGGCGCGAACGCGAGCACGAGCCCCTCCTTGATGTGCGCCGTCCTGCCCCACAGCTCGCCGACCAGCGCCTGCACCGGCACCGGCCGCTCGTCCCAGTGCTTCTGGGTGACGAAGATGGTGGCGGCGCTGTTGCGGAACGCGCCGCCGAGGAAGTCGAAGCCGGTGAAGGCGACCGCGTTCTCGTTGTAAGGGTTCGACTTGATGATGTCGACCACTTCGCCGACGACCCGGTCGGTGCGCTCGAGCGTCGCGCCGTCGGGCAGGATGACCGCCGCGATGTAGTAGCCCTGGTCTTCGTCGGGTACGAGCGAGCCCGGCGTGATCCGCCACAGCCCGACGGCGAGCGCGACCATGCCGAGGAAGAGCACCATGCCGAGCGCCGCGCGCCGCACCATCCAGGCGACGCCGTGCGAATAGCGGGTCGTCACGCGCCCGAACCAGTCGTTGAACCAGCGGAAGAAGCGGTTCGGCTGCAGCCGGCCGCGCTTGAGGATCAGCACGCAGAGCGCCGGCGTCAGCGTCAGCGCGACGATGCCAGAGATGATCACCGCGATCGAAATGGTGACCGCGAACTGGCGGTACAGCTCGCCGGTGAGACCGCCGAGGAACGCGATCGGGACGAACACCGCGCACAGCACGAGGACGATCGCGATGATCGGGCTCGTCACTTCCTGCATCGCCTTGATCGCCGACTCGCGCGCCGAGAGGTGCGCCTCGTGCATGATCCGCTCGACGTTCTCGAGCACCACGATCGCGTCGTCGACGACGATGCCGATCGCGAGCACCATGCCGAAGAGGGTCAGCGTGTTGATCGAGTAGCCGAGCGCGAGCAGGCCGGCGAAGGTGCCGATCAGCGACACCGGCACCGCGAGCAGCGGGATAAGGGTTGCGCGGAAGCTCTGCAGGAAGAGGTATACGACGAGAAAGACGAGGATCATCGCCTCGCCGAGCGTGAACACCACTTCCCGGATCGACACCTTGACGAACCGCGTGGTGTCGTAGACGACCGCTTGGCTCAGCCCGTCCGGAAACCGCGTCGCGAGCTCGGCGACCGTCTCGTTCACGTTGCGCGCCACCTCGAGCGCGTTCGCGCCCGGCTGGAGGAAGACCCCGACCAGCGTCGCTTCGCGCCCGTTCACGCGGCCGATGAACTCGTAGTCCTTCGAGCCGAGCTCGACGCGCGCGACGTCCTTCAGGCGGAGGTTGGAGCCGTCCGGGTTCGAGCGGACGACGATGTTCTCGAACTCGGCGACGTCCGCGAGCCGGCCCTTGGCGGTGATCGTGTAGACGAGCTCCTGGGACGGTCCGATCGGCGGCTGGCCGATCTTGCCGGCGGCGAACTGCGCGTTCTGCTCGGTGATCGCCTGCACGACCTCGGCGGTGGTGAGCTTGAGCTGCGACAAGCGGTCGGGCCTGACCCAGATCCGCATCGCGTAGTCCTTGGCGCCGAAGATCTGGACGTTGGTCGTGCCCGGAATGCGCTTGATCGCGTCGAGCACGTTGAGCGTCACGTAGTTCGAGATGAAGAGGCCGTCGTAGCGGCCGTCGGGCGAGGAGAAGGCGATCACCTGCAGGAACGCCGACGAGCCCTTCTCGACGACGACGCCCTGGCGGCGCACCTCCAGCGGCAGCCGCGCCTCGGCCTGCTTCACGCGGTTGTTGACGTTGAGCGCCGCCTTGTCGACGTCGGCGCCGATGTTGAACGTCACCTGGATCTGCACCAGGCCGTTCGCCGCCGACGTCGAGCTCATGTACAGCATGTCCTCGACGCCGGTGATGGCGTTCTCGATCGGCGCCGCCACGGTCTGCTCGAGCGTCTCCGCCGAAGCGCCGGGATAGACCGCCCGGACGGTGACCACCGGCGGGGCGATCTCGGGGTACTGGCCGACCGGCAGCACGCGCATGGCCGCGAGGCCGGCGATGACGATGAAGATCGAGAGGACGGCCGCGAAGATCGGCCGGTCGATGAAGAAGCGGGAGAACATGGGCGGCCGTTACTTCTTCGCGTCGCTCTTCGCCGCGCCCGGCGCGGCGGCTGGCGGCTTCTGGTCGCCGGGCTGCGCGGGCGCGGCGATCCGCACCGGCGCACCGGGGCCGATCTTCATCACGCCGTCGACGATCACCTTGTCGCCCGCCGCGACTCCGGAGTCGATGACCCACCCGTCGCCGGCCCACTCGCCGACCTGGACCGGATGCGGTTCGGCCTTGCCCTCGGCGCTGACCACGTAGACGAACTTGCCCTGCGGCCCCTCCAGCACCGCGCGCTGCGGGATCGTGATCGCCGTCGGACGCACGGCACCGGCGAGCCGCGCGCGCACGAACTGGCCCGGCCGCAGCGCGCCGCCCGTGTTCGGCAGCTCGGCGCGCGCCTCCACCGTCCCGGTGCTCGTGTTCACGCGCACGTCGGTGAAATCGATCTTGCCGGGCTTGCCGTAGACGGTGCCGTCGGCGACGGTGACCGTCACGTCGAAGCGTCCGTCCACCGGAAGCTGCAGGCGCTTCGCGTCCACGTCGCGCCGGATGCGCAGGAGCTCGCTTTCCGGGATGCCGAAGATGACGTAGATCGGATCGGTCTGGGTCACCGTCGTGAGCAGGACGTCGGGGCCCGACACGAACGTGCCCTCGGAGCGGAGCGAGCGGCTCGAGACGCCGTTGATCGGCGACTCGACCCGCGTCCACTCGAGGTTCAGCTTCGCTTCGGCGACGCGCGCCCGCGCTCCCTTCACTTCCGCCGCCGCGATCTGCGCCGCCGACACCGAGTCGTCGTACTCCTTGCGGCTCACCGCCTTGATGTCGATCACCGATTTCATGCGCTCGGCATCGCGCGTCGCCTGCGCCTGCTTCGCCTCGGCGGTCGCGAGATCGGCCTCGGCCCGTGCGAGCGTCACCTGGAAGGGCGACGGGTCGAGCTGGAACAGCGACTGGCCGCGCTTCACCGCCTCGCCCTCGCGGTAGTTCCGCTTGAGCATGATGCCGGTGACGCGCGCGCGCACCTCGACCTCACGATAGCCCGCGGTCTGCGCGGTGTACTCGTAGACGACCGGCAGACGTTTCTCCTCGGCGACGACCACCGACACCTCGGGCGGCGGCATCTGGCCGTGCGGCTGGCTCCCCGCCTGTCCGCAGGCGGCGAGCGCCGCCGCGAAGGCGGCGGGAACGATGCGCTGCGCGGACGCACGCAGCGAGGCGGCGGTGTGACGCGTCATTTCGAAACCCCTGGTGGTGACGGGCGCGCACAAGCGGTGGAGGCCCCGATATTCTTGGTGCGGCAGTTTACATACATGGGTGAATGTATGTAAAGTCCGGGCTGCGTGAACCAGGGTGGGCGCGATGCGCGCCCGCACCGTATCGGTGCGCGAACCATTACAGGCAGTAGGGAAATGGCGGGATAAGGAATGGCGAGACGCACCAAGGCGGAGGCGCTGGCGACGCGCAACCGCATTCTCGACGCGGCGGAACGGGTATTCAGCCGCCGCGGCGCCACGCGTCCGTCGCTCGAGGACATCGCCGCCGCAGCGGGCGTCACGCGCGGCGCGATCTACTGGCACTTCCGGAACAAGGCCGATCTCTTCGCCGCGATGCTCGCGCGCGTGACGCTGCCGATGGAAGAGATGGTCGGGCGCTCGGGCGACGACGCGCTCACCGATCCGCTCGGCTACATCCGCCGCTGCATGGTCACGGTGCTGCGCAAGACCACCGACGACGCGCAGACGCGGCGGGTGTTCGAGATCGTCTGCCACAAGTGCGAGTACGTGGACGAGATGGCGCGCGTCCGCGACCGTTACGTCGAGATGCGCGCGGACTGCCTGGGCGAGATCGAGCGCGGCGTCCGCAACGCGATCCGTCGCGGACTCCTCCCCGCCGGCGTGCGCGCGCGCAGCGCCGCAGTCGGGCTGCATGCGCTGGTCGACGGGCTCATCAGCAACTGGCTGCTCGACCCCAAGTACTTCCCGCTCGCGCGCGAGGCCGAGCGGATGGTCGACCAGTACCTCGCCGGGCTGGGCGCCCGGGCGGAGCGCAGCGTACGCGCGGGCGCGCGCCGCGGGGCACCCACACCCCGGGCCTGATTCCCGTTGGACCGCGGCGATCGCGCGTGCTTCACGACGCGGCGGGCGGAGCCCATGCTTGGGGAGCAGAACTGAAGACTTCGACCCATGCGGCGCTCGCTGAAGCGGCCGGGCACGAACTGACGTCGGCTCGCGCCTAGCGGAAGTCCCGTAGCTCGCGCACGACCCACATCGGCGTCGCGGCGCAGACGAGCGCGGTGAGCGCAAACGCGAACACGGCGACGTACCCGTCGGTCACGTCGTGAAGGAGGCCGCCGACCGCCGACCCGATCGCCGCGCCGATCGAGTTCGTCGCGTACATCGTGCCGTAGATCGTCGCGACCCGCGGACCGGCGAACTTGGCCGTGCAGATCGCCGAGATGATCGGCCCGCGGGCCCCCTGGCAGGCGCCGAACACGACCACGTACACGACCAGCAGCCACGCGACCGGGTAGAAGCCGAGCGTCAGCATCGCCGTCATGCCGAGGCCGCTGCCGACGAAGCTCGCGGTCACCGTCCGCCGGTAGCCGAAGCGCGCCGCCACGAAGCCGATCCCGGCGAGCGTGGCGACCGAGAGCATGCCGATGACGCCGTACGCAGTCGCCGCGGTGACCGGCGCGAAACCGGCATCGATCAGATACACGACGGCCTGCGGCATCACGCTGAACATCCCGACCGACGTGAAGAAGAACATCGCGCACAGGCCCCAGTACGTCGGCGTCCGCAGCGCGGCCGCGAGCGTCCAGCCCTCGCCGTGCGGCCGCTCGCGGACCCGGCGGTGATACGCGGGATGGCCTGCGGCGAACGTGCGCCACGGCAAGCCGAGCAGCATCAGCGGGACCAGCGCGAGGATCGCGAATCCGAGGACGCGATAGGTCGTCCGCCAATCGAAGTGCGAGATCAGCACCTGCGCGGACGGCACGAAGAGCAGCGTGCCGAGCCCGGCGGCGGCGAACACAATCCCGATCGCCGCCGACAGCCGCGTCTGGTACCAGCGCATCAGCAGACCGGACGCGGGCACCATGCCGACGAGCGCGACCCCGACGCCGATCATCGCGCCGGCATAGAGGTAGTACTCCCAGACCTCCGTGAGGATGCTGCCGAGGAGGAACGCCGCCGCGATCGTCGCGAGCCCGGTGGCGTAGACCGCACGCGGACCGACGCGGTCGAAGAGCGTGCCCACGAACGGCGCGAGAAAGCCTCCGACCAGCAGGTACAGCGAATAAACACCGGTGAGCTGCGAGCGCGACCATCCGAACTCGCGCTCGAGCGGCTTCAAGAACACGGTATAGGTTTCGGCGCTGCCGCGGCCGAGGAGGTTGCACGCGAATACGGTCGCGAGCACGCCGAGTGCCGCACCGTGCCATTCGGATCGACGCGGCCTGGGGTCGGGACCGTTCATTGCGTCAAGACTGGCGTGCGGTGGCGCGGAAGAGAATCACGGTGACGACGACGACGACTGCGCCGACGATCTGCAGCAGCGTCAGTGCTTCGCCGAGCGCGGTCCACGCGATCGCGGCCACCGCAACCGGCTCGAGATTGAGCACGATGGAAGTCTGGACCGCCCCGAGCCGCGGCAGCAGCAGGAAGAGGCCGGTGATCCCGAGCGAATAGCCGAGCGTGAGGCCGGCGAGCCCGGTCCAGGCCGCCGCGGTCGCGGGCAGGTGGAACGCCTGCGTCGCAGCCGACGCCGCGACGAAGATCGTCGCAGTGGTAGCGAGCATGAAGAACGTGCGCAGCGGCGTGCTGAGCCCCGGCGCAAGGCGCGGCGTCAGGACCATCGCTGCCGAGAACGTGGCGGCGGCGCCGAGCGCGGCGAGGAATCCCCAGACGCTGACCGGCTGCGGCTCGACCCCAAGCACCAGCGCGAGCCCCGCGAATGCGGCGACGAGCGCGACGGCGAGCCGCGGCGTGAACCGTTCGTCACCGAGCAGGCTCGCGGCAACCCCGGTGATGAACGGGTAAGTGTAGAAGACCAGGATCGCGAGCGTGACCGGCATCAGCGCGACCGCGACCTGGATGCAGACGGTCTGCGCCGCGATCAGCACCCCGAGCACGATCGTCGACTTGAACGCCCTTGGCAGCGGCAGCACGGATTCGCGGCGGAACCGCAGCAACCCGAGCAGCAGCAGCCCGGCGCACACCGAGCGCACCGTTGCCGCGGTGATCACGTTCACGTCGTTCGCGAAGGCGAGCCGCGCGGAAACGTGGCCCGCGCCGAGGGAGACCGCGACGCCGAAGAGCGCGAAGGGCAGCAGCCAGGTGTTGGTACGAGCGGACATGGAGAGCGCGCGCGAAAGCGCGCGATTATGCCAGCCACCGTCGGTGCCCCTTTCGCGCGACCGCTGGCGCCGGCCGGCCGACCGGTGGACAATGCGCGCGCCATGATCACGATCCGGGAGATCGACCACGTGGTCCTCCGCGTCAGGGACCTCGAGCGGATGATCGACTTCTACTGCGGCGTCATCGGCTGCACGGTCGAGCGGCGTCGCGACGACCTCGGCCTCGTGCACCTGCGGGCGGGCCGGTCGCAGATCGACCTCGTGCCGGTCGACGGCCCGCTCGGCCGTGTCGGCGGCGCAGCGCCCGGCGCGGAGGGTCGGAACGTCGATCACGTGTGCTTGCGGATCGAGGCGTTCGACCAGGCCACCATCGAGGCGCACCTGCGGGCGCACGGGGCGCGGTTCGGTGAAGTCAAAGCGCGGTTCGGCGCCGACGGCACCGGGCCGTCGATTTACGTCCACGACCCCGAGGGCAACGTCGTCGAGCTGAAGGGGCCGCCCACGCCCTGAAGCAGGGCCTACCGGCTCCAGGGCGGCGGCGAAGCCGCCGCGGCCCCTTTCCTTCCGAGCGCGGCGAGCGCGGCGGTCACGATCGCATCCCGGTCGACTTCGAAGAAGGCGCGCAACGCGGCGCGCGTGTCGCTGCGCCCGAAGCCGTCCGTGCCGAGCGCGGTGTACGCCCTCCCGGCGGGGATGTAGGGCCGCGGGAGATCGGCCACCGCCCGAACGTAGTCGCTCGCGGCAACGATCGGCCCGACGGTCGGGGCGAGCGAGCGCTCGATCCACGACGGGACCGTCGCGCCCTCGAGCCGGCGGGCGCGCTCGCATGCCATGCCGTCCCAGTGCAGCTCGGTCCAGCTCGTGACGCTCCAGACGTTCGCCGCGATGCCGTGCTCGCGCTCGAGCGTCTCGGCAGCCGCGGTCACCTCGCGCAGGATCGCGCCGCTGCCGAGGAGCTGGACTTGCGCGCCCGCCCGCGGCTGGAGCAGGTACATGCCCTTGAGAACACCTTCTTCGGCGCCCGCCGGCATCGCCGGATGCGCGTAGTTCTCGTTCATCACGGTCACGTAGTAGAAGACGTCCTCCTGCGCTTCCAGCATCCTGCGCGTGCCGTCCTGCACGATCAGCGCGAGCTCGTAGCCGTAGCACGGGTCGTAGGCGCGGCAGTTCGGGATCGTCGACGCGATGAGGTGGCTCGTTCCGTCCTGGTGCTGCAGCCCCTCGCCCGACAGCGTGGTGCGGCCGGCCGTCGCACCCAGCAGAAATCCCCGCGCGCGCGAATCGGCCGCGGCCCACGCGAGGTCGCCGACGCGCTGGAAGCCGAACATCGAGTAGAAGATGTAGAAGGGCAGCATCGGCACGCCGTGCGAGCTGTAGCTCGTCGCGGCCGCGATCCAGGAGCTCAATGCCCCCGCTTCGGTGATGCCCTCCTCGAGGATCTGGCCGTCCTGGGCCTCCTTGTAATACAGGAGCTCGTCGTGATCCTCGGGCTCGTAGAGCTGCCCCGACGACGAGTAGATGCCGATCTGGCGGAACAGCGACTGCATGCCGAAGGTGCGCGCCTCGTCGGCGACGATCGGCACGACGTGCTTGCCGAGCGCCGGGTCGCGCAGCAGCTGCGCGAGCAGCTGCACGAAGATCATCGTCGTCGACTGCTCACGGTCGCGCGTGCCCTCGAGCATCCGCGCGAACGCGTCCTGCGGCACCGCAAGTTCCGGCGCCTGCGACGAGCGCGCGGGCAGGAAGCCGCCGAGCGCCTGCCGGCGCGCGTGCAGGTACTTCATCTCGGGCGCGTCGTCGGCAGGCTTGTACAGCCGGAGCGACACGACGTCGTCGTCGGAGAGCGGCAGCGCGAAGCGGTCGCGGAAATCCTTCAGCGCGTCGTCGTCGAGCTTCTTCTGCTGGTGGGTGCCCATCTTGCCCTGGCCCCAGTGGCCCATGCCGTAACCCTTCTTGGTCTTGGCGAGGATCACCGTCGGCTGGCCCTGGTGCGCGACCGCCGCGCGATACGCGGCGTAGATCTTCACCGGATCGTGGCCGCCGCGGCGCAGGCGATCGATGTCCTCGTCGGACATGTGGGCGATGATCGCCTTCAGCTCCGGATACTTGTTGAAGAAGTGCTCGCGGTTGAAGCGGCCGTCGGTCGCGGCGTAGGTCTGGAACTCGCCGTCGACCGTCTCGTGCAGCCGCTTGAGGATCACGCCGTCGTTGTCGCGCGCGAAGAGCGGGTCCCAGTCGGAGCCCCACATCAGCTTCACCACGTTCCAGCCCGCGCCGGCGAAGAGTCCCTCGAGTTCCTGGACCACCGAGCCGTTGCCGCGCACCGGCCCGTCGAGCCGTTGCAGGTTGCAGTTGACCACGAAGATCAGGTTGTCGAGTCCTTCGCGCGCGGCGAGCGAAAGCGCGGCGAGCGACTCCGGCTCGTCCATCTCGCCGTCGCCGACGAACGCCCACACCTTGCGCCCCGCAGTCGCTAGGATTCCGCGGTTCTCGAGGTAGCGCATGAAGCGCGCCTGGTAGATCGCGTTGATCGGGCCGAGGCCCATCGACCCGGTCGGGAACTGCCAGAAGTCGGGCATCAGCCACGGGTGGCAGTACGACGACAGGCCGGCGCCCCCGACTTCACGGCGATAGTGCTCCAGCCGTTCCTCGCTCAACCGGCCTTCGAGGAACGCGCGCGCGTACACCCCCGGCGCCGAATGCGGCTGGAAGTACACGAGGTCGCCGCTTCGAGTACCCGGGGACCCCTTCCCTTCCCCCGTGCCGCCGGCGCGGAAGAAATGGTTGAAGCCGACCTCGAAGAGATCCGCGGCCGAGGCGTAGCTCGCGATGTGCCCGCCGAGCTCCGCGTGCTCGCGGTTCGCGCGCACGACCATCGCGAGCGCGTTCCAGCGGATGATCGACGCCAGGCGCTGCTCCACTTCGAGGTTGCCCGGAAACTGCGGCTGGTCCTCGAGCGCGATCGTGTTCTTGTACGCGGTGTTGAAGACCGGCGGCAGCTTGACGCGCTTCGCGCGCGCCCGGTCGAGCAGCCGCTTGAGGAGGAACGTCGCGCGGTCGGCTCCCTCCGCCTCGACGAGCGCGTCGAACGCTTCGAGCCACTCGCGCGTCTCGACCGGATCGAGATCGGGCGGGGTGACGCGCCAGAACGCCCAGGGCGCGATTTCGTAGAGCTGAGTCATGACGGACCTGCCGGTTGCGGGGCAAACTGGGAATGATATTCCGCCCCGCCGAGCATGTGCTTCCGAAGCGCCTGACGGATCTGGGTCTTCGCAGCATAATCTGCTGTCCAGAGCCATCGGGACCAACGATCATGCCGACCGAGCTGCCCGACGCGATCGACCGCCGGATCCTCGACCGCCTGCAGGAGGACGCGCGCCTTTCGAACGTCGAGCTCGCGCGCGCGGTGAACCTCTCGCCCTCGCCCTGCCTCGCGCGCGTGCGGCGGCTCGAGGAGAGCGGGCTGATCCGGCGTTACGTCACCCTGCTCGACCCAGTGAAGCTCGGGCTCACGGTAAGCGTGCTGGTGCAGGTGACGCTCGAGAAGCAGATCGAGCCGGCGCTCGAGGCGTTCGAGAAGGCGATCCGCGCCCGGCCGGAGGTGATGGAGTGCTATCTGATGACCGGCGACGCCGACTATCTGCTGCGCGTCGTCGTGCCCGACGTCCAAGCGTTCGAGCGGTTCATCCTCGACTTCCTCTCGCGCGTGCCCGGCGTGGGGAACATCAAGTCGAGCTTCGCGCTGAAGCAGGTGAAGTACCAGACCGCGCTGCCGCTGCCCTCGCGCGAGGCGCCGAAGCCGCGCCGTACACGGCGCGGGCGCTAACTGCCCGCGGCGAGCGCGCCGTACATGTACCGCGCGCTCATGCGCACCACCGTGGCGCGTCGCCTCTCACGCGCGGTCGCGCACTGGTCGAGTGCGCGCCATGGTGCCACATATCGAGCGCGAGCGATTTCATTACCGGAGCGGAAACCGATCATTGATCCACCTCGAACCGAAGACCGATCGTCGCTAGGCCGAACGGTCTAGTGTCGGCATGCACGCGGGCGCCCCAAAATCGGGAATCCTCGCGGCCGACGCTACAGCGCAACATGACGCACACCTCCGGCCCCGGCCTTTCGTCTGACGTTCTCGGCGGCGCGCCCGAGGGGTTCGTGCAGACCGCGCTGCTCGCCGGCGGCATCGGGCTGTGGGAGTGGCACCTCGCGACCGGCGACCTCGTCCTCTCGCCGCACCTCGAGGCGCTGCTCGGCTATCCGAGCCGCGGTTTCGACGGCACGAGCCAGACGTTTCTCACTCGCCTGCTGCCCGCCGACCGCGTGCGGGTCGAAGCGGCGATCGGCGCGGTCGCGGCAAACGGCAGCGAGACCGACCTCGAGTTCCGCGTCCTCGACGTGAACGGGAGCGCTCGCTGGTTCACCGCCAAGGGGCGGGTGCTCCGCGACGCCGTCGGCCAGCCGATCCGCATCGTCGGCACGATGCAGGAAGTGTCGGCGACGGTGGTGACCGAGCGCCGCATGCGCCGGCAGCAGGCGGGCCTCCTCCAGCTCCTCGCCGAGGATCGCATCACCCAGCTCCCGGTCGACGAGGCGTTCCGCCGCATCACCGAGGTTGCCGGGCGCACGCTCGAGATCGAACGCACGAGCGTGTGGCTGTTCGACGAGTCCCGCACCTATATCCGCTGTCACAACCTCTATCGGCGGAGCCTCCGCCAGCACATGGCCGGCGCGTCGCTCGAGGCGGGCGCCTACCCGGCGTACTTCCGCGCGCTCGAGACCGGCCGTGCGGTCGCGGCTTCGGACGCGCACCGCGACCCGCGCACCGCCGAGCTCGCTGCCGATTATCTCGCCCCGCTCGGCATCGGCGCGATGCTCGAGGCTCCGATCCGCCACGACGGGCGCCTGGTGGGCGTCGTCTGTCACGAGCACGTCGGACCGCCGCGCCCGTGGCTGATCGACGAGAAGATCTACGCGGCGTCGATCGCCGACCTCGCCGCGATGGCGCTCGACGCCGGCGCGCGCGCGCGGCTCGCGGACCGGCTCGCGCGCAGCGAGGAGCGTTATCGCACCTTCGTCAGCCTCTCGACCGAGGGGATCCTGCGCGTGGAGATCTCGCCGCCGGTCTCGCTCGAGGCGCCGGTCGAGGATCAGGTCGCCCACATCCGCCGGCACGGCGTCGTCGCCGAGGCGAACGCGTCGCTCGCGAAGCTTCTCGGCGCCGCCTCGCCGAACCCGCTCATCGGCCGCACGCTCGAGTCG
Source organism: uncultured beta proteobacterium (assembly GCA_963789885.1). Taxonomy (GTDB): domain Bacteria; phylum Pseudomonadota; class Gammaproteobacteria; order Burkholderiales; family SG8-39; genus DATEDA01. The sequence goes on along the minus strand of CAWBNB010000071.1, from coordinate 90,403 downwards.
CTGGTCCGGTCCGACGCGGCGGAGAAGGTGCTGACCGAGTGGATCCGCGCCGGCTACCGGTTCAGCGAGTACGAGATCGATCTCGTCGGCGTCGACGGCGCGACGCTCTGGCTCCTCGGCTCGATGATCGGCGTCACGACCGATGGCCAGCTCGTCGCGCTGTGGAGCACCTGGCGGAACATCACCCGCCGCAAGGAGGCGGTGCAGGCGCTCGAGTTCCAGGCGCGCCACGATCCGCTGACCGGCCTGCCGAACCGCAAGTGGCTCGCCGAACGGCTGGGCGCGGCGCTCGAGATCTCGCGGCAGACCGGCGAGGGCCTCGCGCTCATGATGATGGACCTCGACCACTTCAAGGAGATCAACGACTCGCTCGGCCACTTCGCCGGCGACCAGCTGCTCAAGCTGATAGGCCCGCGCCTCCAGCCGCTGCTCGAGCGCCGCGGCGCAGAGCTCGCGCGGCTCGGCGGCGACGAATTCGCGGTGATCGTGCGCCGCTGCTCCGACGCGGGCGCCGCCACAGCGATCGCGAACGAGGTCATCGCGAGCCTGCGCGAGCCGTTCGAGGTGGGAAGCCTCAGGCTCGGCATCGACGCGTCCGTCGGCGCATCGCTCGCGCCCACGCATGGCCTCGACGCCTCGGCACTGATGCGGTGCGCGGACATCGCGATGTACGAGGCGAAGCGCAAGCGGCTGCACGCATCGGTGTATGACGCTGCCCTCGACCGCTATTCGCCGCGCCGGCTCGCGCTCGCGAACGCGCTCGGCGAAGCGGTCGCGCAACGGCGATGTGTACGTCGAGTATCAGCCGATCGCGCGGCTCGCCGACCGGTCGGTGGCGGGGGTCGAGGCGCTCGCGCGCTGGCGCCACTCGCAGTACGGCGAGGTCGCGCCCGACGAGTTCATCCCGCTAGCGGAGATGGGCGACCACATCCGCGGGCTGACCCTCAAGGTGCTCGGCGACGCGGCCGCGCAGTGGCGCGGGTGGAACGCGCGCGGCCTGCGCCTGCGGATCGCGGTCAATCTCTCGACGCGCGTGCTGATCGACCAGGGCTTCGTCGCCGAGACGCGCCGCATCCTCGAGCGCTACGAGGTACCGGGTGCCGGCATCGCCTTCGAGATCACCGAGAGCGCGATGGCGACCGATCCGGAGCGCGCGCTCGAGACGATCGAGCGCCTGCACTCGCTCGGCATCGGCTTCAGCGTCGACGACTTCGGCATCGGCTTCTCGTCGCTCGCCTATCTGAAGCAGCTGCCGCTCGAGGCGCTCAAGATCGACCGCTCGTTCATCAGCGGGATGACGGCGAACGTCCGCGACGCGTCGATCGTCCGCTCGACGATCAATCTCGCCCACGACCTCGGCCTGCGGGTCGTGGCCGAGGGCGTCGAGCGCGCCGACGCGCTCGCGATGGTCCGGCGGCTCGGCTGCGACGAAGCGCAGGGGCATCTGATCGCGCGGCCGGACGGGGGGGCGGGAATCGCCGCCTGGCTCGAGCGGGGCGGCTGGCAGTAGGTTCCGCGCGCCGACGGCGGGACGGGAGCGTGCCGATATTCCGGCGCACGCGCGCGCGGTGCTTGCCGCCTCGGGGACCGAGGCGTAGGCTGACCGCCACACCCTGAGGAGATCGTCATGCGCGCGCTGCTCTCCCCCCTCGCAACGCTCGTCGCCGTCGTGGCCGCCCTGCCGCTGGTCGTTTCGGCGCAGGGCACCATGGTCATCGTCGATCCCATGGCGCCCGCGGCACCGCCGGGACTGGTCGGCGCGCCCCCCATGGGCGCGCCGCTCATAGGTGCCCCGCCCGTGGGCGCGCCGCTGGTCGGCGCCCCGGCCGGCGCACCGATGGGAGGCGCGGGTGCCGTGATCGTCCATCCCGGGCAGGTGGTGCAGCCGGGCTACGTGATCACCCCGCAGAACAGCTGGGGCACCGGGGTCGTCACCCCCGGCAATCCGCCAACCTACATCGTGCCCAACAACGCCGGCGGCACCGCGATCATCACGCCCGGCTACGGCACCCCCACCCTGATCCGTCCGAATCCCGTCGGCGGAACGACGATCATCGGCGGTCCCAACCCCGGCACGACCGTGATCGCGCCGACCGGCACCGGCGGATCGGTCATCGTCGGACCGGGTGGAACCGGTTACGTCGTGCCGACGCCGCAGGGGGCCTACATCCAGCCGCCGGGCTACGTCCCACCGGCAGTGATCTACCGGCCCTGAGCGCCGACGCTCCAAACTCTGTCGAGGGTTCGACGCGCGAGCCGCATAGCCGATCGGGCTAGTAAAAGATGGCTATGGCAGCGCAGGATGCGATGTAATAGCGTTGGAGTTTGGGGAGAGCTCGTCGTCACCATGCACCGGGGTTCGGCCAGGCATTGCGCGCGCATCGCGCTGACCGTTGCCGCGTTCCTGCCGCTCGGCACGACCGCGCAGCAGGGCTTCAGCTTCTCGAAGGAGCAGGAGCGCAGCGCGCAGGAGCAGGCCGCGACCGAAGCCGCGCGCCAGCAGCGCATCGCGAACAACCTCTCGACGCCCTGCCGCGACGCGATCAAGAACAAGAAGATCATGGTGATCATCGGCGAGCAGCAGTCGAACGGCTACGTGCTCGCGCAGCAGCAGAACTACGGCCCGCACTTCCAGATCATCAACGCGCGGCTGCGCGGCCTCGGCCTGCAGACGTTCACGCCCGAGGAGATCCGCAAGCAGATCGCGCAGGCGGAGATCGACGCGTACTTCAAGAACGACCCGGACGCGGCGCTGTCGGCCTCGCGCCGGCTCGGCGCGTCGTTCGTCATGCGCGGGCTGATCACGTCGCAGTCGAGCGTCAACCCGGTGCTGCGCATCAACCAGGTCTCGGTCGGCATGGGCTTTACGCTCACGTCCGCGAACGGCAAGAACATCGCCGACGCGGCGGCGGCGGCCGCTTCGTACGCCGGCCCCGACGTGCGCGCGATGGCGGTCACGCTGCTCAACGAGCAGGCGGACGAAGTCGTGTCGAAGCTCTACAGCGATTACTGCCGGAATGCGGACGTCAGCGCAGCGGCAAAGGCCAAGAAGTGAGCGCGCCTCGATGGCAACCGCTGGCGCGCCGGAACATCCAGAGCACGAACTTTTTGCGGAGGTATCAGCCATGAACACACTACGCGTCGGTCTGGCGGCTCTCATCCTCGGCGGCATGGCGGCCGCCGGCACCGCACAGGCCCAGCCGACCTGGGGCTCGGAAAGCAGCGCCAATCCGAACGCCGGCACGGGCACCTCGCAGCGGGCAAACGAGGCCGCCGACCGGACGATGTACCGACCGATCGTGTACACGAATGCGTCCAAGCAGGGCCCGGCCCTGGTCGTCATCCCGGGCGAGATCAAGAGCAACAACGCGACGTTCGTGCAGAAGGTCCAATCGAACAACATCGCCGACTTCGCCGAGCTCGAGCTGTCGAAGGCGAACTTCCAGGTGCTCGAGCGCTCGAACCTCGGGCCGCTGCTGAACGAGTTCACCCTCGCGTACAACCTCGGCGATCCGAACAAGGCGCGCAGCTACCTCGGCATGGGCAAGCTCCGCACCACGAAGTACGTGGTGAAGTTCGACATCCTCAAGACCGAGCAGGTTGCCGCCGCGCAGCAGGGGTTCGACGGGCGGCCAATCGGCCAGATCGCCGGCATCCTCGGCGCGTTCTCCGGCTCGCGCGGCGGCGCGCAGGCCGGCGCGATCGGCGGCACGGCGGTCGGCTCGGTGCAGACCGGCGACACGACCGGCGTGTGGGTGATCGGCATGCGCTACAAGATCATGAACGCGGAGACGACCGAGCAGGTCGCGCAGGGCTACACCGAGGAGAAGATGGAGGTCGGCGCGACCAGCACCTCGGTCCTCGGCATCTCCCAGTCGCAGCAGGGCGGTGTCACGCTCGACACGATGGTCCAGCGTCTGATCCAGAAGACGGTCTGGGAAATCGACGCCAAGTACAAGTAGGCAGGCCCGCGCCCGCTCGGACGCCGGCCGAACGCCGGCGTCCGCGTTTTGGGGCGGGGCGCGCGCGAGAGGAGCACGCGATGAACTCCCCAGCGAAACTCGGCAAGTACACGATCCGCCGCGAGCTCGGCAAGGGCGCGATGGGCGTCGTCTACGAGGGGTTCGACCCGTCCATCGAGCGCATCGTCGCGCTCAAGACGGTCCGCGCCGACCAGCTCGGCGGCGAGGACGCGCCGGAGATCCTCACGCGGTTCCGCCGCGAGGCGCAGGCCGCCGGCCGGCTCACTCATCCGAACGTCGTCGCGGTGTACGAGCTCGGCGAGGACGCCGGCACGACCTTCATCGCGATGGAGTTCGTGAAGGGCCGCTCCCTCAAGGAGTACCTCGAGCAGCACACGCGGTTTACGACGCCGCAGCTCGCGCGCATCATGACCGAGCTGCTCGCGGCGCTCGACTACTCGCACCGCAACGGCGTCGTCCACCGCGACATCAAGCCGGCGAACGTGATGATCCTCGAGGACGGCACGGTGAAGGTCGCCGACTTCGGCATCGCGCGGATCGAGCAGTCGAACCTCACGCAGACCGGCATGATCCTCGGCACGCCGAGCTACATGTCGCCCGAGCAGTTCATGGGCCAGACCGTCGACGGGCGCTCGGACCTCTTCTCCGCCGGCGTCATCCTGTACGAGCTGCTCACCGGCGAGAAGCCGTTCTCCGGGTCGGCGACGACCATCATGCACAAGGTCCTCCAGGAGGAGCCGCTGCCGCCCTCGACCTTGAACGTGCAGGTGCCGCGGCCGTTCGACGGCGTCGTCAAGCGCGCGCTCGCGAAGCGGCCCGACGAGCGGTTCCAGACCGCGCGCGAATTCGCCGAGGCGATCAAGGCCGCGGTCGAAGGGCGGGCGGCCCCGGTCGCGACCGACGCGACCGTCGTCGGCACCGCGACGATGACGAAGCGCGCGGCGCAGGGACCGATCGACATCAAGACCGATCCGACCCAGTCGACGATCCGCACCGTCCGCCAGCCAGCGGCGGCAGCCCCTGCCCCCACGCCCCCGCCCGCGAAGCCCGCCCGTTCGCAAGGCCTCGCAATCGCGATCGTCGGCGGTGTCGCGGTGATCGGCATCGCGATCGCGGCCTGGATGATGCTGCGCCCGTCCGCTCCCGCGAGCGCACCGGCAGTGGCCGCGGCGCCGCAGGCGCCGGCGGCACAACCCGCGGCCGCGCCGCCGCCCCCGCCCGCTGCGCCGGCAAGCGCGCCCGGCACCGTGCTGGTGACGGCCGTCGGCCTTGTCGACCCGAGCGACGCCCGCTACCAGACCGACAAGGCGCTGCTGCAGTCCGACCTGCGCGCCGATTCGAAGAGCCAGGCGGTGGAGAAGGCGCTCGGCCTATACCTGGATAGCGCTTCGCTCGCGAAGAACTACGACGCGCTCCGCGACAAGCTGCTGTCGAAGAGCGCGAGCTACATCTCGAACGTCGTGCAGGAGAGCGAGCCGCAGCTCGGCAAGGACGGGCTGATGTCGATCACGACCAAAGCAGTGGTCAACGTCAAGGCGCTGCAGAAGTCGCTCAACCAGATGTCGCGCGACGAGCGGATCGACTTCATCCGCCAGAACGGCGACCCGAAGGTCGCGGTGAAAGTCACCGTGCGCGACGCCGATCAACCCGATGCGCCGGCGCAGAATTCGCCGATCGCCGAGAACCTGCTGAAGGAGCGCATCAAGTCGTTCGGGTTCCGCACCTGGTCGGACGACGGCGGCGCGACCGGCGACAAGGCCAAGACGCCGGACTTCAACGTCATCGGCGAAGCGCGGATCAAGAAGCTGTCGGCGAAGCTCGCCGCCTCCGGCCTGACGATCAACAAGTTCACGCTATCGTCGTGGACGGTGAAGGCCGTCGACCGCGAGACCGGTGAGGAGATCTACTTCAACAACACGCTGCCAAAGGCCGTGGGTAGTTGGGCGAGCCAGGAAGAGGCGCTCGCGGCGATCGGCGGCAAGATCGCCGACGAGTTCTCGCGCGACTTTTTCCTCCAGCACTTCAAGCAGACCGGGCAGAGCGTGAGGCTCACTTTCCAGGGGGTGCCGGACGCGGTGTCGGGTGAGACGCTCGCGCGCGAGGTGGTGAGTCTGCCAGGGGTCCTTGGCGCCACTCCGCTTACGGGATCGGGCGGACGCGCGTACGACATGGTGCTCTCGGGGTCGGGGGCGCTGCCGGACGTCGTGGCCGCGGGCGTGTTGAAGCCGCTCAACGCCAAGCTCGGCCAGCAGTGCTTCCAGCTCGGTGCGAGCTCGGCCGCGGAGGTTGCCGTGACCTTCGACAAGGCGTGCGCTGATCCGTCGGTGCTCGGCCGGCTCGAGGCGAATCCGCCGGCGCAGCTCTACGGTGCACCGCCGGCGCGGCTAAAGTCGGTGGTGAAAAACCCCGACACGCTCAAGAAGCTGATGATCTAGGCCGCCCGACGCTCAGGCGGTCAGGCGCGAGACGACTGGTCAGCGGTGCGCCCGGCAATGCCGGGCGCACGCACTCTCACTCGAAGAAAAACGCCACGACCTCCGCCTCGGGGTCGGTGGACGAGTGGCCGAAGCTCATCCGCCCGCGGCTGCGCAGCATGATCTGGTCGCGCTTGATGACGAGCTCGGTGTCACCCTCGTTCGTCACGTAGGTGCCGTTGGTGCTGAGGTCCACATAGTAGAACCGGTCGCGGCGCCGCTCGATCCGGCCGTGCACGCGCGAGGCCATCTTGTCGGCGATGACCACGTCGTTGCCGGGATCGCGCCCGAAGACGAACGCCGACTTCCCGCTCGGCTCCATTCGCAGCACCCGCCCGCCGTGCTCGAGGCGGAGGATGACCGGGGCCGGAGCAAGCGCCGAGCCGCGCGGTGCCATCATCGTCGTCTCGCCACCGTCCTGCCACATCACCTCGGACACGCGGATCTCGTCGTGCTTGCCTTTGACCGGAAGCGCATCGAGGTCGCGCGTAGTGTCGCGAAGCATCGGCGAGAGCGCGTCCACCGTGGGCCCGCTCGTGATGATCTGGCCGGACTTGGCGAGACCCGCCATGCGGGCGGCGGTGTTGACCGCGTCGCCGAAGACGTCGCCGCGCTCCTCGAGCACCGGCCCGGCGTGAAAGCCGATGCGGATGCCGAGCTTCACCGAGCCGATCGCCGGCATCTCGTCGGTCTTGGCCTGCATGTCGACCGCGGCCTGGAACGCGGCGTCGGCGGTCTCGAACACCGCCATCACCTCGTCACCGATGGTCTTGACGACGCGTCCGCGGTTGGTGGCGACCGCGCGCTTGAGGATTTCGAGCACCGATTCCACCGCGGCGAGCGCGGCGCGGTCGCCGAGCTTCTCGTAGAGCGTCGTGCTGCCGCTCACGTCGGCGAAGAGGATCGCAAGGTTGCGTGTCGCGTCCGTCACCCCTCAACCCTTCCGCGCCCCGCGGCGCGGGACTACGCTGCGGCGCGCTCCTTCTTTTGCTGTTTGAGCTGTGCAGCCTTCGCGTGCATCGAGGCGTAGGCCTGATGCGCAGCGGCCTCGGCATCGCCCACGTGCACCGGCAACCCCATGTCCGAGAGCACCGATCCGAGCGCCGCAAGGCAGAGCATGACATTGTCGGGCCGGCACGAGTAGCCCATGATCCCGAAACGCCAAATTTTCCCTTTCAGCGGCCCCAGGCCGGCGCCGATCTCGAGGCTGAACTCCTCGAGCAGGGTCTTCCGCACCTCCGCCTCGTCCACGCCATCGGGGCAGAGCACCGCGTTCATCTGCGGCAGACGGTGCGGCTCCTTGACCAGGAACTTGAGGCCCATCGCCTCGAGGCCCGCGCGCAGCGCCAGGTGATGCCGCTGGTGGCGCGCCCACGAATCCTCCAGCCCCTCCTCGCGGATGAGCAGCAGCGCCTCGTGCAGGGCGAAGAGCGAGTTGGTCGGCGCGGTGTGGTGATAAGTGCGGGTGCCCGCGTTCCAGTAGCCGAGCAGCAGGTTCATGTCCATGAACCAGCTGTGGATCTTGTCCTTGCGCGCTTTCACGTAGTCGACCACGCGCTCGGAGAACGACACGGGCGAGAGCCCGGGCGTGCACGAGAGGCACTTCTGGCTGGCGGAGTAGATCGCGTCGATCGCCCACTCGTCGACCTTGACCGGCGAGCCGCCGAGCGAGGTGACCGCGTCGACGATCACGAGCGCATCGCGCTTGTGCGCGATCTCGGTGATGAGCTTCGCGTCGGACTGGACGCCGGTCGACGTCTCCGCGTGCACGAACGCCACGACTCGTACGTCGGGATTCTTCTTCAGCGCGTCCTCGACCTTGTTCGGGTCGACCGGGGTGCCCCATTCGTCGTCGACGATGATCGGCACGCCACCGCAGCGCTCGACGTTCTCGAGCATCCGGCCGCCGAAGACGCCGTTGCGGCAGACGACGACCTTGTCGCCCGGCGCGACCATGTTGACGAAGCAGTACTCCATCCCGACCGAGCCCGGACCGGAGATCGGGAAGGTGAGCGGGTTCTTCGTCTGGTAGGCGTAGCGGAGCAGGCTCTTCAGCTCCTCCATCATCTCGACGAAGACCGGGTCGAGATAGCCGATCGCCGGCTGGCTCATCGTCGTGAGCACGCGCGGATGGATCTCGGTCGGGCCCGGGCCCATCAGCGTGCGCTGCGGCGGGTGGAACGAGAAGATGCGCTTCGCCGGTGCAAAGTCTTCCATGGTGTCGCTCCCTGGGATGGACGACCCGAGGAAGGCGCCCTCGGGCCGGGATTTCACGCGGACGGGTTTCTTCGCCGCGGCTTCGTTGAGGATGTCGACGGCCGCGATGCGGCCGCCGGAGATGCGCTCGATCTCCATCGCCCAGCGCGACGGGACGTAGCCCGACTTCACCCAGTTGTTGACCACCGCGCGGTCGAGCTGGAGGCGGCGGGCAACTTCGGCCTGGCTGCCGAAGAGGGTGACGAGGTGCTCGGCGCAATTCATGGCACCGAGAATGCCATGACAAATTGAGTTTGACAATACGGAATTGATAATCTCGGATTGCGCCCGATTCATCCAATTCCAGACTTCTCAACGACTTAGCGACAGCTCAGTCCAGCTTCACCCCTGCTGCTTTTACCGCCGCCGCCCATTTTTCGTACTCACCGGCCAGGAAGCGGCCGAAGTCGTCCGGCCCCCGGAAGGCAACTTCGGCTCCTTGCCCCCCGAGCTTCTCTCGCACTTCCGGCGCCTCGAGCACGCGCGCGAGCTCGGCGGCGATCCGGCCGACGACGTCCCGCGGCGTGGCCGCAGGGACGAACACGCCGAACCAGGTGAGAACTTCAAAGCCGCGATAACCGCTCTCGTCGATCGTCGCGACCTCCGGCAGCGCCGGGATCCGCTGCGCGGTCGTCGCGGCGATCACCTTGAGCCGTCCAGCCTTGACGTGCTGCGACACCTCGATCGGCGGCGAGAAGAGGAGCGCGACCTGGCCGCCGACGACGTCCGACACCGCCGGCCCGCCGCCCTTGTAGGGGATGTGAGCCAGATCCACGCCGGCGCGTGACTTGAAGAGCTCCATCGCGAGGTGCGGCACGCTGCCACTCCCGGGCGAGGCGTAGTTGATCGTGCCCGGCCGGGCACGTGCAAGCGCAACGAGCGATTGCACGTCGCCAGCAGGGACCGCAGGATGCGCGACGAGCACGAACGGCGTCGTCGCGAGCAGCGCGACCGGCGCGAAGTCCCGTCGGCCGTCGTACGGCAGCTTCGGATAGATGAACTGGGTGATGACGAACGGCGCCGGCGCGAGCAGCAACGTGTAGCCGTCCGGCGCCGATTTCGCTACGTAGTCGTTGCCGATGGTCGTCGCCGCGCCGGGCTTGTTCTCGACGACGACCGGCTGTCCCCAGCCCTCGGCGAGGCGCTGCGCGACGATGCGGCCGATGATGTCGGTCGACCCCCCGGGCGCGAACGGGACGACGAGCCGCACCGGCTTCGCCGGGTACTGCGCCGCGGCAACGCTGGCGAACGCGGCAGCGGCGAGCGCGAGCGCCGCGCGCGCAAGCATGCCGCGACTTACTTCGGAGGCTGGGTCGCCTGCTGCTTGCCGGTCTGGACGCCCCGCTCGTAGGCCTGCTGCTGCGCCTGCTTGTTCCGATCGACCAGATACCCGGTCGCCGCGCCGGCGGCCGCGCCCGCCGCCGCCCACCACCAGTCGCCGGTGATCGCACCGACCGCGACGCCCGCGGCGGTGCCGATCGCGCCGCCGGTGAGGGTGCGCTGCTCCGTGTCGCTCATGTTCGCGCAGCTGCCGAGCACCAGCGTGCCGGCGAGGCTGCAAGCGATGATCAGTTCGCGATTCATTTCGATCTCCTCGAGTCGGTATCCCTGGCTACCGCTTGCACGGATAGGCTTCAGCCGCGAACCGGAACAGCGTGTCCACCGCGCTCGCCTGCATGAACTGCGGGCGCGCCTTGGCCCATGCGACGAAGGCGTCTGCCACCTTCGCGCGGGTGAGCGTAGTGTCGGACGAGCAGATCTCGCGATCGAGCGGTGCAGTCGATGCCACGTAGTAGCCCCAGGCCCCGGCGAGTACGCCATGGCAGAAGGCGACCGCGGTGGCGTAGTCCGCCGCCGAGGACGACGTGGAGCAGATCGTCACGAGATCGCGGGTATCGCGAAGCTGGTAGTGCTCCGGCTTCTGGGCGTAAGCCGGTATCGTCATTGCGAGCGCCGCCAGCGCGAGCGCCGCAGTTCTCATTCCGTTTCGCATGTTTCGTGCTCTCCTTTGATCCGATTTCCGCGCCGGTTCGGGTTTGCGACCCCGCACGGCGGACGCGAGTATACCGGTCGCCGGTCAGCCGTGGCCTTCCTCGTCGAATGCCCGGTCGCCGTCGGCGTCGGGCGCACCGTTCGCACGAACGCCGGCGAAGTCGAAGAGCGCCCGGTCGAGGAGATGCGACGGCGCGACGCTCGCGAGCGCACGGAAGATGCTCTCCACGCGACCCGGGTGGCGCTTCTCCCACTCGCGCAGCATCTGCTTCGCCTGCGCGCGCTGCAGGTTCTCCTGCGACCCGCACAGGTTGCACGGGATGATCGGGAACTGCCGCACCTCCGCCCACGCCGCGAGGTCTTCCTCGGGCACGTACGCGAGCGGCCGGATCACGACGTGCCGCCCGTCGTCGGAGGCGAGCTTGGGCGGCATCGCCTTCAGCTTGCCGCCGAAGAAGAGGTTGAGAAAGAACGTCTCGAGGATGTCGTCGCGATGGTGCCCGAGCGCGATCCGCGTCGCGCCGACCTCGCCCGCGACGCGGTAGAGCACCCCGCGCCGCAGACGCGAGCACAGCCCGCACATCGTCGCGCCCTCGGGGATCACGCGCTTCACGACCGAGTAGGTGTCCTGCACCTCGATCCGGTACGGGATCCCCAGCCGCGCGAGGTACTCCGGCAGCACGTGCTCCGGATAGCCCGGGTGGCGCTGGTCGAGATTCACCGCGACGATCTCGAAGTCGAGCGGAGCGGCCTCCCGCAGCTTGAGCAGGATGTCGAGCAGGCCGTAGCTGTCCTTGCCGCCGGACAGGCACACCATCACCCGGTCGCCGGCGCGGATCATGTCGTAGTCGGCGATTGCCTGGCCGGCGAGGCGGCGCAGGCGCTTCTCGAGCTTGCCCGTCTCGTAGGCGGCCTTCCGGACCTGCCTGGCGGTCGGAGCGTTCACAGGTTCATGCTCCGCCCGCCGTCCACCGTGATGATCTGCCCGGTGACGTACGGCGCCTCGGCGACGAGGAAGTACACGGCCGCCGCGATGTCCTCGGGTTCCCCGGCGCGCTTCAGCAGCGTGCTCGAGATCACGCGCTGGCGCGCGAGCTCGTCGAACGAACCGTCCTCGGGCCAGAGCACCGGCCCCGGCGCGACGCCGTTCACCCGGACCTCCGGACCGAGCTCGCGGGCGAGCGTGCGGGTGAGGCCCGCGAGTCCCGCCTTGGCGATCGTATAGACGACGTAGCTTTTGAGCGGCCGCTCGGCGTGGATGTCGGTGATGTTCACGATCGCGCCGCCCGCCGTCTTGAGGTGCGGCGCGGCCGCCTGCGCGAGGAAGAGCGGCGCCTTTAGGTTGGTGCCGATGAGATCGTCCCAGTCGGTGAGCTTGATCTCGCCGAGCGGTGTCGCGTAGAAGGTGGAGGCGTTGTTGACGAGGACGTCGAGGCGTCCGAAGCGCGTCACGGTGGTGCGGACGAGCTCGGGCAACTCGGCGGCGTTCAGCAGGTTCGCCTGGACGGTCGCGGCGGAGTTCGCGCGCGTCGCGTTGAGCGAGCGCTGCAGCTCGACGCTCTCGGCCTTGGCCGAATGGTAGTGGAGCATCAGGTTTGCGCCGGCGTCGTGCAACCGCCGCGCGATCGCCGCGCCGACGCGTTTCGCGCCGCCGGTGATGAGGCACACCTTGCCTGAAAGCGCTTCCTTCGCCACGCGGTTTCTCTCGCCCCCGGCACGTGGGAGAGGGCGTGCTGTATTTGCGGATTCTACTCGATGCGCGCACCATTTCCCCCGTACCGATGAGCTCCCTCCCAGCGCCGTCCGCCGACGCCCGCGCGCACAGCGAGCGCGTCGCCGCCCACATCCGCGGCGAGATCGCCCGTGCCGGTGGCTGGATCAGCTTCGCGCGCTTCATGGACCTCGCGCTCTACGCGCCCGGCCTCGGCTATTACATGGCGGGCGCTCGCAAGCTCGGCGCCGAAGGCGACTTCACCACCGCGCCCGAGCTCGGTGCCCTCTACGGCCATACGCTCGCGCGCGCCGCCGCAGAAGCGCTCGCCGCCGCCGGCGACGAGATCCTGGAGATCGGCGCCGGCACCGGCGCGCTCGCCGCGTCGCTGCTCGAGGAACTCGAGCGCCTTGGGCGCCTGCCGCGGCGCTATCTGATCGTCGAGCTCTCGCCCGAGCTCCGCGCGCGGAGCCGCGACACGCTCGCTGCGCGCGTGCCGCACCTGATGGAGCGCGTGGCGTGGCTGAACGGGCTTCCGCCCGCGGTGTCCGGTTTCGTCATCGGTAACGAGGTGCTCGACGCGATGCCTGTCCACGTCGTGCGCACGCTGCCCGGTGCGATCGAGGAGGCTGGCGTCGCGGTGGGCATCGGGGAAGCCTTTGAATGGGCCTATCGCCCCGCCGCCGGCGAGGTCGCCCGCGCGGCGCGGGCGCTCGATCTGCGGGAGGGCTGCACCACCGAGATCGGGCTCGTCGCGAGCGCGTTCGTCGCGAGCCTAGCGCGCACGATCGAGCGCGGCGTCGCGCTTTTCGTCGACTACGGTTTCCCGCGCCGCGAGTACTACCACCCGCAGCGGAGCCGCGGCACGGTGATGTGCCACTACCGTCACCGCGCGCACGACGATCCGTTCTTCCTGCCGGGGCTGCAGGACATTACCGCGCACGTCGACTTCACCGCGGTCGCCGAGGCCGCGCGCGAAGCCGGCGCGGACCTGCTCGGTTACACGACGCAGGCGCAGCTGCTCGTGAACTGCGGATTGACCGAGGTGATGTCGCGCGTACCCGCCGAGGACGCGAAGCGGTACCTGCCGCTCGCCGGTGCTGCCAACAAGCTCACGAGCCCCTCGGAGATGGGCGAGCTCTTCAAGGCGATCGCGTTCGGACGCGGCGTGCCGGACGACCTCGCCGCCTTCCGGTCCGGAGACCGCCGGCAGGCGCTGTAAGCGCCCGTCCGGCCTGCCCCGTGCCGTTCCCTTCGCTTACTGAATGTAGCCGAAGAGGTTGTTGAACGACTCGGCGAGCGTCGGGTGGGCGAAGATCGCCTCCTGCAGCACCGGATAGGGCACCTTCCCGAGCATCGCGATCTCGATCATCGACATCAGCTCGCCGCCCTCGATGCCGAGGATCGTGCACCCGAGGATCTGCTCGGTCTGCGGATCGACGATGGCCTTCATGAAGCCGCGCGTCTCGTCCATCTCGATCGCGCGGGCGACGTAGCTCATCGGCATCTTCGCCACCTTGAAGGCGACGCCGCGCTTCGCGGCTTCGGTCTCGTTCAGGCCGACGGTCGCGAGCTGCGGATCGATGAACATGGTGTTCGGCACGAGCCGGCCGTCGGTCGTGGCGCTGCGCTTCTCGAGCCAGTTCGCGCGCAGGACGCGGTAGTCGTCGTAGGAGATGTGCGTGAACGCCGGCCCGCCTTTCACGTCGCCGATCGCGTAGACGCCGGGGACGCCCGTCTCGAGCCGGTTGTTCACCGGGATGGAGCCGCCCTTGTCGGTCGCGATTCCCGCCGCCGCGAGGTTCAGCCGGTCGGTGTTCGGCGTGCGTCCGATCGCGACGAGGAGGTGGCTGCCTTCGATCCGCTTCGACCCGGCGGGCGTCTCGACCGCGAGCTGCACGCCGTTGCGGCCTTCGACGCGCGTCACGCCGGCCCGGTTCACGATTTCGATGCCGTCCTCGGCCAGGATCTTCTCGACCTCCGCGGAGACGTCGGGGTCCTCGCGAGGGATCAGGCGATCGTCGCGGTTCACGATGGTGACGCGCGCCCCGAACCGCCGGAACATCTGGCTGAACTCGAGCCCGATGTACCCGCCGCCGAGCACCACCAGGTGCGACGGCAGGGTCTCGAGCTCCATGATGCTCGTCGAATCGAGGAAGCGGACGTCGGCGAGGCCCGGGATCGGCGGCACCGCCGGCCGGCCGCCGGTGTTGACCACGATCTTCGGCGCCGTCAGGAGGCGCTCGCCGCCGGCATTCAGCGCGACGCGTATGGTCTTCGCATCGACGAAACTGCCCTCGCCGAACAGGAGCTCGACGTTCGGCGTCGACTCCAGGTAGCGCTGCCCGCCGTTACGGAACTGCTCGACGACGCCCTGCTTGCGGCGGTACACCTCCGCCATGTCCACGCGCACGTCGCCACCGGCGTGCACGCCGTAGTCCTGCCCGCGGCGCGCGAGGTAGGCGACGCGCGCAGACGCGACCATCGTCTTGGTCGGCGTGCAGCCGTAGTTGATGCAGGTGCCGCCGACGTGCTTCCGCTCGATGACGACGGTTTTCCAGCCGGCGTTGCCGAGCGCGATGGCGAGCGGCTTGCCGGACTGGCCGGTGCCGATGATGATCGCGTCGAAGTTCTCTGGGGTCATGACAGTGTGTCCTCGGCGTTGGTCGGCAAGGCGACCCGGGGCTTACAGCACGGCCTGCAATCGGGAGGCCCGTGACCCGATCGATATAATCGAATCATGCACCTCCGGTCGATCATCGGCGCTGTCGCTGCGGCCGTCGTGCTCGCGGCGTACGCAGCCCCGGTCACCGACTTCGACCAGGCGGTAAAGGATGCGCGGTCGCGCTGGGAGGCGAGCCCGCACGGTCCGATGCTCGAACGCATCCTGCCGCCGACCTTCGAGCCGGCGCAGCTCCCGGAGCCGGGCTCGCCCGGGGCGCAGCTGGTGGTCCGGTACTGCGTCCAGTGCCACAACCTCGCCAACCCGGCGATGCACAACCCGGAGAAGTGGCCGGGAATCGTCGATCGCATGGTGGTCCGCATGAAGGGCCGCGGCAACATGGGCGAGCTCATGAAGGAGATGATGGCGGGCGTCCAGGCGCCGACCGAGGAGGAGGAGAAGCGGCTCATCGCGTACCTGCAGCGGCACGGCCAGCGCGCGATCGATCCGGAGCACTACCCCGAGCTCGAGCTGCCGTCGGGCCAGTCGTTCAAGCTCGCCTGCGGCCAGTGCCACGTGCTCCCCGATCCGCGCCGGCATACCGCCGCCGAATGGCCGGCGGTGGTCGCGCGCATGGAGCAGAACATGGCATGGATGAACCGCGTCGTCGGGACGCGGCGCGATCCGACCGAGCCGCAGCTGCGGCTCGACGAGATCCTCGGATTTCTGCAGAAGTACGCGCGGAAGGGCTAGCGGATCGCCGCCGCGGGCGGCGGCCGCTCGGCCGTTGCAGCGAACCGCGCCTAACCTCCGCCGGTCAGCCAGCGGACGAGCCGGTCGGCGGCACGCTGCCAGCCTGGCTCGAGCACGACCGCGTGCCCGACCTCTTCGAGCACCTCGGTCCGAAGGCCGATCGCGGCGAAGCCGGTGCGCGACTGCGCGACCGGAAAGAGCGCGTCGCGTTCGGCGAGCAGCACCAGCATCGGCGGGCGGCGCATGCGCCAGCTCATCGGCAGGTCGAAGAGCGTCATGTCCCAGATCGCCCGTTGCGACTCGCTCTGGAACCGCGGGTAGTACTCGACGATCTTCTCGGCCGGCACGGGGCCGGCGAAGAGGGCCTTGTGCATGACGTCCATCGACGCCCGGCCGGTCGCGAGCATGTTGTTCAGCTCGACCAGCAGCCCCGGCTTCGCGATCGCCAGCGTGAGCGACGCCGGCAGCAGCCCGTGCGGCGGCACCGGCGCGATCAGCGCCGCGGCGGGCGCCTCGGCCCGCTCGAGATACTTCATCACGACCACCGCACCCATCGAGTGCCCGATGAGCACCGGCGTCTCGCCGATCGCCTCGATCGTCTCGTCGAGATCCTCGACGAAATCGGCGAGGCTCGCCCAGGTGAGCGCCTCGCGCCCGTAGCTTTCACCGTGGCCGCGGAGGCTGAGTGCATAAGCGGGAAAGCCGTGGGCGGCGAAATACGGCAGGAAATGCTCGGCGAACGTCCACGCACCGGCGAACGCGCCGTGGATGAAGAGCAGCGGCGGCCGCGCCGTCTCGACCTCGGGCTGGGCTTCCAGGATCTCGAGCCGCGCGGAGAGCGCGGAGCGCAGCACGCCCTGCATTTACCCCGGAACCGCCATGCCCCGCTGCACCGCGGGCCGCGCCGCGATCGCATCGAACCAGCGCTTCACGTTCGGGAAGGTCGCGAGGTCGGTCTTGTGCCACTCGTAGCGCGCGACCCACGGATAGGTCGCGATGTCGGCGATCGTGTATTCGTCGCCGGCGAGGAACCGAGCGGCGCCGAGCCGCCGGTCGAGGACACCGTAGAGCCGGTCCTTCTCCTTCACGTAGCGCTCGATCGCATAGGGCACTTCGGCCTTCGCCGCGCGCAGGAAGTGATGCACCTGGCCGTACATCGGCCCGACGTGGCCCATCTGGAACATGAGCCACTGCAGCGTGACGTACTTGCCGCGCGTCGACGCTGGGAGGAAGCGGCCGGTCTTGCCGGCGAGGTAGACGAGGATCGCGCCCGACTCCATCATCGCGATCGGGGCGCCGTCGGGGCCGTCGGGATCCACGATCGACGGGATCTTGCCGTTGGGATTGATCTCGAGGTAGTCGGGCGCGAACTGGTCGCCCTTGCCGATGTCGATGCGGTGCACGTTGTACGCGAGGCCGCATTCCTCGAGCATGACCGACACCTTCCGGCCGTTCGGCGTGCCCCACGTGTAGAGCTCGATCATTCCCTGTATCCCTTCGCCCCTTGCGCCGGTTATTTAAAGCGCGCGCGAGTCTAATACAATCGATTGCAAAGCCCAATGACCCCGCTCATCCCGTGCTGAAGTGGCTGGTGACCCTGGCAGTCGCGCTGGTGGTGCTCACGGCGGTGTCGCCGTGGCTGTCGCGGCTCGGTCTCGGGCGCCTGCCCGGCGACGTGCGGGTGCGGGTGAAGGGCCGCGACTACTTCCTGCCGCTCACCACGACCCTGTTGCTTTCGCTCGCGCTCACGGCGATCGCGCGGCTGCTGTAGCGCTCGATCACCGCGTTGCCCCGTAACGGCTACGCCGGGGGTTTCCCGCGCGCGGTCCGCCGCGAGTCGAAATACCGGCGCAGCTCGTCCTGTGTGAGTTTGCCGTCGTGGTTCGCGTCGATCCGCTCGAACTTCGCCCCGAGCCGCGGCAGCGCCTTGTCCACCTCGGCCCGGGTGAGCGCGCCGTCGCCGTTCGCGTCGGCACGGCGGAAGTGCTCGGCGAACCCGCCCTCGCGCTTGCGCGTCTCGGTCTTGCGGCCGCTTGACCAGGCACGGAGCTCCTCGGGCGAGAGGCTGCCGTCGCGGTTCCGGTCGATCTCGTTGAAGTGCGGCGCGATGCCGGGCAGTCCGCGCTCGACCTCGGTGCGCGACAGCACCCCGTCACGGTCGGCGTCGGCCCGCGCGAAGCGGCTGTCCTGCGCCCCCGCCGGGCCGCTCGCCAGGACGGTCGCGACGACGGCGAGCGTGCGGACGGGCGTCATCCGCTCCGACGGGACTAGTGCGGCATCGCGAGCCGACGCTCGATCGACACGAGCTTCTCCCGGACCGCGTTGCCGACGAAGATCTGCGGGCTGGAGGGCGCGAGCCGCTCCGCGCGCTCCTGCTCGCCGACGCTCGCCCGCGCCCTTTCGAACGCCTCGGTGAACGAGAACGTCCGGCCGAGCGCCTCGCCGAAGTAGGCGCGCCCGAAATAGGTGAAGTCGCGGCCCGCGGCGCAACCGAACGAGGTGCTCTTCGCGTCGGCCGCGGTGATCACGACGGTGTTCGCATCCTTGAGCGGTTCGACGAACCCGCCCGAGTAGCACGCCGAGACGACGAGGACCTTCCACTTGATGCCGGAATCCTGCAGCGCGCGCGCGAGCGCCGTGGGGGTGAGCTGCTGCAGCGCGAGCGGTGGCAGCTCGAACGCGAGCTCGTGCCGCTCGTCGCCGTGCGTGGTGATGAAGAGGAACAGCACGTCCTCCTGGGGGTTCATCAGACGCCCGACGCGGTCGAGCGCCGCCCGCAGGTTGGTCGCGGTCGCGATCGGCGTATCGTGCAGCGTCGCCGGGCTGTTCACGAGCGCGATCGACCGCCCGGCCGTCCCGAACCGCCGGTCGAAGAGCCTGCGCACCGCCGCGAGCTCGCGGGCGAAAACCTCCTGCGACGCGTACGGCGCGACCCCGACGAAATACAGGTCCTCCACCCCGGGCCGCTCGCGTTCCAGCCGCGCGAGCGCCTCGTCGAGGAGCTTCTGCTGGCGGTGGAAGAACCGCTCGTCGAGGATCGACGGCGCGGTCGCCGCCGCGCGCTCCGCCTCGAGGTCGCGGTGAACCCACAGCTCCGCCCGCGGCATGACCTGGACGAACGCCGCGAACAGCGCAGCGAGCACGATGGCTGCGGCGGCGGTCCGCACGCCCTGCCAGCTGGCGGACACGAGGAGAGCTCGCAAGGTTGCGGCGAACGCCCAAGCGAGGTACGCGACGCCGACGGCCGTTACCGGCCCCGACGGCAGGGTGTCGAGCGCGAACTCGAGCGCCACGCTTGCAACCGCGAACGCCGGATCGAGGGCGAAGAGCGCAGTGCCGAGCCCGAGCACGAGCTCGCGCCGTCCGAGAATGGCGGCGACGAGGACGCAGGCGGCGAGCACCAGCGGGATTTCCGCGAGGACGATCGAGAGTGCCGTGGCGTTGAGATAGCCGGGCCAGCCGCCGCGGACGAAGCTCGCGCCGAAGGCGACGACGCCGACGAAGGCGGCGAGCACGGTGAAGTCCGCGGGCGAGACCCGGAAATCGAGCGGGCGTACCGGCAGAAACGCGGCGAGACGGGCGCCTGCGACGACGTTGCAGCGGAGACCGTGCGCGAGCACGGCGAGCGATGACTTCATTGCCGCGCCGATTCTAACCGAGCGTGGGCCGGGCCGGATATGACGTCCGAGTCGCGGCGCCTACGCCCATCACGCGGCGCGCACGGCGGCCACGCGCGCGGCGCGCACTGCGCCCGCCACGTCCGGCGGGCTCGCGGCGGCTATCGCACCCGCGTCGACAGTCCGCGCCGCGGCGAGCGCGCGCTCGATGAACGGTCGCCGCGACGGATCGGCGTCGCCGATCGCGCTCGCATCGGACTCGCAGGCGTCGACGAGCGATCCGAACCGCTCCGGCCGCCGGAACGCGTCGGCGCGTTCCAGGAGCTCGACCAGCTCTTCGGCGTCGAGCCGGCGCGCGCCCCGCACACGCTCCCCCCAGCGCGCCGCGAGGACCGCGAGGTCGCGGCAGTCCGCGGGCGCCCGCAAGCGCGCCGACGCTGCGTCGGCCGCGTCGACGGGTCCACCGGCGAAGAGCGCAGCGAAGCGCACGGGCAGGGGAACACCGAGGCTGGCCGCGCGGTCGAGCGCTCCGAGCGCGCGCGGGCCGTCGAGCCGGCGCCACTCCGGCAGCACGCGCTCGAGGGCGCCGCACGCGGCGAGCGCGTCGAACATCCGTCGCGGCGCAGGCTCCAAGAGCCCCTTCGCGAACTCCTGCCACACCCGTTCGGGGACGAGCGCGTCCGCCTCGCCGTCCGCGACCATCCTGCGCATCAGCTCGAACGTCTCGGGCGCGATGCGAAAGCCGAAGCGCGCCGCGAAACGCGCAACGCGCAGGATCCGGACCGGGTCCTCGGCGAACGCCGGGCTCACGTGCCGCAGCACGCCGGCCTTCAGGTCGGCGGCGCCATTGAAGGGGTCGATCAGGTCGCCGGTCGACTCGTCCTTCGCGATCGCGTTGATCGTGAGGTCGCGGCGCGCGAGATCGTCCTCGAGCGTCACGTCGGGAGTCGTGTAGACGGTGAAACCCTTGTAGCCGCGGCCGGTCTTGCGCTCGGTGCGGGCGAGAGCGTATTCCTCCTGCGTCCGTGGGTGGAGGAACACCGGAAAGTCCCTCCCGACCGGCCGGTAGCCGAGGCGCTCCATCTCCTCCGGCGTCGCCCCGACGACGACGTGATCGCGATCCTTGACCGGGAGGCCGAGCAGCTCGTCGCGGACCGCGCCGCCGACCTTGTAGACTTTCATCGCGGCGGAGTTCGCGCGGCCGGCGGTTCCTACCGCGCGGACGCGTACGGCTCGTCCGGAGCGTAGAACTCGGGCTCGGCCCGCGCCGACGCGCTCCACTCCTGCACCGCGGGCAGCGCGAGCACCGCGTCGGCGTAGCGCCTGGCGACCGGCGGCAGCTTCACCGCGTAGGTGGCGAGGCGCGCCACCACCGGCGCATAGAAGGCGTCGGCGGCAGTGAAACCGCCGAAGAGCATCTCGCCGCCGCGTCCGAAGCGCTCGCGCGAGATGGTCCAGTTGGCGACAATCCGATCGATGTCGCGCTCCACGTCCGGGCTCATGCCCTTCCCCGGATGCTCGCCGCGGATGTTCATCGGCATCGCACCGCGCAGCGCGCAGAATCCGGCGTGCATCTCGGCGCAGATCGAACGCGCCACCATCCGCGCCCGCAGATCGCGCGGCCACACGTTCTTCTCCGGCCAGCGCTCCGCGATCGTCTCGACGATCGCAAGCGACTCCCAGATCGGCTCGCCGTCGAGCCACAGCACCGGCACGAGCCCGGAGGGCGACCAGCGGGCGATGCCCTCCCGCCACGCCTCGCTCTCGAACTTGAGCTGCACTTCCTCGAAGTCGATGCCGACCTGGCGCAGAAGCACCCAGGGCCGCATCGACCAGGACGAGTAGTTCTTGTTGGCGATGACGAGAGTCGGCTTCGCCATCAGACCTCCCGCGCCTTCCGGCCCGCGTAATAGCGGAACACGCTGTAGCGCGAGCGCGGATAAAAACCTTGCAGGTACACCGGTGCGACCGCGTCGAGCGGCGTCGCGTGTATCCCGAACGGCAGCGGCTCGCCCGACACGCTGTCGACCTTCATCGAATAGTAGTTGTCGCGGCTAAGGAGCTCGACCGGCGCGAACTCCATTGCCCACGCCTGCAGGTACGAGGGCCGCGGCCCGAGGCCGATGATCGGCCGGGCGTGACCCGCGAGCTGACCCGCGTACTCCACCAGCTCGCGCAGCGTGTAGACGGTCGGGCCCGCGAGATCGTACGCCCGGCCCGCCGCGTCCGGATCCTCGAGGCTCGCGACGATCGCGCGCGCGACATCACCGACGTACACCGGCTGGAACTTCGCGTCGGGCGAGCCGAGAAAGACCACCGGGACGAGGCGCTGCAGCTCGGCAAACAGGTTCAGGAACCGGTCTTCGGGGCCGAACACGACGGAGGGGCGGAAGATGGTGGTGCCGAGCTCGCCGCGCGCGGCGACGACTGCGCCTTCGCCATCCGCTTTCGAGCGGAGATACTCGCTCGGTGCGTCGGGCGCCGCCTTCAGCGCGCTGACGTGCACGAGCCGCGGCACGCCGGCGGCAAGGCAGGCGGCGATCGCCTTCGCCGGCAGCTCGACGTGCGCCCGCCTGAACTCCGGGCCGTACGGCTCGCCGCGGCGGCCGTGCAGGATGCCGACGAGGTTGACGACCGCGTCGCAGCCGGCGACGAGCCGTGCGAGCGCCGCCGGATCGTGGATGTCGGCCTGCACGACGTCGACCGTCGGCAGCGTGATGAGATGCTTGGCGCGCTCGCGGCGGCGCGACGGCACGACGACGAAGTCGCCGCGCTCGACGAGCTTCTCGACGACGTGGCGGCCGACGAACCCGGACCCGCCCAGGATGCAGACTCTGGCCATGGCTGGAGGAGGAGAAACCGCCCCGCCGGCACGCGCCGGCATCCGCCTCGGATCAGGGTGAGGCGGTCGAGGACTCGCGCGCTATTGTAGTACCGTCGCCTGCCCGGTGATCGTCGGCGCGTAGCCTTCGCCGGTGTGACGCGGCGGGATCGTGCCGAGCCGCGACTTGAGCGACCGCGCGTCGCCGCCGTAGAGCGCGGCGTAGTAGATCGTGTTCGACATCACCTTCTTCACGTAGTCGCGCGTCTCGTTGAACGGAATCGACTCGGCGTAGACCGCGCCTTCGAGCGGACGATCCGCTTTCCACCGCCGCGCGCGGCCGGGGCCGGCGTTGTATGCCGCGGCCGCGAGCACCGGGCTGCCCTCGAGCTCGTCCAGCACGTAGCGCAGGTAGGACGTGCCGAGCGCGATGTTCACTTCGACGTCGTTCACCTGCGCGGGCGAGTAGTCGCGCAAGCCGAGCTTTTTCGCGACCCACCGGGCGGTCGCGGGCATGAGCTGCATCAGGCCCGACGCGCCGGCCGAGGAGCGCGCGTTGACGATGAACCGACTCTCCTGCCGGACGAGTCCGAGCACCCAGTACTCCTCCACCCCCTGCGCGCGCGCCTGCTCGCCGAACGCGCCGCGGTAGGGCGCGAGAAAGCGCAGCTGAAAGTCGTGTATGCCCACGGTACGGTCGGCGCTGTTGATCGCGCGGTCCCACAGCTCGTTCGCGCGTGCGAATTCCGCGGCGGCAAGCAGCTCGTGGTCGTCCATCCCGCGCAGCGACCAGTTCCACTCCCGCACCGCATCGAAGCGCACCGCGCGCGCCACGTCGGCGCGCTGGCCGCTCGTGTCGAGCTGGAACAGGGCGATCGCGCGCTGCAGGCCGGGGTTTGCCGCGGCCGCTTTGATGTCCTCGGGCGTCGGCTCGTAGGCGCGTGGCGGAATCGTGATCGGCCGGCCGAGCTCCTCGAGGGCGAGCTTGCCGTAGAAGCTGGGCTCGCCGGCGATGTTGGCGAAGAACTGGTCGGCTTCCTCTTTCGCCCCGCCCGCGCGCAGGCTCCGACCCTGCCAGTACGTCCACGCCGGATCGGTCCGGGCGAGCGGGGTCATCTTCTCGATGCCGGCCCGCACGCCGGACCAGTCATCCGCGCGCAGCGCGGCGCGCACGCGCCATTCGAGCTGCTCGTCGGTGAGCGCGGCGCCGTCGGCATTCCCGAACCACTCGACCGCGCGCGCGTCGTGGCTCCGCGCCGCCTGGGTGGCGAGCTCGCCCCACACCCACGCCTGGTCCTCGGGCGGGAGACGCTCCTGGAGCTTCTTCGTCCAGTGGCTGGCGGCGACCGATACCTCGGCTCGCGCCTGCCGCGAGAATGCGAAGAGCAGCAGCTCCCGGTTCGCGCGCCGCTTGAGGTCGAGCTTGTCGGCGCGCTCGAGGAACTTGGCCGGCTGCGAGCGGATCGCATCGAGCTGGCGATCCTCGGGTTGCTCGTTCGCGGGCAGGTAGTCGAGCACCCGCTTCGCCGGAGCGACCTGACCCGCCTGCAACAGGAGACGCGCGCGCTCCCAGACGTGGCGCGCGGTGAGCTTGCCGGCCGCGATCTCGCTCTCCGCGATCGGCACGCAGCCTTCGGGCAGCTCCCGCGGGCTCGCCCAAACGCGCCGGAATTCCTCGACCGCCGCCCCGTCGCCGCGGCGCCAGCGCGACTGCAGGCTATAGCAGTTCACTTCCGGGTCATCGCTTACGAGGTTCGGGAACGCCGCGTCGAAGAGCTCCCACTGTTGACGCTTGCCGAGGACGATCAGCCACTCGCGGCGCAGCTGCTCGGCGACGAGCGTGCCCGCGTAGCGGCCGAGGAAGTCGCTGACCTCCCCCGGGGCTGCCTGCTCGAGGCGCAGCCGCAGCAGCCAGGACTCGGCGTATGGTTCGAGAATCTGCCCCTTGAGCCCGCGCACGTGCGTCGCGAGCACGGTCGCGTTGCCCTTGGCGTAGGCCTCGCGCGCCGCAAGGTAGTGCTGCTCCGCCGTAAGCCGCGCCTGCGCGTGAGCAGTCGCTGCGCCTAGCGCCATCGCAGCAGCGAGGCTCAGGGCAAAAACTCTTAACATAGCTGTTATATTAGAAAACGAATCTCATGTAACACATGAAGAATAGCACACGCTTCGGCCCAATCCGACCTCTGCATGCGTCTCCATGCGTCCCGCCGCCATGACACCCGAGCAGCTTAACGCCTGGCGGCGCGCAGCGCGAGACCGCCTCCTCAACGCGCGTGTCGCGCTGCCCGCCGACACGCTCGCCCGCCATCACGAGGCGATCGACCGTCATCTGGAGCGGGGGTTCCCGAATCTCGCGCGCGGAATCGTTGCATTCTGCTGGCCGTACAAGAACGAGTACGACGCGCGCTTCCTGGCGCGACGCCTGCGCGACCGTGGCGCGGCGACGGCGCTGCCGGTCGTGGTCGCGCCGAGGACGCCTCTGATCTTCCGGGAGTGGCATCCCGGCGTAAAGCTCGAGCGCGGCGTATACGACATCCCCTACCCGGTCGGGAGCCGCGAAGTGCAGCCGGACACGGTGCTGCTCCCGATGCTCGGTTTCGACGACGGGGGCTACCGCCTCGGCTACGGCGGCGGTTTCTTCGACCGGACCCTCGCGGCGGCCCCGCGCGCGCCAACCGTCATCGGGGTGGCGCACGAACTGGCCCATCTCGACACGATCTACCCGCAGTCCTACGACATTCCGATGGACTGGGTGGTGACCGAGCGGGGGGTCTACCGCCGCGACGGTGCGCGGCTCGAGTTTCTCGGCGTCCCGTCGGATGGGAGCGGGAGCGCGCTCAGCTCGCCGGTGTGCTACGCGGACGAGGTCGATCCCCGGTACTTCGGGGGCGGAGAAGACGGGCCGAAGCGCTGAACCGGACGGCTCAGCGCTTCAGCGCGAGCGTCAACCCGTCGCCGACCGGCAGCATCGAGATCGAGACGCGCTCATCGCGGTGGAGCTTGTCGTTCAGCCTGCGCAGCGCGAGCGTATCCGCGCTGCGCTTCTTCGGATCGGCCACGTCCCCGCCCCAAAGCACGTTGTCGATCGCGATCAGTCCTCCGGCCCGGAGCAGCCGCAGGCAGCGCTCGTAGTAGCCGTCGTAGCCGGTCTTGTCGGCGTCGATAAAGGCGAAGTCGTAGGCGCCCGCTCCGGCGTCCGCGAGCAGGCGGTCGAGCGTCTCCATTGCCGGCGCGATGCGAAGGTCGATCTTCCCGGCAACGCCGGCCTTCTCCCAGTACGGCTTCCCGACCGCCGTCCACTCCGCGCTGACGTCGCAGCAGACGAGCTTCCCGTCGGCCGGCAGCGCAAGCGCAACCCAGAGCGCGCTGTAGCCCGTGAAGGTCCCGACCTCGATCGCGCGCCGCGCGCCGACCGACTGCACGAGCAGCGCCATGAGCTGGCCCTGCTCCGGCGAGATCTGCATGCCGGCATACGGCAGCCTCGCCGTCGCGGCGCGGAGCTCCGCCGCGACCGGCGGCTCCCGCAGCGAATGGTCGAGCAGGTACTTTCGCACCTTCTCGTCGATGCCCCAGGTGCGCCGCGACATCAGCCGAGGAAGAGGCGGTAAGCAGGATTGCGCGATTCGTCCACGTAGGGGTAGCCGAGCTTCGCCAGGAACGCGCGGAACGCGCCCATCTCGCGCCTCGGCACCTGCATGCCGACCAGCACCCGGCCATAGTCCGCGCCCTGGTTGCGATAGTGGAACAGGCTGATGTTCCAGTCCGAGCGCATGTGGGACAGGAACTTCATCAGCGCGCCGGGTCGCTCCGGGAACTCGAACCGGTACAGCAACTCGTCGCGGGCGAGCGACGCCCCGTCTCCCGCACGGCGCGGAGCGTGGCCGCCGACGAGATGGCGCACGTGCAGCTTCGCCATCTCGTTGTCCGAGAGGTCGAGCGTCCGCAGGCCGTGACGGCGGAGCGTGCGGAGCAGCCGGGCCGTCTCCTCGCGCCCCCGCACCTCCACGCCCACGAAGACGTGCGCCGCGACCGGATCGGCCATGCGGTAGTTGAACTCGGTGACGTTGCGCGCGCCGAGCGTCGCGCAGAACCTGCGGAAGCTGCCGGGGCGCTCGGGGATGGTGACGGCGAGGATCGCCTCGCGGTGCTCGCCGACCTCGGCGCGCTCGGCGACGAAGCGCAGGCGATCGAAGTTCGCGTTCGCGCCGCAGGCGATCGCGACGAGCTTTTTGTCGCGGACGTGCGTGCGCTCGACGTAGGCCTTCGCCCCGGCGATCGCGAGCGCGCCGGCCGGCTCGAGGATCGAACGCGTGTCCTCGAACACGTCCTTGATCGCCGCGCAGATCTCGTCGGTGCCGACGAGCAGGATGTCGTCGACGAGCGCGCGCGCGATGCGGAACGTCTCCCTGCCCACCTGCTTCACCGCGACGCCGTCGGCGAAGAGCCCCACGTGCGGCAGCACCACGCGCCGGCCGGCGGCGATCGAGCGCTTCATCGCGTCGGAATCGACCGGCTGGACGCCGATCACCTTGATCTCGGGCTGCAGGCGCTTCACGTAGGACGCGATGCCGGAGATCAGCCCGCCGCCGCCGATCGCCACGAACACGGCGTGGATCGGCCGGGTCGTCTGCCGCAGGATCTCCATCCCGATCGTGCCCTGACCGGCGATGACGTCGGGGTCGTCGAAGGGATGGACGAACGCGAGCCGGAGCCGCCGCTCGAGCTTGCGCGCATGCTCCCGCGCGTCGCTGTAGGAGTCGCCCTGGAGCACGACTTCCGCGCCGCGCGCGGCGACCGCCTCGACCTTGATCCGCGGCGTGGTGACCGGCATGACGATCACCGCCCGGCAGCCCAGCTTCTGGGCGGCGAGCGCGACGCCCTGCGCGTGATTGCCGGCGGACGCCGCGATCACCCCGCGCTTCAGCGCGTGGGCGGGCAGGTTCGCCATCTTGTTGTAAGCGCCGCGCAGCTTGAACGAGAACACCGGCTGCATGTCCTCGCGCTTGAGCATCAGGCGGTTGCCGAGCCGCGCCGATAGGTTGGGGGCGAACTCGAGCGGGGTCTCGACGGCGACGTCGTAGACCCGCGAGTTGAGGATTCGTTCGAGGTAGTCGATGGCCATCCGGACGGGGTCCCCGCGGGAGGGCGCTACTCTAGCAGGCGGCAGAAATACCCCTTCCTTCCCCGCGCGCGTGACCGATTACGCGCCGGCGCGCCACACGGGCGCGTCCGCCCCGCCCGCTCCCGCCGTACCGCCAAGTAGTCCCTGTGAGCAGGTGCTACCCCCCGGTATCGTCCACGGTCCGGGAGTCTGGACCATAAGAATGGGAGAAAAAGCATGTCCCTACGACTGAAGTTCAACCTTAGCCTGCTCGGCGTGATGCTGCTCGGTCTCGGCGTGAGCGGGTTTTTCCTGCAAGACCTCCTGCAGAAGAACGCGCGCGAGGAAGTGCTGCACGAGGCGGGCCTCATGATGGAGTCCGCGCTCGCCATCCGCGCCTACACGGTGGACCACGTCCGGCCGCGGCTCGCGAAGCTGCAGGACGAGGAGTTCATCCCGCAGACGGTGCCGGCATTCGCCGCCACCGAGACGCTGTCGACACTGCAGAAGAAGTACCCCGAGTACGGCTACAAGGAAGCGACGCTCAACCCGACCAACCCGCGCAACAAGGCGGAGCCCTGGGAAGCGAAGATCGTCGAGGCATTCCGCACCGACGGCGGGCTCAAGGAAACCCACGGCGTGCGGGCCACCCACCTCGGCCCCAGCCTCTACGTCGCGCGTCCGATCAAGATCGGCAACGCCGCGTGCCTCGGCTGCCACAGCGAGCCCGCGGCCGCGCCGCCGTCGCTCATCCGGACCTACGGCGACCAGTCCGGCTTCGGCTGGAAGCTGAACGAGGTCATCGGCGCGCAGGTGGTGTCGGTGCCGATGGCGGTTCCGATCCAGCGCGCCCGCGTTACGTTCTATACTTCCCTCGGCGCGCTCGTCGCGATCTTCTTCGCGATGTTCGTGATCCTGAACATCATGCTCGACCGGCTGGTGATCAAACCGATCGTGCGGATGTCGGCGGCGGCCGACGCGATCAGCGGCGGCAAGTTCGACCTCGCGGCGCTCGACGCTTCGGGCACCGACGAGGTGGCGCGGCTCGCGCAGTCGTTCAACCGGATGACGACGAGCCTCGCGAAGGCCATGCAGCTCCTGCGCGCGAAGAAGTAGGCCGGCGCGCTCTGGCGAGCGCGTCGTGACAGGGGGCGAAGTTGGCGGCGAACAGGGACGACTGGCTGAAGGCGCTCACCGAAGCGGCTGCAGCTTCGCTCGGGCCGATCGCGAGCATCCTCGTGGAACAGGCGGCCACCAACGGCGCCCCGTTCGACGACGTCCGCCGGCGGCTCGCCACCCAGATGGACGCGGCGGCGCGCGATACCTTCCTCAAGGCGACCGACTCGCTTGCTGCCGGTGCGCGCTCAAATCCCGCGCGCGCCGAGGCGCTCCGGGCGGCACCGCCGGCACCGGCCGCCGGCCCGGTCAGCGACATGCTCGACGGCCGGGACCCGGAATTCGTGAAGGGGCTCGCGCGCGATCTCGCCAACCGTCTCGGCCCGCCCGGCGAGGCGCTGGTGCTCGAGGCGGCGCGCCGGTGCCGCACCAAGGCGCAGCTCTGCGTCCGGCTCTCCTCCCAGGTCCAGGACCCCGAGTTGAAGGCGCTGCTTTCCAAGCTCGCGCTCGACGACCCGCGCCTGAGCGCGCGGCCGAAGACCTAGCGCGTCCTTGCCCGACTGGCTGACGGCCGAGGCGAGCCTCGGGTCGCTCGCGGTCGCGGCCTTTCTCGCAGCGACGTTCGTTCCGATGAGCTCCGAGGTGGTGCTCGTCGCCGTTCTGAAGCTCCATCCGGACCTGCACTGGACAGCGATCGCGCTCGCGACCGTCTGCAACACTCTCGGCGGGATGACGACCTACCTGATCGGGCGCTTCCTCGCAACGAGAAAGCCGCTGCGGGAGATCGAGCGGGTGAGGAGGTGGGGCCCCGCGGCGCTCGTCTTCGCCTGGGCGCCATTCGTCGGCGACGCGCTATGCGTCGCCGCCGGCTGGCTGAAGATCGACTGGCTCGCCGCGGCGGCATTCCAGGCCGCCGGGCGATTCGCGCGCTACTGGGTCGTCGCCGAGGGCGCGTTGCTGCTGAACTAGAACGGCCGGTTCGCGCGCTAGCCGTCACGACCCGAGGGGGCCACAGCCCCTCGGGCACCCCAAAGCCAGGAAAGCCGCTGCGCACGGCAGCGGCTTTGTCTCTAGCTCGCGCGCACCGCCGTCCACTTGACCGGCGTGCCGCCCTGGGTCTGGGTCGTCCCTTCCATCCTGTTGCCGCTCACCCGGCCGCTGAACTCGCGCTTCGTCCCGTTGGCGTCGGTGAAGGTGAACTTGACCGCGCTGCCGGTCATCTTCGCGTCGACGAGATTGAACGATTTGCCGTCGCTCGTCGCCTTGCCGGCGAGCTTCTGGAACTGCTGGGAGAGCGCCACCTGCCACGACTCCTCGCCGCTTCCGGCGGGCACCGCGAGCTTCCAGCTGCCGTCGACCTTCGCGGGCACGATCCACATGTAAGCGTCGCGGCCCTCGACGGTCACCGTCTGGTCGGGCTGCCAGTCTTCCATGTTGAAGGCGTGCGACACGAGTCGCGTCCCCGGCCGCAGCTCGAGGAGCTTCGGCCGCAGCTTGATGTTGAGCGACGGCAGCAGGTACATCGTGATGACGGTCGCCTCGCTAAAGTCGCTCTCGAAGATGTCCGCCTTGACGAACTTGACCTTGCCCCCCATGCCGGCCTTCTCGGCATTCTTCATGGAGAGGTTGACCATGTCGGGGTTGTACTCGATGCCCATCGCCCGCGCGCCGAGCTTCCCGGCGGCGATCACCGTTCGGCCGTCGCCCGAGCCGAGGTCGATGACGTAGTCCTTCGGCCCGACGCGGGCCATCTTGAGCATGCGCTCGACCAGCGCCTCGGGCGTCGGCACCCACACGACGTCCTTGCCGGACTGGCCGACCTGCGGGGTGTACTCCTTCGACTCGGCGGGCGCGGTCTGCGCGGACGCCGCAACGGCAACGAGTGCAAACGACAGGGCGAGCGCGAGGCGCGCTGCCGGGATCACGGGGTTCAATTCGGTCTCCTTGGGGGGAATGCGGGGGTGGTTCCGCGCGGGCAGCCGCCGCGCGCTCGGGAAGCGAGTATACGGGGGGCCGCGCCGCCACCGCAACGCGCCCGCCGGGGGCGTCAGGCGGGGGTAAGGGGCGCCTGCTCGAGCATCAGGCGCTTCAGGCCGAGCCGGCCGAAGTTGATGTGCACCTGCATCTGCGGGCCCTGGCCGATGTACTCGATGACCACGCCCTCGCCGAACTTGGGGTGCACGACGCTCTGGCCGATGCGGAAGGGGAGCGCTTCGGCGCGCGATTTCGCCATCTTGAGCCGCGGCGGCGGCTCCTCCGCACGCCAGGCCCTTTCGTCGAGGCGCGGCCGCGCCGGCGAGCTCAGCCACTTCAAGATCTCCTTCGGCAACTCGTCGAGGAAGCGGCTCGCGAGGCCGTAGCGCGTCTGGCCGTGCAGGAGGCGCGACTGCGCGTAGGAGAGGTAGAGCCGGGTGCGCGCCCGCGTGAGCGCGACGTACATCAGGCGGCGCTCCTCCTCGAGGCCGTCGTCCTCGGTGACGCTCTGCTCGTGCGGAAAGAGCCCTTCCTCGAGCCCGCTGATGAAGACGACGTGGAACTCGAGCCCCTTCGCCGAGTGCACGGTCATCAGCTGCACCGCGTCGGCGCCTTCGGCCGCCTGGCCCTCGCCCGACTCGAGCGCGGCGTGGGCGAGGAACGCGTCGAGCGGAGCGAGCGGCGCAGCGTCGGCGCCGGTCGCGTCGTTCGCGAATTGCGTCACCGAGGCTTCGTCCTGCTCGAACGCGGCGGCGGCGTTCACCAGCTCGCCCAGGTTCTCGACCCGGTCGGCGCCGTCGCGCTCGGCCTTGTAGTGCGCCACGAGGCCGCTCGCATCGATCACGTGCTCGACAACCTCGGGCAGCGGCAGCCCCTGCGTACTCTCGCGCAGGGTGGTCACGAGCTTGACGAACGCGCCGACCGCCGCACCGGACTTGCCCCCGAGCTCCGCGGCCGCCTTCCACAGGCTCACCCCGCGCGACTGGGCCGCGTCCTGCAGCGCCTCAACCGAGCGCGCGCCAATGCCGCGCGCCGGGAAGTTCACCACGCGGAGGAAGCTGGTGTCGTCGTCGGGACTGGCGAGGAGCCGCAGGTACGCGAGCGCGTGCTTCACTTCCTGCCGCTCGAAGAAGCGCAGGCCGCCGTAGACGCGGTACGGGATCCGCGCCGAGAAGAGCGCGTGCTCGATCACGCGCGACTGCGCGTTCGAGCGGTAGAGCACGGCGATCTCGCGCCGCGCGAAACCGTCGCGCGCGAGCGCCTGGACTTCCTCCGCGATCCAGTTCGCTTCGTAGCCGTCGGTCTGCGCCTCGTACACGCGCAGCGGCTCGCCCTCGCCTGCCGCCGTCCACAGGTTCTTGCCGAGCCGGCGCCGGTTGTGCGAGATGAGCGCGTTCGCGGCGTTCAGGATGTTGCCGTGCGAGCGGTAGTTCTGCTCGAGCCGGATGACGTTCGCGACCTTGAACTCGCGCTCGAAGTCGGCCATGTTGCCGACGTTCGCGCCGCGGAACCGGTAGATCGACTGGTCGTCGTCGCCCACCGCGAAGAGCGCGCTCTCCGGCCCGGCGAGGAGCTTCAGCCACTTGTACTGCAGCCGGTTCGTGTCCTGGAACTCGTCGACGAGGATGTGGCGGAACCGCGCCTGGTAGTGCGTGCGCAGCACCTCGTTCCGCTGCAGGAGCTCGTAGCAGCGCAGCAGCAGCTCGGGGAAGTCGGCGACACCCTCCTTCCGGGTCTGCTCGTCGTAGGCCGCGTAGATCTCCCGCGCGCGGCGGTTGAACTCGTCGTGGCCCGGCGCGACCTCGTTCGGCCGCAGCCCCTCCTCCTTTTGGTCGTTGATGAACCACTGCACCTGCCGCGGCGGGAAGCGGCTCTCGTCGACGTTCATGGCCTTCAGCACCCGCTTCACGAACGCGAGCTGGTCCTGCGAATCGAGGATCTGGAAGCTCTGCGGCAGGCCGGCGTCGCGGTGATGCGCGCGCAGCATCCGGTTGCAGAGGCCGTGGAAGGTGCCGATCCACATCCCGCGCGTGGACACCGGCAGCATCGCCGAGATGCGCGTGAGCATCTCCTTCGCCGCCTTGTTGGTGAAGGTCACCGCGAGCACGCCGGACGGGCTGACGTTGCCGGTGTGGATCAGCCAGGCGATGCGCGTCGTGAGCACGCGCGTCTTCCCCGATCCGGCGCCGGCGAGGATCAGCGCGTGCTGGCTCGGGAGGGTAACGGCCTGGAGCTGCTCGGGGTTGAGATTATCGAGGAGGCTGGGCATTCACGACTGCTTGCAAGCAGCCGCGATTCTACCTGCAGCGCATCAGCCGGCCCGGGCGCGTTGCGGAAGCAAGCGCTCAACCGGACTTGGCGCCCGCCTACGCTCGGCGCCCGCCGACCTACTGCGTGACGCGCGGCGACGCGACGCCGTATTTTCCGTCGAGCGATCGGGCGAGCGCCTCGGCCTCGGCCTGCGACGGCAGGCTCGCGATGCGGACGTCGTAGGTGCGCCGGCCCTGCACCCGGCGCGGCTGGAGCTCCGCGGCGTAGCCGGCGGCGCGCACCTGTTGGTACACGCTGAGCACCTCGTTCTCCGACTCGCCCGAAGCAAGCACTACTTTCCAGCGGCCGCCCCGGCGGGCCGCGCCCCGGCCATCGGCGATCTCGGTCTCCGCAGCCCACTGCTTCAGCTGGTCGGGATTCACCGGCGCGACGGGCTGCGCCGGCTGGCCCCGGGGAGCGATGTAGAACGAGAGGGGCTGGTCCATCGTGACCGTCGGGTCCCCCTGCCGCGACACTTCGACGCGCCCTTCGATCAGGCAGACGATGTCGCGGTCGGACGCCGCCTTGCCCCAGAGGTCGGTACCGCGAATGCCGGCGGTGACGGTGGCGACGGTCACGGTCACGTCGCGCCGGCGCGACTTGGCGAGTGCGTCGGTCGTGAACCGGAACGCGCCCTGCAGGACGTTCATCGCCGATACGAAGACGCTGTCCTTGCGGGTCTCGAGCGTCGCCAGTCGGAGCTGCGCGCTCTCGCCGAGCTTCACCGCACTGCCGTCGGCCAGCTTAATCAGGAGCCGCGCATCCGCGCCGGTGCGGAGCTCGTCGCTCGGCCGCAGGGGCATGCCTGGCGCGACGGGCAAGCGCCCGCCGCTACGCTCCACCCACGCCGGCATCTGCACCGCCTCGACGACGGCCGGCGGCGCGGCGGCGCGCTTGGGCGCGTCCTGCGCGGCGGCAGTGCACGCGAAGGCGAGCCCTGCGATCAGCGCGAGGCGTCTCATTCCCGGGCTCCCTCCTCGATCTTGGGGTCGAGCATTAGTACGACGGCATAGCGTGCGCGGATGTACGCCGGGCGGGAGTATTGCACAGGTATAATTTTCGCCTTTCCGACAAGGCCCTACACGCGAATGGAGCAGCACTACGACCCGGCGAAGGTGGAGCGCGCGGCGCAGGCTCATTGGGCCGGGACGAACGCGTTCCGTGCAATGGAGGCGCCGGGCAAGCCGAAGTACTACTGCCTGTCGATGTTCCCCTACCCGTCGGGGAAGCTCCACATGGGGCACGTGCGCAACTACACGATCGGCGACGTGCTCACGCGCTACTACCGCATGCGCGGCTACAACGTCCTCCAGCCGATGGGCTGGGACGCGTTCGGGCTGCCCGCCGAGAACGCGGCGATGGCGAACGGCGTGCCGCCGGCGCAGTGGACCTACGAGAACATCGCCTACATGAAGCAGCAGCTCCAGTCGCTCGGCTTCGCGATCGACTGGGAACGCGAGCTCGCGACCTGCAAGCCGGACTACTACCGCTGGAACCAGTGGCTCTTCCTGCGCATGCTCGAGAAGGGCATCGCGTACAAGCACACCGGCGTCGTGAACTGGGACCCGGTCGACCAGACGGTGCTCGCGAACGAGCAGGTGATCGACGGCCGCGGGTGGCGCACCGGCGCGGTGGTCGAGAAGCGCGAGATCCCGATGTACTACCTCCGCATCACGCAGTACGCGGAGGAGCTGCTCGCCGACCTCGAGCAGCTTCCCGGCTGGCCCGAGCGCGTGAAGCTGATGCAGGCGAACTGGATCGGCCGGAGCGAAGGCGTGAACTTCGGCTTCCCCTACGAGATCGACGGCGAGCGGAAGCTGCTCCGGGTCTTCACGACGCGCGCCGACACGATCATGGGCGTCACGTTCAACGCGATCGCCGCCGAGCATCCGCTCGCGACGCGGCTCGCGCGCGACAACCCGAAGCTCGCGGAGTTTGTCGAGGCGTGCAAGCGCGGCAGCGTGATGGAGGCCGACCTCGCGACGATGGAAAAGCTGGGGATGCCGACCGGGTTCTACTGCACGCATCCGCTCTCGAGCGAGAGGGTCGAGATCTGGGTCGGCAACTACGTGCTGATGGGCTACGGCGAGGGCGCCGTGATGGGCGTCCCCGCGCACGACGAGCGCGACTTCGCGTTCGCGAAGAAGTACGGCCTGCCGATCAAGCAGGTGATCGCAGTGCCCGGCAAGGACGTACAGCACCGACGCGTGGCAGGAGTGGTACGCGGACAAGGAGCACGGCGTCTGCGTCAACTCCGGCAAGTACGACGGGCTCGGCTACAAGGACGCCACGAACGCGATCGCGGCCGACCTCAAGGCCAAGGGGCTCGGCGACAAGCAGGTGCAGTGGCGGCTGCGCGACTGGGGGATCTCGCGCCAGCGCTACTGGGGCACGCCGGTCCCGATCATCCACTGCCCGAGCTGCGGCGACGTCGCCGGTGCCGGACGCGCGACCTCCCGGTGATGCTGCCGGAGCACCTCGTGCCGGACGGCACCGGCAACCCGCTCGCGAAAACGCCGGCGTTCCTCGACGTCAAGTGTCCGAAGTGCGGCAAGCCGGCGCGGCGCGAAACGGACACGATGGACACCTTCGTCGACTCGTCGTGGTACTTCGCACGGTTCGCCTCCCCGGACGCCCAGCGCGCGATGGTCGACGAGCGCGCCAATTACTGGCTCGCCGTGGATCAGTACATCGGCGGCATCGAGCACGCGATCCTGCACCTTCTCTACGCCCGCTTCTGGTCGAAGGTCATGCGCGACCTGGGGCTGGTGAAGTTCGACGAGCCGTTCGCGAACCTCCTCACGCAGGGCATGGTGCTCAACCACGTCTTCCTCCGCGTCGACGGCAAGGGGAAGCGGACGTTCTTCGCGCCGGAGGAGCTCGACATCGTCCACGACGACGCGGGTCGGGTGACCGGCGCGCGGTCGAAGGCCGACGGCCAGCCGGTCGAGTACGCCGGGATCTCGACGATGTCGAAGTCGAGCCGGAACGGCGTCGATCCGCAGGAGCTCATCGACCGCTACGGCGCCGATACCGCGCGCTTCTTCATCATCTTCACGAGCCCGCCCGAGCAGACGCTCGAATGGTCGGACGCGGGAGTCGAAGGGTCGTTCCGCTTCCTGCGGCGGGTGTGGAGCTTCGCCCACGACCTCGCGCCGGTGGTGCAGGCCGAGTCGGCCAAGCGGAAGGGTGCCTACTCCGGATATCGGTACAGCCCCGACTGGGCGCGCAACGCACCGGAGCATGCCGCGGCGCGGCGCGAGATTCATCTCAGCCTGAAACAGGCCACGTACGACATCCAGCGGATGCAGTTCAACACCGTCGCCTCGGCGGCGATGAAGATCTACAATGCCCTCTCGGAGCTCGCACGCGATCCGGCGGCGCCGGGGCGCGAAGGCCACGCGCAGGTGCTCCACGAGGGGCTCTCGATCCTGCTCCGCGTCATGTCGCCGATCACGCCGCACATCGCGCACGTTCTGTGGAAGGAGCTCGGTTTCGAAGCCGATCCGCTCATGGCGAGCTGGCCCGAGGTAGACGAGTCCGCGCTCGAGACCGACGAGATCGAGCTCGTCCTGCAGGTGAACGGCAAGCTGCGCGGCCACATGCGGGCGCCGAAGTCCGCCGATCGCGCGGCGATCGAGCGCCTCGCGCTCGAGAACGATGCGGTACGCCGGCACACGAACGGCCAGCCGCCGAAGAAGGTGGTCGTGGTGCCGGGGCGCCTCGTGAACGTCGTGGTCTAGGGGGTAAGCGGATGAACCGACTGCTGATCGTCGCGCTCCTCACCGGGCTTCTCGCCGGCTGCGGATTCAAGCTCCGCGGCCAGCAGGAGCTTTCCGTTCGAGACGATCAGCGTGCCGGCGGTGAGCCCGCTCGGTCTCGAGCTCCGCCGCAACATCGCCGCCGCGAGCGAGCGGACGACGGTCGTCCAACAGGTCACCGGCGCCGACGCGGTGCTGACGGTACTCACCGAGCAGCAGGAGAAGGTCATCCTCTCGCTGAACACGCAGGGGCGCGTGACGGAGTACCAGCTTCGCTACCGGGTCGCGTACCGCGTGTCGAGCCCGAAGGGTCTCGACTTCGTGCCACCGACCGCGGTCGTGCTCACGCGCGACATCACGTTCAACGACCAGGTGCTCGCGAAGGAGACCGAGGAAGGCCAGCTCTACGCGGAGATGCGCGCCGACATGGTGCAGCAGATCATCCGCCGCCTCGCGCGGGCGAAACCGGTTCCGGCCGAAGACGAGTAGCGTGGCGCTCCAGGTCCGCGCCGACCAGCTCGACGCCCATCTCGCCCGCAACCTCGCGGCGCTCTACGTCGTCCACGGCGACGAACCGCTGCTTGCGCTCGAAGCGGCGGACGCGATCCGCGCGAAGGCCCGCGCGGAGGGCTACGCCGAGCGCGACGTCCACCTCGTCGAGCGCGGCTACGACTGGAGCCGGCTCGCGGCCAGCGCGGCCTCGCTCTCGCTCTTCGCGACCCGGCGGATCATCGAGCTCCGCGTGCCGTCGGGGAAGCCGGGCACCGACGGCAGCGAGGCGATCGGCCAGTATTGCGCCCGCCTTCCCGAGGACACGCTCACGCTCGTGACGCTCCCGCGCCTCGATCGCGCGGGGCAGAACTCGGCCTGGTTCGGTGCGCTCGCCGCGGCGGGCGTGGTCGTGAATGTCTTCCCCGTGGACCGGAAGACGCTGCCGCTGTGGATCGGCGCGCGCCTCGCGCGCCAGAAGCAGCGGGCGAGCGAAGCCGCGCTCGCATTCGTCGCCGATTGCGTCGAGGGCAACCTCCTCGCCGCCCACCAGGAGATCCAGAAGCTCGCGCTCCTTCACCCCGCCGGCGAGCTCTCGTTCGAGCAGGTGCGCGATGCGGTGCTCGACGTCGCGCGCTTCGAGGTCTCGCAGCTCTCCGAAGCCATGCTCGCAGGCGACAAGGTGCGCCTCGCGCGCGTGCTGGACGGCCTCGCCGGCGAAGGCGAGGCGCCGCCGCGCGTGCTCTGGGTCATGGCCGAGGACGTGCGCGCGGTCACCCGCGTGCAAGCCGGGCTTGTCGCCGGGCGCAACGTCGCGGACGTCCTCCGCGAGGCGCGCGTGTGGGGCGATGCGCGCCAGCGGCTCGTCGGCGCCGCGGCGCGCCGGATGGCGCGCCAGGCGCTCGAGGCGGCGCTCGCGCACGCTGCCGCGATCGACCGGACGATCAAAGGACTGGCGAAGGGCAACGCCTGGGACGAGCTGCTGCGGCTCGGCCTGCGGTTCGCGTAGGCGTTAGCGGGTGACCCAGGCCCTCACCCGCGGGTGCGAAAGCACCTCGCGGTTGACCACGTTCGGCGGGGCAACCCCGCGCGCCAGCGAAACGAGCCCGCCGAATCCCTCGCGCGCGATGTTGTTGAAGCACTCATCCGTCCAGCACAGCGCGTGCGGCGTCACGATGACGTCGTCCATCGTGAGCAGCGGGTTGTCGTTCTCGACCGGCTCGTTGGTGAACACGTCGAGAGCCGCGCCCGCAATCCTGCGCGCGCGCAGCGCTTCGATCAGTGCGGGCTCGTGCACGATCGGGCCGCGCGCGACGTTGATCAGGTAGGCGCTCGGTTTCATCCGCGCGAGACGCTCGGAGTTGATCAGCGCGCGCGTCTCATCGTTCAGCAGGCACGCAACCACGACGAAGTCGCTCTCGGCGATCATCGCGTCGAGTGGCACGAGCTTCGCGCCGAGCTTCTCGATGTCGGCCGCCGGTACGTAGGGATCGGCGACCGAGACCTGGAGATCGAACGGGCGCGCGAGCGGGATGAGCTCCCGGCCGATCCCGCCGCCGCCAACGATGCCGAGCTTGCGGCCGGTCAGCCCGGTGCCCATGTAGCTCGTGCGATCGTCCCAGCGCCCGGCGCGCGTCAGGCGATCCTTCGCGAAGAGATGCCCGGCGAGCGCAAGGATGAACGTCATCGCGATCGTCGCCACCGGCCGGCGGATCGCGAACGGCGTGTTGGTGACGATCACGCCCGCTTCCGTCATCGCCGGAACGTCGATCGAGTCGTACCCGACCCCGTGCCGCGCGATCACTTTCAGCCGGCCTTCCGCGAGCGCGCGCCACCGAGGCGCGCGTCACCCGCTGCTGGGTCAGGTAGAGGGCGTCGTACTCGAGTGCGAGCGCCGGCGGAATCTCCTTGTAGCGCTCCGGCAGCCACAGGCGCTCGATCTCCGGCGCGCCGTCGAGCACCGTGAGGGGTTCGGTGCCGAACGTCGGCTTGCCCGCAGCGTCGAGCAGCTCGGGCGCAAGCCCGACGCGAAAGCGAGCGGCCATGGACTAGATCGCCGCTTCGGAGGACTGATCGAAGAAGTGCACCTTTGCCGGATCGAACGCGAGGCGCACATGGTCGTGCATCTTGACGGTGACGCTGGGCTCGACCCGCGCCACGAGCCCCTGCGACCCCGCAGTCACGTTGAGGAGGATCTCCGAACCGAGCGGTTCGACGACGTCCACCGTGGCATCGAAGATGTAGTCGGCGGAGTCCGCGCCGTTGGCGAGCCGCAGCGCCTCCGGCCGCACGCCGAGCGTGGCCCGCTTGCCGATGTGCGGCCGCAGCGCCTCGAGGGACGCCGGCGGCACCTTGATGCGGATGCCCGCAGTCTCGGCCCACAACCCGCCGCCCGATTCCGCGATCGAAACCTCGGTGAAGTTCATCGCCGGGGAGCCGATGAACCCGGCCACGAACTTGTTGGCGGGCCGGGCGTACAGCTCCATCGGTTCGCCGACCTGCTGCACG
The DNA here is from genome assembly GCA_963789885.1 of uncultured beta proteobacterium. Classification (GTDB taxonomy): domain Bacteria; phylum Pseudomonadota; class Gammaproteobacteria; order Burkholderiales; family SG8-39; genus DATEDA01. The sequence goes on along the minus strand of CAWBNB010000071.1, from coordinate 50,878 downwards.
ACCCCGTCCTTCATCACGACCACCCGGTCGCCCAGCGTCATCGCCTCGACCTGGTCATGGGTCACATAGATCGCGGTGGTCTCGAGCCGCTCGTGGAGGCGCTTCAGCTCCACGCGCATCTGCACCCGCAGCTTCGCGTCCAGGTTGGACAAGGGTTCGTCGAACAGGAAGAGCGCCGGGTGGCGGACGATCGCGCGCCCGAGCGCCACCCGCTGGCGCTGCCCGCCCGAGAGCTGACGCGGCTTGCGCGCTAGCAGCGGCTGGATGCCGAGGATCTCGGCCGCCGCCTGGACGCGCTTCTCGATCTCCTCTTTCGGGAACTTCCGCATCTGCAACCCGAACGCCATGTTGGCGTAGACCGATTTGTGCGGGTACAGGGCGTAGTTCTGGAACACCATCGCGATGTCGCGGTCCATCGGCGGCAGGTCGTTCACCACCCGATCGCCGATCCGGATCTCGCCCGAGCTGATCTCCTCGAGCCCGGCGATCATCCGCAGCGTCGTCGTCTTGCCGCAGCCCGACGGGCCGACGAAGACCATGAACTCCTTGTCGCGGGCGTGCAGGTTCACGTCCTTGACGGCATGGACGTGACCGTCGTACCACTTGTTGACGCCCGTGAGGATGACCTCAGCCACGGTTACCCCTTGACCGAGCCGGTCAGGCCGGCCACGTAGTACTCGACGAAGAACGAATAGGCGATAGCGACCGGCACCGACCCGAGGAGCGCCCCGGCCATGAGCTGCCCCCAGAAGAAGATGTCGCCGCGGATCAGCTCCGACACCACGCCGACCGGCACCGTCTTCTGATCGACCGAGGACAGGAAGACGAGCGCATAGATGAACTCGTTCCATGAGAGGGTGAAGGCAAAGATCCCGGCCGACAGGATCCCCGGCACCGCCACCGGGAAGATGATGCGCACCATCGCGCCGAAGCGCGTCGCGCCGTCGATGCGCGCGCACTCCTCGAGCTCCTTCGGGATCGTCTTGAAGTACCCCATCAGGAGCCAGGTGCAGAACGGGATCAGAAACGTCGGGTAGGTCAGCATCAGCGCCCAGGGCGTGTTCCCGAGGTGCATGTTGCGGATGATGTCGGCGAGCGGAATGAAGAGCAGCGTCTGCGGCACGAGGTAGGTGATGAAGATCGCCGTGCCGAGGAACTCCGAGCCCTTGAACCGGAGCCGCGCGAGCGCATACCCGGCGAACATGCCGCAGATGAGCGAGATGATCGTCGAGACCGTGGCGATGAGCATCGTGTTCCACAGCCACTGCAGGAACGCGGTACTCGACAGCAAGCCCTGGAAATGCTCGATCGTCGGGTCGAGCGTCCAGAACGGCGTCGCGTTCGCGGCCCGCCACGACCGGTAGAGCTCGGGGTCGGGGCGGAATGCGGTCACGGCCATCCAGTAAAACGGGAACAGCGTGAAGAGCACGAACACCGTGAGCGGGATGTGGAAGTAGAACAACTTCTTCCAGCGGCGCTCGATGACCATCGTCTACGCGCCTTCCATCCGCTTGAGGTAGCGCAGCTGCACCCACACCACCCCGAACAGCACCGGGAACATGAAGAGCGAGATCGCCGCACCCTGCCCGAGCAGCCCCGACGCGACGCCGATCTGGTACGCGTAGGTGGCGACGAGGTGCGTCTCGTTCGCCGGGCCGCCGCCGGTGAGCACGTAGATCAGCTGGAAATCGGAGAACGTCTGGATCACCGAGAACACGACGACGACGAGCGTCACCGGCAGGAGCAGCGGCCAGGTGACGTGCCAGAACCGGTGCCACGCGTTCGCGCCGTCGAGGGCCGCCGCCTCGTGGAGGTCCGGGCTGATCGTCTGCAGGCCGGCAAGCAGCGTGATGGCGAAGAACGGCATGCCGCGCCAGGTGTTGACGAGGATCGCGCACCACATCGCGTAGTCACCGTTCGACAGGAACGGCAGCCGGTCGGTGATCCAGCCGGCGTTGTAGAGCGTCCAGTTGATGACGCTGAAGGTCGGGTCGAACATCCATCGCCAGGCGAAGGTCGAGAGCACCGTCGGGATGATGAACGGCAGCAGCATCGAGGCGCGGATGAGGCGCTTGAAGCGGAAGTGGCGGTTCAGGAGCAGCGCGAGCCACATCCCCAGCGACAGCTTGAATACCGTCGCCCAGAACGTGTAGAAGAAGGTGTTCTTGAACGCGGTCTGGAAGATCGTGTCCTCCCAGGCCTTGGTGAAGTTCGTGATCCCGACGAACTTGCCGGCGACGCCGACGCTGATGTCGGTGAGCGAGAACCAGATCGCCATCACGAACGGGTAGGCGATGAAGAAGGTGAGGATGACCACGCCGGGCGCGATCAGCGCCACGGCGAGGACGGGCTGACTCTCGAGCAGGCGCGTCCAGCGCGAAACGACCATGCCCTCGGCGGGGAGCGCCGCGCTTGCGACGCCCCCCGGGTTTGCCGCCATTTGATACCTCAGCGCGCCGCGATCAGACGTAGATCTTGCGCAGCTCGCCGGCGGCCCACTTCACCGAGTCCTCGGCCGACATCTTGCCGTTCGCAACCTGCGCGTACATGTCGGTGATGATGTACTTGTTCCACGCCTCGGCCGCCTTCTTGTTCGGCTCGCCGGCGTACCCCATCGCCCGGCCGGTCAGCGAGGCCTTGCTGAAGGGCAGCATCACCGGGTCCAGCTTCCACATCGGGTGCTTCTCCCAGTCGCGCGTCGGCGCGATCGCGAAGCCCTTCTGCACCACGAACCACTTGTCGTAGTTCTCCTTGGCGTGGGCCCAGCGCAGGAAGTCCTTGGCGGCCTTCTGGTTCTTGGAGTACTTCATGACCATGTGGGTGAAGGCGGTGTGGTACGGCCACTCGCCCGCGGGCCCCTTGGGCAGCGGCGCGTGCAGGATGTCGGTGTGCAGCGGCGCGCCCTTCTCGGTCTTGAACTTGTCCTTGCCGTTCAGCGCGGCGACGTAGATCGACGCGCCGTTGAGCGTGGCGCAGATCTCGCCGGAGAGGAACGCGCGGTTGTTGTTGGTGTCGTCCCAGGCGAGGCCGCCCTCGTCGTGCGCCTCCTTCCAGAACGCGGCCATGAACTTCACCGAGTCGATCGTCTGCTTCGAGTCGAGGATCACCTTCCCGGACTTGTCGATCTCCTGGCCGCCGTAGGACCACATGAAGGGATAGGTGAACGTCGGTGCGTCACCGAAGGTGTGCCCAAGGGTCTGGCCGATGGGCCGCTTGGCCGCCTTCAGCTTCTTGCCGACCTCGCGGTACTGGTCCCAGGTGGTCGGGAAGCTCTTCGCGCCGACCTCCTCGAACCAGGACTTGCGGTACGCGACCAGCGCCGGCACGGTGGACCAGGGCATCGCCGCCCAGCGCGCGCCGACTTTGCACAGCGCCTGCGGCAGGCTGTAGATGCCGCCCTGCGCCTTGCCGACCTCCTCGGCGAGGTCGCTCACGTCCACCCCGGACTCGGCGTACAGGTGCGGGTAGTTGTTGAGCAGCATGATGATGTCGGGACCATTGCCCGACTGGATCGCCGAAGTCGCCCGGGCCGGGATGTCGTTGGCGTTGATCGTCTCGACCTGGAGCTTGATCCCGAGCGATTTCGCGACCACCGGCACGAATTCCTTGCGCCAGACCTCGTCGGCCGCGGGAACGAAGTCGTTCCACCGCAGGATGTGGACCTGAGTGCCTTGCGCGAACGCCGGGGCGCGGTGCGCGGTAAGGATGCCCTCAATACCAACCGCCGCAGCGCCGGCGCCGGCCGCTTTCAGGAACGATCTACGCTTCATGAAACCTCCTCCATGACGACTCGTGGACTTCGGACCGGCGCTGCCACCGGCTGGCTGACGCCGCCGCGCGCGAAGTGATGTACATCCCTCGCGTTCTCTGGCGGCCCGCCGAGTATGCGTGCCGGGCATGGACCCGTCAACGCGGGGTTACCCGGATGCACCGGGGCGAGCGCTCCGGGCCGGGGCCGCTCGAGCCCCGGACGCTGCCGCGCAGCGTAGTATCATCCCCGTGTTTTTCCGGGGAATTTTCGCACCCTTGGACGTCCGCAGCACGATGCACGAGATGGGCCGCCGCGCGCGTGAGGCGTCGCGTGCGATGGCGCGCGCCGACACTGCGACGAAGAACCGCGCGCTAGCGGCGATCGCCGCCGCGATCCGGCGCGATCGGTCGCCGATCCTGGCGGCGAACGCGCAGGACGTGGCCGGCGCCCGGGCCGGCGGCAAGGATGCCGCGTTCGTCGACCGCCTGACCCTCACCGAGAAGTCCGTCGAGTCGATGGCGCGCGGCGTGGAAGAGGTCGCCGCGCTGGCCGACCCGGTGGGCGCCACCGGCGAATTCCGCACCCAGCCGTCCGGCATCCGGGTCGGGCAGATGCGCGTCCCGCTGGGCGTCGTCGGCATCATCTACGAGTCGCGCCCCAACGTGACCGCCGACGCGGCGGCGCTCTGCATCAAATCGGGCAACGCCTGCATCCTGCGCGGCGGCTCCGAATCGGTGCAATCGAACCGGGCGATCGCGGCCTGCGTGCGGGACGGCCTGCGCGCGGCGGGCCTGCCCGAAGTCGCGGTCCAGGTCGTCGAGAGCCGCCGACCGCGCGGCGGTGGGCGAGCTCCTGCGCATGAACGAGTACGTCGACATCATCGTGCCGCGCGGCGGCAAGGGCCTCGTGCAGCGCGTGATGGACGAGTCGCGCATCCCGATGATCAAGCACCTCGACGGGGTGTGCCACGTCTACATCGACGAGCGCGCCGACCTCGAGAAGGCGATCCGGATCGCGGACAACGCGAAGACCCAGCGCTACGGCACCTGCAACACGATGGAGACGCTGCTCGTCCACGCGGCGTCGCGCCGCAGGTCCTGCCGCGGCTCGCGCAGATCTACCTCGGCAAGGGGGTGGAGCTCCGCGGCGACGACGCCGCGCGCGCGCTCGTACCGCAGATGAAGCCGGCGACCGAGCAGGACTGGTACACGGAGTATCTCGCGCCGATCCTCAACGTGCGGGTGGTGAAGGACATCGACCAGGCGATGGACCACATCGCGCGCTACGGCTCGCAGCACACCGATGCGATCGTCACCGAGGACGAGGCGCGCGCGCAGCGCTTCCTGCGCGAGGTGGATTCGAGCTCGGTGATGGTGAACGCCTCGACGCGTTTCGCCGACGGTTTCGAGTACGGCCTGGGTGCGGAGGTCGGCATCTCGACCGACAAGCTGCACGCCCGCGGACCGGTCGGCCTCGAGGGCCTCACGTCGCAGAAATACATCGTGCTCGGAACCGGCCAGGTGAGGACCTGACGCGGTGGCCAGGCTCGTCTGGTACTTCGACTTCGTCTCGCCGTTCGCGTATCTCCAGTTCGCCGGTCATCCGGGCATCTTCCAGCGGCCGGACGTCGACATGAAGCCGGTGCTGTTCGCCGGCCTGCTGAAGCACTTCGAGCACAAGGGCCCGGCCGAGATCGAACCGAAGCGCATCCACACCTACCGTCACACGCAGTGGCAGGCGGACAAGTGCGGCATCGCGATGAAGTACCCGCCCGGGCACCCGTTCAACTCGCTGCATGCGCTGCGGCTCGCGATCGCCTTCGGCGGCACCTACGATACGGTCAAGGCGATCTTCGACTTCATCTGGGCCCAGGGCCGCTCGCCGAACGACGAGTGGAAGGTGTTGTGCGATACGCTCGGCGTGCCCGGGGCGGAGGTGCTCGCCGCGAGCGAGGCCGTGAAGACGCAGCTCCGCGACAACACCGACGAGGCGACACGGGCCGGCGTGTTCGGCGTGCCGACCTTCGTCGTCGACGACAACCTGTTCTGGGGCGTCGATGCCACCGCGATGCTGCTCGACTATCTCGACAACCCGCAGCTCTTCGAGTCGGACGAGATGAAGCGCCTGCGGTACCTGCCGGTCGCCGCCGCGCGTCAGACCTAGTCCTTCCCGCTTGCCCGACCCGGCCCGTCGTTCCTAAGTGCCACCACCCGCGCCCCTCGGCCTGATGGGCGGCACCTTCGATCCGGTGCACCTCGGCCATCTGCGCCTCGCGGAGGAGGCGGCAGGCGAGCTCGGGCTCGAGCGCGTCCGCTGGATCCCGTCGGGAAATCCGGGACACCGGGCCGCGCCCCGCACGCCCGCGCACCACCGCCTCGAGATGGTGAGGCTCGCCGTCCGCGACAACCCGCGCTTCGCCGTCGACGACGCGGAGGCGTCGGGCGGCGCCGCGCAATTCACGATCGACACGCTGCGCCGGTTGCGCGCGGAGCTCGGCGGCGACGTGCCGCTCGTGCTGATCATCGGTGCCGACCAGCTCCACAAGCTCGACACCTGGCGCGACTGGCGCGAGCTCTTCGACCGAGCGCACTTCGCGGTCGGGGCGCGCCCGGGTTACGCGCTCGCGCCGGAGAGCCTGCCGCCGGCGGTTGCCGAGGAGTGGCGACGTCGCGCCGGCGACGCGGCGGCGCTGCATGCCGCGCCGGCCGGTCGCATCGCCGGTTTTCCGATGACCCTGCTCGGGATCTCCGCGTCCGACATCCGCCGGCGACTGGGGTCGGGCGCGAGCGCGCGTTACTTGCTCCCGCCGGAAGTTCTCGCCTATATTCGGACGCACCGGCTCTACTCGGAGGACGGAAGAACCGCTTGATGGACATCCGCAAGAAGCAGAAGGCGGTGATCGCAGCGCTCGAGGACGTCAAGGCGCGCGACATCGCGGCGTTCGACGTCACCCACCTCTCCAGCCTGTTCGACCGCGTGATCATCGCCACCGCCGAGTCGGCGCGCCAGACCAAGGCGCTTTCGAGCCGCGTGCAGGAGAAGGCGAAGGCCCTCGGCGGGAAGGTCTACGGGACGGAGGGCGAAGCGGCCGGCGAGTGGGTCCTCATCGATCTCGGCGACATCGTCGTCCACATCATGCAGCCGGCGATCCGGGAGTACTACAACCTCGAAGAGCTGTGGGGCGAGCCCAAACCGCGCCCCAAGCGCGCACGGCCGAAGCCGAAGTCCGCCGAACGCCCGGCGGTCTAGGCGATGAGATTGCTCGTCGTCGCAGTGGGGGAACGGATGCCCCACTGGGTCGACGAGGGCTTTGCCGACTACGCCCGGCGCTTCCCCCGGAAGGCCCGTCTCGAGCTGACCGAGGTCCGTCCGGAAAGACGCGGACCGACCCGCACCGTCGCGCAGGCGCTCGCCGGCGAGGCAAAACGGATCGACGCCGCCCTACCCCCCGGCTGCCGGCGCGTCGTGCTGGACGAGCGCGGCCGGGACGTCACGACCACCGCCCTCGCCCGCCTGCTCGAGGGCTGGCTCGCCGAAGGGCGCGACTGCGCGTTCCTGGTGGGTGGGCCGGACGGGCTCGACGCCGCCCTCAAGCGCCCGCACGATCTCCAGGTCCGGCTGTCGAGCCTCACGCTGCCCCATGCAATCGTTCGCATTGTGCTGGCGGAGCAGCTTTATCGCGCGCTCTCCATCCTAGATAATCATCCATACCATCGCGAATAGGGCCTCCCGTGCCGACGAGCCTGCCGCGCATCTACCTCGCCTCGCGCAGCTCGCGCCGCCGCGAGCTGCTGAAGCAGATCGGCGTGCCATTCGAGGTGCTCCTCTTCCGCGAGCACGGCCTGCGTGGGCGGGACCTGGACGAGGCGCCGCACGAGAGCGAGACCCCCGACATCTACGTGCAGCGTGTGGCGAAGGACAAGGCGGACGCGGGCTGGCTGCGGGTGACGCAGCGGAGCCTGCCGCGATTCCCGGTGCTCGCCGCCGACACCGCCGTGTGCCTGCGCGACCGGATCTTCGGCAAACCCCCGGATCGCGCGACCGCGATCGCGATGCTGAAGGAGCTGTCGGGCCGCGAGCACCGCGTGCTGACGGCCGTGGTGCTCAAGCACGAGTCCGCGCTCGACGTGATCGTGAACGAGAACGTCGTGCGCTTCCGCGAGCTCGCCGAAGGCGAGATCCAGGACTACGTCGCCACCGGCGAGCCGTACGACAAGGCCGGCGGCTACGCGATCCAGGGCCGCGCGGCGGCGTTCATCCCCGAGATCCTCGGCAGCTACACCGGCGTGATGGGCCTGCCGCTCTACGAGACGGCGAGCCTGCTGCGCAAGTTCCAGTCGCGCTTCAGCTAGCGCGAGCGCCGCCGCGGACCGGCGGCGGATCCGCTGCCCCGCGACCGCTGTCCCCGCCCCGGCTTGGGTTAAGCTCAGCCCCCATGGCCGAAGAGATCCTCATCAACGTCACGCCGCAGGAAACCCGCGTCGCGGTGATGGCGAACGGCGTGGTGCAGGAGCTGCACATCGAGCGCACCGCGAGCCGCGGCATCGTCGGCAACATCTACATGGGCCGCGTGGTGCGGGTGCTACCCGGCATGCAGTCCGCGTTCATCGAGATCGGGCTCGAGCGCGCCGCGTTCCTGCACGTCGCCGACATCTGGGAGGAGCGCCAGAACGGCGAATCGTCCGCGACGACGCGCCCGATCGAGCGGATCCTCGCCGAAGGGCAGCCGATCATGGTGCAGGTGGTCAAGGACCCGATCGGCACCAAGGGCGCCCGCCTCTCCACGCAGATCTCGATCGCCGGGCGGCTCCTCGTCTACCTGCCGCAGGACTCGCACATCGGCATCTCCCAGCGCATCGAGGACGAGAGCGGCCGCAAGCTCCTGCGCGAGAAGCTCCAGCAGCTCCTCGCGCCCGACGAGCGCGGCGGCTACATCATCCGCACCGTCGCCGAGAGCGCCTCCGACGCCGAGCTCGCGAACGACGTCGCGTACTCGCGGCGGCTGTGGGGCTACATCCGCGAGCGCGCGCAGACCTCGCACGCGCCGGCGCTGCTCCACCAGGACCTGGTCCTCGCGCAGCGGGTGCTGCGCGACTTCGTCCACGAGGACACGACGCGCGTGCTGATCGACTCGCGCGAGAATTTCGTGCGTCTGCAGGCGTTCGCGACCGACTACGTGCCGAAGGTGCTGCCGAAGATCGAGCACTACGCCGGCGAGCGGCCGCTCTTCGACCTCCACAACGTCGAGGAGGAGATCGAGAAGGCGCTCGCGCGCCGCGTCGAGCTGAAGAGCGGCGGCTACCTGATCGTCGACCAGACCGAGGCGATGACGACGATCGACGTCAACACCGGCGGGTTCGTGGGGCTGCGCAACTTCGACGACACCATCTTCAAGACCAACCTGGAAGCGACGCAGGTGATCGCGCGGCAGCTGCGCCTGCGCAACCTCGGCGGCATCATCGTCCTCGACTTCATCGACATGGCGAACGAGGACCACCGCGCGGCGGTGCTCGCCGAGTTCCAGAAGGCGCTCGCCCGCGACCGGGTGAAAATGACGCTGAACGGGTTCACCCAGCTCGGCCTGGTCGAGATGACGCGCAAGCGCACCCGCGAATCGCTCGAGCACGTGCTGTGCGAGCCGTGCGCGACCTGCTCCGGGCGCGGGGTCGTGAAGACCGCGCGGACGGTGTGCTACGAGATCCTGCGCGAGATCCTGCGCGAGGCGCGGCAGTTCAACGCGCGCGAGTACCGCATCCTCGCCGCGCAGAGCGTGATCGACCTCTTCCTGGAGGAGGAGTCGCAGTCGCTCGCGATGCTCGGCGATTTCATCGGCAAGCCGGTGTCGATGCAGGTCGAGACGAGCTACACGCAGGAGCAGTTCGACGTCATCCTGATGTAACCGGCACCGGAGGTGCGAAATGCTCGAAGGCAAGGTTGCGATCGTCACCGGCGCGGGCGGCGGCATCGGCCGGGAAATGGCGCTCGCGCTGGGCGCGGCCGGCGCGAAAGTGGTGGTCAACGACATCGGCGCATCGCTCGCCGGCGAGGGCGCCGACCAGGGCCCGGCCGAGCGCGTCGTCGGTGAGATCCGCGCCCGCGGCGGCGGCGCCGCCGCGAATACCGACAGCGTGTCGACGTGGGCGGGCGCGAACCGGATCGTGCAGACCGCGCTCGACGCCTTCGGCCGCGTCGACTGCGTGGTGAACAACGCCGGCATCCTCCGCGACCGGCTCTTCCACAAGATGACGGTCGAGGACTGGGAGGCGGTCATCCAGGTCCACCTGATGGGGAGCTTCTACGTGAGCCGCGCGGCGGCGACGCATTTCCGCGAGCAGGAGAGCGGCGCCTACGTCCACATGACCTCGACCTCGGGCCTGATCGGCAACGTCGGCCAGGCGAACTACGCGGCGGCAAAGCTCGGGATCGCCGCGCTGTCCAAGTCGATCGCCCTCGACATGCAGCGCTTCAAGGTACGCTCGAACTGCATCTCGCCGTTCGCGTGGAGCCGCATGATCGCCTCGATCCCCGCCGAGACGCCCGAGGCGAAGGCGCGCGTCGCGAAGCTGCAGCGGATGGAAGCCGGAAAGATCGCGCCGATGGCGGTGTTCCTCGCTTCCGACGCCGCGCAGAACGTCACCGGCCAGATCTTCGCGGTGCGCGCGAACGAGATCTTCGTCATGAGCCAGCCGCGTCCGGTGCGCTCCGTCCACCGCGCGGAGGGCTGGACCGCCGAGACGATCGCCGAGCAGGCAGTTCCCGCGCTGCGCGCGAGCTTCGCGCCGCTCGACGTCTCGGCCGACGTCTTCAGCTGGGACCCGATCTAGGAGCCGCCAATGGCACACAAGCAGAAGCCGATCCGCAGCGACCTCGGCTGGAGCACGCCCGATCGCATCGTCGTCCGCGGCAAGGATCTGCCGGGCGAGCTGCTTGGCAAGATCAACCTCGGCGACATGGCGTTCCTCGAGGTCGCCGGTCGCCTGCCGACGCCGCAGGAGTCGACCATGTTCAACGCGATCCTGGTCACGCTCGTCGAGCACGGCATCACGCCGAGCGCGCTCGCCGCGCGCCTCACCTACGCCGGCGCGCCGGAGTCGCTGCAGGCCGCGGTCGCCGCCGGGCTGTGCGGGCTCGGGACGGTGTTCGTGGGCAGCATGGAGGGCGCGGCACGCATGCTCTACGCGGCGCTCCCGCGCGAGCGCGCGCGTGCGGCGACCGATGCCGAGCTCGACGAGATCGCGCGCAAGGTCGTCGCGGACCACCGCGCGCGCAAGGCGATCATCCCGGGCCTCGGCCATCCGATCCACAAGCCGGTCGACCCGCGCACGACGCGCCTCTTCGAACTCGCCGCCGAGAACGGCTTCGCGGGCGGCTACGTCAAGCTGATGCAACGGATCGGCGCGGAAGCCGAGCGCGTTTCCGGGCGCTCGCTCCCGATCAACGCGACCGGGGCGATCGGCCCGATCTGCTGCGAGCTCGGTTTCACCGACAAGATCGTCCGCGGCTTCGGGGTGATGGCGCGCGCGGTCGGGCTCGTCGGCCATCTGCTCGAGGAGAGCGAGTCCCCGATGGCGCTCGAGATCTGGCAGCGGGTCGAGGACGAGGCGAGCGCCCACGCCCGCCCGGCGGGGGACTGAAGCACGCGGTCGCGGGCGTGAATTCCGCCCCAGCCCCGGTCCGACGGCCTATGGACGCGGGCGCGTCGCGGACCCCACAATTTCGCGCATGGGCGACAAGAGCCTGAGCGACAAGGAGCGCGCGCTGCTGCAGGCGGCGCGGCGCGAAGTCGCCGCCAAGGTGCGGCGGCGCGAGGTGGTGGACACCGCCGCGCTCGCCGGCTCGTCGGCCCATCGCGGGAGTGCGGCCGCGCCGGCCCCGCGGCGGGAGGCCCGGAAGCTGTCGCCGCTCGATGCGCAGACGGTGCTCGGGTGGGACCATCCGGCCGCACAGAAACCTGCCTCGGCCGCGGAAGACAAATGGGCCCGGATCGCCGCGCTGATGGAGGAGGAACGGCGCGAGGCCGCGGAAAGGCGGGCGAAGGCCCGCCGCGGTGTCATCGTGTTCCTCATTTGCGTGTTCGTCGTGGTCCTGATCGCCGGCACGCGCGCGCTCGTGCGCTGATCGGCGCAGGCGTTTGACAAGCCTGCGCCGGCGGCGGATTCTTCGGCGCCATGCACACCGACCGACGGGGACTCCCGCTCACCGCCGCGAACGCCGACGCGGTCGCGGCGTTCGACGCCACCGTCGACGCCTATCTCGGCTTCGCCCGGAATACCGGCGACCGGCTGAAGGCGACGCTCAAGGCCGATCCGGCGATGCCGCTCGCGCACGTGCTGCGCGGCGCGTTCTTCCTGCTCATGGGCAAGCCGTCGCTGCTCGCCAAGGCGGCCGAAGCGTCGGCCGCCGCGAACCGCGCACTCGACGGCGTCGACGGCCCGCGAGCGCCGGCACGCGGCCGCGCTCGGTGCCTGGTGCAAGGGCGACTTCGAGGGGGCCCTCCGCGAGTGGGAGGCGATCCTCGCCGAGGCGCCTCGCGACGTCGTGGCGCTGAAGCTCGCGCACTACCTGCATTTCTACCTGGGCGACTCCGGCGCGATGCGCGACTCGGTCGCACGGACGCTGTACGCCTGGGACGAATCGGTCCCCGGCTACGCGGCGGTGCTCGGCATGCGCGCATTCGGGCTCGAGGAGTCGGGTGCGTACGACGAGGCCGAACGCACCGGCCGACGCGCCGTCGAGCTGAATCCCGACGATCCCTGGGCGGTGCATGCCGTCGCGCACGTGCTGGAGATGCAGGACCGCGCGCGGGAGGGCGTGGCGTGGATCCGGGACCTCGAGCGCCGCTGGGACGCATGCAACAACTTCCGCTACCACCTGTGGTGGCACCTCGCGCTGATGCATCTCGGGCTCGGCGAACCGGAGGCGGCGCTCGACCTCTACGACGGGCGGGTGTGGGACCCGGCCTCCGACGAGTACCTCGACCTCTGTAACGACGCCGCGCTGCTGCAGCGGCTCGAGCTCGCCGGGCTCGACGTCGGTGACCGCTGGACGGCGATCGCCGCGAAAGTGCGCGGGCAGCTCGCCGCCCGCATCCTCGTGTTCATCGACGCGCACTACGCGCTCGCGCTGGCCGCGGCGCACGATCGTGAGGCCGCCGCAGAGCCTGGTCGCCGCCGTGCGGGCAGGCGCAACGACCGGCGCCGGTACCAGCACCGCCGCGGTCGCTGCCGAGGTCGGTGCCGACCTTTGCGAAGGCCTCGTGGCCTACCGCGCCGGCGAGTGGGCGCGTGCGGTCGCGTGCCTCGCGCCGCTACGCCCCCGGCTGCAGCGCATCGGTGGCAGCCACGCTCAGCGCGATCTCTTCACGCAGATCCTCGTCGACGCCGCGACCCGCGCCGGTCGGAACGACGTCGCACGCGCCGTCCTCCAGGAGCGGACCGCAGCCCGGCCGGGCCAGCGTTTCTACCGGACGCGCCTCGCCGCGCTCGGCGCCTGAACAACATGCTCCGCGCCTTGCTCCGGCAACAGCACGGCGTACCGGGCGGGCCGTACGCTCTACTCGCTCCGGCCGCTCACCTTGGACGCCATCGGCCGATTCGCCGGGATCGCGATCCCCCAGCGATAGCGACCATTCACGCGCGGAAGAGCTCCGGGCGCTCGCCGCGCAGAGTCGACACCACTGCCGGCACGTCCACCCGATAGTCCCAGTGCATCGACTTGATCCGCGCCGCGCGCGCCAGATCGATGTCGTAGTCGTCCGAGACGACGGTCACGACGCGCTGCCCGAGCGCTTCGCCCATGAACCGGAAATCGTACATGTGCGCAATGTTGCTGCTCGAGATCTCCACCACCAGGGTTTCGCGCGGGGCGAAGAGCAGGTTGGTAAGCCCGGCGCCATGGGCAGCCACGATCACCCGCGCTCGCGCGAAGGTCCGCACCTGGTCCGCGACGCTCATCCGGTCGGGGACCACCGTCCGGAAGCCGAGCGGCGCGAGCGCGGCCGCGAGCTCGGCCTCGTTCAGGAGCACGCGCGTGGCGGCGCCGGCACGGGACACGAACAGAAGATCCTCCGCCGGACCGGGAACCGGCCCGAGCTTTTCCGCCAACCGCCGGCGCAGCCACTCCACCCCCGCGGCGAGGCCAGGCCGCAGGCTGAGCTGCGTCGGCACCACCAGCCGGCGGCAGCGCACCACACCGCCCTCCGTCGCCTGTATGAGTCGGCGACGGTCGACGCCAAGCAGATCCAGGTACTCGAGCTGGAAGCGCGCGAGCGGCTGGTGCAGGAGCAGGGGCAGGTCGGCATAGGCCGGATCGTCGACGAGCGAAAGCTTGAGCAGCGACCGGGTGATCCAGTGCGAATAGTTCTCGTCGCCGCCGACGAAAATGCACCGACGCTCGATCGTGGGCGCGTCGGGGTAGGCGACGATGAACCGTTGCTCGTCCGCCGACGCGCGCCGGCCGACGAGCGGGCTGTTCGTCATGCGGCCGTTGTAGGCTTCGACGTTGTACAGCCGGTCGCCGTCCACGATCGCCCAATAGGTGGTGTCGACGACGACATCCTCGAGTTCGGCGACGTATGCGGTGCCCGCTGCGGCGAGCTCGGGGCGGATCAGCGCGTCGTGGCAGAGCCGCACCGTCCAGTCGGCGCCGCGATCGAGCGCCCGCCGCCGCCGCCAGGCGTCGGCGGCGCCGTCCATGTCGTCGAGGCCGATGAGCGCGCCAGCAAGCGTTTCGAGCGCCTGTGCATGATCGGGACTGCGCCCGAGAACGGTGCGGGCATCACGCGCCGCCGCCGCGTACTCGCGCGCGGCGAGGCGCTCGCCGGCGATCGACAGCAGACGGTCATCGCCGAGGAGCGCGCGGCGGAGCGCGTCGAGCATTGTCATCGCGCGTCCGCCACGGGGTCATACCGCTCCGCCGTAGGAGCGGCGCGGGAATGATTCTCGGCCGGAATAGGAAGCTGGCAGAATCCGTTCGCTTCGCGGCAGTGTAGCGGATGCGAACGGCAATCACCCGGAGGAAATGCATGAACCACCGCAGTGGATTCGATCAGCCCGATCTCGACAGCCTCGTCCCGGCCGTGCCGTTCTCGCGCCGCGGCTTCCTCGTCTCGAGCGCCGCCAGCGGCTTTGCCCTCGCAGCGGGACCGCTGATGGCGCAACAGGCGATCAAGACTCCGGCCGACGGCCTGAACGTCGCGGACGTCAGGATTCCGGTCTCGGGCGGCGACATGCCCGCCTACACCGCAGCGCCGAAGAAGGCCGGCAAGTTTCCGGTGATCATCGTCATTCCCGAGGCCTTCGGGCTGCACGAATACCAGAAGGACATCTGCCGGCGGCTGGCGAAGGCGGGGTACTACGCGATCTCGGCTGATCCTTTCTTCCGGTCGGGCGATCTATCGAAGGTCGCCGACGTCAAGCAAGTAGTCGCGACCGCGAACGCGCTGACCGACGCGCAGGCGTTCGCCGACCTCGACGCGCTGGTCGCGTGGGTCGCCAAGCAGCCCAACACGAACGTGAACAAGCTCGGCATCACCGGCATGTGCCGCGGCGGGCGGACGGTGTGGATGTACACGGCGCACAACCCGAAGATCAAGGCCGGTGTCGCGTGGTACGGCGGGCTGTCGCCCGCTCCGCCCGGAATCACCGCGACACCGCTGGACATCACTGACAAGCTGAACGCACCGGTGCTCGGCCTTTACGGCGGCGCCGACGGCGGGATCCCGATCCAGCAGGTCGAGCGCCTGCGCGCAGGACTCTTCGCGTTCGGCAAGGACAAGGACTCGATCATCATCGTCTATCCCGACATGCCGCACGGGTTCCACGCGGATTACCGCAACACGTACCGCAAAGAGGCCGCGCAGGACGGCTGGAAGCGCATGCTCGCCTGGTTCAAGAAGCACGGCGTGGCGTAGCAGGGCGGCTGCGTCCAGCGAACGTCGATCGCCACGGACGACGGGGCCTCGCGCCCCGTCGTGCCACGATCAACCCGGCGCGACCGGGATCCGCCCCACCAGTTCCAGCTTCCCCGCGCCCGCGGGCTTCATCACGATCATCTCGGCCGGCGCCGGGCTCACGCCCGCGACGGGAGCGATCGTGCTGCCGTGCGAGACGAGCACGAGGTTGCCCGGTCCGCGGAAGCGGCTCGCGCGCTCGATCATCGTGCGCCGCTGCGCATCCGCGTTCTCCGCCCGGCCAAAGAGGTTGTTGAGCGCCGGCCAGACTTCATAGGTGCCGAACGCGATCCGCGCAGTGTCGCGGCAGCGGCACCATTCGCTCGCGAGCACCTGCGCGACCGGGATCTTCTCCCGCCGGAACGCCTCGCCGAGGCGCTTCGCTTCAGCGCGCCCTGCGGCGTTGAGGTTGCGCTCGGTCTTGCAGTCGCCGAGTTTGAACCCGGCCGGATCGCCGACGCCCGGATCGGTCTGCGCGTGACGGACGAAAATGACAAAGCCCCCTGATCGCAGCTGCGACCAGAGGGCTTCGTCCGCGAACGCCGGCGTGGATGCGGCGAGCGCGAGGAGCGCGAGAAGCGCGCCGCGCGCGACGCGTATCACCTCAGCCCGCGCTCAGTCGGCGTACTGCCCCGCCTTCTGGATGATCGGACCCCACTTCGCGATCTCGGCGGCGAGGAACTTCTGCAGGTAGGCGGGCGTCGCCTTGTCCGGCGAGACCGGCTCGGTGCCGAGGTCGGCGAACCGCTTGATGACACCCTCGTCCTTGAGGGCCGCCTGGTTCGCCTTGACGAGCGTGTCGATCACCGGCTGCGGCGTGCCCTTCGGCGCATAGAGCGCGTGCCAGATCGCCACCTCGAAGCCCTTCAGCCCTTCCTCCTGCATCGTCGGGATGTTGGGCAGCGACGGCACACGCTTCGCCGATGTCACAGCGTACGCCTTCACCTTGCCGCTCCTGATCTGCGAGGTGGTGTTGGTCGTCTGGTCGCACATGAAGTCGATCTGGCCGCCGAGCAGATCGTTCATCGCCGGCGCGGTGCCCTTGTACGGCACGGTGGTGACGTCGGTCTCGATCGCGCTCATGAAGAGCAGCCCGCAGAGGTGCGACGCCGCGCCGAGGCCCGCGTTGCCGTAGGTCACCTTCGTCTTGTTCGCCTTGATGTACGCGACGAACTCCTTGAAGTTGTTGGGCGGAAAGTTGGCGCGGGCGATCATCGTCATCGGCACCTCGTTGACGAGGCCGATGTACGCGAAGTCCTTCAGCGGATCGAAGCTCAGCTTGCGGTAGAGCGCAGGGACCGTCGACATGCCGATGTGGTAGAGGAGGATGGTGTAGCCGTCGGGATTCGCCTTTGCCACCCGTCCCACGCCGATCGTGCCGCCGGCACCCCCCACGTTCTCCACGAGCACCGTCTGCTTCAACGTGTTCTGCATGGCGATGGCGATCGAGCGGGCAACGGTGTCGGTCGGCCCGCCCGCGGCGAACGGCACGATCATCGTGACCGGCTTCGTGGGGTACTGCGCCCAGGCGCTCGTTGCGATCGCGGGCGCGAGCAGGGCGAGAATTCGGACGATTCTGGTCAACATGGCCGCTCCTTCGGGTGCTTCCCCGTGGGGCGCAAATGTTACCGCATTCACCCCTGCGGGGCGCCGCGGCTCACCCGCGCGCCGCACGCAAGTCGGTCGCGTCAGTCGCGCTCTTTCAGGAGCAGCTCCCGGGCCGCCGCCAGCTCGGCGCGCTTCTTCTTGTCCACCTTCGGGTACTGCAGGTCGAGCCCCTGCATCGCTTCCACGACCGCCGCGGCGACCACGAGCCGCGTGAACCACTTGTTGTCGGCCGGCACGACGTACCACGGCGCGTGCGGCGTCGCGGTGGCGCGGATCATCTCCTCGTACGCCTCCATGTACTCGTCCCAGTGCGCCCGCTCGCGCACGTCGGCGGCCGAGAACTTCCAGTTCTTCTCGGGCTCGCTCGAGCCGCTCGAGGAAGCGCTTCTTCTGCTCCTCCTTCGACACGTGCAGGAAGAACTTGCGGATCACCATGCCGTTCCGCGCGAGGTAGCGCTCGAAGTTGTTGATGTCCTCGTAGCGCTCCTCCCAGATCCGCTTCGTGACCAGCTCCGGCGGCAGCTTCTGCGCGGTGAGCAACTCGGGGTGCACGCGCACCACCAGCACCTCCTCGTAGTAGGAGCGGTTGAAGATGCCGATGTGGCCGCGGTTCGGGCAGATACGGCATGCAGCGCCACAGGAAGTCGTGATCGAGCTCCTCGCTGGAGGGCGCCTTGAACGAGGCCACCTCGCAGCCCTGGGGGTTCACGCCCGACATGACGTGCTTGATCGTGCCGTCCTTGCCGGCCGCGTCCATCGCCTGGAAGATGAGCAGCACCGCCCAGCGGTCCTGCGCATAGAGCTTGTCCTGCATCTCGGCGAGCATCCGCACGCCCTGCTGGAGGAGCGCCTTCGCCTCGGTCTTGAGCTCGCTCTTCAGCCCGTAGGTGTCGTCCGGATCGATATCCTTCAGGCGGAAGCCCTTCCCCTTCGTGATCCGGTACCGGTCGAGCACTTTGTAGACGCGGTTCTTCTTGCTCGCCCGGTCTTCTTCATATCGCCTCCCTGAGCTCGGAACAGCCGTCGAACGCCTCGCCGAGCACTCCGCTAGAACAGGTCGTCCCGATCCATCGCACGGACCAGCACGTCGACGAACTGCGCGATGGCCGGCTTGAGATCGCCCGATTGGGCGTTCTTCGTGCTCGTCTGCGCCGACCACACCGCCTGCTTTCCCTTCCTCTCGTAGAGCACCGTCTCGACGAGCACGGTGGACTGCGTGTAGTCCTGCGGGCGAACGTAACGCGTCGGCGCCCAGGTCGAGGCGACGACATTGCCGAGCCCGTAGACCTGCGCGACCGGCGCGCCCCCCGGCCCGGTGAGGTAGCCGCCGGTCACCGTCGTTTTCTCGTCTACGCCGACGACGCGGGCGAGCAGCACTGCATCCGCGTCCGACTGCTCGATGGCGCGCTTGAACCGCGCGTCCTCGGCGGGGCTCGGGTGCGTGAAGTAACGCTCCGACGCCACCGCGTTCACGCCGCGCTTGCGGAGCGCCGCGGCCATGTCGTCCTGGAAGTACTGCTGCGCGAACTCGTCGCTCGCGATCGAGAGAATCAGCACCTTCTTGAACTTCGTGCCCGCGACCTTGGGGTCCACCCAGCTCTTGTCGAGCGACGTGTACGCGGTGGTGGAGCAGCCGGCGATCGAGAGCGCGACGACGGCGACGGCGAAACGAAACAGGGAGAGTCTGATCATCTGGAGGGTATCCGGGGGGTTGGAGGCGAGCGGACTCTACAGCCCCGTCGCGAGACCGGGCAATCGAAAGGAGCGATGCCGTATAGTCGCCCCGCCTGCGATCGTCATGGATCTCGCGTCGCTCATCCAGAACTGGGGCTACCCCGCCGTCTTCGCCGGCAGTCTCATCGAGGGCGAGACCATCCTCGCGCTCGCCGCGGTCGCCGCGCACCGCGGCTACCTCTCGCTCCCGTGGGTGATCGCGGTTGCGGCGGCGGGCGGATTCCTCGGCGATCAGATCTATTTTCTCGTCGGCCGATTCGCCGGCGCGCGGGTGCTCGCGCACTGGCCGGCGCTCCAGCCGGGCGCCGAGCGCGTCCGGCAACTGCTCGACCGCTACGACGCGCCGCTCATCCTCGGCGTACGGTTCCTGTACGGCCTGCGGACCGTGGGCCCGATCGCGATCGGGATGAGCCGGGTGCACTGGTTGCGGTTCGCGGCCCTTAATCTCGCCGGCGCGATCGTCTGGGCAGCGCTTATCGCCGGGATCGGGTACGCGCTCGGCGAGGCGCTTACCCGGGTGCTCGGGGATCTCAAGCGGGTCGAGGAGTGGGTGTTCGGCGCCATCCTCGTCGGCGGTCTCGCGCTCGTCGCCTGGCTCCGGCACCGGGGCCGGCGGGCGGCCGCTGCGGCCGTCGATCGCCCGTAACCCGCTGTTCGCCCGTAAAATAGCCGCAACACTCCACTGCGCCCGGGGGCGCGTTCCGGAGCCCCGATCATGAACGACCGCATCCCCAAAATCTCGACGCTCGCCGACTGGCAGAAGGCCGCCGCGAAGTCCGCCGGCACGGCCGAGAAGCTCGTCTGGCACACGCCCGAGGGCCTCGAAGTCAAGGCGCTGTACACCGCGGACGACTTGGCGGGCCTGCCGTACGCCAACAGCCTGCCCGGCTTCGAGCCGTTCGTGCGCGGGCCACAGGCCACGATGTACGCGGTCAGGCCGTGGACGATCCGGCAGTACTCCGGCTTCTCCACCGCCGAAGAGTCGAATGCGTTCTACCGCCGCAACCTCGCCGCCGGCCAACAGGGCGTCTCGATCGCTTTCGACCTCGCCACCCACCGCGGCTACGACTCCGACCACCCGCGGGTCGTCGGCGACGTCGGCAAGGCAGGCGTCGCGATCGATTCGATCGAGGACATGAAGGTCCTCTTCGACGGCATCCCGCTCGACAAGGTCTCGGTCTCGATGACCATGAACGGCGCGGTGCTGCCGGTGCTCGCCGGCTACGTGGTCGCGGCCGAGGAGCAGGGCGTCAAGCAGGCCGAGCTCTCGGGGACCATCCAGAACGACATCCTCAAGGAGTTCATGGTCCGCAACACCTACATCTACCCGCCGGAAGCCTCGATGCGGATCGTCGCCGACATCATCGAGCACACCGCGCGGCACATGCCGAAGTTCAACTCGATCTCGATCTCCGGCTACCACATCCAGGAGGCCGGCGCGACGCAGGCGCTCGAGCTCGCGTTCACGCTGGCCGACGGTCGCGAGTACGTGCGCGCCGCGATCGCGCGCGGGCTCGACGTCGACGAGTTCGCCGGCCGGCTGTCGTTCTTCTTCTGCGTCGGGATGAACTTCTACCTCGAGGTGGCGAAGCTGCGTGCCGCGCGCCTGCTGTGGTGGCGGATGATGAAGGAGTTCAACCCGAAGAGCCCGCGCTCGATGATGCTGCGCACCCACGTGCAGACCTCGGGCTGGTCGCTCACCGAGCAGGATCCCTACAACAACGTCGTGCGCACCGCGATCGAGGCGCTCGCCGCCGTGTTCGGCGGGACGCAGTCGCTGCACACGAACTCGTTCGACGAGGCGATCGCGCTGCCGTCCGATTTTTCCGCGCGGATCGCGCGCAACACCCAGCTGATCATCCAGGAAGAGACTCACATCCCGGCGGTCGTCGATCCGTGGGCCGGCTCCTACATGATGGAGAAGCTCACCCAGGACATGGCCGACAAGGCCTGGGCGGTCATCGAGGAGATCGAGGCGATCGGCGGCATGACCAAGGCGGTGCAGTCGGGCTGGGCGAAGCTCAAGATCGAGGCCTGCGCCGCCGAGAAGCAGGCCCGCATCGATCGCGGCGAGGACGTGATCGTCGGCGTGAACAAGTACCAGCTCGAGGAAGAGCCGCCGGTCGAGATCCGCGAGATCGACAACACCGCGGTGCGCGAAGCGCAGCTCAAACGGCTGAAGGCGGTGAAGGCGAAGCGCGACCAGAAGGCGGTGGACGCGGCGCTCGCGGCGCTCACCGATGCAGCGCGCACCGGCAAGGGCAATCTCCTCGCGCTCTCGATCGATGCGATCCGCGCCCGCGCGACGGTCGGCGAGGTGAGCGACGCGCTCGAGAAGGTGTGGGGTCGCTATCAGGCGGCGAGCCAGACGGTCTCCGGCGTGTACGGCGCGGCGTTCATGCACGACGCCGGCTGGAACGCCCTCAAGGCCGACATCGACCGATTCGAGGCGGAGGAAGGACGCCGGCCGCGGATCATGGTCGCGAAGCTCGGGCAGGACGGTCACGATCGCGGCGCCAAGGTCATCGCCACCGCGTTCGCCGACCTCGGCTTCGACGTCGACATCGGCCCGCTCTTCCAGACGCCGGAGGAAGGCGCACGGCAGGCGATCGAGAACGACGTGCACGCGATCGGCGTGTCGACGCTCGCCGCCGGCCACAAGACGCTCGTCCCGCAGCTCGTCGCGGCGCTGCGTAAGCAGGGCGCACCGGAGGTCGTCGTCGTCGTCGGCGGCGTCGTGCCGCAGCAGGACTACGAGTTCCTGACGCGCGCCGGCGTCGCGGCGGTGTTCGGGCCCGGCACGGTGATCTCGGAAGCGGCGCGCACGGTGCTCAAGGCGATCCGCGAAGCGCGCGTCGCCGCCGGCGCGGCGTGATGAGGGCGGCGCAGCGCGCGCGGCCCGCGCGCGATCGGCTCGATCCCGCCGACCGCAAGCTCGCCGACGGCGTACTCGCCCAGGAGCCGCGGGCGCTCGCGAAGACGATCACGCTGCTCGAGTCGTCGCGCCGCGACCATCAGGTGCGAGCGGGGAAGCTGCTGGAGGCGCTGCTGCCGCACACCGGGCGGAGCTTCCGCATCGGCATCAGCGGCGCGCCCGGCGCCGGCAAGTCGACCTTCATCGAAACGCTCGGCCTGTTCCTCACCGGGCGCGGCCACCGGGTCGCGGTGCTCGCGGTCGATCCGACGAGCGCGCTATCGGGCGGCTCCATACTCGGGGACAAGACACGGATGGAGCGCCTCTCGCGCGACCCGAATGCTTTCATCCGGCCGAGTCCGTCCGGCGGGATGCTGGGCGGCGTGGCGCACATGACGCGCGAGGCGATGCTCGTGTGCGAGGCGGCGGGGTACGACGTCGTGATCGTCGAGACGGTCGGCGTCGGACAGTCGGAGATCGCGGTGGCCGGCATGACCGACTGCTTCGTCCTCGTCGCGCTGCCGAACGCGGGCGACGACCTGCAGGCGATCAAGCGCGGGATCGTGGAGCTCGTGGACGTGGTCGCGGTGAACAAGGCCGACATCGACCCGAAGGCCGCCGAGCTGGCACGCACCCAGATCGCCAACGCGCTCTCGATGCTGCGGCCGCACGAAGAGGATTGGACGGCGCCGGTGGTGAGCCTGAGCGCGCTGAAGGCCGAGGGGATCGACGCGTTCTGGCGCGAATGCGAGCGCTTTCGGGACACGCTTACGGCGAGCGGCGCGCTCGCGGCGAAGCGCCGGCGTCAGGCGCTCGACTGGATGAGCGCGCTGGTCGAGCACGAGCTGCACGCCCGGTTCTATCAGCATCCGGCGGTGAGGCAGGAGCTGGCGGCAGTGCGCGAGGCGGTCGCCGAAGGGTCGATGACGCCGGCGGCGGCCGCGGCGAGGTTGTTGAATGCTAGCGCATGAATTTCCCGCGACCCGGTAAGACCGGGCCGCGAACGCGTTCGGGGAGAGCGCCATGCAAGAAATCATCCGCCAGCTCGAAGAGAAGCGGGCGCAGGCCCGGCTCGGCGGCGGCGAGAAGCGCATCGAGTCGCAGCACGCCCGCGGCAAGCTGACCGCGCGCGAGCGCATCGATCTCCTGCTCGACACCGGCTCGTTCGAGGAGTGGGACATGTTCGTCGAGCACCGGTGCACCGACTTCGGCATGGCCGACCAGAAGATCCCGGGCGACGGGGTGGTCACCGGCTACGGCACGATCAACGGCCGCCTCGTCTTCGTGTTCAGCCAGGACTTCACCGTGTTCGGCGGCGCGCTCTCCGAGCCGCACGCCGAGAAGATCTGCAAGGTGATGGACAAGGCGATGCAGGTCGGCGCGCCGGTGATCGGGCTGAACGACTCCGGCGGCGCGCGCATCCAGGAGGGCGTCGCTTCCCTCGGCGGCTACGCCGAGGTGTTCGAGCGGAACGTTCTCGCCTCGGGCGTGATCCCGCAGATCTCGCTGATCATGGGCCCGTGCGCGGGCGGCGCGGTGTATTCGCCGGCGATGACCGACTTCATCCTGATGGTGAGGGACTCGTCCTACATGTTCGTGACCGGGCCCGACGTCGTGAAGACGGTGACCCACGAGGAGGTCACCCACGAGGAGCTCGGCGGCGCAGTCACGCACACCACCAAGTCCGGCGTCGCCGACTGCGCGTTCGAGAACGACGTCGAAACGCTGATGATGACCCGGCGGCTGGTGAACTACCTGCCCGGCTCGAACCGCGAGAAGCCGCCGGTCTGGCCGACCGAGGACCCGGCCGACCGCGAGATCCCGTCGCTCGACACGCTGATCCCCGACAACGCGAACAAGCCCTACGACATCAAGGAGCTGATCCTCAAGATCGCCGACGAGGGCGAGTTCTTCGAGATCCAGCCCGACCACGCGAAGAACATCGTCGTCGGGTTCGCGCGCATGGCCGGCGCACCGGTCGGCATCGTCGCGAACCAGCCGCTCGTCCTCGCCGGCTGCCTCGACATCCGGAGCTCGATCAAGGGCGCGCGGTTCGTCCGCTTCTGCGACTGCTTCAACATCCCGATCATCACCTTCGTCGACGTGCCCGGTTTCCTCCCGGGGACCGCGCAGGAATACGGCGGAATCATCAAGCACGGCGCGAAGCTTCTCTTCGCCTACGCCGAGGCGACGGTGCCGAAGGTGACCGTCATCACGCGCAAGGCCTACGGCGGGGCCTACGACGTGATGAGCTCGAAGCACCTGCGCGGCGACGTCAACTTCGCCTGGCCCACGGCCGAGATCGCGGTGATGGGGCCGAAGGGCGCGGTGGAGATCATCTTCCGCAAGGACCTCGGCGACCCGCAGAAGATCGCCGAGCGCACCGAGGAGTACCGGCAGAAGTTCGCCAATCCGTTCGTCGCCGGGCACCGCGGCTACATCGACGACGTGATCATGCCGCGCGAGACGCGCCGGCGGATCTGCCGGTCGCTGGCGATGCTGAAGGACAAGCAGCTTTCCAACCCCTGGCGCAAGCACGCCAACATCCCGCTCTGAGAAGACGCCGCCCGCGATGTTCAAGAAGATCCTGATCGCGAACCGCGGCGAGATCGCCTGCCGGGTGATCCGCACCGCGCGCCGGATGGGCATCAAGACCGTCGCGGTGTACTCGGAGGCGGACAAGGACGCGCTGCACGTGGCGCGCGCGGACGAGGCGGCGCCGATCGGTCCGGCGCCCTCGGCGCAGAGCTATCTGGTGATCGACAGGATCATCGAGGCGTGCAAGCAGACCGGCGCCGAGGCCGTCCATCCCGGCTACGGCTTCCTGTCCGAGAACGAAGCGTTCGCCAGGGCGCTCGAGAAGGCCGGCATCGCCTTCATCGGCCCGAACGTCGAGGCGATCGCCGGCATGGGCGACAAGATCGCCTCCAAGAAGCTCGCCGAGAAGGCGAAGGTCAACACGATCCCGGGCTATACCGACGTGATCCGCGACGCCGCGCAAGCGGTCGAGGTCGCGCGCAAGATCGGCTATCCGGTGATGATCAAGGCGAGCGCCGGCGGCGGCGGGAAGGGCCTGCGCGTCGCGCGCTCGGACGCCGAAGCCCGGGAAGGATTCGTCAGCTGCCAGAACGAAGCGCGGGCCGCGTTCGGCGACGACCGGGTGTTCATCGAGAAGTTCATCGAGGAGCCGCGGCACATCGAGGTGCAGGTGCTCGGCGACGCGCACGGCACCGTCGTCTACCTCTGGGAGCGCGAGTGCTCGATCCAGCGCCGCCACCAGAAGGTGCTCGAGGAAGCGCCCTCGCCGTTCCTGGACGAAGCCACGCGCCACGCGATGGGGAAGACAGGCCGTGGCGCTCGCCAAGGCGGTGAAATACCGCTCGGCCGGCACGGTGGAGTTCGTCGTCGGCGCCGACCGCAGCTTCTACTTCCTCGAGATGAACACCCGCCTCCAGGTCGAGCACCCGGTGACCGAGATGATCACCGGCTTCGATCTCGTCGAGTTGATGATCCGCGTCGCCGCCGGCGAGAAACTGCCGTTCGGCCAGGACGACATTCCGCTTCGCGGCTGGGCGATCGAGGCCCGGATCAACGCCGAGGATCCGTCGCGCGGCTTCCTGCCTTCGACCGGGCGCCTCGTCCAGTTCCGGCCGCCGGCCGAACGCGCGGGAGAGCTCCGCGTCGACACCGGCGTCTTCGAGGGCGGCGAGGTGTCGATGTACTACGACTCGATGATCGCCAAGCTGATCGCCCACGGCACGACCCGCGACGAGGCCCGGGCACGGCTCGCCGAGGCGCTCGACTCGTTCGTCGTGAAAGGACCGGCGTCGAACATCGCGTTCCTCTCGGCCGTCTCCCGCCATCCGCGCTTCGCGTCCGGCAAGTTCAACACCGGCTTCATCGCCGAGGAGTTTCCGCAGGGTTACACGCCGTCCGCGGCGTCGATCGAGGATCCGAGCCTCTTCGTCAGCGTCGCCGCGGCGGTGCACTGGCGCTACGCCGAGCGCTCGGCGCGGATTGCCGGGCAGGTGCCCGGTCACGAGCGCGATGTCGGCGACGCGCGCGTGGTGCATCTGCGCGGCGAGACCTACCCGGTACGCGTCCGTTCGATCCCGGGCGGACAGGAGGTGTTCTTCGACGGCAATTCGTACTCGGTCCAGTCGGCGTGGAAGCTCGGCGAGCCGGTCTTCACGGGCACCCTGAACGGCAAGCGGATCAACGTACGCCTCGAACGCAACGGCATGAAGTACCGCCTCGCGCACGCCGGCGCCGCAGCGACGGTCCTGGTGCTTACCGAGCACGCAGCGAAGATGCAGGCGCTGATGCCCCACAAACCGCCGCCGGATCTCTCGAAGTTCCTGCTCTCGCCGATGCCGGGGCTCCTCACCGAGCTCGCCGTGAGCCCCGGGCAGGAGATCAAGGCCGGCGAGAAGCTGGCGGTGATCGAAGCGATGAAGATGGAGAACGTGCTGCGCGCCGAGAACGATGCGGTGGTGAAGCAGCTGCTCGCGAAGGCCGGCGACAGCCTCGCGGTGGATCAGCCGATCGTCGAGTTCCAGTAGCGCTGGGCGGCTATCGCCGCGTCGCCAGGATATCGATGAAGCGCGCCCGGCCGCTCAGCCGGTAGACCTCGAAATCCCGCCGATCGGCGGTCAATATTTCCCGCACCCCCGTCCGCATCGCGAGCAGCACTACCGACGCGTCGGCGAAATCCATCGGCTGATCGGCGTATTTCCGCGCAAGCTTCTCCACCGCCCGGAAATCCAGCGGCTCGCGATCCACGACGAGCAGCCGCGCCTGGGTCGCATCTCCCAACCAGGCGAGGCAGCGCAGCTGCTGGATCGTCGAGAGCAGCGCGAGCGTTTCGGTAATCACTGCTTCGGTCGTCAGGAACCGGCCGCGATAGTCACGCAGGAACTCCCGGCAACGAACGTGCAGCGGGTCGGTCTCGTCGAAGAGTCCGATGAAGAAGCCCGAGTCAACGACGACGCTTTTCACGCACGTAGTCGCGGAAGCGTCGCTGGCGAGGCGGCCGGGCCTTGCGGGTGCGGGCCGGGGCCGGCGGCAGGACGGCTTCCGCGAGTGACCCCAGCGTCGGACCGGTCTGGGTGACGAGGTACTGCGCGACGCTCTGCTGGACCACGAGGCTGCGGGTCTGTCCGGTCTGGGCGCAATGCTGTTCCAGAGCGTCCGCCAGCTCCGGGTCGAGCCGCACTGATAGCAGGGTTCGTGCCGGTATTGTCATACAAACTAGTATACCGTATGACATCGACGCCGGGCAAGCGAAGCTGCCGTCGGCGGCTCTAGAAGCGCATGCCGACCGCGACCCGCACCATGTCGTTCGGCGTGAAGTTCACCTTCGGATCCCACGCGATCCGGGCGAACCACGCTTTGTAGTCGAAGGCGACCGCGACTCCGCCGGTCCTGACGGTGCCACCTTCGTCGCTGTCCAGCGGGCCGTACTTGTAGAACGCATCGATGCTGAGACGCGTATCCGGCGTCGGCTTCGTCCGGTACACCGCATGCGTCACGCGCTGGCCGGCGGCGATCCATTCCCCGTGGATCTGGTACAGCATGAAGCTCGCATCATGCGGCAGGTGTGCGCCGAACCCGAAGGTCCAGGCGTCGTTCGGATCGAAGTTGAGGTTGAAGTACGGTCGCTCGTTGGTGCGGGAGATGCCGAGGATCCCGTATACGTCGCCGCCCACCGCCGCGGTCACGCTGCCGCCGAAGAAGCCGTGCGAGGCGTACTGCGCGGAGAAGACGGTCTGCGTTAGAGGCAACCGCAGGTTGTACTCGTATCCGACGCGCGCCTGGTTGAATTCCCCGGGCTGGTCGTAGTAGCCGACCCAGCCGGTGTGCGGACCGAAGTTCCCGCGCAGGTTGACGTCGTAGGCACCAGGCTCGTTCGTGGTCGCGTAGTAGGTCGTCGTGAGCTTCCACGCGACGGCTTCCTCCGACGGCGGCAGACTGCGCTCGCCGTCCGCGGACTCGTCGAACGCGTGCGCGGCGCCCGCCGCGGCGAACGCCGTCGCGAGCACCCACGCCGTGGGCGCGCGGCTCAATCGAGCTTGATGCCGGCCTCGCGGACGACCGCGCCGAAGCGCTCGCGGTTCGCACCGGGCCGCAGCGTGGCGAAGAGGCGACGCAACTTGATCACTCGTCCGGTGCGAGCGCCGCGATCACCTCGGGCGGAGCCTGGACGAGCTCGATCAGCACGCCCTCACCCGCGATCGGGAACTCGTCGTTCGCCTTCGGGTGGACGAAGCAGATGTCGTAACCTGCGGCGCCCTTGCGGATCCCGCCCGGTGCGAAGCGGACGCCCCGCGCCGTCAGCCACGCCACGGCAGCCTGCAGGTCGTCGATCCAGAGCCCGACGTGGTTGAGCGGCGTCTCCTGCACCGCCGGCTTCTTCGCCGGGTCGAGCGGCTGCATGAGATCGACCTCGACCCTGGTCGGGCCGGCGCCGAGCGCGAGGATGTCCTCGTCGACGTTCTCGCGCTCGCTCCGGTACTCGCCGGTCACCGGGAGACCGAGCGTCTCGACCCACAGTCGCCGCAGCCGTCCCTTGTCGAGACCGCCGATGGCGATCTGCTGGAGGCCGAGTACTCGAAACGGTCGGGAGCTCATGAGCGCCCCTTGCGACGACAGTGGCGTCGGGAGTTTACCGCCTGCGCCTCAGTCCGGACGATCGTAGACGCGCCGGCCGGCGACGTAGGTCGCCCGCACCGCGCGGTCGTCGCCGAGGGTCATCTGCACGGAGAGCGCTTCGTGGAGGTCCGCGGCGTGCTTCATCCGGTAGCGGATGACCGGCGTCGACTCGAGGTCGAGCACCACCAGGTCGGCGTCCATGCCGGCGCCGATGCTTCCGATCCGGTCGTCGAGGTACAGCGCGTGTGCCCCGCCGCGGGTCGCGAGGTAGAACGCGTGCCCGGCGGAGAGCGGGTAGCCGGCGAGCTGCGCGGCCTTGTAGGCCTCGCCCAGCGTCCGCAGGATCGAGAACGACGTGCCGCCGCCGAGGTCGGTCGCGAGTCCGACCCGTACCGGCCGCTCCTTCTTCGAGGTGACGCCGAGGTTGAGGCAGCCGCTGCCGAGGAAGAAGTTCGACGTCGGGCAGTGCGCGATCGCGGTGCCGGTCTCGTGGCAGCGCCGGAGTTCGTCCTCGGTGAGCCAGATGCCGTGGCCGTAGATCGCCCGCGGCCCGAGCTGGCCGTAGTGGTCGTAGACGTCGAGATAGCCCTTCCGCTCGGGATAGAGCTCCTTCACCCAGGCAACCTCGCGCCGGTTCTCCGCAACGTGGGACTGGAGATAGGTGCCGGGCGACTCGCGCCACAGGGCGCCCGCGGCTTCCATCTGCGCCGGCGTGCTCGACGCCGCGAAACGCGGCGTGACCGCATAGGCGAGGCGACCGCGTCCGTGCCACTTCGCGATCAGGGCCTTCGACTCGTCGTAGCCGCGCTGCGCGGTGTCGCGGAGCGCCTCGGGTGCGTTGCGGTCCATCATGACCTTCCCCGCGATCAGCCGCAGGTCGTGCTTCGCCGCCGCCTCGAACAGCGCGTCGACCGACTCCGGATGGACGGTGCAGAAAACGGCGG
The DNA here is from genome assembly GCA_963789885.1 of uncultured beta proteobacterium. Classification (GTDB taxonomy): domain Bacteria; phylum Pseudomonadota; class Gammaproteobacteria; order Burkholderiales; family SG8-39; genus DATEDA01. Next base: position 21,326 of record CAWBNB010000071.1, on the reverse strand, counting down.
CGGTCGTGATGCCGTTCCGCAGGTTCTCGTCGATATAGGTCCGCGCCGCCGCGCGGGCGTGCCGCTTGTCGGCGTACTGCTGCTCGGCGACGTAGGTGTACTTCTCCAGCCAGTCGATCAGCTGTGCGCCGTGCGCGCCGATCATCTGGGTCTGGGAGTAGTGGACGTGGCAGTCGACGAATCCGGCGAGGATCAGCGAGCGCCGGCCGTAATCCTCGACCTTCGTGCCGCGCGGCAAGAGCGGACGGACGCGTTGCGCCGGGCCGAAGTGCGTCACTTTGCCGCCCGCCATCGCGACGATGGCGTCGGTCTCGTAGACCAGGGTGTGCTCGAGCCCCTGCTGGAACGGATCGCCGGTGAAGGTCAGCGCCGGGCCGCGGATCGCGGCGACCGCCGGCTTCGAGGCCTTCGTGCGCAACGCGCTACTCGGCCTTCACGTTCGCCGCCTTGACGATCTCGCGATAGCGCTCGAGGTCCTTCCTGATCCGGGCGACGAAATCGGCCTGCGACATCCCGACCGCCTCGAACCCGGCGTCGCCGAGACGCGAGCGCACGTCCGGCTGCTCGAGCGTCTTGCGCACCTCGCCGTTCACCCGGTCCACGATCGCCTGCGGGGTGCCCTTGGGCGCGAACAGCCCCGACCAGATGGATGCGTCGACGTCGAGACCGGCGTCGCGCGGCGTGCTCCACCCCGGCTCGGGCGCCCACTTTCTCGCGGTGGTGATCCCCGCCACCTTGGCACGGCCCGATTTGAGGTGCGGCGTCGCACCTGGAAGCGCGATCACGCCGTACTGGACGTCGCCCGCCGCGACCGCGGTCGCCGCCGGCGCGCCGCCCTTGTACGGTACGTGCAGCACCTTGATCCCCGCCGCGAGCGCGAGCCATTCCCCGGCGAGGTGATTGATGCTGCCGTTCCCGGCCGAGGACCAGCTGATCGAGTCGGGCTTCGCCTTCGCCGCGGCGACGAGCTCCTTCAGGTTGTTGAACGGGGCCTGGGCGTTTGCGAGATAGAGCATCGGGCCGTCGCTCACCATGGTGATCGCGACGAAATCGCGGTCGAGATCGTAGGGCACGTCCTTGAACAGCGCCGGGTTGACCGCGAACTCGCCGGTGTGCGCCATGAGCAGCGTGTAACCGTCGGGCGCGGCCTTCGCGGCCGCGGTCGTGGCGATGAAGCCGTTGCCGCCGGGCCGGTTCTCCACCACGAACTGCCAGTTGAGGCGCTCGGTCATCTTCGACGTCAGGATCCGCGCCGTCGTGTCCACCGCGCCGCCGGGCGCGAACGGCACCAGGATGCGGATCGGCTTCGAGGGATAGTCCTGCGCGAACGCGCCGGTCGCGAACGACAGGCACACCGCAGAGAACACTGCAGCGATCGCACGCATTACCGTTCCTCCTTTGTCCGCGGCTGCATCTTCCTCTTCTTCGCCGCCAGCTTCACCGCCTCGATGATCTCCGGGTACGCGGCGCACCGGCAGAGATTGCCCGAAAGATAGTGCCGGATCTCGTCCTCGTCCGGGTCGGAATGCGCGTCGAGGAGTTGCCTGGTCATCAGGACGAACCCCGGCGTGCAGAACCCGCACTGGAACGCGCCTGCCTCGATGAACGCCTCCTGCACCGCGTCCAGCCCTTGCTCCGGCGCGGCATGCTCTACGGTCGTGACCTCGGCGCCGTCCGCGAACGCAGCAAGGTAGAGACACCCCGAGACCGCGCGTCCGTTCACGAGGACCGTACAGCAGCCGCACAGGCCCTGCCCGCAGCTCTCGCGCGCGCCGGCGAGACCGAACTCGCCCTGCAGGACCTCGACGAGGTTCTCGTGCGCGCCGATGTGCGCCGACACCGGCTCGCCGTTCAGTCGGAAGCGGACCGTCCGCACGTCAGCCATCAGTCGTTCTCCAGCGGCTCGTTCCGCGCCGCCCTGAGCGCGCGGTACACCGATTCGGCGTTGAGCGGTAGCGACGTCAGCCGCACGCCGACCGCGTCCTCGATCGCGTTCGCGATCGCCGGCGACACGCCGAACGTGCCGCTCTCGCCGACGCCCTTCGCGCCGAACGGACCGGTGCGCTGCTCGGCGTCGACCGCCTCGGTCACGATCTCGCGCGGCAGGTCGTGAAAGCCCGGGATCTTGTAGTCGGCGAGCGAGGCGTTGCGAAGCTGCCCGGCGTCGAACGTCATCTTCTCGAACATCGTGAAGCCGAGCTGCATGATCGACGCGCCCGAGATCTGCGTCGTGACGATCTTCGGGTTGATCGGCGTGCCGACGTCGGCCACGTTGACGAGCCGCGCGATCCGCACGTGGCCGGTCTCGGTGTCCACCTCCACCTCGACGCCGGCGCCCCCGACCATCCAGAATGGCGTCGCGTTCGGCGTGAGCCCGGTGGCGTAGTCGGGTGGCGTGTAGCTCGGGATGAAGCTCGCCATGCCGATGACGTTGCCCGCCTGCATGCCGTAGCGCTTGCGGAAGACGTCGCCGATCGGCAGGTCGGTCTCCGGCGGGAGTCCCGCCTCGGCCGCGAGCGCGCGGAGCTTCGCGCGCGCGTCCTCGGCCGCGAACCGGACGGCGTTGCCCATGTGGAAGAGCGACCGCGAGCCGAGCGTCGCCATGTCATAGGGCGTCGCGTCGGTATCGGAGTGGACGACCGTGACCGATTCGGCGGGCATGCGGAGCACCTCGCCGGCGATCTGCGCCATGGCGGTGTCGGAGCCCTGGCCCATGTCGACGGTACCGCAGTAGACGATGACGCTCCCGTCCGCGTTGAGCGTGACCATCGCCACCGAAGTGGTCGGTGCGACGCAGGCCTTGAAGCCGATCGCGATCCCGCGCCCGCGCCGGACCGGTCCGCTGCCGCGGTCGAACGGCCGCTCCCAGTCCATGAGCGTCTCGATGCGGTCGAGCACCTTCCCGAGCGCCGCGTCCTGCATGAGCGTGCCGGTCGCCTGCGGGCGGCCGTCGCGCAGCAGGTTCTTCCGCCGGAACGCGAGCGGATCCATCTTCAGCGCGCGCGCCATCATGTCCGTGTGGCTCTCGTATGCCCACACGAGCTGCGGGATGCCGAAGCCGCGCAGCGCGCCGGCCGGCGGCAGGTTCGTGTAGAGCGCGTAAGAGTCGATCGCGACGTGCTCGATGTCGTAGGGCCCCGGCGCGGTGAAGCCCGATTTCTGGGTTACGCGCGGGCCGATATCGGCGTAGGCGCCGCCGTTCCACCAGACCTCGCACTGGCGGGCGGTGATGCGGCCGTCCTTCGACACGCCGCTCTTGATCCGGAACGTGGTCGCGTGCTTGGTGATGGTGAAGAACTGCTCCTCCATCGTCAGCGAGACCTTCACCGGCCGGCGCGTGAGGAGCGCGAGCACCGCGACGAGGGCTTCGAGCTTGATGTAGAGCTTGGCGCCGAACCCGCCGCCGAGGAACGGCGCGCGCACGCGGATGCGGTTCTCCGGCCAGCCGAGCAGGCGCGCGAGCTCGATCCGGACGAAGGAAGGGCTCTGCGACGCGGTGTGGATCGTGAGCGAGTCCTCCCGCGACTCCGCCACCGACACGAGCGGCTCGAGCGGGGTGTGCATGACCTGCTGGGTGCGGAAGGTGTGCTCGAAGACCTGATCGGCCTCGGCCAGCGCCTTCTCCGCGTCGCCGCGTCGCAGGTGGTAGTCGAGCGCGACGTTGGTGTTCTTCCGACCCTTGAGATGCTTGAGATCGGGGAACGTGCCGGCCGGCTTGAGCTCCTCGTGCACGATCGCCCTCGAGGTCATGGCCTCGATCTCGTCGTAGACCGCGGGGAGCTCCTCGTACTCGGCGACGATCAGGTGCGCCGCCTCTTCGGCGACGTGCGGATCGGAGGCGAGCACGATCGCGACCGGCTCGCCGACGTAGCGCACCTTGTCGATCGCGAGGATCGGCTGGTCGTGGAACGCCGGGCCGTAGTACGGTTCCGGCACGATGGTGCGGATGTCGTCGGCGGTGACGACACGATGGACGCCGCCGACGGCCGCGGCCGCGGACGTGTCGATGCTCCGGATGCGCGCGTGGGGGAAGGTGCTGCGGAAGATCTTTCCGTACAGCATGCCCGGCAGGCGCAGGTTATGGACGTACTCCGCCCGGCCGGTCACCTTCTGCCACGACTCGAGCCGCGGGATCGCGCGGCCGACCTGCGGAGTCTCGGCGGGGGTGCTCGCGCGCTTCATCGGCCGGTCCCGAGCGCGGCGCGCACCGCGCGCCGGAGGTAGACGCGGGCGAGCTCCTTCTTGTAGGCGGCCGAGCCCTGCGGGTCGCCGACGATGTCGAGCTCGTCCGCGGCCGCGTCGCCCGCACGGGCGAGCGTCGCGTCGTCGGCGCGCGCGCCGCGGAGCACGCCCTCGGCGGCGGCGAGCCGCGTCGGCCGGTCGGTCGCCGCCCCGATGACCACGCTCGCCGTGCGGACCACGGCCGTCGCCGCGCCACTCGCGTCGCCTTCGGTCTCGATCGCGACCGCCATGCCGAGCGCCGGCCAGTCGTCGGCCGAGCGGGTGGTGCACTTGAGATACGCGGCGCGCTTCTTCCCGAGCGGCGGGACGTCGACCGCGGTGATCAGCTCATCGCGGGCGAGGACGGTCTCGTAGTAGCCGGTGCTCAGCGTCTCGACCGCAACCGTCCGCCCGCCCTTCGGCCCGGCGATGGTGACGCGTGCGCCGAGCGCGCTCAGCACCGGCGGCAGGTCCTGGTGCGGATCGGCGTGAGCGAGGTGCCCGCCGATCGTCGCCACGTTGCGGACGCGCACGTTGGAGAGCGTCCGCAGCGTCCGCGCGATCACCGGCCAGCCGCTGCGGACCGGCCCGGCGCGCTCCAGGTCCGCGAGCGGCGTCATCGCGCCGATGCGCAGCGCACCATCCGCTTGGACGCCGACGCCCGCGAGCCCGCCGTCGATCGCGCGCAGGCTGACCAGGCGGCGCGGGCGCAGGACGCCCGCCTTCATCATGAGCATCACCGCCGTGCCGCCCGAGATCGGGCGGACGGTCGCGTCGTCGGGATCGAGCAGGCCGATCGCCTCGCGCAGCGATCGGGGCTCGAGCAGCTCGAATGGAGACATTGGGAATGCGGCGCAGGCGATAGTACACACCGCGCCGGCCCGGCTCAACAGCCGGGGAGCGGCCCGCAATCCCGGCTACTGCGCCGGCGCGACCCCGCGCAGCTCGGCGAACCGCGTCGCCGTGAGCGCCGACCACTTGTCGAACGCGTTCTTCGCGTACGCGCAGCTTCCTATCAGTTGCCGTTCGCAGGCGGGGCTTGTGCCTCGCGCGCCGCCATGCCCTGCGGCGGCGGCGCGAGCTTCGCGGCCTCGTCCACCCAGCCGCCGCCGACCGCGCTGTAGACGTTGACGACCTGGGTGAAGGCGCCCGCCTGCGAAGCCACCGCGGCGAGCTCGGCGCTGAAGAGTTCGTTCTCCGCGTAGAGCACCTCGAGGTAACCGGCGTAGCCGTTGTCGAACCGCAGGCGCGAGAGCCGTGCGTATTCGCGCAGCGCGGTGACCCGCTTCGCCTGGGCCGCGGACTCCGCGCGCTTCTTCACCGTCCCGACGAGCGCGTCGTTCGTCTCGCGGAAGGCGTTGAAGATGACTTGCTGGTAGTTGGCGACGGCCCCGCGCGTCGCGGCTTCCGCGCTCTGCACCTGCCCCTCGATGAGGCCGAACGTGAAGATCGGCCCGGTCAGCCCCGCCGCGACCGACCACGCGGACGCCGGCCCGGTCAGGAAATCGCCGAACGCCGTGCTCACGGAGCCGAGCAGCCCGGTGAGCGAGAGGGTCGGGAAGTAGAGCGCCTTCGCGGCGCCGATGCTCGCATTCGTCGCGATCAGGATCTGCTCGGCCTGGAGGATGTCGGGCCGGCGCTCGAGAAGCGTGGAGGGCAGGTCGGCCGGGATCCTCGGCGTGACGAGCTCGTCGAGCGTCCTGCCGCGGGCGATCGCGCCGGCGTTGCGGCCGAGCAGGACCGAGATCAGGTTTTCCTGCGCGGCGATCTGCTGTTCGAGCGCGGGGATCGCCGCGAGCGCCTGCTGGTACTGCGACTCGACCTGGTTGAGCTCGACCTCGGACACCACGCCGCCCTTGAAGCGCAGCTCGAAGATCCGGGCGGTGTCGGCGTAGTTCTTCGCCGTCGCCTGGGCGATCTCGAGCTGCCGGTCGAGCGCGCGCAGGCCGATGTAGCTCGACGCGACACTGGTGACGAGCGTGAGAATCACACCGCGGCGGCCTTGCTCGCTCGCGTACACCTGCGCCTGCGCCGCCTCGCTCTGGCGCCGCACCCGCCCGAACAGATCGATCTGCCACTGCGCGCTGAGCGCACCCTGGTACAGCGTGTAGTAGGGATCGGTGCCGGGCGCGAGCGGCGGCTGGCCGACCTCGCTCGCCCGGTTGCGGCTCGCGTTGGCGCTATAGCCGATCTGCGGATAGAACTGCGACCGCACGACGGCGAGTTGCCCGACGAACTGGTCGACTCGCGCCGCGGCAATGAAGAGATCCTGGTTGTTGCGCAGCGCGGTGTCGATCAGCTGGTTCAGCGCCGGATCGCCGAACTGCTCCCACCAGCGCGTATTCGCGACGTCGGCCGCCTGCGGGTAGTCGATACGCCACTTGTCGGGGCTCGAGATGTCGGGGCGGGAGTAATCAGGCCCGACGGTGCAAGCGGACGCGAGCGCGGCGACCACCGCCGCGACGGCTAGCCTGCGCACGTCAGTCGCCCTCCCGCTTCGCGTGCGGCGCAGCCGCGGGGACGGCACCGCCGTGCGCTTCGCCGGCCGCGGCCTTCGTCCCGCCGAAGCGCGCGCTCACGCTCTCGAGCATCCAGAAGAAGAGCGGCGCGAAGAAGATTGCGATCGCGGTCGAGGCGAGGATCCCGCCGATCACGCCGGTGCCGATCGCGCGCAGGCTGTTCGCCCCGGGGCCGCTCGCGATCGCGAGCGGCACGCAGCCGAGGCCGAAGGCGAGCGAGGTCATCACGATCGCGCGCAAGCGGAGGCCCGCTGCCTCGATCGCTGCCTCCTTGACCGCCATGCCGTGGCGCACCCGCTCGATCGCGAACTCGCAGATCAGGATCGCGTTCTTCGCGGACAGGCCGACGAGCGTGACCAGCCCCACCTGGAAGTACACGTCGTTCTCCAGGCCGCGCACCCAGGTCAGCAGCAGGGCGCCGAGGACCGCGATCGGCACCGTCAGCACCACCGCGATCGGCAAGGTCCATTTCTCGAACTGGGCGGCGAGCAGCAGGAACACCACGATCAGGCCGGCGACGAAGGCGATCGCCGAGGTGCCGCCCGCCTGTTTCTCCTGCAGCGCCTGGCCGGCCCACGCGTAGGAGAAGTCGCCGGGCAGCGTCTCGCGCGCCACGGCCTCCATCGCCGCCAGCGCCTGGCCCGAGCTGAAGCCCGGCGCCGGGCTGCCGGTGATCTTCACCGCGGGGAAGCCGTTGAAGCGCTCCGTCAGCTTTGGCGCGGCCACGTACTTCACCGTGATGAGGCCCGACAGCGGCACCATGCTCCCGCTCTTCGACCGCACGTAGACCTTGTTGAAGTCGTCCGGGTTGATGCGGTAGCTCGCGTCGGCCTGCAGCACCACCCACCATACGCGGCTGAACTGGCTGAACTGCCCGGCGATCGACGAACCGAAGAAGCTCTGCATCGTCTGGAAGGCGTCCTGCACCGGCACCCCGAGCACTTCGGCTTTGTTGCGGTCGAGGTCGACGAAGAGCTGCTGCGTCGCGCCGCGGAACGTGGTGTTGAGACCGACGAGCTCGGGGCGCTGGCGTGCGGCGGCGAGGTAGGCCTGCACCGCCTGACTGGTGGCCCGCGTGTCGCCCGCACCCCGGTTCTGGATGTAGAACTCGAAGCCCCCGGTCGTGCCGAGGCCCGGGATCGACGGCGGGTTGAGCGCGAAGACGAAGCCGTCCTTGAGCTGCGCGAACTGGCGGTTCAGCCGCGGCAGCACGCTGAAGCTGAGCTGCGACGGATCGGTGCGCTCGTCGAACGGCTTCAGCGACGGAAAGAAGATCGCGGCGTTGTTCCGGTACGTGCCGTCGACGATGCTGTAGCCGTTCACCACCGCGACGTCCTGCACCGCCGGCTCGGCGGTGAGGATCTTCTCGATCTGGTCGGTCAGCGCGCCGACGTAGCCCTGGCTCGCCGTGTCCGGCGCCTCGACGACGACGAAGAAGTAGCCCTGGTCCTCGTCCGGCACGAAGCTCCCCGGGAGGAGGCGGAACAGCACCAGGATCCCGGCGATCACCGCGCCGTAGAGGAGAAGCGTGATCGGCCAGCCCCGGATCAGGCGCGCGACGCCGCCGACGTAGCCGTCCGTGAGGCGCTGGAACCCGTTCTCGAACCAGCGGAAGAAGCCCTTCTTCTCGCCGTGGTGCGCCTTGATGATGATCGCGGCGAGCGCCGGCGACAGCGTGAGCGCCATGATCCCGGAGATCACCACCGAGATCGCGATCGTGATCGCGAACTGCTGGTAGAGGGTGCCGGTGACGCCACCGAGGAACGCGACCGGCAGGAACACCGCCACCAGGACCAGCACGATCGAGATCAGCGCGCCGGCGATCTCGCTCATCGCGCGTTTCGCCGCCTCGAGCGCCCCGAGGCCGTGCTTGGTCATGTTCACCTCGACGTTCTCGACCACCACGATCGCGTCGTCGACCACCAGCCCGATCGCGAGGATCATGCCGAACATCGTCAGCATGTTGATCGAGAAGCCGAGGAGGTGCATGCCGATGAACGTGCCGACGATCGAGACCGGCACGGCGAGGATCGGGATGATGGTGGCGCGGAAGGATTGCAGGAAGAGATAGACGACCAGGATCACCAGCACGACCGCCTCGAAGAAGGTGTGCACCACCTTGTCGATCGAGTTCAGCGTGAAGAGGCTCGTATCCAGCGTGATCTTGTAGTCGAGGCCGGTGGGAAACTGCTTCTTCAGCTCGTCCATCCGCGCGCGCACCAGCCGCGCGGTCTCGACCGCGTTCGCCCCCGGCTGCTGGTAGATGCCGATCGTGGTCGCGATCTTCCCGTTCATGCGGCTCACGATCGAGTAGTCGCGCTTGGCGAGCTCGACCCGGCCGATGTCGCGCACCCGGACGATGGCGGTGCCTTCCTTGGACGCGCGGACGATGATGTTCTCGAACTCCTCCGGCTTGGTCAGCAGGCCCTGCGCGGTGACGACGTAGGTCTGCTGCACCCCCGGCGGGCTCGGTTGGGCGCCGATCTGGCCGATGCCGAAGGTCTGGTTCTGGCTCTGGATCGCGGCCGCGACGTCCTGCACCGAGATCGCGAGCTGCGCCATGCGGTCCGGGCGCAGCCACACGCGCATCGCGATGTCGGGCAGCCCGAACACCGTCGCGCGGTTGGCGCCGGGCACCCGCTTCAGCTCCTCGAGCACGTACAGGTTCGTGTAGTTGTCGATATAGGTGGAGGAGTACCGCTCGTCGGGGGAGAAGACCGAGAGGATCATCATGATGCTGGAGGACTTCTTGTCCACCGTGACGCCCTGCTGGGAGACCACCTGGGGAATCAGCGGCAGCGCCTGGCTGACGCGATTCTGGACGTTGACCTGGTTGATGTCCGGGTTGCTCCCCGGCCTGAACACCACGCTGATCGAGACGTTGCCGCTCGACGAGCTGACCGAGTTGAAGTAGAGCAGGTTGTCGATGCCGTTGATCTGCGCCTCGATCGGCGAGGCGACGGTGTTGGCGATGACCTCGGCGGTCGCGCCCGGGTACCTCGCCTCGACCGTCACCATCGGCGGCGCGAGCTCGGGGTACTGGGAGATCGGCGAGACCAGCATCGCCACCGCGCCCCCGAGCAGGATCAGGATCGAGATGACCGAGGAGAGGACCGGCCGGTCGATGAAGAAGTGGGTGAACATGCGGTCGGGCGGCCTACTTCTTCGCCGCGTCGGCTTTCGGCGCCTTCCCCGCCGCGCCAGCCGCCTTCGCCGCGCCGCCCGCGCCCGGCTCGACGATCTTCACCGGCTGGCCCGCCACGACCTTGAGGACGCCGTCCACCACCACCCGGTCGCCCTCGTTCAGGCCGGCGTCGATCACGATGTCCTTCTCGCCGTAGTAATCGCCGACCATGACCGGCCGCACCTCGGCGGCCCCGTCCGGCTTGACGACGTAGACGAGGTGCCCGTTCGAGCCCTGCTGCACGGCGAGCTGCGGCACGACGATCGCGCCCGGCCGCTGCGCGCCGTGCGCGTACGCGGTCACGAACATGCCGGGGCGCAGCGCCTTCTTCGGGTTCGGCAGCACCGCGCGCACCAGGAACGAGCCGGTGTCCTGGCTGAAGGACGGGTCGGCGAAGTTGATCTTGCCCCGGTAGGGATAGAGCGTGTTGTCCGAGAGCTCGATCTCCACTTCGTAGTCGCGGTTCTTCGGCTCGATGATCAGCTTCTTGGCGATCGCGTCGCGCAACTTCGCGGCGAGGTTCTGCGACACGCTGAAGTTCACCCAGATGGGATCGATGGCCGCGACGTACGTGAGGTTCGCGCTGTCGGACTGCGCGTTGATGAACGCCCCCTGGCGCTGCAGCGAGCGGCTCGCGAGACCGTTCACCGGCGAGCGGATCGTGGTGTAGCCGAGGTTGAGCTCGGCCTCGGTGACCTTCGCCTGCGCGGAGTAGACGGCGGCCTTCGCCGAATCGAATTCCCCTTGCGCCTTGTCGAGGTCCGACTGCGACAGCGCGTTCTGCTGCGTGAGCGGCTTCACCCGGCCCAGGTTCGCCTGCGCGGTGGTGAAGCGCGCCTGTTGCGCCTGCAGCTCACCGCGGGCGGATTCGAGCTGGGCCTGGAACGGCTTGGGGTCGAGCTGGAAGAGGAGCTGCCCCTCCTTCACCACCTCGCCTTCCTGGTAGGCAATCTTGTCGAGGTAGCCCGACACCCGCGCGACGATGTTGACCTGGCGCGAGCTCTCGGTCTGCGCGACGAAGCTCGGCGTCCAGGGAATGTCCTTCGGCTGCACCGTGACGACGGTGACCTCGGGCACCGGCCGCTGCGGCGCCGGCGCCTCCTTCGAGCAGCCGGCGCCGAGGACCGCGATCCCGCCGGCAACGATGAGGCCCGAAATGCCGGGCGCGAACGGTCTGCTGGACATCGATGTTCCCTCGTTTCGTGCTCGCCCCGGCCGGGACGGGACGATCGGTTGTCTTCTTGATTGATGCGGCGACGCGGGAGGAGGCGAAGTATGCCCCAAGGCGAGCACCGAAGCCCGGGAGCAACCGGGACGGCCGCCCTCGTTGACGCGACCGGCCGCGGAACGTACGGTGCGCGGGCCTGGCGCACGCCTCCTGTGAACCCGACCATCTTCCTGCTGGCGATCGCGGCCGCCAACAGCGGCCTCGCGATGCGCATCGTCGAGCCGATGCTGCCGCGGCTCGCGTCCGACTTCCACACGACCGTGCCGGCGACCGCCGCGGTGATCTCGGCGTTCGCGTTTGCGCACGCCGGCGCCCAGTACTTTCACGGCCCCCTCGGCGACCGCTTCGGCAAGTTGCGCGTGGTCACGGTCCTGATGGCGCTGTCGGCGGTCGCGGCGTTCGGCTGTGCGGCGGCGACCGATCTCGACTCGCTGATCGCGTGGCGGTTCGCGACCGGGCTCTTCTCGTCGGCGACGATGACGCTCGGCATGGCCTACGTCGCCGACGTCGCGCCGGCCGCCACGCGGCAGCCGGTGCTCGCGCGTTTCATCTCGGGGACGATCATCGGCCAGGCGCTCGGGCCGTTCGCCGGCGGCGGGCTCACCGACCTCTTCGGCTGGCGTGCCGCGTTCATCGCCCTCGGCGCGGTGTTCGCGCTCGTCGCGGCGACGCTCGCCGTCGGCACGCGCGCGCAGTGGCGCACCGAGCCGCGGACCCACGGCCCGCTCCTATCACCGGTACGGCACCTCGCGATCCTGAGGCTGCCGCGGGCGCGCGCGGTGCTGATCAGCGTGTTCATCGAGATGACGCTGTTTTACGGCGCGTTCTCGCTGCTCGGCGCCATGCTGAAGGCGCGCTTCGACCTGCCGTTCACCGTGATCGGCCTGCTCCTCGCCGGCTTCGGGCTCGGCGGCCTCGCGTACACGACGGTGGTGCGCTGGATGCTCGCGCGGCTCGGCCAGCGCGGCTGCGTGCTCGCGGGCGGGCTGCTCGGCGCGACGTGCTACCTCGTCGCCGTCGCGACGCCCGTCTGGCCGCTCGTCGCGCTGTGCACGATCGGGCTCGGCTTCGCGTTCTACTCGATGCACAACACGCTGCAGACGAAGGCGACCGAGATGGCGCCCCAGTCGCGCGCGACCGGCATGTCGCTGTTCTCGATGTTCTGGGCCGCGGGCCAGGCGATCGGTGCGGCGCTCATGGGCGCGGGCGTCGCCGCATTCGGCTACGCGCCGATGATCGCCGGCTTCGCGATCGCCTACGCGGCGCTTGGGTTCGGTCTGCGCGCCCGGCTGGATCGGCTGTAATGCAAGGCTAGAAGTAGAACGTCAGCCGACCGTTGATGATGTACTGGTACTGCGGATCGTCCTTGACGAGACCGTAAGCGCCGCCGAAGCCGAATTCGACGGTCTTCGACAGCCGCTTGATGAGCATTACGTCGATCGGCACGAACCATTTATTGGTCGTCGTCGTTGTAGCTGATCGGGTTCTCGGGATAGAAAGCGAGCGACCAGTTGTCCGGCAAACCGAACGTCACCGTGGGGAAGAGGTCCAGTTTCCGGACCTGCGGCGTGGCCGGCTCGGTCGCGTGAACGCTCATGAAGTAGCGCGCGGTCGGGCTGATCGTGATCTTGTGTTCCGGGATCGCGTAGACCACGCCGAGCGCGGGCGCCCACTGGTACTGGTTGACTCCGAACGGCGCCCCGCCGCCGGTCGGAAACACGAACCGCACGCTGCCGAACAGCCTCAGGTTCTTGCTCACCTCGGGCGAGGTGAACGCCTCCTCGATGAACCAGTCCCCTATGCCGGACTTCCACCCGCCGCCAGGGTTCTCCGGGCCGGTGTTATTCGTGTAATAGACCGGCAGGTCGATGCGTTGAGTGAAGGTCCAGCCGCGCGGCAGATCGAACGGGATGAAGAAGCGCGGCCGGTACTGCCAGCGTTCGCTGTCGTTGATGTTCTCCTGGAAGTAGAGCCAGTTGTCGAACCGGATCGTGCCGAGCTGCTGCGCCGACGCGGAATTGCCGACCGAGAGCGCCGCAGCCGCGAGCGCGAGGATCAGCGCGGCAGCCGGCCGACCGGCCGACGAGGCGCGGCGCTGCGAGGTGATCTGCATCATGAAGTTCCTCCTCCGAGCGTTGGACCTCCGGGCGCCCCTGCGGCGTCCCTCGCCCGCCTGCACGTGAGCGCCGGGACCCGAACTGACGAAATTCAAGCGACGACGGCCGCAGACCCGACCATACAATAGCGCCCGCGCGCGGGGTTCGGAGGTACGCTAGCGTGCGGGCGGCGACCGGAAAATCCTACTTTGGTCGGATTCCGACCGACCTTGCGGAGGACTCAGGATGCATGCTCCGGGCAGTACGCGCTTACCGGCTGATGGGGGGAAATCGTTGAAACAGTGGCTCTCCAAGCCTGCCCTGTGCTGCGCCCTGCAGGCGCTGGTCGGGTGGCTCGTCCTGCTCGCCGCCGCCCCCGCCCGGGCGTCCTTCCTGTCCGGCGACCTGCTGGACACCGCGGCCGACTGGCTCGCGCTGTTCGTCATCTTCGTCGTGCCGTGCGTCGTCATCGTCCTCTTCTGGATCGTCCACGTCCTCCCGGAAAAGATCGCGCACAAGCGCCATCACCCGCAGCGCGACGCGATTCAGACGCTGTGCCTCCTGTCGCTCGTGTTCGGCGGCCTGCTCTGGCCGGTCGCGTGGCTGTGGGCCTTCACCAAGCCGGTGGGATACCGGGCCGCCTATGGCACCGACAAGCACGAGGACTACTACCACGAGATGGCCGACAAGCACCGCGCCGGCGAGCTGGTCGCCGATGAAATCGTCCACCTGCGGGAGGATCTGGACGCGATGGAGGCGAAGGGCGCTCTGCCGCCGAAGCTGAAGGCGCTGAAGGACGAGCTCGCGCGGGTCGGGTCCGCGGAGGCAGAAAAGCGGGCGCCGAAGGTGGCGGCCAAGGAAGGGCGGGCGTAATGGAGCTTCTCCTCCTCGGCATCTACTCGTTCTTCGTCTGGCTGATCTTCATCAAGCTGAAGTGGCTGCCGTGGAACACCGCGACGCAGGTCATCGTCGTGATCATCCCGGTGGTCGGAATCGCCGCGCTGATACTGCTCCTCAACATCTTCGCGCCGTCGTCGTCCGACCTGCGCGTCTACAAGTACACGATCCCGATCGTCTCCCAGGTCAAGGGGCGCGTGCTCGAGGTGCCGGTCGTGGAGGGGAACGTCCTGGTGAAGAAGGGCGACGTCCTGTTCCGGGTCGATCCGACACCCTACCAGCTCGACGTGAACACGCTCGAGGCGCAGCTCGCCAACGCGCAGGGCCAGCAACGCGAGCTGGAGGAATCGCTGAAGGGGGCCAAGGGCAAGGTCGTCGAAGCGCGCAGCGCGATCACGCAGGCGGAGAGCAACGCCGGCGCGGTCAGTGCCCGGCTCGCGCTCTCGCGCAAGCGCGTCGAGCAGTACCGCGAGCTCGCGGCAACCGGCGCCGGCAACCGGTTCGACCTCGAGCGGGCCGAAGCGGACGTGAAGGAGCAGGAGGGCCAGCTGGCGGCGGCCCGGAGCGTGGAGGCGCAGGCGCGTGCATCGCTCGTGCAGGCCGGCGCGAGCGAGCAGCAGGTCCAGCAGAAGCTCGGCGCCAAGGTGAACGGCGAGTACGCGCAGGTGGCGCAGATCCGCGCCCAGCTCGAGAACGCGAAATGGCTCCTCGGCGAGACGACGACCCGCTCGCCGTGCGACTGCTACGTGGTGAACCTGCAGCTGCGGCCGGGCGCTTTCGTCGCGGGCATCCCCTTGAATCCGGTGATGACGCTCGTCGAGGCCGAGGGCCAGGTCGTCGCGATGTACAACCAGAACGAGCTGCACCAGGTCGCGCCGGGGAACGAGGCCGAGTTCTCGCTCAAGACGCTGCCCGGACAGATCATCAAGGGCAAGGTCGACTCGGTCATCTGGGCGCAGGGGCTGGGGCAGCTCCCGGCGAGCGGCACCATACCGATGACCGGCATGATGGCGATGCCGCCCGGCAGGTTCGGCGTCAAGTTCGACATCGTCGATCGCGACAAGGCAGCTGTTCCTCGCCGCCGGCGCGGCGGGCGACGCCGCGATCTATACCGATCACCTGCACGCGGTGCACATCCTCCGCAAGGTGATCATCCGCGTCGGCTCGTACCTGAACTACCTCATCCTCAAGCTGCACTGATGCGGATGCGCACGCTTCGCTCGATCCTAGCGGTGGCGGTTGCGACGGCGCTCGCCGCTTGCGCGCTGAAGTCGCCGCCCGAGCGCGACGAGGTGGCGAAGGAGGCGGCGGCGAACCGGCAGGTGCCGCAGAAGTGGACCGCCGAGGGCAGCGCGCCCGGCGCGGTGGGCGACCGCTGGCTCGCGACCTTCGGCGACCCGCAGCTCGACGAACTGGTCTGGGAAGCGCTCGCGTACAACCCCGACCTGCGAGTCGCGGCGGCACGCGTCGAGCAGGCGGCGGCGTACCAGAAGGTCGCGGGCGCGTTGCTCTACCCGCAGGTGAACCTGCTCGCCCGCGGCGGCGGCAAGATGAGCGGCGACTCGAGCGGGCTGGAAGGCGTCGGCGTGTTCGTGAACTGGGAGCTCGATCTCTGGGGGCGCGTGCGCTCGGGCTCGGCGGCGGCGGAGTCCCAGTACGTCTCCGCGGCACTCGACTACAACTACGGACGTCAGTCGATCGCCGCGCAGGTCGCGAAGGGCTGGTTCCTCGCCACCGAGGCGCGCATGCAGAAGGCGCTCGCCGACGAGACGGTGCGTGCGTCGGAGCGCCTCGCCGGCCTCGCGCGGGATCGCCTTCGCGTCGGCGTCGGCGACGAGTACGACGTCCGGCTCGCGCAGGCGAACCTGCAGACCTTCCGCGACGCCGCGCAGAACCTCGACAACGCCTACCAGCAGGCGCTGCGCTCGCTCGAGACGTTGGCGGGACGTTACCCCGCGGCGGTGGTCGCGGTGCGACCCGAGCTCGCGCCCGCGCCCGCGCCGGTCCCGGTCGGGATGCCCTCCGAGCTCCTCGAGCGCCGCCCGGACGTCGTCGCCGCGGAGCGGCGCGTCGCGGCGGCGTTCTATCGCACCGAGGAAGCCAAAGCGGCGCGGCTCCCGCGGATCTCCCTCACCGCCGCGGTGACGAGCATCTCGAGCGAGCTCTTCGTCCTCAAGGAGCAGGACAACCCGATATGGAGCGTCGGCGCCTCGCTGATGGCGCCGTTGTTCCTCGGTGGCCAGCTCCAGGGCCAGGTCGAGATCCGCACCGCGGAGCAGAAGCAGGCGGTGGCGGAGTACGGCCGGATCGGTGCGCGCGCCTTCGGCGAGGTCGAGAACGCGCTGTCCGCCGGCTTCGCGCTCGACGCGCGCGAGGCAATCCTGAAGCAGGCCGTCGCGGAGAACGAGCGCGCGGTCGAGCTTGCGAACATCCGCTACCGCGTCGGCTCGGGCGACCTGCGCGGCGTGCTGCAGCAGAGTCTCGCGCTCTACGCCGCGCAGGTGTCGCTGATCCGCGTGCGCAGCGAGCGGCTCGTGCAGCGGGTCAACCTGTATCTCGCGCTCGGCGGCAGCTTCGACGAGCAACCGCCCGAGCCGCAACCGGGCGAACCGAAGTCGGCCGCCGAGAGCGAGCCGCGGCGGTGAGCGTTGCGCCTCGGACGGCGCTGCATCGATGATCAAGCTGGTCCTCTGCGCGCTCGGCCTCACGGCGATCACCGTCATCGTCCACGGTGTCGGCGCCCTGGCCTCCGGCCGGCGCGTAATCGGGCTCTGGACCGCGCGCAAGGATCCCCCGCGTTGGCTCGGCGCGGAAATGCTCATGGCGCAACTCGTGGGCGCGCTGCTCCTGCTGCATCTCGCCGAGGCGATCGTCTGGGCGGGGTTCTACGTGCTGGTCGGCGCGCTCCCCGACCTCGAGACGGCCGCCTACTTCTCGCTCACGAGCTACACCACCGTCGGCTACGGCGACGTGGTGCTTCCCGCGGCATGGCGCCTGCTCGGTCCGATCGAGGCAGCGGTAGGCGTGCTGATGCTCGGCTGGTCGACCGGTATCCTGGTCGTGGTCATCGGGGTGATCTACCGACGGTTCTCTCCTTCGCTGACCGCGCCCGAGGGCTCGCCGGCGAGACGGCCGGTATGACCACCCCGCCCGCACCGGCGACCGGCTGGCGCGCGGCGTTCCCGCCGGCGCAGTGGCTCCCCACCTACCAGGGCGCATGGCTGCCCCGCGACGCGGTCGCGGGCGTGACCCTTGCCGCCTATGCGATCCCGGTGTCGCTCGCTTACGCGACGCTCGCCGGGCTCCCGCCGCAGTACGGCATCTATTGCTATCTGGCCGGTGGGCTGTTCTACGCCCTGTTCGGCTCGTCGCGTCAGCTCGCGGTGGGACCGACATCGGCCATCTCGATGCTGGTGGGCGCAACCGTCGCCGGCCTGGCCGACGGCGATCCGGGACGGTGGGCCGACATCGCGGCGCTGACGGCGCTGGTGGTGGCCGGCATGAGCGTGCTGGCGTGGGCGCTGCGGCTGAGCTCGCTCGTCGATTTCATCAGCGAGACGATCCTGCTCGGCTTCAAGGCGGGCGCGGCACTGACCATCGCGATGACCCAGCTGCCCAAGCTGTTCGGCGTGAAGGGTGGCGGCGAGCACTTCTTCGAGCGGATCGCGGTTCTCGCCGGCCAGCTTCCCGACACCAACGTCGCCGTCTTCGCCTTCGGACTCGTCGCGCTCGGCCTGCTCCTCGCCGGCGAAAAGCTCCTGCCCGGCAGGCCGGTCGCGCTCGCCGTCGTGGCGCTGTCCATCGTTGCGCTGTCGGTCACTTCGCTCGGCGGTCTCGGGTTCTCGATCGTCGGCGAGCTGCCGAAAGGCCTGCCCGACTTTCAGGCGCCGGAGCTGCGGCTGCGCGACGTGGACGGCGTCATCCCGCTCGCGTTCGCGTGCCTGCTGCTCGCGTACGTGGAAGGCGTTTCCGCCGCCCGCACGCTGGCGCAGAAGAACGGCTACGCGATCGATCCGCGCCAGGAGCTGCTCGGGCTCGGCGCGGCGAACCTGGCCGCGGCGTTCAGCCAGGGCTACCCGGTCGCCGGCGGGCTGTCGCAGTCGTCGGTGAACGACAAAGCCGGCGCGAAAACCCCGCTCGCGCTCGTGTTCGCCTCGCTCACGATCGCGCTGTGCCTGATCTTCCTGACCGGGTTGCTGCGCAACCTGCCCAACGTCGTGCTCGCGGCGATCGTGCTCGTCGCCGTCAAGGGGCTAGTCAACGTCGGCGAGCTGCGGCACCTGTGGCGCGTGAGCCGGTTCGAGTTCGGCGTTGCGATGATCGCGTTCGCCGGCGTGCTGGTGCTCGGGATCCTCAAGGGCGTGATGCTCGCGGCGGTGGTGTCGCTGCTGCTGCTCATCCGGCGCGCGTCGCGCCCGCACGTCGCCTTTCTCGGGCGCATCCCCGGTTTCCGCGGCCTCTCGGACATGGAGCGGAACCCGGACAACGCGCCGGTCGCCGGCGCGATCGTCTTCCGCGTCGAGTCGGCATTGCTCTACTTCAACGTCGCGCACGTCCACGACACCGTCTGGTCGAGGATCCGCTCGAGTCCGGCGCCGGTCCGGCTAGCGGTGTGCGATCTGTCCGCGACCCCGAACGTCGACGTGGCAGGCGCGCGGATGCTCGCAAAGCTGCACGGCGAGCTGCAGTCGGCGGGCATCGCTTTCCGCCTGGCCGGGGCGCATGCCGCCGTGCGGGATATCCTCCGCGCCGAAGGGCTCGAGGAGCGCGCCGGCTATTTCGGCCGCCGGATTACGGCGGTCGACGTCGTCGACGAGTTCGAAGGTTTCGCCCAGCCGGCGGGGTCGAGCGCCGGCAAAGTCATGTCCTAGCGTCAATCACTCTCACGCAAGGAGTTGCAAGGAGGCATCATGAATATCCGCTCGTTTGCACTCGTTGCAAGCCTCGTCGCTGCCGCGACCATCGTCCTCGCGCAGCCGGCCGCCGCCGCCACGGCAGCCGAAGTGATCGCGGACGAGGGCTTTGCGAAGTCGACGACCACGACGACGGTGAAGGACAAGATCTATGCGTTCATCTTCAATCAGTCGGGCGCCATGGTAGGGATCGGCATCCAGGGCAACAAGATCACGAAGATCAAGAAGTAGCGCTGCGTGGGGCGCGAATCCACCGGGAGGGTGGCGAATGGGAGACGTCGGGGAGGAGAAGCGGGCACGCGTGCTCGATCCGATCGAGCGCGTTTCGGAGGTGATCTTCGGCCTGCTGATGGCGATGACGTTCATCGGATCGCTGAGTGTCGCGACGGCCGGGCGCGAGGAGGTGCGCACGATGATGATCACCGCGCTCGGCTGCAACCTCGCCTGGGGACTCGCGGATGCGGTGATGTATCTCGTGCGCACGGTCACCGAACGGACACGCAACCGCGTCCTGCTCGCACGCCTGCGCGGCGGGGCGGACGCGGTTGCGGGCCAAGCGCTCGTTGCCGGCGCGCTGCCGCCTCGCATCGCGGCCGCCGCCGGTACCGACGGGCTCGAGCTGCTGCGCCGACGCCTCGTCGAGCAGCCGGCCTTGCCGGCGCCGCCGCACGTCGGCTGGGGCGACTTGAGAGCCGCCCTGGGCGTCTTCTTCCTGGTCGTGGCTGCGACCTTTCCGGTCGTCGTGCCGTTCATCTTTCTCGATCGGGCGGCGCTCGCGGTGCGCGTGTCGAACTTCGTCGCCCTCGGAATGCTCTTCCTCTGCGGCTGGATCCTCGCCCGGTACGCGGGCGGTAGCCGGTGGCGCGGCGCGGCCTCCGTGACGGTGGTCGGTGCGCTACTGATGGCCGCAATCATGGCGCTCGGCGGATGAAGCGGGCGCTCGGGGCGGCGGCCGCGGCGCTGCTCGCTCTCGGCGCAACCGCCGCCGAGGACGACGCGGACTTCGCGGCTTCGAAGGGCTCCCAGCTCGAAGCGCAGCTGCACGCGCGCCTGAAGGCCTCGATCCGCACGATTCCAGACACCGATACGCAGTACCTCCTCGGCGGCTATCTCCAGCTCGACGGCATCGCGACGCGCAAGAAACAGGACGGCGACGAGCAGAACACCTTCATCGTCTCCACGACGCCCTTCGGCCCGGCGGACGCCGACTACCGGCTGAGCGTGCGGCAGTCGACGTTCCAGTGGCTCTCGCGCACGCCGACCTCGATCGGCGACGTATGGACGCGCCTCGAGGCGAACCTCTTCCCGCTCGACGGCAAGACCGCACCGGAGCTCAACCAGCTGTTCGTGCGCCTCGGCGACTGGCTGCTCGTCGGCAAGACCTACTCCACCTTCATGGACGACGGCGCGCTGCCGACGACGCTCGACTACAACGGGCCGAGCGGCGTGACGTTCGTGCGGCAATGGCTCGCGCGCGTCTCGATCCCGTTCGGCTCGGGCTGGGCGCTCGCAGGCGTCGGTGGAGGAGCCGCAGGCGGACCTCGCGGGCGGCGGCCAGTTCTTCTCGGTGCACACCGAGGCGCGACGGCCGGATCTCGCGGCGCGCGTGCGCTGGGAGGGCGATCTCGGGCACGTGCAGCTCGCCGGTCTTTCGCGCAGCATCGACGCGATCGCCGAGAGCCCGTTCGGGTCGCAGACGCGGCATGTGAACGGAACCGGCGTATCGCTTTCGGGGTCGCTCAACGTGTTCGGAGACGACTCGCTGCAATTCCAGGCCGTAACCGGCAAAGGCGTCGGGCGCTACTTCAACGATCCGCTCAGCTCGACCGGCGTTGCGCTCGGGACCGATCGGCGGTTCGACCTGCTGCGAAGCTCGGGGGCGACGCTCTACTACCAGCACAAGTGGACGCCCGACTGGATGACCGTGGCGGGCGCGAGCACGCTGTGGATCGACGACAGCGGCCAGCTGCGCGGCCCCGAGGAGCTGCGCCGTGTGGTGTATGCCTCGGCGAACCTGGTGCATCGGCTGACGCCGACGCTGATCGTCGGCGGCGAGGTGCTCTGGGGCGAGGCGACGCGCGTGGACGGCAGCTCGGCCACGAACACGCGCGTGCAGCTCTCGGTGCGTTACCTCATCTTCTAGCTACGAAGCCTGGTCTGTCGACGAAGGAGGCTGCGGAGGTCACCGGGGCGCTTACCGAGAGACCGCTGTCTACCGGCTTCAAAACGAAGCGACCAGCCGACGTCTTCCTTCGGAAACAGAGCGGT
>CAWBNB010000070.1:0-58419 GCA_963789885.1 uncultured beta proteobacterium | reverse complement strand
GCCGGCGGCTCATGGCTACGATCGTTTCGATCTCGCGGAGCGAGAACCCGAGCGCCTGGGCGCGCCGGATGAACGCGAGGGTCCGTGCGTCGCCGGCGGTGAAGCGGTGGTAGCCGCTCCGCGCATCCTTCTTTGCCCGCAACAGACCGCGCGCGACGTAGTAGCGGACCGTGTGCGGCGACACGCCCGCGGCACGCGCCACCTCGGCAACGCCGAGACTCATGCCGAGCTCCGGGACCCCGGCGCGCTCGAGCATTCGCCCGGGGAGGAACCCCTCGTCTGCAACCATCTCGTCATCCTTCACTCCGTCACTGGAACGCTGGGTCACCCGGACCCGGGACCCGTCGCGGCACGCGTTCCCGCACCGCAACGAGCGATGTCGAAGTTCGGGGGTGTCGTCGACCCGAGGCGTGTGTCGGCGGCCCGGCTATGCCGCGCAGAGCGTCAAGCGCAAGCCTTCGCCGACACGCGAGCGGGCGGACGGACGCCGCCCGGGGAAGATCAGATGAGGAGCCGCTTCAGGCGCCGGAACCGCTGCTCCGGCGGAGGTGAGGCATCGACGCGGGGCGTCGTTTGAGCGTTCGCGCGGAAGGACGGTTGGCGAACCATCGCAACCGGCATCACCGGCTCGGCAACGGTGCGCGCCGATGCCGTCGCGAGATCATCGGCCTTGTCGCCAGGCGCAGAGAGGACGAACGGCGGGTGATCGCAGCAGGGATCGGGAGCTTCGTCGCCGGCGGGAGCGCCCGCGTGCCCGTCGGCGCCGATCGACACCGATGACGGGGTTCCCGCTGGCAATTCGATGAGGCAGAACGCCTGCGCGACGGGAACGAGCGCGACGAACAGGGCTATGCAGAGGACGACGAGCTTCGCCCACCCGGCCCGGCGCAAGCGCTGGAAGGAGAACGATTTTTGTCGGGTCATGCCCATGCGCGCATTGTCCGGCCGGCGGCGGCGTGCCAGTTGATCGGGATCAATTCCGAGTCGTTCCCGCCCGCCGGACGCCTTCGAGCCGGTGCCGCACGAGCAGGCAAGGCCCCGCGGCTCTCGGTCTCCGTTCGCCCTGAGATTACAAAAACGTAATCAGTCGTCTTCACGGCGCGCTCGGTCTGGCTCCGCTGGTGGGTCACCCGGGCGCGGCCGAAGGAGGGGCCGCGCCGTCAATGCTGATGCGCCCCGGCATGCCGTGGGTCGCCTTCAGGGCCCGCGGTTCGCGGCCCTTCCAGGGCTGATGCGGTGGCTGCGAGAACGCGGCGGTTGCGCACGGACGCATCCCTCCGGGCCCCAGCCTCATCGCCGTACCGTCACTTCGCCGGCTCGATGCGCGTCACGGTGAAAGCGCCGCCTAGCTTCTCGGCGGTGAACTTCACCTTGTCGCCCGCCTTCACCTGGTCGAGCATCGCAGCGTCCTTCACCTGGAACACCATCGTCATCGCGGGCATGTCGAGGCTGGCGATCGGGTCGTGCTTGATCGTCAGCTTCTTCGCCTCCTTGTCGACCTTGCGCACTTCGCCGTCGACGAGCGCGGCGGCGTCGGCGGACGCGCCGTGGTGGGCGGAATGATCGGTCGAGGTCTGTCCTAAGGCCGGCAGGCCGAAGCCGAACGCGGCGACGAGGGCAAGGGTTGCGGAAATCTTCATCGGTAGATCCTTTCGTTGACGGTCATTTCCCGTGGGTGGCATAGGTGCGATGCGTGCCGTCGGGCAGGATCAGCAGCACCTCGTAGGGCTCGCTGCGCGGCCCCTCCATCCCGGGCGAGCCTTCCGGCATCCCGGGGACGGCAAGACCGCGCGCCTTCGGACGCTCGGCGAGCAGCCGCTTGATGTCTTCGGCCGGCACGTGGCCCTCGATCACGTAGCCGTCGATGGTCGCGGTGTGGCACGCGCCGAGCCCGCTCGGCACGCCGGCCTGCTCCCGATACGGTTTGACCTTGCGCACGTCGTGCCCACGCACCGTGAAGCCGTTCGCCCGCAGGTGGCTCATCCATTTCGCACAGCAGATGCAGGTCGAGCGCTTGTAGACGTCGATGACCGGTTCGGCCCGGAGGCTGGGCGAGAGGAGCGCCGCCGCGAGCGCGAGCGAGGCGATGAGTGGATGTTTCATGGGATTGCCCTCATTTGGCGGCCGCCTTGACGCGGACCTTGCCGACCATCCCGGCCTCGAAGTGGCCGGGGATCAGGCAGCCGTAGTGAAACTCGCCGGCCTTGGTGAACTGCCAGACGATCTCCTGCGGTCTTGCCCGGCGCGACGTGCGCCATGTAGGGCTCGTCGTGCTCCATGCCGGGATGCTTCCTCATCAGCTCGGCGTGGTCCTTCAGCTCCTTCATCGTGCCGAGCACGATCTCGTGCATGGTCTTGCCCGAGTTCCGGACCACGAACCTGACGGTGTCGCCCTGCGTGACCTCGAGCTCCGCCGGCGTGAAGCGCATCGTGTCGGCTCATGTCGATCTTGACGGTGCGCGTGACCTTGCTGCGGGTCGCCCGTGCGGCCGAACGTCGGTCTCGACCATCGGCTGCGCCGCGGCCTTCTTCGCCGGCTTGTGTTGCTCGTCGCCGTGGGCAAGGGCGGCGACGGGTGCGAGGGCCAGCACGGCCGAGCAGGATCAGGTTCTTGGTCATCTTGGTCTCCTCGTTGATCAATGGTTGGCGTGTCCGCCGCCGCGGCGGACATTCATGGTCTTCGCATCGGCCTTGGCGGGCATCCGGCGCGCGCGCGAGCGGCTGCGGCGCCCCCGTCCATTCGTAGGCCACGGTGCCGGGCGGGTGCTTGTACCAGCCCGGGTCCTTGTAGTCGCCGCGCGTCTGGTCCTTCGCGCACCTTCACGCACGCTGAACATGCCGCCCATCTCGACCGCGCCGAACGGGCCCTGCCGGTCATCATCGGCAGCGTGTTGTCGGGCAGCGGCATCTCCATCTCGCCCATGTCGGCCATGCCGCGCTCGCCCATCACCATGTAGTCGGGCATCGAGCTTGCGTGATCTTCTCGCGCGACGCCGCGGTGGTCGACGCCGATCATCGTCGGCACGTCGTGGCCCATCGCGTTCATCGTGTGGTGCGATCTTGTGGCAGTGGAAGGCCCAGTCGCCTTCCTCGTCGGCGACGAACTCGATCTGCGCGCATCTGGCCGACCGCGACGTCGGTCGTCACCTCGGGCCAGCGCGCGCTCTTCGGCGTCGGGCCGCCGTCGGTGCCGGTGACCAGGAACTCGTGGCCGTGCAGGTGGATCGGGTGGTTGGTCATCGTCAGGTTGCCGATGCGGATGCGCACCTTGTCGTCCTTGCGCACGACCAGCGGGTCGATGCCCGGGAAGATGCGGCTGTTCCAGCTCCACAGGTTGAAGTCGAGCATCGTCATGATCTTCGGCGTGTAGCTGCCGGGATCGATGTCGTAGGCGTTGAGCAGGAAGCACGAAGTCGCGGTCGACCGCGTCGATCAGCGGATGCTTGCCTTCGGGTGCGTGACCCAGAAGCCCATCATGCCCATCGCCATCTGCACCATCTCGTCGGCGTGCGGGTGGTACATGAAGGTGCCGGGGCGTCGCGCGACGAACTCGTAGACGAAGGTCTTGCCGGGCGGGATGCTGCGGCTGGGTCAGGCCGCCGACGCCGTCCATGCCGTTGGGCAGGCGCTGGCCGTGCCAGTGGATCGCTGGTGTGCTCGGGCAGCTTGTTGGTGACGAAGATGCGCACCCGGTCGCCTTCGACGCACTTCGATCGTCGGCCCCGGGCGACTGGCCGTTGTAGCCCCACAGGTGCGCCTTCATGCCGGGCGCCATCTCGCGCACCACCGGCTCGGCGACGAGGTGGAACTCCTTCACGCCGTTGTTCATGCGCCAGGGCAGCGTCCAGCCGTTGAGCGTGACGACCGGGTTGTAGGGCCGGCCGTGTCGGCGGCACGAGCGGCGGCATTGTGTCGCGCGCTCTGGTCTGGATCGACCGGCTCGGGCAGCGCGGCCAGCGCGCACGCGGCTGACCATGCGCGGCGCCGCAGCGCCGCGGCGCGCGCCGGCGCCGTCGAGGAAGTTGCGTCGGGAAATCATGGTCGTCACCTCGTCGTTCAGTGCCCGGCGCGCGGCCGGCGACCGGCATGGCGGCCGCTCGCGGCGCCGCCGGCGCGGCTCAGCGCCGGGCTTGCCGATCAGCGCCATGTCTGCAGGTCGGCCTCGCGCGATCCAGAAGTCGCGCAGCGCCTCGATGCAGCGTTCACGCTCGCGATCTGCTCGCGCGCATCGGCCAGCAGCTCGAACACGCCGATCAGCATGCCGTTGTAGCGCAGCAGGTTCTCCTCGGAGATGCTGCTTGCGCAGCGGCACGATCTCGTCGCGGTAGTGGCGCGCGATGTCGTAGCGCGGTGCGGTAGGCGGAGTAGGCCTCGCGCACCTCGCGAGCGCGCGTTGACCGCGGTCTCGGCGGCGCGGTTGACCGCCTGCATGTAGATCGCCTCGGCCCGGGCGACGCGCGCGCCGCCCCAGTCGAAGAGCGGCAGCTCGAGCGCGATCTCGTAGCCGCGTCTGCCGCGGCTCGCGGATCCTCGTTGGTGCGCGCGGAGCCGATGCTCGAGCACGTTGATGAAGCGCGTCGTCTGCGTGAGGCCGAGCGACTGCGGCGAGCCCCTCCGTGTCGCCGCTTCGCGGCGCGCACGTCGAGGCGCTGCGTCATCGCCACGCGCTTCGACGTCGCCGCAGGTCGCGGCAGCGAGCCGGGCAGGTCGGGCAGGCGCTCGGGCAGCCGGAAGCGCAGTGTCCTCGCCCCACAGCCCCATCAGCCGCGTCAGCCGCTCGCGCGTCGCGCGACCGCCGCCTGCCGCGCGCGCGCGAGCTGCGCCGCCGCCTCGGCGTAGAAGCACCTGCTCGCGCGCCTGCGTGAGCTTGCTGAAGTTGCCGACCTGCGCCATGCGGCGCGCGAGCTCGGCGCTCGCCTCGGCCGCCTCCTTCACCTGCTCGCATGTAGCGCACCGTTTCCTCGGCGGCGACCGCGCCGACCCAGCGCCTTCGCGCGTCTCGATCGCGACGTCGAGGGCGCTGCGCGCCGCGTCGAGCTGCGTGCGCTCGAAGCTGCCGGCCCGAGATCTTCATCTTGAACGGCATCGTGATGAGATCGAAGATCGGGAAGGTGAGCGCCCATTCGAGCTTGCGCTCGTCGCCGTGCTTCGTTCGCAGCGTACGACGAACCGCGGGTTGCCGCATGCGCCCGGCCTGGACGAGGTCGGCCTCGGCGATGCCGAGCTCGGCGTAGGACGCCTGCAGCCCGCGGTTGTTGAGCAGCGCGATCTGCACCGCGTCGTCGGCGCTGAGCGGCTGCGCGAGGAGCTGCTTCACCTGCGCGGCGGCGGATTGCGCGTCCTCGTCGGTGCGTTGCCAGCGCACGTCCTGCCCGATGCGCTCGGAGGTGAGCTTGCGCACTTCGTCGAAACCGCCGTCCTGCGAGAACGTCGTGCAGCCGGCGAGCAGCGCCGCGGCAAGGGCGGCGACAGCCGCCTTTGGACGAAGCGTAGCGGGAGCCCTGGTGATGTCTCTCATTGGTTCTCCTTCATTGCTTTTTCTCGGGCATCGAGCCGTGCCCGCCATGCATGCCGCTGCGGCTTTCGCCCGCGCCCGACGCACCACCACGGCTTGGTGGCGGAGTGGACCCGGCAGGTGCGGAACCCGGGGATGTGGCGTCGCCCTTGAGCGCGCCGGCGTGTCCGCCGATCCGGGCGACGTCATCGTTGACCTCGCGCCACGGCGCAAGGGGCTCATCGGCGAACGCGCGGTAGTTCGAGTAGGCGGACCCGGGATCCGGCATCGGCGAAGCGATCTTCGGGTCCGTCGGATCCGGACGTGCGGCGGTCTGTGCGACGGCGATGCCGCCGGGGAGGACGGTCAGCGCCGCCACCAGGCCGGCGAGGGCCAAAGCTGGAGAGTGTCGTGTTCCCATAGTGGCGAATTCGAGTTGGGCCGATCCTCGGAGAGGGCGCGGCCGGCAGCGCGAGGCGCAGTTCGCGCGTCGCTCGGGGAAAGCTGGGTGTGCGGCGCTAACGCGCCGCTAAGGGGGTCAGCGCGACGGGGGACGTCGCGGTGTTTCGAGGAAGGCGGACTTGAATTCGGTCAGGAACGCAGCCGGACGTTCGCCCGGTGCGCTCGCGCGGTCTGATGGGGTCGCGGACGGCGGAGCGCCGAGCCCGGCAAGGCAGAAATCGCAGTGCCCGCAGCCCTCGTGGCTCGAGGATCCGTCAGACGAGCCGTGGTCCGGGCAGTGCATGGCGTGCGCCGACTGATCGACGGGCACGCCGGCCGCGCGCTCCGCGTGCAGCGGGCCCGGATCGGACGGGCAGTCCGCCGCCGCGGACGTTTGCGGCAGCGGCGCGGAGGCGCAGCCGAATCCGGGCATGCCCATGACGGCCGCGCTCGCGTTGGCGAGTGGCAGCCAGAGAATCAATAGCAGGACGAGGAGCCGACGGCGCATGACGCGAGACTCTACCCCCCGGAGCGCGGCGTCGCAACCGGGGACGCGTTCACGCTGTAACTGTAACGGATGCCAAACAAATGCAGAACCCCGGAGAGGGGGTTGAAAACAGAGGGATCTCTGGTACATCTGGTCGTCCTCGCGTGACGTACGCTCCCGGTTCGGCAGTAGCGCCGGTCATTCAGGACAACGGAAGGGCTAGGGAGAAAGCGCGTAGATCGCCGCGGCCCGCATGGGCTAATGGCCCATGCGCCGGTACTCGCTCTGGCTGTTGTGCCGATCCCTAATCTGGTTTTCCCAGCTCTCGCGGTCGCCCTTTACCCAGCTCGCTGAGCCGTCCGCGGGAGCCGCGTTGTCCCACGGCCTAATGTCGGGCTTGCCGCGATACTTGCCGTCCTGGTAAAGCGCGGTCTGTTCGCGCTCGCCGCACCCGCCAGCGCCCACTGCGACGAGTGCTGCGAGAACCGCGAGAGCCGTGACGCGTCTCACTTCAGCTCCCAGCGAAAAACGCGCGCCTTCGCCTCACCGGGGCGGTTGATGCGAAGCTCGACCGCCTTCGGCCGCGGCACGACCGCGCTAAACTTCAACACGCCGGACCGGTGGTGACCGCCCGGCGCGGCGCCCTCCCAGCCGAGCGCCTTGAACTCGTCGCCCTTGTCATCTACCAAGACCGCGCCCTTCGCGAGATCGTCAGTGAGATCCTGGCTATGCGTGTCCAGCACGACCACGAAGTCCCATACTTTCGCGTCAGGCGCAAAGTTGCTGGCGGTCACGGCGACTGTCACCCCGTTCGCGCTGTCTTTCTGCGCGGCGATCTGCGCGACCGTATTACCCCAGATCAAAGCGCCTAGAACAAACGCAAAAAACCGGTACCCCATGGCGGCGATGCCTTCTTCCAGAAAAGATGCGTAAAACAATACCCGGTAGGATTCAGGCCGAATTGACGTGAATCAACAGCAGTCGTGCACGCCCCCATCGGGAGCGCAGAGCCAGGGCCTACGGTGAGGCCGAGCGCGTCTTCTGTGGCTTCCTGAACAACCGCCTCGAGGCGATCGTTACAGCGCGCGAGGTGAGCCGCTGCAGCTACCGCAGATGATGCAGAACGTGGGTCTCGCGGTAATGTTCAACGGCATCGTCGTGGCGGCGGTCAGCGCTGTGCACTCGACCGAATAGACCTTGATCCTTCTCAACTCCACAGTCATTCGTGGCGCTACGCTGCTGCGGGATGTACCGACAGCAGCATGCCCGCGACCGGAGCGACTACTAACTGAAAACGGGGAGCGATCATGTTCAAGCATCTGCTGATCCCGACCGATGGCTCGGCGCTGTCGCGCAGGGCGATCAAGGTCGGGATCTCGTTCGCCAAGGGGATAAGCGCAAAGGTCACCGCCTACCACGCGCTCCCGATGATCCAGCCGTACAGCGTCGGCGGGGCGATCGGCATGGCTCCCCTCAGGGAGTTCGAGGCGCGAGCCCGCGAGCAGGGAGAGAAGTACCTGGCGGAGGCCGGACGCGCCGCGAACGCTGCCGGCGTCCGGTTCCAGGGGCTTATCGCCAAGCCCGCTACGCCCCACCAGGGGATCATCGAAACGGCCAAGCGAAAGAAGTGCGACGTGATCTTCATGGCCTTGCAGGGCCGCGGCCGAGCTCCCTTCGCTGGTCCTTGGCAGCGTGGCACAGAAGGTACTCCCGCTCTCCCCCATTCCGGTGCTCGTCGATCGTTGATCGAGATCGCGAAACCAGCGTGCGGGCGCAGAGGATTTCGGGTGAGATCAACGAAACGCTGGCGCTCGCGCAGGCGAACGTCGGCATCGCGATGGACCACGACACGGACATCGCGATGCAGTCCGCGCGCGTGGTGCTCGTGAAGGGCGACCTGCGCCGCATCGGCAAGGCGCGCAAGCTCTCGCGCGCGACGATGACGAACATCCGCCGGAATCTGTTCTTCGCGTTCGTCTACAACGCGCTCGGCGTGCCGCTCGCCGCGGGCGTGCTCTACCCGGTGTTCGGGCCGCTCCTCAACCCGATGATCGCGAGCGGGCGATGAGCCTCTCGTCGGTGTCGGTGATCGGCAACGCGCTCCGGCTGCGCGGCGCGAAGCTTTGAGGCCCGGACGGACCGCGCTCGTCGGCGCCGCCGCCGCCCTCGGCGTCGCTGTCGCCGCGATCGCCGTCCTGCTCGCGTGGCCGCGCGACGACCCCGGCCGCCTCGAAGCCGGACGCGCGGCGTACGACCGGCACTGCGCGAGCTGTCATGGTATGAAGCTCGAGGGCGAACCGAACTGGCGCGAGAAGAAGCCGAGCGGCCGCATGCCGGCGCCGCCGCACGACGCGAGTGGCCACACGTGGCACCACCCCGACGCGGTGCTCTTCGGCATCACCAAGTTCGGTCTCGTGCCCGGCAAGTACGCACCGCCCGGCTACGAGAGCGACATGCCGGGGTTCGGCGGCGCGCTCACCGACGACGAGATCCTGGCTGTCATTGCTTACATCAAGAGCACCTGGCCCGACGAGATCCGACGCGCCCAGGGCGAGGCGAACGAGCGGGCGAGACGCTCGCGCTGAGCCGGGGGCGTCGCCCGCCTCAGCCCACGCGCACCACTGCCATCATCCCGCCGGCCTGATGCTCGAGGACGTGGCAGTGGAACATCCAGTCGCCGGGGTTGTCGGCGACGAACGCGATCTCGGCCGTCTCGCGCGGCCGCAGCAGCACCGTGTCGCGCCACTCGCGATGCCGCGTCGCCTTGCCGTTCATCGCCAGCACGCGGAAGGCGTGGCCATGCAGGTGCATCGGGTGGTCCCAGGCGGTGTCGTTCACGAGCTCGACCACGCAGCTCGCGTTGCGCTTCACCGCGAAGAGCAGCGGGTGGCTGTGGTCCGAGCCAACCACGCCGTTCATCGCCCACGCCATGCCCTGCCGCATCATCTCCCGCATGTCGGTCATCCGGCCGCCCATCATGCCACCCTGCATGGCGCCCATCATCCCGCCGCTCATCGCCACGCGATGACGGACCGCGCGCGCGAGATCGGGCTCGGGGAGGGGGTTCGGCGGCAACCGCAACGGCGCGCCGCGTGCGCCCGACCGGAGCGGCGGCTCCGGCGAGTACGCGAGGTCGAGCAGCCGGTAGCTCGCCCGCGGGTAGTACGTGTCGTGAACGCCGTGCCGCTCGCCGGGCTCACCCGTCATGTCGAGCACCAGATCGGCCCGCATCGACGGGCCGAGCACCACGCGCGCGCCTTCCGGCTCGTGCGGCTCGACCGGCTGGCCGTCGAGCGCGACGATCCAGGGGCGATGGCTGCGGAACTCGAGCGCGAACACGCGCGCGTTCGCGGCGTTCACGATTCGGAGGCGCACGCGCTCGCCGGCGCGCACGTCGAGGCTCTCGGGCACGACGCCGTTGATCGTCACCGTGTTGCCGATGCGGCCGGCGTGCGAGACGTCGAACATGCTGCCGAAGTCGGCGCGGTGCTGCGCCTCGCTCGTCAGCCGCCAGTCCGACAGCACCCAGGTCAGGTCGCGGTCGACGGCGATCGGCGCGGGCTCCTCGACGACGAGCGCGCCGGCGAGCCCGCGGCCGACCTGCTCGTAGCTGCGGCTGTGCGGGTGGTACCAGAACGTGCCGGCGTCCTGCGCCTCGAACTCGTAGACGAACGTGCCGCCGTTCGGCCCGATCGGCGACTGGGTCACGTGCGGGACCCCGTCCATCGCGTTCGGGACGCGCACGCCGTGCCAGTGGACCGTGGTGCCCTCGGGCAGGCGGTTCGTGACCGCGACGCGCAGGCGATCGCCCTGCCTCACCCGCAGCTCGGGCCCGGGCACGCGGCCGTCGAAGGCCCAGACCTCGGTGTCGGGGTGGGGCTCGCCGACGAGCGGGACGCGGGCGACGCGCGCCTCGAGCGCGACCGTCCGCGGCATCGCACCCTGTGCGGCGGTGGGCAGGAGCGGCGCGGTGGCGAGGGCCGCGGCGCTGCGCAGGAAACCTCTTCGGTCGATCGGCACCTCGTCCTCCCCGCGGTTGCGGCTACGTTAGAAGACCCCGCCGCGGGGACCAAGTTCCATCCGCGGCGGCGCGCCCGGCACGGAGTGGCGGGGCGAACGTGGTGAGCCCGGCCGACGACGGGCCGCGCTGGTACGAGAACCGTGCCGCGCTGCGCTTCGTCGCGCTCCGGTTCGCGCCGCTCTTCGGCGCGTTGAACCTTGCCTGGGAGGTCGCGCAGCTGCCGCTCTACACGCTCTGGCGGGAGGCGACGCCTGCGTTCAAGGCGTACGCGGTGGTCCACTGCACGATCGGCGACGTGCTGATCGGCGCGTCGGCGCTCGCGTTGGCGCTTGTCCTCACCGGTGCTCGCTCCCCGCAGGCCTGGCGCTGGGGCGCGATTGTCGCGCTGACCGTCGCGATCGGCGTCGGCTATACGATCTTCAGCGAATGGCTGAATACGGTCGTGCGGGGCGGCTGGGCGTACGCGGCGGCGATGCCCACGGTGCGGATCGGTGGGCTCGAGGTCGGGCTGTCACCGCTCGCTCAGTGGTTGGTCGTGCCGCCGCTCGTGCTGCTGCTCGCGCGCGGTCGGTGATGGCGTTGATGTGGTCGGGCGCAGGCGTCGGCGCGTCTCCCGCCGCCGGCCCTGCGCTCCTCCCGGATCTGCGCGATCTTGCTCTATTGTCAGACGTCGACGTTTGCCGTCAGCGTTCTGCCTCGTCGACGGCGGACCTACTTTCGCGCGTGCTTCTGCAAGTAGACAACGATCGCGTTCATGTCCTGCTCGGTTGGCGTCTTGATCCCCTGCCAGCCGCCCTCCATGCGGATATGCATGCGCTGCGTTACGCTCGTCCATTCCTTGGCCGTATGCAGCGTGGGCTGGGGCGCTGCGTGACACTGAGCGCAGTACGTCGAAACCAGCTTCGCGCCTGTGGAATCGGCGTCGGGAAGGGGCTTCGCGCTCGGTGGGGGTCCGCCGGGCATCATGCCGCCGCGCATCATCCCCGGTCCCATCATGGGCCCACCCCACATCCAGCCCATGCCCCGCATCGTCTGCATGTCCTGGTACATGCCCTGCCAATGCTCCTGCATGAGGCGCTGCCGCTCCTGCGGATCGGTCGTCTGCGCGATCTTGCTCATCTGCTCCTGCATCCGCTGCGTGTGGTCGCGCATTTGTTGGTTGTATTGCTCGGGGGTCATACCTTGCGGAACGGGCCATGAGGTTCTTCCGGTGCCCATCATGCCCGGCCCACAACACCTCGCCCAGGGGCGCCCCGTCATCCATGGATACCCCATTCCCCAACGGTCAGGCATCTGGCCCATATAGCTCTGCATACCTTGCCAGTTCCGCTGCATGAGCTGCCGGCGGGCGGCTGGATCGCGCGTTGCATTCAGTTCGTCGAGCTGTTGCTGCAGCGACTTGATCTGCTGCTCGAGCTCGCGCACCTGCGCGTCGGTCGGAGCAGTGGTTCCGCCCTGAGGCGGGGCTTGAGCGAGAACCGGAGTTAAGCCTGATATCAGACCGGTGAGGAACAGGGCAAACATCGTGGCAGGTAACCGGGACATCGTTGGCTCCTCGGATGGAGTTCCTTATCGGCGAGTCGCGCGGTCGCGGGCGGCTTCGCTGCCCTCACACCACGCGAACAGCAAGCTTGGCGGTTTGAATGCCCACGCGGCAACGCCCATCCTCGCGCAGCTTCATTCGCACCCGGAACCGCTTTAGATCGGTCGCGAGTACCTTCGCAGGATCGGGCAGCGCCTTTACCAACTCCCACAGCGAGCTCAGATAGACGGGCTCGGTCACCAGACGGTGGTAGACCCACCGGCCCTCCTTCGTGGCGCTCACGAGCCCCGATTGCCGCAACAACTTGAGATGCCGGGAGAGGTTGTACTCGGGCTCGCTCAGACTGTCGACGAACTCGCAGAGGCATATCTCCTCCCCCGTTGTTGCGAGTAGTCGGAGAAGGCGCAGACGCGTGCCATCAGCCAAGGCCTGGAAGACCGTCTCGGGCGTGACACCGATCAGGTGCATAGTTGCATTATGATACAAGTATTACGCGGGAAGAGCGTGAAGAAATCGGTCTTCGATGTGCCCAGAATGGACTGCGTCTCTGAGGAGCGCCTGGTCCGGATGGCGCTCGAGCCGCTAGATCAAGTTGCGCGCCTTGGTTTCGATTTGGCTCGGCGCCGATTGACTGTAGTGCATGAGGGCGATCCAGACAATCTCCTCAAGCGGCTCGCTCCGCTCAACTTCGGCGCACGCCTCGTCGAAACCGGCGAAGCGGAGGTTGGCCGAACCAGCGAGGCGCCCGCGCCTGCCGAGGAGCACAAGACATTACGGTTACTTCTCGCCATCAACGCGGCGATGTTCTTCGTCGAGTTCATCACTGGCTGGCTGGCCCAGTCGACGGGGCTCATCGCCGATTCGCTTGACATGTTTGCCGATGCGGCCGTCTATGGGGTCAGTCTCTATGCTGTAGGCAAGGCCGCGACGATGCAGATGCGCTCGGCCCGGTTCTCTGGATACCTGCAGCTCGTATTGGCATTCGGTGCGCTGTTCGAGGTCATTCGACGGTTCCTCGTCGGTAGTGATCCGGAGCCTCCATTCATGATCGGCATCGCGTCCCTCGCGCTCGTAGCGAACGTCGCCTGCATGGCTTTGATCGCCAAACACCGGCAAGGCGGAGCTCACATGCGGGCAAGCTGGATCTTTTCCACCAACGACGTAATCGCGAATGTGGGCGTAATTCTCGCCGGGGTTCTCGTGGCCTGGACGGGTTCGCACTTACCTGACTTGGCGGTCGGGGCCATCATCGCGCTCGTCGTGCTTTCCGGAGCGATCCGCATTCTCAGGTTGTCCGGGATGCCGACACCGGACAAGTGAGAGGACTCGAAGGAAAGCGCGCCGCAGGCGCTCCCGGCGGCGCCGGAGATGCTTACGAGAATGCCGACTGATCGACCGGAACAGAGATCTTTCCGGGTCGATCAGCGAGATCCGAGCCATGACCTAGGAGGTGCCTATGTCGAAGAATGAGCTCGACAACCAACCGGAGGACGAACGCTTTGCGGACCTCAGGAGCCGATTCGGGGATCTCCTCAATCGGGGACAGCAGAAAGGGCGCTGGGCGGTCATCAAGGACCGACTCGCGATTGTCGCAGTGATCCTCGTCCTCGCGTTCCTCGTTTTCATGATGATCGACGGCTCCATCGAAAACCTTCGCTGCTCGTTCGTTCAGTTCATTACCTTCGAGTGCAACCGCTGGGACGCGGCGCCTAAGCCGTGGAAATAGGCGCCGATTTCGGCGCCTCGCCAAAGTCTTGAGATGAGATGGCTCCCTGTACCGGGGTCGAAGTTGGGACCTGCGGAGCTTCCTGCGCCATGGAGACCGAGGCCCTCGCCAGCGGGTCGAGCCGAGTGCCCGCATATGCAGCCTGGGGGTAGAGCCCGTGCTTGCCCAGGGTCGCAGCCATCCGCTAGACTCCGCGCGTGCTGCGATTCCGCTCTCCCACCGTCGTTGTCGTCCTGGCGCTCTTCGCCGCCAGCGTCGTGGTGAGCTCGCTTGCCCCGCTCGCTAGCGGTGGCCACACGTCCGGCCACGATGACGCCGTGCTCGCACTCGCGGAGTCGCCTGGCCCGGAAGGCGATGAAGCGCCGGACGGCGGCGCCATGAAGTGCAATCACGGTTGCCATTTCCTTCAGCACTTCCAAGGCAGCATCGACCGATCCCCGGCGTTCATCCTCGACCGGCCCTCGACGGCCTATGCCGCAGTGGCGCCGGATACCGCACCGCAACCCGTCTCCGACACCCGCTTCCGCCCGCCCCGCGTTCCCACCCGGTCTGCCTGACGACGTCTGACGTCTCCGGCACGGCGGATCGTCCCGCCGTGCGCTGTAACCGGCAGGGAACACCATGGCATTCGGGCCTCTGCACGACCCGTTCGCGCTGCGCACGGCGCGACGAACCGCACTGATCGTCCTCGGCGCGCTTCTCACCTCTTCGGCAGGTGCGCAGACACTCACGCTCGACGATGCGCTCCGCCGCGCGGAGGAAGCCAATCCCCGGCTCCGGGCAGCGCAAGCCGAGGCGACGGCGATCGAAGGGCAGCTCGCCGATGCGCGCGCGTTGCTGTGGAACAACCCGACGCTGGCAGGCGAGGCCGGACGACGGACCATCCCCAACGAGGCGCGGCAGCGCGAGTACCTGGTCGGCATCTCGCAGCCGTTCGAGATCGCCGGCCAGCAGGGCTACCGCCGCGAGGAGGCGGAGCAGTCGCTCGCGGCCTATCGCGAGCAGATCGCCGAGCTTCGTCGTCAGGTGCGTGCCGAGGTGTCGCGCCGTTTTCTGGCGGTGCTCGCGCTGCAGGCCCGCATCGATACCGAGCGCAGGGTCCTCAAGCTCACGGAGGACTCGGCTGCGATCGTGGAAAAGCGCTTCCGCGCCGGGGAGGACACCCGGCTCCAGGCGAATGTCGCCGAGGTCGAGGCAGATCGTGCACGCAATGAAGTCCACTTCCTCGAGGAGCAGCTCGTTCAGGCGCGGGCGGAGCTGGCGGCGCTGCTGCAGCTCCCCCCGGCGGAGCTGCCCGAGGCGCGCGGCGAACTCGTGGCGACGGCGCCGCCCTACAGCCTCGAGCAGCTGCTCGGGCTCGTGGATTCACGGCCTCAGTTCCGCGCATTCGGACATCGCGAGGAGGCCGCGCGCAGCCGTCTCGCGCTCGAGCGCGCCGCCGTCTATCCGGACGTCACCCTGGGGGTCGGGACCGGCCAGGACGGCCCGAGCGACGCGCGCGAACGGCTGACACTCTTCACCGTCTCGGTCCCGTTGCCGCTCTTCCGGCGCAACGCGTCGGGCATCGGGCGCGCATCGACCGACCTCACCCGCACGCAGATCGAGCGCGAGACCGCGCTGCGGGACGCGCGGGGCCAGGTCATCGCCCTGTGGCGGACCTTCGAGAGCCTCCGCAACCGTGTTGCGCGACTCCGCGACTCGCTGCTGCCGCGGCTCGACGAGAACCAGCGGCTCTCGCAACGTGCGCTGCAGGCGGGCGAGATCGGCATCGCCGAGCTGCTCCTCGTCAACCGGCAGCTCCTCGACGCGCAACGGGATTTTTTCGCCGCGCTGACCGACTACGAGACGACTCGCGTGACGCTCGAGGAGGCCGCCGGCTGGCCGGCGGTGTCCAAGCAATGACGCACGAAGGAGCAGCTCCCATGACCACCGGCTTGAGGCGCGCCCTCGCCATCCTTGCGATCGCTTCGGCGGTACTGACGGGCTGCGGCCCGGGGAGTGACGGTCACGCCGACGCGAAAAACCAGGGCTCGACGGCCAAGGCTGACGCCCACAAGGACGGCGACGGGCACAACCACGGGAAGGAATCGCCGGGGGCCAGCGGAGCGCTGAAGCTGTCCGACACCGACATCGCGGCCGCGGGCATCAAGGTGGAGCCGCTCGCCGAGCAGCCGGTGCGCACGAGAATCGTCGTCCCGGCCGAGATCCAGGCAAATCAGGATCGGATCGCGCACGTCACGCCGCGCATCGCGGGCCGCATCGTGAAGGCGCCGGCCGCGCTCGGCGAGCGCGTGCGCGCGGGCCAGACGCTCGCGGTGCTCGACAGCATCGAGCTCGGCGAGGCGCAATCGGCGTACCTCCAGGCGGCGAGCCGAGCTGCCACCGCCCGCGCCGATTTCGAGCGGGCCGAGGGGCTCAACCGTGATCAGATCATTTCGCAGAAGGAGTACCTGCGGATCCGCTCGGAGTTCCAGCAGTCGGGCGCGGCGCTCCGCGCGGCAGAGGACAAGCTCCGGCTGCTGGGCGTCGCGCCGCCGGCGGCAACCGACCGCGCGACGTCGGTCTTCCCGCTGGTCGCCCCGTTCGCCGGGACGGTGATCGAGAAGGATGCGGTCCTCGGCGAGCTCGCCGCTCCGGACAGGACCCTCTTCACCGTCGCCGACCTCTCGGTGCTCTGGGTTCAGGCGACGCTCTTCGAGAAGGACCTGGCGATGGTCAAAACAGGCGCCGCGGCCGAGGTCACCGTCGCCGCCTATCCGAACGAGACGTTCCGCGGCCGGGTCACCTACATCAGCGACGTCTTCGACAAGGACACGCGCACGGTACGCGGCGCGCATCGAGGTGGCCAACGCCGACGGCCGGCTCAAGCCCGAGATGTTCGCGCACCGCCACCATCGAGGCGGCGGCGACCACGGCAAGGCCCTGCTCGTCCCGGACGCGGCCATCGTGCTGATGGACGGCCAGCCGACGGTCTTCGTCGAGGAGGCGCACGGTTTCGAGCCGCGGCCGGTCGAGCTCGGAGACCGGTTCGGCGGCGCGCGTCGGATCCGAAGTCGGCGTCGCCGCCGGCGACCTGGTGGTCACGTCGGGCGCCTACGCGCTCAAGGCGCGCAAGCTGAAGTCGCAGCTCGGCCCGGCCACGGGCACTGAGGGAACGCGAGCATGCTCAACGAATCGTCGATCTCTCCCTGCGCTACAAGGTGCTGGTGCTGGTGGCCTTCGGGCTCATCGTGTTTCTGGGTGTCCGGGCCTACCGGCAGGTGCCGGTGGACGCCTTCCCCGACGTCACGCCGGCCCAGGTCAACATCTACACCGAATCGCCCGGCGCTCGCCGCCGAGGACGTCGAGCGGCTGCTCACCGTGCCCGATCGAAACCGCGATGGCCGGCCTGCCCGACGTCGAGGTGATCCGCTCGGTGTCGCTGTTCGGCCTGTCCTACGTCGCCGTGTACTTCAAGGACGACGTCGACATCTACTTCGCGCGCCGGCTGGTCGGCGAGAAGCTGCAGGAGGTGAAGGGCCGCCTGCCCGAGGGCTACGGCGAGCCCGAGCTCGGCCCCAACAGCTCGGGCCTGGGCCAGGTGTTCTGGTACACGATCGAAGACGCCGACAAGAAGCTCAGCGCGATGGACCTGCGCACGCTGCAGGACTGGACCGTGCGGCTGATCCTGCGCACCGCGCCGGGCGTCGACGACGTCACCTCCTGGGGCGGCCACGAGAAGCAGTTCCAGGTGCTGATCGACCCGCGCAAGCTGGTCAAGTACGGCCTCGGCTTCAAGGAGGTCATGGAGCGCGCTCGCGGCCAACAACCGGCAGGTCGGCGGCCAGTACGTGAACGTCGGCGTCGAGCAGTACCTGGTGCGCGGCCTGGGCCTGGTCGCAACGCCGCCGACATCGGCAACATCGTGATCGCCGAGCGCAACGGCGCGCCGATCTACGTGCGCGACGTGGCCGACGTGAAGGAGGCGCCGG
This sequence comes from uncultured beta proteobacterium, assembly GCA_963789885.1. GTDB lineage: Bacteria > Pseudomonadota > Gammaproteobacteria > Burkholderiales > SG8-39 > DATEDA01. The sequence continues at coordinate 40,736 of CAWBNB010000070.1, read as the reverse complement.
CGCTGCGCTTCGGCGCGGTCACGCGCGAACGGCGAGGAGGTCGTGCTCGGCATCGCGCTCGCGCGCATCGACGAAAACGCCGAAGAACGTCGTCGAGGCGGTCAAGGAGAAGCTCGCCATCGCGCAGGCGGCGCTGCCCAAGGGCGTCGAGCTGAAGCCGGTCTACGACCGCACCGAGATCGTCGACAAGGCGCTCGGCACCGCCGACCAGCGCGCTGATCGAAGGCTCGATCCTGGTGGCGATCGTCCTGTTCCTGTTCCTCGGCGAGCTGCGCTCGGCGATCGTCGTGATCGTCACCCTGCCGCTGGCGATGCTGATCGCCTTCATCTGCATGCAGCGCGTCGGCCTGTCGGCCAACCTGATGTCGCTCGCCGGGCTGGCCATCGGCATCGGCATGATGGTCGACGGCGCGGTGGTGATGGTCGAAAACGCCTTCCGGCTGCTCGTCGCACGCGACGCAGCGTCGGGCAAGCCGATCAACCGCACCCACGTCGTGCTCGAGGCCGCGCGCGAGGTGGCGAACCCGATCGCCTTCGCGATCCTGATCATCATCGTCGTGTTCCTGCCGCTGTTCTCGCTGACCGGGCTGGAGGGCAAGCTGTTCAAGCCGATGGCGCTCACCATCACCTTCGCGATGGCGGGCTCGCTGCTGCTGACGCTGACGCTGGTGCCGGTGCTGTGCTGCGCTGATCCTGCAAGCCGAAGGAGGAGAAGGACACCTGGCTCGTGCGCGGCGCCAAGCGGCTGTACCTGCCGCTGCTGGACTGGGCGCTCGAGCGCAAGAAGATCGTCGTCGGCGCCGCGCTGGCGCTGCTCGTCGGCGCGCTCGCGCTGTTCCCGTTCCTCGGCAAGGAGTTCATGCCGCACGCTGCAGGAGGGCGCGATCATGTTCCGCGTCGTCGGCATCCCTTCGACCTCGCTCGACGAATCGATCCGCGTCGCCAACGTCATGGACGCCGCGCTGCGCAAGCAGTTCCCGCAGGTGAACGTCGGTGCTCGCCACGATCGGCCGCGCCGAGAAGGGCGAGACGGCCGACGTCAACTACATGGAGGTGCTGCTCGACGTGAAGCCGCAACGACGAGTGGCCGACGAAGCAGTCGTATCGCCGCGCTCGGCCGCGACGATGCAGGAGATCTCCTGGAAGGCGAGGTGCCGACCGTCGTGTTCGGCGCGACGCAGCCGATCCAGATGCGCGTCGAAGAGCTGATCTCCGGCGTGCGCGCGACCCTGGCGCTGAAGATCTACGGCGAGGACCTGGACACGCTCGACGAGCTGTCGGCGCACAGCTCAAGACAGTGCTCGCCGAGCGTGCCGGGCGTGGCCGACCTGTCGCCCGAGGCCAACAAGGGCAAGCCGCAGATCGTCATCAAGGTCGACCGGCCGAGGCCGCGGCGCGCTACGGCGTGAACGCCGACGACATCCTGGACGTGGTGCAGGCCGGCATCGGCGGCGAGGCGGTGTCGCACGCTGATCGACGGCATCACGCCGCTTCGACATCGCGGTGCGGCTGCCCGAGGAGTTCCGCAACAGCCCGTCGAGCGATCGCGGCGATCCCGATCCGCACCGCCGAACGGCGCGCTCGTGCCCTTCTCGCAGCGTGGCGACGATCGAACTCGACGAGGGCTACACCTTCGTGCGCCGCGAGCAGCTGCAGCGCTACGCGGTGATGCAGATGGACGTGCAGGGCCGCGACGTCGACGGCTTCGTGCGAGGAGGCGAACGCGCGCGATCGCGGCCAAGGTGAAGCTGCCCGCCGGCTACTGGATCGAATGGGGCGGCGCGTTCGAGAACCAGCAGCGGGCGCTGGCGCGGCTCGCGGTGATCGTGCCGCTGACCATCGGCCTGATCTTCATCCTGCTCTACACCGCGTTCAACTCGGTGCGCCACGCCACGCTGATCATCGCCAACGTGCCGTTCGCGATCATCGGCGGCATCGTCGGCCTGTTCGTCACCGGGCAGTACCTGTCGGTGCCGTCGGCGATCGGCTTCATCGCCGTGTTCGGCGTGGCGATGCTGAACGGCATCGTGCTCGTATCGTTCCTGAACGAGCTGCGGCGGAAGGGCGGTCGATCCGCGAGGCGGTCGCCGAGGGCGCCGCGCTGCGCCTGCGGCCGGTGCTGATGACCGCCTCGGTCGCGATCCTCGGGCTGGTGCCGATGCTGATCTCGCCCGGCGTCGGCGCCGAGACGCAGCGCCCGCTGGCCACGGTGGTCGTCGGCGGGCTGATCACCTCGACCGCGCTGACGCTGCTGCTGCTGCCGCTGATCTACGAATGGATCGAGACCCGTCGCAGCCGGCAGCCTCGATGACCCCGCCGCGCGAATCCTCTTGTTGCAGTTCTTCCCCTGAAAGGACGCCTCATGAAGCGTATCAAGTCGCTGGCAGCTCCGGTCTTCGTCATTGCGATCGCCGCCTTCGCGCCCGCCGCCTTCGCCGCCGACGATCACAAGCACGACGAAAAAACGCATGCGGGGCATCACGGCGGCGTTGTAGCGATGGCCGGCCACACCGAGTACGAACTCGTCGCGAAGCCGGACGTGCTGACGATCTACGTCTCCAGGGAGGAGAAACCGGTGTCGACCAAGGGCGCGAGCGGCACCTTCACCCTCCTCGCCGGCAAGGAGAAGGTCAACGGGACGCTCGCGCCCGCCGGGGACAACCGGCTCGAGGCCAAGGGCGCGTTCAAGCTGGCACCGGGCGCGCGCGTCGTGGCGACGGTAACGGTACCGGGCCAGAAGGCGGACCAGGTTCGCTTTACGCTGAAGTAGCGAAGGTGCCCTTTGGCGTTGGCGCACGGTGCCGCAATGAGACCGGGCGGACGCACGGCTGACCGATGAGCGACAAGCTCACGTTGGAGCTCGGGCTGCTGCTCCCGGAGGTTCCGGACGAGCGCGACGCGTGCGTCGGTCGGCTGACGGCGATGCTCCGCGAAGACGGGCTGGAGCAGGCGCACGTCGTGCAGGAGGACGGCAGCGCGCGGCTGTGCCTGCATTACGATCCGCGTCGCTTCGGCGCGAGCGAGGTCCGGCAGCTCGCGCTCGCGGCCGGCGCGCGCGTCAGCGCCCGCTACCGGCATGAAAGCCTGCGCGTCGACGGCATGGACTGCGCCACGTGCGCGACGGTCATCGAGCACGCCCTGCAACGGCTCGACGGTGTGACGGAGGCCTCCGTCAGCTACGCCGCCGAGCGCCTGCGCCTCGAATACGACGACGAGAAGGTGTCGCGAAGGTCGGTGATTCGCCGCATCGAAGCGTTGGGCTATGCGGTGCTGGAAAGCGGCCGTCACGAGAGCTCGTTCCAGGAGCATCGCGAGCTGCTCCTGAGCGCCGCCGCCGGGCTGCTCCTCTTCGCCGGCTGGCTCGCCGGCACGCTCGGCGCGTCGACCACCGTGTCGTTGCCGTTCCTGCTCGCCGCCTATGCGGCGGGCGGGTTCTTCACGCTGCGCGACGCGCTCCAGAGCCTCCGGTCGGGCCGGTTCGAGATCGACACCCTGATGCTCGTCGCCGCGGCCGGTGCCGCCGTGCTCGGCGCGTGGGAGGAAGGCGCCCTGCTGCTCTTCCTGTTCAGCCTCGGGCACGCGCTGGAGCATCTCGCGATGGATCGCGCGCGCAACGCGATCTCGGCGCTCGCCGAGCTCGCCCCGAAGACCGCGCTGGTGCAGCGCGACGGGACCGAGCAGGAAGTCCGTGTGGAGGACCTGCTGCGGGGCGACCGCGTGATCGTGAAGCCGGGCCAGCGCATCCCGGCCGATGGCACGATCGCCTCGGGCAGTTCGGCGATCGACCAGTCCCCGGTCACCGGCGAGTCGATTCCGGTCGAGAAGGCGACGGGCGAAAAGGTCTTCGCCGGGACGGTTAACGGCCAGGGCACGCTGGTCGTCGAAGTGACCAAGCTCGCGCGCGAGAGCACGCTCGCGCGCATGGCCGAGCTCGTCGCCGAGGCGCAGGCGCAGAAGTCGCCGACGCAGCGGTTCACCGAGCGCTTCGAGCGGATCTTCGTGCCGGTCGTGCTCGTGGGCGCGGTTCTGCTCGCCGTCTTGCCGCCGCTCCTCGGCATGCCCTGGGCGGACGCGTTCTACCGCGCCATGGCGGTCCTGGTCGCCGCGTCGCCTTGCGCGCTCGCCATCGCCACGCCTGCGGCGGTCCTCTCCGGCGTTGCCCGTGCGGCACGCGGCGGCGTACTGATAAAGGGGGGCGCCCACCTGGAAAGCCTCGGCGCGCTGCGCGCCATCGCGATGGACAAGACCGGCACCATCACGCAGGGACGGCCGCGGGTCACCGACATCATCGCGCTCGCGGGTAGCGCCGAAGACCTGCTAAGAGTCGCGGCCGCCGCGGAAAGCCGCAGCGCCCACCCTCTTGCGCGTGCCGTGACCCAAGCGGCACAGCAACGCGCGGTCTCCTGGAGCGAGCCCTCGGCGGTCGAGGCGGTGACCGGCAAGGGGCTGCGCGCCACGGTCGACGGCCGCGCAGTACTCATCGGCAACCTCGCCCTGTTCGGGCCGCAAGCCGTGCCCTCGGCCCTCGCCGAGGAAGTCGCGCGGCTCGAATCGCAGGGCAACACCACCATGGTGGTGCAGGCCGACGGCGCGTTCCTCGGCGTGATCGCCGTGGCCGACACCCCCCGCGCGGGGGCGCGGGACGCGCTCGAGCGCCTCCGGGCGCTCGGCGTCGGCACGATCGTGATGCTCACGGGCGACAACGAGCGAACGGCACGCGCCGTCGGGCGCGCGGTCGGCGTCGACGACGTGCGGGCCGCCCTTCTGCCCGAGCAGAAGGTCGCGGCGGTGGACGCGCTGGTGCGCCAATACGGGCAGGTCGCCATGATCGGTGACGGCGTCAACGACGCGCCGGCGCTCGCCCGGGCCACGGTCGGGATCGCCATGGGCGGCGCGGGCACGGACGTGGCGCTCGAGACGGCCGATGCCGCACTGATGGGCGACGATCTGGCGAAGCTTCCGTTCGCCATCGCGCTCAGCCGAGCCGCGCGCAGGGTGATCCGGCAAAACGTCTGGGTGTCCCTGGGCGTGGTCGCGGCGCTGGTGCCGCTCACCGCCCTGGGCATCGCCGGCATCGGCCCGGCGGTGCTGGTGCACGAAGGCTCGACCGTGCTCGTAGTGCTCAACGCGCTGCGCCTGCTCGCTTTCGAGGAACCGAGCGCCACGCGCGGCCGCTCGGGAACGGGCCTGAGCGCGGACCGAAGCGGGTCGCAGGAAACGCCTCGCGAGGTCGTCTCCCGCGCGGCTTCCATCACCACCGGAAACGAGGAGGGACCACGATGAAGGAGATCAAGGCTTACGTGCATAGAAGCCGGATCGCCGGTGTCATACAGGCCTTGAAGGAGTCCGGCTTGTGCGACTTCGGAGGTCAGTCGGGCGGACGAAACGTCACCGTATACGAGGTCAAGGGTTCGCTGGAGCCGCAGGACACAGACGAGCGGCACTACTCGATGGATCTCGCGGAGGCGGTCGTGCACGAGTTCAAGCTCGAGCTGATCTGCGAGGACGCCCTTGTCGACCGGCTCGTCGACATCATCCGCACCGCTGCGCGGACGGGCCAACAGACGGCGGGCTGGATCTGCGTCATCGACCTCGAGCGGGTGGTCCCCATCGGCGTCTGATCGGCCCCGGGGGCTTAGGGTCCAGCAGCCCGCGCTCGCGGGTGAGGACGTCGCCAATACCGATCCTAAGCTTCCGCAGCGCGACGGCCACGCACCCCTGCGCGTCGTCGATCAAGACCGCATGGACGCTTCGGTCAGCGACTGGTGGGCGAGCAGCACACGCCCTGGCTCCGATTCACTGCCCTGACTTACGATACGACGCGCTCAGGGCCGATTTTGGGACAGTGACTTTTCTGGCCGGGGCGCAGTGATTCGAACACTTGCACCCCATGCAGCGCTCGAAATGAGTCATTTCAAGTGCGATCAGGCGGGTTCCGGCTCGATCAACCTCGCGTCGTCGTTCTTCGGACTATTGACCCGTCGGCTCACCGGGTAAGCAATCATCCCTGCGGAGGGAGGCGGAGCCAGGATGTCCGCAACGTCCTCGCTCTCTGGATCGAGCCAGCGCCGATAATTCTTGGGCTGGACGATCACCGGCATCCGGTCGTGGACTGTCCCGGATACCTCGTTCGGGAATGTCGTGAGAACCGTGAAAGTGAACAGCACATCGGGCTCCCTCGCATGCCACACATCCCACATCCCGCCGATGCAGAACGGCGAGTCGTCCTCCATCCGGATGCAGTAAGGGCGCTTCCCGACCGGCATCTCCTTCCACTCGTAGTAGCAGTTCGCGGGGATCAGGCAGCGCCGCTCGCGGATGAGCTTCCGGAACATCGGCTTCTCGTGGGCGGTCTCTGCTCTTGCGTTGACGGGCCTCGCTCCCTTCTTCGGATCCTTCGACCAGTAAGGCACCAGACCCCATAGATAGGCGTGAAGGGTCGGCTGCCCGTCTTTCGCGCGGGCGATCCACGTGTTCACCCCCGGCGTGATGTTGTAGAGCGGCGTGAAATCATCGAGTCCGGACGGCTCGATGCCGAGGAGCTCCTCGATCCGCTGTCTCCTGCTCCACCGCCCGTAGCGGCCGCACATCGCTACGACTTCTCGTCCACCTGGTCGGCGAGCTCGCGGAGCTTCCGCGCGACCTCGGCCGCCTCTTCGCCTTTGCGAAGCTCGATCACGAAGTACGCCTGCTTGCCGAACTTGAGGCGTAGCTGCATCGGTCCGTGCTTCGCGGGCTGCGTCACCCCGACGCCCTCGAGTGTCATCTCCCCTCCCCTTCGATCACTGCATCGGGCTCTCCGGCTCGTCCTCGAGCCCATCGGTGACCGTCGCGAGCACACCGACGAGGGCTTCGGTCCCGTCCCGGAGGAGCTCGAGCTCCTTCGCGCTGATCTCCGTGATCTTGAGAAGCTCGAAGAGATTCGGCAGCGGCAGCTCGCCGTACGTGCGGGCGTAGTGTGCCGACTGCAGGGCGAGGATCCGCGCCACGGTGGAGAGCTGCTCCTTCGTCGCCTTCCCGAGCAACTCGTCGGCGATCTGCCAGTACGCCTTGAACTCGGCGAACGTGCGGTCCTTCGTCATCGCGAGGTCCTCCTCGCGCTGATTCTAGTCTCCGAGACTCATATCAACTCGCACCGGACCTCGTCCGGTGATGGAGCACTGCGGCGACACGCTCATCTTCGGGCCCTGCGCGCCTTCTTCTTTCCTGCCGAGGTGACCGCCTCCAGCCGGGCTACGCGCCTCGCGCTTGCCGAGTCCGCGGACCGCGGCGAGCGAGGTCCGCTGCGCCGCGCGAGGCGTCGACGTCTCTCGCTCCCAGCTGTAGATGGTCTGGGCGCTCACGCCGACCAGCCGGCCGTATTCGTCGGCGGAGAGGCCGAGACGGGCCCGGTGGGAGCGGAGACCTCTGGGCACGAATCGCGTCTGCGCCACTTCCGTCGCCGCCGGTGCCTCGGATCCGCGACTGGGCGAACGTGTCTGCAGAACCGATACCTGTCGCAGGAGGTTGCCGATCTGCCGCCTCAGCGCGGCGATATGGTGCCGGTACTGCGCCGAGGCCTTCTTCATCCCGGCAAGCTGCCGGCGTACCTCCCTCCGCGAGAGCCTCGTGATCTCTTCCTTGAGTAGTGCTGCAACATTGGGCATGCCTGCTCCAGACTCCTTGCGAGTGACGGGGATCGAGACGGGGACGAGCGGCCGCGCCGCTGTTTGCTATGGACAGGATACCGATCGTCGCCGTGCGTGTGGTAACGCGGCGCACGCGCCAACGATTCGCACCGCGTGAGAACGTACGGGACAGCGTCGTGATGACCGCCGTCCCGTCGTTCGCTCTTGCTACGCCTCGACGCCCAGCAGCTTCCAGTCGCTCGCCGGCGACTCCACCAGCCGTCCGCCGAGCGCCTCGAGCTCGGTGGCCCGATCGTAGTCGGCGACCTGCTGCGAGAAGTGCGTCACCGCGTTCACCAGGCCGAAGCCGGACAGATCTCCGCCCTCGATCAGGCTGCGCAGAACGCCCGCCCGCTCGGTCTCGGTGAGTCCGTGGCGCTGGCCAAGTACCTCGATGGCCTGCACCGGGTCTCCGGCGAGCGGGATCTCCTTCGTGCGGCGCAGCTTCTCGCCGACGAGGCGCAACGTCGACTCGGAGACCGCCAGCTCGACGACGTCGCGGACCCTCAGGAAGAAGGCCCGGTCATCGGCCTGCAGCGTATCGTCCTTGAAGACGATGCCCGATGGCGGCTCGGCATCCAGCGAACGCCCGACATGCGTCTTGCGAAGCATCCGGTCGGACTCGATCAGCCCGTTCTTACACACCAGCCGGAAAGCGAGCGGCTGGACCGACAGCATCCCGCAGCCGACCTCCGAGTTGCTCACGACGACGCCCGCCTGCACGACATCGCCCGGGGCGACCTCCAGCGCGATGCTCGGCGTGACCACCTTCAAGTACAGCCGCGTCTCGGTGAGCTCGACCGACTCGAGCCGCGCATCGGGCAGGCGCTGCAGGGTCGGCAGCACGTGCTCGAGGAGGTCGTAGTTGTCGAGGCGGCGATAGCGCTCCGACAGCACCGCCCGCACCTTCCCGTCGAGGGTCCTGAGCAGTTGACGCTCGCCCTCCTCCCGCTCCAGCCACGCGTTCACGTTGCGATCGAGAAGCTCCGGCTGCTCGGTCCGCATGCGCTCGAAGTACGCGTACGGGATCTTCAGCTTCTCCGCGAGCTGCCGGCGGGCAAGCGGCGTGATGCCGTACCGCTGCACGCCGGCGGGCTCCTCGACCTCGAGTGCGCACTCGCCGTCCTCCGCCGTGCGGTGATGCGTGCGCGGCAGGGGCACCAGCAGGTCCTTCTTCGTGCCGAGCTGACGCTCGAGCTCCCGTGCAAGTTCAACAAGCGAACGACCGCTCTTCATGTGGATCTCTCCATAAAGAAAAGCGGGCACTGCCCATCCCTTGCGGGGACGCGCAGTCCCCGCGGGGTGGGTGAAACGGCCCTCGCGCGCCGGAGGCGCTCGGGACCGCACTGTCGGCGCGAGACGAGCTCGCGCTTTACCGCCAACGCTGCCTTCGTTCACGGCGAAGCGCCGCGACCTGGTCTGGCAGCTACCAGTCGTAAACCTTGCCCGATCGCCCGCGCGCGGAAGGCGCGCGCTGCGCTGGGGCCTACGTCGTCTGCACGGCCTCCGCCGCAGCGGACGCGCTCGCCGCGGCCTCCGTCGAGGCAGCTGCGGGCGGTTCCGGTGTTACGTCCTCCTTCGGGCGCGCTCCTTTGGCGCGTTGCGCCGCCTTCGCGGGCGGATCGGAAGGCGCCGGGTTCGCTCGCTTCCGCAGGCTGATCGCGAGGTGGAAGGCAGCCCGGGGCACGGCGACGAGCTCGCGCACCGCGACCGTGACCTGGTGATCGTAGGCGTTCGTCTCGATCGCACCGGCGAGGCGGAGCGCTTCGAGGTAGGTCAGCAGGCGGTCGGCCTTGAGAATGAGCTCGAGGTAGCGCGTGACCTTGGGCGAGGTGCACTTCGCCTCGACCTCGAGCGGCCGCTGCAGGTACTCGGGCAGCGACGTGATCCCTTCGGCCTGGAGGAGCGCCTGGGCGCGGGCGGTCGCCTTGTCGGTCGCGGTCATCGAGGTCTCGATCCGTGCCGTGAGCTGCGTCTCGGCGAGATCCACGACGTCGGACGGGAGGAGCATGCGCGCGACCTGCTCGATGACGTGGGTGTTCCGCGAGGCGGAGCCGAAGTAGCGCACGAAGTGCGACTTCGCGCGTGCGTGCTTGAGCGCCACCCGCTGCGCGAAGTAGGCGGTCTGCAGGTTCTTCAGCCAGTCCTTCTTCGCGAGCTTCTCGAAGTAGCGGACGTTCACCGACGGGGGTGGCGCTCGCATCTCGCCCATACGTGCCTCCAGCATGGCTCGCCGGATCCTGGCATGCGGCTGCGCCTGCACGACCCCCGGAGAGCCGGGGATATCGACCGGCTCTCCGCGCCCCGCCACGTGTCCCGAGCGCCTACGCTTCGCACCGAGCCCGCGTTGCAGACGGCGCGGGCTCCAGGAGCTGGCCCTGAGAGGTGTGGCGAGCATTGGATCGTCCGGGCGCGCGCGTGCGGCGCGCCCCGCGTTCGAAACGCGCGAGCCGAGGCTCGCGTGGACGGGTGAGAGCGTTGCTCGGCGCCGCCGCATGGCGGCGGGCCGGGAAGCGCTTTCACTGACGGGGCGCTGGCCTTCCCGTCCTCCGGTTCGCCGGAGCGCAGTTCTCGCCAGCATCAGAGCGCCAGCTACAGGCTGGCATCCATACCACCCCGCGGGGGCGACATCGCTCCCCGTCCGGGTGCCGGTCCGCCTCCGCATTCGCACGGAGGCAACGATGGAGCATCTACGCGGCACCGCCGCGTCAAGACCGCAGGCGGCGCAGCTCGCGATCGACCTCGGGAGCGATCCCGGGCAGTCGGATCCACCCGTGGCGGAGGAGTCGGCGGCCGGCAGCTACGCCGCGTGGAGCACCGACGAGATCGTGAGGCTGCACTTCGTGCTGCTCGACGATCTGCGGCGGCTCGCCGAAGCCGAGACGCCGCTCGAGGAGCGCTTCGAGCTGCTCGAGTGGGTCTTCACGGACGAGCGCGAGCTCGAGCCCTTCTCGTTCGGGGCGTGCGTGCGGGTGGTCTTCCGCACGTGCGATCCGGATGACGTTCGCGAGGCGCTGCGGCGGCTGACCGTGGCCTGGCTGCGCGATGCGGTTGCGCGCTTCCCGGCCTGGCTCGGCGAGCGGATCCTGCGCGACCCGCAGTGGGCGGCGGCGGAGCTGCACCGCAACCCGCAGTGGATCAACGAGGAGCTGCTGCGGCAGGTGCGGGAGCCGGATCTCTTCGGCGCTCCGCCGAGGGACGCCTCGATGCGCTGAGGCGTGCGCGTTGCCCGGGATTCATTCCGGTAGCGCGAGAGCACGACCGCGGTCCCGTCCGGGATCGCGATTCACCTGGTCGGGAGGGGTTCGTGGCGCGGGCGCTCGCGGGTTTTTCGCGAGGGCGCGTGGCGCGGGCTCCTCCCGGCGAAACCCCTGCGGGGCGTCCACCCCGCGAGGGGCACCGATCGCGCCGCATTCATTCAAGGAGGTACGCATGACCGAAACAGTAGCAATCCGCTTGAACAAGCGGCGCCTCATCGAGAACCTCCGGTTCGCCTTCCCGAACCGGTACTCCGTCGTCACGGAGCTCTTGCAGAACGCGCGGCGCGCCGGCGCCACGTGCGTGGATCTCACGTACGAGCGCGAGCGCGAAGCGCCTCGTGGTCCGGGACGACGGCTGCGGCATCGCGGACTTCCAGGCCCTCCTCACCCTCGGTGAGTCGGGCTGGAGCGAAGCGGTGCAGCGGACCGAGCATCCGTTCGGGCTCGGCTTCCTGCAGAGCCTCTACGCGGCGGGCAGCTGCGCCGTCGAGAGCAACGGGCAGCGGGTCCGGTTCGATACCCGGGCGGCACTCGACGGGCGCGACGGTCGGCGTGGAGCGCGGGAACGATGCGCGCGGCACGACCGTCACGCTCGAGGAGGTCGAGCTTCCCCAGCTCGAGCGGGAGATCGTGCGGATGACGCGCGGTTTCCCGATCCCGGTGCGGTACAACGGGGTGTTCCTCCGCCGTCCGCACGCGCCGGATGCCCTGCCCTTCGTCGAGACATCGATCGGGGCGGTGCATCTCGCCGGGGCTCGAGGACGGTGCGGCGACCTGGGAGACCGCGGTCTACCTGCAGGGCCTGATGATCGAGGGGCCGAGGGGGCTCGGGCTTCCGTGCAACGTCGTGCACCTCGATCCGGCGGTGTTCCAGGCGCGGTTGCCCGACCGCGATCGCCTGATGGAGCAGGAGGCACAGCTCCGCAGGGTGGAGAAGGTGCTGGCGACGCTGTGGCGGGATCGCCTGATCGCGGCGAAGCGGGTCGCGACCCCCGAGGTGTTCGTCGCGCGGTGCTTCCGTGCGGCGAGGATGTGGGGGCACGTCGATCTCTTCGACGACGTGCCGCTGCTCCCCGAGGGTGTGCTCCGGCGCGTGGTCGGGTATCCGCGGCGGGACGAGGACGGCGGCAGGGATTTCCTGGTGCCGTTCAGGCGGCCGCTTGCCCGAAGTGAAGTGGAGAGCGGGCGGCTGCGGCTTGCGTGCCTCTCCGAGTTCGACGACGCGACGGGCCCGCGCTGGATGTACGCGCGGGAGCGGGCGATGCTCGTCTTCGACGAGTGGTCGCTCGCGCCCGGGCACTGGGCGCGCGGCTACGTCCGGATGCTCGACGAGGAGCCGGTGTCGGTGGAGGCCGTCAACCCCGGTCCGCGGAGTTCCCTCGTGGGGCGGCGGATCGAGGCGACGGTGCTCGCCTGCGAGGCGGTCGAGGTCCGGGTCGGGGACGATCGCGTGGTCATCCGGGACGATGCGGTCTATCGCTCCGGGGACAACACGATCCTCGTCCCGGAGAACGAGAGCTCGGGCAAGGCGGTGCGCCAGGTCTCGAACTACCTCGACCGCAAGGGCGACTGGTGCGAGGCGGACGAGTGTGCCGACGCCGCGGCACTCGCGGAGGCGATCACGCTTCTTCGCAGCACCAATCCCGCGGGCGCGTTGCTGCGGCTCATCGCCGAGGCAAGGCCCGAACGCTATCCGAGCTTGCGCGGCAGGCGCTTCACCGTCGAGGTGGGCGAGACGCCGCACGAGCATCGCGTGGCGGCCGAGGGCTGAGCACTGCGAGGAATCGGCTCGCCGGCGTCCGGGCGGGCGTCGAGCGCGGCGGTATCGCGCGATCGGCGCTCGCCCCGGACCCTGGGCGCCAGGCGAAGGAGTCAAGGCATGGAGAGGACTTTCAGGGAATACGTGGATGAGGTGAAGCGTGCCGCGCACGGGCGCTGGCCGGGGGTTCTCGCGGCGTTCGGCATTCCGGCCGCGATGCTCGTGAACCGGCACGGGCCGTGTCCGCTGTGCGGGGGCACGGACCGGTTCCGGTTCGACGACCGGCACGGGAACGGCGAGTACTACTGCAACGGCTGCGGCGCGGGCGACGGCTTCAGGCTTCTCGAGAAGCATCTCGGGTGGGATTTCCCGAGGGCGGCACGGGAGGTCGCGGAGGTCGTCGGCGTGTCGTGGCCGCGCTGGGTCGGGAAGCCGCACCGTGCGCCGAGGGATCGGCTGCGTGCGCTGCTGCAGAGGATCTGGGACGAGGCGAAGCCGGTCGAGGCGGGCGACGAGGTCGCCGACTATCTCGCGCGGCGGGGTCTCGTGCTGGAAGCGTTTCCGCGCGTGCTGCGGACGCATCCGGCGCTCGGGTACTTCGAGCGGGACGCGAACCGGTCGCGGCGCCTCGGGACGTATGCGGCGATGCTGGCGAAGGTGCAGACGGTCGATCGGCGACCGGTGACGCTGCACCGGACGTACCTCGCGGGCGGTGCGAAGGCACCGGTCCCCGGGGTGAAGAAGCTCTTCTCGGCGGGGGTGCGGGGCGCGGCGATCCGGCTCTTCGAGCCGGAGAACGAGCTCGCGCTCGCCGAGGGGATCGAGACGGCGCTCGCGGTGCATCTGCGGCTCGGCCTCCCGGTGTGGGCGGCGGGGAACGCGGGTGCGCTCGAGGCGGTCGAGATCCCTGCGACGGTGATCGCGGTGAGCATCTTCGCCGACTGCGACGAGAACTACTGCGGGCAGGCGGCCGCGTATGCGCTTGCGCACCGGCTCGCGGCCGGCAAGCGAAAGCGTGCAGTGGCCGTGTACGTGCCGCGCGATCCGGGGACGGATTTCCTGGACGTGTACTACGCGCGGAAGCGGCTCGCGGCGTGATGTACGGGCGGGAGGGCGTCCGGTCGGACGCCTTCCCCTCGCCCCCTGATCTCTCAAATTCCCATCCGAGACTTGCGCGGTGAATGGTCGCGGGTCGGCGGAGGTGGATTTCCGGCATCTGCAAACTCCGACGCGGCGCCTGGCCGGAGTTCTCCCCGAAGCCTCGAGCGCTTATGGCATAATATGCCAATCGATTGATCAAGCTGCTGTGGAGCGTTCCCGATGCCAACGCGCAATGTCGTCCTCACCGACTATCAGACGGAGCTCGTCGAGCGGCTGGTAGCCTCCGGCCGGTACCAGAACGCGAGCGAAGTGCTCCGCGAAGGGCTGCGGCTGCTGGAGAGCCGGGAGGCGGAGGAAAAGGTCCGCCTGAAGGCGCTGCGCGAGGCCGCGCGGATCGGCGTTGCTGACATCGACGCGGGACGCTTCCGCGGCTTCGAGTCGCGAGCCGCGCTCGGCCGACATCTCGCGGCCGTGGCAGACAAGGCGATCTCCGGCAGGGGTTCCGGAACGCGCGGCAAGTGACCGCAGGGGCGCGCCCCTGGGCAGTGCGCCTTACGGCCGCGGCCGAGGCCGACTTCGAGGACATCCTGCACTGGACCGTGGGGCACTTCGGTGAGGCGCAGGCGCGTGTCTACGCCGAGACGCTTTCCGCGGCACTGGAGGCGCTGACCGCGGGCCCGACGGCGCTCGGCGCCAAAGTCCGCGACGATATCGGCAGGGGACTCTTCACGCTGCATGTCGCTCGCCAAGGACGCAAGGGGCGTCACTTCGTGGTCTTCCGGATCGGCAAGGATCAGGGACGTGAGGTGATCGAGGTCCTGCGGTTGCTTCATGACGCCATGGACCTGCCGCGCCATGTACCTCCGGTGGATGAGACCGGGTGACGCCGATCGGCCCCGGCGTGCATGCCGCGAGAAGGCTATCGGCGACCCGGCGCGAGACCAAATCCGAAGGAGCGGTCGCGGTTCTCCCCTGTGGGGTGGTCAGCACCTCCGGGCAAAAGGCAGGCGCCAGTCAGTGCGGGATGCGGGCGCGCTGGCGCGCTTGAGGCCATCGAGATCCCCGCGATGGATATCGCGGTGAGCATCTTCGCCGACTGCGACGAGAACTACTGCGAGCAGGTGGCCGCGTACGCGCTTGCGCACCGGCTTGCGGCCGGCAAGCGAAAGCGTGCTGTCGGAGTGTACGTGCCGCGCGATCCGGGGACGGATTTCCTGGACGTGTACTACGCGCGAAAGCGCCTCGCGGCGTGAAGTACGGGCAGGAGGGCGTCCGGTCGGATGCCCTCCCCGCGCCCCCTTGAACCTAGAGCCTACATAAAGGCTGCCAAAGGTACGGTCTGGCGCAAGGCGCGGCTCTACGGTCCTGTCGCTAAAAGCGGCCGCTCGATGACGCTCTCGACCCGAAGCGGAAGCAGCCATTGCCAAAAAGCGCACGCTCGATTCAAATTGGCCGCTGAGGCTACACTGGAGCGGCCTTCAATCGTTTTGAAACCATGCTGCCATGAAAGTCGGCCTAGTCGGTGTCGCAGGCGTCCCGCTCGGGAAGCACAAGGTCAAGGATCCACGCCTGGATCAGGCTGACAAGCTCGTCAAGGCTGAGAATAAAACCTACGCGTTCGTCGACGTCGTCGGAGAAGAGGAGGCCTCGACCGCGGATGCGATAGTCGCCTCACCGGAGGGCCGATTCGACCTGATCGTGAAGGACCTGGAATTCGCGGAAACGCGGCTCGAGCGCAATCCGCCCGCGGCAGAAAAGGCGGTTCTCGAGAGAATCAAAGCACACCTGGAGAGCGAAGGGGTCGTCGCCGAAGCCGGATTGACGCCGGAAGAATTGCACCTCATCGAGTCGCACGCATTTGTCACGGCGAAACCGATAGTGGTGGCCGAGGCGGCGGATTCTGCGGCGTTCGACAATTTTTTGGTCCGCGTGGTGAGCGCGAGCGGCTACATCAGTTTTCTCACCGTCGGCGGCTCGGAGAACCGCGCCTGGCTGATTCGCAAGGGCGCTACGGCGCAGGAAGCGGGTGGTGCGATCCACACTGACATCCAGAAGGGTTTCATTCGGGTAGAGATCATTGGCTACGACGACTTCGTCGCCGCCGGCGGCGAAACGCAGGCGAAGCATGCCAACAAGATGCGCGTCGAGACGAAGAGCTACGTGATGCAGGACTACGACCTCGCGAATTTCCGCTTTAAGAAGTAGCGCTCGGTAGCGAGGTTCTCAATATCGTCTCCGGAATCAATGAGCCGTCATTGCGGGAAATAGGCGGCTGCGGTGGTACGGTGGTTCACCGCGATTCACTGTCGGCTCTGCGGAAGTTCTTCTTCACACTTCGACCGACCGTCGATGGCCAGTTAGCGAAGTCCCCGAACGTCCGCTCTCTTCTGGAGCACGACAGGCCAGCAACCGCGAGCCGGCGTCGGGTGACGGGCCGGCATTCCCCGACCTCAATCGCTGGTTCGGCGCGTGTGGGCAATCGCTGCCGGGGAACTTCTAGTTATACTGTATATCTTTACACTATCACACTATCCATAGCTTGCTTGCATGCGCTGCCGCGTGTACCCCCTGCGTCGTCGCGGCCGGCGACTTGCCTGGCGAGAGGTGGTCAACGCGCCGTCATTCGAAGGCGATCTCAGCACTCACTACCTGAGCCTCCGTGACGCGCACTACCTGGTGGCGAAGCTCGTGGCGCCAGGGGATGCGCTGTGCAAACCGCTGCTGCCGGAGCTCTATGAGCCTGTCCTGACGAATCTCGGGAACGGCGTGCTGGTGCTGCGGGGGTTCGAGCGCGATCGCGAGGCCGCCATGGTTCAGGAGTGGCGGTGCGAAGTCCTCAGATAATCCGCGGCGCGGCGTTTCCCACCGATGGCGCTTTACCTGAAGGCGTATAGTTTTCAGCGATAGTAACGTCAGGGCGGCGAATATCAAGACGGCCAAGCCGGCGAGAGCGAAGTCCAGGGCCGGTAAGACGCGGGCCGGGTTCATCGAGCCCATGCTCCTCTTGCGGAGCGAGACGCTACCGGAAGGACCGGAGTGGCTGTTCGAGCTGAAGCTCGACGGCTATCGGGCGCTCGCGATCAAGACCGGAGGCAAGGTCCAGCTCCGCTCGCGCAACGACAACGACTTCACCAGCAGGTATCCGCTGGTCGCCAAGGCGCTTGACGCGCTCCCTGACGAGACCGTGATTGACGGGGAGCTGGTCGCGTTCGACCGGTCGGGTCGACCTTCCTTCAACGCGCTGCAGAATCAAAGTCCCGGGGCTACGCCCGTCTACTACTACACGTTCGATGTCCTGGTCCTCGCCGGAAAGAACCTGACGCGCGAGCCGCTGGATGTGCGCCGCGCCCTGCTGCGAGACGAAGGTGATGCCGAAGCTCGAGGAACCGATCCGGCACTCACCCCCGCTGGAGGGAAGCCTTCAGGATCTGATCGAGGGGGTCAGGGAGCACGGCTTCGAGGGCCTCGTCGCGAAGCGTCGGGACGGTCCTTACGAACCCGGTGAGCGCTCTGGCGCCTGGCGGAAGATGCGCGTCAATCAAGGGCAGGAGTTCGTCATCGGCGGCTACACGCCGACCCCTGGGAGCTTCGATGCGCTGATCTTCGGGTACTACGAGGGCGACCAGCTGCTCTATGTGGGCCGGACGCGGAATGGATTCACGCCTCGTTCCCGGCTGGACCTCCTGAAACGGCTTCGAAAGCTGGAGCAGCAGGCATGCCCGTTCGCGAACCTGCCCGAGCCGAAGAGCGGGCGCTGGGGACAGGGCCTCACGGCCGCGAAAATGGCGGAGTGCCGGTGGGTGAAGCCCGAGCTGGTCGGGCAGTTCGAGTTCGCCGAATGGACCCCGGACGATCACCTGCGGCATTCGCGGTTTGTTGCGCTCCGCGAGGACAAGGACCCGCGTGACGTGACGCGCGAACGCTGACGGCAATTCGATCGTCACTTGCACGACGGCACTCCCAGGTCCCGGTAGATCCCCTGGTTTCACCCGGCTCTCCGGCCCTCGACCGCGGCCGGAGCGCGGCAGGATCGGCGGGCGATCGACCATGTACGCCGAGTCGTCCTACCAGATCCTTGGCACTGCCTACCGGGGAGACAGTCCCGGGATCCAGGCGGCGCTCGCCGAGGTCTACGGCACCGATGAGCGGCCGAGGTGCCTGTGTGTCGAGCGCGGCATCGAGATGTACGTCGCGCAGCATGCGCAGCTCGTCATCAAGCGGATGCCCGGGACGGGAGCCGCGCATCACCCCTCGTGTCCTTCCTACGAGGCGCCTCCTGGCGAGACCGGGCTCGGGGATCTGCTCGGCGAGGCGGTCATCGAGCGCGGCCCGGAGCGGGTGGAGGTGCGGCTGGATTTCCCGCTGTCGCACGTGTCCGTGCCGAGACCTGCGCAGGCGCCCTCGGCACCGTCGCAGAGCGTGTCGGCTGCGCAGCGTCGGCTCTCGATGCGCGGGCTGCTGCATCTCCTCTGGGACCGGGCGGGGTTCAGCCGGTGGTCGCCGCGGATGGAGGGGAAGCGGTCCTGGTTCGTCATCCGGAAGTACCTCCTCGAGGCGGCGGCCGAGATCGACGCGAAGGGCGCGCCGCTCGCGAGCCGGCTCTTCATACCGGAGCCGTTCCGGCCCGATGACAGCGAAGGGCTGAAGGCGCGGCGGGCGGCCTTCTTCGGCGCATTGCGGCTCGATGCCGCTGGCGACCACGTGCCGCTGGCGTTGCTCGTCGCGGAGGTGAAGGACCTGATCGAGCGCGGAGACGGGTACTCGATGGTGCTCAAGCACCTGCCCGACTGCCCGCTCGCGCTCGACAGCACGACCGGCCGGCAGCTCGCACGCCGGTTCGAGCGCGAGCTGCTCGCGAAGGCGCAGCAGCCCGACACCCGGCTCATCGTCGGGTGCACGATCCGGCCTGCGGCCGAGGGCCTGGGACACGCCGACACGCTCGCGATGATGGCGGTGACGCCCGAGTGGCTGCCCTTCGAGCACCTGCTGGAGCGGGCGCTGCTCGTCGAGCTCGTGCGGCAGCGGCGGCGCTTCCTGAAGCCGCTTCCCTACGAGGCCGGGCCGTCGGTGGCATTCGCGACCGCGCTATTGCTCGACACCGGCGACGCGGTCGTCCCTCTTCACGTGGAGCCGCCGAGCGCCGCGGGGCAGCGCGGCCCGCGTGCGGACGATGAGCGCGTGACGCAGGGGACGAAGCGGTGGGTCTGGCGGCCGGGCGAGGCGCTGGTGATGCCGGCGCTGCCGAAAGCGACCCAGGCGCCCGCGCGCTCGGTTGCGTCGTAGCGCTGGCGTGGCCTGCACGCCCCCCTGCGCGGTTCCTTGATAGCCTTGCGTCGCCTCTTCTCAGCCCCGAGCACAGCTTGAACTCGGAAAGCGCTCCGTCGGCAATCCGGTGGATCCTGCTTGCGGTTTCCCTGACCGTGGCAGCGGGCGCTGTCCGGGCGGAGCAGTGGATCGTGGCGGGGCGCGTGGTCGGGGTGAGCGACGGGGACACGATCACGGTCCTCGACGCGGGGAAGACCCAGCATGTCGTCCGCCTCGGCGGGATCGATGCGCCCGAGCGGAAGCAGCCATTCGGCAGTGCGGCGAAGGAGGTGCTGTCGTCGTTCGTGTTCGACCGCCGCGTCGAGGCTCGCTGCTGGAAGCGGGACCGGTATGGGCGGGAGATCTGCTCGGTGTTCGTCGGGACGCGGGACGTCGGCCTCGCGATGATCCGGGACGGTTACGCCTGGCACTACAAGGCGTTCGAGCGGGAGCAGAGCGCCGAGGAGCGTGCCGCTTACGCGCGGACCGAAGCCGATGCACGCTCTGCCCGAAAGGGTCTGTGGCAGGACGCCGCACCGGTCCCGCCCTGGGACTGGCGAAAGGAAAGGAGGCGCCAGTGATCGAGTGGGTGCTGTTCGCCGGCTCTGGTCGTTCTCGCCCTCGCCGCCGCGGTGCCGTCCTTTGTCCGGGTGAGAGCGCTCATGAGGTGCGGGCCGACTCGTTCGAGACGCACGGCGCGGCGAACGACCCGCGCGTCCGGTGAGCATCCGGGTCGACGCCTTCCCGTGAAGATCCTCGTCCATCGCGATCTCGATCCGCCCCGGTACGGCCGCGCTACGAGAAAGTGGTCGCGATGCTGGAGCGCGACGACCTGTACTCGGCCGACGTCAAGAAGCTCGGCCGCGAGGGCTACTACCGGGCGAAGCTCGACGACGCGAACCGGCTGCTCCTCCGCTTCGCCCGCCGCGACCGCGAGCGCTACGCGCTCCTGCTCGAGGTGATCGAGAACCACGCCTACGAGAAGTCGCGCTTCCTGCGTGGCGCGCGGGTGGACGAATCGAAGCTCGAGCCGCTCCGCGGCGGCGGCCCGCCCGAGGACGAGCTCGCGCCGCTCGGCTTCGTCAACCCGGCGAACCCTCGCTTCAACCTCCTGGACAAGGTGCTGAGCTTCGACGACGCGCAGGAGGCGCTCTTCGGACTGCCTGCCCCGCTCGTCATCGTGGGCTCGGCCGGAAGCGGCAAGACCGCGCTCGCGCTCGAGAAGATGAAGCTCGTCGCGGGCGACCTCCTGTACGTCACGCGCTCGACGTTCCTCGCCCGCCACGCCCGGGACCTCTACTACTCGCACGGCTACGAGGGCGAGCACCAGAACGCGGACTTCCTCGCTTTCCGGCGAACTGCTCGAATCGATCCGCGTCCCGGAGGGGAACGGCCTCGAGTACCGCGATTTCAGGGGCTGGCTCGCGCGCCAGCCGCGGGTGCGCCCGGCGCTCGCTCACGCGCTCTACGAGGAGTTCCAGGGCGTTCTCACCGGCCTCGCCGTCGAGCGGCCGTGGCTCTCGCGCGAGGAGTATCTGGCGCTCGGCGTGCGGCGGTCGATCTTCCTGGAGGAGGACCGCGCCTGGGTGTACGACCTCTTCGAGCGCTACCTCGCCTGGCTGAAGACCGCCGGTTGCTACGACCCGAACGTCGTCGCGCAGCATTACCTCGCCGAGGCGCCGGCGCGCTACGACTTCGTGGTCGTCGACGAGGTCCAGGACCTCACGAACGTGCAGCTTGCGCTCGCGCTGCGCACCCTGCGCAAGCCGGGCCGGTTCCTCCTCTGCGGCGACTCGAATCAGGTGGTGCATCCGAACTTCTTCTCCTGGACGCAGCTGAAGACGCTCTTCTTCGGCGCGGGCGTGTCGGCGCCGGGAGAGCTCCTCCACGTCCTGCGCGCGAACTACCGCAACGCCGCCGGCGTCGTCGGCGTCGCGAACCGGCTGCTGCGCATCAAGCAGCTCCGCTTCGGCTCGATCGACCGGGAGAGCAACTACCTGGTGGAGTCGGTCTCGGAGGAGCCCGGCACCGTGGAGCTGCTTCCGCGCCGACCCGGAGCTCGTCGGCGAGCTCGACCGCAGGACCCGGGCCTCGGCCCGGGTCGCGGTGATGGTGCTGCGCGACGACCTGCAAGCCCGCGGCGCGCGAGCGCTTCCGCACGCCGCTCGTCTTCTCGGTGCAGGAAGCGAAGGGGCTCGAGTACGAGAGCGTGATCCTCTTCGAGCTCGTGTCGAGCGAGCGGCGGAGCTTCGAGGCGATCGCCGCCGGCCTCCGCCGAGGCCGACGTCGCCGCGGGCGAGCTGAAGTACGCGCGCGCGGCCGACAAGACCGACAAGTCGCTCGAGGCCTACAAGTTCTTCATCAACGCCGTCTACGTGGCGGCGACGCGGGCGGTGAAGAACCTCTACATCGTCGAACCCCGCGCTGTCGGTACGCGTGGCGACGCGTGCATACCGCTCTACGATCGGCTGTATCCCCCCGGGATCGATCGACACACCGGGCTTCGCTCGCGTATCCGAAGGTCATCGACTTCCGGGAGCGGTACTCGCGCGATCCTGAAGGGGCCCTGCAGGAGCTCTACGAGGAATACGGCATCGAGCCGCCAGCGCCGCAGGGCGTGCAGGAGAAGTAGATCGGCCTCCGCTTCGCGAACGTGTCGAGTTCTGGCCTCGCACGGGGACGGATCCGCATCCGTCTGCGCTTTGCGCGGCATGACGCTCCGAGGGGCGGCGCGCTGTTCCGCGACTGGAACCGCGAAGGGTTCCCGGGCGAGAACAGCGAGCCCCTCCTCGCGGCCTGCGTCCTTCGCTTGCCTGCGACGACGAGCCGCAGCCGGGCGGAAAGCTCAGCATCGTCGCCACGCCCGCGTCCGCCACCGGGTCCGGTCGCCGGGCTGCACGCCCTGACGGGGGTCGCGTTCAGCAGCGCCGCCGGATCCATGGAGCGGACCCAGAGCGACACCGTGCGGTGCTCGCCCTTCCTCATCCACTCCGCGATTGCGAGTAGCCAGTCGAGCGGCATGTGGCGCGTCGAGGTCGGCGGCGGCCTGACGTCGTGGCCTCTACGGCTGCGGACGCAGATCCCGTCGAGCTCGACGGTGACGTCGCGGGTGTGCTGGTCGTGGTCGTGGCTCTCCAGGATCTGCAGGCGCGCGGGTGCACCGTCGAGCTCGAGGAAGACCTCGCGGAGCTCGCAGCGCGTCCCGTCCGGGCCCTCGGTGCGGATGGTCCCGGTCGATACACAGCGGATCTCAAGCTCGCGTCTCATTGCATTCTCCTTCGGGTGAAGGGGAGTCGGTGCCCCGGTCGGGGAACACTCGTTCCCCGGGGGGTGGAAAAGAAAAAGGCCTTCGACGCCATCGGCATGAAGGCCTCGCAGGTCCCCGGGGCGGGCTCGCGACGGACGGGGCAACTGTCCGTTGCGAGGCTCGTCCCGGGGACCATGCTTCTCCTTGCGGAGAAGCGCACCAGTTGCAGGGCATGCAGTCACCGCGCGATCGACTGCGCGGGCAGGCGTGCCCTCGCGCCATGCGCTCGAGACCCAGGTCGGTGGACCTTCAGTCCGGCGTCATGGCCCCCACGCGCTACCTCGCGCGGGTTCGCTGCCCCAAGGTGCTTCGGGGCGGTTCTCTCCAATGCGCGTATCGGGCGCCGCGCCTGGGTATCTCAACCCAGGGACCCGCGAGGGGCCTCGCACCAATCACCCAGGAAGGAATGATTGCAGTGCACTCAACAAGCATTGCGAGGGTAGCGGGCGCGGGGGCGGGGTCGGCCCCCGGAGAGCGCCCCGAAAGCGGGGGGTCTACGGGGGTGTGTCGGCGTGTGCTGGCCCGCCGAGCGCCCTTGAAGAGAAGGGCTCGCCCGGCATGATCGGTCCGTGGAGCGATGGAGCAACGCGGTGCGCGAGGAGTGCGCCGCCAGCGAGACGGACGGGACGATGAACGACGACGAAGTGATTGCGGCGGCGATGCGGATCCTCGAGAAGCGCATCCGCGAGGGCGACTGCCTCGCCTCGCCGCAGGCGGTACGCGAGTACCTGCGGCTTGCGATCGGCGAGCGCGAGCGGGAGGTGTTCGTGGTGGTCATGCTGGACGCGCAGCACCGCGTGATCGCGGTCGAGGAGCTCTTCGCCGGCACGCTGACGCAGACGAGCGTCTACCCGCGCGAGGTCGTGAAGTGCGTCCTGCGGCACAACGCGGGGGCGGTGATCTTCGCCCATTACGTGGCCGGGCACAAAATGCGCGTTATGTGCTCCACGGGATTCTGTGGCCGGATGGCGTAAGTCCTGGCCGCAGTAGGCCGTCGGCCGCAGTCACGGCACATAATGCGGGCTCGCGCGGCGGCTTGCGCGAAGCGGGCGCAATGGGTCGGATGGTTGTTAAGGAGAGCGGCCGGCCTTGAGCGTCGCGGGTGCCGGCCGCCATTGCCGTCACAAGCTCGAGAGCCAGCCGAGGAGCGACGGATCGTCCTGCCACGGCGGAACGTGGCCGGCGCCGGCCGGCGCGCAGAGCTGCATCGCGGCGGTCTTCATCCGCATCGTGATCTCGGCGTAGCGGTTCGTCGTGTTGAGGCTCGCGTGCCCGAGCCAGCCGCGGATCACGTTGACGTCGACGCCCGCCTCGAGCAGATGGACCGCGGCCGTGTGTCGCCAGACGTGCGGGGACACGCGCCGCGCGTCGGCTGCCGAGCCGGACGTCTCGATGCCGGCGGTGAGATGTCGCACGCGCTTGTAGA
This sequence comes from uncultured beta proteobacterium, assembly GCA_963789885.1. Taxonomy (GTDB): domain Bacteria; phylum Pseudomonadota; class Gammaproteobacteria; order Burkholderiales; family SG8-39; genus DATEDA01. The sequence continues at coordinate 16,912 of CAWBNB010000070.1, read as the reverse complement.
GCCCGAACCGCGTCATCGGCCGGCCAGACCCGGAGACGAACACGGGCGCCTGCGGGCTCGTGGCCTGCGGTTGCGTGAGTGCTCTGAGCTGTGCCGCGGTCTCGGCCCAGAGCGGGCACTGTCGCCACTTGCCACCTTTACCGCGCAGCCGAACCGACGGCGGCCGCTCGAGCGCGAGCTGCTCGATCCGAAGGTCAGCGACCTCCTGGACGCGTGCGCCGGTGTTATAGAGGAAGAGCAGCAGCGCCCGGTCGCGCGCCGCGAGCCGCCCGCGATCGGGCAGCCGATCGAACAGCCGCTCGACCTCGGCGCGGGCGATGAAGCGCGTGTCGGGGAGTGGCGTGCGCTTGGTCGGGATCGCCGCGACCTGCTGGCAGAGGTGCAGCGCCTCCGGGCAGCGCCTGCCAAGGTACTCAAAGAACGTCCGCAGCGCCGCGAGCCGCTGGTTGCGGGTGGCGATCCCGTTGCCGCGGACTTGCTCGAGGTGCTTCAGGAACGCGAGCACGCGCTCGAGGGTCAGGTCCTCGAGCGCGAGCCGGCTGATCGGCCGGCGAGCGTTGCTCGCGGCGAACGGCAGGAACAGGCGCAGCGTGTCGCGGTAGCTTCGCACCGAGCTCTGGCGCAGGCCCTTCTGCTGAGCGAGATAGTCGACGAAGAAGTCGTGCACGAGCTGACCGACCGTGACGGTACTCATGGCTGCACCCCAGCGGTCTTCGGCGCCGCGAAGGCCTCGTAGCGCTCGTTGGCGGCGCGCAGGAGCTCGCCGGTGATCGTCAGATACACCGCCGTGCTCTGCGGGTTGACGTGCCCGAGGAAGGTCGCCAGGTGGTGCAATCGTGCGTTCGGGTCGACCCCGTCGCGATACCAGCGCAGGAGTGTGCGGACGGCGAAGGTGTGCCGAAGCCCGTGCACGCAGGGCGCCCGGGTGCCGGGCGGAATGGTGAGGTGAAGGCGCGGCAGCAGCTCGTCGCGGAACGCGTTGCGGATCGAGTTGGTGGCGACCGCAGTGCGGCCGTTCCAGGAGAAGAACGGCGCCTCGGAGCGTGGGGCCCCGAGCCGCTGCTCGCGCAGCGCCGCGTAAGCGCGAAGCCTCCCGGCCAAGCGCGGCCCGAACGGGATCAGCCGACTCTTGCCGAACTTGCTGTTGCGCACGAGGAGCAGCTCGCGCGTCAGATCGACATCGCCGCAGGTGAGCCGCGAGGCCTCGCCGACCCGAAGCCCGAGCCCGGCGAGGAGTGCGAAGATCGTCGCGTAGGTCGATCCGCGCTGCCGGCACCGCGGGTAGTCCGGGAGCTCGGCGGCGTGCGCGAGCAGCTCAGGCGGATCGTCTCGGGCTGGTAGAGGAACGGCAGGCGCCGGGCCGTCTGCGGCCGGGTCGGGGCCGCGAGCGGCGAGACGGCGAGCTCCTGCTGCTCGACCATCCACTCGAAGAGCCGTCGCACGACACCGATCAGGTTGTTGTAGCTCGTCGGGTCCGGTCGCGGCCGCGAGGCGAGGAACGCCTCGAGCAACGTGCTGGAGATGTCGCCGATGCGGGCGATGTCCTGATCGGCCACGTACCGATCGAGCAGGCGAAGGGCGCGATCCTCGGTCCCGAAGCGGCAGCCCATCGAGCGCTTGAGGGCGAGGTAGCGGGTGATCGGATCGGCGAGAACGCTCTCGAAGCGCTGCCAGGTCGGGCGGCTCATAGCACGTCCTCCGCCTCGCCGAGCGTCAGCGCCCGCAGCTTGTGCACGGCAACCTTGGCGTAGACCTGCGTTGCATCCTCGGAGCGGTGACCGAGGTAGTCGCCGATCTCCTTGAACGGCACATCGGCCTCGACGAGCCGCTGCACGCAGCTGTGCCGGAAGGTATGCGAACCCGGACGCTTGACCGTGATCCCGGCACGGCGCAGTGCCAGCGTCGCGCGATGAGCGACGGCAAAACCGCCGCCGAGACCGGTGAACGGCGCCTGCAGCCTCAGGAACAGGTGCCGATCCGCCGATTGCGGGCGGGCGTTGCGCAGATAGTCGATGATCGCTTCGCCTACCGGGGCGGCCAGCGGGTAGGTGGTCGAGTTGCCGGCCTTGCGGCCGAGGACGTGAAACTGCGCGCGCGGCCAGTCAATCGCCGACAGCGTCAGTGCCGCGACCTCCTGGGCGCGCAGCCCATAGGTTGCGAGCAGCATCAGCATCGCGTAGTCGCGCTTGCCGCCGGCGGAGCGGCGATCGATGCTCGCGAGCACACGCTCGACCTCGCTCCAGGGGATCGCGCGGGGGATCGCGACCTGCCTGTACGTGCGGCCCCGCGGGATTGCGCGGCTCAGATCGGAGGTGATCAGCCCCTGGCGGTGCAGGAAGCGCAGCAGGACCCGCAGCGCGCCGGCACGGCCTTGGCGCGCTCCCGGCGACAGGCCCTCGGTACTCGTGAGCACAAAGCGGTTGACGATCGCCGGGGTGAGCATCGGCCAATCGCCGATCCCGGCCGAGGGGAGGAAGCGCTCGAGGACGCGCAGGTGATGCTCGTAGCGCTGCAGCGTTGGTCGGCGCAGGCCCCGCTCGTCGCGCAGATGCTCGAGAAACCCCGGCGCCAGGCCCTGTAGCGGCCAGGGATGACGACGATCGGTGCCGACATAGCCTGGGACCAGCAGACGAAGCAGCTCCTCGATCGATGCGCGCGGCGACGTACGAGCCGAGCACCCCGTGTGGGCTCGCCGACCTCGGGTCCGAGTCCACTCCTCGATGAAGGCGTCAACGTGCGCCGGCAGCTCCCCGAAGCCCCGGAGGTGCCGCGCCGTGACGAACCGATCGAACTGCACGGCCGTCTGCAGCTTGAAGAGCGCGCTCGCGCGCGAGATCTGCCGGTCTGACAGCCACTCGGCATAGCGATCGATCGCCGGGCCGAGCCAGAGTGCCCGGAGACGATCGACGGTCCCGGGCCGGACGTAGTAATGCTCCAGCATGACAACCACCCCTCTGTGACGTGAAAGGAGGGGATAGCGTCTGCCGAAACCGTCGTTATGTGGCCGTCGCGGCGGGAAACACTGCGCCCATCAGAGCACTGGCGGGCCCGGGCACAGAACGGCTACGGGCACATAACGCGCACAACCATCCGAGCGGCGTGGCAGAACCGAGCCAGGCGGATCAGATCCTGACCCAGACATTGCAACGTGCGCTCGCACTCGTGGACGTCAAGGTGCTCGATCACTTCATCGTGGCGCGGGGAGCGACGCTCTCTTTCGCCGAATCGGGACTGCTCTAGGGGCTCGAGGCCTCCGCAGGATCGGGACCAGACGCCGGGCGGCGGCGGGCACGCCCCGCTTCCGGGCTGCCCAGGTAGGCCGAGGTGATTTGGATCCTGGCGTGGCCGAGCTCCTCGGCGACCTGGAGCCGCGCCGCGGCGTCGGTCGCGGGATGAGGTGGTGCGCCACCCCGTACGGGAGCCGGAGTACCGGCAGCCGTCGCGTACCGGTCACCGGCGTACTCGTGCCGCAGGCCGTGCGGCGTGACACCGAGCGCCTCATGCGTGACGCCGAACTTCTTCATGACGTTCGCCAGGCGGTTCAGGTTCTGGACGAGCGTGCGCGTGGGGTCCGCCAGGAATTGCGAGTCACTCGTCACCATCGCCTTCGCCGCATCGAGTGCCTCGCGCTTGGCGGGCGTGTCGATCGGAATGCGGCGCAGGCGACCGCCCTTCGTCCCGCGCTTCACCTCGAGGAAGCCGCCCGCAGCCGCTGACGGGTCCTCGCCGTCGCCGGCGGGTTGCTCGGCGAGCCGCGGCTGGATCATGACCGCCTCCTTGACGCGCAGCCCGAAAGCGCGCGCGAGTCGCAGCTCGGCGCCGACCCAGGGGTCGTGCGCGGCGATCTCCCCGATCACGCTTTGCGGGTCGAGGCCGTGCGCGGGCCAGCTCCTGTCCTCGGTCGCCACCGAGCGCCGCGTGACGAGCGCCGGGTCCGCGACATAGGAAGCAGCCGGAAGCACCATGCCGGGCTTGCCGATCCAGCTCGCAAGGGTACGGAGGTGGGAGAGCTCAGTCTGGACCATGGACGGGCTCAGGGTCCGGCGACGGGCACGCGGCTCGGCCGCCGTCCAGTCCTCCATGAGCGCGAGGACGTGCCGACCGCCGAGGCAGTACGGGTTGCGGATCTTGTAGCCGAGCGCGTGCAGGTCCCTGAAGCAGCGAAAGAGCCCTCCGGCGCGCTCGGACTGCGTCTTGAAGCTCACGGACTTCGGCTTGGTCGCGTGTCGGTCGTTGTGCGTCCAGAGGATGCCCTGAAGGGCGCGCTTCCACGACTGGCGCCCGCCCCCGCGCCGCGGCGGCGGACCGAGGGCGGTGCGTAGCCGGGCCTCCGCTCCCGTCTCCTGACGCTTGTGTCGGGGAACGTCTGCCCTCCCACTCGCGGGAATGCTTCGGTCGGTGCGGTGAGACATCTTTGGTTTCTCCTCGCAAGGTCGGCGCGCATCGTGCGTCGACGCTGGTTTCGTGGGCCGCATGGACCGCCACTCGAGAGCGGGACGCGCGGCATCCGCAGCGGAAGGTGCGCTCCCTGTCCGGGCCGCTGCGCCCACGCAGGACAGGAGCCAGATCGGTTCGCCCCTCGCGGGGCCGGCGGTTCGTAAAAACGTGCGCGCGTGATCGCGGCGGATTTCTCCGCGGCGCGATGCACCCGGTCGCTGCTCGAAGACAGCGAACCGGCGCCGCACCTCGACGGGCGCGGCGACATCCGGGTGGATCCCGGATCCAGCCTGGTGCTGGCATTCCTTCGCAGGACGCAAACCCAGCGTGGGATCTTCCGCCCTGCCAGCGGGCGGCCACCTGGTGCACGGTAAAGTCCCGGCGGCTCGTCAGGCGAGCCTTACCGGGGAGTCGACGCTCGAGAGCGCCGGATCCGTGCCTGTTGCGTGCGCTCCGTGTCCGGGAAGGACGACGGATGGACGTCGGTCGAGCCGACGTGCGGCGCGTGCTCTAGGGCGCGCGCGGCTTGCTCGAGAGGGACTTCATCCGTCCCCCTCCAATCGGCCGGACAGCACCTGGCTGTCGTGGGCCGTTCACTCTCTCTACGCTGGCTTCGCTCTCGGGCGGGGTCTGTCAGCTACCCCTCGGAGCCCCATGGGCTCGCGGAAAAATCTTTCGCAGACCGGCTGCTCCCCGGCATGCCTTCAACCGGTGAGGATCATACGGGTGCCCGACGGGTGCAAAACCCCGGAGAGGGGGTTGAAAACATGGGGGTCTCTGGTACCTCTGGTTGTGAACGTGCGACCGATCGTGTGCAAGCGAAGACGGCAGCGCGCCCGAACCGCGGTGATCGCGCGAGGACCTCCGCGCGAATCCCAGATGCTGCTCTCTCGGATGGAGCTGCGCTTGGGACGCATGTTGCTGCGCCGACGCGGCGTCCACGCAGCAACCCTGTCGTCTGAAGACCCGAAAGGTACTTGACGCTGCGCCAGCGCAGCGTCGGTGCCGCTTGCAGCCTTTCGACCTGCGGAGAGCCCGCCCCGGGCGAGGGCTTTCCGGCCGAGTGCGAAGCAGGCGCCCTGATAGGTTCGCAAACATCACCTAGAAGGAGCGCGTTCGCCATGTCCCCCGTGATTCGCGCCATCGACGTCGGGTATTCGTGGACAAAGTACGTCGTCGACGGCAGCCACGTCGAGCAGATCCGCTGCCGTGCCATCCCCTCGGTCGCACCGCGCGCAAGCGGCCGGGATCTGGCAGTCGACGCGCTGACGACGAGGCAGACGGTCCAGGTCGAAATCGACGGCGTAGCCTTCGAGGTCGGGCCGGAAGCACCGCTCGTCCAGGAGGTCGTCCAGGCCCTGCCGCTCGACGACGGCTACATCCAGACGCCGGAATACCTCGCCCTTGTCCGCGGAGCGCTACGCCTCATGCACGTCGACGATGTGGACCTTCTCGTCGTGGGTCTCCCCGTTGCGCTGTTCCGGGAACGGGAGGCGGCGCTCGCGCGCCGGCTGGTCGGGATGCATCCGATCGGGCCCGGCGCTGTGGTAAGGGTACGGGCAGTGAAGGTTCTCGCCCAACCGGTCGGCGCACTCCTCTCCGCGATGATCGAGCACGCTTCGCTCCGGCATCTGCAAGGCGCGCGCGCGCTGGTGGTGGATGCGGGTTGGCGGACCCTCGACTGGATTGTCACGAGCGGCCCGAGAATCCTGGACAAGCGCACCGACTCCGTCGCGAAGAGCATGTACGACGTCGTCGATGCGCTGGCACGGGCGATCTCTCGCGACCTCGGCGTGCAGCTCGGGGCGTTCGACTATGCGCGGATCGACGAGGCGCTCCGCAAGAAGGAACCCGTTAGGTTCTTCGGCAAGCCGCTTGCCCTCGAGCCCTACCTGCCGCTCGGGCAGCGGATCGCGGACGAAGCCGTCACGGCAATGCGCCGGCTGGTGCAGGACGGGACTGACGTCGACCACATCCTGCTCGCCGGCGGCGGCGCTCTTTACTTCGCGGACGCAGTGGCGCGCGCTTATCCGAGACACGCCCTGACGACGCTATCCGATTCGTTCTATGCGAACTGCAGGGGATTCCAGATCGCCGGCCTGCAGCAAGGACAGGTCGATCCGCGCCGAGGGGCTCGGGCCAGCGCGGGGACGCAGTGATGGCCGCGAGGATCTCCAACGGGAAAGCAGACGTGCCAAGCCCCGAGCCGTCGGGCCGGTTGATCCTCACGGTCCGGCTCTACCCGGCTGTCCATGGCGTCCTGATCGAGGAGTTCAAGCGAGTGGGCTGGCGTCTTCGCGCTGCGCGAGCTGCACACCTCATGACTGTTGGGCTCTTGCACGAGCGTGCGCACGCGAGCGCTGCACTGGGAACGACGGTACGTCCTGGACCCACCGGACCCGTTACTGCCCCTTCAGTCCACACCGCGGAACAAGGCTTCAGGCCCGAGGACGTGGCGTTCGTTTCCGCCATCCTCGGCTGCGCATGACGTGGTGGATCCTCGACCCCACGAAATGTCGCGCGGCGCAAGGCCCTACGGCGCGCTCCTTCAGCGTGGCCGCCTGTGGAATTTCTTCTGCGGCTTTCTGATCCCCGGACGAGCGCTCGAATTGGGAGAAGTCACGGCTACAGCGCTGTTTCGTGGGGCCACGCGCTCCGCACTTTGCTGCCGATTGCCAGAGGCCAATTCAATTTCAAGCTCATTCAGTTCCTCCCACTGGGCTTCTGTTCGCTCTCCATCCGGTGTCGATAGAAGCGTTTGCAGACGCCGGCGGGGAGACGTTTCTTGGGGGCCATTCATGGTGGCATCGTCCCGTTGTCCCCAGAGGACACCCCGATCGTCTGATCCCCCACGAGAAGACACTGCCGGATCAGGCGGCCGCTCTTCTGATGACGCTTCGGCCTCGCGCGATTGCTGTTGGATGCGCTGAGACGCCTCTCTGTCCTGCCTAATGCGGCGGCCGCCGAACAATCGTCGCCTTTCTCCTCGCTCCGCCCGCTCGTCCATTCGCCTAACTTTAGGCAACCGACCAGCCGTTGTCCTCTGCCGCCGTGCATAGACCCTCCGGTGGACGACAACGTCATGCACATTCCATATCGTGGCTCCCTTGCACCTGTACAGCGGAGTCGCTCATGGCGAAGGTTGGTCGCAGGCAATCTAGCGCATCCCTCAGAAAACACCGCCCCGCCACTGAGATTCGCAAACGCCTTCGCCATCCGGCGATCGCCGGCGCACCAGCCCTGGCCCGCCCGCTCAGCATCAAAGGGCGGGTGATCGAATCGAGTTTCCGCCAACCGCTCGTTCGCGCCAAAGTCACACTGCAGGACGCAGCGACCCCGGCTGCCCGAGTTCTTGCAAGCGCGATCACGGACAGTCGCGGCTACTTCACGGCGACGCTTGCGCCCATGCCCGACGGCGCTCAGCCGAAGACGATCTCTGCCTTTGTGCGCGTCGAGCTCATCTCCGGCCAGCAGGTTCTGCCTCCCAGGGAGTTCTCCCTGCGAGCCTTGGCCGCGATCACGCTCACGGTTCAGTTGCCCGAAGGAGCGGCGACACCAGCGATCTGGCAAACGATTGGCGCTCGCATGCGCGACGCGCGGCTCGTCCGCCTGAACGAGGTTGTCTCGGGCCTGCTCGATCTCAGCCCTGGCACGAATCCCTTCGAGGGTCTGGATCTCGCGTCCCGCTACGCAGCGGCGACCACGCTCGAGCAAGCGTTCGTGGATCCTACGGGTGCCCTGAAAGCGGCCAGCGTCCCCTTAGCCCTCTCCCTTTTCACCGACGATCGTTGGTATCAGGGCTGGAAACGGAAGCTGGCCACTCAACCCATCGCACTGGCTGCGCTGGATCAGGCCCGCGCGCAGGCGATGGTGTTCGAGCGGATCGGTGTGGTGGACTGGGTTGTCGATCCCGATGTCATCGCCGCAGGCGAGATCGTGAAGGCGGTGACGCAATTTGATATGGTCTACAAGGAGAGCCTGTCGAACGCCGACCTCTCGATCGCGGGCTCCGTCGGCCTCGCGGATCTGATGAAGGTACTGCCGCCTTCGGATCTCAGCCGGTACCGGGACTACCTACTCGCGATCTTCGCCGGCCCGCAGGGTAGTAGCGAGTTTTCCGGGCACCGGCAGAAGCTCCGCGACCGTTTTCATCAGACGTTCAGCGGAAATGACACCACGCCTCAGCCTGCCAATCAGGTCCTGCATGGAATCGTGAAGCAGATTCTGACGGCGGCGACCGGCTCCACATACGGTTTTGGAATTCCTGCGGCGTCGATCCCCGCAAAGGGCAATCAGTCCGATCGCGAATACCTCGACGCACTGGTCGCGCTCTCCGGACTGAGCACCAAGGAATTTGCGCTTCGGTACCGGCTGAACCTCGCCCGGCCCGACACCGAGATGTCGAGCGTGGTCGAGCAGCAGATCGCGACCCTGCAGGGCTTCTACACCGACGGCTTCGAGTCGGTGGCCGACCCCGAGCCGGTTATCCCTCCGGGCCTTCTCGGCAAAGCACCGTTTTTCCTCTTCTTCACCGAATGGGTGCGTCGGACCGCGACCTTTCACGCGGAGAACTTCCTCGAGATCGAGCGCTGTGTCGGCTTGCCCATGCCTGACAGCCTCAAAAAAACGTTTCTCGAGGCGGACGAGGATGACGAGACAAACGCCGACCGCAAATGGCTGATCCCGCTCGTCAAGGCCGAGGGCGCCTTCAACGAGGGCAGGACGCGGTTCGGCCAGATGCAGTACGCGATGGCGGCGGCGAGCTACGACGAGGCAGCACAACATCTCGACAGGGCGTTGTCGCACATTCCTACGAGCGGCAATGCCGGGCAGACGCTCGCGTCGTTTTCAGGTCCGCTCGATTACTGGCGAGAGTTGGCGATTGACACACCTGAGGATCTGCTGACCTTCACCGACTACGTCGTTCCAAACCCGATCCCAAAGGAAAATCCGATCTCGCCGCAGGGGGAATTTACGGCGTGGATAGAAGAGAACCGGGACTCCGCGCTCCTCTATCTCTGTCACTTCGCCCTCGTCGTATTGCCCGTCATGCAGGGTGACACGGCGCTCGCCCAGGGCGATTTCGCCGAGGCGGTCGGGTTCTACGAGCTCACGACGCGTTTTCTTCTCGGTCGGGCCGCCGAAGCAACGCCTGCGGGCTGGCAGAACGCGAACTATGGTGACTTCATCTCCGTACCCGAAGTGGAGCAATCCTTCGGGGGTCCTTCGGGCGCGGTGGTTCGTGGTGCCCTCGCGCCACTCCCCTACACGGTCGCCCTTCAACCCGATGACGCGGTCCGGTCGGACCTCACTACCTACAGCACGTGGCCACGCGATCTGCGGATGGGATTTCTTGGCCAGCTTCACCCGATGGAGCAGCGCTTCCTAAAGCTGCGGCACGCGGACGCGATGCTCGAGTGGGCGGACACGCTGTATCGCGCGGACGAGCCCTCTGCGGTTCAGCGTGCTCGGGAGGTCTACAAAGCGGTCCTTTTCCTGCACGACTCCGCCGTCGGCGTCTCGCCAAGATGGGACGGCCCGTTCGTCGGTCAATACCGCCGACACGATCCAAACCCCGCGTGGGTGTCGCAGACAGGGCGCGCCACGTCGGCACTGTCGCAGATCGGGTACGGCCTGAACTGGCACGGCCTCTCCGAAAGCATGATCCCGACGTTGCGGTATCGCACCCTCAAGGACGCAGCGGATCGATTTGCCTCCGCCGCACGCTCCGCCGAACAGGACTTCCTCGCGTACCTCGGCAAGATCGAAGATGCGATCAAGGACGAGATTCTTCACACCAACATGCTCAAGCGCGCGCGCCTCCAGGGCCAGCTCGCCGACGAGCAGGCGAAGATCGCAGACATCGCGCTGGCGCAGGCGAATGCGCAAGTCGCTGAAGTGGAGCACGCGATCGAGGCGAAGCAGAAGGAAATCGAGGACAGCCAGGATTTCTTCACCCAGTTCACCGGCTTCATCGGCGGCATGGTCACGGCGATCACCGACCTTCCCTCGGGGTTGACGGGCAAGGTCGGCGAAGGCGCTGCAGTAGCGGGCGGTCTTTCGTCCGCAGAGGGCGCAACCTTGACCGGCGCTGCAGCGGGCGGAGCCGCTCTGGCGGGCTATGGGCTCTTCGTCTATGCGGGCTACACGAGCCTCTCCGGACTGTCAGACGAGCTTTCGAGCTTGCAGGGGCAAGTGCATGCGCTCGAGGACAAGGCTCTGCCGCTCGCCAAGCAGCAGGTTGCCGCGCGCGAAGCGGAGCTCGGCATCGCCAAGTTGCAGAAGCAGATTGCGATGGCGGATGCACAGCTTGCAGTGGACCTCATGCATTTCCAGTCGGTCCGCTTCCTGAACGCCCAGCTATGGTCACAGCTCGCTACGGTGGTAAAGCGGCTGATGCGTCGATATCTCGCTCTCGGCGCGAGATTTGCCTGGCTTGCGGAACGGGCGCTCGCGTTCGAGCAGAACCGCACCCTGGACATCGTCCGGCTCGATTACTTCCCGCGCAAGCTGCAGGGGTTGAGCGGCGCGGACCTGATGCAGGCCGACCTTGCCGAGCTCGAGGCGTCCCGGCTCGACGGCTTGCGGCGCATGGTGCCCATCCGCCGGACGCTCTCTCTCCAGTTTGATTTCCCGGTTCAGTTTGCGACGCTCAAGACCACCGGCCGTTGCTCATTTGCGACCAGGGAGGCGACGCTTCGGCGCGAGTATCCCGGCACGTTCGGGCATCGGCTGAGTCGCGCAGCCGTGGGTTTTGGCGGAGCAGCGGGAATGCCCCCGGTGCGTGGTCTCTTGACGAACAACGGCGTCTCGTTCGTATCACGTGAAGACGGGTCGGGGGCTGCGATGGTCCGTCCACCCGAGTCACTCCCGCTCGGGGAACCAGCGGACGAGCGCCTCGACCAGGAGACGCTGGGCGTGTTCGAGGGCACCGGCATCGAGACGCTGTGGCAGCTCGACGTCCCCCCGGCGGGGAATCCGCTCGGACTGGATGGACTGGCGGATGTACAGCTCACGTTCGACCTCCGCGCCCACCACTCGCCGAATCTGATGGCCGCGGACTTCGCCACGATGCCCGCCACGATCAGGCGCTTTGTTTTTGTATCGCTTGCGGTGCGAGAGCAAGAGGCGATCGAGTCGCTACGCAACGGCGCTGCCTCAGTCTCGTTCGCCGTCTCGCTAGAGCCCGGCACCTTGCCGTCATGGCACACCAATGGGTCGATCCGGAACATCGTGGTCCTCGTCGCCGCGGCGCCGCTGCCCTCGCTTCATGCAACGCTTTCGGCAACAGGGACAAACCTTCAGGCGCCTTTTGATGTCTCGAATGGGGTGGCGCTCTCCAACCTGCCGCCGCTCACGAATGCGGCTGCCGAGTCACCGTCCCCGCTCAACGTATTCGCCGGTCTTCCTGCCACCCAGCTGTTCGAGCTCACGGTGAACCCGAGCGATAGCCCGGGGGTGCTCTTCTCCACGATCAAGGACGTCGTGATCGGCTTCGAGTACGAGGCGACGTTGACGCAGCCGATCTGAGCCACTCTTATTGCGGTTCCGGGGCCGGGAACGATCAGGCATTATCGGGTCACGAACTGGCGTACTCGCTATCGCCTCCACCAGCCGGCCATTTGACGCAAGCGATGAGGATGCTCGAACGGGAATCGGCGACGCGAAACGAAATGACTACCAAGGCCAAGGATTCCGAACTACCGAAGGTCCCGTTGCGGGACTTCGCGCATCGCCGACGGCCGCTCTTCGAGCGTGAGAGCCTACCGCCCAGAGTGGGTTTTGCAGCGCAAATACTCGCGCTGAGCAAAGCCAGGCCGGCACGCCAAGAGCTGCGATTCGGGGCAAGCGATCCATCGTGGCTCCAAACCTCGTCGAGCAATGGAGGCGGCACCGACAACGTGCATGGGCCCCGTTCGAAGCCTCACGCATAGCCCCGCTGGGGAACTCCTCTCTTCATCGCATCACGCCTCGAAGGCGGTTCCGCACGCCGCCCATCCATCCGGTCTATTGCGGCCGCCCGCATACCCATCCTAGGCTGCGCGTTGGTGCAGGGTGGTCTACCGACGCCGCAACAGTTGAAGTCGAAGAACCGACGACCGCTCAGGAGGACGACAGATGCCCATCCCGTTTTGCCCCGGCTACACGCGCGAACCGTTCGCGACACTCGTCGCCAACTATCCCGGCGGAGACGTACATCCTCTCAAGGACTTCCGCGTGGAGTGGGGGCCGATTTTTCATCGAGGGCGGCTCGACGGTAGCGCCCGCGTATTGATCATCGGGCAGGACCCGGCCCAGCACGAGGTCTGCGTGCGGCGAATCCTCGTCGGCACCGCAGGCAAGCGTGTTCACGGTTTTCTCAAGCGCCTTGGTGTCACGCGAAGCTACGTGCTGATCAACACGTTCCTCTACAGCCTGTTCGGCCAAGGCGGAGGCACTCGGCAGATCAAGAATCCCGCGATCACGGCGTACCGGAACCAGTGGATCAAGGCGATCCTCGATTCGAGCCCGATCGATGCAGTGATTGCCTTCGGCGGGCTTGCGAACAAGGCATGGGAGCAGTGGCTTGCGTCGAGCGATGCCGCGGGCCGGCCGACGCTTCCTTTCGAACCGCTGACCCATCCGACCTGGCCCGAGAGCTCAGCCAAGTCGAAAGCCGAGCACGACAAGGCGGTCGAGACGCTGCTCACGAAATGGAATGGTGGCCTCCAGCGGCTGAAACCACGACTTACACATCCGGACGTGGCGACGCCCCTTGCACTCTACGGCAAGAAATTTACCGATGACGATCTTCCGGACCTGCCGTCGGAGGACTTGCCGCCAGGCATGCCCGCGTGGATGCTAAGCGAAGAGAGCTGGGTGGACCGGCAAGGAGCGACACCCGATCTCAAGCGCCGCACAATCTTCATGCGGGCGCCCGCGAGCGCAGTCAAATAACCCCGAGCGCTTACCACGATAAAACCACGGGAGGGATATGGCCAAGAAGCCGCCGCCGATTGATCCGCTGGACGGTCCCAAGATCGTCCTTGCGGGTGACGTGGTCGCTATGGACGACGCGCTGACCGTCACGCGTGATGGTCGCCTCTACGTCGACAAGGGCGCAATCGTCGCGATCAGACGGTCTGCCGACCCAGCTCCGCCGGGGTTCGAGACTGCCCCGCTGGTCAATACCGGAGGGACGCTATACCCAGGGTTGATCGAACTTCACAATCATCTCGCCTACAACGCGCTTCGCCTCTGGCAGGTTCCGAAGAAGTATACGAATCGCGACCAGTGGGCGGGGATCGCGGACTATCGCCGGCTGGTGAGTGGCCCGATGACGGTCATCGGGAAGACGCCGTCCCTGGTGCCTGCGCTCATTCGGTATGTCGAGGCGAAGTGCCTGATCGGCGGCGTCACCACGAGTCAAGGAATCGCGCTCTTCAGCAACGCCGGGATCCGGCGCTTCTATCGAGGGATCGTCCGGAACGTAGAGGAAACGGACGAGGCCGATCTGCCGGAGGCACAAACGCGGATCGCGGACGTCGAGGCGAAGGATGCCAGCAAGTTCCTGGCGCGGCTGAAGCGGGAAACCTGCTTCCTGCTGCACCTGAGCGAAGGGGTGGATACCAAGGCGAGAGCCCACTTCCTCGCGCTGAACATCGCGCCCAACGAATGGGCCATTGGCCCCCAGTTGACCGGGATTCACTGCGCCGCGCTCAAGCCCGAGGATTTCAAGATCATGGGGCAGCTCGGCGGTTCGATGGTCTGGTCGCCGATGAGCAATCTGTTGCTCTACGGCGCGACGGCGAATGTTCAAGCGGCAATCGCAGCGGGTGTGCGGGTAGGGCTCGGATCGGACTGGTCGCCGTCTGGAAGCAAGAATCTCCTGGGTGAGCTGAAGGTCGCCTGGCTGGTCGCGCAACAGGTCGGCGGCTTGACGAAGCCGGACATCATTGCGATGGCCACGCGTACCGCAGCGAAGATCCTGGGATGGGGAACCGTCCTCGGAACCCTCGAGGCAGGCAAGCGCGCCGATCTCCTCGTGGTAAGGGGAACCTCCGCTGATCCGTACGACCAGCTCATCCGTGCAAAGGAACAGGATATATCCCTGGTCGTCGTCAACGGCGTGCCGCGGTTCGGGCGGAACGCGCTGATGACCTCACTCAACGCGAAGGGCGAAACCCTGACAATCGATGGTGAGCAGCGGATGGTGTTCCTGAAGCAGGACACGCAGGACCCCCTTGTCGGCGCGATCAAGCTCTCTCAGGCGGCCTCCGCCCTCGAAGATGCACTGTCCACGCTACCGGCCCTTGCAAAGACGCTCGAGCAACCCAAACCGGTGTCCGCGATCGGGCCCAAGCGCGCTCCTCCAGCGTGGCAGCTCGCGCTCGATGAGCTCGAGGACACGGGTGTCGACCTCCGGCCGCGGCTTCGAGATCGCCGGAGCAAGGCGCTCACCGGCGCCAAGCGCGGCATGATGGCTAAGGCCTCCAAGCCCCTTTCCCAGATTCTGGGCCCGCTCGAACTGGATCCGCTCACTGTCGCGGATGACGCGGAGTTTCTAGCGTCGCTCGCGATCCAGCGAAATCTGCCTCAATTCGTCAAGGACGGGCTTCCGACGCTCTACGCCTGACAGTGTCGCAAAGCGGTTAGTGAGCGTGCTTGGGATCGGAGCCGGCCCGCTCGAGCTCTGCAAGCCGTGACTGCGCTGTTGCAATCAGCTTCTCCAGGACGGTTGCGTCGGCGGCCAGATGCAGGTTCATTAACCTCGCTGGATCACCTATCTGGAAAGCGAGGATCGCCATGTTCCGGGCGGTCGATTCGCCTCCGAGAACGTCGACCACCTGGGGCGCATAGACCCGCTCGGCCTGGCCGGCGGCCTCTCCGGGAGGGTTGTATTTCAGGTACTCCCGGCGCGTTTCGCCGCCGAAGTGGATCAGGTCCTGGATGAAGGCGGCGAACTTCTCGCGGGCAACGAAGAAGCCGGCCCTGAACCGCTGGGTGCCGTCAAAGAGGTCGAGCTGGTACCAAACATTCTCGCCTCTGGCGCTGGGCCCGCCGTCCGCAACCCCGATCACCTGGAAGCCTTTCGCAGTGGTCATTGCGTTCCTCCTCGACCGTCATTCCAGTATGGGGCGCGAGCGACGGGCTGTCGACGTTGGGCGCCCTATGTCCCATGGCTTAGGCCGTCATCCGCCTACATCAAGATGCGGCTGTCATGTAGGGTACAGTTGAAGAAGCTCTCAAGATCTGATCCAGGACGGCCTGGAGGCGAAGGAGCTCGCTCATCCCCACGGCGTTCAGCATCGGAACGCGCCTTGCGGGCGCGTCGCTATTGGCCGAGACGCTATTGTGGTCCTCAAGAGCTAGCGAGGCCATTCGCAACCTTACGCTCGGAGTGTTGCGAGTCGCCGCTAGGAGGCGCTGACGGCGCCGGCTCCGGCGCACCTGGGCGAGTTGTTGGCACGTGCCAAGCGGCACCTCGCTGCACGTCCTGCAGGAATTACGGGTGGGAAAGCGCGGAGACGGTACGGCGGTGCGCACAATTTGATCGCAGACCAGAATCGACCAATGCACGGCTACCCCTGATACGTGCGACGGATTCTTGCACCTCGCCCCTTCACTGGCCGAGGGGCACTCTTGCGCCAAGAGCCCCCTTGATATATTATTGATATCACGATCTGGCATGGAAGCGAGCCCACGTGTCCACGAAGCGCACGGCAGCTACCAAGCGTAAACCCGCCTCCGGCGGTGGCATCCTGCTTCGCTATCGCGACCGTGACACCGCCTACGGTGTCACGCGCAGGACGACGGCGAAGCTCGCACAGACGCTCGGTGTCTCCGAGACGCAGGTCGTCCACATCGCGCTCGCGAACCTTGCGCGGCAGACCCTGCCCGACTACGACGCGGATGACGGGCCGCTCACCCGCGAGCAGCTCGCAGCGATCGACAGGCTTGTCCCTCAGGGCCGCCTGAAGCCCTCGACGAGACTCTTCTAGGCGCGCGCGTTTGCGCTTCTTCCCGGCGCCGCAGCCCGGCGACATCGTCTATTGCCGGTTTCCGCAGCGGGGGTTCCCCGGTCCGGCACCAAAGCCCCGTCCCGCACTCGTGCTCGCGGTCGGCGAGGTCGACGGCAAGCCGCACGTCGAGGCGGCCTACGGCACCTCGCAGCACACGGACCGGTTGCATTCGGGCGAGTTCCTGATCGCGCCCGCGGACGGCGCCGCGTACGCGCTCTCGGGCTTGAGCTACGCGACCAAGTTCGATCTGAGCAACCGCAAGGAGCTTCCGTACAGCGAGGAGTGGTTCCGGGTGCCACCGCACGCGCCCCACGGGCAGACACCGAAGCTCGGCGTGCTCCACCCGAGCCTCGTTCGCAGAGCGAGGGCTGCGTTCGACGCTGCAGGCTGAGCGGTCCTGGGCACCGCGAGCTCGCGCGATCGCCCGGCCTGCACCCCGCAGGCGCACCTCGCACGACTCGCAACCTTACGCC
>CAWBNB010000069.1:0-54182 GCA_963789885.1 uncultured beta proteobacterium | reverse complement strand
TGTCGCATCGGCCGCCGGGTAGACTCTCGTGAGCCCGCCACGCCGGAGATCGCCATGGTTCGTCGTTGCCGCCATCCGATGCTCAAGGGCCGCCACTTCGACCGGGAGATCATCATCCTGTGCGTGCGCTGGTACGTGACCTACAAATTATCCTACCGCGACCTCTCCGCCAACGAGCGCGCGAGTGGCGTCGGTCCCGGAGCCACGGGAAGGCTCACCGGCCCGCGCGGGGTCCGATATTCGCCGGCGGGCGGGCAGCGTCGAGCCCGGGGCGGTCACGCGCGTCCTCGATTGTCGATTCGGCGGCTCGCCAATCGACTTCAGTGAACACGCGAATGAATTGCCGTCCCCGACGAGCCCAGGTCGCAAGCATCAGACGTCAGCCGCGATTCAGCGCGCGCGAGGCGACGGCGATTTGCCGCGACTGCACGAGCCGCCCGCCTTCTCGCGGAAATGGCGAGCGGGCTTGCACGCGCGAAGCGCGGCGCGTCCGTTTTGCTTCGCCTGCCGCACATCCGTTGCCGGGACGTTACGTGTGCAATGTCCCGCGAGTCCATCGAAGACGGCCCGTAGCAATCGGTCCCGAAACTTCACGCAAGCCCGACCGAAATCTCATCGGTCGGGCATCCGAAGAAGGGTGCAGGAAATGGAACACCATCCGACGTCGATCGCGTTTCGGATCTCGCCCCGGCTCCACGCGACCGGGCGCAGACCGGAGCCGCACGTCCGGACGCCATCCGCAAGCGCGCTTCTCGTTCGGATCGTGGGTGTCGCGGCGCTGGTTGCTGCATCGGTCGCGGCAATCGCCGACCAGAGCACGCGGTTCGTGAGCGGGCAGGAGATCATCGGTGTTCACGAGATCCCGGCGTTCATCGCCGCCCACGTCGAGTTGACGTCCGGGTTGAGCCCGGAGAGCGCCGTGCCGGCCGCATGCCTCGGCCTGTCCGCGTGGGATCCGTCGATAGCCCCTCAGCGGGTGGCAGACCCGGGCTCGATTCGAACCGCCACGGAGGCGTCCGGATGGTCGTCGCGCTGATCTGATTGATCGCCCTCGTAGCGAGCGCGAGCTCGTGGTTCGTGCCCGCCATCGTCGTCGGAGCTGGGTTGATCGCCCTCGGTATGGGACTCGAGCTCTCGGACCGGAACGATTCGTGACGGCGGCGCCCGAGGGACAGACTCCCAGCACCCGTTGCCCCTGACGACTGAGAGCGCGCGGACGATCAGATAGGGCGCCGTCATCAAGACGAGCAGGATGATCGGAGTGGTCACGAATCGGGTTCTGCAGGCTCGGTGAGGTGTTCTGCTCGGCGGGCGGCGCCTGTCCAGTACTTCAGCAGGACGACAAAGACGATGTAGTGCGTCACCAGCAGCGCCGGCACCCATAAGGCCGGTATCCAGTAAGCAGGCCCCATGAAGGCCGGGGCGCCGGAGCTCGTCGCCAGCACGATCGCGTCGGCGAGGTCTGCGGTTCCCCACACGTTGAAGATCCACAGCAACGATCTCGCTATGCGCGTACCTCGGACCACGGCGGGAATCGCCGCCAGGGCAAGCAAGGCCGTGACCAGGTCTCCGATTGCCGCGGGATAGGCGAACTGCTGAGGGATCCCCGGGTAGGTCGCGCCCGGCGCGAGGAACATCAGTCCCAGGTGCCGGAGCGAATGCAGCAGCAGGATCGGCACCAAGACGGTCCGTGGCTCGAGTTCCGGGAGCTTCGGCATGACGTAGATCCGAGCCGCAACCCAGAACACGAAGGTGCTGAACAGGAGATTGATGGTGAGAATGTTCATCGCTCAGAGCCCTGCGACGAGTGCCTCGCGCTGATTCACGTTGCCGGCCTCGTTTCCCGCGCGGTCGTCGCGCTCCACGGCCACTTCAACGGACCGAACCAGGCACCGGCGGCAACCGCCGCGGCATTGATCAGCCCAAACGCGACGAGCGCCAGACTCTGCGCCATGAAGACCTGCGAAAGATCGCCGTTCCAGCGCAGCGCGAGCCAGCCGAGGAGCGCCGCGATGGCGAGGCGCGCCAGGTTGGCGACGAGAGGCCACAGCAAGCGACCGGCGCCCTGGGAAGCAAAATACAGCGCAAGCGCAAGTCCGAACATGCCGTAGAACGGTCCGACCAGGCGCAAGTACCGCGACCCCACGTCCAGCATTTCGGGATTCGCGTCGAAGAGCGAGAGCCATGCCTCGGGATTGGCGGCCGCCGCGAGGCCGATCGCTTCGGTGAGGATCGCTGCAATGGCGCCACCGATCCATGCCGTGCGTAATGCGCGCTCGCGCATACCCGCCCCGATGCTCGTCCCGACCATGGCGACGAGGGGTGCGCCGAGGCCGAACACCAGTGGTACGAGCAGATATTCCAGACGCGCGCCCGTACCGTAGCCCGCGATCGCTGCTGGCCCGAATGCGCCGACGAGCGCGGTACCGATCATGATCGTGAGGTTGGTCGAGACGGTCACGAGCGCCGCCATCGCACCGATCCGAAGGATGTCCCGAAAGAGCGGCCACTGGAAGTGCACGGTGCGCAACGACGGGCGCAGGACGCTCCGCCCCGACCAGAGATAGGCGGCCAGCGCGATGCTCCCCAAGGCGTAGTAGGAGACGAGCGCCAACGCACCGCCCGCGATGCCAAGGCGGGGAAACGGACCCCAACCGAAGATGAGCGCGGGCGAGAGCGGGATCACGATCAGGGCGCCCGCGCAGATCACCGTCGCCGGGAGCGCCATGTTGCCGGTGCCGCGGATCACGGCAGCGAGCGAGTTGAACAGCCACACCAGCACCGCGCCGGCGAAGACCCAGTTCGAGTAGGTGAGCGCCGCCTCGAGCGACGCGCCGGTCCCGCCCATGGCAGCGTAGAGCAGCCGTCCGCCGCCCAGGACAGCGACCATGAATGCGATGCCGAAGCCGAGCCCGATCACGAGCGCATGGAGGGCGAGCGCATCGGCATCGCTGCGCCGTCCGCCGCCGAGCGCGCGCGCGATTGCCGAGGCGATACCGCCGCCCATGGCGCCCGCCGACATCATCTGCATCAGCATGACGACCGGGAAGGCGAGCGCCACGCCTGCGAGCGCGTCGGTGCCGAGCTTCCCGACGAAATACGTCTCGACGAGGCCGACGGCTGCCTGGACGACCATGACGAGCATGTTCGGGGCGGCAAGCCGCAGCAGCGTCGTCGCGATAGGCGCCTCGAGTAGCGCGCGGGTGCGCGGATCCATGCGGGCGTTCACGACGCCATCCCCTGATCCACGCGAATCACGCCGCGACCCGGTATCTCGGCGCCGGCCGGGAGCTGCCCAACTTCTGCGCGAGTGCGCGGCGCGCGGCCTCGAAACGGTTCCACTCCTCGCCGTCTTGCAGGCCGGGAATCGTCACCCGCTCGCCCTGATCGAGCCCGGCAAGCGCCGCGTCGACCATGTCTTCCGGCGACATGACGATCTGCGGCGGCAGCTGCCGCCAATGACGGCCGGCGGTCTCCCAGATATCGGTCGCCGTAGCGCCCGGCAGCACCGCCTGGATGCGCACGCCCTTGGCCCCGAGCTCGTGCTCGAGCGAGTGACTGAGCGCAATCACGTACGCTTTGGTCGCGCCGTAGACGCCGTTCAGCGTCTCGGGCGAAATGCCGACGATCGAGGCGATGTTGATGATGGTGCCCGCGCCACGCGCCGCGAATGCCGGCGCAGCGGCATAGGTCAGCCGCGTGAGCGCCGTGACGTTGAGATCGATCATCCGCTCCATCGCGTCGACGTCCGACTGGACGAGCGGCGTGACAGCGGCGATGCCGGCGTTGTTGACCAGCATGGTGATGGCGCCATCGCGCCGCAGTCGTTGCTCCACCTTCGCGAGGTCGACCCTGTCGTTGAGGTCGGCGGGGAGCACGCTCACCGTGCGTCCGGTCGCGGACGCGAGCTTCGCGCCCAGATCCGCGAGCCGCGCTTCGTGGCGGGCCGCGAGGACGAGGTCGTAGCCGCGCCTGGCAAGGCGATCGGCATAGACGGCGCCGATGCCCCGCGACGCACCGGTGATCAGCGCGGTACCTTTCGAATCGCTCATGGCGTTTTCCTTTCTAAATATGATATACATCATATTCTAGGGCCAAAAAACTCAACCGGCCGCCGCACGGATGAGCTCCCGCGCGGCCTTGCGGATGCTCCTGGCAAGCTGCGGATCGTCGACCGCGCGGGCGAGCAGCAAGGCACCGACCAGGGTGGCGGTGACTGCCATTGCTCTCTCATGCGTCCCGCTTTTCCCCCACTCGCGGAACTGCCGCTCGACCAGCCCGATCATGTCCTTGATGCGCCGGCTCGCGGCGCGGCGCACCTCCGGCTCCTGGCGCGGGACTTCGCTGCCCGCGGCGGCGATCGCGCAGCCGAAACCCTGCTCCGCCGCGGCGAGGTGCCGGTCCGAAAGATAGGAATCCACCAGCGCCATCAGCTCCTCGCCCGGCTTGGCCGCCGCGATGGCCCGGCCGAGGGTCTCCAGCGATTCAGCTCCCGCCTGGTCGGCCGCTGCGGCGAGCAGGGAGTCGCGCGAATCGAAGTGGGCATAGAAGCCGCCGTGTGTGAGGCCGGCATCCTTCATCACGTCGGCGACCCCGACGCCTTCGTAGCCGTGTTTGCGGATTGCACCGGCCGCCGCGCGCAGGATGCGCTCGCGGGTCTGCTCCTTCTTGGAAATCGTCTTGACTGGCTTCATATGACGAGTATAATATTTATGTCCAAAAGCCTTGTCAAGTGAGGATCCAATGACCACCTCCAGAGCCGCTATCGTCGCCGGCGCCCGCACCCCGTTCGTCAAGGCGGGCCAGGCCTTTTCCAAGCTCGGCCCGCTCGCCCTCGCCACCCACGCCGTACGTGGGTTGATCCGCCGCCACGACGTGGATCCGGCCGGCGTCGAGGCCATGGCGTTCGGCGCCGTCGTTCCCGCGCGGGGCAAGCCCAACCTCGCCCGGGAGATCGTGTTCGAGGCCGGCCTGCCCGCTTCGATCGAGGCGCAGACGGTGTCCTCCTACTGCATCACCGGCTTGCGCACCGCGACCATCATCGCCGACGCCATCGCCCGCGGCCGCATCAGCGCCGGCATCGCCGGCGGCGTCGAGTGGCTGAGCGGCGCCGACCCCGCCACGTTCCGGGAGCCGACCACCGGCCTCTCGATGGGCGAGCACATGGAGATCACGCGCGCGAAGTGGGAGATCGCGCGTACGCGCCAGGACGAGGTCGCGCTCGCGAGCCACCGCAACGCCGTCGCCGCAGCCGACAAGCTCGCCGCCGAGATCGTTCCGCTGGAAGGCGTGACGCGCGACTCCGGCCCGCGCGCTGATACCTCTTTGGAAAAGCTCTCAACGCTGAAGCCCGCGTTCGGCGCCGACGGCACCATCACCGCGGGCAACGCCTCGCCCGTGACGGACGGCGCGGCCGCGGTGCTGCTCATGAGCGAGGAGCGCGCGCGGCGCGAAGGCCGCAAGCCGCTCGCCTTCATCGAGGCCATGGACTACGCCGCGCTGCATCCGGACGAAGGCCTGCTCATGGCGCCCGCCATCACGGTGCCGCGCCTGCTCGCGCGCGCCGGCCTCAAGCTCGCCGACATCGACCTCATCGAGATCCACGAGGCCTTCGCCGCGCAGGTGCTCGCGAACGCCGCGGCGTGGGAGCGCGGCTGGAAAGGCCCCACCACCGGCCCGCTCGACTGGAGCCGCGTCAACGTCAACGGCAGCTCCGTGGCGATCGGCCATCCGTGGTCCGCCACCGGCGGCCGAATCCTCACCACGCTCGCCAACGAGATGGCGCGGCGCGACGCACGCTACGGCCTGGTCAGCATCTGCGCCGCCGGCGCGATGGCCGGGGCCTTCCTGCTTTCGCGGCGCTGACCGCGAAAGCAGTTCGTTACGAACCGATTGGTTGGCCCCCGTGAACGGGCGGCCACTCCGCAAGGTCGAAGGTCAGGTTCGTGATCATCGCCAGGCGAGGATCGCTCTCGGCTTTGAAGCCCAGCTTGCGGGCCAATGCCAGCATCCCGCCATTGTCCGCTTGCGTCGTGCCGACCAGCCGTCGTACGTCGTGGGCCTTCGCCGCGGCCAGGAGACTCGTCAGAAGCCTGGTTCCCAGTCCACGTGCCTGCCAGTCGTCGCTCAGCACGATCGCGAACTCGGCGTCGGGCGGGGACTCCTTGACGTATCGGGCCACGCCGATCTGACGCTCCCTGCCCTCGAGAAGTATTGTGGCGATCAGGGCCACTTCACGTTCGTTATCCACGTCCGTGAAGCGCCTGAGCTCCTCGAGCGAAGGGCGCCTCGTCGACAAGCGTCGATATCCGCTACTCGCCGAGAGGGCACTCACGAATTCCTGCTCGAGCACAAGGTCTTCCCGGCGAATGGGTCGGATCGTCACGACGGTTCCGTCGGCCGCTGCCCATGTAGCGGGCATTAGCCGCAAGCGGTCTGGGGCACTCATAGCGTCCTGTCCTCAGGCAACGCGCTGGTACGCCGGGGCTTGATCATGCTGTAGTGTGGGCTGCGCGAAGCGCTCAGTGGTGCAAGTCCTTGATTTTCAGACATGGGACGTTAGGGCGCTCCGACCTGTCGAATTGGAGTCTGCCCGCTCGACTATCGGATGTCCCGGCGAAGTCGACGCCCCGGGGTCCAGAGGAGATGCGATGAAGTTCGTGTGCCTTGGTTACATGGAAGCGGGCAAGTTCGAAGGCATGTCCAAAAGCGAGCGCAACGCGTTCGTCGACGGATGTTTCGCCTACGACGACGTGCTGCGCAAGAACGGCCATTTCGCCGGTGGCGAGGGGCTCCAACCTGCCGGCACGGCTGTGACGCTCCGCTTCCGCGGCGGTAAGGTGACGGTCACCGACGGGCCCTTCACCGAAACGAAGGAACAGATCGGGGGCATCCTCATACTGGAAGCCAACGACCTCGACCACGCGATCCGGCTCATGTCGGAGCACCCCGGCGTGCGCGGCGGCCCCTTCGAGATCCGCCCCGCCGCGGACCTGACCGGGATGATCCGCGAGAGCGAGCGTCGCCGGTCGGCGAAAAAGTGACGATGGGGATGACATGAAAGAGACCTACCAGGGCGGCTGCCATTGCGGCGCGGTGCGCTTCGCGGCCGACATCGACCTCACCGCCGGCACCGCCAAGTGCAACTGCTCGATCTGCTTCAAGACCCGGGCGTGGATGGCGTTCATTCCGGCGGACGCGTTTCGCCTGATCTCCGGCGAACAGAGCCTGCGCGACTATCAGTTCGCGCGGAAGTCCATCCACCACAAGTTCTGCGCGCAGTGCGGCGTGCGCTCGTTCGCGCAGGGCGAGGACGACAAGGGCAACCGCTTCTACGCGGTGCGGGTCAACTGTCTCGACGGCGTCGATCCGCAGGCGCTGATCGACGCGCCGGTCAAGTACTTCGACATGCTGCACGACGACGTCGGGTCGCCGCCCGCCGAAATCCGGCACCTGTAACGCCGGTGAGGCGATCGCAAGAGCCGCGACGACCGCCGCTGGCGCTCACGCCCCCGTCGTTCCGTCAAATGCCGCCTGCAGGCGGGCGATGTCGAGCTTGACCATCTTCATCATCGCGTCCGACGCCCGCCTGGCCGTGGCTCGATCGGGCTCGGCCATCATCTCGCTGAGAACGGTCGGGACGATCTGCCACGAGAGGCCGAAGCGATCCTTCAGCCAGCCGCACTGCTCGGCCGAGCCGCCCTCAGCGGTCAGCCATTGGTCAGTCACCCGCTGGTAGCTTCCCGTCCGCGCTTGCTCCGCAACTGCCGGGGCTCGCCTGCTCGACCCAGCGCGACGCCCGCGGTGTTGCAGTTTCGATCACGCATTTTGAGTGGTCCGGGCATTCCGCCGGGCCGACGCTCTCGCTATCGTTCGCCGCGTGCCCCCACCGGCACGCCGATGGCCAACTACTGTCGCGGGAGCGGAGAATGGACGCACTCTCGGAGGTCCTGAAGACGATTCGCCTCACCGGCGCGGCCTTCTTCGCATCGGAGCTGCGGGCGCCGTGGTCGGTCGTCGCACCGTCTTCGCGCGCGATCGCGAACGCGCTCATGCCCGAGGCCGACCATGTCGTGCCCTATCACCTCGTTACGGCGGGCCGCTGCGTCGTGAAGCTGCTCGACGGCACCGCCGTCGATCTCGCGGCCGGCGACCTCGTGATGTTTCCGAAAGGCGACCACCACGTGCTCGGCGGCACGCCGCAGTTCGGACCGCTCAGCATACCGTCCGAGGACCTTACGAAGCTGCTCAAGCGCGGCACGGTCACGCCGATCCGCGGCGGGGGCGACGGCGCGGTGACCGAAATGGTGTGCGGGTTCTTCGCCTGCGACGCGCGCCTCTCGGCGCCGATCATCGACGGGCTGCCGCGCGTCCTGCGGGTGAGCCTGAGTGACGATCCTGGCGCCCAATGGCTGCGCAGCTCGGTGGACCTGTCCGTCCTCGAGACGGCGCAGCCACGCGTCGGCGCAGAGACCATGCTGGCAAAGCTGGCCGAGCTGCTCTTCGTGGAAACGATCCACCGCTACATCAAGGATCTTCCAGACGGCGAGACAGGCTGGCTCCCGGGCCTGCGCAATCCGCACATCGCGAAGGCACTGGCGCTGCTCCACAGCCGACCCGAACACTCCTGGACCGTCGAAGAGGTCGCGCGCAAGGTGGGACTGTCGCGCACCGTGCTCGCGGAGCGCTTCATGCACTACCTCGGACAGCCACCGATGCAGTACCTCACCAGCTGGCGGCTCGCGCTCGCCGCGGACCGTCTCCGCGACGGGAGGACGAGCATCGGTCGCGTCGCCGAGCAAGTGGGCTACGACTCGGAGACGTCGTTCGCCCGCGCGTTCAAGCGCGCGTTCGGGTTGCCTCCGGCCACCTGGCGGCGAACGAAAGCGCAGGCTTCAGTCGGCGCAGCGCCGAAATGGCGCACCGCGCATCGGGAAACCGTCGCAGCCTGATTTCGCCGCGAGCCCCGACCGGGTCGCTCGCTCTCGGTTCGCGGAAGTCGCCCAGCCGCGCACAGGTCTGGACGACGTCCACGATCTGTTCCGGGTCTTCTCCACGTTGAAATTCGCCGCGGGGCGCGGCGAGCGCCTGCGCCGCGGCGTCGCGCGCGCTCGCTCGCGCGCCGCCCTGCTCGCCGTCTGCGGCACAAATTCCTGGAAACGGCGTTCCGGATAAGACCGGCGAACGCTCGGCGCGGATTCGCGGTCGGCCGATACCGATACTGCGCACCGTGCCGTCGCATCACGCGACCCGCTTTGCACCGTAGACAACTTTGAACCCGAAAGGAAATGCAGGTGAACACGCTCTTGAGGATCGCCGCCCTCACTTCGATGGCGTTCTCGATCCAGGCTGCGCTCGCGGCCGATTCGCCGAAGCTGGCGAAAGGCCTCTTGGTCGACCCCGCCGGTAGAACGCTTTACACCTTCGACAACGACCGGTACGGCAGGAGTGCCTGCAGCGGCGGATGCGCCGTGGCGTGGCCGCCTGCGCTGGCGACCGGCGCGACGGCGGGGAACAGCGACTTCTCGATCACCGCGCGCGAAGACGGCGCGGATCAATGGACATTCCAGGGCAAGCCGCTCTACCGCTTTGCCGGAGACGCGAAGGCGGGCGACGTGAACGGCGACGAACTGGGTGGCGTGTGGCACGCGATCCGCGGCGCGCCGCGTCAGGCAAACCAATCGGACCGCGTCAGTCCCTACGGCCACTGAAGGCATCCGCAACCCGATCTCCCTCAGCCGAACGAGCTCGCCTCCCGATATCCGGGCGACGAGCCCTCTCTCAAAGGATCACTCAAATGGAATATCGCCTTGCCAAAGTACTCCTGCATCTCGCCAGCCCGACCGTCGGCAACGAGGTCCGTGGCCTGGTGCGCGAGCTTGCCGCACTGGCCGGTGTCGTCCGCGTGGGACCGAGCACGCGGGTCTCCCGGCTGCTTCTCATCGACTACGACCCGACGGTGATCGGCGTGCGGACCCTGCTCGCACGCGCGCGGCGCGGCTGGACCGCTGCGCGTGTCGTCGGCATGTGACGGGAGGCCGCTCATGTACCGCTTCGCTGCCAGCTCGCCCCAGACCAGCCACGCGCCCGACGGGCTCGCCTTCATGCGCGCGATCCCCGATGGCCGGCTGCCGATGGGCGACACCCTAAATTTCTGCCTCGTCGAGGCCGAGCACGGCCGCGTGGTATTCGCCGGCACGCCGACGTCCACCCACTACACCCCGCTTGGCCGGGTGCATGGCGGCTGGGCCGCGACGCTGCTCGACTCGGCGATGGGTGGCGCCGTTCTCTCGGTGCTGCCGGCCGGAAAGGTGTTCACCACGGTGGAACTGAAGGTGAACTACGTCCGTGCGCTGACCGATGCAGCTGGACCGGTGCTCGCGGAGGGCCTGGTGATCAACGCCGGCCGCACGATCGCGACCGCCGAGGGTCGCCTGCTCGACGCCGACGGCAGGCTCTACGCGCACGGCACGACGACGTGTCTGATCCTGTCGGAGCCGCCGGGTGCGCGCTCTTAACCGAATCAGGCGCCGCGCTCGATCGAGCGCGGCCGTTCTCTAACTTGCGAAAGGAGACGTACATCATGCAACGACGAATCGTGACGCTGCTCGCGGGCAGCGTACTTACCCTCGCGGCTGCCAGCGCGGTCGCGCAGCAACCGATGGAGCAGTTCGTTCCCGTCCTCCCAATTGGGAAGGCTCAACGTTCACGCCATGCGTGACGAACTCTTGGAGAATCGACATGCCGACTACACCGACTGGATACCTGCTCACGACGCTGTTGAGCGTAGGCGCTTTAATCGGCCTCACGGCCACAACCGGGGTCGCTGCCGATGAGGGCCGCTGCGCCAGGATGCTCGGGGGAGCACCCGAGGGCATTCGCCGGCTCGAAGCGGTGCAGACCTGCCGCGGCGCCGATGCCGGCTGCAGCTACGTCGAGCCCGCCGCCGGCTACGGTGTGCTTACGGTGATCTGCACGGGCTCCGGCGTGCAACACGTTGTCTCGGCCGATCGCCTGAGCGCGCTGCAAGTTCGCGACGGCACGCTGGTGGGCGAGTGCAGCGCCGGATCGTGGCAGCGCGACGCGGGGCTTCCCGGCTGCTATCCGGTTCGAGGGCGGGCCGCGCCGGGACCGTGAGCGCAGTTCACTGGGAGCACTCGCCGCTTCGCCCGCCGGCGCTCTCGCGGTAGCTTCCCGGCTGCGTCCCCGTCCAATGCTTGAATGCACGATAGAAGGCGCTTACCTCCTGGTACCCGATACCGGCCGCTATGGATTCCACGCTCAGGCTGGTGCGACACAGCAGGTCGATCGCGATGTCGCGGCGCAGCCCGTCCTTCAGCTCCCGGTACGAGGAGCCTTCGTCCTCGAGCCGGCGGCGCAACGTCGACGCCGTGACGTGCAGCTCCTCCGCCATCGCTTCCAGGGTCGGCCACTGGTCGCCATCGAGGCGGCGCAGGCGCCGCCGGACCCGCGCCACCCAGCCGTCGGTGTTCTTGTAGCGCATGAAGACCGACTGCGGCGCGTCGCGCAGGAACCGCTTGAGGCCGGCCTGGTCCTGTACGACCGGACATTGCAGGAACCGCGCATCGAACCAGAGGCCGGTCTCCGGCGCGTCGAACGCGAGGTCGGACGTGAACATGGCGTGGTACTCGGCGCTGTGCGCCGGCCGGGGAAAAGCGAACGACGCGCGGGCGAACGCGATGCGCCGCCCGGCCAGCCAGCACAGGAGCCCGCGCAGGATCACGAGAAACAGCTCGGTGCCGAAGATCCTCGACGCAGGGTCCGCGACGCGGTTGGTCACGCGCAGTCCCGCTTCCGCCCCGGCGATCGTCAGCTCCCCGCGCAGATCGTCGAAGATGACCGCGAAGCTGCGCAGCGCCTGCTGGATCGCCCGGTCCAGGCTGCCGGCGTGGATCAGGCTCTGACACACCAGCGCGAAGCTGCCGCGCTTCATCCGCCGCGAGTCCAAGCCGAGGAACTCGTCGTCCAGCTCCTGCGCGACCGCCAGCCAGAGCGCTGCAAAGCGCTCCGCCGGGACGCGCGCATCGGGGATGTCGAGCAGCTCCGCCGACACTCCCGCCGCACTCAGGACGCGGTCGAGCCGCGCCGGGTCGTCGCGCAGGCCGGCCACCGCCCCGCGCACGAATACGTTCGCGATCGTGCCTTTCTCCATCGCTGCGGAGCCTACTCCGGGCTGGCAAAACGCGTCGCGACAGTTGACGCGTCCAGGCATCGCGCCGGAGCCGTGTCGCGCCTATGCTCTCGCATCATGACCCAGCCCCGCCCGATTGCCGCCGGCATCCGCCCAGGAGATCATCGATGGCCGTAACCTCTGTCGCTCGAGGCGAGGAGTTCCGCGACGACGTGCGGAAGAAGCTGCCGCGCGAGGTGCTCGCGCCCCTCACTCGCCTGGACCCGATCCGATCGACGCTCGCCGTGACGCAAACCTTCGCGCTGATCGCGGCCGTGGCCGCACTGGCGGTCGCATTCTGGTCGTGGTGGGCGGCGCTCGCCGCGATCGTGCTGATGGCGCCGCTCGCGCACGCCCTCTTCATTCTCGCGCACGACGCCGCGCACTACCGCCTGTACGAAACGCGCTGGCTGAACGATCTGGTCGGGCGGGTCTGCGGGACGCTGGCCGGCCTGTCGATGTGCACCTATCGCGTCATCCACCGCCTGCACCACAACCACCTCTATGGGCCCGAGGATCCGGACATCGCGCTGCACGGCGGCTATCCCCGCGGCCGGATGTACCTCGCCAGGAAGCTGGCGAAGGACCTCGCGGGGCTCACGGCATGGAAGACCTACGCGTACTTCTTCGGCGCACCCGCCGTCAACGCCGACACCAACACCGCAGCGCGACCGCTCGACGACACCAGCCCGCGCCTCCGCCAGGCGGCGCGCCGCGACCGCTGGGGCGTCCTCGCGTTCCATGTGGCGATGCCGGCGGTCGCGTTCGCGACCGGCTGGGGCTGGTACTACGTCGTGCTCTGGGTCGTGCCGCTCGCGACCGTCCTGCAGGCCATCCTCCGGCTGCGCGCGATCTGCGAGCACGGCGCGCTCACCGACTACGCCTCACCGCTCACTGCGGCGCGCACCAATCTGCCGAACTGGTGGCAGCGCTACCTGCTCTTCCCGCATCACGTGAACTACCACATCGAGCATCATCTCTATCCGGCGGTGCCGCACTACAATCTGCCGCGACTGCATCAGGCGCTGAAGGCGCACGGCATTCTCGAGGGCGCTGAGGTCCGACGCTTGAGCGAGACGCTCCCGCGCGTTTTCGCAGAGCACGCCGCGGCGCCTGCGCTCACGGAGTAGTCGTCAACGAGTCGAACGGCTCCGGTCGGTGAGGGTCGGGCTTTTCCCGGCCCTGCTCCGCGTCGCTGGCGATGCGCTCGGCTGACGGGCGCGCTGCGCGCGCGCTGACCGGGACCGCGCGCAGCGGCCGGGTCGCCGGCGCCCGGAACGAACGCAGCGCACGGAGCAACGGGCGCTTCTTCGCCTGGTGGGCCTGCATGCGCCGCAGGATGTCGTCGAGCATGCGGATCGCCTCGAGCACGTGCGCGCCCTTGTTCAGCATCACGCACTCGGCCCGCTCGCCCATCGCCGCGTCGGTGATCTCGGCGCGCGACGGGCGGCCGGTCTTCGCGAGCGACTCGAGCACCTGCGTGGCCCAGATCACCGGCAGGTGCGCCGCCTCGGCGAGCCAGAGGATCTCCTCCTGCACCTCCGCCAGGCGCTCGTAGCCGCACTCCACCGCGA
The DNA here is from genome assembly GCA_963789885.1 of uncultured beta proteobacterium. Classification (GTDB taxonomy): domain Bacteria; phylum Pseudomonadota; class Gammaproteobacteria; order Burkholderiales; family SG8-39; genus DATEDA01. Next base: position 40,418 of record CAWBNB010000069.1, on the reverse strand, counting down.
GGTCGCCGCGGGCGATCATCACCCCGGCCGCCCGCGCGGCCATCGCGGCGAAGACAAGCTCCGGGCAGGTTCTCGAAGCCGCTGCCGCGTCTCGATCTTGAGGACGAGGCCGAGCTCCGGCGCGCCGTGCCCGCGCAGCGCCTCGAGCAACGCCTCCACGTCGGCGGCGCGTTGCGCGAACGACAGCCCCACGAGGTCGGCGTGCCGCGCGACGACGGCGAGATCGGCGCGATCCTTGTCGGACAACGCCGGCAGATCGAGCGCCGTGTCGGGCAGGTTGATGCCCTTGTCCGCAGCGAGGCGTTCGCCTCCCGCTCGCGCCTGGGTGATCTCGACCTCGAGCCGCTCGCGCGAGGCGCGTCGTACGACGCCGCCGATGCGGCCGTCGTCGAACCAGATGCGCTCGCCGCGGCGCACCTGCGCGAGCACCGCGGGAAGCGTGCACGCGACGCACGCCGGTTGCGCCCGCTTGCGGCCGCGCCCCTCGGTGGCTGCACGCCCGACACCCGAGCGCGTCACCTGGAGCAGGTCGCCACGCTGCACGCGCAGGCTGCCGGAGTCCTGCGGGAACCCCGCCAGCACGGTCGCGCGTGGCCCCGCGCCCTTGCGACGCCGGCGCAGTCGCGTCCCGGGGGTGAGATACACCGTCTTGGAGCTCTCGAGGTGCGCCGTAGCGCCGTCAATGTGCGCGACACGGAACGCGCGGTCCGCCTCGCGCGCGTCCGTGCAATCGACGTGCTGGCCTTCCTTCAGACGTGCGAACCAACTAGGCGAAACCTCGAGCCGCGGTTCGCTCTCCTCGCTCGCCTCGCCCGCGCCGGTTGGATATACCGTGAGCCGCGCGGGCGCAATCACCCGCCCGTATTCGTCGCGCACCGGCCGGAGCTTGAGCACCGGCGGGCCTGACGCGATCGGGCCGGTGCGCAGCTTCGGCCCGGCGAGGTCCATCAGGACCCGCACCGGCCGCCCGACGGCGCCTGCGGCCCGCCGCACGTGCTCCGCCATTGCCTTCCACGCCGGCGCATCATCGTGGGCGCAGTTGACGCGCGCGGTGTCCATCCCCGCAGCGACCAGTCGGCGCACGAGACCGAAGTCGGTCGCCGCCTCGGGCGGCAGCGTGACCATGATGCGAACGGTGCGCCCCGCCGGCGTGGGCCCGAGCAGGTCCTCGGCGTGTCGCTCCAGTAGCGCACGGCCCCGGTTGAAACCGACCGGCTCGTCCCCGCTGTGCGGCGTCCACGGCCGGTCGGCGAGTCGGTGCAGGATCCCGAGCACTTTGTCGAGGTTGGCGAGCACGTGCGTCTCGGCGCGTCCCAGGGAGGACACACCGATCCGCGCGAGGCTCTCCTGGAGCGGGCGAATGTCGGTCCGGCGCAGCGCGAGGTAGTGGGCGAGGTTGCGTCCACTCGCGGCGAAATGCGGCGCGATCGCGCCGAGTCGCGGGACGACGGCCGCCTCGTACGCGACCATGCCGGCGCGCAGGTCCCAGAGCTCCCCGATCAGCTTTTCGATCGTGCCCTGGTCCCAGCCTTCCGTCCGCTCGCGCTCCGCCGCCGACATGCGCGCCGACCTTAGTCCACCGCGATAGAGCGCGTCATCGATGCCGATCCGGTTCGAGTCTATGTCGAGTGGGGCCGTCTCGACTGCGAGGATGGGATCGTTTCGTGACAGAGAGATGACGGGGCGCGCAGGCGGAGTCGGGCGACCACGTCACGATTCGTTCACGAGCCCGCAGGGCGTGGTCGGGGAGACTAGCCCTTAGTGGCAGCTCCCCGGCCGAATACCCCACAATTACTGCGCTACGCCTTTAGCGGCTTGCTTGATGAGCGCGACCACCGCTTCCGGTTTCGAGACATACACCGCGTGGCTGCCCCTGACCTCGGTCACCGTTGCGCCGGCGCGCTTGGACATGGCGCGCTGGGCTTCGGGCGGGATCATCATGTCGTCCGTTGCGACGAGATACCAGCTCGGCTTCGTTCTCCACGCCGCTTGCGTGACTGCCCCCTCCAAGGCCCCGACGCCCCAGGGAAGTTGGGAGTTGGCCATGAAGTCCGCCTCGTCCTTAGGCAGGTCGGCCGCAAAGGAAGCGGCAAACTTGGCGTTGTCGAGCAACAGGTATCCGTCCTGCGGAGGAAGGATCGGCGGCACCGGAGCGCCAGGTGCACGATTCTTGATGAGCGCCGCGACGGACTCGCCCTTGTCCGGCGCAAAAGCAGCGAGGTAGACGAGTCCCGCCACCTTCGGGTCGTTACCCGCTTCCGTGATGACCACCCCGCCATAGGAGTGGCCGACCAGAATGACTGGCTTGCTCTCGCCGGACACCACGCGCTTGGTAGGATCAGCGGTACTGCACCTCCCGACGCGTCATATACAGCGCGAAGAGTTCGGGATTCAGACGCCGCAACCGTTCCCGCTCGCCGGCGAGCCGCCGCTGGTCGCCCCGCCGCTCGAGCACGAAGAGCGCAACGAGGAGGCGCGCCGCGCTTGCCGGCGGTGAGTCCGGGAACGTGACGTCGCCGAGTTCCTTCCCCGCCACCGGGTGCTCGACGAGGAACCACGCCGGAAACCACGCGGGGAGCTCGGCCTCCGCGACGCTCTCCCACTCGCAGGCGCGCTCGAAGGCCTGCCACTCGCGCTCGAGCAGCTCGTCCGCGAGCTCCGCGCGGACCGCCGCGAACCGGTGCGGTGCGTGCCAGGCGAGCGCGAACAGAGTCGGTCGGGCGGCCGCGAGCCCGTGCCGGCGGTAGCGGGCGACGGTCAGCCATTGCAGCGGGTCGGCGCGCCGGGTCGCGCCAGGGATCGCAGCCGCCGCCTCCTCGGCCTCCGCCCACTCGCCGCACCGCAGACAGAGCGGCGCGCGGTGCGCCTGCGCGTGCGCGGGTTCGTAGGCGACGCCGCGCGCGTCCCGCGCCATCTCGCGGAAGAATTCGGCGACGAACGCCGGCGCCGCGTCGCCGAGCACCTGCCGCGTGGCCGGGGCGAGCTCGTCGTCGAGCCATCGCACCGCGGCGAGGATCGCCTGCGGATCGGCGCCCGGCTGGCGCCATTGGGCGAGCCCGCGCGCCGATGTCCGGAGCGAAGGCAGTGCCGGATGGTCAGGCGCCTCGCTTTGCAGCCGCTCGAGCGCCACGCCGGCCCGCGCCGCGTCGCGCGCGGCGAGCGCGGCGAGCGCGTCGTTCGCGAGCATCACCGCCCGCGAGTCGAGGAAGAGATCGAGCTGGTCACCCACTGCGAACCGTCACTATCAGCGCAGGTGCTCCTCGGTGTAGAGCGAGAGCTCGATGAGCCGATCCAGGAGCTGCTCGGCCGGCGCGCCCGGGAAGTTCTTGCGCACCATCTCCTTGGCGTAGAGCCGCACGAGATAGCGGAGCTTCAGCGCCTTCGCGCGCGAGGCAAAGATGAAGTCGCGGTGGCCGCTGTTCACGACGATCACGTTGCGCTCGGCGTCGTAGCGCGAGCGCCACAGCCTGCCGGGCGCGTGCTCGAGCGTGTAGCCGGGAAGCCCCTGCCGGTTCGCAGCCCGTTCCTTCGTCTCCGGGAGCAGGCTGTCGGTGACCGTGATCAGCGCCTCGGCCACGCAGACGGTGTCCGCCTGCCGGGCGGTCACGCCGAGCCGCACGAGGCACGGTTCCTCCGGCGCGACGAAGGTCACGAGCTCGCGGGTTGCGCCCTCCAGGCGGCCGGCGCCCTCGATCACCCGCCACGCGTATTCCACGCCTTCCTCGACCGGCCGCCGGCTCGCGTCACGCGCGATTGCGCGAAAGCCGCGGCTCGTCGCGACCCCGAGCGTGCAGGAGGCCGGGGCGATCCGCACGCTATGAAGCGGGCCGGCGTACTCGAAGAACTGGCGCTGCCTGGAAACCGCTTCTTCCTCCTCTCCGCCAGGCAACGCGAGGCCGTCGGCCTCCGCCGCATCGGGCGGGACGCTTTCGGTGCCGCCCGCCCCCTGCCGGCGCGCTTCGACGTCGAACCAGTCGTATTCTTCGGTCGGCAGAGAGATCATCGCCTCGCGGAACGCGCGCTGGATCGCGCGCAGGGTGTCGCGGCTGGTGCGCTCCTCTTCCGCGCGCTTCTGCTCCTCGATGAGGGCGATCAGCCGGTCTTCGACCGGTGCGAGCGCGGCGACAAGCGCTTCGAGCACCGCGTCGTGGATGACGCCGGTGCGCGTCGCCGGAGTGAGGTTGAGGAACGGCGCGTCCACGATGCCCTGCAGGTAGCCGGCGGTCCACGGTGGCCGGCGGAACGCCTCGAGCTCGGTGATCGCGCCGAGGATGCGGGTGCCCGAGCGGTAGAGGCTAACCGCGTTGGCGGGATCGGGAGAGCTCAGGTAGAGCTCGAGATACGCCTCGCCGTGAGATGTCGCCGGCACCGGCAGATGGTGCAGCAGCTCGCCGGTGAACTGCCGCGGCACGACCACGAACTCCTTGCGCGCCTGCCGATCGATCACGCGGACGTTCACGCCCGACGAGCGGATGCGTTCGCGCAGCTCGGAGGCGAGATACCACTGGATCTTCTCCCCGGAAAGCTGCCGGACGCCCGGCAGCAGCGGCCGGACCTTGAGCTTCGTCCCGGCGTCCTGCAGCAACGCGTTCCGGATCGTGACGCTGTAGCTCGGGTCGCCTTTCCGCATCTGCATCTCGTATGTGCGGCCGTCGGCGCCCGCCGAAGCCATCGCGAGCTCCTCGCCGACGGTCCAGAACGAGAGCAGGCCGATCCCGAACTCGCCCTGGATGCCCTTTGCCCCGTCGAGCTTCAGCCGCCGCTTGATCGAGTCGCAGATGTGGGTCGCGACGTAGCGGAAGTCCGGCGCGCCTTCGGCGTCCTTCGGGACGCCGGCGCCGTCGTCGGCGACCGTCAGGTAATGCTCGCCTCGCTCCCGGCCGCGGGTGATGGTGACGTTGCGCGCCCCCGCGTCGATCGAGTTCTCGACGAACTCGGCGACCGCCTTAAGCGGGTTCTCCTGCGACAGGGCGATGATGGTGATCGCGTTCCAGTCGTCGCCGATGCGCAGCTTTCCCGTCGCGCGGACCTGCGCGCTCGGACGCTTGCCGTGGGTGTGGCCGGACTCTTTCACCGCCCAATCCTAGCCGACGGCCGGCCAAGCCGGGAGGGTGCGGGCCGGAGGACCCGCCCTCACGACCCAAGCATGCGGGAACCCGCCGAAACACGCGAATTCCCCACGTTCGACGCTCACGATTCGGTGACGGAAGCTCGGGCGCATCCGGCGAGGCCCTGAAGAAGGCCGTCCAGCGGCTGGTCGCGAGGCGTCGCCTCGCCGTTCCGCAGCGCGGATTCCTCGTGATCGTCCCCGTCGAGTTAGCGAGTTAGTTGCGTCGGCGCGTCCACTCGGCCGGTTTGACAAACCCGCGAGCCGGGTCAGCGTGTCGTGCGCGTCCGGGAACGGGGCTCGGGCCGTGCACGCATCTCCTCCGCGAGGAACGCTGCAAAGGACTCGATGCGCCCGCCCGTGCTCGCTGCTTCGAGCGCCGCGAGGTATTCCGAGCGGCGCTTCACCCGCACCATGGTCCAAGGATAGCCACCGGTCACCAGCAGCACGTTCATGAGGAAGCGCGCCATACGGCCGTTACCGTCGAAATACGGATGAATGAAGGCGAACAAGTGATGCGCGAGCACCGCACGCGCCGCCGCGTGCGGCTCGGCCGTGATCAGGTCGAACAGCGTTTCCATTGCGTCGAGCACTGCCTCGCGCGGCGGTGGCACGTGCTTCGACTGGCGGATATAGACCGGGCCGTTCCGGTACCCGGCGAGCTGGTGCGCTTTGAGGATGCCCGCCTTCACCCCGGGGCCGAACAGTGCGCCGTGCCAGCGATGGTGATCGCGGCGGACCGCCCGTCCAGCGGCCTCGGCGAGTTGAGGTCTGTCACTGCGCGCCGCGCCGACGATCCCGGTCACGGTTTCGCGCACCGCCTGGAAAGCATCGTAGTACCCGCGCGCGGCCAGCACATCCCGGTCGCGCTGATCCTCCTCCTCGGCATCCGGGTTCCAGGCGCGGCGCGCCACGCGTTCGATCAGCGCGTCGGTCACCTGGTAGCCCTCGATCGACAGCGAGTTGTAAGCATCGGCGGCGTAGCGCTCGTCCATCACTCTCAGAAGCGCTCGTGCCGCAGTCGGCACCGGTCCAGGAGGCGGAAAGGCGCCGATGACCGGCTCCCGCCAGCGCGTCCACATCTCCGCAATTCGCAGCGCGTACGGCGAACGTTCAGCTGAGCGGACGAGCGTTGGCGTTTCCATCTCGAACGGGTTCGACTCGCGCACCTCGAAGCCTGCGGTTCGCATGGTTGCGAGCAGCCGGTCGGCCTCTTCCGCCCTACCACAGAAGCGCACCCCCCCCGCGAGGCGGCCGGCGGCGGCGAGGAGTCCCTCCCCTTCCAGCAGGACGGCGAGCGGCTCGGCCACATCGTGCACCTGCGCAAGCGCGATCTGAGCATCCTGCGGGTAGGCGGCAAACCAACGCGGGCCGACGCGGCAGAGCGCCTCTGCGAGCGGCCAGACCTGGAGGCCGCGCACCTCGGTACGCGTCCTGGGCACCCGGGCCTCATCGTGGTACAGGAGGAGCGAGGTGTCGTGCGGAAGCTCGAGCGTGTTGCTCCCGCCCAGCTTGGTCGCGACCACCACCTGCCGCGGCACGACAGTGTTTCCCGTTTGCAGCAGGAGCGATGCCTCGGGGTTCAGGCAATAGCGCTTCCCGAAACGCTTGCGGAGATACCCGGCGAGGAACGCCCAGAAGCTCGCGTACCACACGGTGATGTCGCCCGGCGCGTCCGCCGGGTTGGCACACACGTACCACCCCTTTACTACCGGGCGCAGGAACCCTTGATCGACGAGGAGTCTGCGCTGGGCGTCGGATAGGTCGGCGGACTCGACGACGCCGTCCTGCTTGTCCTGCAGGCGTTTGAGCGTCTGCAACGCACTCGCCAGCTTGCGATTGGCTGCGGCCATGTGCGGGGACGGCGGTTATGGGGCGGGTGGTTACTTTGGTATCTGGCCGGAAGATACTCTTGTTTTAGCCGTTTCTTTACTCTTTTCTCCCCGCACCGCGTCCGCAGCCATCGAAGCACGTTCAGAAGGCGGGCGCCGAGCCTGGCAAGCTGCATGCACAATGTCGACGCAGCCGTTCCCGGCGAGCGGGACCTGGATGCAATGGCTCTTTACGAACGGACAAGACGCTATAGCGGCAGGACGCTATAGCTGCGCGTCGTCGCCCAAAGCGTTGTTTGAGCGCAACGCGTAGCTTCGCTCGTCATCAAAACACTTGAAACCGCGCGCGCTCGCTGCGTATTCTTCGCGCCCACATCGCGCGAGTCGCATCGAAGGAACGCGATCATGAAACACACGCTCACCCTCTCCCGCTGGCACAAGGTGGCCGAGCGCATGCAGTCGGCGATGAAGGAGCGCGAGACCGCGGTGAAGAGCGCCTACACCGCCACGGCGATCTCGCCCTGGAACAAGGCCGCCGTCGAGCAGAAGGCCGCCGAGATCGCCCGACGCGCCGCGGAGGATCTCGCACTCGTAGAAACCGCCGCCCTGGCCGTCGCGACGATCCGCGCCGCGCTGGCGCTGCGCAATGCCGCGCTCGGCGTCTCGGCGCGCCTTGCCGAAGCCGAGGCGGCGAAGCGGCGCGCAGCGCTCTACCGGGCGATCGTCGAGGGACAGAAGCCGGACATGGTGCGGCCGGAGGACGTGCGGGCGCTGCCGGCCGAGCTCGTCGGCGAGACCGAAAGCTGGGGCTTCGGGCGGCGCACTGCGGTCACGGTCACGTTGCAGACCGCCGATCCTGCGCTGCTCGCCGAGCTGCGCACGAAGCTCGCGCGCGAAGAGGCCCGTGCCACGCGGCTTCTCGACGAGGTCGCCGATCTCAACCGCGAACGGCTCGAGATCGACGTGCCGGACGAGCTCGCACGAATCGCGGGGCTGGCGGAGTGATCCGCCGTGCCCGCCCGGCGGTGCCGCCCGCCGGGCGCACGACGAGTGCCCGCACGCGGCCGGGGAGAAGCTTCCAGCCACCTGTACAGAACGGGATCAGGCATTCCAGGCCGGGCGCGCGCCCGATAGCGCAAGCCCGGATCGCGACGCCCCATGGTTGCTGATGCGGTCCGGGCGGTTGCCGGTCGCAGGTTGAACGTTCCCGGTTGCGGGTTGCCCGCTTCTCCCCGCTTTTCTCCTTGCGATCCCGCCACCGCCGCGACGCGCATCCGATGAGCATCTACGCGACGCAGTGGGCGCTCCGGTTCCCGCGCTTCGGTGATTTCCACAGCGGCTGCGAGTGGTTGACCGTCCTGGCCCAGGCCGTGCCTGCGCTCGTGGCCGCCCTCGCAGGCGGCGGTTACCGCACGTTCCTGCCGCCTTTTCCCGAGGCCGTCGCGGACGATCTCTGGGCAGTCGTCCTCGCTGTCGAGGGAACCGCCAAGGGCGCCGAACGGTCCGGCCAGCAGTACGCCGCGCCGCTCCTCGCCCTGTCGGGAAAGGAGTACGCCGCGATGCCGTTCGGCGTGTTGCACGCCAGGCTTTGCGACGCGCTGCGCGGCGATCGACCCCGGCTTGCGGCCGAGTGGTGCTGCCCGGCGGGTCGACCCGGCTGGTCTTCGACGGCGGCTCCGTCGCGAACGCTTCCGGCGAGTGGAAGCCGCCGGACTGACCCACGAGTGATCTCAGCCATTTCCCTACGTTCTACTTCGGCGCGGGACCGCGGAACACACTAAGTCCCTGAATGGCTTCTTAGGGCGTGCAGGATTCGCACCTGCGACCAACGGATTAAAAGCTGCAGCGATTTTGAAATCAACATCTTACGAGGACGCCCGTTGCGTCTTTTGCAGCACCATGCAGCACTTTGCGGAGCTGACTCACGCAAATTTCACGCAAGCTCCGGTTGGCGCGAGACACAAACGCACGCCGGCACAGGCGGGCCTACGTGAGCGTGCGAGGTCGCCCACAGGTCCCCGCACGTTCACCTACCTCTCTCGCGTCAATTTCGATCAATTAATTGCACCTTTCCGACGATTAGTTCGGGATAGTTCGATAGTTCGGCATCAGGGCGTTCCAGTACTTCTGCTCCGACGTCTGCCGTTGCGCGTTGGCGTCGCCACCGTTTACGTCCCGGGACGTAAACCGGGAAGGACAGGCGCCGTCCTGCTCATGTATGGAAAAACGCTTGTCTTCCACCGCTACGGTTGGTTTACTAGACGACGCGCTCAAGCCTGATCTAATGAGGTTGCGCGCGTCTGGAACACCCCACCGTCTCTCGACAACAAAGGAGGAAAGTTCCCATGGCTCCGTCAGACAACGACACCCGCGATTCGAAGCCTGCTCCGTCCGGTATCACCCGTCGGCAATTTCTTCCGCTCCTCGGTGCGACGGCGCTTGCCGGCGTCGCACCTCGCACGTTTGCCGAAGATCATGATCACGACTCGGACGATAAACCGTCGCGCGCCACGGCACGATTCGTCTATGTCGGCACCTATACGGCTCCGGGCGTCCCGCCCGGCGGAACTCATCCGAGTTCGGCGGCCGGCATCTACGTGTTCAGGATGCACTCTCGCGATGGTGACCTCACTCCGGTCCAAATCGTTCCCGCCTCGAACCCGTCATACCTCGCGCTCGATCCATCAAAGACGCATCTCTACTCGGTCAACGAGGAGACCGATGGCCACGTGAGTGCCTACGCCATCGATCAGACGACCGGAAAGCTCACCTTCCTCAACACCGCGTCGGCGAACGGGAAGGACACCACCCATCTGAGCGTGCACCCTTCAGGCAAGTACCTCCTCGCGGCCAACTACACCTCCGGCGACTTCCCGGTCTTTCGGATCTTGTCCGACGGATCCATCGGCCCGAGGACCGATGAGTTCCAGAGTGTAGGCAACGGCACCGGCCCCAATCCCGCCCGCCAGGAAGGGCCACACGCGCACCAGATCCTCACCGACCTCGACGGCAATCACATCTTCGGCGTCGACCTGGGCGCGGACAAGGTCAACGTCTTGAATCTCAACCTCGGCACGGGCTTGTTTAGCCAGAACACCGTGCCGTTTGCCCCCGTGGCCTCGGGTTCCGGTCCGCGCCACATGGCCTTCCACCTCAACCGACAACGCGCGTACGTCCTCGACGAGCTCGTCTCCACCATCACGGTCTTCAACTACGATCCAGTGCGAGGCGCGTTTATTTGGCTGCAGACAATCTCGACGCTGCCCAAGAGCTTCACCGGGACCAACACCACCGCCGAGATCCGCATCCACCCGAGCGGGCAGTTCCTCTACAACACGAACCGCGGCCACAACAGTATCACCATGTTCGACATCGACCAGCACACGGGTAGGCTCAAAGTGATCGGCTGGCAGTCGACGCTCGGGGAGTGGCCGCGCGGGATGAACATCGACCCCTCGGGGACCTTCCTCTACGCGGCCAACCAGAACACCGATACCATCGTCGTGTTCCGCATCAATCGGTCGAACGGTGAGCTGAAGCCGACCGGCGCAGTCGTGCACACTCCGACCCCCGTTGATGTCGAGTTCGGCCAGCCGGTATAGCGGTCTCCCCTCCCGCTGCCGCGACTAGGCCGTTACCAAGGGCTCTGGGAGTCCCAGGGCCCTTGCTTCTTGGTTCTGTCGCAAGAACTAACTGCGAATCCCATCTTGCGAATGCGCAGCAGACCTTTCTAAACGTCATCGCTACAACGTGCGCCGCTGGGTGCGTGAGGTGACCTGGATTACGTCCGCATCGTCCACGGGAGGGGCGACACCAACAGGCGGTGATCGGCCGGTCGCTAGCGGCCATTAGTTCGGCAATCCGTCAAACCGTGCAAGAAAGCGCCTAGCCCCGCATCTCTCCGTGCTTTCCATGGCGTCGCCAAAACGTGTCTCCGTGGCACATCCCGGCGCCTGGGTACACTCGCCCCTTACCGCCTTCAATAGGAACAACACATGGCCGCTTCCATGAGACCAACGGGGATTGCGTCGCGCAGCCGGGAACCGCAGGCGGTCCTCACCGGCGCGGAAATTGCCTTCATCGCCGCCATGATCTCCGGAGGCTCGAAAAGCCTCGCCGATCTCGGGATCAAGGGGGCCGATGCGCTGGTGACGTTCCTCAAGAACGAAGGCCCGATGGCATCGCGCGTCTTAGCCAGTTGGACGGAGCACGCGCACTACGTGCTCGCGCTCGAGTTCGTGAATACGACGATTCACGGCGGCTATGTGGAGTCCCTCGCCGTCACGAAGCCGGGCCCGAACTTCGACTTCGACGTCGCTCTGCCAAAGCGCAAAGAAGGGGGCGTCAGGATTCCGGGCGACACACCAGCTCCCGGCGAAGTACCGACTGGCGAATTCTTTTGGAAGAAACAGGTGGACCGGCTCCCCCTCTACGTCGCCCCCGCGGAGTCAAGCACGATCGTCATACGGCTCAAGGACGATAACGCGAAGACGCTCTCACGCGCAGATACCGTGGAGTTCTCCTATGAGTTCTCGATCACCGGCGGCAAAGACGCGTCGAACGACCGCAAGAAAAGCACCAAGCACACCACTGTCCGCCTGCGCAAACACGGCCCCGCGTACTTGAAGTAGTCCCCGACCTGACCCACAACACGAAGGCCCCACTCGGGGCCTTGCCTTTCGCGCCGCCAGCGTGCTGACCTACGGTGATGGGCCGCTACTGCGGCTTATGCTCCTCGAGCCTGCCCTGGTCGCTCACTTGGGCTTGGGCTTGAGCTTGGACTCCCCCGCCTTGTCGCGCTGCTCCTTAAGGCGCGCATAGGGATCGGCAGGCTTCTCCTCGGTCCCTCCCTGCGGGTTCTCCGTCCGCTTTGGAACTCGAACACCGCCAATGACGAGATGATCGGGATGGTCTTCTCTCCTGGATGAGGGTGAAGAGGCGCCCGCGACATCGGGTGGATCTGCAACCGGAGCGGGAGCTGTAACCGAAGCGGGAGGTGCGGGCGGAACGGGAGCTGTAGCCGGAACAAGGAACGCTGCTATCGCTGTCTGCACCGCTGGTTCGCCAAAGTAGTGGACGTGGGAGCAGGACAGTATGGGCTGTGCCCTGCCAAATCCAAGCGCTGACGCCGTCGGCACCACGAGGTCATGCGGTCGACCCTCGAGCGCGCCCAAGAGTGCCCCCTCCACCATGACCCCAAAGCCCGATGGCGCTCCGTTCATGTCGAAGTCACTCCCCCACGCGCGGGTCTTCGCGAGATCGCCAAGCATCGCGATCGCGGGAAGACCGTCTGAATCCTCGTCCATGACGCTGATCCCGGACGGAAGGGTGGGAGCATCCACCACGCAGAAGAAGCCTTTCGTGAGCAGCGTCACGCCGGGAATGGCGCCCACCATGTCCTCTCCGAGTTTGTAGAGGAGATTGAGCGCCTTCTTCCCTTGCGCGACGAGCGGCGTGCCCAAGTACGGGGTTCCAAACGTGCAGAGGGAGACGTCCGCCGGATATCTGTCGTTCTTGAGCTGGTGCGCCGCGATCTTCGCTACCAGCCCGCCACGCGAGTGGGCCGCGATGAGGAGGTGCTTCGCGTCGATGCGGTCCCGGATGAGCCCGGCAAGCTCGAGACCGTTCGTCTGCAGTTTGAGGAACGTGTCGTGTTCGTACCGGTAGATGGGCCCCGGCGGGAGCGCTGGAGCCGGGTAGAGATCCTTCAAGCTTTGAATGCCGCAGGAAACCGTCCCGTGGACGAAGACGGCTGCCCGATCGTGCGCCACCGGTGCCATCGTGGACAGATCGGGACAGGCCGCTGCGATGTGGCGATACTTCTCCGACATCCGGATGAGCCGGGGCTTCGCCGTCCGGTCCCATTCGGGCGTCGGCTCCGGACGGGTGAGACGACGCAAGACGGAACCAACTACGATCCCGAACGTGCCCTTGAGCGACGCGACGAAACCTTTGCCGCTGCGCCGCATCGTTCTCCAGCCGTCGATGAGCCCGCTCTTCCGGCCGAAATACCCGCGCCAGTCGAGTATCGTTTCGAGGACATACTCGGAACCGGCATAGCGGAACTTAAGCCGCTCCAGCCGATGCTCGTTGGCCGTGCTTGGCGTGTACTCAAGGAGGACGCGCTCCTCGTCGCCAGTGAGCGGGATGATCACGCCGGTGTGGTCGTGCCACGCGAGCGTTGATGGCTTCCCCGCTGTGCTCGGTGTTTGCTCACCGAGAGGGTAGAGCGCAAGCGCCTCCTCGAGTACCTTGAGCTTCGGTGCACCTGCCCAATCGAAATGCTCCGACTCCGCCTGAGCGGCTTTCCCCCAGACTTCAATGGCGTCACGCGAGAGTTCGGGGGACTTCGCCTCCTCTTCGAGGTACCGGAGGAGATGCTGATGTGTTGCGGGAAGGGGCCCTTTAGCCGCCTGAAGCACCCGCTCACTGGTGAACACCCCCTCCTCGAACTCGATGACCGTGATCGGACCCCACACACGGTTGCTATTGAACGCGGTGGCTTTCCACATGTGGGCCTCCCGGATCGGACTCGTCAGAGCGACGGCGTCGGTCGACTCTGAACCGATCGTTGAAACGGGATCAATAGGCCGGATGGATTAGCCCGCCCTGGGCCTTTGTGCCCAACCGCGCAACCCCGGCAAAACCCGTAGCGAACGACTCCGGCAGAACTCCCTTGCATGCGATTCCTTGCACTGGGGTATGGAGCGAGCGCAGGATCGTCGGTGTGATATCGACCCGAACGCCAGAACTGCTCTCGAACGCAAAGGAGCGCACGGATGATCAAGAAACTCATGCTTTCTCCGGTCGCATTCCTCCTTGTTGCCTGTGCGACTCCGTATGCCACCCCGAAGATCATTGGAGACTCACCCCGGGCTATCGGCATCGCTGAGATGCTCGCCAATACGAAAGTGAAGGACGTGGATGTATTTCTCGTCCACGGCATGTGTACGCACGGCACCGACTGGGTCGTCAAGAGCAACAATAGCCTGCTCGAGATCCTCGGCAGCGACAGGCGCATCGACGAAAAAGACCTCGCAAACAACCGAGAAGTCTTCGACGGCGAAACCGAGTTGTACTCGCTTGCCTTTCCTATCAATGGCAAAGCGCTGTGGACACACGCCATCGTGTGGTCGCCGGCGACGATACCGCTCAAGAAGACCCTCTGTTACGACCGACACGACGACCGCAATACGGCGGAAGCCAAGTTCTGCCAAGGCGAGCCGGAATATCCGTATCAGCGGGCCGATCTCAACGACGCCCTAAAGAGCGGTCTGTTGGACGATTGCCTGGCCGATGCGATGGTCTACGTCGGTCCCACCCGCGAACGCATTCGCGATCAGATGGCGCAAGCGATCGAGCGCGCAGCCGGGACGCGCTCGGCTGACAAATCAGCCCTATCGATCAAACGTCGCGCGGAGACGGAAGAGGCGCCGCTCTTTGCTGTCACGGAAAGTCTAGGGAGCAAGGTGTTCTTCGATACGCTCTTGAAGATGAGCAAAACCGCCGATCGCGCGGCTGCGCAGCAGACGTTCGCGCGCACGGCGCAGATCTTCATGGGTGCGAATCAGATTCCCATCCTCTCGCTCGCGGCTCCGGGCGAGGACACGCGCATCCTAATTGCTCCGGGCGCACCGCCCACCAACGAGGTTGCTGATCCGCTCAACGAGCTGATCCTTCGGTTCGGTACCGCGCAGAAATTCAGACTGCGCGCTCTCGGCCTATCGGCGGCAGAGAGGGAGCCGATTCAAGTAGTCGCCTTTTCCGACCCCAACGACCTCTTGTCCTACCCGTTGCACGGCAGCAAACAGCAAGCGGGCGCGAGGTACCGGACCGTTGACGTGATCGTATCCAACAAGCCGACCTACTTCGGCTTTCTCGAAAATCCGAGCACCGCGCACACGAGTTATCCTGAGAACAGGACAATCCAGAAGATCATCGTCTGCGGCATTCCGACCGCTGTTGCCTGCAGCACCCGGTGATGGGCGCGCGAAGACCTCGCGCACTCCCCACAACACAAAGGCCCCAATCGGGGCCTTTGTCTTTCGGGTTCTGTTGCATCGGCCACCGGGTAGACTCGCGATCCCGCCACACCGGAGACCGCCATGGCTTGTCGCTATCGCCATCCGATGTTTAGGGGTCGTCACTTCGATCAGGAGATCATCCTCCTGTGCGTCCGGTAGTACGTGACGTACAAGCTCTCTTACCGCGACCTCACCGCCATGATGCTCGAGCGCGGCATCTCGGTGGCGCCGAGCACGATCTTCAGGTGGGTCCAACGGTACGTGCCCCAATTCGAGAAGCGCTGGGATCGATTCTCTCGTCCGGTCGGCTGCTCCTGGCGCGTTGACGAAACCTATATCTCGGTCAAACGTCAGTGGTGCTACCTATATCGAGCGGTCGACAAGCAGGGCCGTAGCGTCGACTTCCTCTTGCGTGAAGACCGCGGCATCGCTGCGGCCCGAGCGTTCTTCCGGAAGGCATTCTCCTCTCATCCGAATCGCCCGCCCCGCAAAGTCACACTTGACGGGCACTGGCCGAGCCACCAAGCGCTGCGGCTGCTGCGACGTGAGCATCCCGTATGGCGGGGCGTGCACGTGCGAACGTGCGCGTATCTGAACAACGTCGTCGAGCAAGACCACCGAGCGATTAAGGCACGCTGTGGGACGATGCGCGGGTTCAAGTCGTTCACCACGGCCGCGACCACTCTCGCGGGGATTGAGCTCGCGCACCGCATACGCAAGCGGCAGTTTATCTGTCAGTCCAAGGATCGACGTGTCCCACTTGATCTTCGTCGCGACTGGTACGCGGCGATCACGGTCTGATCAGCGCGCACTGAGCCTCTACCTGGTTCCTCTTCGGCGACGTTGAATTCTTAGCCCGCGTTTGCAACGCAACCCTTGCGCCGATGTCTGATCGCCGTTGACCACCTCGCTTTTCAGCCCCGCCGCGCCGCCTCGATCGCGGCGATGTCGATTTTTCTCATCTTCATCATCGCTTCAAACGCACGCTTGGCCGCCGCGCGATCAGGGTCGGAGATCGCGTCGGTGAGGGCGCGTGGCGTGATCTGCCAGTTCAGGCCCCACTTGTCTTTACACCACCCGCACGCGCTTTCCTGGCCGCCGTTTCCTACAATCGCGTTCCACAAGCGATCGGTTTCGGCCTGATCGTCGGTCGCGATCTGGAATGAGAACGCCTCGTTGTGCTTGAACTGCGGCCCGCCGTTGAGTCCGAGGCAGGGAATGCCTGCCACGGTGAACTCGACGGTCAGGATATCGCCCTGCTTGCCGTCAGGATAGTCACCGGGTGCTCGCATCACCGCGCCCACGGCGCTGTCGGGGAAGGTCTCGGCGTAGAACCGAGCGGCGTCCAAAGCGGTGCCGTCGTACCACAGGCAGATCGTGTTTTTCTTGGCCATTTCCGTACTCCTATAAGAGTTAAGAGGATTCACCTTCCTGGCCTTGTCGAACAGGGGCATGTGGAATCGACATCCAATTGAGAGAAAAGAGGCGCGCTTCGAAGCCCGAACCGCAAGCGGCAGCTCCTCGCTGGTCAGCGAAGTCCCCGAACGTCCGCTCTCTTCTTGGAGCACGACAGGCCAGCAACCGCGAGCCGGCAAACACTATGCAGCTTCCAGGCTGGCGAAGGTGCAGACGGTGGATCGGCGACCCTCGCGGATGGTGCCAAGGCCCCGGTCCCCGGCGTGAAGAAGCTCTTCTCGGCGGGCGTGCGAGGCGCGGCGATCCGGCTCTTCGAGCCGGAGAACGAGCTCGCGCTCGCCGAGGGGATCGAGACGGCGCTCGCGGCGCAGCTGCCGCTCGGCCTCCCGGTCTGGGCGGCGGGGAACGCTGGCGCGCTCGAGGCGGTCGAGGTCCCTGCGACGGTGATCGCGGTCAGCATCTTCGCCGACTGCGACGAGAACTACTGCGGGGAGGCCGCAGCGTACGCGCTCTCGCACCGGCTCGCGGCCGGCAAGCGCAAGCGTGCCGTGGCCGTGTACGTGCCGCGCGATCCGGGGACGGATTTTCTGGACGTGTACTACGCGCGGAAGCGGCTCGCGGCGTGATGTGCGGGCGGAAGGGCATCCGGACCGGACGCCCTTCCCTCATCTTGCATATGCCCGTGCTTCGAGCGATCTCGAGCACGCGACGAAGAAGCGCGAGGATGTCGGAGCGCCGCGCGACCGGTGTCGGGCAGGCCGGAATCAGATCCCGACGTTGAAGAGATCCAGGATGCGCGGCAGGTCCGGGTGCTCGACGAGCGGCTGGGTGTGGCGCACGACCAGCCGATCGCCGCAGCGATCGAACAGCGCGACGGCCGGCTGCGCGTTCATGAACCGGGAGACGTACCGGATGCCGTCCACGCGCCTCGGATGCTTCCGCAGGGCGAGGGACCACTGGCGCGGCACCGTGTAGCGGGCCACCGTGGAGATGCTCCCGTCGACGTGCAGACGCACGAGCCCCGTCCCGGTCAGGTCCGCGAGGACCAGTTCCCCGCCGGCGGCGCCGCCGAGCCTGGCGATGCCCTTCGAGCGGAGCTCGCTCTCGTCGATGAGCGTGGGCTGATCCGCGGGGGTCTCGTACGCGCGCGTGCGAAGCAGCGTCTCGGCGAAGCAGACCTCCAGGGAGAAGGCGCAGTACAGGACGCCGAACTCCGCGCCCGGCGCATCGAACCGGTAAGCCTTCTGCCCCTTGCGTGCGACACGGAAATGGATCGGCGCCCTGCCGAGCGGGAAAAGACGCAGCAGCGCGGCGGGGTCGACGGTGACGAGGGGAAGGTCGCTGCGGTCGAGGTGGTCGGGCGGTGGCGGCGGGCTCCCGCTCGCCATCAATGCGCGCCCTGCTCGCCGCGCGCGAAGAGCTTCGCCGCCTCGACCGCCGCCGCGACATCCCCGCGCCTCATCACCGCGAGCGGCGTCTCGGCCTCGAGCGAGCTGTCCGGCGTCGTGAAGAACCGGTAGATCGTCCAGAGGCTCAGGCCCCTGAGCGACTTGAGCACTGCCTCGAGCGGCCTGCCGGCGATCTCGTCCTCGAACTGCCATGCGGGGTAGCGTCGCCCGCGCACGCCCGCCTCGAGGGCGATGAGCCGTCCCGCCCGGAAGCGGTCGTTGACCGCCGGCGGGGTCAGCCCGAGCGCCTGCGCCGCCTCGGCAAGGGTGAGCATGTCCTCTCGCGCGAGGATTTCGCGCCGCAGGCCCATCCCTCGCGCGCGAGCCTTGGCGAGCGGATCGATGCGCACCGTGGACACCTCGGGAAAAGCCTCCACGGTGGTGGCAAAGGACACCATCATCTCGGCGTCGGTGCTCTGCTTGAGGAGGTCGAGAGCCGTCTTCTCCGGCACGCGCTCGATGCGCCTGACGACCGCGCGGGTGAGCCGCTCGAGCAGGGCCCGGCCCGCCGGATGGAGCTTGAGGGTGCCCTCCACGCCCACGGTCACGGCCTGGCCGGGCAGGCCGAAGCGGATGACCGGGCCTGCCGGGCGCCGGGCCGGTCGGGGCGTCGGGCGCCGGACGGTGTGCCTCGCAGCAGCGGAGGTAGTGGCGCGCTTCCTGGTGACCGGGGGCTTTTTCATGGGAAGACCTTCTCTTTACCGATTCTTTATGAACTTTATCACAACTATCATGATAGTACTTGTAAAGTCAGGCTGAACGCGCAACATTGCATGCCCTTCCACAGGTCCCGCGAGACGGCCCCGCTGCGCCCGGCTCCCCGGGCCTCGGGCCCCACCTGGAGCGCGGCAGAATCGGCGATCGACCATGTACGCCTGTCAGATTCTTGGGACCAGCACCGGGCCGAGGTGCCGCTGTGTCGAGCGCGGGATCGAAATGTACGTTCGCGCAGCGCGCGCGAGCTGACGACCCGGGACCCGATTGCACGGGTTTGTTCGATCTGGTACATTTATTGTATTAATTAGTACAGAGAGACCACGCGTGAGTGCGGTGCTCGAACGAGCCGATCCAGTCGACCTCCACGACCGGGAAAGCCGCGAGCGACTCGCCAGGATGCTGGTGAGGCTCTTCGATCACTGGGGGCTCTCGCCCGCCGACCAGGCGGTGCTCCTTGGCCTGTCCCCGCAGTCCCGCTCGACCGTCGCGCGCTACCGGCGCGGCGAGCCCCTCGCCGACAGCGCCGACCTCCTTGCCCGGGCCGGACACCTTCTGGGCATCCACAAGGCGCTGCGGATCATTTTTCCGCGCGACCGGGATCTCGCGTACCGCTGGGTGAGCACGCCGAGCCGGCGCTTCGGCGACATCGCGCCCCTCGAGGTCATGAAGCGTCACGGCTTCGAGGGCATCCTGGCCGTCCGTCGCTACCTCGATTTCGAGCGCGGACGCTAGGCTCGCGGTCGGTGTTCGACGCCCTGATCCGCGACGTCGTCGATTTTCATGGCGACCTCGTCCGCAACATCAAGGCGATCCGAGGGCCGCAACGGCTGTTCGATGACCTTTCGGCCGATGCCGAGGACCAGGCCGTCGCGATCGCGACCGAGCGCGAGACCCGGCTCCCCAGCCCCGCGCCGCTCATCACCCGCCCGTTCGACTACGGGACCGTCATCACCTACCCCTTCCTCGCCCAGAACTGGCACGCGACACGGTTCTCCGACGGCCTGGCATACGGGGTCTGGTACGGATCGCTCGAGCTCGGGACGACGGTCTACGAGACCGTCCACCACTGGCACCGGTTCGTGACCGACAGCTACCCGCACGAGGACCGGGACATCGTCGGCGAGCGGCGCGTCTTCAACGCGCGATGCGACGCGATCCTGATCGACCTCCGGGGCAGGGAGCGGCGCGAGCGACGGCTCGTCGACCGGTACGATTACGCCTTCACGCAGCAGCTCGGTCGCTACCTGAAGGCGCAGCGTCAGAACGGGCTGCTCGCGAAGTCGGCGCGCTGCACCGGTCGCAACGCCGCGGTGCTGCAGCCTGAAGTGCTCTCGAACGTGAGGGATCTTTGCTTTCTTACGTACCTCATGAACCCGACCCGCGATCGGGTACGCGTGGAAAGGGTGCCGGGTCGGCGCTGGATGGAGCTGCGGCCAAGCAGTCTCGATTGACGGCGCCCGCAGGACGTGTGCCCGGCTGTCATCGAGCAAGCGGCCGAAGATCGGTCCCCGGGAACTCGGAACTGGACGCTTGCGAAATTCGTAGCTTCAGGTTGACGTGCCCCCGCGCTGCGGCGGCATGATGTGCGGGTGATCGCCTTCGCTCGGATCGTTCTACCGTTGCTCGCCGACCTCGCTCGCTTGGCGTGGCTTGCGGTCCGACCAAGGCAGGCGATCGGTGTTGGGAATCTGGTGCTGCGCCAGCGACTCGCCCTCTACAGGTCCCGCTAGATCGCCCCGGTCCAGAGGGCTCTCCGGGCCTCGAACCCCGCCCGGAGGGCGGCAGAATCGGCGGGCACCCGACCATGCACGCCGAGTCCTCCTACCAGATCCTTGGCACGGCCTACCGGGGAGACAGTCCCGGGATCCAGGCGGCGCTTGCCGAGGTCTACGGCACCGACGAGCGGCCGAGGTGCCTGTGTGTCGAGCGCGGCATCGAGATGTACGTCGCGCAGCATGCGCAGCTCGTCATCAAGCGGATGCCCGGGACGGGAGCCGCGCATCACCCCTCGTGTCCATCCTATGAGGCGCCTCCTGGCGAGACCGGGCTCGGGGATCTGCTCGGCGAGGCCGTCATCGAGCGCGGCCCGGAGCGGGTCGAGGTGCGGCTGGATTTCCCGCTGTCGCATGTGTCCGTGCCGAGACCTGCGCAGGCGCCCTCGGCCCCGTCGCAGAGCGTGTCGGCTGCGCAGCGTCGGCTCTCGATGCGCGGGCTACTGCATCTCCTCTGGGACCGGGCGGGGTTCAGCCGGTGGTCGCCGCGGATGGAGGGGAAGCGCTCCTGGTTCGTCATCCGGAAGTACCTCCTCGAGGCGGCGGCCGAGATCGACGCCAAGGGCGCACCGCTCGCGAGCCGGCTCTTCATACCGGAGCCGTTCCGGCCCGATGACAGCGAAGGGCTGAAGGCGCGGCGGGCGGCCTTCTTCGGCGCATTGCGGCTCGATGCCGCTGGCGACCACGTGCCGCTTGCGTTGCTCGTCGCGGAGGTGAAGGACCTGATCGAGCGCGGAGACGGCTACTCGATCGTGCTCAAGCACCTGCCCGACTGCCTGCTCGCGCTCGACAGCACGACCGGCCGGCAGCTCGCGCGGCGGTTCGAGCGCGAGCTGCTCGCGAAGGCGCAGCAGCCCGACACCCGGCTCATCGTCGGGTGCACGATCCGGCCCGCGGCCGAGGGCCTGGGACACGCCGACACGCTCGCGATGATGGCGGTGACGCCCGAGTGGCTGCCCTTCGAGCACCTGCTGGAGCGGGCGCTGCTCGTCGAGCTCGTGCGGCAGGGGCGGCGATTCCTGAAGCCGCTGCCGTACGAGACGGGGCCGTCGGCAGCGTTCGCGAGCGCGCTCCTGCTCGACATGGGCGACGCGGCTCTGCCCCTCCATCTGGAGCCGCCAAGTGCCGGCGGGCAGCGCGGCGCACGCGCGGACGGGGAGTGCAGCAGCGGGCCGGGTCCGAAGCGGTGGGTCTGGCGGCCGGGCGAGGCGCTGGTGATGCCGGCGCTGCCGAAGGCGATCCAGGCCCGCGAGTGATCGGTCGCGTCGTAGGCACACCGAAACACTCGCGTTCTCGGGGTTCATTGATATACAATTGAAGTGTGTATATCCAGAGCGGTCGGAGGGTTCACGATGCAGGTCTCGAAGTGGGGCAACAGCCTGGCGGTGCGACTGCCTGCAGCGGTGGTCGAGGCGCTGGCACTCAAGGAAGGCGACGAGATCGAGATCCATGTCGCCGGCGCGCGCGCCTTCGAGGTGCGCCGGCGTCCCGGCCCGCGCGAGCTCCTCGCGCGGCTGAGGAAATACCGGGGGCGCCTGCCCGCGGACTTCAAGTTCGACCGGCTCGAAGCGCATGGGCGCGGCTGAGCGGTCCTTCGACACGAACGTCCTGCTCTACCTTCTTTCCGCAGACGAGGCGAAGGCCGACCGCGCAGAGGCGGAGCTCTCGGGCGGCGGGGTGGTCAGCGTCCAGGTGCTGAACGAATTCGCGTCGGTGACATCGCGCAAGCTCGGCATGTCGGTCGCCGAAGCGCGGGAATCGCTCGCGGTCATCCGCGCGGTCTGCACGGTCGTGCCGGTCACCGAGGCGACCCACGACAAGGGACTGGAGATCGTCGAGCGGTACGGCCTTGCGGTGTACGACGCGATGATCGTCGCATCGGCGCTCCTCGCCGGATGCGAAGTGCTGCTGTCGGAGGACATGCAGGACGGTCAGGTGCTCGACGGACGGCTGACGGTGAGGAATCCCTTCCAGTGAGCATCTGCCGAGGGCAAGACTGGTGGTGCGGGTCTCTCGCCCCGCAGAGCGTGCGGTTTCCGCCGCGGTTTCCGGGCGCCGTCGCCGACCATCTCCGGGCGACCGGGTTCCGCGGCCGAAGGGTCGAACGCGGCGCACCGCCGCGGCCGGTTTTCGGCGAGGGCTGCGTCGCTCGCGCTCTCCCGCCTCGCCGGACCGGGTGCTGAGGGAGCGAAGGGCCTCCGGACTGACTCCTCCCGGTGAAAATCCTCGTCCATCGCGATCTCGATCCGGCCCCGGTGCGCTCCCGCTACGAGAAAGTGGTCGCGATGCTGGAGCGCGACGACCTGTACTCGGCCGATGTCAAGAAGCTCGGCCGCGAGGGCTACTACCGGGCGAAGCTCGACGACGCGAACCGGCTGCTCCTCCGCTTCGCCCGCCGGGACCGCGAGCGCTACGCGCTCCTGCTCGAGGTGATCGAGAACCACGCCTACGAGAAGTCGCGCTTCCTGCGCGGCGCGCGGGTGGACGAATCGAAGCTCGAGCCGCTCCGCGGCGGCGGCCCGCCCGAGGACGAGCTCGCGCCGCTCGGCTTCGTCAACCCGGCGAACCCTCGCTTCAACCTCCTTGACAAGGTGCTGAGCTTCGACGACGCGCAGGAGGCGCTCTTCGGACTGCCTGCCCCGCTCGTCATCGTGGGCTCGGCCGGAAGCGGCAAGACCGCGCTCGCGCTCGAGAAGATGAAGCTCGTCGCGGGCGATCTCCTGTACGTGACGCGCTCGACGTTCCTCGCCCGCCACGCCCGCGACCTCTACTACTCGCACGGTTACGAGGGCGAGCACCAGAACGCGGACTTCCTCGCTTTCCGGCGAACTGCTCGAATCCATCCGCGTCCCGGAGGGGAACGGCCTCGAGTACCGCGATTTCAGGGGCTGGCTCGCGCGCCAGCCGCGGGTGCGCCCGGCGCTCGCTCACGCGCTCTACGAGGAGTTCCAGGGCGTTCTCACCGGCCTCGCCGTCGAGCGACCGTGGCTCTCGCGCGAGGAGTACCTGGCGCTCGGCGTGCGACGGTCCATCTTCCTGGAGGAGGACCGCGCCTGGGTGTACGACCTCTTCGAGCGCTACCTCGCCTGGCTGAAGACCGCCGGTTGCTACGACCCGAACGTCGTCGCCCAGCACTACCTCGCCGAGGCGCCGGCGCGCTACGACTTCGTGGTCGTCGACGAGGTCCAGGACCTCACGAACGTGCAGCTCGCGCTCGCGTTGCGCACCCTGCGCAGGCCGGGCCGGTTCCTCCTCTGCGGCGACTCGAATCAGGTGGTGCATCCGAACTTCTTCTCCTGGACGCAGCTGAAGACGCTCTTCTTCGGCGCGGGCGTGTCGGCGCCGGGAGAGCTCCTCCACGTCCTGCGCGCGAACTACCGCAACGCCGCCGGCGTCGTCGGCGTCGCGAACCGGCTGCTGCGCATCAAGCAGCTTCGCTTCGGCTCGATCGACCGGGAGAGCAACTACCTGGTGGCGTCGGTCTCGGAGGAGCCCGGCACCGTGGAGTTGTTCCGCGCCGACCCGGAGCTCGTCGGCGAGCTCGACCGCAGGACCCGGGCCTCGGCCCGGGTCGCGGTGATGGTGCTGCGCGACGACCTGAAGCCCGCGGCGCGCGAGCGCTTCCGCACGCCGCTCGTCTTCTCGGTGCAGGAGGCGAAGGGGCTCGAGTACGAGAGCGTGATTCTCTTCGAGCTCGTGTCGAGCGAGCGGCGGAGTTTCGAGGCGATCGCCGCCGGCCTCGCCGAGGCCGACGTCGCCGCGGGCGAGCTGAAGTACGCACGCGCGGCCGACAAGACCGACAAGTCGCTCGAGGCCTACAAGTTCTTCATCAACGCCGTCTACGTGGCGGCGACGCGGGCGGTGAAGAACCTCTACATCGTGGAGTCCGACGTCGCGCACCCGATGCTCGGCCTCCTCGGGCTCGCGACCGCGCGCGACCGGCTCGACCTCGCCGAGCAGCGGTCCTCGCGCGAGGAGTGGCAGCAGGAGGCACACCGGCTCGAGAGCCAGGGGAAGCTCGAGCAGGCCGAGGAGGTCCGCCGCGGGGTGCTCCGCCAGCAGGCGGTGCCCTGGCCGGTGCTCGACGTGGCCGCCCTCGACGAGCTGGCGGCCCAGGCGCTCGATCCGCAGAGCGTCTCGAACAAGCCGCGCCAGCGCCTCTTCGAGTACGCGGTGTTCAGCGACGAGCCGGTGTGGGTCGAGCGGCTCGCGCGCCTGCGGTTCGAGCCCGCCCGGGGGATGCTCGCGGTGATGGACGAGCGGCGCGGCCGGCTCGGCGAGCTCGGAGCGAACCACGTCAGGCGCGACCGGGCACCCTACCAGAGCGGCAACCCGAAGGAGGTGCTGCGGCTCGCGGACGCGCACGGGGCGGACTTCCGCAACCCGTTCAACCACACGCCGCTCATGCTCGCGGCGGCCGCGGGCAACGTCGCGCTGGTCGAGGCGCTCCTCCGCCGGGGGGCCGACGTCGCCGCCGCGGACAACCACGGTCGGGCCGCGTTCCATCACGCGCTGCTCCGCGCGTTCACCGACCCCGGGTTCGCACGCGGGCCGTTCGAGCGGCTGTATGCGCTGCTCGCCCCGCAGGCGGTCGACGTCATGGTGGACGGGAGGCTCGTGAAGCTCGACGCCCACCTGATCGAGTACCTCGTCTTCAACGCGCTCGTCGCGCTTTTCCAGCTGCGGGTCAACTACCCGCACGGCCGTGGCGTGGGGTTCAAGGTGGACGACCTGCTGTGGGCGAGCGAGGCGTTTCCCGAGGTCGTGCTGCCCGCGCGCCGGCGCACCCGTCCTTACTTCAGCGGCGTCCTGGCACGGAACGAGGTGACGCGGGACTACGCCTACAACCGCAGGCTCTTCGTGCGCGTGGGACACGGCTTCTACGTGCCGAACCCGGCGCTGTCGGTACGCGTGGGCGGCGCGTGGATACCGCTCTACGATCGGCTGTATCCCCCCGGGATCGATCGACACACCGGGCTGCGCTCGCGTATCCGGAAGGTCGTCGACTTCCGGGAGCGGTACGCGCGCGATCCCGAAGGGGCCCTGCAGGAGCTCTACGAGGAATACGGCATCGAGCCGCCAGCGCCGCAGGGCGTGCAGGAGAAGTAGATCGGCCTCCGCTTCGCGAACGTGTCGAGTTCGGGCTTGCACGGGGACGGATCCGCGTCCGTCCTGCGCTTTGCGCGGCATGACCCTCCGAGGGGCGGCGCGCTGTTCCGCGACTGGAACCCGGAAGGGGGTCCCGGTCGGGAACAGCGAGCGCCTCCTCGCCGGCCGGCGTCCCTCACTTGCCGGCGACGAGGAGCCGCAGCCGGGCCGGAGGAAAGCGCAGCGTGGTCGCGGTGCCCGCGTCCGACACCGGGTCCGGTCGCCGGGCGCCGCACGCCCTGACGGGGGTCGCGCTCAGCAGCGCCGCCGGGTCCATGGAGCGGACCCAGAGCGGCACCGTGCGGTGCTCGCCTTTCCTCATCCACACCGCGATTGCGAGTAGCCAGTCGAGCGGCATGTGGCGTGTCGAGGTCGGCGGCGGCCTGACATCGTGGCCTCTACGGCTGCGGACGCAGATCCCGTCGAGCTCGACGGTGACGTCACGGGTGTGCTGGTCGTGGTCGTGGCTCTCCAGGACCTGCAGGCGCGCGGGCAGCCCGTCCAGCTCGAGGAAGACCTCGCGGAGCTCGCAGCGCGTCCCGTCCGGGCCCTTGGTGCGGATGGTCCCGGTCGATACACAGCGGATCTCAAGCTCGCGTCTCATTGCATTCTCCTTCGGGTGAAGGGGAGTCGGTGCCCCGGTCGGGGAACACTCGTTCCCCGGGGGGTGGAAAAGAAAACCTGATTAGCGATGAATCTCAGCCGGGCTCACGGGGTGAGCCCCTGAGGTGAGTATGTTGCAGGGCGTGATCTGTTGAAGGAGAACGCCCATGCCGATGAATCGGATCCAGTTCCAGCACGGAATGTCACTGGCGGCGTTTCAGCGCTGCTACGGCACCGAGGCGCAGTGCGAGGAAGCGCTCTTCGAGGCTCGCTGGCCTCGCGGGTTTGTCTGTCCCCAGTGCGCCAGCCCATGGCATTCGAACTTCGAGCGCGCCGGGCAACGGCTGTGGCAGTGCGCCCGCTGCCGCGCTCAGAGCAGTCTCACCGCTGGGACGGTCTTCGCCGCCACGAAGTTGCCCCTCACGGTATGGTTCCTGGCGATGTTCCTGCTCACTCAGGCCAAGAACAGCATCTCGGCGTTGGAGCTCAAGCGCCAGCTCGGGGTGTGCTACCGCAGCGCCTGGCTCATCAAGCACAAGCTCATGCAGGCGATGGCGCGCCGCGAGGCCACCCGCCGACTCGAGGCGGTGGTCCAACTCGACGATGCCTTCCTCGGCGGGGAGCGCACCGGCGGCAAGCGCGGGCGTGGCTCGGAGAACAAGGTCCCTTTCGTCGCCGCCGTACAAACCAGTGAGGGCCGCCCCCTGTTTGTCCGCTTCGATGTGCTGCCCGATTGGCGTACGGAGACGGTCACCGGGTGGGCACGCCGGGCCCTTGCCCCCAGCACCCATGTGGTCAGCGACGGGCTCTCGAGCTTCCTCGGGGTGCAGCAGGCCGGTTGCACGCATGAGCCGATCCCACATGGCACCGGCAAGCAAAGCGCGCAGCACCCCCGTTTCATCTGGGTCAACACCCTGTTGGGTAACCTTAAGCGATCTCTGGCCGGGACCTACCATGCCTTCAAAGCCCCAAAGTACGGGCAACGCTACCTCGCCGAGTTCCAATACCGGTTCAACCACCGCTTCGATCTGCCCGCGATGATCCCTAGCCTCGTTCGCGCCGCCTGTCGAGCCGACGCCTGGGCAGAACGGGACCTGCGCCTGGCTGAGATTCATCGCTAATCAGGAAAGAAAAAGGCCTTCGACGCCGTGGGCATGAAGGCCTCGCAGGTCCCCGGGGCGGGCTCGCGACGGACGGGACAGCTGTCCGTTGCGTGACTCGTCCCGGGGACCATGCTTCCCCTTGCGGAGAAGCGCACCAGTTACAGGGCATGCAGTCACCGCGCGATCGACTGCGCGGGCAGGCGTGCCCTCGCGCCATGCGCTCGAGACCGAGGTCGGTGGACCTTCAGTCCGGCGTCATGGCCCCCACGCGCTACCTCGCGCGGGTTCGCTGCCCCAGATACTTCGGGGCGGTTCTCTCCAATGCGCGTATCGGGCGCCGCGCCTGGGTATCTCAACCCAGGGACCCGCGAGGGGCCTCGCACCAATCACCCAGGAAGGAATGATTGCAGTGCACTCAACAAGCATTGCGAGGGTAGCGGGCGCGGGGGCGGGGTCGGCCCCCGGAGAGCGCCCCGAAAACGGGGGGTCTACGGAGGTGCGTCGGCGGGTGCTCCACGGGTGCAAAACCCCGGAGAGGGGGTTGAAAACATGGGGGTCTCTGGTACCTCTGGTTGTGATTGCGCGCAGGAGACTCCAGGCGCGGCGTACACGCCGCGTCGTTGCCGCAAACTCGTTCGGTCGAGGCCCGGTGCTCCTCCCGGGCCCTCGATTCTTCACTTGATGCGGCGTCAATGCCGCTTCAAGCCGATCGCCCCCTGAAGACCCCACCAAAGTGGCCGCCTCTGCGGCCCTGTGCCGGACATCTCGGGTGATAGCGTGAAGCGCATCGCCGAGGAGTCCCCTGCCCCATGTCGCTCGTGATCCGCGCCATCGACGTCGGCTATTCCTGGACAAAGTATGTGGTCGAAGGCGACCGCGTTGACGGCATCCGTTGCCGAGCCTTTCCCTCCGTCGCGCCGCGAGCAAGCGGCCGGGACCTGGCGCTCGATGGCCTCACGCAGCGCCAGACGGTTCAGATCGCGATTGACGGGGTCGTTTTCGAGGTCGGCCCGGAGGCGCCCCTCGTTCAGGACGTCGTCCAGGCGTTCCCGCACGACGATCGATACATCCACACGTCCGAGTACCTCGCGCTCGTACGTGGCGCGCTGCGCCTGATGTACGTGGATCATGTCGACCTGCTCGTGGTGGGCTTGCCCGTCGCGCTCTACGGACCGCAGCGCGAGGCGCTCGCGGCGCGGCTCCTCGGTGCGCACGAGCTGGGCACCGCCATGCCGCTCGAAGTGCGTGCGGTGAGGGTGCTCGCCCAACCGGTCGGGGCGCTCTTCTCGGCGACGATCGAGCACCCGTCGCTGCGGCACATGCAGCGGGCGAGGATCCTTCTCGTGGACGCCGGCTGGCGGACGCTCGACTGGGTGGTCACGAGCGGCGGCCGCATCGTCGACAAGCGCACCGACTCGGTCGCGAAGAGCCTGTTCGACGTCATCGATGCGATCGCTCGGGCGATCGCCCGGGACCTCGGCGTACAGCTCGGGCTTGCTGACTACGTCCGGATCGACGAGGCGCTGCGCGGGAACGAGTCCGTGCGCGTCGCCGGCATGTCCATCGCGCTCGATCCCTATCTGCCGATTGGCCAGCGGGTCGCCGACGAAGCTGTCACCGCGCTGCGACGCCTCGTGCAGGAGGGAACCGACATCGACCACATCGTGGTGGCAGGCGGTGGCGCCTGGTTCTTCGCCCATGCCGTGGCTCGCGCCTATCCGACTCATGCGCTTACTGCCGTTCCGGACGCGTTCCACGCGAACTGCAGGGGTTTCCAGATCGCGGGCCTCCATCAGGCGATGCATGAGACGCGCCGTCGCATGGCTGGCGCTGCGGGGACCCCGTGACGCTGGATCGCAGCGACTCGCTCGAATCAGCCGTGCCGAACCTCGGCCCGGAGCCGCGCGTCAAAGTGACCGTGCGACTCTACGCCGGGTCTCACGAGCTCCTGGTAGAGGAGTTCGCAAGGCTGGGGCGACGCCGGCGAGCGGCGCGTGCAGCGCAGCTGATGCTCCTCGGCCTCTTGTTCGAGCGGGCCACCCTCCGGCCTGAATGCGCTCAGTGCGTTCTCGATCCTGGTCTGGGGTCCGGTGAACCTGCCGGCTGCCCGGGAGTGGGTGGCTGGAATGTTCATACCCGGCATGCTGCCCATCCTCGTCGAGAACGCGAGTCGCATCAACGACGAGGCCGGCCGCGACATCCCCGGTTGACTACGGTCCGAAGGGGGACGCGCGTTGCTTCATCCGATGTAGCCGGCGGCTGTCGCGCTGATACACCTCGCCCCCACAAAACTGGGGGCAGCGAAGAAGGACTGAAGGCCGCCGGTGGCGCCGATGACGTCTGCCGCTCGGCCGGCGCTTCACAACCCGCTACTGGGCCTATCGTGCCCCAGAGAGGGGGACTTTCACGGACTTCGCTGTACGGCCCGCCACGGGACGTTCGACTCAGCAGCGGACGCCGACCATGCCAAATACTGAATGTGGGAGCTCGCAACGTCACGTCGCCCTGGAACGTGCCTGTCCCCTGTCGCGTACCGGCAGTCTCCACCCCGGCCGGACAAAATGGCACGTATACCCGTTGGGGATGCGCTCGAGATAGTCCTGATGTTCCGGCTCCGCTTCCCAGAAGGGGCCTGCCGTAACCACCTCCGTCACCACTCGCCCAGGCCAGAGCCCCGACGCGTTGACATCGGCGATGGTGTCCTCGGCAATTCGCCTTTGCTCGTCGCTGGTCGTGAAGATGGCGGAGCGGTAGCTCGTCCCCACATCGTTGCCCTGGCGATTGCGGGTCGTAGGATCGTGAATCTGGAAGAAGAACTCGAGCAGCTCACGAAAGCGGAGCCGGTCGGGATCGAAGACGATCTCGATGGCTTCGGCGTGGGTTCCATGGTTGCGATATGTCGCATTCGCAACGTCACCACCCGAGTAGCCGACGCGGGTGGAAATGACACCATCACGCCTGCGGATGAGATCCTGCACGCCCCAGAAACAGCCACCCGCGAGTATCGATCGTTCCTGTCTCATTGGACGTCCTCTACTTGATCCAGGTAAGCGCCGTAGCCTTCCGCTTCCATGTCGTCGCGATGCACGAAGCGCAGCGAAGCGGAATTGATGCAATAGCGCAGTCCGCCCTCGTTACTCGGCCCGTCCTCGAAGACATGGCCCAGGTGGCTGTCTCCGGCTGCCGAGCGCACTTCGGTACGGATCATCCCATGCGAGGTATCCCGCAACTCGTTGACTGCCGCTTTCGAGATGGGCCGCGTGAAGCTCGGCCAGCCACAGCCTGATTCGTACTTGGCGGAAGACGCAAACAACGGTTCGCCGGACACGATGTCAACATAGATACCGGGCTCGTGGTTATCGAGAAGCTCGCCGCTTCCCGGCGGCTCGGTACCATTCTCCTGCGTTACGCGATACTGCTCCGGCGAGAGGCGCGCTATGGCCTCGGGCGTTTTTCGATACGTGGGCATCATCATTCTCCTCGCGGAATAGCCGAACGACGCCGGGTCGCGAAAGCTCTATAACCGTCTTCCGATCGCGAAGTCTAGCAAGAGGCTGCTGCTCTCATCGACGTTGCGAATGACCGCTTCGAGTCGATAGCACCGTTGAGCGGCCGCTTTCAGCGACGCGGCCTTACACCCGCTCTTGGCCTCCGAAGCGCCCTATGGCTCAGAGCGGCCAGCGAGGCTACTCGCAACCTTACGCTTGGGGTGTTGCGGGTCGCCCCTAAAGGGGCATCAGCTCGAGGTCGTCGGGGTGCCCGCGCTCGAAACGACGAAGTTCCAAGATATGGCCTCAGGACCCGTCGAAGGGCTGGAAGTCCCGCTCGGTGGCCGCTGCTCCATCCTCCTCCGAAATTCGCTGTGCTGCGAGGCAGCGCTCGAGTAGGCGCGGCGCGCCGATGCGCTCGGTCCACGCGGCGAACGCGTCGGTCGGGCCACGCCACTGCAACTCGTCCACGTCGCGGAACAGGGGTGCGTCGGTCCTAAGCGTCGCAAGTCGCTTGAAGAGAAGCGCCGAGTCGCGGCCGTCGCCGAGCACGGTCGGCGGGAATTGTTCGATCGTGCCGTAGCGGTTCAAAAGCCGTGCCGCCGTGACCGCACCAATCCTCGGAATACCTGGATATCCATCCGCGGCGTCGCCCACGAGGGCGAGAAAGTCGGGAATCAACCCAGGCGGAAAGGACCAGCCCACGCCAGCGAACCCGGAAGTGAATTTACCGGCCGGCAGTTCGCCCCGGCCGATGGTCGTATCCGCCCGACGGTCCGGTTCGCGAGCGCGCGCTGGCGGACGTGCTGCTATGCGGCCGCGCGGGCCACGTCTGCCGGCGTGACGAAGGCGTCGCAGTGGAAATCGTCTGGTGGTAGCCCGCGCTCGGCTTCGAAGTCGCGACGCGCGGCGTTGATCATCGCCGGGACGCCGCACGCATAGACCTCGCGACCTGCGAGCGAGGGAAAGTCCTCCATCACGGCCTTGTGGACGAATCCCGTCCGGCCGGTCCAGGCCTCGTCGTCGCCGGGCTCGGACAGCACCGGCACGAAGCGGAAGCCGGGCCGCTCTGCCGCCCACCTGGCAGGGAGATCGGCGAGGTAGAGATCCTTCGCTTTCCGCGCGCCCCAGTAGAGCACCATCTCGCGGTCGACGCCGCGCCGGAAGGCGTCCTCGATGATCGACTTGATCGGCGCGAACCCGGTGCCGCTCGCAACGAAGATCGCCGGCCGGCTCGAGCTCTCGCGCAGGAAGAAATCGCCGTGCGGCAGCTCCACCCGCAGCGCCTTGCCCGGCGCGAGGCCGGGGAGCACCTGCTCGGAAAAGCGTCCGCCGGGGACGACCCTGACGTGCAGGTGGACGCCGTCGCTCTGCTGCGGCGGATTCGCCATCGAGAACGAGCGGCGCTCGCCGCCGTCGAGCACCACCTGCAGGTACTGGCCGGCCTTGAACTTCACCCGCGTCCCGGCCGGAAAGCGCAGCTGCAGCACCGCCACGTCGTCGGCGGGCCGCTCGACGCGGTAGACCTTTGCAGTCACGAGCTTGCGCGCGTTCGGGTCGATGCGCTCGATCTGGCGCGGGACGATCTCGAGGTCGGAGCATGGCTTCGCCTGGCAGAAGAGCGTGTACCCCGACGCGCGCTCTTCCGCCGACACGCCGTCGAGCGTGCGGGACACCGCGACCTCGCCCCTCGTCACCCTCCCCTTGCAGCTCCCGCAGATCCCGTTGCGGCAGGAATAGGGCATGGCGTAGCCGGCCGCCTGCGCGGCATCGAGGATCGTCGTCTCGGGCGCGCAGGCGAACGCGATCTCGGAACCGGCGACGCGGATGGTGTGGCTCATCGCGCTCTAGAGCGGGATCGCGAGCAGCGTGTCGACAACCGAGCTGTCACAGACGACGATCCGTTCGCTGAGCCGGAGGCTCCCGTCCGGCTGCACCTTGACCAAGTCAAGGTAGTGCCCGGTGGCGAAGAGATCGGTCCGCCCGTCGCGCATGATCCGGAAGACCGCGAACGGCGTGTCGGCCTTGGCCGTGCCGTCGGCGGCGCCGAGCAGCGTCGGCATCGACACGAGATGGCGGTAGCGCTGCCGCTCGTAGATGTTCGCCTCGCGCAATCCGGACACCCGGTCGTGCAGCATGCCGCGCGTATCGCAGTAGATCACGCCCGCCTCGTAGCCGCGGCGGTGGTTCTCGTCGGTCGTGACGACGTAGAGGCAGGGATCGGTGAAGAACTCCGGCCAGGCCTCGAGCTGGTCGTCGTCCACGCAGCGCGCATAGGACGCGTTCAGCAGGCTGATCTTGAACAGCAGGTCGGTGTCGGTCATGTCACAGCTCCATGTGCCGGCGATACGCCTTCCAGAACCCGCGCACCGAGGCCTCGGTCGCGCGCGTGTCCGTCGAGGCGGTGCCTTCGCCGCCCATCTCGACGATCGCGCTCTCGTCCTCCGCCGCCGCGACGCCCCGCTGGACGAAGCCGCCGACTGCGCCGTCCTCCATCGAGACCAGCCCGGCCGGGCCCACCAGGTTCGACTGGCGGATCCGCCGGCGCCGCATCTCGGGCGTGTCGTCGGTGAAGCCGATGTAGGTCCAGTTGAGGTGGGTGAGGCTCACGCCCTTCGGCACCACCTGCCGCACCACGATGCTGTTGTGGATCTGGCCGAGGACGAAGCCCGGGAAGACTGACAGGATCTGCAGCGTGATGCCGTCGCCGACCTCGTCGACCCCGTCGAGGAAGCTCGGGTCCTTCAGGCGGTACTCCGCGTTGTCGACGCGCAGTCCCTGGTCCTTGTACTCGCTGCCCGCGGGCGCGGTCTGGTCGATGATCGAGTAGCTGACGTGGTTGCCGCCGTCGGGCGACACGATCAGCCCGCCGCGTTGCGTCAGACGGTTGATCTCGAACGTGGTGAGGAAGAGGTGGAGCAGGCTCGCGTGATAGGAATCCTTGACGTTCTCGTAGTAGAGCTTCCAGTTGTTCGGCAGCGCCTGGGTGAAGCGTCCGAGCACCGCGATCGGCTTGCGCAGGACGCGCTGGATGCGCGCCAGCACCGCCTCGCCGATGTACTCCTCGAGCGGCGGCACGTCGTCGCTCAGGCTGCCGAACACGAGTCCGCACAGCATCTCGATGCGCAGCTTCCGCGGCGAGTGCTCCGCGCGGCAGAACGACTTCGACATCCCGCCCTTGCCCTGCACGCCCTCTTCGAACGCCACGCCCTTCAGGTTCCCCTGGAGGTCGTAGGCCCACGCGTGGTAGACGCAGGTGAAGCCCTTCGCGTTGCTGCCCGAGTTCTCGAGGCAGAGCAGCGCCCCGCGGTGGACGCAGCGGTTCTCGAAGGCGTAGATCTCGCCGTCGAAGTCGCGCGCCACGACGACCGGCATTTCGCCCGCGAACGTGGACACGTAGTCGCCGGGTTTCAGGAGGTCGGCCTCGAGGCAGAGGTAGTTCCATACCGGGCCGCGGTAGATCCGCTGCTGCTCCGCGCGGTAGACGTCCTGATCGCTGTAGACCCAGAAGGGGATCCGCGTAAGTCCGGCGGTCCACTCGCGCGCCGTCGGCC
This sequence comes from uncultured beta proteobacterium, assembly GCA_963789885.1. GTDB lineage: Bacteria > Pseudomonadota > Gammaproteobacteria > Burkholderiales > SG8-39 > DATEDA01. The sequence goes on along the minus strand of CAWBNB010000069.1, from coordinate 6,206 downwards.
GCACCATCGTTTCGCTCATGTCGTGTGCTCCCCTAGGTAGCGTCGTCAGTCGACGGTCACGTTCGCGGATCGGATGACCCGCCGCCACTTGGCGGACTCCGCGGCGAGGTAGGCCGCCATCTCCGCCGGCGTGTTGCCGACCGGTTGCGCGGCGATGTCGGAAAACTTCTTCTGCACGTCGGCGGTCTTCACCGCCTCGGCGATCGCCTGGCTGATCGCGGCGACGATCGGGGCGGGCGTGTTGGCGGGGGCGACGACGCCCACCCAGCTCCCGGCCTGGAAGCCCTTGACGCCCGCCTCGGCGAGCGTCGGCACGTCCGGCAGGTCCGGGATGCGCGCGCTAGCCGCGACGCCGAGGATCTTGATCCGGCCCGACTTGTAGGGCGCGAGCGACGACGTGATGTTGTCGAACATCAGGTCCACCTGCCCGCCCATGAGATCGGTGAGCGCCGGCGCGGTGCCCTTGTACGGCACGTGGACGAGTTGTGTGTCGGTCATCGACTCGAACATGTTCGCCGTCAGGTGGGAGGTCGTGCCGTTGCCCTGCGAGGCGTAGGTCAGCTTGCCGGGGGTCTTCTTCGCCAGCGCGATCAGCTCCTGCACCGAGCTGACGCCGAGCGTGGGCCGCACCGCGAGCACGTTCGGCATCGTCGCGACGAGCGAGATCGGCGCGAACTTCGTCGGGTCGTAGCTGAGGTTCTTGTAGAGCGACTGGTTGATCGTGAGCGGGCCGGGCGGGCTCGCGAGCAGCGTGTAGCCGTCCGGTTCGGCCCGCGCGACCAGCTCGGCGCCGATGTTGCCCCCGGCCCCGGGACGGTTCTCGACGATGACCGGCTGGCCCCACTTGGCGTTCAGCTTCTCCGCGACGATCCGCGGGATCGAGTCGGCGGTGCCCCCGGCTGGGAACGGCACGATGATCCGGACGACCTTGGCTGGAAAGCCGGCGGGCGCTTGGGCGTGCGCGCCTTGCGCGACAAGTCCCGCAGCGGCGGAGAGCGCAAGTGCTAGCAATCGAGATTTCATCTCTGCTCCTGGTGGTGGAGGGTGACGCCGGATCGCGGCCCGGCGTTCGTTCCCGGTCTTGGGAGTGCGCTATGCGCACATCCGATCTGCGCTCATTCTCGGTATCGGCGAGCGGGCCTGTCAACGAAATCGAGGTTGTTGTACGCTCTGCGCACACACAGGCAGGAGACGGACATGCAGGTAAAAGAGCGCGACTACGTCGCCGCGCTGGAGAAGGGGCTGGCGGTCATCGAGGCGTTCGACGCCAAGCATTCGAAGCTCACCTTGAGCGACGTGGCGCGGGCCGCCTCGCTCACGCGCGCGGCGGCGCGCCGGCACCTGCTGACGCTGGTGAAGCTGGGCTACGCCGAGTCCGACGGGAAGTTCTTCTGGCTCACGCCGCGGGTGCTGCGCCTCGGTCACGAGCACCTCGCGGCGGCGCCGCTGCCCAAGCTCGCGCAGCCGATCCTGCAGATGATCGGCGACAAGACCGAGGAAGTGGCGTCGCTGGCGATCCTCGACGGGACGGAGAGCGTCTTTCTCGCGCGGTCGGCGAGCCGCCGCATCGTCTCGCTCGCGATCGTCGTCGGAACCCGCCTGCCGGCCTACTGCACGTCGACTGGGCGGGTGGTGCTTGCCGGGAAGTCCGACGCCGAGGTGGAGCAGTTTCTCGACGGCATACAGCCGATGAAGTTCACCGTGAAGACCAAGAGCAGTCGTCGGCAGCTGCTCGAGGAGATCAGGAAGGCGCGGACGGACGGGTTCTCGCTGAGCGACGAGGAGTACGAGATCGGGCTACGCTCAATCGCCGTACCGGTGCAGGACGGATCGGGAACGACGGTCGCAGCGATGTCGCTCAGCGTCCGCTCTGATCGCATGACGCCGAAGCAGATGACCAAGGAGCTGCTCCCGCCCCTGGAAGTGGGCCGGCAGATGCTCTGCGCGATGCTTTAGCGTCGTCGGCGCGGCGCGACCGCCGGAATAGTGTTACCGCGACCCAGGCGTCTCACCGGAACCATGACCAAACCGCAGCTTCCAAGGGGCCACCAGTCGCTGCTCTCGCCGACGTTCAAGTACGTTCAGGCGATGAAGACCGATCTCTCGAAGACGCACGTGGCTATCTTGTGAGCTCCCTTTCGGCGTCAACTGCATATTGATACGCCAGAGTCTCGATTGGCAACGCCTTGCGGCGGTTCCCAGGCTTGAGTTCCGCACTTATCGCGGCAACCATGGCCCCCGCAGCGGCACCAAGGCCAATTGGAAGTTGAAACACTTCCGACGCCAGTACGGCACCGCCGACTGCGCCTCCAGCGAGCGCTGGCAGATTGACCGTAACCTTGAGAGTGTTCAGCAGCCGCGTCGCCAGTCCCTCATTTGCCACGCGACGTAGGTCTTCGAGACATCCGCTGACCGTCATGGTTGCTTTGTCTAGACCTCGAATCGGTTCCGATGCCTGCCTGACTCCTTGAATTAGGTCGTCTAAGGCGATGCGTAGCGCTCGCAACTCATCGACACGCCGGCGTTTGAATTCAAGAATGTCGTCGAACGGAGTACCTTCATTCGGCACAGGAAGCAGGTTGTATAACTTGAGTTCAACAACAGGAACCGAGTCCAGGACCGACGTGTCTGGTTTCCATGAGGGTTGAAGATAGGACCAAACCGCTTTGTATCGTTCCGAGGCGAAGCGAAACGCGTCGGATAGTGTCGTCTCATAGATGACTCGTGCAGCAATGGGGTTGTACCGCTCCATCTTCTTGACATTAAATGTGAAGGTCAGGACGTCGAGGACACCTTCACCGCGCAAAAAGTTGTCGTCGGCCGAGCAAATCAGGTTGTGGTTGTGATCGAGATATACGATTTGATCCCAATAGAGCATTAGACGCCGAACGAGCGATGGATCCGTAATCGGGTCAAGCGCTCTGCTTCTTCTACGTCTTCCACGGCTGGAAACAATCTCTGGGCAGACTATGATTTTTCGCTTGATATCACCCACATTGACCTCTTCGAGTCGAAAGACAAGAGAGTGATTGGGCGGACGCACATCCCTCGCAGGGCACCGATCCGCCCTCGATCCTAGCCGCTACTGATTCGGGGCAGCAAACGTTTTCCGGGGCATCAGCCAACAGTCACCACGGCGCCTCCTCCCCCCGCGTAGTCACTACTACAGCAGGGCTGACCCTGAAGCGACGGGCCAACTGAAAGCCGAGCACTCTCATGTATGCCACTCGGCTTTGCGCTTCTGCGAGCGCTCACCTACCGACTCGCACCGTTACGCCCGGAGTGATGCGAGTTCTCCCTATGAGGCGGTGAGCGCCGCCACAAAAAAGAGGTTGTGACGGCAGCCCCGGAAGCGCCCTTCCAAAGCCCCGTCAGGGCGTCACGCCCTCCCTTCGGCCGCCGCGGGGGTTGAAGAAGCGAGCTCGTCCGGTACGTTGTCGCCATGGCAACGAACGGACGCTTGCGAGACTACCTCACGAAGAGCGAGGTGCGCGCCCTCCTCCGCGCGGCAAAGCAGAGTAAGCGCCACGCGGCGCGGAACTACGCGATGATCCTCCTCGCGTACAGGCACGGTTTCCGGGCCTCCGAGCTCGTCGAGCTGCGCGTCGGGGACGTCGATCTCCGCGCCGGGACGATCTACTGCCGGCGAAGGAAGGGCTCGAAGTCGAGCGTGCACCCGATGAAGCAGGATGAGATCCGGGCGGTCGAGCGGGTGTTTCGGGGTCGCGAGCTCCGCGGGGCCGATTACCTCTTCTCTTCCGAGCGGGGCGCGAAGCTGACGAGGAACGGCTTCTGGCGGGTCGTGTCGGAGGCGGGGAAGCGGGCGGGGTTACCGATGAACGTTTACACGCACCGGCTCAGGCACGCGACGGGCTATTACCTCGCGAACAAGGGCTGCGATCTCAGGTTGATCCAGGAGTATCTCGGGCATGGTCGTCGAGGTGCTTTCGGCGGTCTTCCGGTTGGACGAGAGCCGCGCGTTCGACATCATGTTCGTCGCGCACTAACATGAGCGCGCCGAGGTGGGGTTTCTCGCCACACAACGCTTGAAGTGTTGCGAGTTCGGCCGATGAGCCGCTGAGGGATGGCAAGCGGCACCTCCTCTGCCTTGCACGATCCTGGATTAGCAGCCGAAGAGCGTGCGACTGGGCCTCCTGCGATGCCCTCCACGCTCGCTCGGCGATAGCAATGGCTTCATCCACGCGGTCCGCACCGACGAGCCGCTCGGCCAGGACACTTGCGGTCGCGATCCAACCGGGTCCCGGCGCGGCCTCTTCCTCGGCGAGGATCCCGGTGTACAGCCGGATGGCTTCGGCGGTTTCGCCATCGTGTTCGGCGAGCCGCGTTGAGTACATACTGCGCGTCGCGCCTGGACGATGCTGCGTTCTGCCTGTCGCCAGCGGACTCGATCGCCTCCGTCGCGAGTTCGCGCGCACGCTGCACGTCACCCTGATCCATCGCCACCTCTGCGCAAAGCACGGCCGCGACGGCAATCTCCCTTCGATCGCCGAGCTCGCGCTGGATATCGAGGTCCGCCTGCGCAGACGTCTGCGCCTCCTTCAGCTTCAGCAGCGCACGTTGCGCGACAGCACGCGAGTGATGCGCCGCCGCGATGGCCGATCTCTGGCCGGTCTGCTTCCGACCAGGCGAGCATCCGGTCCGCGTAGCCGAGCGACTTCTCGTAGCTGCCCAGTCGCTCGTAGGACCGTGCAAGCGCATGGAGCATGCGGGTCTTGTAGTCCATCGCCCGCGGCACGTACTCCATGTGGCCGAACGATTCGATGAACCAGTCGCTTTCGCGGAGCCCGCCGACACCCACGAAGGCCGCTTCGCCGTATCGCCCTTCGCGCTCGAGGAACTCGAGCAGGTGCACGCTCATCTTCAGCTTGTTGTGTGCGCGGCCGGTCTCCTCGCGTATGGAGATGCCCACGGCTTCGAGAGCTCTGAATCGCTGCTCGGCGAGCGCAAACCATTCCGCCGCTTCGGTCGCACGCTGCATCTGCGCATGGTGGATGCCGAGTCGTGTGCACGCGTCGGCAATGTCCAGCGTTACGCCCTCGCGCGACGCCAGCTCAAAGAGCGCCTCGAGCGTCTGCCGCTCGTCCTCCGGCCTGCCGACAGACGACTCCTGCGCCGCGGTGAACATCAGGCGGTGGATGCTGGTGCGTGTCGTCTGCGGCACCGCGAGCTCGCGGAACGCCTCGGGAAACCAGCTCCCGGCGGCCTTGCGGTCACCAATCAGAGAAAGCAGAGAGTGAGCAGCCGTCAGCGAAGCGTGCGCCGACTCGCGATCGTCGGCTGTCGCTTGGTCGATCGCACGGACCGTCAAAGCGCAGGCCCTGGCCTTCATCACACGCTGGTCCAGCGACCACGCAGTGTACAGCGCGAACTCATCAAACGGTCCGCGGTTGATAAACGCACGACAGTACGCGAGCGCGAAGCGTCTCGCCAGCGAGCTCCACTGCCGCGCCTCCGCCTGATCGTCGACGAGCGTGGCGACTGCGTGATCGAAGAGCGCACGCTCGAAGGCAACCGCGGACCAGCACTCGGATTGAGCAAGCGCTTCAAACATCGCGTCGTTGTCATTCGTCCCGGCAGCACGTCGGAACCGGGCGATGATCTTGACGGCGGGGGCGTGCGCCCGAAGATCCAGCGCCTGCAGATTCTTGGAGATCTGCTGCTGCAGGCGAGGGATGTCGTTCTGGAGGTCTGCGGCGTGTCCGAGCGCGTGCGCTCAGGGGCCGAGGGTGTCGATCTGCCGTTTCAACCCTTGGGGTGTCTGCACATGATCGAGCGCAGCCACCGCTTCCCGGTACGCGGCTTCGGCGTCCTCGCGCCGCCCCATCTGCAACGCGAACCAGCCAAGGTCACCATGAGCGGCGGCGAGCCCGGACGGCTCGCTGCGCGACGCAACGCCTACACGGTCGCGACTCAGGCGAACTCCGTCTTCCCATCGCTCGAGCTGCCGCGCGGCCCGAAGGACGTTGACCCAGGTGCATCAGGATGCCTCGGTCGTAGCGAAGTCGCGCGTGCAACTCGAGCGCTGCCATGCACTCACCTACGCCCTCCTGCAAGCGATCGTGGTCGAGGAGCAGCAGGCCGATGTTGCCCCGGCACCGGCCGGCGCCCTTCTCGTCGCCCAGGCTCTCGAACAGCCTCAGCGATTCCGAATAGAGCTCGAGGGCCCGCTGCGGCTGCGACGAGTG
>CAWBNB010000068.1:0-33155 GCA_963789885.1 uncultured beta proteobacterium | reverse complement strand
AGATCTACCTCTACCCGAATTCGCACGCTGGCGACCACCCGGGTGCCAAGCCGATCGCGATGAAGGTCCTCTTTCGCAAGTCGAACGGGAAGCTCCTCGGCGCGCAGGGGCTCGGCGAGGACAACGTGGACAAGCGGATCAGCGCGCTCGCGATGGCGCTCCAGATGGGCGCGAGCGTCTACGACCTCGAAGAATCGGAGCTGTGCTACGCGCCCCAGTTCGGGAGCGCGAAGGATCCGGTCAATTTCGCGGGAATGGTCGCAGCCGACGTCCTGCGTGGCGACATGCCGATCAGCCACTGGGATGGTGCCGGAGAAGCGTTCCTCCTCGACGTCCGCGAACCCGTGGAGCTCGCCGTGGAGAGTGCGCCGGGCGCGGTCAACATCCCGCTCGGTCAACTCCGGGCGCGTCTCGGCGAGCTCCCCCGCGATCGGGAGATCCTCGTCATCTGCCGGTCCGGCCAGCGCGCCTACTCCGCGACACGGATGCTGTTGCAGAAGGGGTTCAAAGCCAGAAACCTCGCCGGAGGCATGCTGTCGCGAGCCCACGCTGCAACCTTCTGGACGAGTTGATCCAAACCGCGTGAGTTTCATGGTTCTTGTGAAAGAAGGAGGTCCCAATGCTTTCCAAGCTGATGTCGGTTTATTGGTGGGTCCTGCTCCTCAGGGGCGTGCTCGCAATCCTGTTCGGCATCGCGGCCTACGCCTGGCCGGGCATGACTCTGGCCACGCTGGTAACCCTCTTCGGCGCTTTCGCGTTCGTGGACGGGATATTCAACGTGTTCCACGCGTTCAGCGGGCGAAAGGAGGACGAACGCTGGTGGGTGCTACTGCTTGAAGGACTGCTCGGCATCGCCTTCGGCGTCATCACCTTCCAGGCGCCCGAGATCACCGCAACGGTGCTGATCCTCTACATCGCCTTCTGGGCCATGGCTACCGGGGTTCTCCGCATCATCCTTGCGGTACGGCTGCGCAAGGAGATCGAAGGGGAGTGGTGGATGGCCCTGGCTGGGCTTGCCGGTATCGTCTTCGGCGTGCTTATGGTGGCGCGGCCGGGCGCCGGGGCGCTCGCCCTCCTCTGGCTCGTTGCTATCTGGGCGATCGTGGGCGGCGTCTTCCTTGTCATCCTCTCCTTCAAGGTGAAAGGGCTCGGCGGGAGGCTCGACGAGCTGAAGCAGAAGCTCGCAGGCAGAGCCAAGGCGTGAACGCGGCGTAGCCCTGGGGCTCGCCGCGGAGGACGAGTCGACCCAGACCGCGAACGGATCGCCACGTACTGGACCGCTGCATTAGCGCTGGCACCATGGATACATTGCAATTGCTCGTAAAGGGCACCGTCGTGGTCTTCGTCGTGTCGAGCATGCTGTCGATCGGACTTGCTGCGCGAAGCGCCGAGATCGTCGCGCCGCTGCGAAGTCCCGTGTGGGTCCTCCGCGCGCTGATTGCCAACTTCGTGTTGGCGCCCGTCGTGGCCCTATCGATCGCCGCCGTGCTGCCGATCGACCACGGGTATGCGCTGGGATTGCTGCTTCTCGGCTTCGCCGCGGGCTCGCCGCTGTTGCCCAAACTCGCCGAAGCCGGCCGTACCGACGTGGCGAGCGCGACCGCACTGATGGTCCTGCTGATGGCGGGCAGCGTCGTGGTCATGCCGCTGGCGCTGCCGCTGTTCGTGGAGGGCGCTCAAGTAAACCCCTGGCGGATCGCGGCGCCGCTGGTGGTGCTGATGCTCGTTCCGCTTCTGCTCGGCATGGCAGGGCAGCGCTTTGCGCCGCAGACCGGCGCAAAGCTGCTGCCGGCGGTCACCCGGACTTCCAACATCGGCTTCGTCGCTGTACTGCTCCTCGTCTGCGGCACGAACCTCACCGCGCTGGCCGGAGTCCTGGGCAGCGGCGCGATCGGCGCAGCGATTCTCTTCGTTGTGCTGGTGTTCGCTGGCGCCTGGGCGCTTGCCGAGCCGAATGCGGCCGGGCGCCGCCTGCTCGGCTATGCAACGGCCGGCCGCAACGTCGGCGCGGCCCTCGTCACCGCCGGGGCGAGCGCCGCCGAGCCCAAGGCTACCGTCATGCTGATCGTGACGGGAGTGGTCGGGCTGGTATTGCTGCTTGCCGCCGCCACTTGGGTTCGCCGTCGGGATTTGACTATCGTTTGAATCCGCTGCGGAATCCGCCGGACTTTTCGCTCGTCCTGGTCGGGCCTCTCTTCCAGCTCCTGCGTCGGGCGCATCTGTCCGACGAGGCGCTGATGCCGGTGCATCAACGCGTGATCGTCCTGTTGCTGCCTACGTAATGGGGCATCAATGTCGTCGTTTTTACTGACCCTCGCGCGCTTCATTCGCGCCTTCGGGCACGGGCTGAAGGATGCGGAGTTCCGCGCGCTGTTGTTCGTTCTCGTCGGCCTGCTCGTTTCCGGAACAATCTTCTACTCGACGGTCGAGGGCTGGGGAATCCTCGATTCGCTGTACTTCAGCGTGCTTACGCTTGCAACGATCGGCTATGGCGACCTTCACCCGACTACGCCGCTGTCGAAAGTGTTCACCATGCTCTACATCGTCCTGGGGATCGGCGTCTTCGTAGCGTTCATCACCAAGGTGACTGCCTACGAGGCCGGGCGGAAACGGGGTGACGAGTGAGCTGACTGGTTGCCGCCCTCAAGGGTACGCGAACAACTTTACTCCATGCGACTTCGCGGCTTGGCGGTGACCGTGGCCAAGAGTGCCAAGCGGGAGCCCGAGAACCCGCGCGAGATCGAAGTGCAGGGCGTCGTAGCCTGACGAGAGCGAACGTAGGGAAAACGTAGGGAACTCGGCGGTTTTCCCCGTGCTTCGGCGAGTGAGGGCGGGCCGAAAACAACAACTTAGGTTAGCGATACCCCGCATACCGCCCCGTCTGCGGATCGTAGTCTCTGAAGTAGTTGTAGAAGAGCCCGGTCTCCTTGTCCGGATACAGGCCGGGGAAGCGCAGGTCGAACCCAAGGTCTGTGATGCCAGAGAGATATCCCTGCTCTCAAGAAACACCTCGCAAATGACTGATCCGCGATGAGGTGTTCAAGTTGGCTGCTCGATGGCGACGACCTTCATGCCGAGTTGCCGGGCGCGCCGGGCGAGATTGAGCAGCACGCGCTGGCGGTAGCGCTCCTCGTAGTAGTCCTGACCTTGGTCGGTGTATTCCTGGCCCTTGGTGAGCATGGCGTAGATGAGCCGGGCGAGTTTGTGTGCGGCGGCGGTCACCGCCTTGGGTTTGTCCAGGCGTGAGCACATGCGCCGGAAGTACGCACCCAGCGCAGACTGGCTGCTGCGTAGGGCCGCCGCGGCCAGCCGCAAGGCCTGCGCCGCGCGATTGACGCAGCGCTTGGTTTTGCCGCTCATTACCTTGCCGCCGGTGATCTTGGTGCCCGGGCACAAACCCAGCCACGAGGCGAAGTGCTTGTCGCTGGGGAAGCGCGACATGTCCGCCCCGACCTCCGAGACGACCACCAGCGCGGTGGTGACGTCGATGCCGTCGATGCGCGTCAGGTCGACCCCGCACATCTGGAACAGCAGTTTGCGCAGCCCGAACTTCGGCGCGTTGCGTGCGCGGGCTCTCTTCTTGCCTTTGGCGGGTTCGCCATCGTGAGCGTGCAGGTTGAGCAACTGGGCCTCGATCTGAGTGTCGCACTGGGCCAGCTGCGTGGCGCAGAAGTCGAAGGCCTCCAGCGCCTGCTTGAGTGCGAACAGGTGCTCGGCGCGCCAGGTGCCTTGCAGGCTGTTGGCGATCTCCTCGGTGCTGGCGTGGATGCGCACGTTCTTCATAGCCGCGAGCACATGGCCATCGCGCTCGCCGGCCACGATGGCGCGCAGGATCTTCTGGCCGGTCTCGCCAGCGACGTCGGAGATGACGTTGGCCAGTTGGATGTTCATCTGCGTGAGCGCCTTCTGCATGTGCTGCACATGGCGCGCCTGCGAGCGCAACAGCATCGCGCGCTGGCGCGACAGCGAGCGCAGTGCGCACACCCCGTCGGCCGGGCGGAACGCCCCGTGCAGCAGCCCGTAGCTCATGAGCTGCTGCAGCCACTGGCAGTCCAACACATCGCTCTTGCGGCCCGAGACGTTCTTGACGTGCCGCGCGTTGACCAGCAGCACCTTGAAGCCGCGTGCATCGAGCAGTTCGAACAGCGGTATCCAGTACACCCCGGTGGACTCCATCGCCACGGTGTCCACGCCGCACTCGGCGAGCCAGTCAGCCAGGCGGTGCAGATCGGCGGTAAAGCTGGCGAACTCGCGCACCGGCTCGTCGTCCCGGTCGGGCGGTACGGCCACGAAGTGTGAGGCGCTGCCGATATCGATGCCGGCAGCATTGGGGTGGGTCAGGGTTAGGCCGGCTCGACTGAAGGCCCGATTGCGTTGCGCCATGGCATGCTCCATCATTGGTTGCGGAACGTGGCGCCGGATCGGGTACGTCGTCTTGATCACTCTCTCAAACGGGATATCGACGCGCAGGCCATCGACCCGCACGCCGATTCACCAATGTCGATGACGCAGCCCACGACCACGCTAACCCGCGGGCAATGTGCACCATTGCTGCATCGGTCTTCCCCGGCGCCGCGTTCCACCTTGCCACAGTGACTGCGCCTCGTGTTTCTTCGGCGCGATTTGCGGACGCGGGCCGATTACTTCGCTAACCCGTCGTAGCCGCACGCCAAGAACGTCACCTCAGACACTACCGCCGACCTCGCCAATACCCAGGCCGCCTGCTCTGATGAGCGACGGCGACGATCACCACCGAGTTGGGGTCCCGCCGGTAGACGATCGCGTAGGGGAACCGGCTAACCAGCATCCGCCGCCTCGAGGAGCCCACCGGCGAACCAGCGTCGGGATGCTCGCGGATGAGGGAGATCGTGCGGGTGACCTCGCCCGCGAACGCTTTGCCAAGGCCAGGCCGTCGTGCCTCGTAGTAATCCGCTGCGTCAGCCAGTTCGGCCTCCGCGTCCGGATGGAAGGAATACGCGATCAACGCAGCCGGTGACGCAGCCGCTCGAGAACCTCATCTCCGGGGATAAGCTGGACCTCGCCTCGTTCGATCTGCGCCAGACGACGCTCGACCTCGATCCGCCAAGCCTCTTCGACGTCAGCGTCCGGCGGACCGTCGAGCGATTCGATAAGCGCGAGAGCTAGCTCGGCTCGTTCCAGCTCGGAAAGCTGCGCCGCCTTCTCCTTGATGTCCTCGAGCGTGGTCGACATACTCGGACCTCATCACACGAACGCTGTGAGGATTATACGCAGCGAAGCTGACGCCCCGGCTGCCGCCAAGAACGACCGTAGGGAAAACGTAGGGAACTCGGCGGTTTTCCCCGTGCTTCGGCGAGTGAGGGCGGGCCGAAAACAACAACTTAGGTTAGCGATACCCCGCTGTTAATCCGCAGGTCGGAGGTTCGATCCCTCCTCGGGGAGCCAGCTTCTTGATCTGGTAGCGCTTCTCGGCCCGACCAGCACCCGCGCTGTCCGTGGGTTGTAGGTCAGAGGACGAGGCGATGAACGACACGACGGTAGGGCCGACGGTGACTTCCCGGACCGCGCGGCAGATGACGGTAGGCGAGACGATCGACGCTGTGCGTGGACACGCGACGGGCGATTCCTCGTGAAGCACAAGACGCAGAGCAAGCGCCTCACTCGGAAATTGCACGAGCTTCGCCGCGAGGCGTGGCAGCGCATGCACGACTCACTCGCCGACCAGCATCAGTGGTATGCGAGCGTGCTCCGCGGCCACTACGCCTACTACGGCCTGCCGCACAACTACCGGGCGTTGGCGGGCTTCCAGCAGGAGGTGCGACGAATCTGGTCCGGCTGCTTACGCCGACGGAGCCAACGCTCCCGACGCGCCGGCTGGGCCTGGTTTGACGCGATCACCGCCCGCTACCCGCTGCCTGCTCCGCGAATTACTCACTCCTGGGCCGAGCAATGCCTCTGGCACGTGCCATCACCTTCGGGAAGAGCCGGGTGCGGGAAAGCCGCACGCCCGGATCTGTGAGGGGGAAGCCGAATGGCCTACTTACTCGACCACGACCGATCAGGTCCGTCCGGCGAACCGGGAGACGCTGCCGATGTAGCTCGCGCTACATCCTCAGGCGAAAGCCCGGATGCGCCGTTAGGCCTCCGGGCTTTTTGTTTTGCTGGACCGGGCCGGCAGCCGGCCCGCGGGATGTGCCGTGCCCCGCTGGCGCAACCACGGCAGACGCGCCCGCCTCAGAAGCGGGATGTTCCCGGTTCGAATCCCGGGTGGGGTGCTCCCAATTCGGTGACGACTGAATCGAGCTATTCGCGAAGGGCGGTCGCCAGATAGTCCGCGAAGGCGCGCGCGGAGGGTTTCGCCGCACGGCCTGCCGCGAAGAGGGCGTGGAGTTCGAACGGTTCCATCTGCCAGTCGGCCAGCACTTGTACGAGCGTGCCGCTTGCGAGCTCCGCACGGCAGTTCCACAGGGCCACTGCTGCAATGCCAAGGCTGGAGACGGCGGCAGCAATGGCGCCCTGGTTTACCGAGGTGGTCAGACGGCCTTCTACGCGGACTGTCGTAGTACGTCCGTTTCGCTGAAAGGTACAGGAGTCCAATCCGATACCGAGTGGGCCCACGATCACCTGATGGTTAGCAAGGCTCTCGGGCGTGTCCGGCAATCCTGCCCGCGCGAGGTACACCGGCGAGGCGACAAGCAAGCGAGGGCAAGTGCCCAGCCGGCGCGCCGTGGCATTCGAATCTGCCAGCGCTCCGAAGCGAAGCGCTACGTCGATGCCCTCGGTCACCAGATCCTCGTTGCGATCGTTCAGCGAGAGATCAATGCGCAGTGCCGGATGAAGCTGCATGAAGGCCGGCAGCCGCGGGATCACTTCCCGCAACCCGAAACCCAATGGCAACGAGACGCGCAGGGTTCCACGCAGCTCGCCGGTACCCCGCGCGGCGTGATCGGCCTCCTCCAACGCCACCAGTATCGGCTCGATTCGCGCCAAGTAGTCTGCGCCCGCTTCTGTCAGCGTCAGGCCTCGAGTGGTGCGCGTCATCAAAGCCGCACCCACCTGACGCTCGAGTTCACTGGCGATGCGCGATGCGGAGGGCTGGGAAAGGCCAACCTCGCGGCCGGCCCGTGAGAAGCTTCCCGTGCGGGCAATGCGCGCGAAAAGCCGAAGGGCCAGGAGACGGTCGCTCATACAGATCCCGAATATATCTTAGTCGCCGCGGCGGGCTACCCCTTTGAATTCGAATAACCGATATTGCTCTCCGACGCCACCAAGGGTCAAATCATTCATTCAGCGGCAAAGCTCTTAAGCGAGGGTATTCATGATTACCGCTTTGGTTCAGTTCAGACTTCCCCAACCGGTCACTCGTGAGAAGGCACAGCAACTCTTCGTTGGCACTGCGCCGAAGTACCGTGAAGCATCCGGGCTCATTCGTAAGTACTATCTCCTCTCCGAGGATGGCGGAACGGCGGGTGGGGTTTACTTGTGGAAATCGAAGAAAGATGCTGCGGGGCTCTATACCAAGGAGTGGGAAAACGTCATTCGTGAGCGGTACGGGGCACTACCGACAGTTACCTATTTCGAGAGTCCGGTTGTCGTCGATAACCTGACAAATGAGATCATTTCCGATTTAGCGCCTGCCTAGTAAGCAGGAGGCGGCCCGTTCGAATCGAGGCCGGGGGCACCACTTTCACGCTTCTCTAGCTGGTCTGGTGACAGCGCCGGTTCGCGTCCCTGGATGTGGTGTACGAAGGATCGTCGGGATCGGCGGAGCGGAGCCGTAGGCGAAGCGAAGCGCTGATCCCGGCATTCCCTCGTACACCACGTCCCGGGACGTAAACCGGCTCTGGTGAGCAACGGCCACGATCACGACGGAGTTGGGATCTCTGCGGTAAACGATCGCGTATGGGAACCGCCCGACGAGCATCCGTCGCCGTGAAGCGCCTAACGGCGAACCCGGATCAGGGTGTTCGCGAATCAGGGAAATTGCGCGGGCGATCTCGCCTACGCAGCCAAAGAAAGCGCCCCGACTCCCCGCCGGAATGAACGTGGAGAAAACGTGAGGAACTCCGCGGTTCTCCCCACGTTTCGGCGAGTGAGGGCGGGCCGAAAACAACAACTTAGGTTAGCGATACCCCGCTGTTAATCCGCAGGTCGGAGGTTCGATCCCTCCTCGGGGAGCCAGCAAACACAACGGCTTAGCGATGCGCTAGGCCGTTTTCGTTTCCCGACCGTAGGGAAAACGTAGAACTTTCCCTACGTTTTCCCTACGCCGATCAGTCTCGATCCGTGCCGCGGCAACCGCGAGATGCTCGGTTGCAAACTTCGCGTAGCGGTCGACCATCACCGGCGACTAGCGCGCGTGCTTGCCTCGTTCCGCCTCCAGCACGGCCACCGCGTCCTCGTTCAGCGGTACGCCTCGCGGCGTTCCGTTCTTGGTGTGGTTGAGCCAGGCGGTCCCGCGCTGCAGGTCCACCCTGCTCCACTCCAAGCCGGTGATCTCCGAAGCTCGGCAGCCCGCGGATCTTCGGGAGGTTGTCGATCCGCTGCCATTCGTCGCGGGCGAGCCGCAGGACGCTGCGGATCGTCGCGAGGCAGCGGTTGGCCGTGGCGGGCTTGTTGCCCCGCTTTCCACTGACCAACGGCCAGCGACCGGCGCGACGACCAGCGTCAGTACATTCGATGGCGGAACAGCCAGCCGGCGAGCGACAGACTGACGAGGCCGATCAGCGCCATCGGCCAGAACTCGTGGATCAGCGCCGGCAACGACGCGCCCTCGAGGAAGGTCTTGCGCAGGATCACCAGGAAATAGCGCAGCGGGTCGAGCAGCGTGATGTGCTGGACGAGCTTCGGCATGTTGGCGATGGGCGTGGCGAAGCCCGAGAGGATCACCGCCGGCACCATGAACAGGAACGCCCCCAGCAGCCCTTGCTGCTGGGTGACCGCCAGCGACGAGATCAGGAGGCCCATGCCCACCGCCGACAGCAGGAACAGGGCCAGGCCGGCGTAGAGCGTCGCGAGGCTGCCCACCAGCGGGACATCGGAACCACAGGGTGGCCACGAGCAGGATTAGGGTCGCCTCGACGATGCCGATCAGGAAACCCGGCAGCGCCTTGCCCACCAGGATCTCGACTGGCCGCAACGGCGTGACCAGCAGCTGGTCGAAGGTGCCCTGCTCGCGCTCGCGCGCCACCGAGAGCGCAGTGGTCAGCATGGTCACCAGCAGCGTGATGACGCCGATGATTCCGGGAATGAAGAACCAGCGGCTCTCCAGGTTGGGGTTGAACCAGGCGCGCGTCTCAAGCCGTGCCGGCAGAGAGGGCGATCCGCGCGCGGCCATGCGGTCCTCGTTGAAGGTCGTGACGACGGTGCGCACGTAGTTCAGCGCGATCAGGGCAGTATTCGAGTTGCGCCCGTCCACGATCACCTGCAGCGGGGCGGGCTGCCCGGATAGCATCCGACGGCTGAACTGCGGCTGGACATGAAGCACCAGCACAACATCCCGCGCGTCAACCAGCGGCGCGATCTCGTGCATCGCCGACAGCGTCGCCACCCGGCGAAAATGGGGCGAACCCTGAAACGCCGCCAGCAGCTCGCGTGAGGCGGCGCCGCCGTCTTCGTTGTACACCGCATAGGGAATCCGGTCGAGATCGAAGGTGGCCGCGTAGCCGAACACCAGCAGCTGGATCATGGGCGGCACGATCAGCACGAAGCGGCTCCTGGGGTCCTTCAATATGGCGATGAATTCCTTGCGCACGAGGGCGCGAACGCGGTTCCACATGGGGCCTCAGTCGAGCCGCTTGCGGGTCTTGCGCCAGGTGATCCCCAGGAACACCGCCGCCATCACTACCAGCGCGAGCGCGTTCGGCAGGATCACCGACCACACGTTCCCCGCCAGGAACAGACTGTCGACGATCGCAACGAAATAGCGCGCGGCGACGAGGTGGGTGATGGCCTGCACCACGGTCGGCATGCTACCGATGTCGAAGATGAACCCGGACAGCAGGAACGCCGGCAGGAAGGTGGTGGTGATGGCCACCTGGCCGGCGACGAACTGGCTCCTGGCGACGGTCGAGATTGCGAGCCCCATTCCCAGCGCCACCAGCAGGAACAGCGACGAGGTGGCGAACAGCAGCCAGAACGAGCCCCGCAGCGGCACGCCGAACAGGCCCACCGCCATCGCCACCGACAGCAGCATGCCGCCGGTGCCGAGCAGAAAATAGGGAATCAGCTTGCCGAGCAGCAGCTCGCCGACCGTGGTCGGGGTGACCAGCAGCGCTTCCAGGGTCCCCCGCTCGTGCTCGCGCGCCATGACCATCGCCGTGAGCAACGCGCCGATCAGCGTCATGATGACCACGACCAGACCCGGCACCAGGTAGTTGCGGCTGCGCAGCTCGCTGTTGAACCACACCCGCTGCTCCACCACGACCGGCGTGTCGAGGCCCAAGCCCTGGGCCCGGGCGCGCCGGCCGAGCCAGTTGGTCCAGGCGCCCTCGACGTAGCCCGCGACGATGCGTGCGTTGTTGGCGTTGACTCCGTTGACGATCAGCTGGATCGGTGCGCCGTCGGCGCGCCGCAAGCGTTCGCCGAAGTTTGCGCGCAGATGCACGATGGCGTCCACGTCCGCGGCCACGAGAGCCTCCACCGCCTGCGTCATAGAGGGCATCGGACGCGCGGCGAAGTACTTGGAGCCCTGCAGCGAGGCCACGAAGTCGGCGGTGTCGGCGCTGGGCTGCTCGACCACCACCGCCACCGCCACGTTCTCGGCGTCCAGCGACACGCCGTAGCCGAACAGCAGCAGCAGGAACACCGGCATCACGAAGGCGATGGCGATGCTGCTCGGATCGCGCACGATCTGCAGAAATTCCTTGCGCACCAGGCCGCGCAGCCGCATCCAGCGCCCGCCGCGGGCGGAAGTCGTCACGTGAGGGTGGATCATGCCGCGGCTCCGGCCGTGGCCGCCTGCTCGGTGAGGCGAATGAACGCGTCCTCCATGGTCGGCTCGGGCGCCTCGCGCCCGCGAACCCGGGTCTTGATCTCGGCCGGGCGACCGATCGCCAGGATGCGGCCGGCGGCCATGATCGCCAGCCGGTCGCAGTACTCGGCTTCCTCCATGAAATGGGTCGTCACCATGACCGTCACCCCGCTGCCCGCCAGCGTGTTGATGCGCCGCCAGAACTCGCGGCGGGCCAGGGGATCGACGCCGGAAGTGGGCTCGTCGAGGAACAGGATGTCGGGCCGGTGCATCAATGCGCAGGCGATGGCCAGGCGCTGCTTGTAGCCGAGCGGCAGCTCGCCGCTCATCTGGTCCGCGAAGGGGGCGAGCTCGAATTCGCCGAGGGCCCACGCCATCCTGGCGTTGCGCTCGATGCCGGTCAGTCCGTAGGTGCTGGAGAAGAACTCCAGGTTCTGGCGCACGCTCAGGTTGCCGTACAGGGAGAACTTTTGCGACATGTAGCCGATTCGCGCACGGGCCGCGGCCGCGGCGTATCGCAGATCGAGGCCGGCTACCCGTAGCGTACCCTCGCTGACGGGCAGCAACCCGCACAGCATGCGGAACGTGGTCGATTTGCCAGCGCCGTTGGCGCCCAGCAGGCCGAAGATCTCGCCCCGGTGCACCTCGAAGCTGATGCCATCGACGGCGTAGAAGTCGCCGAAGCGGCGCTTGAGCCCGTGCACTTCGATGACCGTTTCCTCGGTGGCGGTGGTGCTTCGCGTGGGCGCAACCGCGCTTTCGTTCGGCGGTTGCGCCGCGGCGCGGCGCTGGCGCAGCAGGCTGACGAACTCGTCCTCGAAGCGCGGCGCCACCGGGGTGAGCGAGACCTCGGGCACACCCGGCAGCAGCGCCTCGAGGTCGGGCCCGGCCGCCTCCGCCATGACCAGCCGGATGCGATCGCCCTGCACCACCGCGTCGACGACCCCGGGCCGGTCGGCGAGCACCGCCTGGAGGTCGCGACTGCGCCACCCCGGAGCGGTGAGGGTGAAGCTGCGACCTTTCACCCGCGCGCTCAACGCGCCGGGCGTGCCCTGGTCCAGCACGCGGCCTTCGTGCAGCAGGATCACCTCGGCGCAGCGCTCGGCCTCGTCGAGATAGGCGGTCGAAAGAACGACGCTCATGCCCTCCTCCTCCACCAGGCGATAGACGATCGCCCACAGCTCGCGCCGCGACACCGGATCGACGCCGACGGTCGGCTCGTCGAGGAGCAGCAGACGCGGCGCCCGCACCAGGGTGCAGGCCAGCCCGAGCTTTTGCTTCATGCCGCCGGAGAGGCGCCCGGCAAGCCGGCGGGTGAACGGACCGAGCCCGGTCATGTGCAGCAGTTCGCGGTAGCGCTCGGGGCGCGCCGCGGCCAGCACACCCTGGAGGTCGGCGTACAGGTCGAGGTTTTCCTGGACGCTGAGATCTTCATACAGCCCGAATCGCTGTGGCATGTAACCGAGGCTGGCCTGAACCGCCAACGCATCGCGGGTCGCGTCCAGCCCGAGGACTCGGAGGCTGCCCGCGTCCTGTACCAGTAGCCCGGCGGCGACCCGCATCAGCGTGGTCTTGCCGGCGCCATCGGGTCCGATCAGACCGGTCACGTTGCCGTGACGCACCCGCAGGCTGACGTCGCGCAGCGCCTCGATCTCCCGTCCGGGAGCGAGAAACCGCTTGGAGACGCCCCGCGCTTCAAGCGCAAACTCGCCCCTAGCGAAAGCGTTCAGCGTTCCTCCGGGCACCGATTGGCGCCGGCCGGCGCCGCCGGCTGGTTCAGGCGAATGCGCACGGTCGCGGGCATGCCCAGTCGCAGCTCGTTTCGCGGGTTGCAGACGAACACGCGCACCTGGTACACCAGCGTCGTACGCACCTCCTGCGTTTCGACGGACTTGGGCGTGAACTCGGCAGTGGGGGAAATGAATCCGACCCAACCTCCGTACCGCGCGTCGGGATAGCTGTCGGTCGCGATCTCGGCGCTGCCGCCGATCCGGAGCTTGCCGAGGTCCGCCTCGGGCACGTAGGTCCGCACCCATAGCGGATCGGTGAGCGCTAGAGTGATCGCCGGCTTGGCAGGTGAGGCCATGTCGCCCGGCTCCAGGATGCGATTCTCGATCACGCCATCCGAGGGCGCCACGAGCGTGCCCTCCGCGAGGTCCCGCTGGGCGATAGCGAGCGCCGCCTCGTTGGCCGCCAGCGTCGCCTTCGCCGCCCGCTTGTCCTCCACCCGGGGACCGAGCTCAGCCAGCCGCAGCGCTTCCTCGATTGCCTTGAGCCGCGCCTGCGCCGCTTCCAGCCCGAAACGCGCGTTGTCCACTTGCTGTTGGGAGACGTAGTGCTTGGCCACCAGCTCCTGCTGGCGCTGGTATTGGAGTTCGGCGTTCTTGACGTCGACCCGCGCAGCCTCCGCGTCGGCACGGGCCTTGCGGATTTCTTCCGGTCGCGACCCGGCCTCCAGGCGCGCTACGACTTCGCGCTGGGCGGCGACGCGAGCTTGCGCTTCCGCCACGGCACTGCTGAGCCGCGCGGTGTCGATCGCGGCCAGCAGCTGACCTTTGCGGACCCGATCGCCTTCGTGGACCAGCACCTGGGCGATGCGTCCGTTGGCGTTGAACGCCAGCTCGACCTGGCGGATGTCGACGTTTCCGTGCAGCACCAGGACGTCGGCGGCAGACTGGTTCCCACGGGTGTACCACCAAGCGCTGACAGCGAGCACGCCGGCTGCCAGGACCGAAAGGACGAGAACGATCGGCTTCCTTGGAGTCATGAGAGACTTGAATAGCCGAGGCCGCCGCTGAGTCGTCCGCCGTGCTCGCGGAGGGGGCGGTTCATAGCGTGCGCTCCGGCGTAAGGTTCATCGGCGGCTCGTTCATGTGAACGTCGAGCGAGCGCTCGAAATGCAGCGGTGCGAAATGACCAACCATCCGGCAGGGAGGCGGACTTTCTCAGCAAGGCCGCGGGTCTCGCGCGAGTAAAGCGTACCGTTCATGCCCGCCCTCCCGATACCGTTGACAATAGCGGCCAAGAGACTATCAGAGCGAACACAGCTCGCGACGGCGGCCGCGCGGCCCGCCGCGAAAACCACCCTGGAAGCTTATTCCTAGCCGTATCCGAGGACGATTCGATGAACCAGCCCGTCCGCCTGCACTTCTCCGAGCTCAGGGTCCCGCTCAAAATGACCTTCCGCCACGCGTCCGCCGCGCGGACACACGGTGAGAGCCTGTGGGTGGAGGCGTCGCGCGGCGCACACCGGGGTTACGGCGAGGGTTGTCCCCGCTCGTACGTGACTGGGGAGACGCGGGCTTCGTGCAGGCAGTGGTTGAGCACATGGCAGGAGCCCATCCAGTCCAATTGCATCAGCGTCGATGCGCTCCGGGTCTGGCTCGCGGAGAACGCCGCCACCGTCGACGCCTCGCCTTCGGTGTGGTGCGCCGTCGAGTGTGCGCTGCTCGACCTCTTCGCCCGTGAACGCGGGCAGAGCGTCGAGGCGCTGCTCGGTCTGGCGCCGCCGGGCGGACCCCACGTGTACTCGGCGGTGCTCGGCAATGACGCGCCGTGGAAGACGCGCTTCTTGATCGATCAATACTGCATCCTCGGTCTGACGGACTTCAAGGTAAAGCTGGAGGGCGATCTAGAGGTCGACCGGCAGAAGCTCCGCAGCATCGCCGAGCTGACCGCGTGGCACGGCGTGACTGGTCACCGGGTGCGGGTCGATGCCAACAACCTCTGGGCCGAAACACCGGATCGCGCACTGGACTACCTGCGAGCGCTCGATTGCGACCTCTTCGGCGTCGAGGAGCCGGTGAAACCCCGGGACGTCGAGCTGCACAGCCGGATCAGCGTGAGCCTCGGGGTCCCCGTCATTCTCGACGAGAGCCTGTGTACGCTGGCAGATCTCGAGCGCTACGACGGCGTGCCCGGGCGCTTCATGGCCAACCTCAAGGTCTCGCGAGTGGGTGGGGTGCTCCGTGGACTGCGTCTCGTCGAGGCGCTGCGCGCGCGGGGCTGGCCGATCATCATCGGCGCGCACGTGGGCGAGACATCGGTGCTCACCCGTGCAGCGATGCTCGTGGCCGCAGCGGCGGGCGACCGGCTCGCCGCCCAGGAGGGGGCCTTCGGCTCGCGCCTCGTCGAGCGCGAGCCGGCGAGCCCGAGCTTGAAGTGGGGCCGCGGGGGCGTGCTCGACCTGCGGCAGCCCTACGCCGAGGTCACGACCGAGGGGCTGCAACTCACCGCGCCGCAAGCGTGGACGACCGGCTGGGGACTCGCCTGCCGGACGGCGCGCCGCGCCTGGGCCGAGTCGGAGGCGGTGAATAAGCAGGCCATGTCCGACGGCTACGACATCCACTACCGCCTCTGGGGACCGGAGAAGGGGCCCGACGTGCTCGTGGTGCTCCACGGCGGCATGAGTCACTCCGCCTGGCAGCGTCCGCTCGCCAACGCCGTGCGCGCGCGCTCGACGTTGTCCGTCTTCGCTCCCGACCGGCGCGGCTGCGGCCTCAACGCCGCGCGCGGCGATCTGGCGAGCGCGGATCGCAGCATCGAGGACGTCGTCGAGCACCTGCGGATGCTCGCCGGTCGCTTCGAGCGCATCCACCTGGCCGGGTGGTGCCAGGGCGGCCAATACGCGGCGGTGGCTGCGCAGCGCTTGCAGGACGAGGGAAACCTGGCGACGCTCCTGCTCATCACGCCGGGCTTGTTCTGGAACGCGCGGTTTCGCTCGGTGATCGACATGACCGAGCGCGTGGCACAGGCTCTGATTACCCACTTCGATCTGGCCCCGGACCGGGAGGAATCCTTCGCCCCTATTCCGTTGCAGGCCACCGACTTCACGCAAGCGCCGGACGGACTGGACTTCATCGATGCCGACGCGCTGAAGACGACCGAGGTCACCCTCAAGTCGGTGATCGTCATGGACGAGGTCCAGGAGCGCTCCTGGGAAGCGATTCTCGGCGTCCGGCTACCCCTCTTCGCGATGACGGCGGCCGGGGACCGCATCGTCGACAACCAGAAGGTCCGCGCCTACCTCGGGCCCTTGCTCGGTTCGCCCGGCAACCGCTTCATGGAGATCGACGCCGGACACGCGGTGCAGTTCGAGCGGCCGGACGAGCTGGCTGCGGCGATGTTGGACTTCATTCGCGTTCACGGGGCAGCTTCGTAGCCAGCACTCGCGCGATGTTCCGCCAGACCTGGGTCAGGTCCGCGGGATCCTTGAGGCGAGCAAGGCAGGTCTGACTCAACATCAGCACCCGCGTGTCGTCGCCGACGGCCACCACGTTCGCCGTGCGGGTCGTGTCCAGCGCTATCGCCATCTCGCCAAACAGCTCGCCCTCTCCCAGCACACCGACCACGCGTCCCCCGACCTCCACCTGGACCGCGCCGCGCTGCACGAAACCCATGTTCCGGCCGCCGTCCCCCGCGCTCAGTACCACGTCGCCGGGGCGGCACCTGACCTCCATCGCGTTGCGCAGCAGCTGCGCGCGACCCGCGTTGCTGAGTCCCCGGGTCAGCGCGGCGTGCACGTCGTGGGCGGAATCGTCCGCATAGAAGGCCACGCCGGGATCGATCGGACCCCCGCGGGCCTCGAGCATCCGATACCACTCCACCGCCTCCTGCGGCAGCGGACCTTCGATCCGGCCCAGCTGCGGGAGCATGGGTGACCGGATCCGGCGAACGTATTCGCGGTCATGGAGGATGGCGACCATCGGAATCCGGAACCCGCCCGAAGCGCCCTTGTGCACGCCGCCCAACGGCCGGAAACCGAGGCGGAGGTACCCCGCATACAGCCCCGGCTCGCAGGAGAGCAGGGCGGCCAGTATGTTCCCGGCCATTGCGTCGTCCCAGAGCTGCCGGAGCAAAACGAGGGACGCCGCCGTCTTCCGGTACGCCTGGAGGATCGCCAACCGGGTGAACACCTGGGTGCGCGCGAGCAGCGCCGGCGGGAACTTGTCCAGGTGGTACTCCTCTCGGCTCTCGGGGATCGCGGCGATCTCGTCCGCCTTCGTGACACGGACGCAGCCGATCACTTGATCTTTTTGCTTGTCCTTCACGGCGTACAGCTCGTACCGGACGTCGGCATCGACGAACGCCGCCGTTTCGAGTGCGCTCCGCCCGTGCACCCGCTTCAACTCCTTGCGGCGCACTTCGTCCAGGACCTGCAGGACGCCCGCCCGCGTGACCTCGTCACGCACGGGGAACGCCTCGTAGCGGCCGCGCAGGTAGTCAACATGTTCGACGATGGTCTTCAGCCAGCTCATTCCCTGTCGCTCGGTAATGGGATGGGGAGCCTGTTCGGCAGCATCGCCAGATAATATTTCGTTCCCCTCCCCAGTCGATCGTCAATGATTGTCAAATCACTGGTCTTTCAAGAAAGATCCGACTCGACCTTCGCCACTCCCATGGCGGCACCGGCTTCGCATCCTTCCATAGCCCGACACGTCGCGCTCTAGCACCCTCTTCCTCGTTGCGATAGACGGGCCGCTCCTGCGTCGGCTGCTCGTCCTGGTATGCCTTGTAATGCCAGGACCGCACTCAAGACGACGAAGGCGAGGCCACAGGCTCGCACGGCACGCTTCAACATGGACCGGGCCGAGTGATGAGCCGAACGCAAACGGTGTGCTCAGGGAGATTCGCTGGTCGAGGAGGATCGGCTGCCCGGCGCGATCTAAGACGAAATCCAACGCGCCACCCCTGGCTCGCCGGTATAGCCCACGACTAGGGCGCCCGCCCGATCGTGCAGCAGATCGGCGCGAGTCGATCAAGCATCTGCCGCGGCTCATCCAGCCGCTCGAGCAGATGATCGACGCGCGTTCCCTTCCCGCTATGCTCAGCGAGTCACTGCGTAGTTGCCGGGTGCAAGTGCGCCGGCACGGCAAAGGCGGTTCAGGAGCTGGTAAAGCGGAACGAATATCGGCGAGCCCCCAAGCCAAGCGTCGAATTGTCGATCGAGGAAAGGGTCCGGCCCGCCGTGAACGAAACCCGTAATCGGGGCACGCTTCACGTGCACGCCCAGCTCGGACTCAGCCGAAAAGAGGCGCTTCGCAGGAAAGGTGTCCCGCACCAGGCACTCAAGCTCGCGCATTCCGATGACTTTCATCTGGACACTTTCTCATCCGGGACCAACCATTGCGGCAGCGTATCGAAATGCGACCGCTCGAGCTCGTGAATCTGCCCGCGGTTTCGGTGACATAGTTGCGCGTTGGAAAGACATCCCGCGGGAAGGAGAACGCCGACTGAAGGACGGCACGTCAGTGCACTCTTCCGGGGTCGGCTCATGGCCGCTATCGATCTCACCCCCTCCGCACGACCGACGGACCAGTAGTCCTTTGAGCGCGAGTCGCACCAACTGGCGGGTACCGCTCCCCGCGCGTATGAAGCCACTTCTGGATTGCACATCCGTCGGGTGAATAGCTGGTCCCGAGGGGTCGTCATCGGAGTTCTCCTAACCGTCAAATGAGCAGACGTCGAGCGTCTTGCGGACTCGATGGAAGCTACAGCACAAGGCATGCCAGTCCCGGTTGAGGGCGGCGAATGGATCGTTAACCCTCGCCGTTGGCTCATGCGCTGATCGGAAATCCGGCGTTTCGGGGCGCGTGCCGCGCCGGCAACGCTCATCGTTCGTGTCCGCGTGCCTGCACTGTTGGATCCGGCCAACGACGAACTGCGCTCTGTTGGATGCGGCCCACCAACCTGGAGCCCGCGCGCGCACTTCAAGGTCCGCCCAGAAACACTAGCCGCGATCGACATCTCGACTAGTTACAGATAGTTGCGAGTCGGTTCGCGATGCGCGTCCCGGATTGGCACACCCTGTGCCTTAGTCTGAGCGACGGCGACATGCCCACTGTGAATCCAAATTTCTTTACTTACTTTTAGGTGAACTGCCATGAAGACTCTGACGGTCTACGACCTGTCTTTCAACGAAGAACTGAACGGCAACGCTATGGCTGACGTGCGCGGTGGCATAGCCGATCTCTACGCGTCTCCCCAGATCGCGGCCGGCGAGCCCTACCCCCTTCCGTTCAACCTTGATGAGATGCTGAAGTCGTTTCCCAACGTGGTGCTCCCCTGGACGCGACGTAATGGGATCGACCCAGCGGTCGCGATCCTCTGATGGTTGGCACGTGTTCATCACCTCCGTTACTCAGGGGCACGACCGGGTCGTCGACTGGACGACGCCAACCAGCGTGATCGCGCAAAACATCCGCTCCGCCGATCGCCAATTAGGCGTGCTGGATGAGATTGCCGGACAGTCATTCTATTTGCATGGGGTGCACGAGGAAGACGAACTACGGGGTGAACCGGGACAGATCATCGCCTGGCGGGGCGATGCCGTTTGTCGAGCCACGGGCGATGGTGCGGTGTGGATCACCCACTTGCGTGCGAAACACGCACTGCCCGGAGAGCAGAGTTTCAAATTGCCGGCGACACGTGTCCTGCGCGAATACCTGTTGCAGCGGAATATCCGCGAAGCCGCGTTACCGATCCATGCTGCCCCCTCTGCAAGAACCTACCGGGATATCTGGTACGAAGATCGAAACGGTGTGGGATATCTTTTCTTTGAATTCCACAACGGCGCAATGAGCACCGCGCACTGCCAGCGGCTGCTCGCGGCTTACGTCCACGCCCGTCAGCAGCCGACCAGAGTGATCGTCCTGATGGGCGGAAGGGATGTCTGGTCGAACGGCATTCATTTAAGTGTGATCGAGGCAGCCGAGGACTGCGCGGACGAATCGTGGCGCAATATCAACGCGATGAACGATCTCGTGCGCGAGATCATATTGACCGATTCGCAGCTCGTCGTTTCGGCGCTAGCAGGCAATGCCGGGGCCGGTGGTGTCATATTGGCCCTAGGAGCCGATCGCGTTGTCGCCCATTCTGGGGTGATCCTCAACCCTCACTATCGATCGATGGGAGGACTCTACGGTTCCGAATACTGGACCTATCTCCTGCCCAGGCGCGTCGGGGCGGATGTGGCGATCCGGTTGACTTCCGATTGCAAGCCGCTGGGAGCGAGCGAGGCGTCGAGGATAGGACTGATCGATGCGGTCCTCGGAGCAAATGCGGGCGAGTTGCGCACCCGGGTTCGAGCCGAGGCCGAGGCCATGGCCGCGCATCCCGATCACGGCCTGCTGTTGTGGGAAAAGAGAAGGCAGCGCGCGCTGGATGAGCGAGCAAAGCCGCTTGCGGCCTATCGACAGGAAGAGCTGGCCCGCATGCACGATAACTTCTACGGAGCCGATCGCAGCTATCACATCGCCCGTCGCCGCTTCGTGCGGAAACTGTCATCAGACCCTCGCTCCGCGTCGTCTTCCGCGCAACTGAAATAGTCACCGCGCCGCCTCGATAGAAAGGCATTCGACCCTACGCCTGATGCGCTCGTGCCTCGGGCTGATCGATGGGCCTGCTCGACTTCGACGCGACATGCGATCCGCAACGGCCGCGCTTGCGGGCGGCGGCGACGAGGCGCACCGCGCACCTCTTTCTCTGACGCATGGCTAGGGTGAGCAGCCGACGCCGCGCGAAGATCCGCCGCCGTTACTGGCGCGACTGGTTCGCGGCGAGCGCCCGGGCCTGAGCGTGGGCGCGCTCGTCCGGCTGCAGCGCAAGTGCTCAAGCTGCGGGATTCAATCCGCGCCGCGACGGCCGCGCCACAAGCGCTGCGGCGTCTGCTTCGCGGTACCGGGCGGGAGGTTTATGGGTGCGGCCCTCTTGCTACCGCGGTGAGCGTCCGAGCAGCTCGATCGGCCGTACCCAGCAAAGCACACTACCCCGCGCCCATTTTCGTCAGATATGGGCTGCAACCTTGCGATGTGCCCACCATCTCGAGCGTAGTGATCTTGTTGTCAAGGGAAGTGCGTGCATCCAGACGACAGGACGCTCGCTGCCAGGTATAGGTCCTTGAATCCCCCCGAAGGCGGGACATGTCGTAGGGTCCTGCGGCTTGTATTAATTCCTCAATGTCTCGTCCCGTCCAGCCTGTGACGTTCGTAGTCGTAACGTCGCCCCTTAGGGCGCAGGCGGTGACGGAGGTGACGGCCATCAGAACGGCAAACCACGATCGCATCCGATGCCTCCTAGAGGTGGTGTAAGGGTTGCGTGGGGGATTGATGCTAGGCCGCGCCGTTCGAGCGCGGAGGGGCCGAGCGCCTATCGCCGCCGCTTCCCTCCACCCTTCCTTGCCGGCTTCGCTGGCTGCTGCGCGATCTCCTGCCCGCTACGCCCTTCGAGCTTGGGCTTGATGTTGTCGTCGATCCACTTCTGGTCCCACCACTCAACCGGCAGCACCGCGACGCCATCGAGATAGACCCCGAAGTGCAGGTGGTCGCCGACGGCGAGTCCCGTCTCGCCCGTCTTGCCGAGCACTTGGCGCTGGCTGACGGAGTCGCCCTGCTTGACGTCGATCGAACTCAAGTGCCCGTACAGGGTGAAGAGGCCGAGTCCGTGGTCGAGGATCACGGTGTTGCCGTAGATGCCCAGGTCGCCCGTGAAGGCCACCGTGCCGTTGTTGGCGGCCTCGACCGGGTAGTGCTTCGTCACCGAGAGGTCGTAGCCAAGGTGGTACGCGGTATCGATCGGCTCGCCTTTGTAGGTGTATGTCCGGTGGTCCGCGAAGTTGGCCTCGACCTTCGAGTTGCTGAGTTGGACGAAGGCGTCCTTCCATGCCATCTCAGGTGTCGCCTTCCGCGTGATCGCGGTGATGCGGTCGTCGTTTTCCTTGCGCAGCCGCTCGTTCACGGCGATAAATACATCCTTCGGCGCGCCTTGCCGCGCCGCGACGTCGGAGATCAGCGGCGCCACCTTGTTCTGTAGGAAGCTGTCCGATAGTGCAAGCGTGCTCTTTTTGTAGCGCACGTTCTTCAGCTCATACGCTAGGGGCATCTCGCGCGTGTTGCCGGCCTGGTCGGTGGCGACCAGGATGGGCCTCGCCTCCGGCGGTGTGTCGTACGGATGGGCGAACAAAGCCAGCTTGTGATCCGGATGGTCTTTCACCTGGCCAGCAAAACCGGGAAAGAAGTAGTTGCCGATCTTGACGCCGCTCGTCGCCGTGTCCGCCGACGCCTTGTAGACGATCGCGCCCACGCCGCCGAAATTGACGTAGCGATCGTCGGCGATGAGCTCCAGCGTGGGCGGCGTGATGTCGATCGTGATGTTCTTCTGCACCACGGCCTCGTTGCCGCGCCAAAGCGAGGCGTCGCGCGCGGTGACGCGCAGCACGGCGGGACCTTCCTTCACACCCGGCACCTTTGCCAGCGCCACCGCGATTTTTCTCTCGCCCACCGGCTGGGCGAACTGCTCGGTGGCGAGATTCCGCTCGGTGCCGTCTTGCGACAGCGTCGCCTTGACGGACTTCAAGCCCGTCCCTTTGTCGGTGACCTGGATCTCCGTCGGCGCCACGCCGACCACGTCGACATCGGGCGAGACGACGATCTGCGGCGGCTCGGATTCAAAGCGCGGTCGCAGGTATAGACCACCGCCGACCAGTGCGGCGATGACGATGATCAGGAGAAGACCAACGACGGCAGATTTGCTGCGGGCGCTCATCGATACATCGGACGGTTTGGGCGGCCTACGGCGGCCGCGGGCGAGAGCCGGTCAGCGAACCATTTGCCGTCGGCGGGTCGCAGTATAACCGTTGGCACGCGGCGCGGCCGAGATGCCGATTGAAGCGAGCGCGCCGCCGCCAATGGCGGGTAGCGCAATCCTTGCGTACTCTCCTCGGAATCGCAATCGTCATAGTCCCGGGCCACAACTTAGGTTAGCGATACCCCGCTGTTAATCCGCAGGTCGTAGGTTCGATCCCTACTCGGGGAGCCAAGGTTTTCAGCGACCCCAAGGCGTTCGCCAGGCGCTGCCGCAAGGCCGGGTTGAAAGGTGCAAGGCAGCGTCGTAACCCTGCCCACCGCGCTCCCCGGGGGCTGGCTGCTGCAGGTCTAGGCCGGAACGACCTCGGCGTAGTGCGCGGCGATCCGGCCGGTGGTGGCGAACCACACCCGGTCGGAAGCGGCGCGCACGTGCTCCATCGCCCGGCGGAAGTACCTGAGCCGGAACGGCTGGCCGACCAGGAAGGCGTGGATCGACACGCCGTATACCAGCGGCTGCTCCTGCGACTGCTCGAGCATCTCGTCCAGGCTTTCGATGATCATGTCGGCGAACCCGTCCGCGGTGCCGTGGTGCAGGGCGATCATCGGGATGTCGTTGACCTCGTGGGGGTACGGCACGCTGAGGATGCGGCCGCTCCGCGTCTTCATCCACACCGGCTGGTCGTCCATTGGCCAGTCGAGCAGGTACCGATAGCCCGCTTCCTGCAGCAGGTCCGGCGTCACCTTGCTCGGGTTCACGCCGGGCGAGAGCCACCCGGCAGGCGGCTCGCCTTCATGCCGCAGGATCGCTTCCGTCACATCGGCGATGAGCTGGCGCTCGCCAGCCTCGTCAAGGTCATTCTGGTGCTCGGAGTTGGTCCGGCCATGGCCAATGATCTCGTCGCCGCGCTCGCGGAAGGCGGCCACCACCTCCGGGCAGTGCTCGTAGCATTCGCTATTGAGAAGCAGCGACACCGGGAGCTCGAGCTGGTCGAAGAGCTTGAGGAGCCGCCAGACGCCCACGCGGTTGCCGTACTCCCGCCAGCCCCAGTTGTACGAGTTGGGGTGCGGCAGACCCGGGGAGTACGAGATGCCGAGTCCGGTATTCCACGCAAAGGCCTCGAGGTTGAGGCACAGGTGGAAGGCGAGGCGCTTGCCGCCGGGCCAGGAAAACTGCGGCCGGTCGACGATCGCCGAGTACTCGAAGTGCGGCTGACGCGGGAGCATCAGACCGCGTCCGCCTGCTTGGAGGGCTGGGTCTCGGAGAACGCGGGCAGCTTCATACAGCGCTCGAAGATCGCCATCACCGTGGGATAAGGCGCCAGGTCGCAATTGAAGCGTTGCGCGTTGAAGACCTGCGGCGCGAGGCACACGTCGGCCATGGTGACGCGCTCGCCCAGGCAGTAGCTCCCGGCACGCTTCTGCCCTTTCAGGAAGCCCTCGAGCCCGGCGAAGCCCTCGGCGATCCAGTGCAGATACCAGTCGCCATTGACCCTGGCGTCGTCCAGGCCGTAGGCGCTCTTCAGGTACTTGAGCACGCGCACGTTGTTGAGCGGGTGCATCTCGCAGCCGATGATCTGCGATACCGCGCGGACGTACCACTTCTCTTCGGTGTCGCGCGGCACGAGCGGTGGCTCGGGATAGCGCTCGTCCAGCCACTCGATCATCGCCATCGACTGCGTGTACACCTTCCCCTCATCGCTCACCAGCGCTGGCACCAGCCCCTGCGGATTGAGCGCGAGGAAGCCCGGGTCCTTGTGCTTCATCCCGGGCAGGCTGGTGTAGGCCGCCTCGTACGCGAGCTTCTTCCAGGCGAGCGCGATGCGCAGCCGGTACGAGGTCGACGAGCGAAAGAACGTGTAGAGCTTCACGCCGACTGCTTCTGCGCCTTGTCGAGGATGTGCTGCGGCGTGGCCGACACCACCTTGCCGTATTGCGGCGTGAAGTTGCCGCCGACGATGTGCTTGATGAACTCGGGCTTGATCCCCTTGAACTCCTTCAGGATGCGGGCGTGCACCTCGATATCGGCCCACTCGCCGATCAGCCAGAAGCGGGTGGGATCCTTCACGTCCTGCACCAGCGCGCCGTCCTTCACCTGCGCCGGGGACTTGTGCATCGGGTTGACGTCGGAGTAGTCGAACTGGTTGAAGAGCCGGATGAAGTCGTCGATGTGGTCGGGCTCGACCTTGAAGTCGTAGATGTGGAGGTAGTTGCCCTGGTTGGCGATGGGGACGAGTGCCATGGTGACTCCTTTCAAGAAGTGTGAACGTGCTCTTTCTGCGATGCGTGCCACGGGATGGCGAGGCGCTCGAGAAAGGCGATGAGCCAGAACAGCGCCACGCCCATCGCCGCCAGCACCAGGATGGCGGCGAAGACGCGCGCCGTGTCGAACATGCCCTGCGCGCTGAGGATGACGTAGCCGAGGCCGCGCTGCGACGAGACGAACTCGCCGACGATCGCGCCCACCAGCGCGAGCGAGATTGCGACCTTCATGCCGGCGAAGAGCGAAGGCAGTGCGCAGGGAAAGCGGATGCGCCACAACGTCGCGAGCCGCCCGCCGCGCAGCGACCGCGCGAGGTCGAGGATGTCCGGCGGCACCGACTTTAGGCCGAGCACCGCGTCGATGACGATCGCGAACACCGCGATGAGGAAGGCGATCGCGACCTTAGGCTCGGCGCCAGTGCCGAGCCAGATGACGAAAAGCGGCGCCACCGCCACCTTGGGCACGCTGTTCAGCGCGACGATCAGCGCGTAGATGCTCTTATCGAGCAGGCGCGATTCCACGATCAGCACGGCGAGCAGCACGCCGACCAGCACCGCGAGGGCGAAGCCGCCGAGCGTGACGATGAGCGTGTACCACGCGTGCCCGAGGTACCAGCCGGGCGCGCTAAAGAGATCGGCGAACACCGCCGAGGGCGGCGGCAGGATGATCGGCTTCACCTGCAAGGCGCGCACCCCGGCTTCCCACAGGAAGAAGACGCCGGCGAGCACGGCGAGCGCGGTAAGGTTTCCCTTCACGCCTCCTCCTTCAGGAGGCCCATGCCTTCGAACAGCGTGCGGATGTGGCTCGCATAGCCGTTGAAGCGCTCGCTCGCGCGCACCGCGAGACGCCGCGGCCGCGGCAGCTCGACTTCGACCACGTTGGCGATGCGCCCCGGACGCGGGGTGAACACCACCACCCGGTCGCCGAGGAAGATCGCCTCGCTGATGCTGTGGGTGACGAAGAGCACGGTCTTGTGCTCGGCGAGCCACATGCGCTGCAGCTCGATGTTCATCTGGTCGCGCGTCAGGGCGTCGAGCGCGCCGAACGGCTCGTCCATGAGGAGCAGCACTGGGTCATCGACCAGCGCGCGGCAGATGGCCACGCGCTGGCGCATGCCACCGGAGAGCTGCGCGGGATAGGCGCTTTCGAAGCCCTGTAGCCCGGTGAGCGCGAGGAGCGCCGCCGCCCGCTCGCGCACCGCGGCGCGGTCGCCGTGCCGGAAATCGATCGGCAGCATCAGGTTGTCCGCCACGTTCCGCCAGTCGAGGAGCGCGTCGCGCTGGAACACCATCCCGAGTCCCTCGGGCGGACCCCTCACCGGCGCGCCGTTCACCGTGATCGATCCCCCGCTCGGCGACTCCAGGCCGGCGATGCAGCGTAGGAGCGTGCTCTTGCCGCAGCCGCTCGGCCCCAGGACGCTGACGAACTCGCCCGGGGCGATCGACAGGCTCGCGTCCTCGATCGCGACGACGCCGTTCCCACCGAACTGCTTGCGCAGCCCGCGCACCTCGATGGACGCGGCCGGACGCGTCTTCATCGCTTCGCGATTTTCGCGATCAGCGCCTGGTCCAGCATATCGTTGGTGTAGAACGCCGCGGCCGGGGCGTTCTTGATGAGGTTGACCGAGGCCATCGTCTTGATGCCGGCGACCCAGTCGGCGTCGGCCATCACCCCCATCGGCATGCCCTTGGACGCCGGCGTCGCGAAGAAGGATTTGAGCGCGTCGATCTGCGCGCGCAGCACCTTCGGATCGAGCTTCGCCTGCGGGCGCTGCGCGATGATCGCCTTCACCGCCTCGTCCTCGCCGCCGTTGACGATGTATTCCCAGGCGCCCGACACGACGCTCGCGAAGCGCCGGATCGCCGCGCCGCGTTCCTTGATCTTGTCCTCCGAGGACACCAGGCCGAAGCTCGGGAACTGAAGGCCGTAGTCGGAGAACAGGATCGCCTCCGACGGGCGCGTGGCCTCGACGGCAGGCATCACGAAGGGCACCGTGGAAAACACGCCGTCGGCGCGCGCCGCCGCGTACGTCGGCACCTTCGCCGCGGCCTCGACGTTCAACAGCTCCACCTGCTCGCGCTTGAGGCCCCCCGCGGCGAGGAAGGTGTCGAGAAACGGCGCTTCGAGCGAGCCAGCGGTGAAGATGATCTTCTTGCCGGCGAGGTCGCGCGGACCCTTCAGGTTCGCGCCGCGCGGCACGAGCAGCCCGATGTCGTTCTTGCGCGCGAAATTCGCGATCGCGCGCACCGCAAGCCCCTTGTCGCGCGCGATCATCATCGACGCGAGGCTCGCGTGCCCGACGTCGAAGCGCCCGCCGCCGACGAGCTGCACGGTCGTGACCGAGCCGTTGCCATCCTCGATCTCGGCCTCGATGCCGTTCTGCCGGAACCAGCCTTTCTCGCTCGCAAGGTGAATCGCCGCGTGCGCGCCCCACGGCGTCCAGTCCAGTCGCACCGTGAGCTTGTCCTGGGCCGAGACTGCGCCCGCCAACATGCCGAAAAGCGTGCCGAGGAGTACCGTCGCTACCGCTTTCCATGGATTCATTTCGTCTCTCCTCAGCTGAAAATCGCCTTGATTCGTGACCAGAGCCATCTCCAGAACACGCCGCCCGCGTCGAGTTGCGCGGCCGGTGCGGCCGGACGCGCGCCATTTGCCAACTGCTTGTTGAGGTTCCTGCCGAACTCGGCCACCATGCCGCCGACGAACTCCTTGACCAAACCGCCGCGCGAGAACTGCGCGAGCGGTCCCTGCAGACTGTAGTCGATGCTGATGGCGATGCGCGGGTCGCCGCCGGCCCGCGTCGAAGAGCCGGTAGGCGACGTCGCCGTGGGCGCGCGACGGCGAGCAGCGAGTCCTGCCCGGCGCCCTTGATCACGCCCCGCTTCGCCGCCTCCGTCGCGCTCGAGCGCCGCGGCGCCGTTGAACGCTGGCCCGACATCGGCCCGAACTTGATCGTGACGCGTCCTTTGAGCGCATTACCCGCGCTTTCGGTGATCTCCGCGCCGGGCAGGCAGGCGGCCACCGCCGGCAGGTCGGCGAATGCGGCCCAGACCACGTCGAGCGGATGCTTCACCGTGGCCTGGTCCTGAATACGGGTGCCGGACGACACCGGGGCGGCTTGCGGTTTCTCCTGCTTCTTCGCCTCCAGCGGCGTGAAGCGCTCCGGCGCTCGCGCCTTCTTTTCCTCGACTTGAACTTCGTTCGCCGCCCGATGCGACTGGACCACGGAAGAGATCGCGCGCACGATGCCGACGTAGCCCGTGCAGCGGCAGAGGTTGCCCGACAGCTCGACGCGGATCCGCCGCTCGTCGGCGTCGGGCAGACGCAGCACGATGTCGCGCGCGGCGACGAGCATGCCCGGCGTGCAGAACCCGCACTGCAGCGCGTAGTCGCGCGAGAACGCGGCGCGCAACGCTTTCATGAGGTCGTCGTCCTCGAAGCCCTCGACGGTGCGTACCTTCGGGCCTTCGCACTGCACCGCGAAGGTGATGCACGAGCGCACCGGCTGGCCGTCGAGCAGCACGGTGCAGGCGCCGCACACGCCGTGCTCGCAGCCGAGGTGTGTGCCGGTCTGGCGCTGCTCATCGCGCAGAAAGTCGGCGAGGTGAGTGCGCGGCTCGACGAGCGCCTGCACGCGCTCGCCGTTGACCGTGAGATCGACGGTCTTCATGACTGGGCGATTGCCCGCTGCACGGCGGTGGCGCGGAGCTTGCGCGCCGCGGGCCCGAGGACCGACGCCACGCGCGCGAGCGCGGCGCCGATCGATGTCGTCGCTCGCGGCTCCCTGCTCGGCGAGCGCGCGTGCCACAGTGTCAAGCGGCTGCGGCGCGCGCTCGAGCGCGCCGAGCGAAAAGCCGCGCCACGCGCCGCTGCGGGTCGAGGAGGAGCGCGGCGGCGGCTTCGGGAAACTCGCCGGTCTTGCGGCAGAACTTGTAGTAACCCCAGCGCGCGCCGGCGCCGAGCTTCGGCACTCGGATCGACTCGACGATCTCGTCGTCGGCGAGCTGAGTGGTGAACGCGGCGCTCATGAAGGCGTCGGCCTTGGCACCTCGCGCGTCCCCGACGGCCCGGCGACGCGCACCTGGGCATCGAGCGTCGCGAACACGAGCGGCCAGTCGGCCGCCGGGTCGGCGTGCGCGAGGCTGCCGCCCACCGTACCGCGATTGCGCACCGCGCGGTACGCGATGAGGCGCGCCACCCTGGCGAGCGGCTCGCAGCCGGCAAGCGGCCGGTCCTCGAGCTCGGCGTGGGTGACCGCGGCGCCGATGCGCCAGCCGTCGCCTTCGTCCACGACCTGCTCTGCAGTTCCCCTTATTCTTGACACGTCGACCAACAGTTTCGGCCGGGCAAGCCGCAGGTTGAGCATCGGCCCGAGCGACTGGCCGCCTGCGATCGGCTTCGCTTCCCCTGCCCCGCTGCGCAGCGCGACCAGCGCCTCGCCCAGATCGCGCGGGCGCAAGTAGTCGAACGCGGCGGGCTTCACGCGGCCTCCCGCTTCGGAGCGGCCCTTGCGCGCTCGATGGCGCCCAGGAGCTTCTCCGGCGTAAGCGGCGTGTCGCGCACTTCCACGCCCAAGGGGTCGAGGGCGTCGTTGACCGCGTTGAAGATCACCGCGGGCGGCGCGATCGCGCCGCCCTCGCCCATGCCCTTGATGCCCAACTCGGTGTACGGCGACGGCGATTCGAGGTGGAAGATGCGGATGTTCGGCACTTCCGTCGGCCCGGGAATCACGTAGTCGGCGAGCGTGGAAGCGTGCGGCTGGCCGTTGCGCGTCGTACTGCTGCTCCTCGTACATCGCAGTGCCGATGCCCTGCGCGATACCGCCGATCGCCTGGTGCTCGACGATCGCGGGGTTGACGAGCGTGCCGCAGTCCTCCACCACCACGTAG
Source organism: uncultured beta proteobacterium (assembly GCA_963789885.1). Classification (GTDB taxonomy): domain Bacteria; phylum Pseudomonadota; class Gammaproteobacteria; order Burkholderiales; family SG8-39; genus DATEDA01. Next base: position 3,473 of record CAWBNB010000068.1, on the reverse strand, counting down.
TCGAGGATCTCGACCTGGCCGGTGTCCGGATCGACCGCGACTGCGACCGCGTGCGAGGCGTAGCTAAAGGCGCCGGTGTCGCGCTTGGGTTTAAAGGCGAGCGACGCCTCAATCCCTGCCTGTCAACGTTGTCGGGCAGCCGCTCCGGGCGCATGTACCAGGCCTGCGCGACGTCGCCAAGCTTACGGAGCCGGCAGGACCGACAACCCTGCCGGGCTCGAAGCGGCACTCGGACTCGGGAGACTTCAGCAGATGGGCGCCGATGTGCACGAAGCGCGGCGACAGCGCCTTGCACGCACGCACCACCGCGCCGCCCGACATGACCAGCGAGCGCGACGCATACGTGCCGGTCGAGAACGGCGTCGGTGCCGGTATCGCCGTGCACCACTTGCATCGCGCGCGATGTCGACGCCGAGCATCTCGTGCACGATCTGCGCGAAGGTGGTCTCCATGCCCTGGCCGTGCGACTGCACGCCGACCCGGACCTCGAGGCCGCCGTCCGGCGTGAGCCGCACCGCCGCCTGGATCGAAGCCCGGCGTCACCGGCATCCCCACGCGGCGAACACGCGCGTGCCGTGCGCCGACTGCTCGGAGTAGGTCGCGAAGCCGACGCCGATGATGCGCCCGTCGGGTTCGCCGCGTTTCTGGCGCTCGCGCCACTTGTCGACGTCGAGTTTCTCGCGCGCCATGCGCAGCGCGCGCGGATAGTCCCCGCTGTCGTAGTGCTTGCGCGCGACGTTGTCGTAGGGCATCTGCTCCGGGCGCACGAGGTTCATGAGGCGCACCTCGTACGGGTCGCGGCCCACCGCGCGCGCGATGGCGTCGATCATGAGCTCCATCGCGAAGCACACGCCGGTGCGCGCGACGCCGCGGTAGGGCAGGAACCCCGGCTTGTTGGTCGCCACGCAGTAGGTCTTCACGCGGTAGCCGCGGAAATCGTAAGGACCCGGCAGGTTGCCAGTCGCCTGCCCGGGCTCGAGGCCGATGGTGAACGGCCAGTTGGAGTACGCGCCGCCGTCGATCGTCACTTCGGCGTCGAGCGCGAGCAGCCGTCCTTCCTTGCTCGCGTAGGCGGTGAGGTTGTAGTGGTGCTGGCGCGAGTTGGCGCCGGCCACGAGGTGCTCGCGCCGGTCCTCGATGTAGCGGAAGGGCTTGCGGTATCGCAGCGCTAGCCAGGCGACGCAAAGGTCCTCGGGAAAGACGATGCACTTGTAGCCGAAGCCGCCGCCCACGTCCGGCGCGATCACGCGCACCTTCTCCTCGGGCAGGCCGAGGAAGCGCGCGATACCCACGCGCAGGAGGTGGGGCGTCTGCGAGGAGCTGTAGAGCACGAGCTGGTTTGCCCGGTCGTCCCAGACCGCGAGCGTGCCCTTGCCTTCCAGGGGATTCATCGACTGGCGTGAAAGCTCGAGCTCGCGCTTCACCACCACGTCGGCCTTCTTCGACTCGGTGTCGAAGCCGTTTTCGAGCTGCAGCGTGAGATAGAGGTTGTCGTCCCACTCTTCATGAATTCGAATGGAAGGATCCCGACGGGCGTTGTGGGCATCCACCAATACCGGCAGCTCCTCGAAATCCACCTCGACCTGCTCGGCAAGGTCCTCGGCCTCGGCGCGCGTACGGCCGACGCAGCAGGCGATCGGTTCGCCGACGAAACGCACCTTGCCCCAGGCGAGCTGATGCTGCTCCGAGAGCTGAAGGTCGGCAAGGTGGAAGGCGCGACGATCGCCTTCACCTCGGGCATGTCCTCGCGCACGAAGATGCGCCCCTCCGGCCCCGCTGGCTTTCTCACGCAGTGATGCGCGCGTGCGCTACCGGGAGCGGAGGAACGCCACCTCACGCTGACCCGGCAGGATCAGGTCGGGCACGAACGTGCCGCGGCCGTGGAGGTGGCGCGCGTCCTCCTTGCGCGGCACGCGCGCGCCGACCCCCTGGCCGCTCTTTTCTTCGCCACTCATTTCACGCCGTAGCGGTAGCTGTCGAGGCTGTACTCGGCGACGCGGACCAGAGGTCTTCGTCGTCGCGGAAGCGCTGCCAGGGCTCGTAGATATTCTTGAACTCGGGACTCTTCGCCGCGAACTCGCCGAGCACCTCCTGCGTCGCCTTGTAGCAGGCGTCGAGCACCGGGCGCGGAAAAGTGCGCTGCGCGCGCCGCCGCCCACCAGGCGCTTGAGCGCCGCCGGATTGCCCGCGTCGTACTTCGCCATCATCATCAGGTACTGCTCCGCCGCGGCTGATTCCACCGTGTCCTTGTAGGCTTTCGGCAGCGACCCCCAGGCCTTCTGGTTGACGAGCAGCGTCACCTGCGCGCTGCCTTCCACCAGCCTGGCGTGTAGATGAACTTCGCCACCTGTGGAAGCCCAGCTTCTCGTCGTCGTACGGCCCATCCATTCCGCGCCGTCGATCAGGCCTTTTTCGAGCGACGTGTAGATCTCGGCCGGCGGGATCTGCTGCGGCACGGCGCCGAGCTTAGCGTCGATCGCGCCGCCGATTCCGCCGATGCGGAACTTGAGGCCCTGAAGGTCCTCGACGCTGTTGATCTCCTTCCGGTACCAGCCGCCCATCTGCACGCCGACGTTGCCCACCGGGAACTGCACGATGTTGAACTTGCCAAACACCTCGGCGCAGCGCCTGCAGGCCGCCGCCGTAGTACATCCACGCCGCCTGCTGGCGTGCGTTGAGGCCGAAGGGCATGCCGGCGTCGAAGCCGAACGCAGGGTTCTTGCCGAAGAAGAACGAGGAGAGCACGTGGCCGCATTCGATCGTGCCGTTCTGCACGGCGTCGAACACCTGGGGCGGCGGCACGATCTCGCCCGCCGCGGTGGCCTGGATGCTGAAGTGGCCCTCGGTGAGCTCGCCCACGCGCCGGGCGAAGAGTTCGGCCGAGCCGTGCATCGCGTCCAGGCTCTTCGGCCACATCGTCGACATGCGCCAGCGCACCTGCGGCGCCTGGCCGATCGCGGGCGCCGCGGTTGCCGCGAGCGCCGCGCCGGCGCCCGCCCTGGTCAAGAAATCGCGTCTTTTCATGGTTCCCTCCTCCGGTTGAAATTCATTGCGGCTGCAACGCCCGCTCGATCTGCCTTCTCACATCCTCGCCCGCCTTGTCCATGTCCACGACCGGACCGGCGTCGAAAAACATCGTCACGAGCTGCGGCACCGCGATCACCAGCATGACCACGATGAGCTGCAGCCCCACCCACGGCAGCGCACCGAGGTAGATCTCGCCGCTGCGGATGTGAGACGGCGTGATGGCGCGCAGGTAGAAAAGCGCGAAGCCGAACGGCGGATGCATGAACGACGTCTGCAGCAGCACGCACAGCAGCACGCCGAACCACACGAGGTCGATGCCGAGCTTGTGCGCCACGGGCGCGAGCAGCGGCACGACGATGAAGGCGATCTCGAAGAAGTCGAGAAAGAAGGCGAGCACGAAGACGAACAGGCTCACCACGATGAGGAAGCCGACCCGGCCCCCGGGC
>CAWBNB010000067.1:0-16117 GCA_963789885.1 uncultured beta proteobacterium | reverse complement strand
GGCCGCATCGCCGATTTCGCCTGCCGGCTCGGCTGGGACGATCTATCCGCGCCCCGGCGGACGAAGGTCGCGGTGGTTCCTCGCGGACTTCGTCGGCAGCACGCTCGCCGGCAGCACGCTGCCGGAGGCGGCGAGCGGATTCGTGCTGGCGCAGCCCGGGCCGGTGAAGCTCCCCGGCGACGCGCGCGGCCTGACCCCCGAGTCCGCGGCGGTGGCGATGGGCACGGTCGGCGCGCTCCTGCAGATCCACGACGGCTTCGGCGGCGGCGGCAATCATCCGTCGAGCACGATCGTGAGCGCGCTGTGGGCGGCGCGCGACGAGCGGCCGCTCGCCGCGCTCGCCCTCCCCGCGGCGATCGGCTACGAGGTCGCGAACCGGCTCGCGCAGAACTCGCATCCCGCGCAGACGCTCGCCGGCACCGCGCCGACCGCCACCACGGGGACGGTCGGCGCCGCGGCGGCGGTCGCGCGGCTGCGCGGGCTCTCGGCGGCCGAAACCGCGCGCGCGATCTCGATCGCCGCGTTCACGTCGCCGATCGCGGCGCTGCGCGGCCTCACCGAGCACGGCTCGGTGGTGCCGCTGCACGGCGGCCTCGCGGCGCGCGCCGCGCTCGAGGCGGTGCGCCTCGCCACCGCCGGCCTCGACGCCGGTGCGCGGCTGCTGGAAGGCGGCGACGATCCGGGATTCATCCAGCTGCTGCGCGGCGACCCGTCGCGCCTCGAGCCGGAGCGCTGGCGCGGGGAAACGATCGACGGCGTATTCTTCAAGCCGCTCCCGGCGTGCCGCCACGCCCAGCCGGCGATCGAGGCGATCCTCGCAGTCCTCGCGCGCGGCCCGGTCCCCGTGGAGTCGATCCGCGAGGTCGTCCTGCACACCTACCCGGTCGCGCTCCTGTTCGGCCAGCCGCCGCGGCCGGAGCACGAGCTCTACGACCGGCTGATGAGCATGCCGTGGGCGATCGCGAGCACCCTCGTCCACCGGGGCTACGGCTTCGACAACGTGATCGCGCCCGCGCGCGACCGGCGGATCGAGGCGCTCTACCCGCGCATCCGGAACGTCGTCGAACCGGTGTTCGCCGCCGACTATCCGCGCACGCTCTCCACGCGCGTCGACCTCGTTCTCGCCGACGGCACCACGCGGTCGGGCGAATGCCGGATGGAGTACGGCGTGCCGTCCGAGGACGGGCCGTACTCGCCGCGCGGGACGACCACGCCGCCGCTCGACGAAGCCGGCACGCGGCGCAAGTTCCTCGATCTCGCCTGCCGCCGCGTGTCGCGCGACGAGGCGGAGTCGCTGCTCGACCAGATCTTCGAACGGGAGCGGGTGTCATGAGCAGCGCTACGAGGTCGCCGCGATCGACGCGGTCGTGAACATGTGGACGCCGGAGTCGGTCGCGCTGCGGCCGGAGCGCGACGCGTTCTTCGGCGGCAAGATGCGGGTGAAGCAGGAGACGCTGCGCGGCATCACGCTCGAGCAGATGCTCGCGCGGATGGACGCCGCCGGCATCGAGCGCGCCTTCCTGATCGCGACCAAGGTCGGCCGCCTCGGTCATCCCGCCTGCTACCACATCCCGTACCGGATGGTCGCGGACGCGGTGGCCCGCTACCCGAAGCGCTTCCACGCGCTCGCCGGCCTCGATCCGACCGAGGGGATGGCGGGCGTGCGCGCGTTCGAGAGCGCGGTCCGCGACGACGGCTTCATCGGCGGCCACTTCTACCCGCACTGGTACGAGCTCGCGCCCGACCACGCGAAGTGGTACCCGTTCTACGCGAAGTGCGTCGAGCTCGACGTGCCGGTGCAGCTCCAGGTCGGCCAGTCGATGATCTACGACCCGACCTACCCGCTGCGCAGCGTCGGGCGGCCGATCACGCTCGACGCGGTGGCGTGCGATTTCCCCGAGCTGAAGCTCGTCGGCATCCACGTCGGCATTCCGTGGACCGACGAGATGATCGCGATGGCGTGGAAGCACCCGAACGTCTACATCGGCTCGGACGCGCACAGCCCGAAGTACTGGCCCGAGTCCTTCGTGCGCTACATCGACAGCTTCGGCCAGGACAAGGTGATCTTCGGCACCGACTTCCCGGTGCTCGACTTCGAGCGCACGCGCGCCGAAATCGAGGCGCTCGGCCTGCAAGCCCGAGTCGAAGCGCAAGTTCCTTCGCGACAACGCGCTGCGCCTCTACAAGCTCGGCTGACGCACGGCATGATCGCGCTCGAGATCACGCCCGAGCTCGCGGAGGTCCGCGCCGCGATGCGGCGCTTCGCCATCGAGCGCCTCGAGCCGATCGCGGAGGAGATCGACCGCACCGGCGAAGTCCCGGCGGCGGCGATCGCGGCTCTCCGCGACCAGGGCTATCTCGGGATGCGCCTGCCGGCGGAGTACGGCGGCGGCGACTTCGATCTCGCGACCTACTGCCTCGCGCTCGAGGAGTTCGCCCGCTCGCACCGCGTCTTCACGCTGCTGCTCGACGCGACCAGCGGGCTGACGCCGATCGCGATCGCCCGCGCGGGAACCATCGAACAGAAGCGGAAGTACGTGCCCGGCCTCGCGGCCGGCAGCATGACCGCGTCGTTCGCGCTGACCGAGCCGGAGGCGGGCTCCGACTCGGCGGCGATCCGGACCCGCGCGGTCCGCGGCGACGGCGGCTGGATCCTGAACGGGCGCAAGCAATACATCAGCGGCGCGCACCGTGCCGACGTCGTGCTGGTGATCGCCGTCACCGACCCCGCCAGGCGCGCGCGCGGCGGCATCACCGCGTTCCTGGTCGACCGCGGCACGCCGGGGTTCACGGTGACGCGCGTCGACACCACGATCGGCTCGGAGGCCATCAAGCTCGCGGATCTCGCGTTCGACGACTGCTTCGTTCCCGACGCCGCGGTGCTCGGCGAGGTCGGCGCCGGGTTCGGCATCGCGATGGGCTCGCTGACGAGCGGGCGGCTCGGCGTCTCCTGCTCCTGCATCGGCGCGGCGGACCGGCTGCTCGAGATGTCGGTCGCGCACGCGAAGGCCCGCCACACGTTCGGCAAGCCGCTCGCCGAGCGGCAGGCGATCCAGTGGATGCTCGCCGACTCGGCCACCGAGCTCGCGGCCGCCCGCGCGCTTGTGTACGAGACCCTGCGCCAGGCGAGCGCCGGCGCCGAGCCGAGCGTCGCCGGCGGGATGTGCAAGCTGTACGCCTCCGAGATGGTCGGGCGCGTCGCCGATCGCGCGGTGCAGATCCACGGCGGGATGGGGCTCGTCCGCGGGTTTCCGGTCGAGCGGTTCTACCGCGACGTTCGCCACTATCGCGTCGGCGAGGGCGCGTCCGAGATCCAGCGTATGCTGATCGCGCGCGACTTGCTCGGTTGACGCGAGCGCATCACTTCGTGGCCCTCATCGTATAGTTCCGGGATGAACGATCCCAAGAGCAGCAACCTGAAGCGCACCGCCTCGCCGGCGACCCCCGCCTCCGCGCGGGTGCGCGAGCGCCTCGTCGCCGCCGGCCACCGTTTCCACGCGAACGACAACATCGCCGGGTTCATTTGCGACGGCGAGCTCGCCGCGCTCGAGGCCGAAGTGACCGAACGGATCCAGGGTCTGCTCGAGTCGCTGGTGATCGACACCGTGAGCGACCACAACACGCGCGGCACCGCGCGGCGGGTGGCGCGGATGTTCCTGCACGAGACGTTCAAGGGCCGCTATCACCCGATGCCGCCGGTGACCGAGTTCCCGAACGCGGCGAAGCTGAACGAGCTGATGATCGTCGGCCCGATCAAGGTCCGGAGCGCCTGCTCGCACCACCTGGTGCCGATCATCGGCAAGCTGTGGATCGGCGTGCTGCCGAGCGAGCGCTCCAATCTCGTCGGGCTGTCGAAGTACTCGCGGATCGCCGACTGGGTGATGAGCCGGCCGCAGATCCAGGAAGAGGCGGTGATGCACCTCGCCGATCTCCTGGAGGAGCGCCTGCAGCCCGAGGGCGTCGCGCTCATCCTCGAGGCCGACCACTACTGCATGCAATGGCGCGGCGTGAAGGACGAGTCGCACATGGTGAACAGCATCATGCGCGGCGCGTTCCTCACCAACCCCGAGCTGCGCCGGGAGTTTCTCCAGCTGGTGAAGAGCTAGAAGAGATCGAGCTGCGGGCCCGTCCGCGGCGGCCGGAAGCGCGAGGTGTCGAGCGGCTCACGCCAGTCGTCCTCGTTCAGTCCGAGCCGCTTGCACGCGAGCTCGAAACGCTTGCCGATCAGCTCGGCGAGGGTCCCGGTCCCGCTCTGGCGGATGCCGAACCGCGAGTCGTAGTCCCTGCCGCCGCGCACCTGGTGCACGAGGCTCATCACGTGCTCGGCCTTGAGCGGGTAGTGCGTCGCGAGCCACTCCTTGAAGAGCGGCGCGAGCTCGTGCGGCAGGCGCAGCAGTACGTACCCGGCCGATGTCGCGCCGGCTTCGCGCGCGCGCTCGAGGATCTCTTCCATATGCCGGTCGTTCACGAACGGGATGACCGGCGCCACCATCACGCACACCGGGATGCCGGCGTCGGCGAGCCGCCGGATCGTTTCGATCCGACGGTACGGCGCGGCGGCCCGCGGCTCCAGCTTGCGCGCGAGCGCGGCGTCGAAGTTGGTGACCGAGACCGCCGCGCGCGTCAGGCGCTTCGCCGCCGCGGGCGCGATCAGGTCGATGTCGCGCTCGATGAGCGAATTCTTGCTTATCAGCGTGAACGGATGCTCGTATTCGGCGAGCACCTCGATCACCGAACGCGTGATCCGAAGCTCGCGCTCGGCCGGCTGATAGGCGTCGGTATTCACGCCGATCGCGATCGGGCTGCAGCGATAGCCCGGCACGGCGAGCTCGCGGCGCAGCAGCTCGGCGGCGTTGGTCTTGGCGAAGATCCGCGTCTCGAAGTCGAGGCCGGGCGAGAGGCCGAGGTAGGCGTGGGTCGGGCGGGCGAAGCAGTAGACACACCCGTGCTCGCATCCCCGGTACGGGTTGATCGACTGGTCGAAGCCGACGTCGGGCGAGTCGTTGCGCGAGATGATGCTCTTCGCGTGCTCCTCGGTGACGATCGTCTTCAGCGGCGGGAGCGCCTCCTCCTCCCGCTCCCAGCCGTCGTCGGCGCGCTCGCGCGCAAACGCCTCGTAGCGGCCCTCGAGATTGGACGGCGCGCCGCGGCCCTTGACCGCGCCGCCGGCGTCGCCGCGGGTGGTTTTCAGCGCCATACTGGTATTTTAGACAGTATCGCGCCGAACGCAAGCCGTCGTCAGTCGAGCACGTGCGAGAGGAGTCCGTCGGCGAGCTTGGGCTCGAACCAGGTCGATTTCGGCGGCATCACCTCGCCGGCGTCGGCCACCGCCATGAGGTCCTCGAAGCGGGTCGGGTAGAGCGAGAACGCGGCCGCCATCTCGCCGGAGTCGACGCGCTTCTCGAGCTCGCCGAGACCGCGGCCGCCGCCGACGAAGTCGATCCGCTTGTCGGTCCGGAGATCGCCGATGCCGAGGAGCGGGGAAAGCACGCGGCTCGTCAGCAGGCTCGCGTCGAGTCGCGCCACCGGGTCAGTCGGCTCGGGCACCCCGGGACGCGGCGCGAACCGGTGCCAGTGGCCGCCGGCGTACATGCCGAACTCCCCGTGGCGCGCGGGCCGCACCGGCCCGTCGCTCGCGGTCACGTCGAACCTGGCACCCAGCTTCGCGAGCAGCTCGTGCCGGGTCATCCCGCCGAGGTCGCGCACGACGCGGTTGTAGTCGAGGATCCGCAGCTCGTGGTGCGGGAACGCCACAACCAGGAACCACTCGTGGCTCGCGTCGGCGCCGGCGCCCCGCTCCCGCCGCCGCGACGCGACGCGGGAGGCGGCCGCCGAACGGTGATGGCCGTCGGCGATGTAGATCGCCGGCATCGCGTCGAAGAGCGCGCCGATCCGCGCGATCGACCCGGCGTCGCGCACCGGCCAGATCGAATGGCGCACGCCGCCGTCGGCGAGGACGTCCGTCTCCGGCGCGCCGCGCGCGATCTCGGCGAGCAGCGCGTCGAGCGCCGCGGCCGGCGGATACGCCGCGAGGACCGGCCCGGTCTGCGCGTTGAGCGCTTCCATGTGGCGCACGCGGTCGTCTTCCTTGTCGGGGCGGGTGAGCTCGTGCTTGCGGACACGGTTCGCGTCGTACGCCGCCATCGACGCGACGGCCGCGACGCCGGTCTGGACGCGACCCTCGAGCGTGAAGCGATAGACGTAGTACGACGGCGCCGGGTCGCGCACGAGCACGCCCGCCGCGCACATCCGCGCGAGGTTGTCGGCACCCTTGGCGTAGACCGCCGGCGAGTACGGATCGGTGCCCGCCGGAAGGTCGATCTCCGGCTTCGAGACGTGCAGGAAGCTCCACGGCTTGCCGGCGGCGCGCGCACGCGCCTCGTCGCTCGACAGGACGTCGTACGGCGGCGCGGCGACTTCAGCGGCACGCGCGGGCGCCGGACGCAGGGCGGCAAACGGGCGAACGAGTGGCAAGCGCGGAATCGTTTCGGCGGGCACCGGGGGAAGGACGCGCGGTGATTCTACCGCGCGTAGAATCCCGGCATGCTCGTGAAGTTCGACAGCAAGGTGGGCGGTATCACGATGTTCGGCGACATCGCGGTGGCGCTGCTGAAGGCGACGGGAAACAGCGGCACCGTCCCCGGCGCGCTCCTCGCCGGGGACATCCCGCCCGCGCTCGAGCGGCTCAAGGCGGCGGTGGCCGCGGCGCCCGCCAAGGAAGGCGGCCGCGACGAGCAGGAACCGAAGGTCTCGCTCAGGCAGCGCGCCTATCCCCTCATCGACCTCCTCGAGCGGGCGTCGAAGGCGGGCGCCGACGTACTCTGGGACAAGGGCTAGCCCTCCGCGCTTCCGGCGGAGCGCCGGAAATTCCCGTCCCGCAGAAAATCCGGCGGTCCCCTTTATCAACCGGCGGCCGCGGCTTAACATCGCAGTCGCAGCCGACTCCCTACCGGAGGATTCCCGTGCCCGTCACCGAGATCAACCATTACTTTGTCCGCGCCAACGACCTCGAGGCCACCAAGGCTTTCTACTGCGACGTGCTCGGCTTCGAGGTGATGCCGCGGCCGGATTTCCCGTTCCCGGGCTACTGGCTCGGCGTGAACGGCAAGATCCAGGTCCACATGGGGCCGCACGGGATCCCGAACTCCGAGCTCTACTACCTCGGCACCACGCCGAAGTCGGCGACCGACAACACCGGCGTCGTCGACCACATCGCGTTCCTCGCCACCGAGCCGGAGCAGTTCGCGAAGCGCTTCGGCCAGGTCGGGATCAAGTCGCGCAACCGCTACTTCCCCGAGTTCCAGCTTTACCAGATGTTCGTCAAGGACCCGAACGGCCTCACCGTGGAGCTCAACTTCTTCGGCATCGACAAGCAGCCGGACTGGGGTGCGACCGCCGAGAACTACGCCGAGATGGTGCGCGTGCCGGAGACCGTCAAGTGAATGCACCGGCTGCCCCGGCGGCCGCGAGCTTCGCCGACGTGGGCTACGACGAGGCGCTCGCGCGCGCGCATGCCCTCGTGCCTACCCTGCGCGAGCGCGCCGCGCGCGGCGAGGCGGCGCGGCGGATGCTGCCCGAGACCGAGGCCGACCTGCATCGCACCGGGCTCTTCCGCTTCGCCCAGCCGAAGCGCTACGGCGGCATGGAGCTCGACTTCGTGTCGTTCATCGACATCCCGGCCGAGCTCGCGCGCGGCTGCCCCTCCATCGCCTGGAACGTCGGCAATCTCGGCATCCACCACTGGATGCTCGCGCTGTACGACGAGCGCGCGCAGGAGGAGGTGTGGGGGGCGAACCCCGACGCGCTGATCGCCTCCGGGATCGCGTTCCCGCAGGGGCGCGCGCGCAAGGTCGATGGCGGGTTCTCGCTCTCGGGGCACTGGAACTTCTCGAGCGGTGTCGACCCGTCGGAGTGGAACATGCTCGCGGCGCAGGTCTACGACGGCGACCGCGTCACCGGCTGGCGCATGTGCCTGGTGCCCCGCTCCGAGTACGAGATCGTCGACGACTGGAACGTGCTCGGCATGCGGGCGACCGGTTCCAAGTCGGTGCGGGCGAAGGACGTGTTCGTGCCAGAGCACAGGGCGCTCGACATGACGCTTTGCCGCGGCGGCGCCGGCTTTCCGGGCGCACGTGCGAACCCGAACCCGCTGTACCAGATCCCGATCACGACCCTCGGCTCGCACTGCCTCGCGGGCGCGGCGCTCGGCAACGCGCAGGCCGCGCTCGAGCTGACCTGCGAGGCGGTGAAGGCGCGCAGCACGAACTACACCGGGATGCGCATGCGGGACTTCCAGACCGTGCAGCTGCGAGTCGGGGCCGCGGGCGCCCGGATCGAGGCGGCGCGCGTGCTGTTCCGTAGCGACTGCCTCGCTGGACAGGAGGCGGCGGCGGCCGGGCGCCTCATTGACACCGAGGAGAAGCTGCGGATCAAGCGCAACGTCGCCTACGCGACCCAGCTCTGCACCGAAGCGGTGGATCTCCTGCACGCGATGGCCGGGGCGAACGGCATCTACGACGCGTACCCGATCCAGCGCATCTTCCGCGACGCGCACTCGCTCGGCGCCCACATCGGGTTCGCGTTCGACGCGCACGGCTCGAACTGGGGCCTGGTCGCGCTCGGCGGCGACTTCTCGAGCCCGACGCTCTAGCGGCGCGCCGCGGGCCGGGCAATGGACCCCATCGCCCACCTGGCGGTCGCGACGCTCGCCTTCCTCGCCGCGCACTTCGTGTCGAGCACGCCGCTCCGCGCGACGCTCGTCGCGGCGATCGGCGAGCGCGGCTACCTCGGCGTCTACTCGCTCGTCTCGTTCGCCGCTCTCGGCTGGATGATCTGGGCCTACGTGCGCGCGCCGTTCGAGCCGCTGTGGCAGGTGCCGGGACTGCGCCTGCTGCCGGCGGTAGTGATGCCGTTCGCAGTCGTCCTCATCGGCTGCGCGTACAGCACGCGCAATCCCACGGCGATCGGCCAGGCCGCCGCGATGAAGAACAGCGAACCGGCGCGCGGGATCATCCGCGTCACGCGACATCCCCTGATGTGGGGCGTGATCCTCTGGGGCGCGGTGCACGTCCTCGCCCGCGGCGATCTCGCCTCGCTCGTCTTCTTCGGCGGCTTCGTCGCGCTCGCGGGCCTCGGCACCGTCCTGATCGATGCGCGCAAGGCGCGCGGCCTCGGCGCGGACTGGCAGGGCTTCGCCGCGGTCACCTCGAACGTGCCGTTCGGCGCGATCGCCGGCGGCCGCAACCGCTTCGTCTTCGGCGAGATCGGCTGGAAGCGGCTCGGCGCCGCGCTTGCGGCCTACGTCGTGCTGCTGCTCGCGCACCCGTATCTCTTCGGGCCGCGAGCCTACTAGGAGTCTGGCCATGAGCGACGCCCGGTTCGACCAGCGCGCGCGCTACGACGCGCTGATGGAGGTCGTCCGCAACCGCATGACGACGCGCCAGTTCGATGCGGACTACGTCGTGCCGGCGGAGCACTACGACCTGATTCTCGAGGCAGCGCGTCATGCGCCCTCCGGCGCGAACGCCCAGCCCTGGCATTACATCGTCGTCACCGACCCGGCGATCAAGAAGACGATCGCCGACTACTTCGTCGAGGAGCAGCGGCTGCGCGCCAAGCTCAAGATGAAGTTCCCGACACCGAACTACCGCGGGCTCGAGACCGCGCCCGGCTTCGTCGTCGTCGTCTCCGACTTCCGCTGGACGCGCGCCTTCCCGGTGCTGATGGACGGCTCCGAGCTCGACCGGCAGTACCGCGAGAACGCCGAGCGGATCCTGCTGCAGTCGCTCGCAGCCTCCACGATGTCTGCGCATCTCGCCGCCGCGGCGCTCGGCTACAACGTCTGGTGGGTGACGGCGATTGGTCAGGAGAACGCGCAGAAGGCGCTGAAGCCCCTGCTCGGCATTCCGGAGGACCTCGCCGTCGTCGATATCTTCCTGTTCGGGCCGCCGGCGAAACCGCCCTACAAGCGGTGGAAGAAGACGCTGCCGCAGATCCGCAGCGTGAACCGCTTCGACATGGCGAACTACATGACGCTCGCGCAGATCGACGAGTGGATCGCCGAGAAGCGCCACCACGTCATGTACAAGGACGAGTCGAAGGTGGATTGAAGGGAGAAGGAGCTCCTCTCTCAGGCGACGCTCACCGCCTTGAGCGCGCGCATCGGGCCGGCCTCGCGCAGGTCCTGCATTTCTTCCTCGTCGCGCACGAAGAGCGACCCTGCGAACCCGAGCGCGTTGATCGAGATCGTGCCGAACCGCTCGCGCGAGCGCGGCACCGCCAGCATCCAGCGGCGCGTGACGAGCAGGTTGTAGGGCGCGGGCCGGACCGGCTCGTCGTTCGCCGCGCGCGGAGCGTCCTCGTCGACGACGCCGATCGCCGCGAGCTGCGCGGCGTACAGCTCCTCCAGCCGCTCGGCCGCGCGCTGCTCGTCGTCGAAGCCGTCGAGCAGCGAAAACGCGTTCCGGAACGGGAGCCGCAGCAGCCGGGTCACGTTGCCGGACGCGGCCCAGCTGTCGAAGACCGCTTCCATCGGCGCGGCCCACGGCCCGCGGTCGAGCGGCAGCGGCACGAGCTGCAGGTGCTTGTGCGGCTGGCTCGCGCCAGCCTCGCGCCCGCCGTTGTAGAACGCGAGCCCGTCGATCTCGGCCAGGCAGCGGGCGATCGCCAGGAAGTCATCGCGGTCGAGCGCCGCCTCCTGCGGTACGGGCGCCTTCGTCACGATCAGGAGATGGCGCTCGACGACCGGGTACTTGTTGAGCACGCCGACGTGCGTCGGCGTGATGTCGCCGACCGTAAGCGGCGGCTCGGGTGGCATCAGCGGGTTGCGCGCGCCCTCGGCCTTCGTCTGATCGAGCTGACGGGCTTCCAGCCGCTTGCGCTCGAGACTGGACACGCTGCGAACGACGAACGGAACGCCCGCATCCTCGACGACGCCCTGCTCGGTGGCGATCGGGTGCAGGGCGCCGGAAGCGAGCGCCGCACGCGTGCGCTCCACGACGGCGGACCGCAGCTCAGAAATCGGCCGCGTCCTCCGCATCCGCCCCCGCCGTCCGTCGCTGGTGGCGCCGGTGCTGCCAGAGCGCGGCGACGACGGAGGCGACCGAGAGCGCGAGCAGCACGCCCGAGATCGGTCGCGTAAGGAAGAGCCACGGGTCGGGATCGGTCATGATCGCGCGGATCAGGTTGATCTCGATCTGGTCACCGAGGATCACGCCGAGGATGAACGGCGCGAGCGGGAAGCCGAATTTGACCATCGCATAGCCGAGCACGCCGAAGACGCCGAGCACGTACACGGTCGCCATGGTGTTGTTGAGCGCGTACGCGCCTACCGCGCACAGCACGAGCACGACCGAGAACAGCGCCCATTTCGGCACGGTCACCACGCGGAGTGTCCAGCGGGCGCCGGCGAGGATGATGAGGACCATCAGCGGATGCGCGACCAGGTACGCGGCGAAAATGCCGTAGGCGAGCCCGGGATTCTGGGCGATGAACAGCGGTCCCGACTGGATGCCGTGGATCGTGAGCGCGCCGAGCATCACCGCCGTGACGGCGTCGCCGGGGATGCCGAACGCCATGATCGTCACGAGCGAGCCGCCGACGTTCGCGTTGTTCGACGACTCCGAGGCGATCACGCCCTCGGGCGTGCCGGTGCCGAAGCGCTCGGGGTGCCGCGAGAACTTCTTCGCCTGGTCGTACGCCATCATGCTTGCGGCGCTGCCGCCGATCGCCGGCAGCACGCCGATGATCACGCCGATGATCGACGACCAGAGCAGGAGGAACGGTCGCGACAGGATCTCCCGGATTACCCTCACATGCGACACCGCAAGGCGCGCCGCGTTGTCGACCGCGTCCGCGAGCTTCGCGGGGCCGCCCATCTTTTCGACGTCGGACATGATCTGCGCGAATGCGAACACTCCGATCAGCACCGGCAGGAACGGCACCCCGCCCTCCAGCCACGGGATGCCGAACGTGAGCCGCTCGGACCCGAGCACCGGATCGTTGCCGAGCACCGTCACGATCAGCCCGAGGGCGCCCGAGACCAGACCCTTGAGGAGCGACGCCTCGACGAGCCCGGCAACCATCGAGAGCGCGAGGACGAACAGCGAGAAGAACTCCCATGGCCCGAACTGGAGCGCGAACCGCGCGAGCGGACCGGTCGTGCCGATCAGGAACACGCCCCCGAGCAGCCCGCCAAAGAACGACGCCCAGACGCCGAGCCAGATCGCGCGTCCCGCGTCGCCCTTCTTCGCCATCGGGTGGCCGTCGAACGTCGTGGCGATCGCCGACGGCGTGCCGGGAATGCCGAGCAGCACGGCGGTGATCAAGCCGCCCGCCGAGCCGCCAACGTAGACGCCGGTCATCGCCGCGAGACCCTGCAGGGGGTCGAGGCCGAACGTGAACGGCAGCACGACGATGATCGTCATCGTGATGGTCACGCCCGGAAGCGCGCCGCCGACGACGCCCGCGAGCGTGCCGAAGAACAGCGGAACGAGGTACTTCGCCTGGACGATGTTGACGATGCCGGCGGCGAGGAGCTCGTACATCAGACGGCTAGAACCCGGTCCATCGCCCGCGCGGCAGAAGCACCAGCAGGTAGTGTTCGAACACGTAGTAGGTGATTGCCGCGGTCAGGAGCGCGAGCACGAGCACCTTGACCCCGCTCTTCGCGTCGCGCGGCCGCGCAAGCAGCGCCGCGGCCACCGCCACGTAGAGGAACGTCGCGACCCGGAAACCGAGCCACGGCAACGACACCGCGTAGGCGCCGAACGCGGCGAAGCTGGCGAGCACCAGCTTGTAGTTGGCCCGGTCCGCGGCCGCCCGCGCACCCTGCGGCGGCGTGCGACCCCGCCGCGCCAGCAGATCACCGATCACCATCAGGGCGGCGAAGAACGCGGTGATGCCGACGACGATGCGCGGATAGAAGCCCGGCCCGATCGGGACGAGCGGGTTCTCCTTCAGGCCGAGCGTCATCCACCAGAGGATGGCGCAGAACCCGAGGATGACGACCCCTGACCAGCCGTCGCGGCCCATCACGCGCACTTCATTCCCCCGCCTCCTCCCCGAGGGGGACGCGTCAACGCTTCAGCAGCCCGAGATCCTTCGCGAGCGTCTTGTTCAGCTCGTCGTTCTGCTTGAGCCACGCCGCGTACGCCTTGCGGTCCATGTAGCGGACGTCCGTGCCCTGCTTTTTCATGGCGTCGGCGAACGCTGGCTCCTTGGCGGCCGCCGCGCAGGCGGACTCGAGCTTCGCGATCACGTCGACCGGGGTGCCCTTCGGCGTCATGAGCCCGCGGTTCACGTCGTACACGACGTTCACCCCGAGCTCCTTGAGCGTGGGAACGCTCGGCATCTCCGGGCTGCGCTTCTCGGTCGCGATGGCGAGGAACTTGAGCTCGCCCGCCTCGACCTTGCCCTTCTGCGTCAGGTTGGAGTCGGTGAGGTCGACGTGCCCGCCGAGGATCGCGTTCATCCGCGGCGCGAGGCCTTCGTACGAGACGTACTTGAACTTGATCCCCGCCGATTTCTCGATCAGCGCCGGAAAGAAGTGGCTGGTCGAGGCGAGCGTCGCGCCGACCGTGATCTGTCCGGGGCGCGCCTTCGCATCGGCGAGCATGTCCTTCATCGTTTTCCACGGTGTCTTCGGGCTCGCGGTGAGCACGGAGGCGGTCGAGCTGATCATGCAGATCGGCTCGAAGTCGGTGTACTGCACGTCGGCGACGCCGGCGTAGTACGTCGAATGGATGTAGTCGTGGACGGCGTACAGCGTATAGCCGTCGGCAGGCGAATCCTTCGCCTCCTCGCGCCCTTGGTGCCCGAGGCGCCGCCGACGTTCGCGATCACCACCGGCTGGCCGAGCTGCTTCTGCAGCAGCGGTGCGAACGGGCGGAAGATGTTGTCGGTATCGCCGCCGGCCGCCCAGGGCACGATCAGCTTGATCGGGCGGTCGGGGAAGGCAGCGAATGACGCGGACGCGGCGAGCGCGGCGGCCGCCCCCAGCATGACGACGACTTTTCTCATGGTTTTCCTCCTATGGACGACTGGTCGAAGCGCAGGCGAGTCTACACTGGCCGCGGGGGACAAGGCATCTTGCGGCGCATGGCAAAATCTCCGACATGCGCATCGGGATCATCGGCGGCGGGGTCATCGCGCGCCTCGTTCTGGAGCATCGCGGCAAGCTCGGCGGCCTCGAGGTCGCGGGCATCCTCGGACGGAGCGAGACCTCCCGAGGGAAAACCCTCGCTGCGAGCTTCGGCGTTCCGTTCGTGACCTCGCTCGGCGCGCTCATCGCGCTGAAACCCGACGCGGTGATCGAGGCGGCCTCCCACGACGCGGTCCGGCAATACGCGGCGCCGCTGCTCGAGGCCGGGATCCCGGTGATCGTGCTCTCGGGCGGTGCGCTGTGCGACGACGCGCTGCGCGGAAAGCTCGAGCGGCTCGCGGCCGAGAAGCGGGCGCCACTCTACGTGCCATCGGGCGGCATCGGCGGGCTCGACGCGCTGAAGGCCGCCTGCGCGGCGGGCGTCGACGAGGTGGAGATCGCGGTGACGAAGCCGCCCGCCGCGTGGAAGGAGATCCCGTACGTCGAGCGCCTCGGCATCGACCTCGACCGACTTGCCGGAGCGACGACGCTCTTCGACGGGACCGCACCGACGGGGTGCCGCACTTCCCGGCCAGTTGAATATCGCCGCGGTGCTGTCGATCGCCGGCGTAGGCTTCGACCGGACGCGGCTGAAGGTGGTCGCCGATCCGGCGTTGAAGTTCAACACGCACTACATCACGATCCGCGGGCGGACCGGGACGATCCACCCTCAAATTCAAGTCGGTGCCCGCGCCCGACAACCCGAAGACGGCGCTGCTCGCCTGCTACAGCGCGCTCGCGGCGATCAAGGCGCTCGGCTCGCCGGTGCGCTACGGCACGTGACCGCTGGCCGCGCGACGCCGGCGGTCACTGCCTGATGCCGAGCGAAGTGACGAGCCCGTCGTAGAGCTCGAACTGCTGGCGCACGAAGCGCTCGGTGTCGGCCGGCGAGCGGATCGCCAGCAATGCCGCCGGCTTCGCGTTGCCGGACTGCCGGGGTCGGGGTCCTTCGCGAGCTTCGCGAAGACGTCCACCCACCGGTCCACGGCCTCCTTCGGCATGCCGGCGGTCCATCAGCGCCGTCCAGCCGACGATCTTCTCCATGTCCGGATAGCCCGCCTCGCGCGCGCTGGGACATCGAGATATCCGGCAGGCATCGGTCGTCACGAACAGCGCGCGCAGGGCGCCCGCCTTCACCTGCGGAATGACGGTCGGCACGTTGTTGCACGCGAACTGCACCTGCTCGCCGAGCACCGCGGTCGTCGCCTCGTTTGCCGCCTTTGTAGTGGATGCGACCGCATGGTCCTTTCGTAGAGCCCGGCGAGCCTGAGCAGGTACTGCACTGCCATGTTCTGGCTCGTGCCGACGCCGGCGGTGGAGAAGTTGAGCTTGCCGGATTCGCGCGGATCGCCGCGATCAGCTCGGCCGCGGTGCGATACGGCGAGTCGCCCTTGACGAAGCAGATGTACGGGTTCAGCTCGATAAGCGACAGCATCGTCCAGTCGTCCACCAGTACAGCGCTTGAGTGTCGAGGGCGGGCACGACAGGCGTGCATCGCGATGCGCGCCGACAGCAGCGTGTAGCCGTCGGCCGGGGCGTTCCGCACCGCCATTGCGCCGATCACGCCGAAGGCGCCAACACGGTTCACCGGGATGATCGGCTGGTTGTTGAGGTACTTCGAGGCGTGCAGGCCGACGTTGCGGCCCGAGAGATCCGAATCGCCGCCGCCGCGAAGGGGATGACCGAAGGTGATCGGCTTGGACGGATAACCCTGTGCGAGCCTGCGAGGTCGCCAACGCGAGCACTGCAATCCAAGCGAATCGTCTGGTCCGGGCCCCTCCTGAACGCGCGGCCATCTACCGCAGGGAGTCGCGGTTCGATATCCTCGCGCTGATGACGACCTCACCGATGCCCACGGCCCCATGAGCGGGCCTGCCGTCTGGTACGGCCGCGACCTGGCTTCGGCACCAGCACGACTGGATCTATCGCCTCTCGCCCGCCGAGCTGGCGGAGATCGATGCGGCGGTGCGGATCTTC
>CAWBNB010000066.1:0-69545 GCA_963789885.1 uncultured beta proteobacterium | reverse complement strand
ATAAAAGCGCTAATGCCAAGCTCGGCATTAGCGCTGCAGGGTCTCGGTAAGCACCTGATCGGCGTGGCTGGGCACGGCGATATCCTCGACGGATGGTTGTGGGCGTTATGTGCTCGATCTGGTGTTGCTCCGATTTCCGAGAGGTTTGTCAGGGAAAGGGGATTCGTCGGGAGACGGCACATAACGACAATGTCGAGCGAGGGCCGGGCGAGTCCGGCGGAGTTGGACGGATGGTTGTCGAAGCACGATGACCGGCCCCGACCAAGGCGGTCGGGGTCAGCAGACCGGGTCAAAGACTGGTCAGCCAGTTGAGCAGCGAAGGATCGTCATTCCAGGGACCGCGCTGATCGAACCGGTCGGCGCGCACAGCGTCATGGCCTCGGTCTTCAGGATGCCGCCGCGGTCGTTGATCGTAGCGGTGATGTTGCGGCTGACGTGACCACGGATGACGTTGACGTCGACCCCGGCTTCGAGAAGATGGACGGCGGCCGTGTGCCGCCGGGGAAACGAGCCGAGGATCGCCGGCGGAACCGGTGGTCTCGACGCCGACGGTGAGGCGGCGCACGCGCTTGTAGATCCCGAAGCGCGTCAGTGGACGCCCGGCACCGGATACGAACACGGCGCCGTCGGGATCCGATGCACGTCGTCCGACGAGCAGGGCCGCTGCTCGGCCGTCTCCTGCCAGAGTGGACACGGCCGCCACTTGCCGCCCTTCCCGCGCAACCGAACGGACGATGGTCGCTCGAGCGTGAGATGCGCAATGCGCAGGTCCGCGACCTCCTGGACGCGGGCGCCGGTGTCTGTAGAGGAACAGCAGCAGAACCCGATCGCGAAGCGCGAGCCGACCGAGGGTCAGGGCAAGCGATGAAGAGCCCCTCAACCTGGTCGCGCGCGATGAACCGCGTGTCGGGCAGTGGCGTGCGCTTGGTCGGAATGGCGGCGACTTGCTCGCAGACGTGACAGGGCCTCCGGGCTGCGCCCGCCGAGGTACTCGAAGAACGTGCGAAGTGCTGCGAGCCGCTGGTTGCGTGTCGGGCGGTGTATGACGGTCCTGCTCCATGTGCCGCAGAAATGCGAGTACCCGCTCGAGACTGAGATCCTCGAGCTGAATTCGGCTGATGGACCTGCGTGCACCGTTCCGCGACGAACGGAGAAGACCCGCAACGTGTCGCGGTAGCTACGAACCGAGCTCTGACAGAGACCCTTCTGCAGGAGATAGTCGACGAAGAAGTCGTGCACAACGGTGCCAACCGTGAGGCTGCTCATGGCCGCACCTCCAGGACCGCGCGGCTCGCGAACGCCTCGATGGCCGCCTCGAGGAGCTCGCTCGTAATCGTGAGGTACACGGCGGTGCTGTGCAGGCCAACGTGGCCGAGGAAGGTCGAAAGGTGGTTGAGCCGTGCCTGTGGATCGATGCCGTCGCGATACCACCGCAATAGCGTTCGAACCGCGAACGAGTGCCGCAACCCATGTACGCAGGCGCTCGCGCGCCGAAGGGCGCGTTGAGCGCGAGCCGTGGCACCAGGTGGTCGCGGAACGCGTCGAATGAGTTCGTCGCAATCGTGGATCGCCGTTCCAGGTGAAGAACGGCGCCTCGGGGACGGGGACGCCGAGGCGCTGCTCACGAAGTGTTGCGTACGAGCGCAACCGAGCGGCGAGGCGTGGACCGAACGGTACGAGGCGGCTCTTGCCGAACTTGCTGTTACGCACGAGGAGCACGTCGCGCTGCAGATCGACGTCGCCGCACTGGAGGCGGGAAACCTCGCCGATGCGCAGCCCGAGGCCTGCCAGGAGTGCGAAGATCGTGGCGTACGTCGGCCCGCGCTGAGGTGCGCGCGAGCCGTCCGGCAGCTCTGCCGCGTAATCGAGTATCCGATGGATCGTCGCTGGGTCATAGAGATACGGCAGGCGTCGGGCTGAGTGCGGTCGAGACTGCGCAGTCAAGGGCGAGCTGGCGAGTTCCTGCTGGTCGATCATCCACTCAAACAGCCGCCGCACGACGCCCAACAGGTTGTTGTAGCTCGTCCCGGTCGTGCGCACTCGCGAGGCCAGAAACGCCTCGAGACACCCGGAAGTCACGTCGTCGATGCGCTGCACGCCCTGATCGGTGAGATACCGATCGAGGAGGCGCAGTGCGCGATCCTCGGTGTTGAAACGGCAACCCATCGACCGCTTGGCGGCCAGGTACCGCGTGATCGGATCGGCAAGCACGCTCTCGAATCGCTGCCAGACGGGCCGGCTCATAGCACGTCCTCCGCATCGCCGAGGGTGAGTGCCCGGAGCTTGTGGATCGCGACCTTGGCGTAGACCTGGGTGGCGGCGTCGGAGCGGTGGCCGACGTAGTCGCCGATCTGCTTGAACGCCACGTCGGCCTCGACCAGCCGCTGTACGCAGCTATGGCGAAACGTGTGGGAACCCGGTCGATGAACCTTGACGCCAGCGCGTCGCAGGTACACGCTGGCTCGGTCGGACATCGCCCAATGACCGATGCCGTGGAACGGCGCGGTCAGACTGACGAACACGTGGCGATCAGCGCATTGGGGACGGGCGTTGCGCAGATAGTCGATGATCGCCTCGCCAACCGGTGCCGCAAGTGGATAGGTCGTCGAGTTACCGGCCTTGCGGCCGAGCACGTGAAACCTCGATCGACGCCAGTCGATCGCGGATAGCTCGAGTGCCGCGACCTCCTGGGAGCGCAGGCCGTAGGTCGCGAGCAGCATCAGGATCGCGTAGTCGCGCTTGCCGCAAGCCGAGCGACGATCGATGCTCGCAAGTACGCGCTCGACCTCGCTCCACGGGATCGCTCGGGGAATAGCCGCCTGCCTGTACGTGCGCCCGCGCGGGACTGCGCGGCTGAGATCCGAGGCGACGATCCCTTGCCGGTGCAGATACCGCAGCAGGACGCGCAGCGCGCCGGCACGACCCTGCCGCGCGCCGGGCTGCAGGCGCGCGGTGCTGTCCACCAAGAACCGGTTAACGATGGCCGGCGTGAGCGTCGGCAGATCGGTGATCGCCGCCGACTGCAGGAACCGCTCGAAGACCCGCATGTGGTGCTCGTAACAGATGAGCGTGTCGGGCCGCAGGCCCCGCTCATCGCGCAGATGCTCGAGAAACCCCGGCGCGAGATCCCGCAGCGGCCACGGCTGACGGCGCTCAGTGCCCACGAAGCCTGGGATCACCAGGCGCAGCAGCTCCTCGATCGTCGTTCGCGGCCCCGTGCGGAGCGACCGCCCGTAGGAGGCCGAGTGCGGGCGGCGTCCACGCGTGCGCTGCCACTCCTCGATGAACGGCTCGATCTGCGCCGGCAGCTCCTCAAGCGCGCGGACGTGCCGGGCCGTCACGAACCGATCAAACAGAACCAGCGTCTGCAGCTTGAACAGCGCCGAGGCGCGCGACACCTGGCGATCCGATAGCCACTCGGCGTACCGACTGATCGCGGGGCCGAGCCAGAGTGCGCGAAGCCGATCGACCGTCGCCGGTCGGACGAAGTAATGCTCCAACATAAAATCACCCCTCTGTGGTAGGACAGGAGTGAGAGCGTCCGCCTAAGCCGCCGTTATGTGGCCGGCGGCAGGAAAATGTCGACGATCAGACCCTTGCGCCGACGGCACAGAACGATCAGGGGCACATAATGCGCATTTCGTGTCCCGCCACAAAATGGGCGAAGATGACCGCCGCGGCGTTGTGCCGCAGGGCGCACTTGACGATCTCGCGTGGGAAGACGCTCGTTTGCGTCAGCGTGCCCTGGAACAGCTCCTCGGTCGCGACGACGCGGTGCTGTGCATCGAGCAGGACCGCCACGAACACCTCCCGATCGCGGTTCGCCAGCGTGAGGCGCAGGTAGCTCCGCAGATGGTCGCGCACCGCACCCGGGGAGCCGAGCGCCTCGCGGGCGGTGACCTTCTCGCGTAGCGCGCGGTTTGCCAGCTCGAACGCCGCCTTGAGCTGGGCGGTCTTGGCCGGTCCGACGCCCGTCGTCTTCGCGACCGCACCCTGGTCGGCTGCGAACACGCCATTGAGCGAGCCGAATTGCTCGATCAGGTCGCGGCCGAGATCGACGGCGGTCTTGCCCTTCACCCCGACGCGCAGGAAGATCGCGAGCAACTCGGCGTCGGACAGGCTTCCCGCGCCGCGCGCGAGCAGCTTCTCGCGCGGGCGCTCGCCCGGCGGCCAATTTGCAATGCCCATCTCTACCTCCCGGAGCGCCGTTGCACTTCGCGTAGAATTCTCCCGACTTTAACGCCCCGGACCCGGTAGTCCGTTGACGATGGAACTGAAGGGAAAGCGCGTTCTGCTGGGCTTGACCGGCGGCATCGCAGCCTACAAGGCAGCGGAGCTGTGCCGCCTGTTCGTCAGGGCCGGGGCCGACGTCCAGGTCGTGATGACCGAGGCCGCCTGCCGGTTCGTGACCCCGGTGACCATGCAGGGGCTGTCGGGCAAGCCGGTGTTCACCGACATGTGGGACGGTCGGATCCCCGACAACATGGGCCACATCGAGCTGTCGCGCGATCGCGAGCTCGTCGTCGTCGCGCCCGCGACGGCCGACTTCCTGGCAAAGGTCGCCAACGGGCTCGCCGACGACCTCCTGTCGACGCTGTGTCTTGCGCGCGAGTGCCCGCTCGCGGTCGCGCCGGCGATGAACCGCCAGATGTGGGACAACCCGGCGACGCAGCGGAACGTCGAGCGCCTTCGCGCCGACGGCGTCGCGATCCTGGGTCCGGCGGCCGGCGACCAGGCGTGTGGCGAGGTCGGCATGGGCCGGATGCTCGAAGCCGCGGAGATCTTTGCCGAAGCGGCGGCGATGCTCGGGCCGAAGCCGCTCTCGGGGCGGCGCGTGCTCGTCACCGCGGGGCCGACGTTCGAACCGATCGACACCGTGCGCGGGATCACGAACCTGAGCTCGGGCAAGATGGGTTTTGCGGTCGCGCAGGCGGCGGCGGAGGCGGGCGCGGCGGTCACGCTCGTGGCCGGTCCCACCGCGCTGCCTACGCCCGCCGGCGTCGAGCGGGAGGACGTGGTGACCGCGCGCGAGATGCACGATGCGGTGCTCGCGAGGGCAAGCGGAGCCGACGTCTTCGTCGGTGTCGCCGCGGTCGCGGATTATCACGTGGCCAACCGCAAGGGTCACAAGCTCAAGAAGTCGGAAGGCACCGCACCGACGATCGAGCTCGCCGAGAACCCCGACATCCTCGCCGCGGTCGCGGCGCTGAAGAACGGCCCGTTCTGCGTCGGCTTCGCGGCCGAGACCGAGAACCTGCGCGAGTACGCCCAGGCGAAGCGCAGGAAGAAGCGGATCCCGCTGCTCGCGGCGAACCTTGCGCAGGAGGCGTTCGGGCGCGACGACAACGCGCTCACCCTGTTCGACGACCGGGGCGAGCATGTCCTCGCCCGCGCGCCGAAGATCGTGCTCGCGCGCCAGCTCGTCGCCCATATCGTGAGCATGCTCCCGCGCTGAGCATGCGGCCCCGCGTCGACGTCAGGATTCTCGATCCCCGCCTGCACGACTCGCCGCCGCAGTACGCGACGGCGGGCGCGGCCGGTCTCGATCTCAAGGCCTGCATCCCCGCGCCGCTCGTTCTGCGGCCGGGCGATACCACGCTCGTCCCGAGCGGCATCGCGATCCACCTCGCCGACCCGGGTCTTGCCGCGCTCGTACTGCCGCGCTCGGGGCTCGGCCACAAGCACGGCATCGTGCTCGGCAACCTCGTGGGCCTGATCGACTCGGACTACCAGGGCCAGATCATGGTTTCGACCTGGAACCGCTCGCGTGAGCCGTACACGCTTCAGCCGCTCGAGCGGATCGCGCAGCTCGTGATCGTGCCGGTCCTCCAGGTCGCGCTGAACGTCGTCGAGGCGTTTGCGGAGAGCGAGCGGGGCGCCGGCGGCTTCGGCAGCACCGGCAAGGCCTGAAGCATCCCCTGGAGTAGCGGCTGGAAACGGCGAGGGCGCGCCCGGAGGCGCCCCGCGAGCCGGCCGGCCGTGGCGCCGGCGCCAGAAGAACAGTTCTAACTGAGCGTGTCGGCCCAGATGTTCCGCGCCCACGCGTCGGCGTATTGCTTCTCGAGCTCGCTCCGCTGCGCCGAGACGCCGCCCGAGCCGGGCACCGGCTCGAGCGTCTTCTTCTCGGGAGTCCAGCGATGGACCGAGTCGACGTGCATCGCCTCCCGATCGGAGACGTAGCTGTAGCAGGTGTTGTTGATCGTCGGCGCCGGGTTCACGGGCTGGCCGGTCATCGTCGCGACGATCGCGGAGGCGGCGATCTTCGCGTGGTTGTTGGCCATGCTGGCCGACTTCGGCATCGCCGCCGCCGACAACGTCGCATCGCCGAGGACGTACACGCCGGCCACCGCGATCGACTCGGTCGTCTGCCAGTTGACGCCGCACCAGCGGTTGTTGGCGGTGATCAGCTTCGCCTGCTGCGCGATCAGTCCGGCCTTCTGCGGCGGTACGACGTTCAGCACGGTCCCCTTGAACGAGTCGAACTCCGTCTTGACGGTCATGCTCTTGACGTCGACGTCCTTCGCTTCCTGGTTCGGGCGGTACTCGATGATGCCCTTGTAAAGCTCGTTCCACGCCGCGAGAAAGAGGCCCTTCTTCGACACGATGTCCTCGTTGCCGTCGAGCAGGATCACCTTCGATCGGGGCTTCGCCGTCTTGAAGTAGTGCGCGACCTGGCATGCGCGCTCGTAGGGCCCCGGCGGACAGCGGTAGGGCGCCTTCGGGATCGACAGGATGTACACGCCGCCGTCGGGCATCGCTTCGAGCTGCTTGCGCAGCTCGACGGTCTCGGGACCCGCCTTCCACGCGTGCAGGACCGTCTTCTGCGCCTCGGGGTTGTTGAGCCCGGGGATCTGGTCGTACATGAAGTCGATGCCCGGTGCGGCCACCAGCCGGTCGTAGGGCAGGTCCTCGATCCGCTTCAGGCGTACGCGCTTCTTCTCGACGATGATCTCGGTCACCTCGTCCCGAATCACCTGGACTCCGAACTCGCGCAGCTTCTCGTAACCGATGGTGAGGTCGCCGATCTGCCGCGACCCGCCGAGGACGAGGTTCGAGAGCGGGCAGGACACGAACTGCGCATTCCGCTCGATCAGGAACACCTCGATCCGGCGCTCGCTCCACATCCGCACGTACTTCGCGCAGGTCGCACCGCCGTATCCGCCGCCGATGACGATGACGCGTCCGATCGGCTTCGGCGCCTCGCCGGGCCCCGTCGCGCAGGCAGTGAGAATCGCGGGGGCGGCGGTCGCCGCGGTGCCGGCGCCGATCGCCTTCAGGAAGGCCCGGCGGTTGATTTCGCTCGCCATGTCGGTCTCCTCACTTCCCCTTCTGCGCCGACCAGTACGCCGACACTGCGGCGATCTGGTCCTCGGTCAGCCCCTTCGAGATCTGGTGCATGATCGTCGCGGGCCGCTTGCCGTCGCGGAAATCGCGGAGCTGCATCGCGAGGTAGCTTGCCGGCTGGCCGGCAAGGTTCGGGATGCCGCCCGCGTTCACGCCGTTCGTGCCGTGGCAGATCGCACAGGAGGCCGCGAGGTCGCGGCCGGTGTTGGGGTAGGTGCCTTGCGCGTAAGCGGCGAGCGGAACGCTCGCAAGGGCCGCCGCCACGAACAGCGTCGCTCTCATTGGTCTTGTCCTCCTCCAGGGCAGGGGAGCAGCGCACGGGAGTTTCCGCTCGTGCCCACGCAGGCGTCAAGTAGCGCGCGTCAAATCGCGGGCGCTCGCGATGCCGCGCCCGAAAGCGCGAAGGGCCGCGAGATGCGGCCCTTCGCCGTTTCAGCCCGGGGAGATGATCAGGTTTCGGTCGCAGGCGCGACCGGCGCCTCGGCCTCGTGGAACCGCAGCGCGACCTTCTCGTCGTCGTCGACGTCGATCGTGACCTTGCCGCCGTTCGCGAGCCGGCCAAACAGCAGTTCATCGGCGAGCGCGCGGCGGATCGTGTCCTGGATGAGCCGCGACATCGGCCGCGCGCCCATGAGCGGGTCGAAGCCGCGCTTGGCGAGCCAGTCCTTCAGCTTGTCGCTAAACGCCGCCTCGACCTTCTTCTCGTGCAGCTGGCCTTCGAGCTGCATCAGGAACTTCTCGACGACGCGCAGGATGACCTCGTGGTCGAGCGACTTGAACGAGATGCTCGCGTCGAGCCGGTTGCGGAACTCCGGCGTGAAAAGGCGTTTGATCTCGGCCATCTCGTCCCCGGATTCCTTCTTCGCGGTGAACCCCATCACGTTCTTGTTGAGGTTCTCGGCGCCGGCGTTCGTCGTCATCACGATGGTGACGTTGCGGAAGTCCGCCTTGCGGCCGTTGTTGTCGGTCAATGTGCCGTGATCCATCACCTGCAGCAGGATGTTGAAGATGTCCGGATGCGCCTTCTCGATCTCGTCGAGCAGCAGCACCGAGTAGGGCTTCTTGGTGATCGCCTCGGTGAGGAGGCCGCCCTGGTCGAAGCCGACGTACCCCGGCGGCGCGCCGATCAGCCGCGACACTGCGTGCCGTTCCATGTACTCCGACATGTCGAAGCGGATCAGCTCGATCCCCATGCAGTAGGCGAGCTGGCGTGCGACCTCGGTCTTGCCGACCCCGGTCGGTCCGCTGAAGAGGAAACATCCGATCGGCTTCTGCGGATTGCCGAGGCCCGACCGCGTCGTGCGGATCGCGGACACGAGCGCGTCGATCGCCTTGTCCTGGCCGAAGACGACCGCCTTCAGGTCGCGATCGAGGTTCTTGAGTGCGGCCCGGTCGTCCATCGACACCGTCGCCGGCGGGATGCGGGCGATCTTGGCGATGATCTCCTCGATCTCCAGCTTCCCGATCACGCGCTTCTGCTTGGACTTCGGCAGGATGCGCTGGGCGGCGCCGGCCTCGTCGATCACGTCGATCGCCTTGTCGGGCAGATGGCGGTCGTTGATATAGCGGGACGACAGCTCCACCGCCGAGGTGAGCGCGTTGGCGCTGTACTTGACGCCGTGATGCGCCTCGAAGCGGCTCTTGAGCCCCTTCAGGATCTCGACCGTCTCGTCGACCGACGGCTCGACGACGTCGATCTTCTGGAACCGGCGCGAGAGCGCGTGATCCTTCTCGAATACGCCGCGGTACTCGTTGTAGGTCGTCGCACCGATGCACTTCAGCGCGCCGGTGGATAGCGCGGGTTTGAGCAGGTTGGAGGCGTCGAGCGTCCCGCCGGAAGCGGCGCCGGCCCCGATCAGCGTGTGGATCTCGTCGATGAAGAGGATCGCGTTCGGGTTGTCCACGAGCTGCTTGAGCACCGCCTTCAGGCGCTGCTCGAAATCGCCGCGATACTTCGTGCCGGCAAGCAGAGCGCCCATGTCGAGCGCGTAGACCTGGCACTTGGCGAGGATCTCGGGCACCTGGCCTTCCACGATCCGGCGCGCGAGGCCTTCCGCGATCGCCGTTTTGCCGACGCCGGCCTCGCCGACCAGCAGCGGGTTGTTCTTCCGGCGGCGGCAGAGCGTCTGGATCACCCGCTCGAGCTCGCGGTCGCGGCCGATCAGCGGGTCGATCTTGCCGACCAGCGCCTGGGCGTTCAGGTTGACCGTGTAGGTCTCGAGCGCGCCGCCCGATTGCTGGCCGTCCTCGCCGGCCTCCTCGTTCTCGGTCGCCTTGGGCTGCGCCGGCTGCGGGCTCTTGGTGATGCCGTGCGAGATGTAGTTGACGACGTCGAGCCGCGTCACGCCCTGCTGGTGCAGGAAGTACACCGCGTGCGAGTCCTTCTCGCCGAAGATCGCGACCAGGACGTTGGCGCCGGTCACCTCCTTCTTGCCGGAGGACTGGACGTGCAGGATCGCGCGCTGGATCACGCGCTGGAAGCCGAGCGTCGGCTGGGTGTCGATCTCCTCGGTGCCGGCGACGGTCGGGGTGTGCGCGTTGATGAACTCGGTCAGGTGCTTGCGGAGCTCGTCGATGTTCGCGGCGCAGGCTCGCAGCACCTCGGCCGCGGTGGGGTTGTCCAGCAGCGCCAGCAGCAGGTGCTCGACGGTGATGAACTCGTGCCGCTTCTGGCGCGCCTCTACGAACGCCATGTGCAGGCTGACTTCGAGCTCCTGGGCAATCATTACGTTTCCTCCATCACGCACTGCAGCGGATGCTGGTGCTTCCGCGCGTACGATACGACCTGTTCCACCTTCGTCGTTGCGATATCCCGCGGGTAGACCCCGCACACTCCCATGCCTTCGCGATGCACCTTCAACATCACCTGGGTGGCCTTCTCCCGGGTCATCCCGAAGAACGTCTGCAGGACGAGGACCACGAACTCCATCGGCGTGTAGTCGTCGTTGAGCAGGATGACCTTGAAGAGCGGCGGTGACTTGACCCTGCTCTTCTTGGTCTCGAGTACGGTGCCATCACGCGACCGGGTCGCCATAGCCTTGCTAATTTCCGTCTACCGGCATCACCGGCGGCCAACTCTGTTGACCGCTTCGCCGCCGCGAGGTTCGGAGCCGTACTCCCCAATCGATGAACTGCCCTAATCCTAGCCACAAGCCCGCCCCCGCGCAATGACCGTTTTTTCCTCCAACGCGCGGATTTTGCAGGAGTTGCGGCGCGCTGCGCGGTACTTGACGCCTCCGCGCGAAGCGCGTAAAAAAGGCGCGTGTTTGCTTTTCAAGCGACACCGCCTCGTGCGGTCGTCGGCGCTGTCTTGAAGATCAGGCATAGGAGGGGGGAACCCCCGGGTTCACAAACTGGTAGGGAAGAGGGGCTATGCCAACGGGAACGGTTAAGTGGTTCAACGACGCGAAAGGCTACGGGTTCATCACGCCTGACGACGGCGGCGAAGATCTGTTCGCGCATTTCTCGGCGATCCAGATGGGGGGGTTCAAGACGCTCAAGGAGGGGGAGAAGGTCCAGTTCGAGATCACCCAAGGCCCGAAAGGGAAACAGGCCTCGAACATCCAGAAGGCGGGCTAGCGCGCCCGCACCACCGACGATCTCAAAGCCCCGCCGCGCGCGGGGCTTTTCTTTTGCCGCCGCCGAAAAGCTCGTTCCCGGCACACGGCAGCGCAGATGGGGCCGCCCGGCCAAAAGAAAAGGGCCCCGCGGGGCCCCTCCTTCGCCGCATGAGGCGACCGCCGCTCAGCTCATCCTGCGCTTCAGTTCCTCGTTGATGGCGTCCATGAACGCGTCGGTCGTCAGGAACGGGTGGTCGGCACGGATCAGGATCGCCAGGTCCTTGGTCATCCGTCCCGACTCGACCACGTCGACGCAGACCTTCTCCAGGGTCTCTGCGAACTTGACGACGTCCGGAGTGCCGTCCATCTTGCCGCGGAACTGCAGGCCCCGCGTCCAGGCGTAAATCGACGCGATCGGGTTGGTCGAGGTCGGCTTGCCCTGCTGGTGCAGGCGGTAGTGGCGCGTCACCGTCCCGTGCGCCGCCTCGGCCTCGACTGCCTTGCCGTCGGGCGACATCAGGACCGAGGTCATCAATCCGAGCGAGCCGTACCCTTGAGCGACCGTGTCCGACTGCACGTCGCCGTCGTAGTTCTTGCAGGCCCAGAGATAGCCGCCCGACCACTTGAGGCTGGCGGCCACCATGTCGTCGATCAGCCGGTGCTCATAGGTGAGGCCGGCGGCGTCGAACTTCTGCTTGAATTCCTTTTGGAAGATCTCCTCGAAGAGGTTCTTGAAACGGCCGTCGTAGACCTTGAGGATCGTGTTCTTCGACGAGAGGTACACCGAGTACTTCCGGCCGAGCCCGTAGTTGAAGCAGGCGCGCGCGAAGCCGCTGATCGACGCGTCGAGGTTGAACATCGCCATCGTCACGCCGGCGCCGGGCGCCTTGAAGACCTCCCGCTCGACCGGCGCGCCGCCGCCCTCGGGCGTGAACGTGAGCTTGATGGTGCCGGGCCCGTCGAACTTGATCTCGGTCGCGCGGTACTGGTCGCCGAACCCGTGACGGGCCACCACCACCGGCTTGTCCCAGTGCGGGACGATGCGCGGCACGTTCTTGCAGATGATCGGCTCGCGGAAGATGGTCCCGTCGAGGATGTTGCGGATGGTGCCGTTCGGGCTCCGCCACATCTGCTTGAGGTTGAACTCCTTCACTCGCGCCTCGTCCGGCGTGATCGTGGCGCACTTCACCGCGACGCCGTATTGGCGGGTCGCGTTCGCGGCGTCGATCGTCACCTGATCGTTGGTCGCGTCCCGGTGCTCGACGCTGAGATCGAAGTACTTCAGATCGACGTCGAGGTAAGGGAGGATCAGCTGGTCGCGGATGCGATGCCAGATGATCCGCGTCATCTCGTCGCCGTCCATCTCGACGACGGGGTTCTTGACCTTGATCTTGCTCACGGGCGCTCCTATCGCGTGGAAAGTGGGAGTCTGGGCGGGCGCGATGATGCAACGCCGCGGAACGGCCGCGATTCTAGCAGAGCGATCCCGGCCGGTCCTCTGCCCCGGGCGCGAGGCCGCCGCTCAAGCCGTTGGTTATGAAGGGATTTGATCCCCGTAAGCGGTCTGTCAACCACCCATTAGTGCGAACGTTATTGGACATTGACTGGGTTTACCCGGTCGTTTCGACAAACCCGATCCGTCACAGAGAGGAAACCGATGAACAAGCTGATCGCTGTCATGTTCGCCGCGATGTTCGCCGCCGTGTCGTTCCAGGCCGTCGCGCAGGACAAGAATGCCAAGAAACCCACCGCCGACCAGTGCAAGAAGGACCCGAAGATGAAGGGTTGCGAGACGGCGGCTCCGGCGAAGAAGTAATCGCCGTAGGAGCGAGGAAAGGCGGGGCGAACCCCCGCCTTTTCTTTCTGCGGGGGGGCACGTGCTAAACTCCCCGCGCTTCCGGATCCCGGAAGCAGAAACTTGCCCGCTCCCGCGGGCGCCAAACCAAGCTCAGGAGGAGATCATGAGGAAGCTCGCCGCATTGATTCTTGCCGCCACGTTTGCCGCCGTTTCCTTCCAGGTCGTCGCGCAGGACAAGAATGCCAAGAAACCCACCGCCGACCAGTGCAAGAAGGACCCGAAGATGAAGGGCTGCGAGACGGCGGCTCCGGCGAAGAAGTAATCGCCGTCCAGGCGAGTGAGGGCAGGGGAGCACCCCTGCCTTTTTCATTGTGCGCCCAGCATGGGCGCGATCTTGGAGGTGCAAGTCCTCCCACGAGTAGACCACTGCGAGTGAAGCGAAGCGCAACTGCGCGAGGGTGACCGAGCGTGGGAAGGAAGCGTGGAGCGAAACCGCGAGCCGAGGTACACGAACCTGCGGCGTTCCCACATGAAGCAGACCCTCGTGCGACTTGCCCTGATCGCCGCCGCGGTCGCGCCGCATCTCGCGGTCGCCCAGCAGAAGCCCTTGCCCACGCTCCAGCTGAGCGCCGGCATCCACCTCATCCAGGCCGAGCTCGCCAACACGTTCGAGACCCGGATGACCGGGCTGATGCACCGCAAGAAGCTCGGCGCGAACGACGGCATGCTGTTCGTGTTCCCCGACGTCGCGCCCCACTGCATGTGGATGAAGAACACCTTCGTCCCGCTGTCGGTCGCGTTCATCGACGAGCGCGGCGTGATCCTGAACATCGCCGACATGCGGCCGCAGACCGAGGAATCGCATTGCGCCACCGCGCCGGCGCGCTTCGCGCTCGAGATGAATCAGGGCTGGTTCGCCGCAAAAGGCATCAAGCCCGGCGCGAAACTCTCCGGGATCGAGAAGGCGCCGCCGCCGCGGTAGGTCCTTGCCGGCGCGCGGAAAAGCGAAGGGGCCCTTGCGGGCCCCTTTCTGCTTGGACGGGGAACGGTCTACAGCCCGCCGTTCTGTTGCGCCACCATGCAGTAGAGCATCGGGATCGACAGCATCGTGTTGAAGCGCGAGGTCATGCCCGCCATCTTCGCGGCCTTGGCCTTCTCCTCGGGGCTCACCTGGACGATGCCGAGCACCTTCTTCTGGTTCGGCCAGATGATGAACCAGACGTTGAACCACATGATGATGCCGAGCCACATGCCGATGCCGATCGCCGTGGCCGGCGGCCTGAAGGACAGCGCCTGGCCGATGTAGCCGTTCATCCACGCGAGCAAAAGGCCGGTCACGATCGTCGACATCGCGCCCCAGCGGAACCAGAACAGCGCTCGCGGTGCGATGACCTTGCTCACGGCCGGCTTCTGCTCGTCGGGGATCTGCGGCATCGACGGCGTCTGGACGAAGTTGAAATACCAGAGCAGGCCGATCCACATCACGCCCGACAGGACGTGCAGCCAGCGCATGAAGAACGCCCACCAGGCGTGGTCGAATTTCATCGCGCCGCCGACCGCGGTGCTCACCACGATGATGATGATCACCAGGAGGACGACGCCGGCGGTGATCGTGCGTCCCAGCGATTGAAGGATTGCGCCCATGCGATTAGCCCCCTTTCTTCTGTTTGTGATCGAGTCGTCGAACAGCGGTGCAGCGCATCGAGTGTAGCAGCGATTTCGGCGCACCGTCGCGCGGTGCGCGGCCGAAAGACCCTACTCGGGGCGTTCCACGCGCGCGGACGCGGTGCCTTCGGCGAAGGTGATGTCGACCCGGTCGCCGCTCGCAACCTCGGCGCTGCGGCGCACGATCCGGCCGGTCTCGCTGCGGACGATGCTGTAGCCGCGCTCGAGCACCGCGCGCGGATCGAGGTGCGACAGGCTGCGCGCGAGCGCGTCGACGCGTGCCGCGCGCTCGGCGAGCTGCCGTCCGGATGCCGCCGTGAGGCGCTCGCCAAGCTGTCCGGCACGCAGCGACAGCATCGCCAGCGGGGGCAGATGCCGGCGGCTGCGCTGGATCAGGCCGCGCACGCTCCAGCCCTGCCGATCGAGCGTACGCGCGACCGCCTGCGCGAGCCGCGTCGAGAGCTGGACCACGAGCGCGCCCTGTACCTCCAGACGGCGCCCGGGATGAATCAGCCGGCGCGAGAGGTGGTCGACCGCCTGCATGCGGGTCTCGAGATCGCGCTCGACGCTCCGTCGGAGGCGTCGGACGAGAATCCGGATCCGCGCCAGCAGCTCGTCGCGGGCCGGGCTCGCGAGCTCCGCGGCTGCGGTCGGGGTCGGCGCCCGCACGTCCGCCGCGAAGTCGGCGATCGTGAAGTCGGTCTCGTGCCCGACGCCGACCACGACCGGAATCGCCGAGGCGCGGACCGCGCGCGCGACCCGCTCGTCGTTGAAAGCGCGCAGGTCCTCGATGCTGCCGCCGCCGCGGCACAGGATCAGCACGTCGCACTCGGCGCGTCGTCCCGCGGTGGCGAGCGCTTGGACGATCTCGGCCGGCGCCGCTTCCCCCTGGACGGCGGTCGGGTAGACGATCACCGGGATCGCCGGGTTGCGCCGCCGCAGCGTCGTCAGGACGTCCCGCAGCGCTGCAGCGGCCTTCGAAGTGACCACGCCGATCGCGCGCGGGTAGGCGGGCAGCGGCCGCTTCGCCGACGGATCGAACAGACCCTCGCGCTCGAGCCGGTCGCGCAGGCGCAGGAAAGCCTCGTACAGGGCACCGAGCCCCGCCGGACGCATGAACTCGACGTTCAGCTGGAACTCGCCGCGCGCCTCGTAGAGCGTGACGAGCGCCCGCACCTCGACCTGCATCCCGTCGCGCGGCTCCCAGTCGAGGAGCATGCCGCGGCTGCGAAACATGACGCACCGCACTTGGGCCGCGCTGTCCTTCAAGGAGAAGTAGAGATGACCCGAACGGGCCTGCAGGAAGTTCGAGATCTCGCCGGCGACCCAGGCGAGCGGCAGGCGATGCTCGAGGAGATCGCGGACGCTCCGATTGAGCGCGGAAACGCTGAGGATCGCACCTGCCGGAACCTCGCTTGCCCGCGCCAACGCTGGATCTCCGGCCATTTTGGAATCCTAACCTATCCACAGGCGCCGACCGGAGCCTACCGACCGCACCGCACGCGCGAAGTTCCCCTAGGGAGAATCGCGTAAGTCTCTGAGCCGGCAGCTGAAATCGAGTCGATCACATTTTCATCATCGGCGGAAATCTCCTTACCTACAGTCCACTTAGCGCGTGTGCTGACACACTATTCACAACCTTATCCACAGCAACTGTGGATAACGCGCGTATGCCGGCTGCATGCGCCGCGCGCGGCACGCCGCGCCTCCGATCGTTCGCCTTGCTGAAAGCGCGATGCGCCGCTAAAGTCTCGACCTTTGTTTTCACTGGAATTTCGCGCGCGTGTTCAGCATCATCCAGGCAGCAGGCTGGCCGATCTGGTTCCTGCTCGCCGCGTCGGTGATCGCGGTCGCACTGATCATCGAGCGATTCATCGTCCTGCGACGGCAGCGGATCACGCCACCGGCGCTCCTCGATAAAGTCGTCGACGCGTACCGCAAGCAGGGCGTCACCCCGCAGCTCGTCGAGAGTCTGTATCGGGACTCGCCGCTCGGCCGCGTGCTCGCCGCCGGCCTCCGCAACAACCGCGCGCCGCGCCCGGTGATGAAGGAAGCGATCGAGGAGGAGGGCCGCGCGGTTGCCCACGATCTCGAGCGGTTCCTCAACACGCTCGGCACGATCGCGACCGCGAGCCCGCTCTGGGGTCTGTTCGGCACCGTCGTCGGCATGATCGAGATCTTCGGCTCCCAGGCGCCCTCCGGGTCCAACCCGGCGGTGCTCGCGCACGGCATCTCGGTAGCGCTCTACAACACCGGCTTCGGCCTGCTGGTGGCGATCCCCGCGCTGGTCTTCTACCGGTACTTCCGTGCCAAGGTGGACGGCTTCGTGCTCGACATGGAGCAGCAGGCCGCCCGGCTCGTCGACATCGTGCATGGGGACCGGGGCTAGGGCCTCGCGGGCACGATGAACTTCCGCGGCACCCGGCGGGAGGATCCGGAGATCAACCTGATCCCGATGATCGACGTGCTGCTGGTCATCCTGATCTTCCTGATGGTGACGACGACCTACTCCAAGTACGCCGAGCTGCAGATCAACCTCCCGACCGCCGACGCGGACAAGCAGTCCGATCGCCCGAACGAGATCAACGTCACCGTGAGCGCCGCCGGCCAGTACACGATCGACCGCAAACCGGTGTCGTTCGCGAGCGTCGCGGCGTTCGGCGAGGCGATGCGCGCGGCGTCCGCCGGCCTCAAGGACCCGATCGTCGTCATCAACGCCGACGCCGCCGCGAACCACCAGTCGGTGATCCACGTGATGGAGGCCGCCCGGCTCGCCGGCCTCTCGCACGTCTCCTTCGCCACGCAGACCCAGTCGAAATAGCGGCGGTCCGCCGCCGCGCGACCCGTGGGCGCGAGCTTCCCAGAGCGGCACTGGTATCGCTTCACCTGGCTCTCGGCCCTGCTCGCGCCGCTTTCGCTCGGCTTTGGCGCCGCGGTGGGTTTGCGCCGGTTCGCCTACCGCGCCGGCTGGTACCGGACCGAGCGCCTGCCGGTCCCGGTCGTGGTGGTGGGCAACCTGGTCGCGGGCGGCACCGGCAAGACGCCGCTGGTGCTGTGGCTTGCCGCAGCGCTCGGTGCCCGCGGCTTTAGACCCGTGATCGTCTCCCGCGGGTATCGCGCACCGAACGCGCGGCCCTGCGAAGTGGCCGTCGACGGCGAGCCGGCCCGCTACGGCGACGAGCCGCTGCTGCTCGCGGAGCGGAGCGGCGTGCCGGTGTGGATCGGCCGCGACCGCGCGGCGGCGGCCCGTGCGGCGATCGCCGCGCACCCCGATTGTGACCTGGTGATCTGCGATGACGGCCTGCAGCACTACGCGCTTGCGCGGGACTTCGAGATCGCGGTCGAAGACGACCGCGGCTACGGCAACGGACTGCTGCTGCCGGCCGGGCCGCTCCGCGAGCCGCCGTCGCGGCAGGTCGACGCGACCGTCGTCAACGGCGCCGCCGCACGCACGGGCGCCTTCGCGATGCAGCTCGAGCCGGCCGGATTCCGTGCCGTGCGCGATCCGCGACGCACGACCGGAGCGGACGCGCTGCGCGGCAAGCGCCTGCACGCGGTCGCGGGGATCGGCAATCCGGCTCGGTTCTTCGCCACGCTCGCGTCCCTCGGCCTCGCGTTTACGCCCCATGCCTTCCCCGACCATCACGCGTTCGTGCCCGGCGATCTCGATTTTCCCGACAGCGACGCCGTCCTGATGACCGAGAAGGATGCAGTAAAATGCCGCGCATTCCCGCGCGACGACCTCTACGCACTCCGCGTCGAGGCGCGCGTGGACGAGCGCCTCGCCGACCTCGTCGCCCTCCGCCTCCATGGACTCGAAGCTCCTTGACATCCTCGTCTGCCCGGTCTGCAAGGGCCCGCTCCTCTATCGCAAGCCCGAGCAGGAGCTCGTGTGCAAGGCCGACCGGCTCGGGTTCCCGATCCGCGACGGCATCCCGGTGATGCTCGAGGACGAGGCGCGCAAGCTCCCCGCCACCGAGGAGCTGGACTAGGCCGTCGGCCGATGGCGGGACTGCTCCGCTTCACGGTCCTGATCCCGGCGCGCTATGCGTCGAGCCGGCTGCCCGGCAAGGCGCTGGCGGACATCGCTGGCAAACCGATGGTGGTGCGCGTCGCCGAGCGCGCGCGCGCGAGCGGCGCGTCGGCGGTCTGGATCGCGACCGACGACGAGCGCATCGCCGCGGCCGCGCGGACGCACGGCTGCGACGCGATCATGACCCGCGCCGATCACGCATCCGGGACCGACCGGCTCGCGGAGGCGGCCGAGGCGCTCGCGCTCGCCGACGACGAGCTCGTCGTCAACGTCCAGGGCGACGAGCCGTTGATTCCGTCCGAGCTCGTCGGGCGGCTCGCGCATACGCTCGCGCAGCGCACCGCGGCCTCGATCGCCACCGCCTGCGTCCCGATCCGCGACACCGGCGAGTTTCTCAACCCGAACGCGGTCAAGGTGGTGTGCGACCACGCGGGCTACGCGCTCTACTTCAGCCGCGCGCCCATTCCCTACGCCCGCGACGCGTTCGCGGGCGGGCTGGCGACGGGCGCTCCGCTCCCCGCGGGGCTGCCGGTCTTCCGGCATCTCGGCATCTATGCGTACCGCGCCGGCTTCCTGCGTGCCTACGCGCGGCATGCGCCGGTTGCCCTCGAGCAATTCGAAGCCCTCGAGCAGCTGCGCGCGCTCTGGCACGGGCACCGCATCGCCGTGCTCGTGGTCGAACCCGCACCGCCGCCCGGCGTCGACACACCGGAGGACCTGGAGCACACGCGGCAGCTCTTCGCGCGCCAGCCGGTTTGACCCGCACCCGGCGAGGGGCTATCGTCGCCGCATACGGCGCCGTCGCCCTGCGATAACGACAAAAGGAACGACCATGCGAGTCATCCTGCTCGGCCCGCCCGGGGCCGGCAAAGGGACGCAGGCCCAGTACATCACCGACCGCTTCAAGATCCCGCAGATCTCGACCGGCGACATGCTCCGCGCCGCGGTAAAGGCCGGAACGCCGCTCGGCCTCGCCGCCAAGAAGGTGATGGACTCGGGACAGCTCGTCTCCGATGACATCGTCGTCGGACTGGTGAAGGAGCGGCTGCGGCTCGCCGACTGTGCGCACGGCTATCTCTTCGACGGTTTCCCGCGCACCGTGCCGCAGGCGGAGGCGATGAAGGCGGCGGGCGTGCCGATCGACTACGTCCTCGAGATCGACGTGCCGGACGACGAGATCATCGCGCGCATGGGCGGGCGGCGCGTCCACCCTGCGTCCGGGCGCACCTATCACGCGAAGTTCAACCC
Organism: uncultured beta proteobacterium; assembly: GCA_963789885.1. Classification (GTDB taxonomy): domain Bacteria; phylum Pseudomonadota; class Gammaproteobacteria; order Burkholderiales; family SG8-39; genus DATEDA01. The sequence goes on along the minus strand of CAWBNB010000066.1, from coordinate 49,897 downwards.
GCCGAAGGTGCCCGACCGCGACGACGTCACCGGCGAACCGCTCGTGCAGCGCGCGGACGACCAGGCGGAGACCGTGCGCAAGCGTCTGAGCGTCTACCACGCGCAGACGAAGGCGCTCATCGACTACTACTCGGGGCTGAGCGCGGCCGGCGACCCGCAGGCGCCGAGGTACCGGAGGATCTCGGGCGTCGGCGGCGTCGAGGAGATCCGCGACCGGGCGTTCGCGGCGCTCGCCTAGCCGGCGCCACGCCGCGGCGGGCTTCAAACGCCGACCGGCCGCAGGCTATAATCGCGCGCTTTTCGAATACAAACCTGGGGCCCGGGGCGGGCCTGCCTGCATGCGTCCGCCCACGCGCGTCCCTCGAAGGGGGACTCCATGACCATCGCACTCATCTTCGCGCTCGCCTGCGCGGCGCTCGCGCTGCTGTACGGCATCTGGTCGATCAGCTGGATCGTCGCGCAGCCCGCAGGCAACGAGCGGATGCGCGAGATCGCGGCCGCCATCCAGCAGGGTGCGCAGGCCTATCTCAAGCGCCAGTACACGACGATCGGTATTGTCGGCGCGGTGCTGTTCGTGATCATCGGCGTGATCCCCGCGCTCGGCTGGCCGACCGCGTTCGGGTTCCTGCTCGGCGCGGTGCTGTCCGGCCTCTGCGGCCTTATCGGCATGAACGTCTCGGTGCGCGCGAACGTCCGCACGGCGGAGGCGGCGCGCAAGGGGCTGAACGAGGCGCTGGCGATCGCGTTCCGCGGCGGGGCGATCACCGGACTCCTGGTCGTCGGCCTCGGCCTGCTCGGCGTTGCCGGGTACTTCTGGATCCTGAATGCGAACGCGAAGGGCGGCGAGCCACTGATCGAGGTGCTGAAGCCGCTCATCGGCCTCGGCTTCGGCGGGTCGCTGATCTCGATCTTCGCCCGTCTCGGCGGCGGGATCTTCACCAAGGGCGCGGACGTCGGCGCCGACCTCGTCGGCAAGGTCGAGGTCGGCATCCCCGAGGACGACCCGCGCAACCCGGCCGTGATCGCCGACAACGTCGGCGACAACGTCGGCGACTGCGCCGGGATGGCCGCCGACCTCTTCGAGACTTACGCCGTCACACTGATCGCGACGATGCTGCTCGGCGCGCTGATGATCAAGACCGAGTCGATCGCCCCGGTCGTCTACCCGCTGGTTCTCGGCGCGTTCTCGATCATCGCGTCGATCGTCGGCACCTGGTTCGTCAAGGCGAAGCCGGGCGACAAGAACGTCATGCCCGCGCTCTACCGCGGGCTGTGGGTGGCGGGGATCCTCGCGCTCATCGCGTTCTATCCGCTCACCGGCTGGATCATGGGCGACGTCCTCGCCACCGTGCCGCTCGACGTGGCCGGCGGGCGCGGGTTCGTGCCGGTATGGAAGCTCTGGGGTGCGGCGGTGGTCGGCCTCGGGCTCACCGGCTTCATGGTCTGGATCACGGAGTACTACACCGGCACGCAGTACAAGCCGGTGAAGCACGTGGCGGAGGCGTCGACGACCGGCCACGCGACCAACATCATCGCCGGGCTCGGCGTGTCGATGAAGGCCACCGCCTGGCCGGTGCTCGCGGTGTGCGTGGCGATCCTCGCCTCCTACTGGTTCGCCGGCCTGTACGGCATCGCGATCGCGGCGACCTCCATGCTGTCGATGACCGGGATCATCGTCGCGCTAGACGCATACGGGCCGATCACGGACAACGCCGGCGGCATCGCCGAGATGGCGGACCTCCCCGACTCGGTGCGCGACATCACCGATCCGCTGGATGCGGTCGGCAACACCACCAAGGCGGTGACCAAGGGCTACGCGATCGGCTCGGCGGGCCTGGCGGCGCTGGTCCTCTTCGCCGACTACACCCACGCGCTCGAGGCAAAAGGGCAGGTGTTCAGCTTCGATCTCTCGAACCACATGGTGATCATCGGCCTCTTCATCGGCGGCATGGTGCCCTACCTCTTCGGCGCGATGGCGATGGAAGCGGTGGGCCGAGCGGCCGGTGCCGTCGTGCTCGAGGTGCGCCGGCAGTTCAAGGAGATCCCCGGGATCATGGAGGGGAAGGCGAAACCCGAGTACGGCGCCGCGGTCGACATGCTCACGCGGGCGGCGATCAAGGAGATGATCGTGCCGAGCCTGCTACCGGTCGTCATTCCGATCGTGGTGGGCCTCCTGCTCGGGCCGCAGGCGCTCGGCGGCGTGCTGATGGGTACGATCGTCACCGGTCTCTTCGTCGCGATCTCGATGACCACCGGCGGCGGCGCGTGGGACAACGCGAAGAAGTACATCGAGGACGGCCACCACGGCGGCAAGGGCTCGGACGCGCACAAGGCGGCCGTGACCGGCGACACGGTGGGCGATCCGTACAAGGACACCGCCGGTCCGGCGGTGAACCCGCTGATCAAGATCATCAACATCGTCGCGCTGCTCATCGTTCCGCTGATGGGCGGGGGCGAGGCGCCGAAGGCGGCTGCCACGCCGCCGGCGGCCCCGGCCGCCGTGGCGCCGGTCACAACGCCTGCCGTCGGACGGCCGGTGCGCCTCCACTTCGAGACCGGAAGCACGGCACTTAGCAGCGAGAACGAGAAGATCATTGCGGCCGTTGCGCAAAAGATGAAGGAAACGCCCGATCTCAAGGTAGACATCTCCGGGTTTGCCGACAAGACCGGGAACGCGGAGCAGAACCTCGAGCTCGCCAAGCAGCGCGCGACGGTCGTCCGCAACGCGCTCATCGCCGCGGGCGTCGCGGAGGACCGCATCAACCTCAGGAAGCCGGAGCAGGTGATCCTGGGCGCGGGCCAGGACGTCGAGGGGCGCCGCGTCGAGATCAGCGTCGCGAAGTGACGCGGCGGCGCGTCCTTTTCCGTCTCGGAAGGGCAGCCTGCGGGCTGCCTTTCTTGTTCTGGGCGCTCGCCGCGGTCGCGCTCGCCCAGCCGGCGCCCGAGGCGGCGACCGGCCGGACGCCGAAGGAGCCGGCGGTCGGCGCCCGCTTCATGGCGGTCGCCGCGCACCCCCTGGCGGTCGACGCCGCCTTCGAGATCCTGAAGCGCGGCGGCAGCGCCGTCGACGCGGCGGTAACCATGCAGCTCGTGCTCGGGCTCGTCGAGCCGCAGTCCTCTGGGATCGGCGGCGGTGGGTTCATCCTGCACTACTCGGCGGCCGACCAGCGCGTGCGGGCCTACGACGGCCGCGAAATCGCGCCCGCCGCCGCGCGTCCCGAGCGCTTCATCGGGCTGTTCGGGCGGCCGCTGGGATTCATGGAGGCGGTGCTGTCCGGGCGCTCGGTCGGCGTGCCCGGCACGATCGCCGTCCTCGAGCTCGTCCATCGCAATCACGGCCGGCTCCCCTGGAGCGAGCTCGCGGCGCCGGCGATCGAGCTTGCCGAGCGGGGCTTCCCGCTCTCGGCGCGCCTCCACACGCTGCTGGTGCTGGACCGGTTCCTGCGCCGCGATCCCTACGCCGCCGGCTACTTCTATCAGCCCGACGGGAAGCCGAAGCCGGCCGGCACGATCTTGCGGAACCCGGAGTACGCCGCGGTCCTGCGCGAGATCGCGGCGCGCGGGGCGTCGGCGTTCTACCGCGGCCAGGCTGCGCGCGAGATCGTGGCCGCGGTGCAGAAGCACCCGGTCGAGCCGGGCAATCTCGCGCTCGCGGATTTCGAGGGCTACGCGGCGAAGGAACGGGCGCCGGTCTGCAGTGCGTTCCGGTCCTACCGCGTGTGCGGCATGCCGCCGCCGAGCTCGGGCGGCATTGCCGTGCTGCAGATGCTCGGGATACTCGAGCGGGTGCCGCGAACGGACTACGCGCGCGACCCGGTGGCGGCGGTGCATTTCTTCGCCGAGGCGGGCCGGCTCGCCTATGCCGACCGTGACCGCTACGTCGCGGATCCCGATTTCGTCGACGTGCCCGTCGCAGGACTGATCGCGCCGGACTATCTGGCCGAGCGCGCCGCGCTGATCGCGCCCGACCGGTCGCTGCGGCGCGCGCACGCAGGGCGGCCGCGCGGCGCGCCGACGGCCGCGCGCGAGGGCGTCGTCCCCGAGCTCGCCGCCACGACGCACTTCTCGATCGTCGACGCCGAGGGCAACGCGGTGGCGTCGACCTCGAGCATCGAATCCATGTTCGGCAACCGCCGGTTCGTGCGCGGGTTCCTGCTCAACAACCAGCTCACCGACTTCGCCTTCCGTCCCGAGGAAGACGGCATGCTGGTCGCGAACCGCGTCGAGGGCGGCAAGCGGCCGCGCAGCTCGATGTCGCCGACGATGGTGTTCGACGCGGACGGGCGACTGGTGCTCGTCGCCGGCTCCCCCGGGGGGCATGCGATCATCAACTACGTCGCACGCGTCGTCGTGGCGGTGCTCGACTGGGAGATGGGGCTGCAGGAGGCGCTCGACGCGCCGCACTTCGGCAGCCGCAACGGACCGACCGAGCTCGAGAGCGGCACGTCGGCGGAACGGCTGCGCGGCCCGCTCGGGGCCCTCGGCCACGACGTGCGCGTGCACGACATGCCGAGCGGCGTGCACGCCATCCGGCGCGTCGGCGAGCAGTGGATCGGCGCCGCCGATCCGCGGCGCGAGGGGATCGCCCGCGGCGAGTGAGCGAACGCGCTACGGTTTCACGAACCTGAGCGTCATCCGGTCCGACTCCCCGATCGCCGCGTACTTCTCGCGATCCACGTCCTTGAGCGCGTAGTTCGGCGGCAGGGTCCACACTCCTCGCGGGTGGTCCTTGGTGTCCTTCGGGTTGGCGTTGATGTCGGACTTGGCCGCCAGCCGGAAGCCGGCGTCCTCGGCGAGCCTGATCACGTGCGCCTCGGTCACGTAACCGGACCTGGCGCGCGGATCCTGCGGTCCGGGGTCCGCGCGATGCTCGACGACGCCGAGCACGCCGCCCGGCTTCAGCGCCCGGTACATCGCCCGGAACACTTCCGCGGCCTGCCCGTCGCCCATCCAGTTGTGGACGTTGCGGAACGTGAGCACCATGTCGGCCGAACCGGCGGGGGCGATCTCGTATTCGCCCTTCTCGAACACCGTGAAGACCGGCTTGCCGAAAGTCTCCGGCTTCGCCGCGAGTTCCTCGCGCAGCGCGTCGGTCGCCCCGCGTGCCGCGACCCCCGGCCGGCGCGCGGCAAGGTAGAGCGTGCCCTGGTCCTTCAGGAACGGCGCGAGGATGCGCGTGTACCAGCCGCCGCCCGGGTAGATCTCGACCACCGTCATGCGCTCGCCGATGCCGAAGAACGCGAGCGTCTCGACCGGGTGGCGGTAGCGGTCGCGTGTCCGCTCGACGTCGGTGCGCTGCGTGCCGCTCACGACCGCCTGCAGCCGCGCCACCGTCCCGGGCGAAGCGGCCGCGGGGGGCTGTTGCGCCGGCGATCCGGCGGCCGCGAGCAGGAGACCGGTGGTGGTGATCACGCGAGCGATGCTCATGGGGCGGGCAACCTCTTCCTCAGACGGCGAGCGACCGGCGTAACCGCGCGAGCCTGCGGTAAAGCGGCACGAGTTTATCCAGGTTCGCCGCCGGGTTCGCGCCGCTCGGGTTCGGTGTGACGAAGATGCGCGTGGCACCGATGCGCTCACGCTGGAGGCCGGGAGCGATCCTCGCGCGCGGCGTCCCGAGGTGCTCGAGGAAGATCCGGTACGCGCTGACGCCCTGGAACCAGGCGATCGCAGGCCGGTGACGGCGGAGCTTCCGTTCGAGCAGGCGCGCGCCGCGCGCGTAGTCGGCGGCGGTCAGGTCGTCGGCGCGCGCGGTGGCACGTTTCACGAGATCGGTGAAACCGATCCGATGCAGCCGAAAGAGCCGCCGCACCGCCGCAGGCGAGGGCTCGAGGCGCTCCGAGACCAGCCGCGACGCGTTCAGCGCAGGCCAGAAGCGGTTGCCCGGGCGCGCGAAGTTGAACCCGCGCTCGACCGAATACACCGACGGATTGATCCCGATCGAGACGATATCGAGCCCCGCTCCGAGATAGTCCGGCAGCGTCTTCACGCGGCTGCCTCCGCGAGCGCATCGGCCACGATCGCCGCCGCCCGGTCCGCCAGATCGGGCGCGAGGCACTCGAGCTCCAGCGTATCGGGCGTTGAACGCAGCCAGGTAAGCTGGCGCTTGGCGAGCTGGCGCGTCGCGAAGATTCCGCGGTCGCGCAAGGTCGCCCGGTCGTACTCGCCCTCGAGATGCGCCCACGCCTGCCGGTAGCCCACGCAGCGCATCGACGGCAGTCCGGCATGCAGCGAATGGCGCGCGCGCAGTGCCGCGAGCTCTTCGACGAGGCCGTCCGCGAGCATGCCCTCGAACCGCGCCGCGATGCGCCGATGGAGCGCCGCGCGGTCGCTCGGCACGAGTGCGATCTGGACCAGGCGGAGAGGCGGGGCGCTCTTGTGCCCGCTGACCAGCTTCGACATCGCCACGCCGGTCGAACGACAGATCTCGAGCGCGCGCTGAATGCGCTGCGCGTCGCCCGGCTTGAGGCGCGCGGCCGTCTCCGGGTCGACCCGCGCGAGCTCGGCGTGCAGCGCAGGCCAGCCGCGCGCCCGCGCCTCGGCTTCGATCGCGGCGCGGAGCGCCGGATCCGCCTCGGGCAGATCCGACAGCCCTTCGCGCAGCGCCTTGAAGTAGAGCATCGTCCCGCCCACGAGGAGCGGAAGGTTGCCGCGCGCGGCGATCGCACGCACCGCCGCGAGTGCGTCCGTCCGGAACCGCGCGGCCGAGTACGCCTCGGTCGGATCGAGAACGTCGATGAGGTGATGGGGCACGCTCGCGCGCTCCCCGGGCGTCGGCTTGGCCGTGCCCACATCCATGCCGCGATAGATCTGGGCCGAGTCGACCGAGACGATCTCGACCCGGAACCGGCGCGCGAGCGAGGCCGCGAGCGCCGACTTGCCGCTCGCCGTCGGTCCCATGATGAGGACCGCCGTGGGCGACCGTCCGGCAGGCGGGGACGAGCTCACCGCCCGCGGAGGAACAGTTTGTCGAGGTCGGCGAGCGAGAGCTGGTACCAGGTCGGGCGCCCGTGGTTGCACTGGCCGGAGCGCTCGGTCTCCTCCATGCGGCGCAGGAGCGCGTTCATTTCCGGCACGGTGAGGGCGCGGTGCGCGCGCACGGCGCCGTGGCACGCCATCGTCGCCAGCAGCTCGTCGCGGCGCCCGGTGAGCACGCGGCTCGCGCCGTACTCGCGGAGATCCGCGAGCAGCGCCCGCGCGAGCGCCGGGATGTCGCCGCCCGCGAGCGCGCCCGGGACCCCGCGTACGACGATCGCGGTCGGCGACAGGGCGGCCATCTCGAACCCGAGGGACGCGAGCGCCTCGCCGTGCTCCTCGACCGTCGCGACGTCCGCCGCGTCGGCGTGGAAGGTCACCGGGATCAGGAGCTGCTGCGCGCCGACCGCCGCGGCGTCGAGCGCCGTCTTGAGCTCCTCGTACAGGATCCGCTCGTGCGCGGCGTGCATGTCGACCAGCACCAGCCCGGCGCGGTTCTGCGCGAGGATGTAGACGCCGTGCAGCTGCGCGATGGCGAAACCGAGCGGCTGCTCGGCTTCGGCCGGTGGGGCTTCGGCGAGCGCTGCGGCGGGTGCAGCCGCGCGTGCCCCCTCGAGCATCGCGCTGTACGCGGCGACCGGCTGTGCCACGCCGAGCGATGACTGGAACCCTTGCGGGCGCGGGACCAGCCGGTCGCCGGCGAGCGCGGCAGCCGCCATCGGCACCGGCGTCTCCCCGGCCGCGCCCGCGAGCGCGCGCGAGGCCGCGTGGAACACGAACTGATGCACCGCCCGCGCATCGCGGAAGCGGACCTCGATCTTCGCCGGATGCACGTTGACGTCGACCGCACCCGGGTCGATGTCGATGAACACCAGGTAGGCGGCGTGGCGATCGCCATGGAGCACGTCGGCGTACGCCTCGCGCAGTGCGTGTCCGAGCAGGCGGTCGCGCACGAACCGGCCGTTGACGAAGACGTACTGCGCATCGCGGCCGCCGCGTGCCTGGTCGGGCGCGCCGAGGTAGCCGCTCACGCGCAGGCCGGGGGCTTCCGCATGCAGTGCGCGCGCGGCGCCGCGGAAGTCATCGCCGAGAACGGCGCCGACCCTGGCCGCCGGCGCCGCCGCGGGGTAGTGCCGGGTCACCCGGTCGCCGTGGCGCAGCGTGAGCGCGATGTCCGGGCGGGCGAGGGCGACCCGGTCGAACGCGTCGGCGCAGTGCGCGAGTTCCGTGGGCTCGGACTTCAGGAACTTCCGGCGTGCGGGGGTGTTGAAGTAGAGATCCGTCACCTCGACCGTCGTCCCGAGCGGGTGCGACGCCGGCTCGACCGCGGCCGGCGGTCCGCCCTCGGCGGCGAGACGCCAGGCGTGCGCCGTGCCCGTGGTGCGCGAGGTGACGGCCACACGCGCCACCGAAGCGATGCTCGCCAGCGCCTCGCCGCGGAACCCGAGCGTCGCGACGCGCTCGAGGTCGGCGAGCGTCGCGATCTTGCTCGTGGCATGCCGTGCGAGCGCGAGCGGGAGCTCGTCCGGCGCGACGCCGCTGCCGTCGTCGGTCACCCGGATGCGCTTGGCGCCGCCCTGCTCGAGGGCGACGGTGACCGCCTGGGCACCGGCGTCGAGGCTGTTTTCGAGCAGCTCCTTCACTACCGAAGCGGGCCGCTCGACCACCTCGCCCGCGGCGATCTGGCTGACGAGCGTGTCGGGCAGAAGCCGGATCGCCATCGCTACTCGACCACGTCTTCGACCGCGCCGCCGGTGATCCGGACGAGCTCATCCGGCGTGAGGCGGAAGACCGTGTGGGGATGCCCGGCGGCGGCCCAGACCTCCGCGAAGCCGAGCAGGGTGCGGTCGACGAGCGTGCGGACCGGCGCGACGTGACCCACCGGCGCCACGCCGCCGATCACGAACCCGGTCGCCGTGCGCACGAAGTCGGCGTCGGCCTTGCCGATCGTCTCGCCGACGACGGCACCGACGCGGGCGACATCGACGCGCCTCGCGCCGCTCGCCATGACGAGCAGCGGCGCGCCGCTCGGGGCGCAGCGGAAAACGAGCGAGTTCGCGATCTGCGCTACCTCGCAGCCGATCTGCTCGGCCGCGGCGCGCGCCGTGCGCGCGGCGGCGGACAGCTCGACGATGCGCGTCGCGATGCCCGCGGCAGCGAGCGCCGCGCGCACGCGATCCACGGCGGGATGATTCGAGAGGGTTCCTTCGGACACGATATGGCGGCGGGGACGACGGTCAGCGGCGATTATAGAACCCGCCGATACAATGGGAGACAACTGGGGAGACTGATGGAGCTCATCGCGTTCTTCTGGGACCTCCTGGTCCACCTCGACCGGCACCTCGCCGCGCTGCTGCAGCAGTACGGGCCGTGGATCTATCTGCTCCTGTTCGTGATCGTGTTCTGCGAGACGGGGCTCGTCGTCACGCCGTTCCTGCCGGGCGATTCGCTGCTGTTCGTCGCGGGGACGCTGTGGGCCACCGCCGGGATGGACGCGCGCCTGCTTGCGGCGACGCTCATCGGCGCCGCGCTCTGCGGCGACAACGTGAATTACTGGATCGGCCGCTACCTCGGGCCGCGGGTGTTCCGCTGGGAGGGCTCGCGCCTCTTCAACCGCGCCGCGCTCGACCGGACGCACGCCTTCTACGAACGCCACGGCGGGAAAACCGTCGTCATCGCGCGCTTCGTCCCGCTGGTGCGCACCTTCGCGCCGTTCGTCGCCGGGATCGGGAAGATGAGCTACGCGAAATTCCTCGCCTTCAGCGTCGGCGGGGCGATCCTCTGGGTCGTGTCGCTCGTCGGTGCCGGCTACTTCTTCGGAAACCTGCCGGTGGTGCGGAACAACCTGACGATCGTCATCTTCGGGATCATCGCGCTGTCGCTCGCGCCGATCGCGGTCGAGTACCTGCGCGCGCGGGCGCGTCGGGCTTGACCCGGCCGTCGGCACAGGCCGCGCCCTGCGGCGCCGCGCCCAGAGCGGCGCACGTCGCGGCGCAGGCGTCAGTTCCGCCGCTGCGACCAGGCAGCGGCATTCCCCGGCGCGTCGTTCGCGGCGATCGTGCGGGCTGGCGCACTCTTCGCGAAGTAGCTCTTGATCCCGGCGAGCACCGCGCGCGCGAGTCGCTCCTGGTAGGCCGCATCGCCGAGCCGCTTCTCCTCCTCCGGGTTGCTGATGAACGCCGTTTCGACCAGGATCGAGGGGACGTCCGGCGACTTCAGCACCGCGAACCCGGCCTGCTCGACGTACGCCTTGTGCAGGGTGTTGACCTCGCCGAGCTCGGCGAGGACCGCGCGGCCGATCTTCAGGCTGTCGTTGATGGTCGCGGTCTGCGACAGGTCGAGCAGCGTCTCGGCGAGATACCGGTCCTTGACGTCGAGGTTCACGCCGCCGATCAGATCGGCTTCGTTCTCGCGCTTCGCGAGCCAGCGCGCGGTCGTGCTGGTCGCGCCGCGCTCGGAGAGCGCGAACACCGAGGACCCGCGCGCGTGCGGCAGCATGAACGCGTCCGCGTGGATCGACACGAACAGGTCCGCCTTCACGCGGCGTGCCTTGTCGGCGCGCGCGGCGAGCGGGATGAAGTAGTCGCCGTCGCGGGTGAGGACGGCGCGCATGCCCGGCTCGGCGTCGATGAGGGCCTTCAGCCGGCGCGCGATCGCAAGCGTCACGTGCTTCTCGTGCGTGCCGCGGCGACCGCGCGCGCCGGGATCCTCGCCGCCGTGGCCGGCGTCGACGACGACGGTCAGCATGCGCGGCGCGGGCGCCTTCGGGCCGGCCGGCGGCGGCTTCCGCGGCTCGGCGGCGGCCGGCGGCTCGGCCGTCTCCTTGCGCTGCAGGAGGGCCATCAGCGGATCGGGCGGGACGACCGGGTAGACGTCGATCACCAGCCGGTGCCCATACTCGCCGATCGGCTTCAGCGTAAAGACCTGCGGCTTCGCCTCGCCCTTCAGGTCGACGACGAGGCGCACCGCCCCCGGCTTGAACCGGCCGGCGCGCAACGCTGTAACGTAGGGATCGTCCGCGCTTACCTTCTTCGCGGACTGGTCGACGATGCTCAGGAAATCGACGTTCTCGAGGTCGAGCACCAGCCGCTCGGGATTCTTGAGCGCGGTCAGCTCGTAGCGGACCTCCGCACCGGTCTCGATCGTGATGCGCGTGTAGTCCTGCGACGGCCATACGCGGAGATTGCGGATCCGCTCGTCCGCACCGGCTGCCGCCGACGCGAGGAGGGCGAGCGAGAACGCGATCAGCGCCCGGAAAGCGCGTGCGCGAGCTCGGTCAGGCACGCGCGCCCGGTCTCGGTCTCCGCCTCCAGCGCCAGGTCGCGGCCGCCCGCCGGGGGCGCGGCGAGACGGATCCGCAGATCCGGCGCCGGCAGCAGGCCGGCGGCCTTCTCTGGCCATTCCACAAGGCAGATCGAACGCTCGTTGAAGCATTCCCTGAAGCCCGCATCGCGCCATTCGCCAGGCTCTCGGAATCTAAAAAAATCAAAGTGGTACAAGGTTAACCTAGAATCGATATAAGGTTCAACCAGGGTGTAGGTCGGACTCTTCACTTTGCCCGCAAACCCGAGCCCCCGGAGCACGCCGCGCGCGAGGGTCGTCTTGCCGCTTCCCAGGTCGCCGCAGAGGTGCACCGACATGCCGGGCTGCAGGACGGCCGCCAGTCGCTGGCCGAAGCGCCGCGTCCCCCGCTCGTCCGGGAGGTGCACGTGGAGCGGCGCTAACATGGCCGGCGATGACTGAAGCGTCCGCGCGCACCGATCTCGCACCGCTCGCCGCGGCGATCAAGTCGTGGGGCGTGGAGCTCGGCTTCCAGCGGGTCGGGATCGCGGATGCAGATCTCGGCGCGGCCGAGGCGCGCCTCGCCGAGTGGCTTGCGCGCGGCTTCCATGGCGAAATGGATTATATGGCGCGCCACGGCGCCAAACGCGCGCGACCGCGAGCGCTCGTCCCGGGGACCCTGCGCGTGATCAGCGCGCGCATGGACTACCGACCCGCGGCGGCCGACGCCGAGGCGACGCTCGCGGATCGCGCGAAGGCGTACGTGTCGCGCTACGCGCTTGGGCGCGACTATCACAAGGTCCTGCGAACGCGCCTGCAGCGGCTCGCCGAGCGGATCGAAGCGGAGGTCGGCGCGTTCGGCTATCGCGTGTTCACCGACTCAGCGCCGGTGATGGAGGTCGAGCTCGCGGCGCGCGCGGGGCTCGGCTGGCGCGGGAAGCACACCCTCGCGCTCACGCGCGAGGCCGGGTCGTTCTTCTTCCTCGGCGAGATCTACACCGACCTCGCGCTACCGGTGGACCGCCCGGTCACGGAGCATTGCGGTAGCTGCACCCGCTGCATCGAGGCATGCCCGACCGGCGCGATCGTCGCGCCGTATCAACTCGACGCGCGGCGGTGCATCTCGTATCTGACGATCGAGCTGAAGGGCGCGATCCCGGAGGACCTCCGGCCGCTCGTCGGGAACCGCGTCTACGGCTGCGACGACTGCCAGCTCGTGTGTCCGTGGAACAAGTACGCGCAGACGAGTTCCGAGCCGGACTTCGCGGTGCGGCATGGACTGGACGCCGCGAGTCTCGTCGAGCTCTTCGAGTGGTCCGAAGCGACGTTCCACGCGCGCCTCGCCGGCAGCGCGATCCACCGCATCGGTTACGAGCGCTGGTCGCGGAACCTCGCGGTCGGGCTGGGCAACGCGCCCACGGCCCCCGCCGTCGTTGCGGCGCTGCGCGCGCGCGCCGACGATCCGTCGGCGCTGGTGCGGGAGCACGTCGCCTGGGCGCTCGCGCAGCACGGCGCCTGAGTCGCTACGACCGCGGGTCGGGAACGAACCGGCCGCCGGGGAACGGGTTCGGCGTCGACACCGGCGCGGTTCCGGGAATGATCCCGCGCGCGACGAGGTTCGCGCGCGTGTCGTAGTGGATCGCGAGCGTCTCGTTCGCGAAGTTCGTCGCGCGGCGAAATTGCGTGTAGACGACGTCGGAACGCTCGCGCTCGCCGTGGCCGGTGCCGATCTTCTCCTGGCGGTTCAGCGAGCGCCGCTCCGCGGTACTCTCGCTCGGCGCGGAAGCGGCCGGTGCGCCGGTGGCGTCGGCAGCGGGCGATTCGGCCTCGCGGGCAGCGGCGTCGGAACGGGCATACGGCCGCGGCTGCGGCAGGACGGCGGGCCGCGGCGGCTGATGCTCGCGGAACACCGCGACGCCGATCACCCCGACGTTGTCCGGGCGGTCGGTGCGCGCCGCGTAGCTGTCGGGAAGCTGCGTGAAGTAAAAGGCCGCGACCTCGCTCGTGCTCTTCCGCCAGCCGGCGATCTCGAACGACTGGTGCGCGCCGAGGACGTAGCCGTTCTGGTCCGGGCTCGCGGTTTCCCCCGTGACCGCATTGATGCCGTCGACCGAGACTACCGTCATGACCCGCCCGCCGGTGCGGTTGGCGACGTAGACCGCGTATCGCTCCCCGGGCGTGCCCGCGACGTACATCCTGCCTTGGTGGTGGTAAACGGGCGCGCGCTGGCCGGTCGCGCGGTTGATTACCGCGACGTCGACCAGTTGCTGTGCGGCGACGGGCAGGGCCGCGCCCGCCAGGACAAAAGCCGCAATCGCGGCAGTGGAACGTTTCATGACTTTCTCCCCTCGATCAGATGGATACGAGGGCTGAAACGTCGCCGGGGCGCCGGCGGGGTTAACGGGCGATGCCGGCGGGTGACGAACCGGCCATTGCGCGAGGGCCGATGCTACTGGTCGGCGCGGAATCCCGACGCCTTCACGATCGGCGCCCACCGCGCCGCGTCCTCGGCCATGCGCCGCGCAAGTTCGTCCGGCGTGCTGCCCACAGGTTCGAGGTCGAGTGCGCGCAGCCGCTCGGTGACTTCCGGCGTCTTGATCGCGGACGCGATCGCGGTCGAAAGGCGGTCTATTGTCGGGCGCGGCGTTCCGGCAGGCGCGTGGAACGCCCACCAGAACGTGCCTTCCGCCGCCGCGAGTCCGAGCTCCCGGACCGAAGGGACATCCGGCGCCGAGGGCGAACGCTGCGAACCGAAGGTCGCGAGCATGAGCACCTTCCCGGACCGTTGGTGCTTCACCAGGTCGGAAACCAGCGGGATGCCTGCCGGCACCTGTCCACCCATGAGGTCGGTCACGAGCGGCGCGCTGCCCTTGTACGGAACGATCGCGAGATCGACGCCGGTCGAGCGCGCGAGCATAAGCGCCAGAAAGTGAGACGGACCGCCGGCGATCGGCACGCCGATCGTCGCCTGCCGCGGATTCGCACGCGCCCAGGCGATGTACTCGTTCAATGTCTTCGCCGGCGTCCCGGCTGCGACGGCGAGCGCGAACTGGAAGTTGGCTGCGAGCGAGACCGGGGCGAAGTCCTTGACCGGGTCGTACCTGAGGTTGGCATACGTGAGCGGTGCGAAGATCGTCACCGCGATCGGCGCGAACATAAGCGTCCTGCCGTCCGGCGCGGCGTGTTTCAGCGCCTCTGCCGCGAGCGTGCCGCTTGCGCCCGCCCGGTTCTCGACCAGGACGTTCGTCCCGAGCGAGGTCGTCATCCGCTCCGCGACGAGGCGCACCACTGCGTCACCACTCGCGCCGGGCGCGAAACCGACCAAGATACGTACCGGCCCGTCCTGCGCGGTAGCGGACAGTGTCAGGCTGAGCCCGAGAATGGCGAGCAGCATTCGTGGCGTCGTGTTCATCCGGCTTCCTCCTCGTTGCGAGGTTAGGCGCCGCGCCGGCCCAGCGCAACGGAACTAATGCAACCAGCGAAAGGGAACAAGTTCCGCGGGGAAGCCGGGCGGCGCGCCGGTCGGACAGCGCCGGCTACCAGCGCTGCGGTGGTCTGCGCAGGATCGTGATTCGTCCCCGGCCGGTCTCGACATAACCGCCGCGCGCCAAGTCACGCAGTATCCGGCCGACCATCTCGCGCGAAGCGCCAACCCGATGGCCGATGTCAGCATGGGTCAAGCGCTCGACAACGAGCCTGCCATCGGTTTCCACGGCGCGGGCGAGCAGCAGCTTCACCACGCGTCCGTACACCTCCTCCATCGATAGCGTCCTGGTGATCTGGATGGAGCGGCGCAGGCGCGCCACCACCTCCATGAGCAGCGCGACCGCAACCTTGGGGTGGCGCAGCAGCAGCTGCCTGAGCTCGGTCATCGGGATCGAGGCGACGCGCAGATGCTCGACGGCAATCACCGACACCAGGATGGGCTCGCCGCCCAGCGTCACATCCGCAAAGTGGCTACCGCGGCCCTCGCTGCCGAGCTTCAGCTGGTGACCGGCGTCGTCGCTCCAGAACCACTGGATCCTGCCGGAGAGGATGATGTTGAACTGGTCGAGGCGGTCACCCTCGACCGCGACGATCGCGTCCTGCGGATAGTTGCGAACGGTGAAGAGCCGTGTGGTTTTCTGCAGCTCCGCCGGCGTGAGCGATGCGAAGAGAGGGATACCCGCGAAGTCGGCGGCAGTCGGAGCAGTCATCGAGTCACGGGGCACTGGACCTTCGTCGCGGGGCTACTGCCCCGGACCGCCGAGATCGGTAGGAAGCTTGAAGTCCGGATAGGCGCGCCGCAGGTCGGCGAGCTCCGCCGTCGCCTCGGCGTCGCGGCCCTGCGCTCGCAGGCTCCGGATGTACTCCACCCACGCCTCGGGGGAGCGGATCGCGGACGCCTCGCGCGACGCGCGCTCGGGGCGGTCGCCGAGATTGCGGTCGCGCTGCATCGACCTCGATGCAG
This sequence comes from uncultured beta proteobacterium, assembly GCA_963789885.1. Classification (GTDB taxonomy): domain Bacteria; phylum Pseudomonadota; class Gammaproteobacteria; order Burkholderiales; family SG8-39; genus DATEDA01. The sequence continues at coordinate 34,194 of CAWBNB010000066.1, read as the reverse complement.
CGCCTGCTGGCGCCGCCTCCTGCATCACCTTGGCGGCGGGCCGCGTCGCGGGAGCTTGGAGAGCCCCGGTGGCCGGCGGAGCGGCGGCGGGCGCCGGCGGAATCGGAGCCGGCGCGGCGAGCGGGGGCGAGGCGGCGGGCGCAGGCGCTTGCCGTCGCATCTCGAGTTCCGCTGGGGCGGCAGGCGCCGACTCGGCGGCCGCGGGGCGTTGCGCCTCGAACGCGCGTTCCTGAAGCTTTTGTTGGGGCGCTTGCTCCGAACGCGGCGGTGCCGTCGGTGGCTCCGCCGTCGACTTCTCTGTCACACGCCCCGACGGTTGTGCGCGTGGTGCGGACGGAGCTGCAGCGGGCGCCGGCGATTGCGGGGTCGAGGCCGTCGCCGGCGCCTGATTCAGTTTGTCGCGCGCAGCATCGGGCGAGCTTGCCGCCGCTGGCGCCGCCGGCTGCTCCGCCTCGCGCGGCGCGCCGTCCATCCGCGCGGCGCCGCGGCCGGCATCGCCGCGCGGCGGGCGATCCTCCTCCTGCACCATGACCGTGAGCGTCGCAGCGATGACGATGGTCGCGGCAACCGACAGCGGCAGACGCCACCTCGACGTCCAGGATCGGCGCCGCTCGTTGGCCGCCCGCTGCTCGACCGACTGCGGCCGCGTGCCGACGGCGCGGCGCGCCGCGGCCCGGATGCGCTCGTCGACCTCGGGCGGCGGTTCGTCGCGCGGCGTCTCGCGGTACGCCCGGTCGAGGTTCGGATCGCGGAGATCGGGGTCGGTCACGTCCGTTCCGGTTCGCGCAGCGTCGCGCGGAGTTTCGTCAGGGCATACCGCAGCCGGCTCTTGGCGGTCTCGCGGTTGACGCCGGTCGCCGCGGCGATCTCCTCGACCGAGAGATCGCCTTCCTGCTGCAGGACGAACGCTTCGCGCTGCGCGGCCGGCAGCGCGTCGATCGCGGCGAGCAGCTGTGCCGCCGTCTCGCGGCGCTCGGCCGTCTGGTCCGGGCGCGGCATGTCGGTGGGGACGTCCTCGGCCGGATCGTCCGCGTAGCTCACCAGCGCGCCGCGCGCGCTCGAACGGAAGTGGTCCATCAGCCGATTGTGTGCGATGGTGAAGAGCCACGTCGTGAACTTCGCGCGCGGCTCGTAACCCGCGCGGGCGTCGATCAGCTTGAGCCACACGTCCTGGAACAGCTCCTCGGCGAGCGCCGTGTTGCCCGTCTGCCGGCGCAGATATCTCAGCACCGCGCCCTTGTGGCGCGCGTACAGCGCGTCGAACGCGGCGGCGTCACCCGCGCCGTAGGCGAGCATCAGCTCCTCGTCGGGCCGCCCGGGCTCCATGAGCGCGGAGTGTAGCCGTCCGCACCGTGTTAAAGCGCACGCCCTACCCCCCGAAAAACGTCCCCGGCGGGGGTTTGGGGTTAAACTTTGGCCATTCGGTCAACTGGATACGCGCGATGCGTCTCCATCAGCTCAAGATCGAGTTCGTCGCCGAGCACGACCGGCTGCTGATGCGTCTTGCGACCGACAGCGGGAGCGAGGTGCTGGTGTGGCTCACGCGCCGCTGCGTCAAGCGGCTGTGGCCGCTCCTCCTGAGCATGGCGCAGACGACCCCGGACATCGCGTTGCAGCAGAACCCCGAGGCGAAGCGCGCGCTGCTCGGCTTCCAGCACGAGAAGGCGGTCCGGCAGGCGGACTTCTCCAAGCCGTACGAGGAAGCGCAGCGCGAACGGCCGCTCGGCCAGAACCCGCTCCTCATCACGCGCATCCAGCCGCGGCGCGACCCGCAGGGCCGTCACGTGCTCGGGTTGCTGCCCACGGTCGGGCAGGGCGTTCACATCACCCTCGACGACAATCTCCTGCACGGCGTCGTCAAGTTGATCCAGAACGCCGTGGCGCGCGCCGACTGGGACCTCGAGCTGCAGGTGCCCACGGGCCTGGCGCCGGCCGTGCCCGAGGAAAGCGGCCGCCCGACGATCAACTGACGCGCGCAGGCCGTCGCGCCGTGCGTCGTTCGATCGCTGCGCGAGCCTGTCAGTTGGTCGCCTCGAGCTCGGCCTGCACGCGCAGCCACTCGCTCTCGGTCTTCTCCAAGGCTTCAGCGCAGCGTGCCCGGTCGCGCAGCGCCGACGCCACTTCGTCCTGGTCGCCCTGCGCGTAGAACTCCGCGGAGGCGAGCTTCGCCTCGACCTGCGATTTCTCGCGCGCGAGGCGGTCCATCTCCGCCTCGAGCTTCTTCAGCCGGTTCTCGAGCGGCTTGCGGGTCCGGGCGCGCGCCTGCCGCGCTTCGGCTTCCGCGCGTTTCTGGCTGCGGCGCGAAGGTCCGCTCTCGGGACGCGGTTTGTCGGCGCTGCGCCGCGCCGCGAGCCAGTCGCGATAATCGTCGAGGTCGCCGTCGAACGGCGCGAGCGCGCCGTCGGCAACGAGCATCAGCGTATCGGTCGCGGTCCGCAGCAGGTGGCGGTCGTGCGAAACGAGCACCATCGCGCCTTCGTACTCCTGGAGCGCGAGCGCGACCGCCTCGCGCATGTCGAGATCGAGATGGTTCGTCGGCTCGTCGAGTAGCAGCAGGTTCGGCTGCTGCCAGACGACGAGCGCAAGCGCGAGCCGGGCGCGCTCGCCGCCGGAGAACCCCTCGACCGGTGCGAGCGCCATGTCACCCGAGAAATCGAAGCTGCCGAGGAAATCGCGCAGCGTCTGCTCGCGCGCCGCGCCGTCGAGCCGCCGCAGGTGCTGGAGCGGCGTCTCGTCCGGCCGGAGCACCTCGAGCGTGTGCTGCGCGAAGTAGCCGACCCGCAGCCCCTTGCCCTCCCGGCGCGACCCGGCGAGCGGAGGGAGGAGGCCGGCCGCGAGCTTCACCAGCGTCGTCTTGCCGGCGCCGTTGCGGCCGAGCAGGCCGATGCGCGCGCCCGCCTCGATCGCGAGCTTCACGTTCGCGATCACCGGCGTGCCGTCATAGCCCGCCGCTGCCTCCTCCAGGACGAGCACCGGATCGGGGCTGCCCGGAAACTCGCGGAAGTGAAAGTCGAAGGGCGAGTCGACGTGCGCCGGCGCGATCCGCTCCATCCGTGCGAGCGCCTTGAGCCGGCTCTGCGCCTGGCGCGCCTTGGTCGCCTTTGCGCGGAAGCGGTCGATGAACGCCTCGAGGCGCGCGACCTCGCGCTGCTGGCGGGCGTAGAGCGCCTGCTCGTTCGCCAGGCGCTCGGACCGTGCGTCCTCGAACGCCGAGTAGTTGCCGGTGTAGCGGCGCAGCCCGCGGTTCTCGAAGCTGACGATGGTCGAGGAGACGGCGTCGAGGAACTCGCGGTCGTGGGAGACGAGGGCGAGCGTGCCCTGGTAGCCGCGGAGCCAGCCCTCGAGCCAGACGATCGCGTCGAGGTCGAGGTGGTTGGTCGGCTCGTCGAGCAGCAGCAGGTCCGACGGGCACATCAGCGCGCGCGCGAGGTTGAGCCGCATGCGCCAGCCGCCGGAGAACTCCGCGACGCTCCGCTCGAGGTCCGACGGCGCGAAACCCAGCCCGTCGAGCATCGCCGCGGCGCGGGCGCGCGCCGAGTAGCCGTCGCAGTGCGCGAACGCTTCGTGCGCGTGTGCGAGCCGCTCGCCGTCGCCGGCGCCCTCGGCGTCGGCGAGCTCGCGCTCGGCGCGCCGCAGCGCCTCGTCGCCGTCGATGACGAACTCGATCGCCGCGCGGTCGAGCGCGGTGGTTTCCTGGGCGACGTGGGCGATCGTCCAGCGGGGCGGCAGCTCGACGTCGCCGGCATCGGCGTGCAGCTCGCCGCGGAGGAGCGCGAACAGGCTCGACTTCCCGCAGCCGTTGGGGCCGACCACGCCGACCCGTTCGCCGGGGTGCAGGGCGAGGTCCGCACGGTCGAGCAGGAGCTTCGCTCCGCGGCGGAGGCTGAGCTTGCGCAGCGTGATCACGGGGCCGGAATGTAAGCCAACCGTGGCATTTCCCGCTATCCGTCGGCGGGTCGCCTGCTATACTCCGCCCCGTCAATGATTTAAGGCCTCGCCGCCGTCATCCCCCTGGACCCCTCGTCCGCCCCCGATCCCGCGCATCCGCGCGATCGCGTCTCCCGGAGCCCCGCTGTTTGACTTCGTTCTCTGACCTGGGCCTGCGCCCGGAGTTGCTCAAAGCCGTCGAGGAGCAGGGTTACACCTCGCCCACGCCGATCCAGGTCCAGGCGATCCCGCTCGTGCTCGCGGGCCGCGACGTGATGGGCGGTGCGCAGACCGGCACCGGCAAGACCGCGGGCTTCACGCTGCCGCTCCTGCAGCGGCTGGCGCAACACGCGAACACGAGCGTCTCGCCCGCGCGCCACCCGGTGCGTGCGCTCATCCTCGCGCCGACGCGCGAGCTCGCCGCCCAGGTCGAGGAGAGCGTCCGCGCCTACGGCAAGTACATCCCGCTGCGGAGCACGCAGATCTTCGGCGGCGTGCCGATGGACCCGCAGATCGAGGCGCTGCGGCGCGGCGTCGAGATCCTGGTCGCGACCCCGGGGCGCCTCCTCGACCACGTGCAGCAGCGCACGCTCAACCTGGGGCAGGTCGAGATCTTCGTGCTCGACGAGGCCGACCGCATGCTCGACATGGGGTTCATCCCCGACGTTAAGCGGATCGTCGCGCTGCTCACCTCGCGCAAGCAGAACCTGCTGTTCTCGGCCACGCTGACGGACGAGATCCGGACGCTCGCCAAATCCTTCCTGCGCGACCCGATTGCCGTGCAGGTTGCGCCGAAGCACGCGACCGCGGACCTGGTCGCGCACGTCGTCCACCCGGTGACGCGCGAGCGCAAGCGCGAGCTGCTCGTGTACCTCGTCAAGTCGCGCGGCATGAAGCAGGTGCTCGTCTTCGTGGCCACCCGCATCGGCGCGAACCGGCTCGCCTACCAGCTGAACCGCGAGGGCGTGCACGCCACCGCGATCCACGGCGACCGGTCGCAGGTCGAGCGCATGCAGGCGCTCGAGGAGTTCAAGGCGGGCAAGGTCGGGGTCCTCGTCGCGACCGACGTCGCGGCGCGCGGGCTCGACATCGAGGAGCTGCCGCACGTCGTCAACTTCGACCTGCCGAATTCGCCCGACGACTACGTGCATCGGATCGGCCGCACCGGCCGCGCCGGAAGCGCCGGCACCGCGATCTCGCTGGTTTGCCCGGAAGAGCAGGAGCGGCTCGCCGAGATCGAAAAAACGATCCGGATCCGGATCCCGCGGGAGGTGGTGACCGGGTTCGGCCACCGCTCGGAGGCGCCGCTGATGGAGCCGCCGCGCCGGGAAAACCGCCGCGGCGCCGATCACGACCGCCTGACGCAGTCGCGCAAGCGCGAGCAGCCGCCGAAGCCGGCGCAGGTCGCCGCGAGGCCGGGGCCGGTCGGCGCGAAACCGGCGCACGGCTCCGACCCCATCTTCACGAAGCCGTACGAGCCCGGCACGGCGGCGCCTGCAGCGGCACCCGCGAAGCCGTCCGCGCCGCAGAAGCGCGAACGTCAGGTGGCTGCGCTGCTCGGCGGCTTCGTGCGCAAGCCCGGCTGATCCGCGCGGGCGGCGCGGTGACCTATACGCACCGCGCGCCGTCGACCTCGAGGCACACCCCGCTGATGAACGCCGCCTCGTCCGAGGCGAGATAGAGCACCGCGTTCGCGATGTCGAGCGGCGTCGACGGGCGTCCGAGCGGGATCGTCGCCACGAACTTCGCTTCGATCTCCGGCGTGAGCTTCCCGCCGACGAAATCGGCGGAGAGGCCGGTGAACGGGCTGAACACCGGGTTCACCACGTTCACCCGGATCTTCTCGGGCCCGAGCTCGCCCGCCATCGAGCGGCTCATCGTGATCACCGCGCCCTTGCTCGAGTTGTAGACCGTGAGCCCGGGACGCGGCCGCACGCCCGCGGTCGACGCGATGTTCACGAACGCGCCGCCGCCCTGCTTGCGGAACACCGGCACGACGTGCTTCGCCGACAGGAAGATCGAGCGCACGTTGATCGCGTAGACGCGCTCGAACTCCTCCTCGGTGACTTCGAGCAGCGGCTTGTTCCGGTGGGTCCATCCGGCGTTGTTCACGACCACGTCGATCCGGCCGAACGCCGCGAGGGTCGCCTTCGTCATCGCGGCCCAGTCGGCGCTGACCGCGACGTCCGCCTGGATGAACTCGGCCGTGCCGCCGGCCTTCCTGATCGCCGCGGCGACGCGCTCGGCGCCGGTGACGTGGATGTCGTTCACCATCACCTTCGCGCCTTCCTCCGCGAGCCGGATAGCGATACCCTCGCCGAAGCCGGATCCGGCGCCGGTCACGATCACTGCCTTGTTCTTGAGCCGCATGGTCTCCTCCGTCGCGTGTCCGGCGATTATCCGGCCCGCCGCGCGCGGCGGTCAAACTCCGTGCCTATAATGCGCACGTCATGAACCTGGACCGCGTGAGCTCCGGCGTCGACGTTCCCGACGACTGCAACGTCATCGTCGAGATCCCGATGCACGCCGAGCCGATCAAGTACGAGATCGACAAGCAGACCGGCGCGATGTTCGTCGACCGGTTCCTGGCGACGGCGATGCACTACCCGTGCAACTACGGCTACATCCCGCGCACGCTCTCGGGGGACGGGGACCCGGTCGACGTGCTCGTGGTGAGCCCGCTGCCGATCGTCCCCGGCGCGGTCGTGCGCGCCCGGCCGATCGGGATGCTGAAGATGCAGGACGAGGCGGGCGACGATACCAAGGTGCTCGCGGTGCCGATCGACCGGCTCTCGCCGCTGTACCGCAGCGTGCAGTCGGCGCGCGACCTGCCCGAGATCACGCTGGCGCAGATCGCGCACTTCTTCGAGCACTACAAGGATCTCGAGCGCGGAAAGTGGGTCAAGGTGCAGGGTTGGGCGGGACCGGAGGATGCGAAGCGGGAAATCCTCGCCGGCGTGGCCGCCTACAAGAAGGCGAAGAAGAAGCCTGCCTTCTGAGCGCCGGCAGCCGATGAAAGGATCGCAAATGAGAAACAGGATCTCCCAGGCTGCGCTCGTCGCCGCGTTCGCGGCGTCGGCCGCCGTCGCCCAGACGACCCCGGAGCAGGTGCCCGTGAAGCGGCCCGACGGCACCATCATCTATCCCTCCGCGGCGGGCAGCCGGCAGTCGGTGGAGGCGGTCCCCGCGACGCGTCCGGACGGCTCGGTGGTCCGTCCCAATGCGGCCGGGATCTCGCCGAACGCGCCGGAAGCGGTGCCCGTCCGGCGACCGGACGGTACTGTCGTCTACCCTGCCGCGCCGGACAGCCGCCAGCGCGGGCCGTCGTCCACGGCTGCGGACAGCACGTACCGGGCCGAAGAGCTCGAGCGGAGGCGGCAGGACGCGCAGCGGGCTGCGGAAGAGCGCGTCGACAGGAGCCGCGCCGAGCGCGAGGCCGCGGCCGCCAGGCCCGCGCGCCAGATCCAGCCTCCGGCCGGCCAATAGGCGCGAGCGGCGCGGCGCGTTTGAGCGCGCGCTATTCGCCCTCGGCCGGATCGGGCCGCCGGAACGGGCTGTGCTCGGCCAGCTCGTCGGCGTAGCGCGCCACGCCCTGCGCTTCGCGCGCCAGAAACCGCTCCACCGCGTCGGCGAACTGCGGGTGGGCGAGCCAGTGCGCCGACCACGTCGCTTCCGGCAGGAAGCCCCGCGCGAGCTTGTGCTCGCCCTGCGCGCCGCCTTCGAACGCACGGATCCCGCGCTCGATGCAGAACTCGAGCGCCTGGTAGTAGCAGGTCTCGAAGTGCAGGCAGGGCACGTGCTCGATTGCACCCCAGTACCTGCCGTAAAGGGCGTCCCCGGTGAACACGTTGAGCGCGCTGGCGATCGGCCGGCCCTCGCGCTCGGCGAGCACCAGCAGCACGTGCTCCGGCAGGGTTTCGCCGAGTCGCGCGAAGAACGCGAGGTTGAGGTAGGGCGAGGAGAGGTGCGCGCGGTAGGTAAGGTTGTAGCAGCGCGTGAAGAAGCGCCAGTCCTCGCGCGTGATCTCGGCGCCGACCTTGCGCCGGAACGTGATCCCGGCCTCGGCCACCCGTCGACGCTCCTGCCGGATCTTCTTGCGCTTGTCGTGGTTGAGCGCGGCGAGGAATCCGTCGAAGCTCGCGTAACCGGCGTTCGCCCAGTGGAACTGCACGCCCCGGCGCAGCATCATGCCGGCAGCCTCGAGCTCGCGCGCCTCCGCTTCGGGCGGGAAGAGCACGTGTAACGACGACACGCCGCGCGCGAGCTCGAGCGCGGCGGCGGCGAGCTGCGCGCGCACCGCGGGATCGCGCGCCAGCAGCCGGGCGCCGGTGACCGGCGAGAACGGCACTGCGGCCAGCAGCTTCGGGTAGTACTCGAGGCCGTGACGGGCATAGGCGTCCGCCCAGGCCCAGTCGAACACGTATTCACCGTACGAATGGGACTTGAGGTAGAGCGGCAGTGCACCGCGAAGGTGCTTCCCGTCCCAGAGCGTGACGAACCGCGGCAGCCAGCCGGCGCGTGCCGACGCGCAGCCGGTCTCGTGCAGCGCGCTGAAGAACTCGTGGCGCAGGAACGGGTTCCCGCCCGCGAGCGTGTTCCACTCGGCGGCGCTCACCTGCGCGAGGTCCTCGACGACGCGCACGGCGAGGCGTTCGCCGCCGCTCACGCCCTGCTCCGATCGGCACGTGCGCTCAGGCGAACCCGCACGCAAACCGAACGTTCCCGAATGCGCGGCGCGAGGCAACGTCGCTCACGGACGCTGCTATACTCGACCGCGATTGTCGTGCGCCGGGGGGCCGCCATGAAAAAGATCGAAGCCGTAATCAAGCCGTTCAAGCTGGACGAGGTGCGCGAGGCGCTGGCCGAGGTCGGGGTGACCGGACTTACCGTGACCGAGGTGAAGGGCTTCGGCCGGCAGAAGGGGCACACCGAACTCTACCGCGGCGCGGAGTACGTCGTCGACTTCCTGCCGAAGGTCAAGATCGAGGTCGCGGTCGTCGACAAAATGGTCGACCAGGCGATCGAAGCGATCATCAAGGCGGCGCGCACCGGCAAGATCGGCGACGGCAAGATCTTCGTCACCACGGTCGAGCACGTCGTGCGGATCCGCACCGGCGAGACGAACGAGGCCGCGATCTAGCGCCGGTCGATGCGCCGGAGGGCGGTTTCCCTTCCGGCGGTCATCCTCCCTTAAGCAGTACGAGCACGGCGCCGCTGCCGCCCTGTGCCGCGGGCGCCTGGCAGAACGCCAGGACCTCCTCGCGCTGTGCGAGCCACAGCCTGACCTTGCCCTTCAGTACCGGCTCGCGGTTCTTCGAGCCGAGACCCTTGCCGTGAACGATGCGCACGCAGCGCCGCGCGCGGCGCACCGCCTCGCGGATGAAGGCGGCGACCGCTTCGCGCGCCTCGGAACGGGTCATCCCGTGGAGATCGAGCTGGTCCTGGACCACCCAGTGCCCGCGCCGGAGCTTGCGCAGCACCTGCCGCGAGAGGCCGTCGCGCAGGAACGCCGCCTCTTCGCCCGTCTCGAGCGCGTCGTCCGGATCGAGTGACGCGTCGCGGCTCTCGCGCAGGGCCGCGTGCTCGTCGAGCAGCGACTGCACGGCGACCGCCGGGCCCGGCGCCGGCGTGGGCGCGTGGCGCGGCGGAGCGCGCAGCGGCACGGCGTCGCCTACGGCCGAGCGGAAGAGCGCGGCGTCCTCATCCTCGATTCGGGGGGCTAGCGGCCGCTTCACGGCACGTCAATGGAGGTTGTCGAGATACTTTTCCGCGTCGAGCGCCGCCATGCAGCCGGAGCCGGCGCTCGTCACCGCCTGGCGGTAGACGTGGTCCTGCACGTCGCCTGCCGCGAACACGCCCGGAACGCTGGTCGCGGTCGCGTTTCCGTCCCGGCCGCCGCGGGTGACGATGTAGCCGCCTTCCATGGCGAGGTGGCCTTCGAAGATCCCGGTGTTCGGCGTGTGTCCGATCGCGATGAAGAGCCCCTGGACGGCGAGCTTTTCGGCCGCGCCGCCCCGGGCGGGCTTGATGCGAATGGCGTTGACGCCCTTCTCGTCGCCGAGCACCTCGTCGAGCACGTGATCCCAGCGGATCGTGACGTTCGCCTTCCCGAGGAGCTTCTGCTGCAGGATCTTCTCGGCGCGGAACTTGTCCCGTCGGTGCACGACCGTGACGTGGCGCGCGATGTTCGAGAGGTAGAGCGCTTCCTCGACCGCGGTGTTGCCGCCGCCGATGACGGCGACGTCCTGACCGCGGTAGAAGAAGCCGTCGCAGGTCGCGCACGCCGAGACGCCGCGCCCCATGTACGCCTTCTCCGACGCGAGCCCGAGGTAACGCGCCGAAGCGCCGGTCGCGATGATCAGCGCGTCGCAGGTGTAGACGGCGCTGTCGCCGTTGAGGCGGAGCGGGCGCGACTCGAAGTCGACGCTCTCGATCTGGTCGAACACGATCTCGGTCTCGAACCGCTCGGCGTGCTTCTGGAAGCGCTCCATCAGTTCGGGACCCTGCACGCCGCCCACGTCCGCCGGCCAGTTGTCGACGTCCGTGGTCGTCATCAGCTGGCCGCCGGGCGCGAGGCCGGTGATGAGGACCGGCTTCAGGTTGGCGCGCGCGGCGTAGACCGCGGCCGAGTAACCGGCGGGGCCGGACCCGAGGATCAGCAGAGGGCAATGCCGGGGTGGTTTGGCGGGCATTTCAGGGTGTTGGGGGGTCTTAGGGGGCGCTTGCCGGGGTGGCGGGACCGATTATAGCGGGGTGGTTTCCAGCCGCCGGTGGATCGGCTTAAAAGTTACCTTAGAAAAGCGATATAAACTATTGTTTATCATGGATTCAAACGCTATACTGTCAGTGAGGAGCTGCTATCAGGACCGGTCTTGACCGACAACACGAAACACGCGTTCCCGGCGCGGGGCGGTCTTGTCGCGCTCGTTTACCTGTGCGTCTGGCAAACGAGCTGCTTCGCACAAGCGCAATCGGCTCCCGCATCGACCCAGCCGGGCCCCGCGGTGTTCGAGGTCCGGCGCTTCGTCGTCGAGGGCGCGACCCTGATTACGGCGGAGCGGATCGACACGGCGCTTACACGCGTATATCGGGGCGGACCGGACGATCGACGACTTGCACGAGGCGCGCACTGCGCTGGAATCGATCTATGCCCGACGCGGCTAAGCCTCGACAACACCGGGACATCGCAGACCGGCGACACCCGGATCGGTGCGGGCTTCCAGTACGCGAACCTCTTCAATCGCGACCACGTGCTGAACGTGCAGTACATAACGTCCCCGACGCAGGAGGACAGTTCGGGATCGGCGGGACGGATTCGATGCGCGGGTTCTTCGAGCAACCCGGACTCGGGGCGGGCGAATTTCAGCCTGGTGTGGGTGTTCTGACGGTGACAGGGCGGAAAACAGGAAGGCGCGACTGGTCCGGATCTCGCTTGTGGAGTACTACCGGCGAAAACCGGCGCTCACCGCGCCCGGAAGGGTTGCGACTGTGGCGTTTGCAGTTGACGTCAAGGGGCGCATAAGTGGCTCAATCTGTTAACATTGAGCTGGCGAGGAGTGAATCCGTGAGGGGAGAAAAACGTATGGCAGGCCCAGCGAGTGTCTCAACCCTGCTCCTGCGCAACGTGCCGCTTTTCGCGGCGTTGCCGGAAAGCCAACTGCAACTGCTTACCCGGGTGGTCGGCCGGAAGTCCCACCCGCGGAACTCGACGATCATCGCTGCGGGCGATCCGACCGACGCGCTCTACATCGTGATCTCCGGCCGCCTCAAGGTCATGATGAGCGACGACGAGGGCCGCGAGGTCATCCTCGCCATCCTGAACCAGGGCGAGTTCTTCGGCGAGATGGGGCTGATCGACGAGGCGCCGCGCTCGGCGACCGTGATCGCGATCGAGCCGTGCGAGCTCCTGACCATCAACAAGCTCGATTTCAAGAAGTGCCTGCAGGAGAACTTCGACATCTGCACCGCGGTGATGAAGGGCCTGGTCAAGCGGCTGCGCGAGGCCGACAAGAAGATCGGCAGCCTCGCGCTGATGGACGTCTACGGCCGCGTCGCCCGCCTCCTGATGGAGATGGCGGAACTCGTCGACGGCCAGCGGGTCGTCACCAAGAAGCTGCCGAAGCAGGACATCGCCAAGATGATCGGTGCCTCGCGCGAGATGGTGAGCCGCGTGATGAAGGACCTGCAGACGAGCGGCTACATCGAAGTGAAGGCCGGTTCGATCTTCCTCCGCGAGGCGATGCTGATGTCGGAGGCCCGCGCGTAGTGCCGCAAGAGCTGCGGCGTCCCCACGCCGCGGCGCCGGGGAGGGCGACCTTCCTCACGGCGCTGGTTCTCCCCTCGTCGCACGTTCGCCCGGCGCCGCCGGGCGAACGCGTTTTCCGGGCATGAAAGCCGCCGCCGCCGCCCAGCCCCTGCCCGGCAAGATCGCCGCGCGCCTGCGCGAGGCGAAATGGCTCGCGCTGGTCGCAGTCGCGGCCTACCTCGGGCTGATCCTCGCGACGTTCGACCGCGCGGATCCCGGCTGGTCGCACAGCGCCACGGTCGAGCGCCTGCACAACGCGGGCGGCCACGCCGGCGCCTGGCTTGCGGACCTGATGCTCTATCTCTTCGGCGTCTCCGCGTGGTGGTGGGTCGGGCTGCTCGTCTACGCCGTGATCTGGGGCTATCGCCGGCTCGACGGCTCGTCGATCTCCGACAAGCGGCCGTTCCTCATCGCGCTCGCCGGCTTCTCGATGCTGCTCGTGGCGTCCTGCGGCATCGAGGCGCTGCGCTTCTACTCGATCAAGGTGAGTCTGCCGCTCGCGCCCGGAGGGCTCTTCGGCGCGGTGATCGGCCAGGTGTTCCACGCGACCTTCGGCTTCACCGGCGCGACGCTGCTCCTGCTCGCGATGGGCGCGATCGGGCTCTCGCTCTTCACCGGCGTCTCGTGGCTCGAACTGATGGAGGCCATCGGCCGCGCCTGCGAATGGGGGTGGTTCAAGGCGATCGAGCTGTGGCAGCGGCGCGCGGACCGCAAGGCGGGCGAGATCGCCGTGGTCGAGCGCGAGATCGTCGTCGAGGCGGAGAAGAAGCGCGTGGAGGACCACGCGCCGATCCGGATCGAGGCGCCGGTCCGCGAGATCCCGAAGTCGGAGCGCGTCATCAAGGAGAAGCAGGCGCCCCTCTTCCAGGACCTGCCCGACACGCCGCTTCCGCCGCTCGCGCTGCTCGACGAGGCGCCGCCCGATCCGGAGCTGGTGAGCGCCGAGACGCTCGAGTTCACCTCGCGGCTGATCGAGAAGAAGCTGAAGGACTTCGGCGTCGAGGTGAAGGTGCTCGCGGCCTACCCGGGGCCGGTCATCACCCGCTACGAGATCGAGCCCGCGGTGGGGGTGAAAGGCAGCCAGGTCGTCAACCTGGTGAAGGACCTGGCGCGCGCGCTCTCGGTCGTGTCGATCCGCGTGGTCGAGACGATTCCCGGCAAGTCGTGCATGGGGCTCGAGATCCCGAACCCGCGGCGGCAGACGGTCCGCCTGACCGAGATCCTCGGCTCGAAGGCGTATCACGACCTGCACTCGCCGCTCACGCTCGCGCTCGGCAAGGACATCGGCGGCAACCCGGTGGTGGTGGATCTCGCACGGATGCCGCATCTGCTGGTCGCCGGCACGACCGGGTCCGGCAAATCGGTCGCGCTGAACGCGATGATCCTGTCGCTCCTCTACAAGGCCGAGCCGCGCGACGTCCGGATGGTGATGGTCGACCCGAAGATGCTCGAGCTCTCGGTCTACCAGGACATCCCGCACCTGCTCGCGCCGGTCGTCACCGACATGAAGCAGGCGGCCTCCGCGCTGATGTGGTGCATCGGCGAGATGGAGCGCCGCTACAAGCTGATGTCGTGGCTCGGCGTGCGCAATCTTTCGGGGTTCAACCACAAGGTCGCCGAGGCCGAGAAGCGCGGCGAGAAGCTCCAGGACCCGAACACCGTCGCCACCGACACCCCGGTGCCGCTGCAGCGACTGCCGCACATCGTCGTGGTCATCGACGAGCTCGCCGACCTGATGATGGTGGTCGGGAAGAAGGTCGAGGAGCTGATCGCGCGTCTCGCGCAGAAGGCGCGCGCGGCCGGCATCCACCTCCTGGTCGCCACCCAGCGCCCGTCGGTCGACGTCATCACCGGCCTGATCAAGGCGAACATCCCGACCCGCATTGCGTTCCAGGTGTCGTCGAAGGTCGACTCGCGGACCATCCTCGACCAGCACGGCGCCGAAACGCTGCTCGGGGCCGGCGACATGCTCTATCTGCCGCCCGGCACCGGGCACCCGCAGCGCGTCCATGGCGCGTTCGTCGCCGACCAGGAGGTGCACAAGGTCGTCGAGTACCTCAAGCAGCAGGGCGAGCCGGACTACGTCGAAGGCCTGCTGGAAGCGGACGAGGACGGCGACGGCGGCGAGTTCCTGGCGGGTGGTGGCGGCGGCGAGTCCGACGCGCTCTACGACCAGGCGGTGGAGATCGTGATACGCACGCGCCGGCCGTCGATCTCGCTCGTGCAGCGGCACCTGCGCATCGGGTACAACCGGGCGGCGCGCCTCCTCGAGCAGATGGAGCAGGCGGGGCTCGTGTCGTCGATGCAGACGAACGGCAACCGCGAGGTGCTCGCCCCGAACCGGGCGGAGTAGCGATGCGGCTCGTTCCGGCGGTCGCCGCCGCGGCAGGTATTTTCTCGCTGATCGCAGCCGGGTCTGCCCAAGCGTCCGGCATCGAGCGCCTCAGCCAGTTCATGGCCTCGACCATCACCGCGACCGGCGAGTTCGAGCAGCGCGTCGTCAACCGCGACCGCAAGCTCATCCAGGAGTCGCGCGGCACGCTCGCATTCGCTCGCCCGGGCAGGTTCCGCTGGACCTACGCCAAGCCCTACCCCCAAGTGATCGTCGGTGACGGTGCGCGCGTCTGGGTGTACGACGAGGATCTCAACCAGGTGACCGTGCGCAAGCTCGGCCAGGCGCTCGGCGCCACGCCCGCCGCGCTGCTCGCCGGCTCGAACGAAGCGCTCGCCGCGTTCGAGCTCAAGGACGAAGGGACGCGGGAAGGCCTCGAGTGGGTGCAGGCGATCCCGCGCGACAAGGACTCGGGGTTCGAGCGCATCCGGCTGGGGTTCGGCTTCTCCGGTATCGAGCGCATGGAGCTTGTCGACGCCTTCGGGCAGACGACGGAGCTCCGCTTCAGCGGGCTCCGGCGCAATCCGCGGCTGGACCCGGCGCTCTTCAGCTTCTCGCCGCCCAAGGGCGCCGACGTCGTCGGCGACAAGTGAGCGACCTCTTCGCTCCCCCGAAGCCGGTGGCGCCGCTCGCCGAGGCGCTGCGGCCGCGGACGCTCGCCGACGTCGTCGGCCAGGCCCATCTGATCGGCCCGGGCAAGCCGCTGCGGCTCGCGTTCGAGTCGGGCAAGCCGCACTCGATGATCCTCTGGGGTCCGCCCGGCTCGGGCAAGACGACGATCGCCCGGCTGATGGCCGACGCCTTCAACGCCGAGTTCATCGCCTTGTCGGCCGTGTTCTCCGGAGTGAAGGAGATCCGCGAAGCCGTCCAGCAGGCGCGCGACGTCCTCGCCCGGAACGGGCGCTCGACGATCCTCTTCGTGGACGAAGTGCACCGCTTCAACAAGGCGCAGCAGGACGCGTTCCTGCCGTACGTCGAACAGGGCCTCCTCACCTTCGTCGGCGCGACGACCGAGAACCCGTCGTTCGAGGTGAACTCGGCGCTGCTCTCGCGGGCCGCGGTGTACGTGCTGCAACCGCTGACCGCGGAGGAGCTCGGGCTCCTGTTCGATCGGGCGGCGGCGAAGGCGCTGCCCGAGCTCGCGTTCGAGGCCGTGTCGCGGGATCGGATCGTCGGCTTTGCAGACGGCGATGCCAGGCGGCTGCTCAACCTGCTCGAGATCATCCAGACCGCGGCGGCGAGCGCCGGGGTGAGGGAGGTCGACGGTGCGTTCGTGGAGAACGCCGTCGCGCGGAGCCTCCGCCGCTTCGACAAGGGCGGCGAAGCGTTCTACGACCAGATCTCGGCGCTACACAAGGCGGTGCGCGGTTCCGATCCGGACGCTGCGCTCTACTGGCTCGTGCGGATGCTCGACGGCGGGGCCGATCCGCTCTACCTCGCGCGGCGCATGATCCGGATGGCGACCGAGGACATCGGGCTCGCCGACCCGCGTGCGCTCACGCTTACGCTGGAGGCCGCCGAGACGTACGAGCGGCTCGGCACGCCCGAAGGCGAGCTCGCGCTCGCGCAGGCGGCGATCTATCTCGCCTGCGCGGCGAAATCGAATGCAGTGTACGTCGCCTATAATTCGGCGCGTTCGTTCGTGGCGGAGGACGAGTCGCGGCCGGTGCCGCTGCACCTGCGGAACGCGCCGACGCGTCTGATGAAGAGCCTCGGCTACGGCCGGGAGTACCGGTACGCGCACGACGAGGCCGACGCTTACGCGGCCGGAGAGAACTACCTTCCGGACGGGATGCCGGCGGTGAGCTGGTATCGCCCGACCGACCGCGGGCTGGAGGCGCGCATCGCCGAGCGGCTCGCGGAGCTGCGGAAGCGCGACGAGAAGGCGCGGCGCGGCAAGAGCTAGTGCGACGTGCTCGCCGGGTGTGCGGCGTCGAACCGGCGGTAGACCGCGTAAAGCGCGTCGGCGCGGTCGAAATGGCCGTTGCGGCGGGCGTGCTCGATGCAATCGAGCATGTACGCCTTGATCATCAGCACGCCCTCGTCGGAGTGGACGAGGCCGCTGCCGAGTTCGGCGGCGACGATCTCGGGGATGTGCTCATGCTCGGCGATCACCTGGACCTCTTCATCGGTAAGCTCGCTGAATGCGAAACAGTCGCGGAGGGACAGCATGGCAAAGCTCCAGCGGGAAAGTACTGCGGGGATGGTTGGCTTTATAGTCGCCGCGCTCGCATTAGGCAAGGGAAACTCGATGCTGATGTCATCATGCGGCGCCGCCGCATGACACCTGCGTAACCACTCGGTCATATGCTCGACACACATTTGCTTAGAACCGATCTCGAGGGTGTCGCGAAGCGGCTCGCCGATCGGCCGTTCGCCCTCGACACTGCGGCGTTCCGCGCGCTCGAAGAGGAGCGCAAGCGCGTTCAGGGGCGCACCCAGGAGCTTCAGTCGAAGCGGAACGCGCTCGCGAAGCAGATCGGGCAGGCGAAGGCGAAGGGGGGCGACGTCTCGGCCCTGATGGCGGAGGCCGCCGCGGCGAACACCGAGCTCGAGGGTTTGCCGAAGGAGCTGGACGCGGTTCAGGGGCGGCTGCACGCGCTGCTCGCGGTCGTTCCGAACCTCCCCCACGAAAGCGTGCCGGTCGGGCGGTCGTCGGAGGACAACGTCGAGGTGCGCCGGGTCGGGGCGCCGCGAACGTTCGGCTTCGCACCGAAGGACCACGTGGACCTCGGCGCCGCGCTCGGCGGGCTCGACTTCGAGCGCGCAACGAAGATCGCCGGGGCGCGCTTCGCGCTCATGACCGGTGCAGTCGCGCAGCTCCACCGCGCGCTCGCGCAGTTCATGCTCGACGTGCACACGCGCGAGCACGGCTACGTGGAAGTGTATGCGCCGTACATGGTCAACAAGGACAGCATGTACGGCACCGGGCAGTTGCCGAAGTTCGAGGAGGACCTGTTCGCGGTTCCGCGCGGCGACGAGAAGTTCTACCTGATCCCGACGGCGGAGGTCCCGGTCACGAACATCGTGCGCGACGAGATCGTCGAGCTCGAGCGGCTGCCGCTCAAGTTCGTCTGCCACACCCCGTGCTTCCGCAGCGAGGCGGGCGCCTATGGCAAGGACACGCGGGGGATGATCCGCCAGCACCAGTTCGACAAGGTGGAACTGGTCCAGATCGTCCATCCGTCCCGCTCCTACGATCTGCTCGAGGAGCTGACCGGCCACGCCGAGACGATCCTGAAGCGGCTCGAGCTGCCTTACCGCACGGTGGCGCTGTGCACGGGGGACATGGGTTTTTCGTCGGCGAAGACCTATGACATCGAGGTCTGGCTGCCGGGCCAGAACGCCTATCGCGAGATCTCGTCGTGCTCCAACTTCGAGGCGTTCCAGGCGCGCCGCATGCAGGCGCGCTACCGGAACGAGAAAGGGAAACCCGAGCCCGTGCACACGCTGAACGGGTCGGGACTGGCGGTCGGGCGAACGCTGATCGCGGTGATGGAGAACTACCAGAACGCCGACGGCAGCATCACCGTTCCGGCGGCGTTGCGTCCCTATATGGGCGGCTTGGAGGCGATCCGCGCCGCCACCTGATAGAATCCGCCGCCCCGGAGAGGTGGCAGAGTGGTCGAATGCGGCAGACTCGAAATCTGTTGTACGGTTATCCGTACCGGGGGTTCGAATCCCTCCCTCTCCGCCAGATCAAGGTGTTACTTCGATTCTGACGCTGCCTAAAAAACAGGCAGGCTTCTACAATCTTCTACAATTCCGCGCGCTCGCTGCGTTGGCGTCGTCGCGAACTCCCCAGGAATCAACGGCCTCGGGGTGAGGCCGCGCGAATCTCGACAGAGTAGTCATCTGTGGAACCTTGACCTGCCCGGGAGGTGCGCCGAGGAAGTGCGGTTCTCCGATATCCCTCATCTCGTCGTTGGTCTACGGTAACGAGAGCGCCGCAACCGCATCGTCAGAGCGCTCAGGCTTGCCCGAAGCGAGATCTGCCCGGATCCCCGGCTCGCGCCCCCTTGACTATCGGATGAGTGTTCGGATAATCTCGGATGAGACTATTCGAGGTCGCCTGCACATGAAGCCGCATCCGAGGACCGCGCCGAGAACGACGCGCCCGCCCGCCGAGCGCCCCCGCCGAAAGGAGCGTCGCGCCGGGGCCCGGGCCGCAAGGGGCGTGGTGCGCAGCTTCGCTCAGCTACGGCGCGTGCAGTCTCCCGACGAGCGCCACGATCTTGTGGTGAACGCGAGCATTCCCGCCGAGATCGTCGTACAGGCGAGCGAGACGCTCGGCGTTCCGCAGGGCGAGGTGATCGATGCGCTCGGGTTGCGAGGCGCAACCTTCTATCGTTGGCTGCAGAAGGGACGACCGATTGCGCCCGAGAAGAACGAGCCGCTCGTGCGACTCGCCGAGTTCACAGAGCTTGCGGGCGTCGCCTTTGGCGACGAGATGAAGGGCAGACGCTGGCTCACCGCGCCGAACACGGCGCTCGGCGGGGCTGCACCATTAAGGCTGCTCGGAACCGCTTACGGCGCCGAACGGGTGCGTCGCGCACTATCGGTCATCGAGTACGGCGGCGTTGCGTGACGACGCTGTGGCGCCTGACTCGCCGGGTCCACGCGGCGAAGCAGGCGCTGGCCGATGGTGCACGGCTTACCGGCGGGCGCTGGAATCCGCGCGGCATGCCCGTGGTCTATTCCGGGTCGAGCATCGCGCTGGTTGCCCTGGAGTACTTTGTCCACCTCTCCGGGGACGAACCGGCCGATCTCGTCCTACTTGAGATTGAGGTGCCCGAAGGCGCGAGCGTCCGGTCCGTCCTGCCGAAGGACTTGCCGGACCGGTGGCAGGACGATCTAGCCGTGACGCAAGGGCGGGGACGAGAATGGCTCCAATCGAGCGGCTCGCTCCTGCTTTGGGTCCCGTCCGCCGTTGTGCCCGAGGAGCGCAATGCGCTTCTCAATCCTGCCCATCTGGAGTGGGAGCGAGTCGCGGTGCGGATACTGCGGCAGTTTCACTTCGACCGGAGGATGTATAGGGCGTAGCTTCCGGGCACCGCTCCAAAGCGCGCTGCTCGCGTCCAAGGATCGCGCGCGGAACGGCTTGTAGTCCAGATACTCAATCGAGGTCGAGCGCGCATGATGCAGCGGCCTGGGGTAGGCTGACAGCATGGTGCAAGTGCCGTCGCTGACCCAGTTTCTGATCGTCATGCTTGCTGCGTGGCTCGCTCGGCAGCAGGAAGCGTTCATCGAATACCTGAAGGCCGAGAACCGGATGCTCAAGGCGCGTCTCGGTCGTCAGCGGATCATCTTCAGCGACGCTGAACGCCGGCTCCTTGCGCGGCACGCGAAGGCGGTGGGCCGCAAGAAGCTCTTTGAGCTCGATCCGATCGTCTCGCCCGACACGCTACTGCGCTGGCACCGGCAACTGATCGCGATGAAGTGGACATTCCTGCGCAGAGGCCCGGGCCGGCCGCGGGTGATGGGGACAATTGAGGCGCTTGTCGTGCGCATGGCGAGTGAGAACCCACGCTGGGGATACACGCGCATCCAGGGCGCGCTTTCCAATCTTGGCCACAAGGTCGCCCGTGGAACGGTCGCGAACATCCTGAAGCGCGAAGGGATCGAGCCTGCGCCAACGCGGGGCACGCGCACGCCCTGGTCGGTGTTTCTCAAGGCGCATTGGCGAAGCCTTGTCGCCGCCGACTTTCTCACCGTCGAGGTCTGGAAGCTACGCGGACCGATGACGTACTACGTGCTGTTTTTCATTGAGCTGTCGACGCGAACGGTGAGGATTGCAGGGATCACCGTGAGCCCCGCGGAAGGCTGGATGCTTCAAATCGCTCGCAACGCGTGCGACGTCGGTGATGGCGTGCTGTCCGAAGGCAGGAAGCTTCTCATCGATCGGGACGCGAAGTACTCGGGCGACTGGCGTAAGTTCATTGAAGAGCAGGGCGTGGAGGTGATCCGGCTACCACCGAAGTCGCCTAACCTGAACGCCTACGCCGAGCGGTTCGTACGCTCAATCAAAGACGAGTGCCTGAATCGCATGATCTTCATTGGCGAGGCGTCGCTGCGGCGCGCCGTCCGCGAATTCATGGCGCATTACCACGCCGAGAGGAATCATCAAGGCTTGGGTAACCGGCTCATCAGCGCCGAACAACCCTCGGTTCCAGCGTGTGGCCCGGTGGATCGACGAATCCGGCTCGGGGGGATGCTGAGTTTCTATCATCACGCCGCCGCGTGAGAGGTCCGTCTTGATCTTGGACCACACGGGCCCGACTGAAAGCGGTCACGAGATTTGGCTTAGCATCGCGCTCCAGGGCGGCGCGGTCGTCGCGCGGGTCGAAAAGCGCCGCGGGAACCGGAAGCGGTTGCGCTTCAACAGGCGCGTGCCTCGCGCCTCTTAACAAGAGTCTAGTAGGATGGCAGGGATGGAAATCCTGGTCGTGCAGTGCGAAGGCGTCTCGGCGGTCGAGTCGAAAGGCCGGATCGACAGCGTCACAGCAAAGGAGTTCGGCGACCGGGTCCGCGCGTTGATCCAGTCCGGCGCAAAGCGTGTCGTCATTGACCTCGCCAATATCGCGTACATTTCGAGTGCCGGGTTTGGCGCGCTCCTGATCGGGGGCAAGCTCGCTGCGGAGCCAGAGGGGGCGCTCGCGCTGTGCGGGGTGGCGGGGGAGGTCCAGCGCCTCTTCGAGATCTCGGCCTTCGGGACGGCTTTCCAGATCTGCCCGACGCGCGAGGCGTGCATCGCGAAGCTGCGGGCGGAGTAGCTGCGCGCCCCCGCAACGGCGCAAGCGTGAAGAAGCCTGCTGATCTCGCGTACGGCGTCGAGGAGGTCCCGCCGCCGTCGGTGTTGTGGCTCGCAGCCCTGCAGCACGTCGGGGTGCTCGCCCTCGTGATGGTCTTCCCGCTCCTCATCGCCCGTGCGGCGGGGGCCTCACCGGCGATCGCGGCGCAGATCCTGAGCGCGGGCATGCTCGCGTTGGGCCTGGCGACCATTGCACAGGCGCGCGCGAAAGGACCGATCGGCAGCGGCTATCTCGCGCCGACCGGTTTCCAGGCGGTGTATCTCGGGCCGTCGCTGGCCGCCGCTCAGGCTGGCGGCCTGCCGCTCGTGTTCGGCATGACGATCTTCTCCGGCCTGGTTGAAGTCGGTCTCTCGCGCGTCTGGCGCCCCCTGCGCCCGTACCTCCCGCCCGAGTTGTCCGGGCTCGTCGTGCTTTTAACCGGCCTGGTGACCGCGGCGGTCGGGATCCGCTACCTGATGGCGGGGCACGATGGCGAGCCAGCTGCCCGCCTAGACTGGGTCGCGGCCGGCTTCACCCTCGCCGTGATGGTAGGACTCAACCTGTGGACGAAGGGCATGCTGCGGATGTTCTGCGCGCTGATCGGGCTCGTTGCCGGGTACCTCCTCGCCGTGTGGTTGGGGCTCGGATCCGCGGGGGAGCTTGCTGCGATCGGCGAGATGTCGCTCCTCGCCATGCCGCGGTTCGATCACGTCGCGTGGTCGTTCGATGCGGCGATGATGGTGCCGTTCGCGGTGGCCGGCGTTGCCGCGGCGCTCAACACCAGCGCCAACGTGACGATCTTCCAGCGATTCAACGACTCGGAATGGGTGCGGCCGGATCTCCGCTCCATTGCCCGCGGGACCCTCACTGACGGCCTCGCCGCCTCGACGTCGGGCGCGCTCGGCTCCTGCGGGTTGTCGACCCTTTCCGCGAGCGTCGGCGTGATCATCGCCACCGGTGTGGCGAGCCGCAGAATCGCGTACGCGATCGGCGCGATCGTCATCGTCCTCGCCTTTCTGCCGAAGTTCACCGCGGTGCTGGTCGCGACCCCCGCGGCCGTCGTAGCTGGCGCGCTGATCTTCATCGCCTGCTTCATCCTGATCGGGGGGATGCAGATCATCACGTCGCGGATGCTCGACGCGCGCAAGTCGCTGGTCATCGGCGTCTCGGTGTCGGCCGCGCTCGCGGTCCTCATGTTCCCCGACGCCGTGACCGCCGCGCCTTCGGGCCTCCGGCCGCTGCTCGGCTCGGCGCTGGTGACGGGCACCGTGCTTGCGTTCGGGCTGAACCTGCTCTTCCGGCTCGGTGTGCGGCAGAAGGTGAGACTCTCGCTCGATCCCGCCGGCGACTACTCGAGGGCGATCGAGGATTTCTTCACCGAGCGCGGGAAGAGCTGGGGCGCGCGCCCGGACATCATCCGGCGTGCGGTCTTCGGCGTGACACAGTTGAGCGAGGCGGTGATCGAGAATTGCCCTCCTAAGGGTCGGCTCACCATCGACGCCTCGTTCGACGAGTTCAATCTGGACGTGCACGTCGGCTACGACGGCGAGCTTCTGGAGCTGCCCGACTCGCGTCCGACCGAGCGCGAGATCCGCGAGGACGAGGACGGCGCACGCCGGCTGGCGGGCTTCATGCTCCGTCGCAACGCCGACCGCGCCCAGTCGACGCGCAAGGACGGGCGGGCCGCAATCCATTTCCACTTCGACCACTGATTGGCGAGCCGACGCCGTGTGCCACAATACCGAAGAGATCGATTACATTATGTGGAGGAAGGCGAGTGCGCGACGCTCGGGCAGGTGCCGTACCTGCGCCGTTTGCTCGCCGTGGAACCGCCTGCCGCGGCAGCCGCATGAACGCTCAGTCCGATCTTGCCCGAGGCGGGACCAGATTCCTGACTCCGTTTTGAGGTGAACTCACCCTGTCCATAGTCACGTGGAGGTGGCAAATCATGTCTGCAGCCAGTAACGCCAACGTCGGAATCGACTCGATCCCCATGAAATCCGGGCCCGCCGTCCTGCCGAGTGTCGGCGCACCCGGCGCGGATGCGGTCAGCGTGGACAAGATTCGCGACATCCTGTTTGGCAACCAGATGCAGGACTACGATCGCCGCTTCTCGCAGATCGACGAACGTTTCCAGCAGAGGCTGCGCGATCTTGAATCGGAGACGACGCGCCTGATGGGCGCGGTCGAAACTTCGCTCAAGAAACAGCTCGATTCCGTCGCTAACCAGATGGTCCAGGAGAAAGAGCTGCGATCCGACGGCGACAAAGAGCTCGAGCGCAGTCTGCGCGAGCACGCGCAAAGCCTGGAGAAACGCATCGGCCAACTCTCCGATCAACTCAGCCAGTTCGAGCGCGACTTCATCGAGCGCATCACCAAGGAGACGCAAGGGCTGCGCGACGAGTTGAAACGCCGCAACGACGATACGCGCGCGAACGTGGAGAAGATGTTTGCCGAGCTCTCCGGCGTGAAGACCGATCGTAACCTGCTCGCCGGGCTGTTTGTCGAGATCGCGAAATGCCTGAATCAAGATGTTGCTTCGAAGGGATTCGGCAAGAGCAGTAGCAACGATCACGGTTGAGCCCGCCCAGCGGGGTCGATTCGCGCCGTGGACTGGGCCACGCTGGGGTCACCGCGGGATGGCATCCGAGGTCGGAGGATGAGTACGCCCGAGCCCGCCGTCGAAGGGTTCGATTCCGAGTCCGATCAAGCCGGGATCGACCGCAAGCGGCTCGCCGCTCTGCTGTTTGAGCTGGCGCGGGCGATCAATAAAGACCTCGCAGCCAAGGTCCCGAGCCTGTTGCCCGCGGATCCGCGCCTTGCAGAACTGCGGACGATTCTCCTGGGCCGTGAGCAGGCACTGCTTGCGCGTCTCGCGCGCCGTCTCGATGACCCTGAGCAGCTGGCCGAAGCCGTGAGCCAGATCCTGCCGTCCGCGATCCTGCAGGCGGCGGCACGCGACGAGCGATTGGGCCACGTCCTCGCGCCGACAGTCGAACGCGCCGCCGAATCGTCGATCCGCCGCGACCCGCGGACGCTGGTGAACATCCTGTCGCCCCTCATGGCGCCCGCGATCCGCCGCTCGATCGGCGAGGCGATCGAGAGCATGCTGCAATCGCTGAACGAGGCGCTGAAGGCGAGCTTCTCCTGGCGCGGCCTCAAATGGCGGCTCGAAGCGTGGCGCACCGGCACCCCCTTTGCCGCGGTCGTGCTCAAGCACACGCTCGTCTATCGCGTGGAGCACCTCTTTCTGATCCACAAGGAGAGCGGCCTGCTGATCGAGCATGTCGCCGCCGACCCCGCGGCGAGCCGAGACCCGCAACTCATTTCCGGCATGCTGAGCGCGATCCAGGATTTCGTCCGCGATTCCTTCGCCGAGAGCGCTGGAGACGAAGTCGATGCGATGCGCCTTGGCGAGCTGCTGATCTGGCGGAGCGACGGCCCCCATGCGTTCCTCGCGGCGGTCATCCGCGGCAAGCCACCCGAAAGCCTCCGCACGCTGTTCGAGAGCACGTTGGCGCAAATCCATGTCGAGCGCCATCACGCGCTCACGAACTTCGACGGTGACACCGCGGCGTTTCCCGGCTTGCGCGATCAGCTGGCCGATTGCCTTCTCCAGCAGGCGAAGCCCGGTGATCGGCGCACCTCGGCGATCCTTTGGCTGCTCCTCTTTGCGCTGCTTGCGCTCGTCGTTTGGGGTGCGTACGCATGGTATGAGCGGCATCAGGAAGACGCTCAATGGGCGGGTTACCTGCGGCGCCTGCAGGCTGAGCCAGGCATCGTCGTCACGGGTGCGGAGCGCCGCGATGGAATGTTGCACGTCACCGGCCTGCGCGATCCATTGGCGGTCCGGCCTGAGGCGCTACTCGACGGATTTGCGCTGGCGCCAGCGAAGGTGGTTGGCAGCTGGAGCCCGTATCAGGCACTCCATCCTGCGTTCGTCTTTCGACGAGTGCAAGCGAGCCTCGACCCGCTGCAAAGCGTCGAGCTTCGGCTCGAGGGCGAGACCGTCCGCGCGTACGGGTCTGCACCGCGACACTGGATCGAGAAGGCGCGCGCGGTGAGCCGTCTAGTGCCCTCCGGAGCGCTGGATCTGGATCTGTCCGGAGTGAAGGACGTCGACATGACCGAGGTAGAGCGACTGCGCGCTAGCATCGAGGCGCGTCTCGTCCGTTTCGATACCGATGCGCCGCGGCCCGCGCCGGGTCAGGACGCGATCGTGGACAGCGTGGCCGCGGAGCTGCGCGCACTCGCTACGCTCACGCGCAGCCTCGGTCTATCGATGCGGGCCACGATCATCGGCCACGCGGACGCAACCGGCAAAGACACGCCGAATCTCGCACTCAGCCTCGGCCGGGCGGAAGTGGTTCGTTCGCTACTGCGCACCAAAGGCATCGATCCGGATCTTTTGTCGGTGCGGGGCGCCGGGACGATGGAGCCAACCCAGGACGAAGTCGCCGCGCATGATCCGTCGCGGGACCGTCGGGTGTCGTTCACCGTCCGGATCAGCGAGTAAGCTCTCAGGCGATGGCCCTGCAAAAGAAAATCTGCATGCTCGGTGCGTTCGCCGTCGGCAAGACCAGTCTCGTGCGCCGCTACGTCGACAGCATCTTTTCGGATCGGTACCTCACGACTGTCGGCGTCAAGATCGACAAGAGGATGGTGACCGTGGGCGGCTCCGAGGTAAGCCTCATCCTCTGGGATATCGCGGGGGAGGACGATATTTCGCAGGTGCGCACGAGCTACGTACGGGGCGCCGCCGGTTACTTGCTCGTGGTGGACGGAACGCGTCCCGGCACCGTCGACGTGGCCCAGTCGATTCAACAGCGCGTGGAAGCCGAAGTCGGCAAGTTGCCGTTCGTCGTGCTTCTCAACAAGCGCGACTTGCAAAGCCTCTGGGCGGTGTCCGAGGAACACATTGCCGCGCTGGAGTGGGCCGGCTGGAACGTGCAGCTGACCAGCGCACGCTCCGGGGAAGGTGTGGAAGAGGCTTTTCAGGCCCTTGCCGAGCGCGTGATGGTCTCGCATCAGACGCGGTAGTCCGCGGATTTCGCTGCATTGCGCAGATCGATCTGCGGATTCTAGAGAATGACGCCCGCACCTGCCGTACCGCTCGAGGTCGCCGAGTACTTGCATCGATTCGTCTTTGGCGAACGGCCGATCGCGTGGCTGGCCATCGACTCGGCGCAGACCCTGGTTGCCGCGGGCGGCGCACTTGCCGCGCACGGGCTCGATGCCCTCCGGAGCGGGCAGCCGGCGCCCGAGCAAGTCTGCTTTCTCGAAGGGCTGCTCCCGCCCGCCGCATCGCCATTCCGGCTGCAGCATGTCCAGACCACCGCCGGGCGTGCAGCGGATCTGCACTTGTTCGCCGCCACCGACCGGGTGTGGGTCGTGCTGATCGACAGCACCGGCGAGCGCGACGCGACGCAGCGCGTGCAGCAGAAGGCGTACGACATGACGCTCCTTTCCGAGCGCGAGGCGCAGCTCATCGACGAGCTCGAGGCCGCAAACCTGGACCTGAAGCGCACCTACCGGGAGCTCGAGGAATCCCGCGCCGAGCTGTTGTCGACCAATCAGCGTCTTGTCGAAGAGCTGGAAGAGGCCGCGAATTACGTGCGCTCGATCCTGCCGCCGCCGGTGGTCGGTCCGCCGCTCACGGCCGACTGGCTCTTCATTCCCTCGACGGAGCTCGGTGGCGATTCATTCGGCTACCACTGGATAGACGACGAACACTTGGCGCTCTATGTACTCGATGTCAGCGGGCATGGCGTGGGCGCGGCACTGATGTCCGCCGCGGCGGCCAACACCCTACGGTCGGAGGCCCTCCCAAACACCGATCTCCGTGCGCCTGCCGCAGTCCTCGGCGCGCTCAATCAAGCGTACCTGATGGAAAACCAGAACAACCTGTTCTTCACGATCTGGTACGGCGTGTTCGATAAAGGAACGCGGCGCCTCACGTATGCAAGCGCCGGACATCCACCGGCGTTGCTCGTGCGCCACGGCACGCGCAGCGCCGCGCAGATCGAGCAGCTGCGTGGCAAAGAGCCGATCCTTGGCGTGCTATCGGGGACGACGTTTGCCCAGCACGAATGTCAAGTGCCGCCCGACGCACAGTTGTTCCTGATGACGGACGGGGTGTTCGAGATCCGGACGCCGGACGGATCGATGCTCGAGTTCGACGAGTTTCTCGAGGTGTTCGCGCAATTCTGCCAGTCGGGCAGTACGGGGCTGGACCAGCTCGTCCACACGTTGCGCGCGCTGCATGGACCGGGGCCGCTCGAAGATGATCTTTCCATCGTCCGGTTCGAGCTGTGAGGCTGCGGATCACCAACGAGCGCGTTGAGCTTGCCCGGGTCAAGGAGGGCGTAGATCGATTCGCGACAGCGCACAGATTGCCGTCGACCGTGCTGGCCGATCTTCAGGTCTCCCTCGACGAAGTCCTCATCAACATCATCTCCTACGGCTATGCCGATACCGCGACGCACGAGATCGTCATTCAACTGCGCGTCGCCGATGGCGCGCTGCATGCGGTGATCGAGGACGATGGCGTGCCGTTCGACCCGCTCACGGTGCCAGTCGCCGATGTCGACACTGATCTGTCGAGCCGGGCGGTCGGCGGGCTCGGCATTCGGTTCATTCGTACGCTGAACGACGAGGTCCGCTACGAGCGCACCGGGAATCGCAATCGTCTAAGTCTGCGGCGCAACCTCGCTCCTCCCTTCGCGCCGGCATGAAAACGCCGCCCGATATCGTCCATGGGCTGGAAGAGGCGCCCCCGCCTGTCGTCACCGTCCTCTCCGGTGTCCAGCACGTCGGGCTCATCACAATCAATCTGATTTATCCCCTGCTGGTGTTTCGGGTTGCCGAGACTCCCACCCAGGCTGTCGTCGCGCTCGTCGGGGGAGGGATGCTGGTACTTGCCGCTGCGACGTTGCTGCAGGCGCTGCGGTTCGGCCCGTTCGGGTCAGGATTCATGTGTCCGGCGGTGTTCACGGCCACCTATCTCGGCCCGTCACTGATTGCCGCAAAGGTCGGCGGGCTGCCGCTGGTGTTTGGCATGACAGTCTTTGCCGGTTTCTTGGAAGCAGCCCTGGCGCCGCTGCTCAGCCGGCTGCGCCCGATCTTCCCGCCGGAAATCTCCGGAGTCGTGATCTTCATGATCGGAGTATCAGCCTCGATCGCCGGGCTGCGTCTCATGCTCGGTGGCGAGGGACCGCCGGTGAGGTCGGCCGAGTGGAGCATTGCGACGATCACGCTGGCAACGATGATCATCCTCAGCGTCTGGGCCCGCGGAATGACGCGCATGCTGTGCGCTCTGATCGGCTTGGCGATCGGCTACATTTCTGGGGCAACTGCCGGTATCTTCGATGTTGCGCAAAGCGAAGCTATTGCTGCGGCCGCCTGGGTCGACCTCCCGCAGCTTGGCCAAGTTTCCTGGTCGTTCGACCTCAAGCTCGCCGTTCCGTTCGCGATCGCCGCTCTCGCCGCGACGATGAAAGCGCTGGGTGTAATCACGATCTGCCAACGGACGAACGATGCCGAGTGGGTGCGGCCGGACATGTCCTCGATAAAGCGCGGGGTGTTGGCCGATGGTGCGGCGACCGTCTTATCGGGCCTGGTCGGCGCAGTGGGCACGAACACGTCGGCCTCGAACGTAGGCCTCGCCGCGATGACGGGTGTGACCAGCCGCCGAATCGCGTTCGCGATCGCGACGATCTTCGTGCTCCTCGCATTTGTGCCGAAGCTCGCCGCGGTGCTCGCATCGATGCCGCGATCGATCATGATCGCCGCGCTCTTGTTCTCGATGGTGTCGGTCATCATCCAGGGCATCCAGATCATGAGCTCCCGCCTGCTCGATGCGCGCCGGTCGCTCACCATCGCGCTCGCCATCGTCGCCGGCATCGCGGTGGACATCTTCCCGGCGATCGCGCAAGCGGCCCCGCTCGCGGGTCCGCTCGTCGGCTCCCCGTTGGTGCTCGCAACCGTGACAGCGCTCGGACTGAATCTGTTGTTCCGCCTCGGTGTGAAAAAGAAAGTGCATCTCACGATCGCGGGCGAGGACACGGACCCGGAGACCATCGAGAGCTTTTTCGCGAGGTGCGGCCGGGTATGGGGCGCGCGTCCGGAGGTGATCGGCCGCGCGATTTTCGGCGTGCAGCAACTCGCCGAGATCATCTTCGAGAATTGCGCGCCGCAAGGACCGATCGAGATGGAAGCGAGCTTCGACGAATTCAACCTGGACGTACGGGTGCACTATCAGGGCGAGTTGCTCGACCTTCCGGATAGTCGTCCGACCGATCAGGAGATCCGTGAATCCGCGGACGGCGTGCGGCGGCTCGCCGGGTTCCTCGTACGCCACAATGCCGACCGCGCCCGCGCCTCGGAGCTGCGGGGCAGGGTGACGATCCACTTCCATTTCGATCATTGACGCAGGGGAGTCACGCAGTTCGCACGCGAGGTAAGCTTGAGGCTGAGCGAGCTCAAGGGCTCTGGAAACAGGAGTGTTGACAGTGGAACTCGATATCCGAGCAACCGACGGCGTCGCAGTCGTCGAGCCGAAAGGACGCATCGATTCGGTCACCGCCAAGGTGTTCGGCGATCGCGTCTGCGCGTTGGTCCGCGCCGGCGAGAATCGTGTCGTGATCGATCTCGCCAATGTCGCCTACATGTCGAGCGCTGGATTCCGTTCGCTGCTGATCGTAGGTAGGATGGTCGAGCAGACCGCAGGCCAGCTCGCCTTGTGCGGCGTCATCGGCGAGGTCAAGCGGCTGTTCGAAATCGGCGGCTTCAACGAGTTGTTCGTGATTTGTCCGACGCGAGCGGAGTCCGTCGCCAAGGTGGGGCCTGCTACTCCCTAGTGCGCGAGCAGCAGCATGGAAGTGACGATTGCCACCATCGAGGGACGGTGCGTAATCACGCCGAGCGGACCGATCGACAGTACGAGCGCGCCCGAGTTTGAGCGTGTGCTGCTCGAGGTGATCGGCGCGACCGCCCAGCCACTGGTCGTCGATTGCGCCGCAGTGTCGTACGCGACGAGCGCAGGTGTACACGTCCTCGTGCTTGCCGCGAAGGCGCTTGCCATGAGCGCGCGCCGTCTCCAGGTAGTGAATGTTGGCAAGTCGCTGCGCTCGGTGCTCGAGATCGCGAACATCGGCGCCCTGATCGACCTGGCCCCGTAGGGCCGCGCGAGGATCGATCGCACGGGTTATTGGTGACGTGCTTCGTTCTGTGGACAAGAACTCAAACTTGAACTTGTCGCGGCTCCAGCCTATGCGTGCGTAGACGCGAAGGGATTCGATCGTCCCGGGTCGGCCGCTGCTTGGACGCCGGCGCGGCCGCCGGGCTAGTCTATGCCGCTTACCGGCTGGGCGGCTCCCTTGGGCTCGCTGTGCTGGTCGTGGTTTTCGCGGCTGCCGGCTCGGGCACACCTGACGCCCACGAGTAGCTCGCCCATCGGATCGCGGTGTCACTCACCGTGGGCGCCGGGATGCTCGCCCTCGCACTCGGCGTGGTCCTCGCGCTGATCGTCCGGCCGGCGCGCGACGGGGCGGCTCGAGCCCCTCAGCGACGCACGAATCAAACTAGCGACGTGGCTGATCGAGCCGGAAAACCATCTGGGTCGGACGCACGAATTGCAGGGCCACGATGAGGAGAAGCATCACCATGGTCATGTACATCACGGCCATAGCGTCGACTGAATAGACCGGGCGGTGTTTCTCAAGGAGCATTGGCGCAGCCTCGTCGCCGCTGACTTTCTCACCGTCGAGGTCTGGAAGCTACGAGGACTGATGACGTATTACGTGCTGTTCTTCATTGAGCTGCCGACGCGAATGGTGAGGATTGCAGGGATCACCACGAACCCGGCGGAAGCCTGGATGCTTCAGATCGCGCGCAATGCCTGCGACGTCGATGATGGCGTGCTCTCTAGAGGCAGGACGCTCCTCATCGATCGGGACGCGAAGTACTCGGGCGACTGGCGTAAGTTCATTGAAGAGCAGGGCGTGGAGGTGATCCGTCTGCCGCCGAAGTCGCCTAATCTGAACGCCTACGCCGAGCGGTTCGTACGCTCAATCAAAGACGAGTGCCTCAACCGCATGATCTTCATTGGCGAGGCGGCGCTGCGGCGCGCCGTCCGTGAATTCATGGCGCATTACCACGCCGAGCGGAATCATCAGGGCTTGGGTAATCGGTTGATCCGAGGCGAAGAGCCCTCAGTCCCAGCGCGTGGTCCAGTGGACCGACGAATCCGGCTCGGGGGGATGCTGAGTTTCTATCATCACGCCGCCGCGTGAGAGGTCTGTCTTGATTTTGGACTACACGGGCACGGAGCCAGCGGATCCGCATTTGCCAGCGGCTAACCGTCGCCCCAGGGCTTGACGCGCCCGACGCAAGCGCGACGTTGGGCTGCTATCCCTCGGTCGCGGAGGAGATGTGGGCCGGTGTAATCTCTGCGGCCCCCGCCTCGTCTCGAGACGGGCCGAACAGGACGGGGACTCGACCGATGCGCTACCGCACGTTTGGCAGGACCGGCCTCCAGGTCTCGGAGCTGGTATTTGGAGGCGGCTGGGTCGGCGGCCTGCTGATCCACCAGGATGACGACACCAAGCTCAAGGCCTTACGGCGCGCGATGGAGGCGGGGATCAACTGGATCGACACGGCGCCGAGCTACGGCCAGACGCGGTCCGAGCAGGCGCTCGGCTGGCTACTTGGGGAGATCGGGGACAAGCCCCACTTGTCCACGAAGGTGCGGCTCGATACCGCGCGGCTGCACGACATCGCCGGCCAGGTCGAGCGCAGCATCCACGAGAGCCTCCAGCGCCTGCGACGGCAGTCCGTCGACGTCCTTTTGCTGCACAACCCGATCGAACCGGCCGCAAGCGGCGGTGCGGTCGCCGTCGATCACGTGCTCGGCGCGAACGGTGCTGGCGAGGCGCTCGAACGCATGCGCGAGCAGGGGTTGACGCGCCATATCGGATTCACCGCGCTCGGCGATGCGGCGAGCTGCAGGAGCGTCGTCGCGAGCGGGCGCTTCGACGCTGCCCAGGTCTATTACAACGTGCTCAACCCGAGCGCCGCGCGGGCGGCGATGCCCGCCGGCTGGACGGGCCAGGATTTCGGCGGCCTGATCGCCGCCTGCAAGGCGCAGGGGACTGCGGTGATGGCGATCCGCGTGTTCGCTGCCGGCGTGCTCGCCACCGACGCACGGCACGGCCGGGAGGTAGTCATCGCGAGAGCGAGCGACGTCCCCGACGAGGAGCGCCGGGCTCGGGCGGTGTTCGCCGCGCTCGGCGACCGCTACGGCACGCGCGCGCAAGCCGCGCTGCGGTTCGTGCTCGCGGATCCGGACATCGCCTGCGCGGTCATCGGGCTGGCGGAACCCGGGCACCTCGAAGAAGCCCTCGGCGGCGCCGCGCTCGGCCCGCTGCCGCGCCCGGCCCTCGACGCGCTCGAAGCGGTCTACGCTGGCGGCTTCGGCGGCGGCGCTTGACGCATCCTACATTCTCACTTTCGGAGCGCCGGAGCAAAGAAAGGCCAACCCGTCCGGTACGTTGCGGGAGGACGCATGGATCTCAAAGGCACGGTCGCCGTCGTGACCGGCGGCAATGGCGGGCTCGGCCAGCGCATCTGCCACGCGCTCGCCGCCCAGGGCTGTCACATCGCCGTGGTTTATGCCCAGAGCAAGGACCAGGCCGAGGGCGTCGCGCGTGATCTCGAGAAGCATCAGGTCTCGGCCGCCACCTTCGCCTGCAACGTGACGCAGCGCGACCGGGTGCAGTGCCTGGTCGACGACGTCGTCAAGCGCTTCGGCCGTCTCGACATCCTGATCAACGATGCCGCCTACAACAAGGCGATCCCCTTCGCCGACCTCGACAACCTCACCTACGAGGAGTGGACCAAGATCATCGACATCAACCTCACCGGGCCCATGCTCACCATCAAGGCCGTGGCGCCGGTCATGAAGCGCCAGGGGAGCGGGCGCATCGTCAACATCTCCTCGGTGGCGGGGCTCGGCCCGCAGGGTTCGTCGATCGCCTATGCCGTTTCCAAGGCCGGCCTGATCCATCTCACCAAGTGCATGGCCGTAGCGCTGGCACCCGAGGTGCTGGTCAACTGCGTGGCGCCCGGCCTGCTCGAGGGCACGCGCACGACCGCGAACCTGCGGCGCGAGCAGATCGAGAATTCCGCCAAGACCTCGCTGCTGCGCAAGGCGGCCGACAAGGACGACGTTGCCGACCAGGTGGTCACGATGTGCCGGACCAACACCATGACCGGCCAGACACTGGTGATCGATTCGGGCCGCACCTTCCACTGAGCGGCAGGGCATTCGCATGACACTGCAGGGCAAGGCAGCCCACGTCACCGGCGGCGGCTCGCGGCACGCGTTTCGACGCGCCGGCGAGCACACCGCGATCCAGCGCTTGCGCCGAAATTCAAATGACCCGGTGTTCAACGACCACGAAGGCCGTGATTTCAGCGAGAAACGTTTTCGCGTGGGCCATCGTCACCTGGCCGGCCGGGGACGAAAAGGCGGCCTCCAGTGTCGCCGCATTCTCGAACCACAGTCGTGGCAATCTCGATTTCCCTGCTTTGCGCGAAAAATTCCCTGCTCGGTTTGCCTATTTCCCAGTGCCGGAGGGAAAGAAGTCCAACGCGTGCGAGGCGTTGCGCGTGAGCGCAGGGCGCGGGCTTGAGCCTGGAACACGTAGAATCCCTGCAGATATCGCTGTTGACAGGGAATTGCGCGAGAGAGGGGTTCGCTGGGGACTCCGTGCTCCGCC
>CAWBNB010000065.1:0-22138 GCA_963789885.1 uncultured beta proteobacterium | reverse complement strand
GCGCCTCAACATGTACAACCTGATCGGGCTCGGCGTCGCGGTCGCGTACCTCTTCAGCGTATTCGCGGTGCTCGCGCCGGGCGCTGCCCGAGGCGTTCAAGGCGCACGGGCTCGTCCCGCTCTACTTCGAGGCGGCGGCGGTCATCACGACCCTCGTCCTGCTTGGCGAGGTACTCGAGCTGCGGGCGCGCTCGCAAACGTCGAGCGCGGTGCGTGCGCTCCTCGGCCTCGCGCCGAACACGGCGATCCGGGTCGAGCCGGACGGCACGGAGCGCGAAGTGCCGCTCGCCGAAGTGAAGTCCGGCGAGCGGTCCGCGTTCGCCCCGGGTCGAAGATCCCGTCGACGGCGCGGTGCTCGAGGGGCATTCGGATCGTCGACGAGTCGATGATCACCGGCGAGCCGATCCCGGTCGAGAAGACCGCCGGCGCGAAGGTCACCGCCGGGACGGTCAACCAGACGGGGACGTTTCTGACGAGCGCCGAGAAGAGGTCGGCGCGACACGTCGGCGCCCTGCGGCGCAGATTGCGCGCCTCGTCGGCGAAGGCGTCGACCTCGCGGGTGCGCGATCAGCGGCTCGCGGACCTGGTGTCGTCGTGGTTCGTTCCCGGCGTAAAAGCGGCCTGCCGCGGCCATCTGGGTGCGGCTCGGCCGGAGCCGCGGCTCGCTAACGCGCTTGTCGTCGACAGTATCGGTGCTCGACCGCCAGGCGTGCGCGCGCGAGCCGGAGCCTTCGCCGACCAGGTTGCTACGCGCTGGCCGAACAGATCGGCCGCGCGCGCGCGCGCCGACCTGCGCCGATGAAGGATGCGGAGGCGTCGACCTCCATGAAGAAGGTCGATACCCTGGTCGTCGACAAGACCGGAACGCTGACCGAAGGGAAACCGGCGCTGAACGCGCGATCGCCAGCGGCGCCGGGGTTCGCCGAGGACAAACTGCTCGGCCTCGCCGCGAGCCTCGAGCAGGCGAGCGAGCATCCCCTCGGGCAGCGATCGTCGCCGGCGCGAAAGCGCGCGGGGGTCCTCGCGCTCAGCGCCGTGAACGGCTTCGAGTCCGTGACCGGAAGGGCATACGCGGCTCGGTCGGTGAACGAAGCGCTGATCGGCAACGCGCGGTTCCTCGGCGAGGCCGGCATCTACGACACGCCGTGATCGAGGCGCAGGCCGAGCCGCTGCGGCGCGAGGGCGCGACTGCGATGCTCGTCGCGGTCGACCGCCGGCCCGCTGGGCTGGTCGCGGTGGCCGATCCGATCAAGGCGTCGACGCCCGAGGCGGTGCGCGAGCTGACCGCCGCCGGCGTGACGATCGTCATGCTCACCGGCGACAACCGCAACACCGCACGCGCGGTCGCCGAACGCCTGGGGATCGCCGAATTCGTCGGCGAAGTGCTGCCGCAGGACAAGCACCGCGTGGTGAAGGAGATGCAGGACAAGGGCCGCATCGTGGCGATGGCGGGCGACGGGATC
Organism: uncultured beta proteobacterium; assembly: GCA_963789885.1. Classification (GTDB taxonomy): domain Bacteria; phylum Pseudomonadota; class Gammaproteobacteria; order Burkholderiales; family SG8-39; genus DATEDA01. Next base: position 20,675 of record CAWBNB010000065.1, on the reverse strand, counting down.
AACGATGCGCCGGCGCTCGCGCAGGCGAACGTCGGGATCGCGATGGGCCACGGCACCGACATCGCAATGCAGAGCGCGCGCGTGGTGCTCGTCAAGGGCGACCTGCGCGGCATCGTCAAGGCACGCCGGCTCTCGCGCGCCGCAATGGGAAACATTCGGCAGAACCTCTTCTTCGCGTTCGTCTACAACGCGCTCGGCGTACCGGTCGCGGCAGGCGTGCTGTATCCCTTGCTCGCGCTGCTGCTCAACCCGATGATCGCGAGCGCGGCGATGAGCCTCTCGTCGGTGTCGGTGATCGGCAACGCGCTGCGGCTCCGCGGCGTGAAGCTGTGATGTTCGGGCGCCCAGAACGAGGCGAACGAGCGGACGGAGCGCTCACGATGATGACCGTCCCTTCCGGGCAGCGATGGTACGAAGACCGCGCGGCGCTGCGCTTCATCGTGCTCCGGTTCGCGCCGCTCCTCGCCGCGCTGAATCTCGCGTGGGAAGTCGCGCATCTGCCGCTCTACACGCTCTGGAGGGACGCGACCCCGGCGTTCAAGGCGTACGCGGTGATCCACTGCACGCTCGGCGACGTGCTGATCGGCACTGCCGCTCTCGCGATCGCGCTGCTCGTGACCCGGGCCGGCGAACCGCGCGCGTGGCGCTGGAGCACGATCGCCGCGCTGACGGTTGCGATCGGTCTCGGCTACACCGTCCTCAGCGAATGGCTGAACATGGTCGTCCGACAAAACTGGGCGTATGCGGCGACGATGCCGGTGGTGCGCATCGGCGGGCTCGAGGTCGGGCTGTCCCCGCTTGCGCAATGGCTCGTCGTCCCGCCGCTCGCGCTGCTGATCGCGCGCGGCCGGCGGTACCGCTAAGCCCCTGATCCAGTGGCGATCCACGTCGCGGCATGCGAGACTTGCGGCCCATGCACACCACCACTTTGAACGTCCTTGCCGTACCCGCGCTCGCGCTCGCCGTGTGGGCCGGCGCCGCTTCGGCGCAGCCGCGCACCGTCGAAACCGTTCCCGGCATGCCGCCGGTCGTGAACCCGCTCAACCTCTACAGCGAAACCGCGGCGGGCAAGCTCGCACCTGCGACCGCCGGTGCGCTCGAGCGCATCTACGTGCCGAACCGGCAGTCGAACGATGTCTACGTCATCGACCCGGCGACGATGACGGTCGTCGACCGGTTCCGCGTCGGGCTCAATCCGCAGCACGTCGTGCCGTCGTGGGACCTGAAGACGCTGTGGGTCACCAACAACGCCGAAGGGCGAACCGACGGCACGCTGACGCCGGTCGATCCGGCCACCGGCAAGCCGGGGAAGAACATGGCGGTGGACGATCCGTACAACATGTACTTCACTCCGGACGGCCGGTCCGCGATCGTGGTCGCCGAGGCGCGCAAGCGCCTCGACCTCCGCGACCCGCAGACGATGAAGCTGCAGCGCTCGATCCCGGTGCCGCAGTGCGCCGGCGATCAATCACGCCGATTTCTCGATCGACGGCCGCTTCGCGATCTTCACCTGCGAGTTCTCGGGCACGGTCGCGAAGATCGACATGGTCGAGGGCAAGGTGATGGGGTATCTGAAGCTCTCGCGCGGCGGGATGCCGCAAGACATCCGTGCCTCGCCAGACGGCAGCCTGTTCTTCGTCGCCGACATGCATGCCGACGGCGTGCACGTGATCGACGGCGACAAGTTCGTCGAAGCGGGTTTCATCGAGACCGGCCCCGGGACGCACGGACTGTACCCGAGCCGCGACGGGACGAAGCTCTACGTCGCGAACCGGGGCTCGCACAAGGTGTACGGTCCGCCGCGCGGAAAGGGCAGCGTGTCGGTCATCGACTTCGCGACGCGCAAGGTGGTCGCGACGTGGCCGATCCCCGGCGGCGGCAGCCCCGACATGGGGAACGTCAGCGCCGACGGGAAGGTGCTCTGGCTGTCGGGGCGGTTCGACGACGTCGTCTACGCGATCGACACGACGACCGGCGACGTGCGGAGCATCAAGGTGGGCAAGGAACCGCACGGTTTGACCGTCTGGCCGCAGCCCGGCCGCTACTCGCTCGGCCACACCGGGAACCTCCGCTAGCCTGCGGGAACCGCCCCTGGCACCGTCCGGAGGGCATCGTGCAAGGCCGACGCCGCGTCGCGCTGGCGGCCGGATGGCGGAGGCGGTAGGCTCGGCGGGACATCGAGGCAAGCACCGCGTGGCCAGCCATCCTCACTCGCACGCCGACGGGGGGCATTCGCACCCCCACGTCCACGGCGGGCACTCGCATGCGCACGACGGTCACCACCATCCGCGGACCGCCGCCGACGGCGAGCGCCGGATGTTCTGGGTGCTGCTCCTCACCGGCGGGTTCATGGTCGTCGAGGCGCTGGGCGGCTGGCTCGCCGGCTCGCTCGCGCTGATCGCCGACGCCGGCCACATGCTCTCCGACACCGCGGCGCTCGCGCTCGCGTGGACGGCGTTCCGCGTCGCGCGCCGGCCGCACGACGACAAGCGCACCTACGGGTATCACCGCTTCGAGATCATCGTCGCGTTCGCGAACGGACTCGCGCTGTTCGCGATCTCGGCGTGGATCGTCGTCGAGGCGGTCGGTCGCCTGCGCGCGCCGGTGCCGGTGCTCGGCCTCCCGATGCTCGGGGTCGCCGCCGCGGGGCTCGCGGTGAACCTCGTCGCGCTCTTCGTGCTCGCGTGGCGGCGACCGCGTCAACCTCAACGTGCGCGCGGCGATCCTGCACGTGCTCGGCGACCTGCTCGGCTCGGTCGGCGCGGTCGTCGCCGCGATCGTCATCCTCGCGACCGGCTGGACGCCGATCGACCCGATCCTGTCGATCTTCCTGACGCTCCTCATCCTGCGCGGCGCCTGGGACGTGACGCGCCAGGCCGGGCACGTGCTGATGGAGGGGACGCCCGAAGGCTTCGACGCGGCGGCGATGCGGCACGACCTGATGGCCGCGGTCCCTGGCCTCACCGACGTGCATCACGTGCACGCCTGGATGCTCAACACCGAACGGTCGCTCGTCACGCTGCACGTGCAGCTCGCGCCGGCGACCGACGCGAGGGCGGCGCTCGCGGCGATCAAGGTTCGCCTGAAGGAGCGGTTCGGCATCGCGCACTCGACGGTGCAGATCGACCCCGGCGACTGCATCGATTGATCCATGCGCCCTCTGCACGCACTCGTTCTCGCCGTCGCCTTCGCGCTTGCCACCGGGGCCCTCGCCCAGGACCCGAGCCCGCACGCGATCGAGATCCCGGCGTGGTTCGCGGAGACCCTTCTCGACTTTCGCGACGACGTGCGCGATGCGGCGAAGGACGGCAAGCGGGTGATGGTCTACTTCGGCCAGGACGGCTGCCCGTACTGCACGCAGCTGATGAAGACGAATTTCTCGCAGCAGCGCATCGTCGAGAAGACGCGCAGGCACATCGTCGCCATCGCGCTCAACATCTGGGGCGACCGCGAAGTCACCTGGGTCGATGGCCGCACCATGAGCGAAAAGGCGCTCGCGCGCGCACTCAAGGTCCAGTTCACCCCAACCCTGCTTTTCCTGGACGAGAAGGGCGCGATCGTCGCGCGGGTCAACGGCTTCTATCCGCCGCACCGGTTCGAGGCGGCGCTCGACTACGTCGCCGGCAGGATGGAGTCGAAGCTGCCGTTCGCCGAGCACATGCGGGCGGCGGGGCCCGATACCGCGAGCCCGGAGCTTGCCGACGAACCGTTCTTCCTGAAGCCGCCCTACGATCTGCGCCGCAAGCCCGGCGCGAAACCGCTCGCGGTGATCTTCGAGACGCCGTATTGCACGGCGTGCGACGAGATGCATGCCGACGGCTTCGCGCGCGCCGGGGTCAGGCGGCAGCTCCAGCGCTTCGACGTCGTACGGCTGGGGCTCGCCGAGCGCACCGAGCTCGTCACGCCGCAGGGCGCGAAGACGACTGCGGAGGCGTGGGCGCGCGCGCTGAAGGTGTCGTACACGCCGACGGTGATCCTCTTCGACGGCGGCCGCGAGGTGTTCCGCATCGAGGCGTACGTGCGGCCGTTCCATCTCGCCGGCGGGCTCGACTACGTGGCGAGCGGCGGCTACCGCAAGGAGCCGTCGTTCCAGCGCTACCTGCAGACGCAGGCCGAGAAGATGCGCGGACGGGGCGAGCGGGTCGAGTTGTGGCAGTGACGGATTGTTACAGCCGGCCGGCGGGAACCAACGGCGGGGCTTGCAATCCGATACTCTGACCCCAGTTGACGAGCGCCCATGGACACCCTTTCCCGTTCCGACACCACCGGCCGCGCACCCCGCACGTTCGAGCTGCGCGAGGGCGAGTGGGCGGAGACGACGCCGGAGCGGCGCCGGCTCCGCGTTTCCCCCTGGATCCTGGTCCCCGCCGTGCTGGCGGTGCTGACCGGCATCATGCTGATCGTCTTCGCGGCGCTGGCCGCGATCGCGACCGGCGGCTTGGTCGCCCTGCGTGCGTCCGATCGGCGAGCAGGTCGCACGCCTGCGCGAACGCTTCGCGCGTCTGATCGGCCGCTAGGCGCACCTCGCCCCGGCGAGGCGCGCGAACCACCGGACTCACCGCGAAAGCGAGGCGAGGAACTCGCTCCAGCGCGGTGTTTGCCAGGGGGAGAGAGTCGCCGCCGGTCGAGGCGCGGCGACGTCAGTGCAGCAGCTTACCGCCGGAGCCGATGATCGTGAGGTCGACGCCCCGCCAGCCGAGCCGCTCCTTCGGGCCGTAGTTCACGGAGATGCCGCCGAGGTCGAGCTCGCCCATCGACTTGAGGGCGTCGATCACGCGCTTACGCGTCGGATTCGGACCGGCACGACGGAGCGCCTCGACCGCGATCTTCGCGCCGATGAACCCCTCGAATCCCATGAAGTTGATCGCCTGGTCCTCGGGGGCGTACTGCTTCATCAGTTTCAGATACTCGCGCGTGATCGGGAGCGTGCCGGAGTACGGGTAGGGCACGGCCTGCGCGAGCACCACCCCCTTCGCCGCGTCCAGCCCCGAGAACTTCACGACGTCGTTCGCCTGCAGCACCGACAGGCCGTAGATCTGGACGAAATTGGCCGACGACGCCCGCAATCCCTTGATGAAGTCGAATGCGCCGCGACCCGCGCCGAGTAGGATGACGGCGTCGGCCTGGCTCTTCGTCACGGCGTCGATCGTCTGCCGCAGGCTCCGCTCCACCTTGTCGGGTGCCACCTCGTACCCTACGTTGACCGCCAAGGGCAGGCCGGCCTTGGTTAGCGCCTCCTCGGCGAATTTCGCCGACGGCGGGCCGAACGCCGTGTTCATGTACACGATCGCGATCCGGCGCTTCTCGGTGCCTTTCGATTCTGCGACCAGGCCCTGGATCTCGTCGTTATAGCCGGAGCGGAACGGGAATACGTTCTCGGCGCCCACGATGTTCTTGTTGCCCTGCGACGGCGAGATCAAGGCGATACCGCCCTTCGCGAGCAGCTCCTGCTTCGCGATCTCGGAAAGACCCGCCGTGTTGAGGAAGCCGACCAGAGCGAGGACCGACGGATCGGCGATCAGCTCGTTGGTGAGCTCGACCATCTTTGCGGCGGTCAGATTGTCGTCCTTGTGGACCAGCCTGATCTTGCGCCCATGCACGCCGCCCGCGGCGTTGACGCGATCGAAATAGAGACGGTAGCCGTAGCTCAGGTTCTTCGCGTTGTCGGTGGACGCGGGATTGGAGAGCGACGAGATATGACCGAGCACGATCTCGTTCTCCTGCGCCGCCGATGGCGGCGAGACGACCAGGGCGACGGCGAGAAACGCGAATCTGGCGACAAAGCGAAGCGCGGGCATTGCGACTCCCTCGGGCGGAACGAGACCGAATTTTCGCGTGGAAACGGAGCACCCGGTCGCGCGAGGCGTGCTCCCGGCGGAAGGAATGCGCACCGATCCGCAGCGCGGGATGGGGCCCGCAGGTCGGGGGAGCCGGCCCCGCGCCGGGCCGGCGTCCCGCGAGGCCGGTTTCGTGGCATTCTTCTCGCCGGCTGCAATCCGGCTGGAATAACCAGGATGACCGACCTCAGCGTCAGCCGCGAGCTCACCGCCTACAAGGCGCAGCACAAGATCCGCTTCGTGACCGCGGCGTCGCTCTTCGACGGCCACGACGCGTCGATCAACATCATGCGGCGGATCCTGCAGGCCTCCGGCTGCGAGGTGATCCACCTGGGGCACAACCGCTCGGTCGAAGAGGTGGTGACGGCGGCGCTTCAGGAAGACGCGCAGGGCATCGCGGTCAGCTCCTACCAAGGCGGCCACGTCGAGTACTTCAAGTACATGCTCGACCTGTTGCGCGAGCGCGGCGGCGAGAACGTCAAGGTGTTCGGCGGCGGCGGCGGCGTGATCGTGCCGGCGGAGATCAAGGAGCTGCACGACTACGGCGTCGCGCGGATCTATTCGCCCGAGGACGGCCAGAAGATGGGCCTCCAGGGCATGATCAACGACATGATCAAGCGGTGCGACGAGGATCTCTCGTCCTACGCACCCAAGGATCTGAAAGCCGTCAAAGGCGGTGATCGCCGGGCGCTCGCGCGGCTGATCACCGCGCTCGAGAGCGGCACGGCCGGGAAGCTCCGCGACCAAGTGCTGAAGGAAGCCGACGAGCGCTCGGTCCCTACGCTCGGCATCACCGGCACGGGCGGCGCCGGGAAATCCTCGCTCACCGACGAGCTGGTGCGCCGCTTCCGGCTCGATCAGGGCGACCGGCTGAACATCGCGGTGCTCGCCGTCGACCCGTCGCGGCGGAAGACCGGCGGCGCGCTGCTCGGCGACCGCATCCGCATGAACGCGATCAACACCCCGAAGGTGTTCATGCGCTCGCTCGCGACGCGCAACGATGGAAGAAGCGGCGGGAGCGAGCTCTCGGCCGCGCTCGGGGACGCGATCGCGGCGTGCAAGGTCGCCGGCTTCGACCTCGTCGTCGTCGAGACTGCGGGCATCGGCCAGGGCGATGCCGCGGTGGTGCCGCACGTCGACGTGTCCCTGTACGTGATGACCCCCGAGTACGGCGCGGCGAGCCAGCTCGAGAAGATCGACATGCTGGATTTCGCCGACTTCGTCGCGATCAACAAGTTCGACCGCAAGGGCGCCGAGGACGCGCTGCGCGACGTGCGGAAGCAGTACCAGCGCAATCGCCAGCTGTTCTCGAAGCCGACCGAGGAGATGCCGGTCTTCGGCACGCAGGCGAGCCGGTTCAACGACGACGGCGTTACTGCGCTCTACCAGGCGATCGCGCCGAAGCTTGCCGCGCACGGCTTCAGGCCGGCGCCCGGACAGCTGCCGGCGATTACGACCAAGGCCTCGACGAGCAAGAGCGCGATCGTGCCGCCCGCGCGCGCCCGCTACCTGGCCGAGATCGCCGATGCGGTGCGCGGCTACAAACGGCACGCTTCCGAGCAATCGCGCATCGCCCGCGAGCGGCAGCAACTCGCTGCGACGAAGGCGATGCTCGGCGCGGCTCCGGCCGCTGCCGCGATCGATCCGCTGATCGCCGCCCGCGACGCCGGCCTGGACGCCCGCTCGAAGAAGCTTCTCGAGATGTGGCCGGCGATGCGCAAGGCGTATTCGGGCGACGAGTACGTGGTGAAGATCCGCGACCGCGAGGTCCGCACGAAGCTCACGCACAAGACGCTATCCGGCACGACGATCCGCAAGGTCTACCTGCCGCGCTACGAGGACCAGGGCGAGCTCCTGAAGTGGCTCATGCTCGAGAACGTTCCCGGCTCGTTCCCGTTCGCGGCCGGCGTGTTCGCCTTCAAGCGCGAGAACGAGGACCCGACGCGGATGTTCGCCGGGGAAGGCGACCCGTTCCGCACCAACCGCCGGTTCCACCTCGTGTCGAAGGACATGCCGGCGAAGCGGCTGTCGACGGCGTTCGACTCGGTGACGCTGTACGGCTTCGACCCGCACGAGCGGCCGGACATCTACGGCAAGGTCGGCAACTCGGGTGTCTCGATCGCGACGCTCGACGACATGAAGGTCCTGTACGGCGGGTTCGACCTGTGCGATCCCGCGACCTCGGTGTCGATGACGATCAACGGCCCGGCGCCGACGATTCTCGCGATGTTCATGAACACCGCGATCGACCAGCAGCTCGACAAGTTCCGCGAGGACAACGGCCGCGAGCCGACCGAGGACGAGGCGCAGAAGATCCGCGAATGGACGCTCGAGACCGTCCGCGGCACGGTCCAGGCGGACATCCTGAAGGAGGACCAGGGGCAGAACACCTGCATCTTCTCGACCGAGTTCAGCCTCAAGGTGATGGGCGACATCCAGGAGTACTTCGTCCACCACGGCGTGAAGAACTTCTACTCGGTGTCGATCTCGGGCTACCACATCGCCGAGGCCGGGGCGAACCCGATCTCGCAGCTTGCGTTCACGCTGTCGAACGGCTTCACGTTCGTCGAGACCTACCTCGCGCGCGGGATGCACATCGACGACTTCGCGCCGAACCTCTCCTTCTTCTTCAGCTACGGGATGGACCCGGAGTACTCGGTGATCGGCCGCGTGGCGCGGCGGATCTGGGCGGTGGCGATGCGGGAGCGCTACGGGGCGAGCGAGCGGGGCCAGAAGCTCAAGTTCCATTCGCAGACCAGCGGCCGCAGCTTGCACGCGCAGGAGATCGCGTTCAACGACATCCGCACGACGCTTCAGGCGCTGATCTCGACCTACGACAACACCAACTCGCTGCACACCAACGCCTACGACGAGGCGATCACCACGCCGACCGAGGAGAGCGTGCGCCGCGCGATGGCGATCCAGCTCATCATCAACCGGGAATGGGGCGTCGCCAAGAACGAGAACCCGAACCAGGGCTCGTTCGTGATCGAGGAGCTGACGGATCTGGTGGAAGAGGCGGTGCTGAAGGAGTTCGAGGCGATCAGCGAGCGCGGCGGCGTGCTCGGCGCGATGGAGCTCGGCTACCAGCGCGGCAAGATCCAGGAAGAGTCGATGTACTACGAGCACCAGAAGCACGACGGCTCGTACCCGATCGTCGGCGTGAACACCTTCCGCAATCGTCGGAACGAAAATGCGGGCGAGCCGGTGCCGGTGACGATCGAGCTGATCCGGTCGACGGAGGAAGAGAAGCGCTCGCAGCTCAAGCGCCTCGCCGAGTTCCAGGCGCGCAATGCCGGCGAGTCGCCGGCGATGCTGAAGCGGCTTCAGCAGGCGGTGATCGAGGACGGAAACGTGTTCGAGGTGCTGATGGATGCGGTGCGGGTCTGCTCGCTCGGGCAGATCACGCACGCGCTGTTCGAGGTGGGGGGGCAGTACCGGCGGTCGATGTGAGCGGGAAGGACGGTCGCGGAGCAAAACGTGAAGTTACAGATTGCCGACAATTCGCTGTTCGCGGTCCTGCTGCGCTCGCCTTGGTGGATCAGCTTCGCAATCGCCGCCGCGATCATCGCACTGGCGAAGGTGATTCTGCCCGCGATCCCGATCGCCTACGCTATCTTCGCAGGGTTGCCGTTCCTCGCGATCGGCGTCGTCGCCGCTTGGCGGCAACTCCGTGCGCCGAGCGCCAAGCGAGTCGCCAGCACGCTCGAGGCGGTCCGCGGGATGTCGTGGGGTGATTTCTCCAGCGCGATGGAAGACGCCTTCCGCAAGGACGGCTATGCAGTGAACCGACTCGACGGCGCCGCCGCGGACTTCGAGATGACCAAGGCAGGACGTACGTCGCTCGTCGCGTGCAAGCGCTGGAAGGTCGCGCGTACCGGCGTCGAGCCGCTTCGCGATCTGTACGCAGCCAAGGACGCGCACGAAGCGAACGATTGCGTCTACGTCGCTACCGGCGAGATCACCGATGGCGCGCGGAAGTTCGCCGGCGAGAAGAAGATTCGGCTCGTGGATGGCATGGAGCTCGCGAAGCTGCTCCCGCGCGCCGGGCGTGCCGTTCGCGCGACCTGATCGCGACTACAATCGCGGCTCCCCTTCAGGAGCCGCACATGTCGACACCACAATCCCCCGCCGGTCTCGTCATCGAGGATCTCGCCGTCGGCACCGGCAAGACGGCTGCCGCCGGCCAGAAAGTGACGGTCCACTACACCGGCTGGCTCACCAGCGGCAAGAAGTTCGACTCGAGCAAGGATCGCGGCGACCCGTTCGTCTTCAACCTCGGCGCGGGACAGGTGATCCGCGGCTGGGACCAGGGCGTGCAGGGCATGCAGGTCGGCGGCAAGCGCAAGCTGACCATCCCGCCGGACCTCGGCTATGGCGCCCGCGGCGCCGGCGGCGTCATTCCGCCGAATGCGACGCTCGTCTTCGAGGTCGAGCTGCTGGGAGTTTCCTGAAGCTTTGACGCTCGCCACCCTCGCCGCCGCGCAGCTCGCGTACGGCGATCTCCCGCTCCTCGACCGGGCGGCGCTCACCGTCCTCGAGGGCGATCGGATCGGGCTGATCGGCCGCAACGGCAGCGGGAAGTCCTCGCTGCTGCGCGTGCTCGCAGGCGCGGCGGCGCTGGACGACGGCGAGCTCAAGACGCGCGACGGCCTGTCGGTCGCGCTCGTCGAGCAGGAGCCCGAGCTTCCTCCCGCCTCGACCCTGCGCGAGAGCCTCGCGCTACGCGGCCACCTCGAGCAGATCCATGACGAACGGGATCGCTGGCGCGCCGAAGCACGCCTGATCGAGTTCCTGCATCGCTTCGGTCTCGAGGGCGCGATGGATCCGTCGACGCTCTCCGGCGGCGAGCGGAAGCGCGGCGCGCTCGCACTTGCGCTCGCCCTGCAACCCGAGCTGCTGCTGCTCGACGAGCCGACCAACCATCTCGACATCGACGGCATCACGCGCCTGGAGGAGCTGCTGCTGAAAGGGCCGGCGTCGATTGTCATCACGCACGACCGCGCGTTCCTCGACCGTGTCGCGACGCGCATCGTCGAGCTCGACCGCGGCGCGCTGCGTTCCTATCCGGGCAACTTCACCGCCTTCGAGTCGCGCCGGCGCGACGAGCTCGCCGCCGAAGAGCTCGCCAACCGCCGCTTCGACAAGTTCTGGGCGCAGGAGGAGGTCTGGATCCGCAAGGGCGTCGAGGCGCGCCGCACGCGCAACGAAGGCCGCGTGAAGCGCCTGGAGGCGCTCCGCACCGAGCGCACCGCTCGCCGCGAGCGCCTGGGCAACATCAAGCTCACGCTCGACGCGGGCGAGCGCTCCGGCCGGCTGGTCGCCGAGCTGAAGGGCGTCGGCAAGCGATTCGGCGAGCTCGTGATCGTGCACGACCTGTCGATGCGGATCATGCGCGGCGATCGCATCGGCCTCATCGGCCCGAACGGCGCGGGCAAGACCACGATGATCCGGCTCATCCTCGGCACGCTCGCACCCGACACGGGCACCGTGCGCCTGGGCACCAACCTCCAGGTCGCGTACTTCGACCAGATGCGCGAGCAGCTCGACCCCGAGCGGACCGTCGCCGACACGATCAGCCCGGGGTCGGACTGGATCGCCGTCGGCGGCGGCCGGAAGCACGTGATGAGCTATCTCGCCGAGTTCCTGTTTCCGCCACGCCGCGCGCAGGCGAGGGTCGCGAGCCTCTCCGGCGGGGAGCGGAACCGGCTCCTCCTCGCGCGGCTGTTCGCGCAGCCGGCCAACCTGCTCGTGCTGGACGAGCCCACCAACGATCTCGACATCGAGTCGCTCGAGCTGCTGGAGGCGACGCTGCAGGAGTACGCCGGCACGCTCCTCCTCGTCAGCCATGACCGCGCATTCCTCGACAACGTGGTGACGCAGACGCTGGTGGCCGAAGGCGGCGGAAAGTGGCGCGAGTACGTCGGCGGCTACAGCGATTGGCTCGCGCAGCGTCCGGCCGCCGCATCCATGTCGGCTTCCCCGGTGCCGTCCGAACGCGGCGACCGCAAGCCCTCACGCCAGCCGCAGAAAGTGAAGCTCACGTTCAAGGAGCAGCGCGAGCTGGAATCGCTGCCGTCCGAGATCGAGGCGCTCGAGCGCGAACAGCACGACCTGACGGCGCGAATGGCGAGCGCCGACTACCACAAGCAAGGTCACGAGAAGAGCAAGGCGGATCGCCAGCGTGCCGAGGAGATCGAGCGGCTGCTCGAGCGCGCCTTCGAGCGGTGGGGCGTGCTGGAGGAGAAGGCCAAAGCGGCCGCGGCGGGGTGACGCCATCGAGTCACTCCGCATCGGCGCCGCTCTCTTGTCAGCGCATCCCGCCGCGGTGCTCAGCCGAGCACCGCGACCGCCTCGATCTCGACCATCATGTCCGGGTGAGCGAGCCGGCTCACCTCCAGCGTCGTGCTCGTCGGCCAGCCCGGCCCGAAGTACTCGTGCCGGATGTCCGCGCACGTGAAGAACGCGTCCATGTCGGTGACGTAGGTGTTCGTCTGGACGACGTCCTCCCAGCTCGCGCCCGCCTCGGCCAGCGCGGTCCCGATGTTCTCGCACACCTGGCGGAACTGGGCGCGCATGTCGCCTTTCCCGACGACGTTGCCGTCCTTGTCCCACGCGAGCTGGCCGGACAGGAAGACGAGCCGTTTGCCCTCCACCGACACCGCGTGCGGGAAGATCGATTTGCCGTTCAGGATCCGCGAGTGCAGCCTGTTGCTCACGACGTGCTGCTTCCGAGCGCTTGCCATGCGTTTTCCTCCGGTTGATCGCCGGGGAGCGTAACCCGTATTCGCGCGCCGGTCCCGCGTTGATTCTCCTCGCGATCGGCGCTAGATTCGCCGCTCCGCTCCCGGCTACCCGTTCGATCCCCATGAACTCGACTCCCTGGCCGCGCGTCGCCGTGCTCGGCGCCGGCGCCGTCGGCTGCTACTTCGGGGGGATGCTCGCGCGCGCCGGCGCCCCGGTGACGCTGATCGGGCGGCCCGCGCACGTCGACGCGGTCCGGCGCGACGGCCTCCTCCTCGACACGCTGCAGTTCCGCGAGCGCGTGCCGGTCGCCGCGTCCACCGACGCCGCGGCCGTCGCCGGCGCGGCTTTCGTCCTCGTCGGGGTGAAATCCGGCGACACCGAGACGGCGGCACGGTCGATAGCACCCCATCTCGTCCGCGGCGCCACGATCGTCAGCCTGCAGAACGGGGTGGACAACGCCGCCCGGATGCGGCCGCTCGTCGATGCCGAGGTGGTGGCCGCGGTCGTGTACGTCGGCTGCCAGATGGCGGGGCCGGGGCATGTCCGGCACACCGGCCGCGGCGATCTCGTGGTCGGCGGGTCGGGCGGCGCGGGAATGGAGCGCGCCGCAGCGGTCGCGGCGCTCTTCGAACGCGCCGGGGTGCCCTGCCGCGTATCGGACAACGTCGATGGCGAGCTGTGGACGAAGCTCATCATCAACTGCGCCTACAACGCCGTCTGTGCGCTTTCACGCCTCCCCTACGGTCCGATGATCGCGAGCCCGTGGTCGCGCGAGGTGATGCCGCAGGTCGTGGACGAGGCCGTGGCGGTGGCGCGCGCCGAAGGCGTGCGGCTCGACACCGACGACCTGATGGGGCGCGTCTGGAAGATCGGCGAGGCGATGCCGGCGCAGATCTCCTCCACCGCCCAGGACATCGGGTTCGGAAAGCCGACCGAGGTCGACGCCCTGAACGGCTACGTCGCCAGGCGCGGCGAGGCGCTCGGCGTGCCGGCGCCGGTGAACCGTACGCTGCATGCGCTGGTGAAGCTCCTCGAGCTGGCGGCGCGGAAGGGCTGATTCCGTCTGGCGGGGCCGGGTGCGAGATCGGGATTTCACGCCCGACGTGCCGCGGTCCAGGTCGGGTGCAACCGGGTCGCGTCGCGCATTAAGTAAGCCGCATTCCGCGGGGACGCTCGCCCATGCGGGTTTCCCGCGGAAGGAATATGTTTGGCGGGTAGCTGTCCACATCCGCTGAAGCAGGACGGCATCGAGCTCGTGTGAACGAAGCGTCCGGCCCGGCAGAGGCCGGGCAGAGGCCGGGCCGGACGCGGCCGCACCGACAACAAGGGATAGGGAGGAAGCGTGGGAACAGTGAAAACGCCGTCTCGGCGGACGGCAGCATGCGCAGCACTTATCGTGGCGGGCCTGGTCGGCGCTGTCCACGCGCAGGACAAGTCGAAACCGGCGGTCGGCGTCGGCCGGTCCGAGCTCGGTGGCGTGGTTGCGGGCAGGGCCGGGCCCGAGGCTGGCGTCTGGGTGATCGCGGAGACGACCGATCTGCCCACGAAGTTCGCGAAGATCGTCGTCACCGACGATCAGGGGCGCTATCTCATCCCCGATTTGCCGCCGGCGAGCTACGCAGTCTGGGTGCGCGGCTACGGGCTGGTCGACTCGCCGAAGGTCAAGGCGACGCCCGGCAAGACGCTGAACCTCAAAGCGGTCGTCGCGCCTTCGCCCAAAGAGGCGGCGCAGTACTACCCGGCGATCCACTGGTTCGCGCTCCTGCGCGTGCCGCAGGCGAACGAGTTCCCGCTCGGGCCGGTGGCGAGCCAGGGCCAGTGGCTGAACACCATCAAGAGCGGCGCGTGCCAGTCGTGCCACGCGCTCGGGACGCCCGGCATGCGCACCGTGCCGGAGGAGTTCGCGAAGGCCGGCAGCTCGGTCGAGGCGTGGCGGCAGCGGCTCCGCGCGGGCAGCGCACAGGCGCTGATGGCGCGCGACATCAGCCGGCTCGATGGCGAGCGCGCGATCAAGCTGTTCGCCGATTGGACCGACGCCATCAAGGCGGGCGAGCTGCCGTTCTCGAAGCCCGATCGCCCGCAGGGCGTCGAGCGCAACATCGTCGTGACGCTCTGGGACTGGAGCCGGCCGACCGCTTACCTGCACGACCTCGTCTCGACCGACCGGCGCGACCCGCGCGTGAACGCCGGCGGCAAGGCGTACGGTTCGACCGAGGACAGCACCGACCTCATCCCGGAGCTCGATCCGCAGACGCACACCGCGAAGGAGATCCCGCACCCGGTTCGCGACCCCGCCACGCCTTCCTCGAAGGGCGCGCCGTTCGGGCCCTCCGCGTGGTGGGGGCCGGCGCCGATCTGGGACAGCAAGACCCTCAACCACAACCCGATGATGGACGAGAAGGGCCGGGTGTGGCTCACCTCGCGCGTGCGTCCCAACGCGAATCCGGCGTTCTGCAAGACCGGGTCGGATCATCCGTCGGCGAAAGCGTTCCCGCTGAACGGCGAGGCGAACCGGCACCTGTCGATGTACGACCCCGCCACCGGCCAGTGGAAGCTGATCAGCACGTGCTTCCCGACGCATCACCTCAATTTCGCCTACGACTCCGACCACACGCTGTGGACGAGTCCCGGCGTCGTCGGTCCGGGCGTCATCGGCTGGCTCAATCGCCGGCTGTACGAGGAGACCGGGGACGAAGTCCGATCCCAGGGCTGGTCGCCGCACGTGCTCGACACGAACGGCAACGGCCGGCGGGACGAGTACGTGGAGCCCGACCAGCCGGTCGACCCGGCGAAGGACAAGCGCGTCGCGCTGAACCTGTACGCGGTCGCGGTGAGCCCGTCCGACGGCACGATCTGGGGCACCGCGATCGGTTACCCGGGACAGGTGGTCCGCGTCGTGCCGGGGCGCGATCCCACGCACACCGCGATCACCGAGGTGTACGAGCCGCCGCTGCCCGGATTCGGGCCGCGCGGCGGCGATATCGACATGGACGGCGTCTACTGGGTGGCGCTCGCGAGCGGGCATCTCGGGCAGTTCGACCGCCGCAAGTGCAAGGTCCTGAACGGTCCGACCGCCACCGGCGCGCACTGCCCCGAAGGCTGGACCCTGCACCGGTTCCCGGGGCCGCAGCTGCGCGACGTGAAGACCCCGGGCAGCGCCGAGGCAAGCTACTACGTCTGGGTGGATCACAAGGGCATCCTCGGGCTCGGCCGCAACGTGCCGATCGCGATGGGCAACCTGAGCGACTCGATCTACGCCTTCGTGGAGGGCAGGTTCGTGAGCTTCCGCGTGCCGTATCCGTCCGGCATGTTCGCGAAGAACGTCGACGGGCGCATCGACGATCCGAACGCCGGCTGGAAGGGACGCGCGATCTGGACCACCTTCGGCAGCCGGACGCCCTTCCACCTGGAGGGCGGGAAGGAGAACCGGCCGCGCGTGGTGAAGTTCGAGCTGCGCCCGGATCCGCTCGCGCGGTAGCCGGAGGACCTCCGCGGGGCGTCAGCCTGCGGCGGCCGTCCCGCCGAGCCGCATCTGCGCGAGCACCGCGCGGCCGACCGGCCCGTGCGGGTTCGCGATCGTCTCGGCGATCTCGAAGTGGTTGTAGTGCTCGGCAGCGACGAGCTCTACCGGCTTGCCCGCTTTGCGCAGCGCCGCGGCGAATTCCCGCGACTGGCGCTGAAACTCCGGTGTCTCCAGCGTGCCGTAGACGAGCACGATCGGCGCGCGGATCCCATCGACATGTCGTTGCGGCGAGAGCGCCGCTTCCATCTCGTCGGTGAACCTTACGTACCGGCTACGCTTGGAGAGCCGCGGGCCGCGCAGGTCGTACATGCCGCTCGTCAGCGTGTAGCCCTTCACTGTATCGGCCGGCAGCCCGAAGTCGCGTTCCCAGCCGGTGATCGCGACGATGCCGCCGAGGTGCGCGCCCGACGAGCTGCCCGAGACGTACAGCCGGGTCGCGTCGCCGCCGAAGCGCGCGGCGTTGCGATGGACCCAGGCCACCGCGCGCCGCACCTGATCGGCCATCACGAACAGGCTGCCGCCGGCTTCCTCGACGTTGTCGAAGTCCGGGACCACGTAATGCGCGCCGGCGAGGACGAACATCTCGGCCGGATAGCCGTAGTCGCGCGCGCGGCCCGCGCGCCACGCGCCGCCGTGGAGGTACACGTTGATCGGCGCATTCGGAAGGGACGTGCGGTAGACGTCCAGCTGCTCGATCGGCGTCGGGCCGTAGGCGAAGCGCCCCGGCGCGCCGAGGCGTTGGCGTACGAGCTCGCTCGCGTGTGCGATGCGCGCGAGGAGCTGCTGCCGGTTGGGCGCGTAGACCGACTGGTCGTAGGCGTCGTCGAGCGCCTTCTGGTCGTAATCGAGGAAGACCTTCGGCCCGCTCGGCGCCGCGGTCATCGCCTCAATCCACCTTCGCGCCGCTCGCCCGCACGATCGGGGCGATGCGCGCGATCTCGGCTTTCAGGTTGGCGGCGAACTCGCCGGAGGTGTTGCCGACCGGGATCAAGCCGTTGAGCGCGAACTGCTCGCGGACCGAGGCCGACGCGAGCGCGGCGCGCGCGTCGGCCTCGAGCTTTCCCACGATCGCGGGCGGCGTGCCTTTCGGCGCGAGCAGCGCGCTGCCGCCGCCGAAGTCGTAACCCTTCAGGCCGGACCCGTCCAGCGTCGGCACCTCCGGGGCGGTGGCGAGGCGGGTCTTCGTCGTGACCGCGAGCGCGACCAGCTTGCCGGCCTTCACGTAGGGCAGCACGAGCGGCGCGTTCTGGAACGCGAGCTCGATCTGGCCGGCGACGAGCTCGGTCGTCATCTGCGAGCTCGATTTGTACGGGATGTGCTGCAGGTCCACGCCGGCCATGCGCTTGAAGAGCTCCGCCGACAGGTGCTGCGACGAGCCGCTGCCGGCCGAGCCGAAGCGCAGCTTGCCCGGGTTGGCCTTCGCGTAGGCGATCAGCTCCTTCGTCGATTTCACCGGCACGCTCGGATGCACCACGAGGATGTTGGGGGTGTGCGAGATCTGCGTGATCGGCTCGAAGTCGCGCACGATGTCGTACGGCAGGCCCGGGTACAGCGACGGATTGATGTAGAGCGGCCCGGCCGAGGCCATCAGCAGGGTGTAGCCGTCCGGTGGCGACTTCGCGACGCGTTCGGGCGCAATGTTGCCGCCGCCGCCGGGCAGGTTTTCGATGACCCAGACGTAGCCGTTCGCCTCGGTCATCTTGTGCGTCACGAGGCGAATCTGGATGTCGGGCGACCCGCCCGCCGAGGACGAAACGACGATGCGGACCGGCTTGGCGGGGTAATCCTGCGCGGCCGCCGAGGCGGCGAACACACCCAGCGCGACGCCGGCGGCGAGAAGGATACGCAAATCTCGCATGCTCCCGAGAGCGTGCTGGCGGCCGCTCAGGCCTTCGCCCGGCGGCGCGGCCCCGCCGCCTTGTGGACGGTGGGGGTTTTCGGCAAACCGGTGTGCTGCGTGCGGAACGGCCGGGCTGCGCTGCGCCGGCCTTCGCGAGCGTCGCCGGTGCCCGCGGGCTGCCACGACGGCACGAGCTGGTGCTTGCCGTTGCCGATCAGATCGGCGCGGCCCATGCGGCGCAGCGCCTCGCGCAGCATCGGCCAGTTGTTCGCGTCGTGGTAGCGCAGGAACGCCTTGTGCAGGCGGCGCTCCTTCAGGCCCTTCGGGACGATCACCTCCTCGCTGTCGCGCGTGACCGCGCAGCGGGTTCTTGCCGCGTGTGGTACATCGCGGTCGCGCTCGCCATCGGCGACGGCAGGAACGCCTGCACCTGGTCGGCGCGGAAGCCGTTCTGCTTCAGCCACAGCGCGAGCTTCAGCATGTCCTCGTCGGTCGTGCCCGGGTGCGCGGCGATGAAGTACGGGATCAGGTACTGCTCCTTGCCCGCTTCCTTCGAGTAGCGGTCGAACAGCTCCTTGAAGCGGTCGTAGCGTGCCGATGCCCGGCTTCATCATCTTCGAGAGCGGGCCCTCCTCGGTGTGCTCGGGGGCGATCTTCAGATAGCCGCCGACGTGGTGCTGCGCGAGCTCCTTCACGTACTCGGGCGAGCGACCGCGAGGTCGTAGCGCACGCCCGAGGCGATCAGCATCTTCTTGACGCCCGGCAGCGCGCGCGCCTTGCGGTACAGCTCGATCAGCGGCGCGTGATCGGTGTCGAGGTTCTGGCAGATGTCGGGGAACACGCACGACGGCTGGCGGCACGCGCCTTCGATCTCCGGGCTCTTGCACGCCGAGCCGGTACATGTTCGCGGTCGGGCCGCCGAGGTCGGAGATGACGCCGGTGAAGCCCGGCACCGTGTCGCGGATGGTCTCGATCTCGCGGAGGATCGAGTCCTCGGAGCGGCTCTGGATGATGCGGCCCTCGTGCTCGGTGATCGAGCAGAAGGTGCAGCCGCCGAAGCAGCCGCGCATGATCGTCACCGAGAAGTGGATCATCTCGTACGCGGGGATCTTCGCGTCGCCGTAGCGCGGGTGCGGCTGCGCGCGCGATAGGGCAGCTCGTAGACGCGTCCATCTCCGTCGTGGTCAGCGGGATCGGCGGCGGGTTGATCCAGACGTCGCGTCGCCGTGGCGCTGCACGAGCGCGCGCGCGTTGCCCGGGTTCGACTCGAGGTGCAGGATGCGCGAGGCGTGCGCGTAGAGCACCGGGTCGTCGGCGACCTGCTCGAAGGACGGCAGGCGGATCACGGTGCGTTCGCGGTCGGCGTTCTTCGCGCGACGCGCGAAGCGGACGACGTTCGTGCGCGCGGCGGCGCGCGTCGAGCGCCGTCGTGCCGCGCGTGCTGGCGCTCCATCGCGTACGGATCGGCGGCGGGTCAGCGCGCCGGGCGTGTCGAGCGTGCGTCGAGTCGATCTCGGTCCAGTCCGGCGGGCGCGCCGTGCGCGCGAACGCGGTGCCGCGCAGGTCGCGGATCTCGTCGATCGGCCTCGCCGCGCGGCGAGGCGATGCGCGATCTCGACGATCGCGCGCTCGGCGTTGCCGTAGACGCAGCAGGTCGGCCTTCGCGTCGAGCAGGATCGAGCGGCGGACCTTGTCCGACCAGTAGTCGTAGTGCGCGATGCGGCGCAGGGTCGCCTCGATGCCGCCGATCACGATCGGCACGTCGCCGAACGCCTCGCGGCAGCGCTGCGCGTAGACGATCACCGAGCGATCGGGCCGCTGGCCGCCGGCGCCGCCCGGCGTGTACGCGTCGTCGCGTGCGGATTCTTGCGGTCGCGCGGTGTAGCGGTTGACCATCGAGTCCATGTTGCCGGCGGTCACGCCGAAGAACAGGTTCGGGCGGCCGAGCGCGCGGAACGCCTCGGCGCTGCGCCAGTCGGGCTGGGCGAGGATGCCGACGCGGAAGCCCTGCGCCTCGAGCAGCGCGGCCGATGAGCGCCATGCCGAAGCTCGGGTGATCGACGTAGGCGTCGCCGGTGACGAGGATGACGTCGCAGCTGTCCCAGCCGAGCTCGTCCATCTCGGCGCGCGTCGTCGGCAGGAACGGCGCGATGCCGAAGCGCTGCGCCCAGTACTTGCGGTAGCTCGATAGGTCGCGGGCGGGCTGCATGGGGAGGGGATTATCCCCTCGTCGAGAGCCTCCGCGAGCGCCGGAAGTTCACTCTCGCCGGCCCGCGCGAGCAGCCGGTCGAGCTGATTGGCGAAGCGCTGTCGGTCGCCGTGCGCGAGCGGCGGCGGGCCGCCGGTCTGCACGCCGCTCGCGCGCAGCTCGTCCATGAAGTCGCGCATGGTCGAGCCGCTCGCGGATCGTGTCCGCCGAGTACATCTCGCCGCGGGGGTCGACCGCGTGGCCGCCGCGCTCGATCACCTGGGGCGCGACAGCGGATGTCGGCGGTGACGACGAGATCGCCCGCCTGGACCCGTTCGCGATCTCGTTGTCCGCGACGTCGAACCCGCGCGGCACCTGGAGCGGCGTCGATGTAGGCGACGGTGAGTGCGCAGCGGCTGGTTGGCGACCAGGGTCAATTGCACCCGCGCGCGCTCGGCGGCGCGTAAAGGATCTCCTTCACCGCGGCGGGGCAGGCATCGGCGTCGACCCAGATGTTCATCGCATGCGAGGATGC
The DNA here is from genome assembly GCA_963789885.1 of uncultured beta proteobacterium. GTDB lineage: Bacteria > Pseudomonadota > Gammaproteobacteria > Burkholderiales > SG8-39 > DATEDA01. The sequence goes on along the minus strand of CAWBNB010000065.1, from coordinate 5 downwards.
CTGAC
>CAWBNB010000064.1:0-431750 GCA_963789885.1 uncultured beta proteobacterium | reverse complement strand
ATCCAGGCGGGCCCACTCATCGGATCAAGCAGATCGAGCGCCGCGTGCCGAAACGAGAGCCGGACCCAGGAAAACCCCGCGCCGTCCCGCCGGTCGCGGCACCGCGCCCGCGGATACCGCGACGGCGGACGCTCCTCTGGAAATACGCCGCGTACTCCGCGGCCCTGGTGACCGCCGTGCTCGTCGCGGTCGGCGCCGTCACCGGCTACTTTGCCTATCGCGACGCCGAGGCGGCGCAAGCCGTGTTGCTGCGCGAGAAGGCCGGCGCGGTCGCGATCCATATCGGGACCTTCCTGTGGGGGATCGAGGAGCCGCTCGTCTGGGAGCTCGCGGCCGCGGCGCATCCGGGCATCGAGCGCGCGGACCGCCGGGCCGAGATGGCCGCCCTCCTGCGGCGCCTGCCGCAAGTCGCCGAGCTGCGGTGGATCGATCCGGCGGGACGGGAGCGCCTCTTCGTCCCGCGTGTCGGGCCCGACAGGGCGGAGAGCGGCGCCGATTTCTCCGCCGATCCCCGCTTCGTCGGCGCGCGCGACGACGGTACCCATGCGGGCCCGGTCTACTTCCGGCAGACCGAGCCGTTCCTGTCGCTCGCGGTCGGCAGCACCGCGCCCGGGGCCGGCGTCCTCATCGCGGAGGTGAATCTCAAGTTCATGCGGGAGGTCGTGTCGCGCGCGCGGATCGGCGAGAACGGGCTCGCCTACGTGGTCGATTCGCGCGGACGGCTCGTGTCGCACCCCGACCTCAGGCTCGTGCTCGCCCGCACCGACCTCTCGCGGCTCCCGCACGTGAGCGACGCGATCGCGCGGGTCCCGGCGGCGCGGATCGAGTCGCGCAACCTCGCCGGCGCGGCGGTACTCGCCGTGGGCGTGCCGATCGCGCACCTGGGCTGGACCACCTTCGCCGAGCTGCCGGCGGGCGAGGCGCTCGCGCCGGTGTACGCGGGGGTGACCCGCACGGCGCTCCTCGGCGCGCTCGGTCTGCTCGGGGCGCTCGCCGCGAGCTACTACCTCGCGCGGCGCATGACGCGCCCGATCGAGGCGCTCGGCGCAGGCGCGGAGCGGATCGGCGCCGGCCAGCTCGGCGAACGCATCCACGTCGGCACCGGCGACGAGCTCGACGCGCTCGGCGCGCAGTTCAACCGCATGGCCGAGCGGCTCGAGGAGTCCTACGCGACGCTCGAGGCCCGCATCGCGGAGCGCACCGAGCAGCTCGCGCGGGCGAACCAGGCGAAGACGCGATTCCTCGCCGCCGCGAGCCACGATCTCCGCCAGCCGATGCATGCGCTTGCGCTCACGGTCGGCGAGCTGCGCGAGACCGCGCGCACGCCGGAGCTTGCCGCGCTCGCGCGGCGCATCGACCGCTCGGTCGACGCCCTCGAGGACCTGCTCGATGCGCTGCTCGACATCTCGAAGCTCGACGCCGGAGCGGTCCAGCCCGAGCGCCGGGCCTTCCCGTTGCGACCCCTTCTCGAGCGCCTCGCCGACGAGTTCGCGCCCGCCGCCGAAGCGAAGGGGTTGCGCTTCCGCGTCGTGCCGACGTCGCTCTGGACCGAGAGCGACCCGACGCTCCTCGGCCGGATCCTGCTCAACCTCGCCGCGAACGCGGTCCGCTACACGCGCGAGGGCGGCGTCGTCGTCGGCTGCCGGCGGCACGGCGGCGAGGCCGAGATCGTCGTCGCCGATTCCGGCATCGGCATCGCCGCGGCCGACCGGGCGCGCATCTTCGAGGAGTTCTACCAGGCGGGCAGCGCGGAACGCGACCGGGCGAAGGGCCTGGGGCTCGGACTCGCGATCGTCGACCGCATCGCGCGGCTCCTCGGCCACCCGATCACCGTGAAGTCGCAGGTCGGATGCGGTTCGCTATTCGGCGTGCGCGTGCCGGTTGTCCCGCCGCGCGCGGAGCAGCCCACGGCGGCGGCCGCACCCGAGACGGCCGCGCAGCTCGCGGGCCTGCGCGTGCTGGTGGTCGACGACGAGGCCGACGTGCGCGCGGCGCTCGACGGCCTGCTCCGGCGCTGGGGCTGCAGCGTCGAGACCGCGGCGAGCGGCGCAGAAGCGCTTTCCGCCGGCCGCGCTGCGCCGGACCTCGTGCTCTGCGACCTGCGTCTCGGCGAGGGCGGGAGCGGCTTCGACGTCCTCCACCGGCTGAAGGCCCGCTGGGGCCCGAGCCTGCACGGGATCGTCGTCACCGCCGATGCGTCCCCGGAGCACATCGCGGACGCGCACGCCCGCGGCTATGCCCTGCTTCGCAAGCCGGTGCGGCCGGCGAAGCTGCGGGCGCTCGTCGAGCAGCTCCTGCGCGAGCGCGTCCCGGGCTAGGACGGCTTCGCCTCGTCGGCGGTACCCAGGCCGAGCTTGGCTGCAGCGAGGGCCGCCTGCGTGCGCGTCGTGACGCCTAGCGCGCGGAACACCGCCGAGATGTGCGCCTTCACCGTACGCTCGGCGAGATCGAGCTCGCGGCAGATCAGCTTGTTCGACTTGCCCGCGGCGAGGAGCTTCAGTACCTGCGCCTGACGATCGGTCAGGCCGAGCGTCTCGAGCGAGAGGGCCTGCTCCGTCGCCGCGCGTGCAGCCCGCGCGCCCGATCCCGCGACCGGCGCCAGCACCTCGGGCGGCAGGTACTTGCCGCCCGCGAGCACGAGTCGCAGCGCATTGAGCAGTACCTCATTCGGTGACGACTTCGGGATGAAGCCCGCCGCGCCGGCGGCGATCGCCGCAAGCACGGTCGGGCGGTCGTCTGCGCTCGAGAGCACCACCACCGGCACCTCGGGGTAGCGGCGCCGCCACGCCTTCAACGCGGGGATCCCGGCGAGGCCGGGGATATTCAGGTCGAGGAGCACGAGGTCGAGATCCGGCTCGGCGTCGGCGATCGCGAACCCCCGCTCCGAGTCCCCCACGGCGAGCACCATCGCTCCCGGCTCGAGCCGCGTGACCACGCCTTGCACCGCCTCGCGCATCAGCGGGTGATCGTCGACGACCAGCAGCTTCAATCCGGCCCTCTTGGGCTAGCCCTTTCCACCCGCTCAAGTGTAGCGCACCGGGCAGATCCTCCATGAGGAACAGCGACTTGCGCCGTGATCGCGGCGAGGCTGGCGATGCCACGAACGCCCTGCCGCGCGCGAGGGCACGCCCGTCGGTCCGATGTCCCGCGCGCATCGCGCGCAGAACAATCCCTTGCTAACGCGGGGCGACGCGAAGTCGCAGGCTGCAGGAGGAAACGAATGAGGCTGATCCTCAAGTTCAACCTGGTGTTCGTCGCGATCTTTCTGATCGGGCTCGGCGTCGCCGGGTACACGTCCAATCAGTTGCTGCAGCAAAACGCCCGCGAAGAGATTCTGCAAAACGCGCGGCTGGTGATGGAGACCGCGCTCGCGACGCGAGCGTACACGGCGGGCCAGGTCGGGCCGTTGCTCGAGACGCAGATGAAATACGCTTTCCTGCCGCAGTCGATACCGGCCTACTCGGCCGCCGAGGTCCTGAGCGGCCTGCGCAAGAAGTTCAGCGACTACGCCTACAAGGAGGCGACGCTCAACCCGACCAATCCCCGCAACCGCGCGGTCGACTGGGAGACGGACATCGTCAACCAGTTCCGCGGCGGTCTCGACCGGGGCGAGATCACCGGCGAACGCGAGACGCCGACCGGCCGCTCGCTCTACATCGCGCGCCCGATCCAGATCAAGGACCCCGGGTGCCTGGTCTGCCACAGCACCGTAGAGGCCGCGCCGAAAACGCTGGTCGAGCGCTATGGTCCGGCGAACGGCTTCGGCTGGCAGATGAACGAGATCATCGGGGCGCAAGTGGTCTCGGTGCCGACGGAAGTGCCGACCAGGCGTGCGACCGCGGCGTATCGGACTTTCATGCTGTCGCTCGCCGGCGTGTTCATTCTCATCGGCATTGCGCTGAACTTGATGCTGTTCGCAATGGTGATCCGGCCGGTTACCAGGCTCTCCAGGCTCGCCGACCAGGTGAGCCTGGGCAACATGGACGTGCCCGACTTCCATGCGCGCGGCAAGGACGAGATCGGCGTGCTCGCCAGCTCGTTCAACCGCATGAAGAAGAGCGTAGTGCAGGCGATGAAGATGCTCGAAGAGTAGAAGAAACCCCTCAGCCGGCCTTAGGAACTTCCCCGCGCACGCACCACGCCTGAGCCTTGAGGACGAATGCTCCGTCCTCGCGATCGCCGAGGAGGCGCTTGCGCATCCGTGCCTCGAGCTCGCGCCGGCGTTCGTCGCTGAGTGACACCACGTAGGCGCCGCCCGGGCCGGCTCCCCTCTTGAATGCGCCCCAGTAGTCGTCGAACGATGCGAAGGGCTGCTCGATCACCACGGGCTTTTCCTGGACATTGACCAGCCCGGCTTTCTTCCACAGCTCGCCGAGCTGCCCCTCGCGGGAAAGCTTCATGTGGCGCTCGTCCTTCGGCGCCATCGCCGGGTCCAGCGCGACCACTTCGTCCCAGAAGAACCTGAGCATCTGCATGCCGGCGTTGTAGTCCCAGACGCAGGCGCTGACCACGCCTTGCGGGCGCGTCACCCGGCGCATCTCGCCGATCGCCTTGGTGTGGTCCGGGACGAAATTCATCACGAGGAGGGCCATCGTCTGGTCGAACGATGCATCCTTGAACTGCAGCGCCTGGGCGTCGCCGACCTCGAAGTGCATGCGGGCCGACTTGGCGTTCTTCTTCGCCGAGCCGATGAAACCCTCGGACGGATCGACGCCGGTGACCTCGCTCGAAGGCGCGGCCGCCTCCAGTGCGGACGCGAGCGCTCCGGTCCCGGTGCCGACGTCGAGGATGCGATCGCCGTTCTTCACGCCGGCGAACGCGACGTACGCCGGCGCCAGGCGGCGGCTCCACCGGCCCATGAAATTCTCGTACCCGGCGCTCGCCGAGAACATCTTTGCTTCGGCCTCGGTCAAGTTCGCGCTCGCTGGTGTCTGGGCCATTACGTCCTCTCCGAGGAGCAGAGCAGCAATCATGAACGGAAGCAATAGCGCGATCCGACTCGAACGGTTCTTCATGGTTGGGACTCTCCGATTTGGAATACGCCGGAAATCCCGGTCAGTCATTTTGATTCATTCTCGAGCCGGAATAAATATGAGCGTTTGCATTAGACTGCTCCGGAAAGTGCAGCAATACGGAGTGACGTGAACAAGCTTCAGGCCATAGCGAGCTTCGTGCGCATCGTCGACCGGGGCAGCCTCACGGCGGCCGCGGCAGACCTCGGCGTCTCGCTGCCCTCGATGGTGAGGACGCTCGCGTCGCTCGAGCGCGAGCTGGGCGTGACGCTCCTGAACCGGACCACGCGCCGGATCCATCTCACCGACGCGGGGAGTCAGTACCTCGAGCACTGCCGCACGATTCTCGGGCAGGTGCAGGAGGCGGAGGCGACGCTGCACTCCCGCCGGACCGCGCCTCAAGGAAAGCTGGCGGTGACCGCCTCGGTGCTCTTCGGCCGGCGCTACGTCACCCCGATCGTGAGCGAATTCATCCAGCGCCATCCCGAGGTCACTGCCGACCTCCTGTTCGTCGACCGGGTGGTGAACCTGGTCGAGGAAGGCCTGGATGCCGCCGTCCGCATCGGCCAGCTCGCCGACTCTTCACTGGTCGCGATCCCGCTCGGCAAGGTACGGCGCGTCATCTGTGCGAGCCCCGCTTATCTGCGCAGCCGCGGCACCCCGCGCCAGCCGGAAGACCTCCGTGCCCATCGCTGTGTGCGTTTCACCGGGCTAGCGCCGCGCGGAGAATGGACCTTCCGATCGAACCCCCGGAAGGTCGCCATCACCAGCGTCCTGACCTGCAATCAGGCCGATGCCGCCATCGAGGCCTGCGCAAGCGGCCTGGGCCTCGGCTCATTCCTCTCGTACATGGTCGCGCCGCTCATGCGCGCGGGGAGGCTGAAATACGTGCTCGAGGATTTCGAGACCGAGCCGCTGCCCGTTCAATTCCTCTACCCGCATTCGCGGATACTCTCGCCTACCGTTCGCGCATTCGCCGACGCGTGCGTGAAGAAGCTCCGGCAGACGAGATTCGACTGATGCTCAGAACGGCCGCGCGTTCTTGAAGCGGTCGAGAATGCCCTCGAGGTCCTTTGCCTTCTCGGATTGACCCTGCGCCTTCGCGCTCTCGATGTTCTCGTGGATGAAGCGTTCGATCTCGCGTATGCCCTCTTTCGATTGCAGCAGGGCGTCCCCGAGTCCGGCAGCAGCGGTCGTGGACAGGTTTTCCTGCTCGGCGATGGCGCCTACCTCGGCCTTGGTGAGCTCCGGTCCACCGGCCATCTTCTGCTGTCGAGCGAACAGGCCCACGCGCAGCATTTCCCTCAAGTGAGACACCATGTCCCCGCCCGCGGGGCCCCCAAGGCCTTCGATCAACGCGAGCGTCCTTTCCTGCTCGGCCACCCACCGCTCTATCGCGTGTGATGCCATCGTCAGGGACGGCACGCCCATGAGCACGCTGAGCCTGTCCAATCGATCCCTTGTGCCCGCTGCCAGCGGGATCTGCTCTTCGGTTGTCGGCTCTCTTGTCGTCATTCTGTCTTCTCGCCTTGTGACTCAGTCGCGTAGATAACGGGCGTGCGGATGGCGGATCCCCGCGGAGAAACGCCTCCTGGCGAAGCCGTCTCGGCCCGCACTGCAGGAAGCGAAGCAAGACGCGCGTGGGCTGGAGGAGCTCTGGAGCCGCGGCGCCCGCAAGACCGCTCGGCGACGCGCGCGCCGGAGGGGAGGGGGCGGATAACTGTCTTCGGCCCGAGCTTGGGGTCGCCACCGAGTGTTCTCGGCGTCAGATAGCATCCGCCCTTTCGTTCACTATACGCGCTCGCTCCTCCAGTAGTCCCTTTACCCAAAAAAATATCGAAGGTGATAAACCCCACTGGGCGAAGAGCCTGCCGCGATGGACCGCGACACGCGGCGAGGCGCCTTGGGGTCGCGACGGAGACTCGGGCGAGAGCGTATAGTCAATACTTCACTGAGGCGCTGGCACTTCCCACCCTCTCACGCCCCCGATTGGCGACCTCGGGCCGACGACCATCCTCAGGGGGTCGCTATGCGAGTGGTCGAAAAAATCACCGGCACCGCCGGATGCTACGTGCTCACCGGCACGGTTTCCCGCGACGACCGCGGCCGCTACATTGCCCGTGCCCACACCCATCTGCTGACGCAGGGAACGGTGGATCGCACGCTTCGATCGGTGGCGACGGCGCAGCCGGACGGGGTTGACATCGAGACGACCGGCGCCACGGCGCCTGAGGCGAGGCAGCGCCTGTGCCTTGCCGCCAAAGAGCGGCTTGCTGCAACCGTTACCAGTTTCGTGTGGCGCCCGGTAGTCGTACTGGCAGCGGGCCAGTGGGGTCGAGTGAACCGGGAAGAGGGAACGTGACGTCGCGGCTCGCATACACGTGCGGAGCAATGCTCGTCGTCACCGCGGACGGGGCAAGCCGGCGCGTTCCGGCCGGCGCCTGCCGCATCGGGCCGCACTCCATGCCGCGCCGGTTCTGCACGGTCCGCTGGTGGGAGCACGGGACCGAGCAGAGCGCACAGGTATCGGCCGAGGACTTGTCCGCGTACCTCCACGGCTGCATCGTTCAGTACGCCTGAACGCCGGCCGGTGCCTTGCGTTCCATCGCGCGCGAGAGGTGAACGCGCGGGGCGAACGCCGGCTTCCAACAGCGTCGGCGCGAGCCGGCATTCCGTAGGCGTTTGAACCGTGCAGCATCGCCCGTCCAGCCGGCCGTCCCCGCATCGCCACCCGCGCGTCACCGTCCGTCCTGCTCCCCCCGTGCACGCTCGCGGCCGGAGGGCCCGATTGAGATCGGTGCTCCGTCGCACGTTCGGGCGGGCGTCGCCGGCTGCGCCATGGAACAGCGAAGAGTCCATCCGCGAGGAACTCTTCAGCATCGAACGGCTCGAGCAGCATGCGGAGAGTCTCGCGGTGGCCCAGGTCGTCACCGCGAGACCGACGCGCAGGCGGCCGCTCGCCGCCCGCCTGAAGGAGAACGAAGCGGCGCTGCTCGACGCCTATCGCGCCATCGCCGGCGCGGTCGGTGAGGGCCGCGCGATTACGCCGGCCGCCGAATGGCTGCTCGACAACTATCACCTCGTCGAGGAGCAGATTCGCGAGATCCGCGACGATCTGCCGCCGACCTACTACCGGCAGCTCCCGAAGCTGGCGGCCGGCCCCTTCGCCGGCTATCCGCGGGTCTTCGGCATCGCCTGGGCCTTCGTCGCGCATACGGACAGCCGCTTCGATCCCGAGATGCTGCGCCGGTTCGTGCGCGCGTACCAGACGGTCGAGCCGCTGACGATCGGCGAGCTGTGGGCGGTCGCGATCACGCTGCGGATCGTGCTGGTGGAGAATCTCCGGCGCGGGGCGAAGCGCATCATGGCCGGGCGCGCCGCGCGCCAGGAAGCCGATGCGCTGGCCGACCGGCTCCTGGGCGTGAGCACGTCCGCCGCCGCGCCGATTCCGCCGACCCTCCAGCACTACGAAGAGGGTCCCCTGCCGGCGGCCTTCGCCGTCCAGCTCGTCCAGCGGCTCCGGGAGCAGGATCCGAAGGTCACGCCTGCGCTGGTGTGGCTCGACGAACGCCTGGCGGCGCAGGGAACGACGGTCGATGCGATCGTGCACGAAGAGCACCAGCGACAGGGTGCGTCGAACGTGACGGTCCGCAACGTCATCACGAGCATGCGCCTGATCTCGGACGTCGACTGGGCGGACCTCGTCGAGAGCGTCAGCCTGATCGACGAAGCGCTGCGGCCGGGCACCCAGTTCGCCGACATGGATTTCCCGACGCGGAACCTCTACCGCAGCGCGATCGAGGAGCTCGCGCGCGGCTCGAGGCTGTCGGAGCTGGAGATCGCGCGGGCGGCGATCGCGGCCGCAGGCGACCGGGCGCTCGAGAAACCCGAGGAGGGCGATGACCCCGATGGCCACAAGCGCGATCCCGGGTATCACCTGTTCGCCGGCGGGCGTCGCACGTTCGAAGCGAAGGTCGGCTTTCGCGCGCCGCTCCGGACCCGGCCCGGCCGCTTCGGCGCGAAGGTCGGCATCCGCGGCTATATCGGCGGCGTCATGGTGGTCGCCGCGATCGTTCTCGCCTTGCCGCTCGCCGCATTGGCGGGCGCGGGAATCGGCGGCTGGTGGCTCGCCGCCCTCGCGGCGCTCGGGCTGATCCCGTCGATCGATGCGGCGATGGCGCTCGTGAACCGCGGCGTCACGCGCGGGTTCGGCGCGACGATTCTGCCCGGCCTGGAGCTTCGCGACGGCGTGCCCGCGCATCTCCGCACCGTGGTCGCCGTTCCGATCCTGCTCACGACCCCGGCCGCGCTGGAAGAGCAGATCGAGCGGCTGGAGATCCACCACCTCGCGAGTCCGGAAGGCGAGCTTCATTTCGCGCTCCTCTCGGACTGGACGGACGCCGCGACCGAAACCGTCGACGGCGACGAGGCGCTTCTCGACGCGGCCGCCGCGGGCATCGCGCGCCTCAATCGCCGCTACGGACCGGCCGCCGGTGGGGACCGCTTCCTCCTCTTGCATCGCCGGCGCGTGTGGAACGAAGGGCAGCGGCGTTGGATCGGCTGGGAGCGCAAGCGCGGCAAGCTCCATGAGCTGAACCGCCTCCTCCGCGGCGCGACCGCTATGACCTTCGTGGACGTCGGTGGAAAGGCGCCCGCGCCGCCTGCCGGCGTCTGCTACGTGATCACGCTCGACGCCGATACGCGGATGCCGCGCGAAACGGCCCGTCGCCTGGTCGGCAAGATGGCGCACCCGCTCAACCGGCCGCGGTTCGACGCTGCCACGCGAAGAGTGGTCGAGGGATACGGGGTGCTGCAGCCGCGAGTCACGCCTTCGCTGCCGATCGGTCGCGAAGGGTCGCTCTTCCAGCGCATCTCCTCCAGCATGAGCGGCATCGATCCCTACTCCGCCGCCGTGTCCGACGTGTATCAGGATCTCTTCGGCGAAGGCTCCTACACGGGCAAGGGCATCTATGACGTGGACGCCTTTGAAGCCGCGCTCGACGGGCGCGCGCGCGACAGCACGCTGCTCAGTCACGATCTCTTCGAGGGAACGTTCGCCCGCGCCGGCCTCGCTTCCGACATCGAGGTGGTCGAGGAATTTCCGTCGCGCTACGACGTGGCCGCCGCACGCCAGCACCGCTGGGCCCGCGGCGACTGGCAGCTGCTGCCGTGGATCCTCGGTCGTCGCGACGCTTCCGCCGACGGTCTGAGCACGAGCGCGCTGCCGCTGATCGGCCGCTGGAAGATGCTCGACAACCTGCGGCGGTCGCTCTCGGCGCCGGCGAGCCTTGCCGCGCTGGTGGCGGGGTGGACGCTGCCCCTGCAGGGCGCCGTCGTCTGGACGGGCTTCATTCTGTCGACGATCGCGCTGTCGACGCTGCTGCCCGTCCTCGCCGGGATCGTGCCGCGACGCGCCCGGGTCACGGCACGCAGCCATCTCCGCGCGCTCGCCGCGGACGTCCGGCTCGCGTTGTCCCAGACCGCGCTGCTCGCCGTCTTCCTCGCGCATCAGGCGTGGCTGATGGCCGATGCGATCGGACGCACGCTCTATCGCCTGTTCGTGAGCCGCCGGCATCTGCTCGACTGGGTCACCGCGGCTCAGGCGCAGGTCAGTCCCCACCTCGACCTCGCCGGGTTCTATCGGCAGATGCGCGGTGGCGTCGCCATCGGCATCGCCGCCGCGGCCGTCGTCTGGTGGGCGAGGAGCGACGGCTGGCCGCTGGCGGCGGCGTTCGTGATCGCCTGGATCGCGTCGCCCGCGATCGCGCGCTGGACGAGCCTCTCGCCGCTCGTCGCCGGTCGTCTGCCGGTCTCGGCCGCGGACGCTCGCGCACTGCGCCTGGTCGCGCGTCGCACCTGGCGCTTCTTCGAGACCTTCGTGACGCCGGCGGATCACATGCTCCCGCCGGACAATTTCCAGGAAGACCCGAAGCCGGTCGTCGCGCACCGGACCTCGCCCACCAATCTCGGCGTCTACCTCCTCTCGGCGGTCGGCGCCCGCGACTTCGGCTGGGCGGGGATCACCGACACGGTGGACCGGCTGGAGGCGACGCTCGCGACGATGGGCGGCCTGCAGCGGTTCCGCGGCCACTTCTACAACTGGTACGACACGCGGGACCTGCGACCGCTCGAGCCGCAATACGTCTCGTCGGTGGACAGCGGCAACCTGGCCGGGCATCTGATCGCGCTCGCGAATGCCTGCCGCCAGTGGATCGCCCGCCCGGCGGGAGGCCTCGACGTGCTTGCCGGCGTCGAGGACGCCCTCCATCTCACGCGCGAATCCCTGGCGGGACTGCCCGACGACCGGCGCACGCAGACAATCACGCGGCAGCAGCTCGGCGACGCGCTCGACGCGCTGGCCGCCGCGCTCCGCCGGGCGCCGATGCCACCGGCGGAGATCGGTGCGCGGCTGGCGGAGGCCGCGCCGCACGCCGCCACGATGGCCGACATCGCCCGCACGCTCGCGAGCGAGCGCGGCGACGACGCCGGTGCCGAGATGCTGTTTTGGGCGGAGGCGACGCTCGCGTCGATCGAGAGTCACCGTCGCGACGTTGCAGCGGCCGCCTACGCCGCCCGCTCCCTGGAACGGCGCCTCGCGACGCTGGCGACGACGGCGGGAACGATGGCCGGCGCGATGGAGTTCGGCTTTCTCCTCGACCCGGACCGGAAGCTCCTCTCGATCGGGTACCGCGTCGCGGACGGCACGCTCGATCCGAGCTGCTACGACCTCCTCGCCTCCGAGGCGCGCCTCGCGAGCTTCGTCGCGATCGCGAAGGGCGACGTCCCTTCGCGGCACTGGTTCCGGCTCGGGCGCGCCGTCACCCCGGTCGGACGCGGCGCGGCGCTCATTTCCTGGTCGGGCTCGATGTTCGAGTACCTGATGCCGTCGCTCGTGATGCGCGCGCCGGCCGGCAGCCTGATCGAGGAGACGACCCGCCTCGTCGTCCGCCGCCAGGTGAACTACGGCGCCACGCTCGACGTGCCGTGGGGAATCTCGGAGTCCGCCTACAACGTCCGTGACCTCGAGCACACCTATCAGTACTCGAACTTCGGCGTCCCGGGGCTCGGTCTGAAGCGCGGCCTCGGCGAGAACGCCGTCGTCGCGCCGTACGCGACGGCGCTCGCGGCCATGGTCGATCCGGGCGCGGCGGCGCGCAACTTCGCCCGCCTCGCCGCCGTCGGCGCGCGCGGCCGCTACGGTTTCTACGAGGCGCTCGACTACACGCCTACGCGCCTGCCCGAGGGGCAAGACGTTGCGGTCGTGCGCGCCTTCATGGCGCACCACCAGGGCATGACGGTGGTCGCTATCGCCAACGCTCTCCTGGACGGTGCCATGCGGGAGCGGTTCCACGCCGAGCCGATCGTGCAGGCGACGGAGCTGCTGCTCCAGGAGCGCACGCCGCGCGACGTCGCGGTGGCTCATCCCAGGGCGGAGGAAGTCGCGACGGCGGCGACGGTCCGCGACCTGGAGCTGCCGGCGGTGCGGCGGCTCCGCTCCCCGCACACCGCCACGCCGCAGGTGCACCTGCTCTCGAACGGCCGGTACGCGGTGATGCTCACGGGCGCCGGCTCCGGCTACAGCCGCTGGGGCGACCTCGGAATCACGCGCTGGCGCGAGGACGTCACCCGCGACGACTGGGGAGCCTACGTCTTCCTGCGCGACGTGCAGAGCGGGGATGTCTGGTCCGCCGGTTACCAGCCGAGCGGCGTGGAGCCGGACGGCTACGACGTCACGTTCACCGAGGATCGCGCCGAGTTCGTCCGGCACGACGGACCGATCACCACGACGCTCGAGGTCGTCGTCTCGCCGGAGGACAACGCCGAAGTACGCCGCATCTCGGTCGCGAACGCCGGCGGCCGCGCGCGGGACATCGAGGTCACGTCGTACGCCGAGCTCGCGCTGGCGCCGCCCGCCGCCGACACCGCGCACCCGGCTTTCTCCAAGCTCTTCGTGCAGACGGAGCATCTCGCCAGGAGCGGTGCCATCCTGGCGACGCGGCGCCGTCGCTCGCCCGGCGAGCCCGAGATCTGGGCGGCGCACGTCGCCGTCGTCGAAGGCGAGGAGGTGGGCGAGCCGGAGCTCGAGACCGACCGGGCCCGCTTCCTCGGCCGCGGGGGCGAGGTCAGGGCACCGATCGCGGTGATGGACGGCCGGCCGCTCTCCAACACTACCGGCACCGTCCTCGACCCCGTGTTCGCGCTGCGCCGGCGCGTGCGGGTGCCGCCGGGCAGGACGGCGCGCATCGCGTTCTGGACGGTGGCGGCGTCGTCCCGCGGCGAGGCGATGGACCTGATCGACAAGCATCAGGACGCGACCGCCTTCGACCGTGCGGCCACGCTGGCGTGGACCCAGGCGCAAGTGCAGTTGAGCTATCTCGGCATCGACGCGGAGGAGGCCGGCCTCTTTCAGCGTCTCGCCGGCCACGTGCTCTACGCCGATCCGTCGTTGCGTCCGTCCTCCGACGCGCTGCGCCGCGGCGGCGGCGGGCCGGCGGCGCTCTGGGCGCAGGGCATCTCGGGCGACCTCCCGATCGTCCTCGTGCGGATCGACGACATCGAGGACGTCGCGACCGTGCGCCAGTTGCTGCGCGCCCACGAGTACTGGCGGATGAAGCAGCTCGCCGTCGATCTCGTGATCCTGAACGAGCGGGGGTCGTCCTACATCCAGGATCTTCAGGCCGCGCTGGAGGCGCAGGTCCGGATGAGCCAGTCCCGGCTGCAGAGCGGCGCGGACCTCGCGCGCGGCGCGGTCTTCGTCCTGCGGGCGGACCTCATTCCGGCGGAGACGCGCGCCCTGCTTCTCGCCATGGCGCGCGCGGTCGTGGTCGGACGCCGCGGAACGCTCTCCGAACAGCTGAGCCGCCTCCAGGAAGCGGACGCCGCATCGGCGGCAACAAGCGCACCGCCGCCGCGCCCGCCGTCCGCAGGGTCATCGTCGGCCGTTGTTCCGGCGCCGCCGAACCTCGAGTTCTTCAACGGCCTCGGGGGATTCACCGCGGACGGCCGCGAGTACGTGACGATCCTCGGTGCCGGGCGGTCGACACCGGCCCCGTGGATCAACGTCATCGCCAATCCCGGCTTCGGCTTCCAGGTCGCGGTCGAGGGCAGCGGCTACACCTGGTCGGGATCCAGCCGCGAGAACCAGCTCACGCCCTGGTCGAACGATCCGGTCACCGACCGGCCGGGCGAGGTTCTCTATGTGCGCGACGAGGACTCCGGCATGCTGTGGGGGCCGACCGCCCAGCCGATCCGCGGCGAGACCGCGCCCTACGTCGCCAGGCACGGCCAGGGATATAGCCGGTTCGAGCACGCCGCACACGGCATCGCGCTCGACCTACTCCAGTACGTGCCGCTCGAGGATCCGGTCAAGCTCTCGCGCCTGACGATCCGGAATACGTCGCGGCGGGCCCGGCGGCTTTCGGTCACTGCCTATGTCGAGTGGGTGCTCGGCCCGTCGCGCGGCGCGTCGGCGCTCTCGCTCGTGACGGAGATCGATCCGGAAACGGGCGCGATGTTCGCGCGCAACCCGTGGAGCATCGCGTTCGGTTCTCACGTCGCCTTCGCCGACCTCGGTGGACGGCAGATCGCCTGGACCGGCGACCGACGGGAATTCCTGGGACGGAACGGCACGCTCGACAATCCCGCCGCGCTCGCCGGGGACGCGCCGCTCTCGCAGCGGGTGGGCGCCGGCCTCGACCCCTGCGGCGCCCTGCAGGCGCCGGTCAAGCTCGAGCCAGGGGAGACGGTGGAGCTCGTCTTCCTCCTCGGGCAGGCGGCGACGGCGGCCGATGCGCAAGTCCTGATCGCCCGCTACCGGGCGGCCGATCTCGATGCGGTCCTGCGCACGGTCGTCGCGCATTGGGACGACGTGCTCGGCACGGTGCAGGTGAAAACGCCGGACCGGTCGATGGACCTCATGCTCAATCGCTGGCTGCTCTACCAGACGCTCGCGTGCCGCGTATGGGCGCGCTCGGCGTTCTACCAGGCGAGCGGCGCCTACGGCTTCCGCGACCAGCTGCAGGACGGCATGGCGCTCGCGCTGTCGCGGCCGGCGTTGACGCGCGAGCACCTCCTGCGCGCTGCGGCCCGGCAGTTCGTCGAGGGCGACTTTCAGCACTGGTGGATGCCGCCGTCCGGCCAGGGCGTGCGAACGCGCATTTCCGACGACCGGATGTGGCTCGCCTACGCCGCTGCACACTATGTAGAGACGACCGGCGACGGCGCGGTGCTGGACGAGCCGGTGCCGTTCCTCGAAGGCCAAGCGCTCAGCGCCGGCGAGCACGACGCCTACTTCCAGCCGAACCTCGCGGAAGAGAGTGCGTCGCTGTTCGAGCACTGCGCGCGCGGGCTCGACCGGAGTCTCGCCGTCGGCGAGCACGGCCTGCCGCTGATCGGCACCGGCGACTGGAACGACGGCATGAACCGGGTCGGCGAGCGGGGCAGGGGGGAGAGCGTCTGGCTCGGCTGGTTCCTGCACGCGACGCTCGCGGCGTTCGCGCCGCTCGCGAAAGCTCGCGGCGACGGGGCGCGCCTCTCGGCCTGGCTCGAGCACGCCGCGCGGCTCCGCAGCTCGCTCGAGCGCGAGGCCTGGGACGGCGACTGGTACCGGCGCGGTTATTTCGACGACGGCACGCCGCTCGGCTCCGCCACGAGCGACGAATGCCGGATCGATTCGATCGCGCAATCCTGGAGCGTGATCTCCGGAGCGGCGGAGCCGGCGCGCGCCGCGCGCGCCATGGCCGCCGTGGACGAGCAGCTCGTCCGTCGCGGCGACGGTCTCGCCCTGCTGTTCACGCCGCCCTTCGATCGCACGCCGCTCGATCCCGGCTACATCAAGGGCTATCCGCCGGGCATCCGGGAGAACGGCGGCCAGTACACCCATGCCGCCACCTGGTCGGCGATCGCCTTCGCTGCCCTCGGCGAGGGCGACAAGGCCGCGGAGCTGTTCTCGTTGCTGAACCCGATCAACCGCGCGAGCACGCGGGCGGACGTGCAGCGCTACAAGGTCGAACCCTACGCCGTTGCCGCGGATGTCTATTCAGTAGCGCCGCACGTCGGCCGCGGCGGATGGACGTGGTACACCGGCTCCGCCGGGTGGCTCTACCGGGCCGGGATCGAGGCGATCCTCGGCTTGCATCTGCAGGGAGCGTTCCTGTGTCTTGCGCCGTGCATCCCCAAGGCGTGGCCGCGTTTCGAGATCGTGTTCAAGTATCGCTCCGCAAGCTACGAGATCGAGGTCGAGAATCCGAACGGCGTCTGCCGTGGCGTCGCTCGCGCCGAACTGGACGGCGAGACGCTGCCGGACGGCGCGACGCGTGTTCCGCTCGTCGACGACGGTCGAGTCCACAAGCTGCGCGTGATTCTCGGGCCGCACGCGGGGTAACTCCGTCGCACCCGATGGTGTGCGACCCGCCTCATGCTAGATCACGCTCGCAATGATGTTGATGCTGAGCGCGAGCACGGCGATGTTGAACATGAACGCGAGGATGCCGTGGATCATCGTCAGCCGGCGCATGCTGCGCGACGCCACCGCGACGTCCGACACCTGCGAGGTCATCCCGACCACGAAGGAGTAGTACGCGAAGTCGAGGAAGTCGGGCTCGCGGCCGCCCGGAAACACGAGCGGGGCGGTGGCGGCGGACTGGCCGTGCGGACCGGCGTAATAGCGGTGGGCGTAGTGAAGCGCGAACACCGTCTGGATCAGTAGCCACGACGAGACCAGGGCGGTGATGGTCAGCGCAAGGTGCCAGGCGCGCGCCCAGAACGGGAGGTCCCGGATGGTGCCGGCGACGAAACCGATGGCGACGATGCTCGCGCACGCCGCGCCCACCACGAACAGGAAGATCACGTAACCACTCTGGTCCTGGGCGAGTGCATGGTCACGCGTGCCCCGGGCGTCGGTCCGCCCGATGAGCATCCACGCGAGGCCGAGGTAGGTCAGCGCGCCGAGATCCCAGCTCGCCACGGCGCGCGTGTGCCACGAGATCGAGTCCGGTTGCACGACGAACGCGACGGCTGCGACGACCAGCGCCGTTCCCAGGCGCTGCTTCGCGCTGAAGCGGGCGCTCCACGACATGTTCCGCAGGTCAGCCACTAGTCATCTCGGGGAATCTTGGCCTCGGGTGCGATAGCGTACAGACGGGCCTCGGGTCGAGGGCGAAGAATGCTTGTCTTTAGTCGAGGAAGATGATCATGAGCAAGACGATTCTCACCATAGCCGTTGCCGCGTGGATCGCGTTGCTCGCCGGCTGCCACACGATGTCCGGATTCGGACAGGACGTCGAGCGCGGTGGCCAGAAGATCCAGGACAAGGCCAACAAGTAGCCGTGCGCCAGTCGCACGTTTCTTGAAGCGGAAGTAATCGCAGCTCCATTCGGTCGCGCGGCATGTCGGCGCGCGATGCTACCGGCGTCAATCGCAAAGCCGCTTTTTCCCGCATGCTCGTGGTTCCTCCACGGAGATTCTTCGAACGCGCAGAAAGGCTGTGCTATGGACGCTGACGCACGGAGCCGGCCGGATATGTAGCGTAGTTTGTCAATGAGAATCGTACCGCGCACACGCGATTTTGCTGCTAGGAAATGCAATAAGCGCACTTTTGGTAAAGATGTCAGTTAAAGGAATCACGATGAGAAATTCGATGCTGTTCATGAAACGTCCGCTGCTGCTTGCGGTTGTTGCGGCGTTTGCCGTCGCAGGCTGCAGCACTACGCAAACCACCGCCCAGTCGCCAGCGCCAAGCTATGTCGGCCTCTGCCGGCGCTGACGGTCCTACTGGCCCGGTCGGCGACCGAGGCCCGACGGGAGCGACCGGCGCGACCGGCGCAGCGATGGCAGGTCCCGCTGGCTCAACCGGTCCTGTCGGCCCCGCGGGCGCGCAAGGCCCGAGCGGAGCGACGGGCTCTGCAGGCGCGATGGTGGTCGGTCGTGCCGGCGATGTCGGTCCTGTCGGTCCCGCTGGCGCGCAAGGTGCCGCTGGAGCGACGGGTGCTCAAGGCTCGAGCCTCCCCGGTCCTACTGGCCCGACCGGACGTGCCGGCCCCGCCGGCGTGCAAGGCGTAGCCGGAAGCACGGGTGCCCAAGGCCCGACCACGGTCGGCCCGACCGGCCCGACTGGCCGTGCCGGCCCCGCCGGCGCGCAAGGCGCAACCGGATATGCGGGCGCCCAGGGCAGCACCGAGCTGGGCGGCATCACCGGCGCAACTGGCGCTACGGGCGCCGCTGGTCCGCAAGGCCCGATCGGGCCGACCGGTGCCCAAGGCCCGATCGCCGGGAATAGCGGCTGGAGTGCGTACAGGGACTACACGTTCAACGCCAACAGCAACGAGATCCTGCGTTCGGACAGCAGCAAGGCGAAAGAGATCGCCAACTACCTGGATCAGAATCCGTCCCTCCGGGTCGGAATCGACGGCTCCAACGAGCGTCGCGTCGGGGTCGTTCGTGACGCGCTGATCAAGGCGGGAGTGCCGGCTTCCAAGATCCAGACCGGCGCTTTCGATGACCCGCAGCTTAGGCGTGACGGTCGAGTCGTGGTAGTGGTCGGCGTCTAGCCCGACTTCATCTAGGTAGCACCCGAACGGCGCGATCGCGAGATCGCGCCGTTTGCTCTTTGGGGTTCATCGCCCCGCTGAAGGTCGATCACTGCTTCTGCACGACAACCCGGCCCTCGGCGTTCACGAAAACCCGGTAGCGATTGCCGTCCTTGCAGGTCGCGACGTAGTCGTTGTCCCCTTTCGCCTCGTAGCCGACGACCTCGCCGCAGGGCAGGCCCTGGAGCGCGATGACTGCCGCGAGGTCCTTGCGCTGCTTCGGGTCGTCCGCTGCGCGAACCGGAACGACGACGCACATCATGATGACCAGCAACCGGGAGGCATTTCGTTTCATCGCTTCCTCTTCAGGGCAGTTTCGAGAACTTGTCGCGGTCGGAAAGAACCGCCCAGATCGACTCGCGCGACGCGTAAATCGCCTTGGCGAGAGCCGGGTCGCCGTCCTGCAGGAGGGACAGGACCTTCATGAGCAGGAGCTCGTACGGCCGCCGCAACTCGGCGAGCGTGGTCTTGAGTCGCCCCTGGTAATAGTCGCGGAATTGCTCCAGCAGGTCATCCACCTGGTTCTTGAGCGACAGCTTCGTCATCACGCCGATCGCGTTCGTTTCCTTGAGCTGTTGCTCGAGCGACTTGAGATCGAGCGGCGGCGGAGCTTCCGGCTTGGCGGCGACCGGCGGCGCGGGTTCGGGTTTGCGCGCCGCGACAACGGGCTCGCGCGGTACGGCCGCCGGCGCTGCGGGCGCCCTCGACGCTGCAGCTGCCTTTGCGGGGGGCGGCGCCTTGGACTCCGATTTTCCAGGTGCGGAGTCTGGCGGCACAGGAGGAGCCGGCGCAGCAGCCTCCCGGACGGGCAGATCGGGCGGCGGGCTCGGCACTCCCGCACATCCCGTCATCAAGCCGACCAAGAGAATTCCCGCGATTCGAGCCGCCATGCAACGCTCCCGGATTCAACTCACCCAACGTTCGAGGCGCGCAATCGCCGACAGTTCGCCTCACCAGAGATAAATAGCGCTTCGCCGGTAATTGCACGAGTGTGCGCCAGCGTACAGAGGACGTGCTGGATCTGGCGGATGATGGTGCTACGCAATTTGCGAGTCGAGAATGATCATGACCCATGCATTGACCAGGAAGCAGTTAAGCCTCGGCATATTGTCGCGCAGGCTCCTGATGCCCATTTTTTGAGACAGCGGTGTTCCCATGAAAACGAAACAGGGATTCACGTTCGGTGCAGTTGCTGCAGCGATGCTCCTCGGCCTGCTACCCGGCTGCCAGCAGCAGGAAGGCCCGGCAGAGAAGGCCGGCAGGCAAGTCGACAAGGCGGTAGAGAAGGTCGGACAGCAGATCGAGAAAGCCGGCGACGCCATCCAGGACGCGGCTAAGGGCGACAAGAAGTGAGCCTCGTCGACGCCGAGCGCCTCGACGCGAAACCCGGACAGACGGGCATGACCGATTGCGTCAAGCGTGACTACGACAACACGGTCCTGGTACTGCAGGGCGGCGGCGCCCTGGGCGCCTATCAGGCGGGCGTGTACGAAGGTCTGGCGGAAGCGGGCTATGCGCCCGACTGGGTCACGGGCGTGTCGATCGGCGCGATCAACGCCGCGCTGATTGCCGGCAATCCTCCGGAGCTGCGCGTGGAGCGCCTGCGGGCGTTCTGGAATCTGGTGTCGTCGGGCCTGCTCGTGAGCGCGCCGCGGGGTCACGAGGGCATGCACCGCGTCTTCAACCGCGCCAGCTCGGCGATCAGCGCGGCGGTGGGCGTTCCCGGCTTCTACCGGCCGCGCATGCTGCCTGCCGCGCTGATGCCCGACGGTCACCCGGACGGCCTGAGCCTCTATGACACCCAGTCGCTCCGGGGCACGCTCGAGCGCCTCGTGGACTTCGATCTGATCAACGCGCGCGGGGTGCGTCTCAGCGTCGGGGCGGTCAACGTCCGCACCGGAAACTCGGCCTACTTCGACAGCGCGCAGACCCGGTTGGGTCCGGAGCATGTGATGGCGAGCGGCGCGCTGCCGCCCACCTTTGCGCCCGTGGAGATCGACGGCGAGCGCTACTGGGACGGGGGCATCGTTTCGAACACCCCGTTGTGGTACGTCCTCGACGACTCGCCCCGCCTCAAGGGCCTCATCGTCCAGGTCGATCTGTTCAGCGCCAAGGGCGAGCTGCCCCTCAATCTCGATCAGGTCATGGAACGGCAGAAGGACATCACCTATTCGAGCAAGTCGCGCCTCAACACGAGCCGCGTCAAGGAGTCCCAGAAGCTGCGGTATGCGGTCCACCGCGTTCTCGAGCTCTTGCCTGAAGAGCTGAAGGCGCACGCCGACGTGAAGGCGCTCGAAGCGATGGGCCATCGCTCGCACGTCGACATCCTGCACCTAATCAATCGACGCTACGGCTACACCTCGGCTTCCAAGGACAACGAGTTCTCGCGGGCCACGGTGAACCAGCTCTGGGCATCCGGGCTGGAGGACGCGCGGTATGCATTCGCCCATTTCGGTTCGCTGGCGACCTCGGAAGGGACTGAAGGGATACGCGTGTTCGATATCCTGCAGCGGCAGGGAACTTCGGCAGTGCGGACGGCGCAAGAGTTTGCCGCATCCGGATAGACGATCCCGTCCGGATCGTGGGGTCGGCAAACGGGCCGGCCGGCGCGTCGCCTCCAACAGATCACGCGGCAGGCTCGCTGCCGGATGAATCAGTCCCCCAGCAGGTCGGCCACCGGGTGCAGCTGCTCCACGTGCTGCGACACGACTTTGACGATCACGATGAGGGGAACGCTGAGCAGCATTCCCCAGACGCCCCACAGCCAGCCCCAGAACAGCAGCGAAATGAACACCGCCGCTGAGTTCATGTTGGCGATTCGTCCGGTCATCCAGGTGGTGACGAACGTTCCGACGACGGTAGCGATCGCCATCGATGCGCCGGCGACCAGCAGCGCCATCCCGAACGATTCGAACTGCATGAAGGCAGCCATTCCCGTTGCGACGGCCGTGACGCCGGGGCCCAGGTAGGGGACGATGTGCAGCAGCCCTGCGGCGGCGGCCCAGGCGCCCGCGTTCTCGAGGCCGATCCAGTGGAATGCGATCCAGCTGAGCAACCCGACCAGCAGGTTCGTGGTCAGCAGCATGAGCATGACTTTCTGGATCGACCCGTTGATGTCGTCGAGAATTCGGACGGTAATCTTTCTCTTCGACAGCGACGGTCCCGTCAGCCGCACCAGCTTCCGCTTGAACGTATCGCCCCCGAGCAGCAGAAAGAAGACCAGGAAAGCGACCATCGCCGCCTGGACCACGACGCCGAGGGCGCCCATCGAGCTCTCCCACAGGAAGTTGCCGAGCTTGAACGTAGGCTGGTCTACGATGACGTGAGTGGCAGGCTGACGCGGCGCTACGGCGCCAGCGGCCGCCTGAGTCGTCGCCTTTTCCACTGCGGTCGCTGCGTCCTGCATCTTCTGCATGTTGCCGATCTGGCTGATCCGCATGCGCGCAAGCCCGGTGGCGAACTTGGTCGCTGCCGCGGGTAACTGTTCGATGATGGTCTGCACTTGTCCGCGCAACGAGTACGTCCCGAAAGCGAGCGCGCCGATCACGCTTGTCATCACTATGACGGCGCCGACAACGCGCGGGATCCTGATCGCTTCAAGCCATGCGACGAGCGGATTCAGGGTGTAGGAGATGACGATGCCGAGCAGCAGCGGCACCACGAAGGCCTGCGCCCACGACAGGGCGAAGATCGACGCGAGTGCCGCCAGAATTCCCAGTGCCACGCCGCGCGCGTCGACCGGCATCCACGCTGCGGGAAGGGTGACGAGCGACGCGTCGACGGTAGAGCCGGGTTGCTCCAAGGCGCGCGCCGGGTCAGCTGTGCCAAAGGGGGCTGGAATGGCGGCGGGGTTCACACCGAGCGCAGGGTGACGTTTGCCGCGCGCGCCGTCTGTACGGTGGCGAACCGAAGCGAGCAGCACCGCCGCCTGCGCGATGTCGCGCAGCTATCGGCAATCTTATGGTGCTGCGACGGCGTCCACCGCAGCGGTCAACGCCCAGGCATCACACGACCGCACCGAACAGGGCGCCCACACCCGCGGTGATCGCCATCGCCAGCGCACCCCAGAAGGTGACCCGCCCTGCGCCGATCCAGGCGCCAGCGCCGCCAACCCGCGCGGCCAAGGCGCCCAGCAAGGCCAGGAAGACGAGCGATGTTCCCGACACCCAGGGAATCATCCCCTGCGCGGGCGCCAACGCCGTCACGGCCAGCGGCAGCACCGCCCCGACCGCGAAGCTGGCGGCCGACGCCAGCGCGGCCTGAACCGGCCGGGCGTTGAGGATCTCGGAGATGCCGAGCTCGTCGCGCGCATGGGCGCCGATCGCATCGTGCCGCATCAGTTGCTCGGCTACCTGCTGAGCCAGGCTCTGGTCGAGACCCCGGGTGACATAGATGGCCGTCAGCTCACGTCGTTCCGCGGTGGGATCCAGCGCGAGCTCGGCGCGCTCGCGCGTCAGGTCGGCGTTCTCGGTGTCGGCCTGCGAATGGACCGAGACGTACTCGCCGGCGGCCATCGACATGGCCCCGGCCACCAGCCCCGCTACGCCGCTCACCAGAACGGCGCCTTGGCTCGAACCGGCAGCCGCAACGCCGATCACGAGACTGGCCGTAGAGACGATGCCGTCGTTGGCGCCGAGCACGGCGGCGCGCAGCCAGCCGATGCGGGCCGTACGGTGACGTTCCATGTGGCGTAGTGCCATTCTCGGGCGTCTCTTCGATGCGAGAACCGGTGGGCCGTCGTAACGAGTTAGCGTCAGGTCAATTGCGGATGGGCAAGGGTGTCACGTGCACCGTAATGGCGACACGTGTCGGGCACGCGAGCGCTGCACAATGGTCTCACGAAGCCGCTCGCCTGTTTACCCGACGCCGGCGCCCTTAGAAGTGGTACTCGGGGTTCTTCGGATCGAAGTCGGCGTCCGCGAGTGGCGCGTTGAGCTCCAGGTTCTCGTAACCGTACTCTTCGACGAGCTGGTCATCCTGGTCATAGACTCTGATCCTAACCAGGATCTTGCTCTTGGCATCCTGGTTGACGACAAACCGGCGACCGTCGTAATCCTTTGCTCTCTCCTTTGGGAAAACCACTTCCAGTACGCGCGTGTTCCTGCCGTACACCGCTTCCTCTCCGCGCTCGGAGAACGCAAGCTCGCCGACCTTGATTGCCTTGCGGACGTTTATGTCGCGACGGTCTCCAGGAGGTAGCCGATCCCGGTACTGGTGACCGGACGGAGATTACCCGCCATGAGTCCCGGGTCCCTTGGGTCGAGGTCGCGCGTGATGAAGCGCAGTATCCCGCCTCTGTGGGCCCTTATCCGGTCTTGATTCCAGCCTTCCACGTACAGCAGCTCGCTCCCCTTGTAGGGCGCCTTAATCCATCTCATGTACAGGCTGAACGGCTTCCGGTACTTGAGGAGTATGGTTTCTCCAGGAAGAAGCCTGCCGGCAACTCGTTGCTACTTGTGGAAAACGGCGGTATAACTTGTGACGCTCTCGTAGGCAGCCTCAGCCTCCCTGAGCCATTCCTCAGGATCAGGCTTGTCGGTCGCGCCGCCACGTGCGGTCATCGCGGCGAGCACAAGCAATGCTGAACAGACGACCCTGATCACTCCGTGGTGGGAATCCGGAGCTTGCTAGTGTCGCTGACAGGGAGCCAGGCGGCTATTCTGCCGTCTTTTCGTTCTCGTTTCCGGGCCACGGCTTTCGTTGCCGACGGGCGCTGCTCAAGTCCGTCGCAGAGCAATCATTCGGGCGATCACGTGGCCAAGAATTGAAAGGTACTACGTAGAGTATTGAAGGACGACGCCTGATTCCGTCAGGCTAACCGCAACATTTCCCGGCACCCGGAGGGGACGCACCATGGATCACGGGGTCGCCACGAGAAGCTGCCCGCCTTCGGCCTCCCAGCTGTCTCCGGCAGCGTGATCGAGACCTTCGTAACGTCGGGCGGCCTCTTCCCAGTTTGCCACCGCCCACCAGCTTTCGAGATAATCCGCTCTCCGGTTCTCATACTTCAGGTAATAGGCGTGTTCCCATACATCGTTGACGAGGATCGGGTAATGACCCTGCAGCATCGGGTTCTCGTGACCGAAAGTGCTGAGCACCTGCAGCCTGCCGCCCTCCAGGTGTGTCCTCGCAAGCCAGACCCAGCCGGAGCCAAACCGTTGCTCGCCCACCTCGGCGAATCGGGCTTTCAGCTTCTCGACGCTGCCGAAGTCGCGCCGGATCGCGTCGGCTAACGCGCCTGCCGGGGCACCGGCTCCAGCTCCTGGAGACATAGCCCGCCACAGCAGGCCATGGTTCACGTGTCCGCCCGCGTTCTGGCGCACGGTCGTGCGGATTTCCTTCGGGACCTTGCTCAAGTTGAGCAACAGCCAGATCGCCGTGCGGCCCTGCAGTTCGGGGAATTTCTCCAGCGCCGTGTTCAGCTTCTCCACATACGACGCGTGATGCTTGCCGTGATGGAGCATCATCGTGCGTGCGTCGATACTCGGCTCGAGGGCCGCGTAGTCGTAGGGCAGCGGCGGCAGGAGATGCTTTGCAGGAGCTGGTTCTCGCCGAACGGGTGCATCGGCCCGGCGCGGTATTACGTTCGCAATCATTCGGCAGGATCGCTGCGCGACCGGGAGCTCAGCAGGCGGCTCAAGACGAATCCAGCCGCGAGAGCGATCCCGAGCGACGCCACAGGGTGCTCGCGCACGGAACTGCGGCACGCGTCCATCACTCGCACCTGTGCGCCCTTCAGCTCCTCGCCCTTAGCTCCAAGGGTGTTGACCGCTTGAGCGGCCGCACCCGCGATCTTGTCGACGGCCCTGTGGGTGCCGGACGCAAATCGGTCGACTACGGCACTCGCTGCGTCGGATGCTCTCTCGATCGCGGGATGCGGTCCGGCGCCTGCTTCATCGATGGTGCGCGTCAAAGTGCGGGGTGCTTCCATTGCTTTCTCTCCTTCATCAACTCGTTGAGAACGCGCGGCGCTCACTCACCGTCAGCGCGGCCGATTTGCTGCCTGATAGAGCGGCATGACAGTTGGCAGCAACGACTCGATCTCCTGGACCCGAGCCGCGTCGGCCGGGTGGCTGCTCAGGAACTCGGGTGGATGCCCGCCCTTGTTCGCGGCGATCATCTTCTGCCACAACGTCACCCCGGCGCGCGGGTCATAGCCCGCCCGCGCCGCAAGCTCCAGGCCGATGCGGTCGGCTTCGCTCTCGTCGGTGCGGCTGAACCGGGTAGCGATCAGGGACTCGTAGCCGACATTCGCAAGCCCGGCCGAACCCTCGCCGAGGCCGAACAGTGCGGCGCCGATGCCGATCGCGGTCTGCGCGGCGATCGCTTGCGAGAGCTGTTCGCGCGAGTGTTCGCGCAGTGCGTGCGCGATTTCGTGCCCCATCACGACCGCGATCTCGTCGTCGGTCAGACGGAGCTGATTGATCAGCCCGCTGTAGAACATGACTTTTCCGCCGGGCATGCAGAACGCGTTGAGCTGGTCGCTGTTCAGGACGTTGACTTCCCACTTCCAGCCTGGCGCGTCGGGACGGAATGTCGCTGTCTGCGGCTCGATGCGGCTCGCCACCGCGCGCACGCGCTGGAGCATCGCCGGATCCCGGTTCAGCGCGCCCTGGCGTTCTGCGTCGGCCTTCAGCTTGGCGTAGCTTTGCGCGGCCATCTCGTCGAGCTGCTGCGAGGACACGAGCATGAGTTGGGAGCGGTCGGCGCCGACTGCACCGCCCTCGGTGGTGGTCGCGCAGCCGCCGAGCGCCGCCAATGACAAGCCGAGCAGTACCGCACTGAAAATTCGAAGGTCAAACATGGATCACCTGCCGCAATGGCTGAGTTGAGCCGCGCGTCACCGTTCTCATACGAACGCGCGACTCGACCGGGGTCTCCGGTCAAGAAAGCGTGTTAAAGGCGACCTGTGGCCAGCATGACGACCAGCACTACCGCCACGAGCCCGACTACACCGCTCGGCGCGTAACCCCAGCTCCTGCTGTGCGACCAGTTCGGAAGTACGCCGAGCAGTGCGAGAACCACTACGATCAAGAGGATCATTCCTAGTGTCATTTCGTTTCTCCTTGCCGTTCGCGAAGCCGGCGCACCGAAGCTCGGTGAATGCGGGATCGTTGCGGCAATTGTCCTCGTACCCGGCGCAACTCTCTGTGCGCCTGCGTACCCAAGGCGGAAGATCTTTCTTGACTGGCAGGACGGCGCGATCGGATTGAAGTCGATGCTGCGTCGACGCGACGCCGCTTTGGCGGGTCTTCGTGAATCGATGACGCGCAGCGGGTCTACTTCAGATGAATGTCCCCGAACAGCCCGAGCAGGCCGGCGACGATCAGATAAGCGGCGACGATGTAGTTCAGCAACCGGGGCACGACCAGAATGAGAATTCCGGCGACAAGCGAGACCAGGGGAGCAAGGCTCAAGGTAATGTTCATGGGGATTTCCTTTGTGCAACCGAAACCGGGCCGTCCAGGATACGAGCCGAGGTTAGTTCGACCGCGACAGGCCGTACTCACCCGGCGCAAGCGCGCCCGCCCGGCAAAGGCCGTTCATTACTTGATAGGCCGAGACGAACGTCGGCGAGCCGCTGAGCCACGCGTCGAAATGCTGGTCGAGGTACGGATCCGAACCGCCGTGTACGAAAATCACGAAGGGCCAGGGCATGCTTCCGTCCAGATCGGCGCGCGCGGAGAAGAAGCCCTTTTGTGGAAAGGTCTGACGCACCAGGCGTTCCAGTTCACGCGTTTGAATCATCTTCATTCTTCGCACCCAGTAGGATCGGTCCCCTCCCTCCTAGCTCGAGGGAGCCCGTCTGACGGCATCCGAAGAGCCTACACGAGCATCTGGCTCGATTACGTTCGCTAGCGTACGGAACGAAGAAGGTATTCGGCGTATCAATGCAGTGGCTCAGGTCAAGGGCATCAGCCCGAGACGAGCATGACCGTGGACACATCGACCCCCCTCGGTTCCGACCGCTACAACCAGCGGTGCTCGCGTCGAAATCGACGCCGTCGGCGCCAGTGACTCAGCGACCGCGCGGCAATTCCGCCGCATGGACAGAGCGCCCTGCGCTGGCAGAGCGTTCGTTCGCGACCCGTCGGTCGAACACTGCGACCGCTACGGATATTCAATCAACGTTAGGAGATCGAAATGAACTGGGATCAAGTGGAAGGCAACTGGAAGCAACTCAAGGGCAATGTCAAGGAGCAGTGGGGCAAGCTCACCGACGACCAGCTCGACGTGATTGCGGGCAAGCGCGATCAGCTCGCCGGCAAGATCCAGGAAACGTACGGGATCTCGAAAGAGGAAGCCGAGCGACAGCTCTCCGACTGGCAGAAACGCCAGCGTGAGTTCAGCCGCCCTGTGTAAGCAGGTTGGGGCGGGCGCGAAGGCGCCCGCCAATGCCTCAACCTCTGATTTGCAATATGAAGGAACGACAGTGAAAAGACCCAACATCAACGTGATCGCGATTGCGATCGGCCTCGCGCTCAGCTTCGGCGCGACTGCACAAGGCATGTCGAAAGACGAATACAAGGCCAGCACGGCCGCCATCGTGGCGGAAGCCAAGTCTGCGAGGGTGAGTTGCGACTCGCTGGCGGCTAACGCGAAGGACGTGTGCATGGCCGAAGCCAACGGCAAAGAGAAGGTCGCGAAGGCCGAGCTCGCAGCTCGCTACAAGCCTTCCGACAAAGCAAGCTACGAAGCACGCCTCGCCAAGGCGCAGGCGGATTACTCGGTGGCCAGGGAAAAGTGCGACGACAAGGCCGGCAACGACAAAGACGTCTGCGTGAAGGAGGCGAAAGCTGCCGAGACCCGCGCGAAGGCGGACGCCAAGGCGCAGATGAAGGTCTCGCAGGCGAACAAGGCCGCCAAGGAGACGTCGGGGGAAGCGCGGATGAAGGCGGATGAACAAGGCGCCGATGCACGCAAGGCAGCAGCGGAAGAGAAGCGCGACGCCGACTACGCTGTGGCAAAGGAGAAGTGCGACGTCTACGCAGGCGGCGCCAAAGACTACTGCGTGAACCAGGCGAAGACACGCTTTGGCAAATCCTGAACCGTACTGCGCCGGGACGAGGCCCATCTCGGGCGGGTCTCGGCCCTGTTGGTAGCTTTAGCGGTGTGAATCGGCTGCCTGCCAGACGCGTCGTGTGTGCGACAGCGTACAGATCGTGGGCCGTTGTGCGAGTAAGCTGTGTAAATGTGGGCTGTCCCCGACTCGGAAGCAGCGAGTCACGGGGACGGCACCGGATCATCAACCCGGAAAAGGAAGAGACGACATGGAATTTCTCTGGTTCATTGTGATCGGACTGGCTGCCGGATGGCTGGCGGGACAGTTCATGAGTGGCGGCGGCTACGGCGT
Source organism: uncultured beta proteobacterium (assembly GCA_963789885.1). GTDB lineage: Bacteria > Pseudomonadota > Gammaproteobacteria > Burkholderiales > SG8-39 > DATEDA01. The sequence goes on along the minus strand of CAWBNB010000064.1, from coordinate 402,798 downwards.
CGTCGGCGACATCGTGCTGGGGGTCCTGGGTGCGCTGGTCGGCGGGTTTCTGTTTCGTCAGCTCGGCCTGGTCGCCGGAGGCGGGTTGATCGGCGCCTTGATCGTCGCGACCATCGGCGCCGTGGTCCTGATATTCGCCGTGCGCATGTTCAAGCGTGCCTAGCGGCCGTTCCGCTTCGAAGCAGCAGGCGATGCAGCAGACGCCCGAGGGGCCGGTCTTCGGCTTCCCGGGCGGAGGGAGATAGCGCGGCGAGCGTGGCGAGGCCGAGCGGTAGGCTGCCCCCGATGACCTTCGCAGCCGACACGGTCATCGCCGAAACGCGGGCCTGGGTTGATCGGGCCGTGATCGGATTGAATCTATGCCCGTTCGCCAGGGCAGTGCAGGTCAAGAATCAGATCCGGTACGCCGTCAGCGATGCGACCGATCCGGACGCATTGCTCGCCACCCTGCGTGAGGAGCTCCATCTGCTTGCGGGCACGGAGCCCGCACGGACGGAAACGACGCTGTTGATCCATCCTTACGTGCTCGCGAGCTTTCTCGACTTCAACGACTTCCTGGGCGCCGCCGATGCTGCGCTCGAGGAACTGGGTTACGCCGGCGTTTTGCAGTTGGCGAGTTTCCACCCCCAGTACCGGTTCGCCGGCACCGCCGCCGACGACGTCACGAACGCGACCAACCGCTCGCCCTATCCGACCTTGCATCTGCTGCGCGAGGAGAGCATCGACCGGGCCGTGGCCGCCTTCCCGGAGGCCAAGACGATCTACGAGCGCAACATGCGCACGCTGCAGAGGCTCGGACCGCAGGGGTGGGCAGCACTGCAGGCGCGGTGCAGAAGTGACGCCGCGGACGCGAAAGATGAAGATTGACGAGCGAGGACGTTGACAACCGCGACGTATCCTGCGCTCAGGTGCTCCTGGATTCCTGGCTCGCGCTCACGCGCTCCACCAGCGCCTCATGCCACGGGGGAACGCGGCCGAAGTAGCGAGCGGCGTCCAGTGTCTCGAGATTCCGGCCCGCGTCGAACACGAAAGTCGGGAAGCCTTGTCCACCGACGCGCCTGCAGCAGATCGCGGCTGGCGGCGATGTGCTTCGCCACGGTGGGTCCGGCGACCTTCTCCAGCATCGGCTTGAACGTCGCCTCGGGCAGGCCGATGTCGGCGGCGAGACCGACGAGCACCGCCGCGATCCGCAACCCGCCGGCCCTCGACGTAGTGGGCCTTCTGGATGCGCGCGAGCATGTCGAGCCCACGCCCGCCGAGCTCCTCGGCGGCAAGAATGGCTTCGATCGGCGGCTCCGAGTCGAAGACCGCGCCGCGGTCGTTCAGGAGGCCGTTGAGATAAGCCTCTCCGAACGGTTGCCCGGTGAACGAGGCGATGCGCTGGTCATGCTCCAGCACGTAGCGGCGCAGAGCCTCTGTGATGGGCTGCCGGTCGGAGCCGGTCATCAAGCCGCCAGCATGCAGCGCGATGTCCAGGCCGTTCACCTTGCGCGCGGCTTCGATCAGCGGCGACGCGCCATAGCACCAGCCGCACAGCGGATCAAAGATGTAATGCAGGGTCGGTCGGCTCACTGCAGTTCCTTGCAGGGTAGGTTGGCACAGAACGAGCCGCAGCGGTCGGCGATCGGATCCGGCTTGAGCATGAGGGTTCCGGCGGCAGCAGCGCGGCGATCATCCTCCCCTTCCCCCGGGGCTCTCTGTACGCAGGCATACCGAGGGGCTAGACTCTTGTCAGCGACGTCGAACCTCAACCGGACATGCCAGCAAGCCCTCCCGCCCAGACTCCCGAAACGAACGGGCTACTGGCTGTCCTCCCGCCAGCCGAACGCGAACGCCTGTATCCCCACCTCGAGCCGGTCTCGATGGCGCTCGGTGATGTCGTTTACGAATCCGGCAGCCGGCAGGATTACGTCTACTTCCCCACCACGGCGATCGTGTCCCTGCTCTACGTCATGGCGGACGGCTCGTCCGCCGAGATCGCCGTGGTGGGGAAGGAGGGAATGGTGGGTGTTGCCCTCTTCATGGGAGGGGAGACCACCCCGAGCCGCGCCATCGTGCAGAGCGCCGGCGCGGCGCTCCGGCTTTCGGGGCAGGTGATGAAGCGGGAGTTCACTCGCGCCGGGCCGATGCAGCACCTATTGCTGCGCTATACGCAGGGGTTACTGACGCAGATGGCGCAGACGGCGGTCTGCAACCGGCATCATTCGGTCGATCAGCAGCTCTGTCGCTGGCTGCTGCTGAGTCTCGACCGGCTCCCCTCGAACAAGCTCACCATGACGCAGGAGTTGATCGCCAACATGCTGGGGGTGCGCCGCGAAGGGGTCACGGAGGCTGCGGGGAAGTTGCAGGACGCCGGCTTGATCCGCTACAGCCGTGGCCGGATCACGGTGCTGGATCGGCCGGGCCTGGAGGCCCGAGCCTGCGAATGCTACGCGGTAGTCAAGCGGGAATGCGATCGTCTGCTCCCCAATACGCTCGCGACGTGATCCTGCAATCGCGTAGCAGAGCCGCATTAGCACCGGTACGCCGGTCAGGGGCCGCCTGAGTCGCCTTGGCCTGAGCCGCCCGCGGTTCGCGGAGACTGTCGCGGGAACAGCACCCGGAAGGTCGTTCCTTTGCCGGCCTCCGTGTGCAGCTCGAGGCTGGCGTCCAGCAGCTCGCAAAGCCGCTTTACGATCGCGAGCCCGATCCCTTCACCGGCCGGCTCGTCCTGGGCGCGACGCCCGGACTGCGAGCGGAGCATCGGCGGCGGCTCGGCCTCCGCCGACGGCTCGCCGTCCGCATCCGCCTGCTCGCCCACGGCCTGCGCGTCGTCGGTCGCCGCCTTCAGTGCGCGCGCGAACGGCGCCGACGCACTTGCCTGCAACCCCGGCCCCGTGTCCTGCACGGACAGCAACCAGCGCCAGCCCGGGTCGGTCGGATCGGCTTCCCAGGTGACCTTCACGCCGCCGCGCTCGGTGTACTTCAATGCGTTCACTAGGAGGTTCTGCGCGATCCGGTAGGTGTTGATGCGGTCGCCCTCGACGGCGAGCATCGCCGGCCCGTCGGCGACGAGTGCGAGCCCGCGCTCCGCCGCGAGCGGCTGCATCGCCATGCACAGCTCGCGCAGCAGCACCGCCGCGTCGAACGGCGCGTCGGTGCGTCGCTCGTGGCCCGCCTCGAGGCGGGCGAGGCGGATCAGGTCGTTGAGAAGCGCGGTCATGGAGGCCACGCCCCGGTGCAGCTCGGCGAGGGAGTGCGCGCGCGCATCGTCCGCGGCAGTCTGCCGGTCGAGCGCCACGGTCGCGAACGTCACCACGCTTAGGCTGCCGCGCAGGTCGTGCGCGGCTTCGCGGAGCGTCTCGGCCCGGCGCGCATCGAGCATCTCGAGCGCCTCGAGCGCCTGCACGAGCTCGCGCTCGCGTCCCGCCGCTTCGCTCCGCTGCAACTGCTGGTATTGATCGGCGCTCTCGCACACGCCGTCGCTGCACAGCTCCGCGAGTGCCCGCCGCGCGATTGCCATCGCTTCGGCTGCGGTCCCGGGGTGCGCGAGCGAGTACGCTTCCAGCTCGTCGACGAGGCAGAGGTGCAGGTGGCGCCATTCCCGCATCGCCTCGCGCTGCCGGTAACCCTGCTGCCAGCGGTGCATCCCATGGCCCGCCGCACCTTCGCGCTGGCCCTTGGCTGCCTCGGCCCGATCGTGACCGTAGGGGGCGCGGAGCATCTGCTCGAAGGCATCCAGCACCTCGGGAATGTGGTCGACGAACTGCGCGCGGGACAGGGCCGAGGCGGACGTGAGCTGCGGGTCCGCGTCGGCCGCCTCCCGCCAGCCCTGCAATAGCGACTCGCGCGTCGCGGCGAGATGCGTGGCGAGCGCGTCGAGCTGGTCCGCGGTGCTTTCCGCTGTCATGCCCGATCTCGCAGCTGGTGAACGGGGCGGGCGCGGGGACAGGAGCGCATGTGGGACAGCAACTGGCGTCCGCGCTCAGTCCGACGCGTTGTGCTCGGGCGGGAAGAAATGCCTCCGCTCGATCCATTTGAAGCCCTCGTGCTTCGTGATGGCCGCGATCTCTATCGGGCCACCCACCGTCTTCGGGCGACTGACCGAGAACTTGACGAAGCCGATGGTCGTCTGGACGAGAAAGCGGGCGAGGTCGACGGCATCGTGGATCGGCATGGCTTCGAGGAACAGCAGCTCGTACAGCTCGGGGGCCAGCCTGGCCCGCGCGTCGGCGGCCAGTTCCGCCGACAGGCCGTGCTTCGTGTAGGCCTCGTTGAACTTGGTCCCGAGGCCGAAGATCAATCTGTCCAGGGCCTCGTATTCGCCGTCCCATCGCGGACCGAACTCCTGCTCCGCCTGAACCTGCGTCGGCGCGGCGCACTCGAGCCCCATCAGCTGCACTTCCCAGACCTCTGCCAGGGGACGGCCGGCGGAGTAGCCGCAGAGGCGTACCTTCGTCCAGACGCCGCCGCCGAGCGGCCGCGACTTCTCCTCGAACAGGAATTCCCTGACCCGGACCGAGACCTGCTCGACGGTGTAGCGATCGGGCTCCAGCTTCCAGTCGGGGTGATCGGCGCTTCCGCCGCTGAATCGCCGCCGGAGGTCTTTCAGCAAGGTGTCGATCGACTCGTTGCCGATGCCGCCGGCGCCGGTCACCATCGCGCCGATGGGTAGCCCCTTCCTCAGGTTCACGATCTTCTGGGCGTGGTGATAGATCATGCCGCTGGCGAACGAGCTGGCGCTGTCCGCGGCCATGACGACGCCGTCGTTGATCTTGACGGACACGAGTACGGTCATCGACGCGCTAACGGGGTTGGGGAAACATGGGCCGCACGCGAAAAGCGTACCCGGGCATCGAGGTCGAGGACAGTGCGCTAGCGAACAGAGCGAACCGAATATTTGTTCGACGTATCAATGCCGCTGCGGCGCCCCGCGTAAGCGAAGGCGCCGTCTGCGCGAAGGTTTTCGTCTATCTGAAATCCGCGTCACGACGCCAAGCCACTGCGGCCTGCCCTCGGGCAGCGTCAGCAAGCGTACGATCGGGCAGGGCCAACCCGACGCGGGGCGCCCCCGAAGGCCGGAATCCACTCCCGGGACCCGGGCCGTCGAACACCGCGGCGAGGAGCGTACCAATGACCCTTTGTCCGATCGCCATAGCCGTCGGTTGCAGGAAGTGTCCGATCTTCGGCGTCTGTCCCGTGAAAGGCGTCATCGGCGACTACAAGAAAGCGGACGACGCGAAGTCCAGCAGCGGAGCCCGCAAGACGAAGAACAGCGGGAAGCGGCGCGGCTAGGCCGACGCCGCGTCCTGCGTGAGGGTCAGGAGCACGTCGGCGTACCAGGCGTAGTTCAGGTCCAGCCGTTCGTCCTGCTCGATGTCGCGGTTGGCGACGTCCATCCGGCCCGCGTGGACGCCGAGCAGCATCCACGGCAGCTCCACCCGACCGGCGCCCTGGGTCAAGTCGCGCGCGACCACCGGTGCGCCGCTCGTGCCGCGATGCATCCGCGCATCCGTCAGGAAGTAGCCGTGGCCCTGGAACCGGATCCCGAAGGCCGAGGCGATCACCGCCTGCCGGGCGACCGGCAGACGATGCAGCGTGTCGTGGAAGCCCAGCGGGAAACCGGCGATGAGCACCGACGTTCCCACTTCGATCTCGTCGAGTTCCTTCACGAGGTGCGCGGGCGTGAATGCGTGGTAAAGGAGCGTCGCAGGGAGGGCAGGCCGCTCGAGCTCCAGGGCGACGACGTCGATCGCGCTGGCCGCGTCGCGCGCTTCTCGCCAGATCGACTGCCGGTCCCGGTAGAGCGGGATGGAGAATTGCCTCGTCATCGCCACGTTCTCCGGCGCCACGTGCAGCTCGATCTCCAAGCGGTCCGGGTGATGATCGCTCGCCTCGTCCAGCACCACGTGCCGGCTGGTCACCAGGTACAACCGGCCTTCCCGCTCGAAGAAAAAGCCGGTCGCGTTGGTCAAGTGCCGCTGCCCGAGCATCGTCGTGACGCGGGTCACGGCGAGCAGCAGCGATTCGATCATCATGCAAGCCTCCGCCAGACGCTCGCCAGCCAGGGCTGCTGCCCGCGCGGTAGCCCGGGAGGGCGGTAGTAGTGAGCGAGCTCGACGAAGCCTGCAGCCGACACGTAGCGGCGCCAGGTCTCGAGATCGTGGTACGCGCCGTACCGTCCGCGGTTCCACCCTTCCTCGTTGTGGCCGTGCGGGTTCGAGCTGAACAGCACGCCGCCCGGCTTGAGCGTGGCGTGCAATTCCAGCAATACGCGCGGCAGCTCCTGCCCGGGGACGTGGAAGAGCGCGGCGTTGGCGAAGATGCCATCGAACCGCTCATCCGGCAGGTCGAGTTTGAGGAAGTCCTGCTGCCACACTTCACAGCCGCTGTGGGCTCGCGCCATCGCGGCGAAGCGGGCGGCGCCTTCCAGACCGACCGCGACGTGGCCGAGCCCGGCGAACACCTTGAGGTCGCGTCCCGGCCCGCAGCCGAAATCGAGTATCGTGAAAGGGCGCGCGCCCGCGATATATTGCAACAGCGCCGCGATGTTCTGGCTGACGTCGTGATCCTGCGTGCCGTCCCGGAAATCTTCGGCGCGCTGGTCGTAATGATCCAGCGTGAGGCCCGCTAGCCGTTCGAGGTCCTGCGAACCGAGCTTCATCCTGGATCCGTCATGTCGCGGTCCTGCCGGGCGGGCCGCGTCCACCTGCCGACGCAGCGCACGACGAGGGCTTCATGGCAACGATGATACGGCCGCACGCCGCCGGATGAAGTCCGTCGGTGGCCCGACGGCAGCGGCGCATCGAAGCCGCGGATCCGGGCCTAGGCGCCTGCAGCGATCCGCACGAGCCGGAGCTGGCGCCGCGTCCTGCGCCAGGTCCTCACTCGAAAATGGGACTCCGCAGGGCTCGCGGCGTCGGCCGATCGGTCGCGCTGCCGCCCTCTCCTTCCCAGGTTTGAATCGCGCGCGCTCTCTGCTGAGACTGACTGTGTCGTGCCGCTTGATCGATCTGCTTGGCGAGCCCCCAGGCGGCGGCCGAGGCGGCGCCTCCCAGGAGTCCTCGATATAAGTCCCGCCTCACGTCGTTCCCGGTGCTGCCGTCATTCGCGGCTGGCGGCCTTCAGGTTGAATGCGAACGGCTCGCCGTCGGCGCCGCGATCCAGGTCGTACGAGAGCCGTTGGCCCTCGGCGACGCTGCCGAGGCCGGAGCGTTGCACGGCCGTGACGTGCACGAACACGTCCTTCGAGCCGTCGTCGGGTCGAATGAAGCCGAACTTTCTGGTCTTGTAGAAGTACATAAGGGTTCCCGTAGTCATGATGCCTCCAAGTCTGGCGTTGCCTCGTGGATGGAGGGTATCGACAACGCCGCGCCGGGTCGGTGCGGTGGCGTACGGAGGACGATTCGATCGCACCGGCTTTGCGATCAAACGTAGTGCGGCAGCCGGCGCGCGAACTCGCGCAGCGCGGCGATCCCGCTGGCCTCCGCCCGCTCGCGCCAATCGGAAAGCTGCTTCACCAGCTGGTCGGTCGACGCGCTCGATCGGCTCCAGAGCTCGCTCAGCTCCCGCCGCATCGAGTACACGGTATGCAGCAGCTCGTGCTTGCGCACCAGCGAATCGAGGATCATCGGGCGGCGCGCTCGCCAATCCCACGTGTGGAAGCGCAGCCAGCGAAGGAGGCTCCTCGCCGAGAGTGCGTCGATGCCGCCCTCGCTCGGGGTCGCGGCGTGCCGTCGCAGCCTGCGGATCTCCCGCCGGCATGCGCTTCCGACCGAGCGGTGATACTGCGCGAGCACGTGGTAGCGGTGAGTCACGATGGACTTCACGGTGTCCGCGTCGCACGCCGTCTTCCCGGCGCTGAGCCGGGGCGCGAGGGCAACCCTCCTGACCCGGGCGAGCCCGAGCATCTCGAGGATGCGGATGTACATCCAGCCGATGTCGAACTCGTACCAGGCGCTCGAAAGCTTCGCCGAAGTCGGATAGGCGTGGTGATTGTTGTGGAACTCTTCGCCCCCGATCAGGATGCCCCAGGGGACGATGTTGGTGCTGGCGTCTTCGACGGGGAAGTTGCGGTATCCCCAGTAGTGCCCGACCCCGTTGATCACCCCGGCGGCCCAGAACGGGATCCATATCATCTGGATCCCGAAGATCAGGCTGCCCGGACCAAGCCCGAACGCGACCACGTCGATTAGTCCCATGAGGACGACCCCGCATGTGGGACACCCGGCGTAGACATGCTTCTCGATCCAGTCGTCGGGCGTGCCGCGGCCGAACTTTTCGATCGTGTCGCGGTTACGCGACTCGCTGGTGTAGAGGAGGACGCCGGCCCCCAGCACCCGGCCGATGCCGAGGATCTGCGGACTGTGCGGATCTGCGGCGGTCTCGACCCTGGCGTGGTGCTTTCGATGGATCGCCACCCATTCCCTGGTCACCATGCCGGTGGTGAGCCAGAGCCAGAACCGGAAGAAGTGACTGATCGCCGGGTGCAGGTCCAGCGCGCGATGGGTCTGATGCCGATGCAGGAATATCGTGACTGCGGCGATGGTGGTGTGGGTCAGGACAAGGGTGACCGTCAGATAACCCCACCACGGCAACTCGACAATACCGTACGAGATCATCCCTCATATCCTTTCCACCGGTCCCATGCATCGCATGCTCCCCGTTATTGTCCCCCGCGCCGTCCGGTTCGCTCTGTACGCTAGCGTACAGAGTGGGGAAAGAGCTGCTGCCGATCGGGCGCTATGTGCGCTGACGTACGACGCTCCAGGGGACGGGCGGGGTAGTCTGCATGGGAAACCCATACCTGGATCTCCCCAATGCTCCCTCAGCCCGACAGTAAATCCCAACAGCAGCGAGCGATCGAGTTCCTCGCCCGCGAATCGCAAGTGCCAGATCGACGAAGTGGCGCGGCTCTACGAAGAGGAGTGGGCTGCGCTCGAGTACGGTGCGCGGATCACCGGCTTTCTCGCGCATTCGCACGACCCGGAACGTTCGCGAGACGCTGCGTCGACGCGGCCTCGGAGTGCCCTCGCCCGCATAGAACGGCAGCGCTGCCACGGCGAGTCGTGCCGGGTATTTGCGCGGTCACCGCGGGGGGGCGCCGAGCGTCGGAGGGCGCGGGGTGGGGAGGTTGCCTTCCCAATCGCAGTCCATCGACCGGCAGCGGTAGCGGTGTTGCAGCCGGATCAGGCTGATCAGCCGATCGATGAACCGGCGCCGCACGCGGATGAGACCCGCCGATGTGCCGGCGCCCCGGCACCGCGGGCACTCGTGCCTGATGAATCCTGACAATGCTTTTTCCCGGTCCACTAGGCACGCCTGCTTCAGGCTATGCCACTCTCCCCGGGGCGTTCTGTGCGCTGGCGTACAGATACGGCCCGAGGTTCTTCGGTAAGGTCAAACGTTGACCGGAGATACCAGCCGTGGCAGTCGCGCAAATTCCCGAAATGAACAGGCTTCTGGCCGTCCTGCCGGCGGCCGAGCGCGAACGGCTCCGTCCCCACCTCGAGGTGGTCCCGATGGTGCTCGGCGAGGTCGTCTACGAGTCTGGCAGCCAGCAGGACTACGTCTACTTCCCCACGACGGCGATCGTCTCCCTGCTCTATGTCATGGCGGATGGCGCGTCCGCCGAGATCGCCGTGGTCGGCAACGAGGGAATCGTGGGGGTTGCCCTCTTCATGGGAGGGGAGACCACGCCGAGCCGCGCCATCGTGCAGAGCGCCGGTTCGGCGTTTCGGCTCTCGGCCCAGATGCTGAAGCGCGAGTTCATCCGCGCCGGGCCGATGCAGCATCTGCTGCTGCGCTATACGCAGGCGTTGCTGACGCAGATGGCGCAGACGGCGGTCTGCAACCGGCATCATTCGGTCGACCAGCAGCTCTGTCGCTGGCTGTTGCTGAGCCTCGATCGGCTGCCCTCGAACAAGCTCACCATGACGCAGGAGCTGATCGCCAACATGCTGGGGGTGCGCCGCGAGGGGGTCACCGAGGCCGCCGGGAAGCTGCAGGGCGCCGCCTTGATCCGCTACAGCCGCGGCCGCATCACGGTGCTGGATCGGCCGGGCCTGGAGGCCCGCGCCTGCGAATGCTACGCAGTGGTCAAGCGGGAAAGCGATCGCCTGCTTCCCGATGCCACCGCGACATGATCCGAGGCGAGTGCGGTCGGCTGCGTGCTACTGGCTGAGGAAGCGCTCGTACACGTTCTGCGAAGCCCGGTAGCACCCGCAGGCGGCGGCTTCCAGGCCGCTGCGGGCGAGAATCGTGATCTTGCCGCGGTGGTAGCGGATCAGCTTTCGCCGCTGCAGCCCGCCGGCCGCCTTGGTCACCCCGACCCGGCGGACCCCGAGCATGTGGGCGAGCAGCTCGTGGGTCAGATGGAAATCGTCCGCGTGCGCCCGGTCGTGGGTCATCAGGAGCCAGCGGGCGAGCCGCGCCTCCAGCAGGTGGAAGTGCGTGCACGCCGCCGTCTGGGCGAGTTGCGCCATCGAGACGTAGAGGTAGCGGTTCAGCTCGCTCTGCAGGGCGGCGCTGTAGGCGAGCTCACGCAGGAACAGCGCGGCATCCATCCGCATCGAGGCGCCCGAGCCCTGGACCAACGCGCGCAAGGGGGAGACGTCGATGCCGAGCATGAGGGTGATTCCGAGCATGCCTTCGCTGCCGACGAGCCCGACCTCCAGGCTCGTGCAGCCGTCGCGCGGCGTCAACAGCGAGATGAAACCGTCGGCGGGGAAGTAAACGTGCCGGATGCGGCCGCCCGGCTCGCAGATCACATCGCCGAAAGCGAGTTCGACGCGCTCGCAGCCCGCCAGGAGGTGCTCGCGATCCTTGCGGGGCAACGCCGCAATCAGACCGTTCGCGTTGGCCGCGCGCCGTTTGGACGGCACCGAAGTCTCCTGGAGGTTTGAGGGAACCCGTGAGCAGGCATCTGCCGAGCGTACACGAGCAACGGGCGACATTACGTTCGCTAACGCACGCAACGACGAAGGTTTTTCGGCATGCGGCGAGTCCGCGCGCGACGCGGGCTACGGTGCGCTACCGCACAGAACGGACGCGTGCCGCACCGTACCCTCCTCTCATGCGGAATCCAGGCTGATGCGCGGCGCAAAGTCTTTCTGGTGGAAGGCGATCGCGCGCAGCGCTGGCGTCGCAGGTAGGCGGTTGCGCGACCGGGTCGCCGCCCGCTTCTCGAGAGCACCCCTCGCGACCGAGCCGGGGCCTGCCGCGGCGCCGGGACCCGACAGTGCGCTCGCGCCCGACGGGGGCGCGTGGGTCAGCGCCGATCTCCCGTCGCGCGTCAACGGCGCGAGGCCGCGAAGCGGTCTCGCGCACTCCATCTATCTTCCGCCGGCCGCGCGCAGCCGGGCGCTGCCCCTGGTCGTGATGCTGCACGGGTGCGAGCAAACGGCCGCGGAGTTCGCGCAGGGCACGCGGATGAATCAGCTCGCCGGGCAGGAGGACTTCGTCGTCCTCTATCCGCAGCAGTCGATGAGCGCCCACCGCCATCGGTGCTGGCAGTGGTACGACCGGGCGACGCAGGGCGGATCGGGCGATGCCGCTTTGATCGCCGCCATGATCGAGACCGTCGTCGCGAAATACGGCATCGACCGGTCGCGCATCTACGCGGCGGGCATGTCGGCGGGAGCCTCGATGGCGCATATCGTGGCGCTGCGTCGTCCGGAGCTGATTGCGGCGGTGGGTCTTCATTCCGGTGTGGCGTTCGGCGCGGCCGGTTCCGCGACGGCCGCGTTCACGGCCATGCAGCTCGGGGCCTCCAGCTCGCCGGCGGCGGCGGTGCGCGACGCGCTCCATGATCCGGCAGCCTTTCCGTCGATGCCGGCGATCCTCATCCACGGCCGCCGGGACGGCGTTGTGAGCCCGATCAACCTGGCCCACCTGTCCGAGCAGTTCAGGACGCTGAACGGGGCGACGGAGCGGATCGCCGAGCCGGTCGCGCACGCGCCCGGGACGCTCCCGCAAGGCGCCGGCGAGGGAACCCCCCACGTACAACGCGACTACTACGCTGGAAGTCGCCTGATGCTGCAAGTGTGCGAGGTGCCGGGCCTGGCGCACGCGTGGAGCGGGGGCGACAGCGCCTTTCCGTTCCACGCGAGCGAGGGACCGGACGCGAGTGCGCTCATGTGGGCGTTCTTCAAGTCGCACCGTCGGCCGCCAGAGGCGCGCGCGCGGGCGGGCGCTGCCACCCTACAGGCCCGGAACGCGCGACAAGCCTCGTAGCAGATTGGCGCGACCACAGCCGTCGACCCACAAACGGGGTCGCTCAACAACGTCGCCAAATAAGAAAGGCCCGGAACGGGGGGAGCCGATTCCGGGCCGGGTGCTGCAGGTGCCAGGGGAGGAAATAGGCACCCAATCAAATGATCCCTGGTTCAGTCTGGCCGGTCTGTACGCCAGCGCACAGATCCCAATCCGACATTGGATCAAGCTAACAAAATGGCTGCTGTTCCCGACCAAAGCGATGGAAGCCGGGCCGGTACGCGAACCGCCTGGCCTTCCCGTCTGCGGGTGTTGGAGGCGTGCGCAGTGGCGATGCTGACCGCCAGCGCCGGCATCATGGCCGCTCTCTCAAGCGCGCACCCGCAGCAAGCGGTCGCGGGAGCGCAGAACCCGCCGATCGCCGTCGCGGGTGCGTGCGAGGAGTGCGGCCTGATCGAGTCGATACGCGTGATCGAAGACTCGCGACAAGACGAGTTGCCGAACGCCGCGGCATCGACCAGTCGCTATGAAACCTCAATCCGCCTGCACGATGGCTCGATTGTCGTCATCGTCGATTCGGCGCCGCGGACGTGGCGCTTCGGCGGTCGGGTGAAGGTTATCGACGGAGCGAGCTAGTTCACGCATCCTTGCCTCAGTTCCGCGGCGCCGCCGCGGGTGAGCCCGACCCGTCGGGATAGCGCTCGGCCAGCACGCCCGCGCGGGTCGCGGCGTCGACCAGGCTGTGAAGCGTTACGGAATTCGCACCGCCCTCGACCAGGCGGATCAGGCGCAGATCGTTCACCAGCATCCACACCTCGCCGCGACCCGGCGCCTGCATGCTGCCCGCCAGCACGGTGAGCGCGTCCGTCGCCCGCGCGAGGCTGCGGCGGGCGCCGACGGCATCGCCTGCGACGTAGCTCAGCTTCGTTTGCTGGAGCGCGCGCAGTCCGAAGTCGGACCGGTCGTCGGCATCGACCCCGGCCTGGGCAAGCACCGGCGCGATTCCCGCCGGCGCGGCGTCAACGACCGACTCCCCCGCGACCGGCGCATCGGAGACCGCAGCGGTCGGGGAGGCCACGACGAGCGACGACAGCAGGCCGGCGGCGAGGAGTAGGAAGGAAGCGGGTCGCATGCCGGGACGATTATCCGCATTCGGCATGCACGTTCTGTGCGCCAGCGCATTTACGCGACGAGCGCGATCCTGCGCCGCACAAGAAAATCCCGCGGGAGGCGCGAAAGAGGTCGCGTCGCACGCGGGCTAGTAGAACCTCGCGATAGCCTCTTTGAGGAGGGACTGCTGAGGAGCAGGTCACGCAAGGGCAGAATGCCCTTGTCGCATGCGCCGGCGGGCCCGTCTGTACGCCAGCGCACGAACCGCGCGCGTTCCGGTCCGGTGCTTCACATTGACTCACCCTCTGACCCCGTGCGGCCGCGGCGTGCGCCGCAGTTCTAGGGAACGTCGGGCGGACGATAGTCCTGGTTGGCTTCCTCGAACGACTCGATCTGGCGCGCGGCTTCTTCCTTCGAAATGCCGTAGGCCTCCTGGATCCGCGCTACGAGCCGGTCGTGCTTGCCGACGATCTGGTCGAAGGCGTCGTCGGAAAGGTTGTCCCACTCCGCCAGGACCTTTCCCTTGAGCCCTTGCCAGTTGCGTTCGATGACGTCCCAGCTCACGTCGCTTGCGCTCCACCGTTTGCCGTTCCCGAGCAGGTTATCCGGCCTGCCCGGGGATTGCCGTGCGGTAGCGCACGTAGCCCGCCCGCCGCGGATCGGGTCGCTGTCGCGCGCAGACCGCTGCCGCGTGCTGGCCGGCCACGGCGCCGCTCGAAGGCGCCGCGGTGCGATCCGGCGATCCGGGTCAGGGCTTCTTGACCGGCACGATAAACGGGTTGGGCCTTCCCGACGGTACCGCGGGAACGGCCGGCTTCTTCGGTTGCTTCGGCTTCTTCGTCTCGCGGTTGCTGCGTTGTTCACCTTTGGGCATGTGGGCTCTCCTCGACTATGAGTCGCCATCATCGCATCGATCGCAGCGATGCCGTGCGGGTACATCTTCCGCTCTATGTACGCCAACGTACAGAGGGCGCCGGAGGGGGGACGGATAATCTCGACGGCGGGCAATCGGGGGTCGAACGCCGCAGGGGCGAGGCAAGCTCCGTGCAAACCAACGTTGGTTGCGCGACCGCCGCCCGATCGATGGCGCGCCGCGCGAGGAGAGAACGATGTGGACGCGAGTAGTTCTGATGACGGTTACAGCCGGTGTCGCTGCGGCGATGCTCGGTTGCGGGCAAACCCCGTCGACGCCAGCCGCGGTGATCGAGGACAAGGTCTACACGGTGACGCCGCCCGAGCTGGCGGTGAAGGCCGGGGTCATGACCGGCGAGGTCAGCGACATGAAGATCACGGAGCGGGTCGATAAAGGGACCGGCAGCATCGTCTCGCCGGCGAAGCTCACCGGGAAGCTCAAGCTGCAGAACAGCTCGACCGATCAGACGATCCGCCTCATCGGCGGCAAGATCCAGTTCATCGACGCCGACGGCAAGCCGATCATGGTCGAGGAGAAGAAGTTCGAGCCGACCATCAAGTTCCAGACCTACGGCGCCGCCGAGCGGCTGGACCCCGGGCAGGACGCGACGCAAAATCTGGACTTGGACTTTCCCGCCGTGGCGCTGAAGGCGAAGAAGCTCAAGGAGATCCGCCTGGAGCTCACCTACATCCCGTCGCCGTACAAGGCGGAGACGGTCAACTTCGCGGTGTCCATCGGCGGCCAATAGCGGCGGCCGCTCTTCCGGAAGCCCCGCCAGGGCAGGAGCCGCTGCGCTATCGCAGCGGATCAGCGGCGTCCGGGGTTGCGCCGGCAACCCGCAACCGCGGGGCCGGTCGCTCCCGGCACCGGAGCTACGCGCTCAATGCGTGGCCGTTGTCGTTTGCGGCGACCGTGTCGACGTAGAAAGTGTCGCCAGCCGCGAGGAAGCGCTCGAACGTCTGTTGGTCCACCCACACGTGGCGCTCGAGCCCTGCTTCGAGCCAGCGAATGGTGATGCCCCGTTCGGACTCGTCCACCAGTACCCGGATGCTGGATGCCATGAGTATTCCTCCAATTCGGTAGCGGTTCACTTAGCGTCGATCCAACCGTGATCCAAGCTTAGGTCTGCCGCGACGGGTAGGGGCCGTACTCTTACCCGCCGGGGCGTGACGAATTCACCGAGCTCGTGACCCGCCGGTCGGCGCGAGCACCGCCCGAATTGGTGGATTTCCTCACCGATCGCCGTCCGCATCGGCCACCTTGGCGACTCCTCGCCCGTCGCGATCTGCCCGTCGGCCAGCGCTTCGATATCCTTCCGGGATGCCGCACGTCTTCGAGCCCGCCTCGAGCGGCCGCGCCAAGTGCCGCGGCTGCGGCCGCGCGATCCAGCGCGGCGAGCTGCGCTTCGGCGAGCGCCTCCCGAACCCGTTCGCGGAAGGCGAGATGACGATCTGGTTTCACCCGCTGTGCGCTGCATACAAGCGGCCCGAGCCGGTTCTGCAGACCCTCGCCGAAGCGACCGCGGACGTGCCCGAGCGGGAAGCGCTCGAGCGCGCGGCGCGCGGCAGCCTCGCCCAGCGACGCCTACCGCGGATCGACGGCGCCGAGAAGGCCCCGAGCGCGCAGGCGCGGTGCCGCAGCTGCCACGAGCCGATCGCGCGCGGCGCGTGGCGCATCCGCCTCGTGTTCAACCAGGACGGGCGGTTCTCTCCCGGCGGATTCGTGCACCTCGATTGCCGCGTGGCCTACTTCGAGACCGACGGCATCCTGGATCACGTCCTGCACTTCAGTCCGGACCTGAGCGACGCCGAGCGCGCGGAGCTCGCGCGCTCATGCGGCCGGTGACCTCCGGCGTACACTAGCGCCCCGCCGTACCGCCCCGGTCGTGGAAAGGCGAGTGCGCTCAACCTCACAAGGAGAGAAGTCGATGGCCAAGGCCTACTGGGTCGTTTGTTACCACTCGATCAGGAATCCCGACGCGCTCGCCGCCTACGCGAAGCTCGCCGGCCCGGCGATCCAGGCGGCGGGCGGACGCTTCCTCGTGCGCGGCATGCCGTCGAAGACCTACGAAAAGGGGTTGAACCAGCGCACGGTGATCACCGAGTTCGAGAGCCTCGACAAGGCGATCGCGGCCCACGACAGCCCCGGCTACCAGGAAGCGCTGCGCGTCCTCGGCGACGCCGTCGACCGCGACCTGCGGATCGTGGAAGGGGTCGCCTGACGCGCGGCGACCGATCACGCACCCGGGCGAGCGCGTTCCGGCTCGTCCGCGCTACTGCCGCCGATCGACGCTGAATCCCGCAGCCTTGAGGACCGGCGCCCAGCGGGCCGTGTCGGACGTCATGATCGCCGCGAGCTCCTCGGGCGTCGTGCCGGTCGGCTCGATTCCGAGGCTGATGAGCTTCTCCCTCGCCGCGGCTCCGCGCAGCGACTTCGCGATTGCGGCCGACAGCCGGTCGATCGCCGGCTTCGGCGTTTGTGCCGGCGCGTAGACGGCGTTCCAGCCGACCGCCTCGATCGCTGCGAACCCCTGCTCGCCGAACGTCGGGACCGACGGCAGGAGCGACGATCGCTTCGCACCCGACGTCGCGATGATCCGGATCCGCCCGTTCCGGTGCAGCTCGCTCAGGTCGGAGAGCGCGCTGATGGCAGCGGCGATCTGGCCGCCCATCAGCTCGCCTTCGACCTGCGCGAGGCCCCGGTACGGCACGTGAACCAGCTCCGTGCCGGTCGCCCGGCTCAGCATCACGCCGAGAAGATGAGGGACGCTGCCCGCGCCGGCGGTGCCGAAGGTGGCCTGCGCCGGGTTCGCCCTCGCCCACGCGATGAGCTCGGGCACCGTCCGCGCCGGATGGTCCGGCCGCACCGCCAGCGCGAATTCGTACCTGCCGACCTGTGCGACCGGCGCGAAATCCTTCACCGGGTCATAGCCGAGCGGCTCGAGCACGAGCGGCGCCAGCACCGTCACCGCGATCGGCGCGAGCATGAGCGTCGCGCCGTCGGGGGCGGCGGACTTGAGGGCTTCGGCGGCGATGCGCCCCGTTGCGCCGGGCCGGTTCTCCACGATGACCGGCTGTCCGATGGCGTCCTTGATGCCGTCCGCGATCAGGCGTGCGGCGATGTCCGACGTGCCGCCGGCGGCGACGGGTACGAGGATCCGGACCGGACGCGCGAACGCTTGCTGGGCATGCGCGTCCGGCGGGAAAGCGGCGGCGATCGCGACCGAGAGCGCGAAGCCGAGTGACCAGGCGCAACGCGCGGGCGATCGATTGCCGGACATCGAACGAAGGATAACCCGTCCCGGCGCGGAAGCGTCCCCAGGCGCGCAGCGGGTTGCCGCGCGGCGCGGGAGGTCTGCTCGGTCTCGGCGCAGTCCGGGACCGGTGACCGCCTCGAAGCCACGTGGTCGACCGGGCATCGATCGACATGCAAGAATCGCGATTGGACAGAACGGGGAAGGCCGATGAGTGCATTCGCGATCGGGACGGTGACTTTCGTCTGCGTCTTCGGCGGGGCGCTCGCCGGGCTTGCGCTGCGGGGCGCGCTGCCCGAGCATCACATGAGCGCCGACTCGAAGGACGTCGTGAAGGTCGTGACGGGCCTGATGGCGACGCTGTCGGCGCTGGTACTCGGCCTCCTGATCGCGTCGGCGAAGAGCTCGTTCGACGCGGTCAACGACGGGTTCAAGCGCGCCGCGGCGCAGATCATCCTCATCGACCGGGTGCTGGCGCAGTACGGTCCGGGGGCGGACGAGCTCCGGCAGGTGCTGCGCAGAGGCTACGCCGCGCGCATCGACCAGCTGTTCTCCGGCGGCGATGCGCGCGGGGGCGGGGTGATCGCCCTGCGCGACGCTTCCGCCATGGAGCTCCTCGATTCCAAGGTCCGCGCGCTCGCCGCGACCGACGAGGTCCAGCGCAGGCTGAAGGCTCGCGCCGAGCAGCTGGTCGCGGATCTCATCCAGGCGCGCTGGGTCGGCTTCGAGGAGGCGAGCAGTACGACGCCCGCGGCGTTCCTGGTGGTGCTCGTATCGTGGCTCGCCGCGATGTTCGTCGGCTTCGGCCTGTTCGCGCCCCGCAACGCGACCGCGCTTGTCGCCCTGACGATCGGCGCGCTGGCCGTCTCGACGTCGATCTTTCTGATCGAGGAGATGAGCCGCCCGCTCGACGGGGTCATCGCCGTCTCGAGCGAGCCGATGCGCAGCGCGCTGAGCGTGCTCGGAAAGTGAGGCGAGCGCGGGGAGCGGGCGGGCCGGAGACCGGCTAATATCCGGCGCCGAAACGTCGCGATCTCCCCACCATCTTCATCACCGCGCTCGAACCCGTCGAGGTCAACGGGTCGCTCGCTGCGTTCGCGCCGGTGGCGGTGCTCTACAAGCCGTTCGACAAGAAGGACCTGCTCGAGGCGATCGAGCGGGCGCGCGAATGAGTTCGCGACGGGATGCCGGAGCGGCCCGCTCGATCCGACGCGGATTTGACCCGGATCAAGCCGCGCTGCCAGGGTGCGAATACTTTTAACAGTTTCCTGTAAGTAATCCACGAAGCGAAGCACGGCCGACAGGAGCAAGAATCATGAAATCGATGAAACGGACGACGTACCTTGTCGTCTCGATCGCCGGCGCGCTACTCGCGGCGCTCGCCGTGGCGCAGCAGGTGACCGGCATTCTGGGTTCGCCCAGCGCCACCACGACCATCAGCAACAAGCAGCTTCCCGCGCCCGACCCGAAGTTCGGCGGCGTGATCAAGAATGACGCGCTGCAGTCGAAGCCCTGGTGGGCGCCGCGCGTCGTGCCACCCAAGGGCGCGCCGAACGTGCTGCTGATCATCACCGACGATGCCGGCTTCGGCGTGCCCAGCACCTTTGGCGGCGTCATCCCGACGCCGTCCATGGAGCGCATCGCGAACAACGGCCTGCGTTACAACCGGGTCTTCTCGACCGCGCTGTGCTCGCCGACGCGCGCGGCGCTGATCACCGGACGCAACCACCACTCGGCGGGCTTCGGCGTGATCTCGGAGCAGTCGACCGGCTTCCCCGGCTACAACAGCATCATCGGCAAGGACAAGGCCACCATCGGCCGCATCCTGCTCGACAACGGCTACTCCACGTCCTGGTTCGGCAAGGACCACAACACGCCGGCGTTCGCCGCCAGCCAGGTCGGACCGTTCGACCAGTGGCCGACCGGCATGGGCTTCGAGTACTTCTACGGCTTCGTCGGGGGCGACGCCAACCAGTGGGAGCCGAACCTCTTCCGCAACACGACGCAGATCTATCCGTTCCAGGGCAAGGCGCCGGGCACCTGGAACCTCGTCACGGCGATGGCCGACGACGCGATCGACTACATGACTCGGATGCACCAGATCGACCCGTCCAAGCCGCTCTTCATCAAGTACGCGCCGGGCGCCACCCACGCGCCGCACCACCCGACCAAGGAGTGGGTGGACAAGATAGCCGCGATGCACCTGTTCGATGACGGTTACGAGAAGCTGCGCGAGCGCATCTTCGAGAACCAGAAGCGCCTCGGCGTGATCCCCAAGGATACGAAGCTGTCACCCTGGCCGAGCGACGTCCTGAAGCCGTGGGACAAGCTGAGCGCGGAGGAGAAGAAGCTCTTCATTCGCCAGGTCGAGGTCTTCGCCGCCTACGCCGCGTACAGCGACCACGAGATCGGGCGCGTGATCCAGGCCTTCGAGGACCTCGGCAAGCTCGACAACACGCTCGTCATCTACATCAACGGCGACAACGGCACCAGCGCCGAGGGCGGGCCGATCGGGCACGCCCAACGAAGTCGCGTTCTTCAACGGCCTGAACGAGCTGCCCGTCGAAGTGCAGATGAAGTTCTACGACGTGTGGGGCACCGAGCAGACCTACAACCACATGTCGGCCGGCTGGGCCTGGGCCTTCGACACGCCGTTCGACTGGTTCAAGCAGAACGCGTCCAGGCTCGGCGGCGTCAACCAGAACATGGTCGTGTCGTGGCCGGCGCGGATCAAGGACAAGGGCGGGCTGCGCGACCAGTTCATCCACGTCATCGACGTCGTGCCGACGATCCTAGAGGCCGCCGGCATCCGGGCGCCGGAGATGGTGGACGGCATCAAGCAGGCGCCGATCGAGGGCACGAGCTTCGCGTACACGTTCGACGCGGCCAACGCCAAGGCGCCGTCGCGCCACCGGACGCAGTACTTCGAGATGTTCGGCCAGTGGGCGCTGTATCGCGACGGCTGGTTCCTGAGCACGAAAGTCAATCGCGCGCCCTGGGAGGCCTTCGGCCCGGCGAACCCGGATCCGCTGAACAACCAGGTGTTCCAGCTCTACAACCTGAACGCGGACTTCAGCCAGACCGATGACATCGCCGCGAAGTACCCGCAGAAGGTGGCGGAGATGCGGAAGATGTTCGTCGCGGAAGCGAGGAAGTACCAGGTCTTCCCGCTGGACGCTTCGGTGGCGGCGCGCATCGTCGCGCCCCGGCCGAACATCACCGCCGGGCGCACGGAGTTCGTCTACACGCGACCGATGACCGGGCTGCCGCAGGGCGATTCCCCGGCACTGCTCAATTCCTCCTATACGATCACCGCTGACATCGAGGTCCCGCAGGGCGGCGCCGAGGGCATGATCCTGACCTCCGGCGGGCGCTTCGCCGGCTACGGCTTCTACCTGCTCAAGGGCAAGCCGGTGTTCCTGTGGAACCTGGTCGACCTCGAGCGCCTGAAGTGGGAGGGTCCCGACGCGCTGCCGCCGGGCCGGCACACGGTCGAGTTCGACTTCAAGTACGAGGGGATCGGCGCCGGCACGCTCGCGTTCAACAACTTCAGCGGCCTCGGCCGGCCCGGCACCGGCACGCTCAAGGTGGACGGCAAGGTGGTCGCCACGAAGAAGATGGAGCGCACGCTGCCGATGATCCTGCAGTGGGACGAGAGCTTCGACATCGGCTCCGACACGCTGACCGGCGTGAACGATGCCGACTACAGGCCGCCGTTCCCGCTGACCGCCAAGCTCAACAAGCTGACCGTCAAGGTCGACCGCCCGCAGCTGTCGCCCGAGGACATCAAGAAGCTCCAGGCGGCGATGCAGGAGAAGGCAAAGCGCGATTGATCGGAGGGAAGAAACCGTGTTGATGATCGAACGGTACAGATGTGCTGCCCGGCTGGGCGCGGCGTTCGCGCTGCTCGCGGCCGCGACGCTGCCGCAGACGGCGTCGGCCCAGCCCGCGGGAATCGATCCGCAGGCCAACGCCATCCTCAAGAAGTCGATGGACTATCTCGCCGGCCTGAAGGCCTTCAGCGTCGACACGACGAGCACGATCGAGGCGACGCTGACATCCGGCCAGAAGCTGCAGTTCGACAACGCCGCAACGGCCACACTGCAGCGGCCGAACAAGCTGGTCGCGCGGCGCGAAAAAGGGGATGTCGTCCGCCAGGCGTACTTCTACGACGGCAAGACGCTGACGCTCTACAACCCGGACGAGAAGTACTATGCGACGCTGGCGGCGCCCGCCACGATCGAGGCGATGCTCGATTTCGCCCGGGACACGCTCGACGTGAACGCGCCGGCGGGCGATCTCCTGTACCGCGACGCGTACGAGATGCTGATGCAGGACACCACCGCCGGCTTTGTGGTCGGAAAGGCAATGGTGGCCGGAGTGCGCTGCGATCAGCTCGCGTTCCGCAAGTCCGACGTCGACTGGCAGATCTGGATCGAGGAGGGGGCGAAGCCGTTGCCGCGGAAGTACGTCATCACGTCGCCGAAGGTCGTGGGCGCGCCGGATTTCACGGTGGTGATGACGAAGTGGAACGTCGCGCCGACGATCACCGAGGGGATGTTCGCGTTCACGCCGCCGCAGGGCGCCAAGCGGGTCGATTTCCTGAAGACCGGGGGGACGAAATGATGCGCGCAGATCGCAGGCCGCTCCTCCTCGGCGCCGCGTTCGCGCTGCTCTTCGCGGCCGGCGTGGCGCCCGAGGCGCCGCTCGGGGTGACGCTCGTGCCCGACGCCCGGGCGATCATCGGCATGCCCCTGACCCCCATGAGCTACGCGGGCGTGGCACGGCGCACGACCCGGCGCGTCGTGTATACGGAAGCCACGGTCGCGACGGCGGCCACGGCGAGCGCGGCTGCTGCCGGTGCCGCTGCAGCGAGCGCTGCCGCCGCACAGCCCAAGCCACCGCCCCCGCCGGCAGCGGGCCCGGTGCCGATCGGGACGGTCGTGATGGCGCTCCCACCGGGTTGCGTGGCCACCCCAATCGGCGGAGTCGAGTACTACAACTGCGCGCCGGGCGTTTACTACCGGGCTGCCTTCCAGGGCAACAATCTCGTCTACGTCGCGGCCCAGCCCTGACCCGGTCGCCGCGCGGAGCCGGAGACATTCGAAGAGGGAGATGGAGATGTTGCGATCCCGTACACGTGAAGTGCTTGCGCTCACGCTCGCCGCGCTGATCGCTCTGCCGCAGGCCGGTCTCGCGCAGGCGCCGGCCAAGCCGGCGCCCGGCAAGCCGACCGCGGTGTCCATATCGGACCAGAAGGTCGAGCTGCTCTTCGTGCAGAACTCGACCGGCATCGAGTACAACAAGGCGAAGGGCACGCTGCGGATGAAGAACATCGGCCGCTCGACGCTCTTCTTCACCGACCGCCCGGTGCGCATGGCCGGCCACTATCACACCCGCGACGAATTCCTCAAGCTGTGGAGCGAGGGTCCGGACAGCTTCGCCAAGAACCCGCCGAACGCGACGCTGTCGATGCTCGAGGTCGGGCAGGCGGACCTGCAGAACGCGGTGATCAATCTGAAGAACCCGCGCATGCAGGGGAAGGACCTGATCTACGACATCACGATCATCGAAGGCACGGTGCCGCAGGCCGCGGGCGACGCGGTGCTGTTCATCGACATCCTCGGGTTCTGGCGGCGGAACATCCGGCGTGTGGCGGTCATCGGGACGGCTGCAGCGGTGACGACGGCGGCGGTGGCCACCAGCGCGGCCGAAGCGAGCGCCGCCGCGAGCCAGGAGGCCGCGGCCAAGGCCGCCGCGGCGAAGCCCCCGCCGGCGACGGTGAATGTTCAGGTCACCGAGAAGCCGGCGGCGCCGGCGCCGCAATCGGCGACGACGCAGAAGCTCGAGCAGCTCAAGGGGCTGCTGAACGAGGGCCTAATCACGCAGGCCCAGTATCAGAAGGCCTCGCAACAGGTCCTGAATCAGCTCGTCCAGTGAGGGGTGCCATGATCGCGCGCATCACGATGGCGGTAGCGCTTTGCGCCGGGCTGGCGATGAGCGGCGGCGCACTGGCGCAGGCCGCGAGCTGCAAGGCGGATCTCGCGAAATTCTGCCCGCAGGCGAAGCCGGGCGGCGGGCAGATCGCGGCCTGCCTGAAAACGAACGCGGCCCAGCTCTCGCCATCGTGCAAGGCGCGTGTCGGCCAGATGCGGGAGCTCCTCAAGGAAGTACACCAGGCCTGCGAGGAGGACATCCACTTTCTCTGCGATGGCATCCAGCCGGGCGGCGGCCGCATCGCGGCCTGCCTGAAGCAGAGCGAGTCGGAGGTGTCGGCCGGCTGCAAGGCGCGAATCGCGGCGGCAAAGGCAGCCAAGTAGATCGCTCGAACGCGGGAGATTCCAATGACCAATCGACGCAAATTCCTCGCCGCCGCCGTGCTCGCCGCGTCGGCAGTGCCGCTCAAGGCCGCATTCGCGCAGGCGACGAAGGAGGCGGCGAAGGAAGCCGACTTCCTGTTCGTCCAGAATGCGAAGTCGATGACCTACGACAAGGCCAAGGGCAAGCTGACGCTGAAAGGCGTGAGCCCCGTCACCATCTTCTTCACCGACCGGCCCGAGCGTATCGCGGGCAATATGCCGACGCGGATCTTCGTGCCGTTCTGGAGCGAGGGCAAGGACAGCTTCTCGAAGGACAACCCGAATGCGAACCTGTCGATCCTGGAAAAGGACAGGGCCGTCGCCGACATCGTCCTCACGCTGGGCAAACCGGTGCTGAAAGGCGAGGATCTCACGTACGACGTCAAGCTCCTGGAGGGCGACATGCCCGCGAAGGGCGGCCCCGTGTCGCTCTTCATCGACATCATCGGCATGCCGCTCACCCCGATCTCGTACGCCGGTGTGGCGCGCCGCACGGCCTATCGCCGCGCGGTCTACTGGCGCTAACGCGACTTCCGCAGGGAGAACATCATGAAGAAAAGCACGTGCATTCTTCGCCGTGGTACTCGCGGGAGCGGCGATTTCCGCACCCCTGCCGGCGTCGGCGCAAGCTGACCCGGATCCGTGGAAGTTCTCGATCATGCCGTACCCACTGAGCCCGCGCCGCCGATGCCGTACGCATCGCTAATGCCTGAGGGAGAGTAACCATGAAAGCGCTCTTGCGAACACTCGTCACCACGGTATCGATGGCCGCTTCGACGACACTTTTCACGACGGCGGCGCTGGCGGTGGAGGTGCCCGCCGCCGCACCGGTGATGGCCCAGCTGCTGTTCGTCCAGAACGCGGCCGGCGTGGAGATCGGCGCGGGCGGGCGCACGCTCACGCTCAAGAGCATCAGTCCGACCACGCTCTTCTTCTCGGACCGGCCGGTGCGCATCGCCGGCCACTACCGCACCAGCGAGTACCTGGAGTTCTGGAAGAACGGTCCCGACAGCTTCCTCAAGGACCCGCCGAACGCCACCCTGTCGGTGTTCCAGAAAGGGAAGGACGAGCTCTCCGACGCGGTCGTCACGCTGCGCAACCCGCGGGTGAGCGGCGCCGACCTGACCTACGATATCGCCGTCATCTCCGGGACGCTGCCGCCGGCAGGGGCGGGTCCGGCCTCCCTCTTCATCGACATCATCGGGCTGCCGTTCACGCCGCTCTCGTTCGCCGGCGTCGCGCGGCGTACCGCCTACCGCACGGTCGTGTGGGGCAGTGCAGCGACGGCGAGCGCTGCGGCCGCATCGGCTTACGCGCATCCCTACTACTATCCGGCGCCCGCGCCGGTCGTGTACCCCGCGCCGGTGCCGACGGTGCACGTCACCGAGACCGTCCAGGCGCCCCCGCCGCCGCCCGCGGTGAGCAGCAGCCAGGCCGCCGCGGTGGCGAAGCTGAAGGAGCTGAAGTCGCTGCAGACCCAGGGCCTGATCAGCGAGGCGCAGTACCAGGCGGAGTCGCAGAAGCTGCTGAACCAGATCGTGCAGTAGGCGAAGGCGGCGCCGGGCCGCCATTCCTCAGGTCTTGACGAAGAGCGTCACGAGCGGGCTGCCGCCCCGCTGGGCGCTCCAGTGACCGTGGACCTTCGGATCGAAGGTCGCTCCCTCCGGCAGCGTGTCGGCCGAATAGAAGTGCTCGCCCGGCTTGAACACGCGCGAGCTGCCGTCCTGCAGCCCGATCTCCATCTCCCCGCCGAGGATGAAGACCCACTGCGGCCTGGGCGTGCAGTGCCACTGGCTGCGAAAGCCGAGCGGGCTGTGGCGCAGCTGGTAACCGGAGGAGCCGAACACCTCCGAGAGCATGGACTGCGGCGTCCCCTCCGGGAGCGGCACCTCCTCCTCGCGGAATTTCGCGCGGCCGTCGCGATCGGTGTACAGCACGATCTTCCTGAACGTTGGCATGGCGGACCTCCCGGCGGTTGCCTGGTCGATGGAGA
This sequence comes from uncultured beta proteobacterium, assembly GCA_963789885.1. GTDB lineage: Bacteria > Pseudomonadota > Gammaproteobacteria > Burkholderiales > SG8-39 > DATEDA01. The sequence continues at coordinate 376,978 of CAWBNB010000064.1, read as the reverse complement.
AGATAGACATGAAACCACGTCCGGGCGCGGCCGTGGGCCCGGCCGCGGGGCGCGGCTTTAGAGCGTCTTCAGCTTCGGATCGAGCGCGTCGCGAAGCGAATCGCCGAAGAGGTTGAACGCGAACACCGCGAGGCTGATGGCAAGCCCCGGGAAGATCGCCATCCAGGGAGCTTTTTCCGCGAAATCGACCGCGGCCCCGCTCAGCATCAATCCCCATGCCGCGGTCGGCTCCTGGACGCCGAGACCGAGGAAGGACAGCGAGGCCTCCAGCAGGATCGCCTGGCCGAGGAAGGCCGTGATCATGATCAGGTACGGCGCCATGACGTTCGGCAGCATGTGCCGGAGGATGATCCGCGCATGGCTGAAGCCGCCGGCCCGTGCGGCATCGACGTAGGGCATCTCCCGGATCGCCAGGGCGCTCGAGCGCGTCACGCGGGCGCACCGCGGAATCATCGGCACCGCGATCGCGAGGACGACGTTGCCGGCGCCCGTTCCCAGGATCGCGACGACCGCGAGGGCGAGAACGATCAGCGGGAACGAGAGGAGGATGTCCATGAACCACTGGACGACGAAATCGATGCGGCCGCCGAAGTACGCGCTCGCCACGCCGATGACCGCGCCGACCGTCGCACCGAGGAGGGAGGCGCCCAACCCCACCTCCAGCGCGGTGCGCGAGCCGTAGATGATGCGCGAGAACACGTCGCGGCCGAAGGCGTCGGTGCCGAGCCAATGGGCGGCGCCGGGCGGGCTCAGCATCGCTGCGAAGTCGATCGCGAGCGGATCGTAGGGTGCAAGGAGCGGGGCCGCCGCCGCGGCGAAGACCATCACGAGGATCACCGCCGCCCCCAGGGCGCCGAGCGTCTGGCGCTCGACGAACTCGCGCACGAACGAGAAGCGGCGCTTGGCCGGAGCGTCGTCGAAGAGCTCGGACTGCTGCGGTACGGCGCTCATGTCACCGATACCTGATCCGCGGATCGAGCCACGCGTAGGCGACGTCGGTCAGGAAGTTGACGAGGATGAAGACCGACGCCACGAGGAGCACCAGCGCCTGGGTGAGCGTGTAATCGCGGTGCGAGATGGCTTCCACGAACAGCAGGCCGAGCCCGTTCAGGTTGAACACCTGCTCGGTGACGACCAGGCCGCCGAGCAGGAACGCGAACTCGAGACCGATGACGGTGACCACCGGGAGCATCGCGTTCTTGAGAGCGTGGCGCACCAGGATGAGCCTCAGCCACAGCCCCTTCGCGCGCGCGGTCCGGATGTAGTCCTCCCGCAGCACCTCCAGCATCGCCGAGCGCGTCATGCGGGTGGCCACGGCCGAGTAGCGGTAGCCGACCGCGAGCGCCGGCCAGATGAGCTGCGCGAGGTTCTCCCACGGATCGACCCAGAACGGCGTGAACACCATCGGCGGCAGCCAGTGGAAGAAGATGAGCAGCACGAGGATGAGCACGATGCCGAGCCAGAACGACGGCATCGCGAGCCCGGCGATCGAGAACACCCGCACCGCGTAGTCCACCCAGGTGTCCTGCTTGAGCGCCGCGATCACGCCGAGCGGGATCGCGAGCACGGTCGCCACGACCGTCGCCATCACGGCGAGCTGGAGCGAGAGCGCGAACCGCAGCTTGATCTCCTCGGTGATCGGCGATCCGGTCCACATCGAGACGCCGAAGTCGAGGTGCGCGAGTCCCCACATCCAGCTCGTGAACTGCCGCCAGACGGGCTGGTCGAGGCCGAGCTTCGCGCGCTCGATCTGCAGCACCTCCTGCGGCGCGAACTGCCCCTGCGAGACGAAGCGGACGTCGACGATGTCGCCCGGGACGACGCGCAGCAGCAGGAAGATCAGCACCGCGACCCCGATCAGGGTCGGGATCATCAGCAGGAAGCGCTTGATGATGTACTTCGTCAACGGCACTTCTCCCCGCGCGCCGGCGGCGGCGCCCGCCGCCGCCGGCGCACGAGACCCGGCGCTAGCCCCCGGACTCCGAGAGCCAGACGGTGTCGAGCTGATTGTTCAGGTAGTGGCTGGGCGTGATCTGCCAGCCGTGGACCTTCGAGCTCTCCGGGATGATGCGGTGCCACTGCAGCGTCATGATGTAGTGCGCCTCCTCGTCGAGCACCCGCCGCTCGAACTCGCGCAGGATCTTCTTGCGTTCATCGACGTTCGTCGCCCGCGACTGCTTCTCGTACAGCGCGTCGAGCACCCGGTCGGTGTAGTAGCCGTAGTTGTCCGGGTTCTTGTCGTTCGAGATGAACTTGTAGATGTCGAGATCGGGCTCGACGATGTATCCGCACTGGAAGTCCATCGCCACCTCGAACGCGTCGGGCTTGCGGAGCACGCCGTAGTAGGCGGCCGGCTCGATCACCTCCTGCTTCACGTTCAACCCGACCTTCCGCCACTGGTCGATCAGCCAGATCGCCATCGGTTCGTAGGGCATCGGCGTCCCGCGGTTCTTGAACGTGAACGAGAAGCCCTCGGGCACCCCGGCCTCCTTGAGCAGCCGCCGCGCCTCGGCGCGCGACTTCTCGATGTCGGGCCAGTAGCCGGCGAGCTTCTGCAGCTCCTCGGGCGGCGTGGCGTACGGCGTACCGGGCACCTGGATCCCGGCGACGTCCTTGACGATGGCGATCTTGGACAGCGTCTTCGACGCCTCGTAGCGGTCGAGCGCGAGCGAGAGCGCGCGGCGCACGCGCTTGTCGTCGAACGGCTTCTTCTGGTGGTTGATCGCCACCAGCAGCACGCAGTCCCACGAGCACTCCTGGAACTTGATCTTGTCGCCCAGCGCGGCGGTCAGCGCCTCCTTGTCGGCCGGAGTGAAGCTCCGGAACTGGATGTGCGCGCGCTCGCCGCGGACCGCGGCGACCTGGGCGGCGTGCGCGCGGATGAAGAGCGCGCGGTAGCCGTCGAGGTAGGGCTTGCCCTTGTCCCAGTAGTTCGGATTCTTCTTGCCGACCCAGTGCGAACCCTTGACGTGCTCGACGAACACGAACGGGCCGGTGCCCATGATGTTCTTCTCGTACCAGTGCATGTCCTTCGCCAGGATGTTGGCCTCATAGATGAAGTTCCAGGGCGAGGCGAGCGACTGCAGGAAGGCTCCCGACGGCCACTTGAGCTTGAAGCGCACCGTGTAGGGGTCGGGCGCCTCCACCGACTCGACCACCGCGTAGGTGGCCTTGCGGACGCTTGCGACGTCGGGCGGCGGGAAGATGATCTTGTCGTAGGAGGCCTTGATGTCCCGCGACGTCATGTCGCTCCCGTCGTGGAACTTCACGCCCTTGCGGATCTGGAAGGTGTAGGTCAGCCCGTCGGGCGACACGGTCCAGCTCTCGGCGAGGTCGCCGACCGGCTTGGTGCCGGTGGGGTCGTTCGGGTCGACGCGCAGCAGCGTGTTGTAGTGCGGCGCGATCGGATGGATCAGCCCGAAGGTCTGCTCGCGGTGCCCGTCGTAGGACGGCATCTCGGAGGGCACGGTGAAGACGAGCTCGCCCCCATAGTGCGGTTTCTCTTGGGCCGCAGCAGGGACTGCTGCGAAGATCGTGCAAAGCAGCACGATCGCCAGACGTCGCTGGTCGGTGCGCATTCCACTTCCTCCTCGTTCATCTCGACTTCGTTACCGGCCGGGTCGTTCCGAACGCCCGATCTCTCGGTATTGCCCCCCTGATGGGGTCCCAAAGGTTGTGCTCGACGGTTCCGCGTGTCAAGCCCCGCCGCCTAGATCCGGATGCACGCGGCCCGATGGCCGGCGCGCACTTCACGCAGCTCGGGGACCGCCCCCCGGCACTCGTCGATCGCGATCGGGCACCGGGTGTGGAAGACGCAGCCCGACGGCGGCTTCAGCGGGCTCGGCACTTCCCCCCGCAGCACCGTCCGCTCGCGCCTCGCCTCGAGCGCGGGGTCCGGGATCGGCACCGCCGAGAGCAGCGCCTTCGTGTACGGGTGCTGCGGCGACGCGTAGAGGGAATCGCGGTCGGTGATCTCGACGATCTTGCCGAGGTACATCACCGCCACGCGGTCGGAGATGTGCCGCACGACGGACAGGTCGTGCGCGACGAAAAGATAGGTGAGGCCGAGCCGTTCCTGCAGCTCCTCGAGGAGATTGATGATCTGCGCCTGGATCGACACGTCGAGCGCCGACACCGGCTCGTCGCACACGATCAGGCTCGGCTCCGAGGCGAGCGCGCGGGCGATCCCGACGCGCTGCCGCTGGCCGCCCGAGAGCTGGTGCGCATAGCGGCTCGCCATGTTCGGCGCGAGCCCCACCTGCGAGAGGAGCTCCTTTACGCGCGCGGCCCGCGCCTTCGGCTCGGGCACGATGCCGTGCACCGCCAGCGGCTCGTCGATCATCTCGCCCACCGTCATCCGCGGGTTCAGCGAGCTGTAGGGGTCCTGGAAGATCACCTGGATGCGCCGCCGTACCTTCCGGAGCGCAGCCTCGGAAAGCGCGGTGAGATCCTGCCCCTCGAACACGATCTCGCCCGAGCTCGGGCGGTCGAGATGCAGGATGCACCGGCCGGTCGTCGTCTTACCGCATCCCGACTCGCCCACGAGCCCGAGCGTCTCGCCGCGGCGGATGTCGAAGCTCACGCCGTCGACCGCCTTGACGAGCGCGTGCGGTCCGCCGAAGAGCCCGCCCCCGACTTCGAAGTGCTTGACCAGGTTGCGGACCGAGAGCACGACCTCGCCCGCCTGCACGGTTGCGGCGCGGGGCGCGTCGAGAACGGCGAGCGACTCGGTCATCGGCGGCTCCGGGCGGCTTGCGCGCTCAGGGTTTTCCCTTAGAGCGGGCCGGGTTCACGCTGGTACCCGATGCCGCAGCGATTCCGAAACCCAGCACGCGGCGCGATGCCCGGGTCCGACGTCGTCGAGCGGCGGCACCGCCGTGCGGCAGCGGTCGACGACGTGATCGCAGCGCGGCGCGAACGCGCAGCCGGGCGGGAGCCGGCCGAGATCGGGCGGCTGGCCGGGGATCGGCAGGAGCTTCTCGCGGCGCGGCGCGTCGAGCCGCGGGACCGACCGCAGCAGCCCGATCGTGTACGGATGGCGCGGCTCGGCGTAGATCGCCGCCGCGGTCCCGCGCTCGATGATCCGGCCCGCGTACATCACGTTGACCCGGTCGGCGTACCTGGCGACCACCCCGAGATTGTGGGTGATCATCAGCATCGCCACGCCGAACTTCCGGGACAGGCTCTTCAGCAGCTCCAGGATCTGCGCCTGGATCGTGACGTCGAGCGCGGTCGTGGGCTCGTCGGCGAGGACGAGTGCCGGATTGCACGACAGCGCCATCGCGATCATCATGCGCTGCCTCATCCCGCCGCTGAACTGGTGCGGATACTGGCCGAGCCGACGTTCCGGATCCGGGATGCCGACCGTGTCGAGGAGCTCGATCGCGCGCGAGCGCGACTGCGCGCTCGTCATGCCAAGGTGGATCTCCATCGTCTCGGTGAGCTGGCGCCCGATGGTGAGGACCGGGTTGAGCGAGGTCATCGGCTCCTGGAAGACCATCCCGATCTCGCGTCCGCGCACCTGCCGCATCTCCTCCTCGGAGAGCGCGAGGAGGTCGCGCCCCTTGAAGAGGATGCGCCCGCCGACGATCCGGCCGGCCGGCTCCGCGACGAGCCGCATCACCGAGAGCGCGCTGACCGACTTGCCGCACCCGGACTCGCCGACGAGCGCGACGGTCTCCCCGGGCAGCACGTCCCAGGACACGCCGTCCACGGCGCGGATGACGCCCCGTCGGGTAGCGAACTGCGTGCGGAGGTCCAGGACCTCGAGAAGTGGCGCCATGCGCCCATGGTGCGCGAGGCGGGCGCGCCCGGTCAATGCGGCAGCGCGGGATGGCGGGCCGCGCCCGCGGGCCGCCGCGCTTCCTGCAGCGCCTCCCGCCACGCCCGCCGGAGCTTGCCGAGCAGCCGCCCGCGGTCGCCGAACACCTCCTCGTTCGTGACGCGAACCAGCGTGATGCCCGCCGACCCGAGCGCGCTTTCCTTGAAGAGATCCCGGCTTCGCTGCGGCGTGGAGCGGTGATAGCCGCCGTCGACCTCGATCGCGAGGCGCACCTCGGGGAAGTAGAAGTCCACGATCCACCTTCCGCCGCAGACCGATTCGCGCCGGAACCGCCCGGCGAGCGCGCCCGCGCTCAGCCCGTTCAGGATCGCCTCGAGCGCGCACTCGGCCCGCGTCGGATGCTCGCGACGCTCGTCCGCGATCTGCTGCAGCGCTGCGGGATCCGGCGGCGTCTCCCGCCGGCGGGTTCGGTCGTTCGATCGCACGGCGCCGAGTCTGCGCCGGCCGCGGGCTCAGCCCGTGAGCCACGCCCGCGCGAGACCGCGCGGCGCCTTCTTTGGTAATCTCGAAATCGTCCGGCGTGCGGCATTCGTCCCACGGGGCGGGAGAGAGGTGTCCGATGACAGGGGGGACGAAGCTCGAGGTCCTGCTCGCCGGCCTGAGGTTCGGCGAGGGCCCGCGCTGGCGCGACGGCAAGCTCTGGTTCTCCGACTTCTACGCGCACCGCGTCGCGACGGTCGGTCTCGACGGTCGCGACGAGACGATCGTCGAAGTCCCGCAGCGCCCGTCCGGACTCGGCTGGACCGCGAACGGGGAGCTCCTCGTCGTCTCGATGCTCGACCGCCGCGTGCTGCGGTTCGACGGCAAGACGCTGCATCTCCATGCCGATCTCTCGACGCTCGCGGGCGGCCTCTGCAACGACATGGTGGTGGACGCCGCCGGCCGCGCGTACGTCGGCAACTTCGGCTACGACCGGCACAACGACGCGCCGCCGCGCGACACCCGCATCATCCGCGTCGATCCCGACGGCCGCAACGCCGCGTTCGTGGGCGACGATCTCCATTTCCCGAACGGCATGGTGATCGCTCCCGACGGCCGCACGCTGATCGTCGCCGAGACGTTCGCCCACCGGCTCACGGCGTTCGACGTCGCCGCCGACGGCGCGCTCGGCAACCGCCGTCTCTTCGCGGCGCTTGACGGCGTCTTTCCCGACGGCATCTGCCTCGACGCGGAAGGCGCGGTCTGGGTCGCCGACGCGCGCGGGCGGAACGTGATCCGCGTGCTGCCGGGCGGCCGGATCGCGCAGGCCGTCGACACCGGCCCCGAGCGCTGCTCCTACGCCTGCATGCTCGGGGGCCCCGACCGGCGCACGCTGTTCGTGATCACCAACACCGGCAGCGGGCCGAAGATGGCCGACCGGTCCGACGGGCGGATCGAGATCGTGCGGGTCGACGTGCCCGGCGCCGGGCTGCCGTGAAACGATTGCAACCATAGGCGAACCATGGCGCGCGTCCCGTACCTCGACCAGTCCGACCTGCCGGCGGAGCACAAGGACCTGCTGGCGCGGAACATCAACCTCTTCCGCGCGATGGTGCACAGCCCGAACGGCGCGCGCGCATTCCACGGGCTCGGCGAGTTCATCCGCCACACGAGCCGGCTCGACCCGCGGCTCCGCGAGCTCGCGATCCTGCAGGTCGGCTACATGACGAAGTCGGTCTACGAGTACACGCATCACATCAAGATCGGCCGCGACTTCGGCGTGTCGGACGACGATCTCCGCGCGCTCGCCGCCGAAACCGCGGGCAAGCCGAGCAGGCTCGAGCCGTTGGCGAGGACGGTACTCCGCGCGGCGCGCGAGATGACGCAGGGGTTCGCGATCTCGGACGAGACGTTCGCCGCGCTGAGGCAGGACCTCGACTACGAGCGGCTCACCGACCTCGTCCTCACGATCGCGTTCTACAACGCCGTCGTGCGCTTCCTCGCGACCATGCAGATCGACAACGAGCCCGAGTACCAGAAGTTCCTCGACGAGTTTCCGTTCGCGCCGGACTGACCGGGTGACGACCGCGCCGCGCCGCGAGCTCTCGCTCGCGCATCTCACCGTCCTCGACGCGACGCCGCCCGAGCTCGTCACCGTCGCGGCGGCCGCGGGATTCCGGATGGTCGGCATCCGGCTGACCGCCACGCCGAGCGTGGGCGTGCCGCCGTACGACATGCTCGGCGACACCCCGGTGATGCGGGAAACGCTGAGCAGGCTGGCCGACACCGGCGTGTCCGTGCTCGACGTGGAGTTCCTCCGCTTCGAGCCCGGCCTCCCGACCGGTGTCCCGGAGGGCTTCCTCGAGGCGGGCGCGCGCCTCGGCGCGAAGTACGTGCTCGTCATGAGCGCCGAGCCCGAGGAGGCGCGGACGCTCGATCGCTTCGGCGAGCTCTGCGATCGCGCCGCGCAGTACGGCCTGCATGTCTGCCTGGAGTTCGCGATCTACACCGGCGTGAGGACGCTCGATCACGCCGCGCGGCTGATCAGGCGATCGGACCGCCCGAACGCCTCGATCCTCGTGGACGCGCTCCACTTCAGCCGGTCGGGCGGCGTGCCGGCGGACATCGCGCACATCGACCCGTCGCTCTTCCGGTACGCGCAGATCTGCGACGCGGAGCCGGGCATGCCCACCGCGGCGCCCGATCTGATCCGCGAGGCGCGCACGGGACGGCTCCTGCCCGGCGAGGGCGTGCTGCCGCTCGCGGAGCTCGTCCGCGCCCTGCCTGCGACCACGCCGCTCAGCGTCGAGGCACCGGTGCGCTCGACTGCCGGCCTTCCGGCGCTCGAGCGCGCACGACGCGCGCACCGGGCGATGCAGGCCTTGCTGAACAACACTTGAGCAGGAGGACGTCATGGCCGGACGTGTCGCAGGCAAAGTGGCAGTGGTGATGGGCGGCGGCCAGACCCCGGGCCAGACGGTAGGCAACGGCCGGGCCGCCGCGATCGTGCTCGGTCGCGAAGGGGCCCGCGTCGCGGTCGTCGACCGCGACCTGGCGTCCGCCGAGGACACGGTGCGGATGATCCGCGCGGAGCAGGGCGAAGCGATCGCGCTCCAGGCCGACGCGACGCGCGAGGCGGACGTCCAGCGCGTGATCGCCGTCGCGGTCGAGCGCTTCGGCCCCCTGGACATCCTCCACAACAACGTCGGCGCGAGCATTGCGCTCGGCGACGCGCCGGCCGATACGCTGACCGAGGACGCCTTCGACCGCAGCTTCGCGGTCAACCTGAAGACGGCGTGGCTCGCCACCAAGCACGCGCTGCCCGGCTTCCGGAGCCGCGGCCGCGGCTCGATCGTGAACATCTCGTCGCTCGCCGCGGCGCAGGCGTATCCGCTGCTCGGCTACAAGACGATGAAGGCGGCGCTGGTCGCGATGACCGAGAACGTCGCCGCCGCCAACGCGCAGTACGGCATCCGCGTCAACGCGATCCTGCCCGGGCTGATGAACACGCCGATGGCGATCGAGGCGCGCGTGGCGCAGGGCCGGCCGCGCGCGGAGGTGATCGCGGCACGCGACGGCAAGATCCCGCTCGGGCGCAAGATGGGGACCGGATGGGACGTCGCCCACGCGGCGCTGTTCCTCCATTCCGACGAGGCCGCCTTCATCACCGGCACCGTCCTGGTCGTGGACGGCGGCGAGCTCGTCGCGCACGGCCTATAGGCCGGACCGCGGTCGCGTATAGGCGAAACCGTTCTCGGTCGCGGCGTGCCTTGGGCTAGGATGGCCGCCTCGTAAGCACGAAGAACGCGCCCGCCCACGGGCGCAGGCAAACGGAGGAGGAGCGGTGAGAGGGACGCCCCACGGTCAGCGGTGCGGCCGGCGCGGCGCGCGCCGATCGGCCGCGCGCACGGAAAGGTCGGGACCGTGGACGCGGTGAAGTGGTTCCTCGTCGACTTCCTGCAGGCGTTCGCCGCCGGGCTCATGGTCGGCGGCACCTACGGCCTGATGTGCGTCGGCCTCGGCATCATCTTCGGCGTCATGCGCGTCGTGAATTTCGCGCACGGCGATTTCATGATGCTCGGCATGTACATCGCGTTCTACCTCGTCACCGGCTTCGGCGTCCTCGCGTTCATGGGCCCGTATGCGGGGCCGATCGTCGGCGCGATCCTCGCCGGGCCGATCGTCTTCGTCATCGGCTGGCTGCTCCACCGCTACCTGATCGCGCGAGTGACCGGCGTGCGCGTCGTGACGGCGGAAGCCGAGGGCCACTACGCCCAGATCATCCTGACGCTCGGCGTGTCGCTGATCCTGCAGAACGGCGGACTCATCCTGTTCGGCTCGGTGCCGATCTCAATCCAGACGCCGCTGTCGCGCGAGTCGTGGGAGCTCGGCCCGGTCTTTCTCAACCAGGGGCGGACGGTGAGCTTCGTGATCGCGGTCGCGTTCGCGCTCGCGCTGTATTTCTTCCTTGGCCGGGCCCGCCTCGGCAAGGCCCTCCGCGCGGCGGCCGACAACCCGATCGCCGCCGCCTATGTGGGCGTCGACGTCGACCGCTCGCACCGCCTCGCGTTCGGCCTCGGGGTCGGCATCACCGCCATCGCGGGCGGGCTGATCGCGAGCTCGCAGTCGTTCCAGCCCTACATCGGGTTCGACTTCGTCGTCGTCATGTTCGCCGGCGTCATCCTCGGCGGGCTCGGCAGCATCCTCGGCGCGTTCTGGGGCGGGCTCACGATCGGCCTCGTGCAGCAGATGTCGACGCTCGTCCTGCCCTACCAGCTGCAGAACACTGCGATCTTCGTCGTCTTCCTGCTGATCATCTTCTTCTGGCCGCGCGGCATGTTCGGCCGCACCTGGGAGCGGGCGTGACGAGGGCGCTGCACGGCGGGGCGTGGAAGCAATACGGCGTGATCGCCGCGTTCGCCGTCGCGTACCTCCTGCTGGGGCTGCTGGTCCGCAACTCGTACTACCAGCTGATCATGACGCTCGTCCTTATCTGGGCGACGATGGGCCTCAGCTGGAACATGCTGAGCGGCTACAGCGGGATGATCTCGTTCGGCCAGGCCGCGTTCTTCGGGCTCGGCGGTTACACGATGACGATCGCGTTCGTGAAGTTCGGCGTCACGCCGTGGCTCGGGATCCCGCTCGGCGTCGCGGTCGGCGTGATCGCGGCGGTCATCATCGGCATCCCGACCTTCCGCCTCCGCGGCCACTACTTCGCGCTGTCGATGCTCGCGTACCCGCTCGCGATGCTCTACGTCTTCGAGTGGATGGGGTACCAGGAAGTATCGCTGCCGATGAAGCGCGAGAATCCGCTCGCCTACGCCCAGTTCGCCGATCCGCGCAGCTACATGGTGCTGGCGATGATCCTGCTCGTCGCCGCGATGATCGTGTCGCTCCACGTCGAGCGCTCGCGCTTCGGCCGGTCGCTGCTCGCGATCAAGCAGAACGAGCCGGCGGCGGAGGCGGCCGGCATCGACGCGCCGCGGCAGAAGATGTACGCGATCATGCTGAGCGCCGGCATCGCGGCCGCCGCCGGCGGGCTCTACGCGAACGTGCTGCTGGTGGTGACGCCGCAGACCATGTTCGGCATGCTGGTCTCGGCGCAGGCGCTGATCGTTTCGCTCTTCGGCGGCGTCGGCATCTTCTGGGGGCCGGTGATCGGCGCCGCGGTGCTCGTGCCGCTCGCCGAGATCCTGCATGGCGAGCTCGGCCATATCGTCCCCGGCATCCAGGGCGTGGTCTACGGCCTCGCCATCATCGTCATCATCCTGCTCGCACCCGAGGGCATCTATTGGAAGCTCCGCGACCGCTTCGCCCCGGTGCGCCGGCCGGCGTCGATACCGCGCGTGGCGGCCGCGCCCGCGGTTGCGGCGAAGCCCGCGGGCGACGCGAAGCCGGTCCTCACGCTCGACGGCGTTACGCACGCCTTCGGCGGGCTGAGGGCCGTCGACGACGTGAACCTCGCCGTCAAGGCGGGCGCGATCCACGGGATCATCGGGCCGAACGGCGCGGGCAAGACGACACTCTTCAACGTCATCAACGGATTTCTCACCCCCGCCACGGGCAGCATCCGGTTCGAGGGCGCCGAGCTCGTCGGCCGGAAGCCGCACCAGATCTGCCGTCAGGGCATCGGTCGCACGTTCCAGGTGGTGCGCGCGTTCCCCCGCATGACCGTGCTCGAAAACGTGATCACCGGTGCGTACTCGGGCGCCGCCACCGATGCCGAGGCGGAGGCGCTCGCGCTCGCGGCGCTGACGCGCGTCGGGCTCGCGGACGAGCAGGCGTACGCGATCGCGGGCGGGCTCACCACCAAGCAGCTCCGCCTGATGGAGCTCGCGCGGGCGCTTGCCCCGCGGCCGCGGCTCCTGCTGCTCGACGAGACGCTCGCCGGGCTCGGGCACGACGCGCTCGACGACATCCTGCAGATCATCCGCCAGGTGAATCGCGAAGGCGTGACAATCGTCATCATCGAGCACACGATGCAGGCGATGGTGAAGCTCGCCGACGAGTTCAGCGTGCTCGACCACGGCCGCCTGATCGCGAGCGGGCCGCCCGCCGAGGTGGTCCGCAACCGCGCCGTGATCGAGGCTTATCTCGGCAAGAAATGGATGGATCGTGTTGCAGATCCGGTCACTTAACGTCGCCTATGGCGGGCTGCACGCCCTGAGCGAGGTGTCGCTCGACGTGGAGCAGGGCGAGTTCGTCGACCGTCGTCGGTCCAAACGGCGCCGGCAAGTCGACGCTTTTCAAGACGATCTCGGGCACGGTGGCGCCGGTCTCGGGCGGGATCACCTACAAGGGCAAGGACCTGCTTACCGTTCCACCGGGCGAGCGCGCGCAGCACGGCATCGCGCACGTCCCCGAGGGGCGGCAGGTGTTCGCCTCCATGACCGTCATGGAGAACCTGGAGATGGGCGCGTACACGCGGAACGGCCGCGCGCGCTGGCGCGAGCTCCTGCCGATGATCCTCGCGCTCTTCCCGGTGCTCCAGGAGCGCCGCGAGCAGCTCGCCGGGACGCTGTCCGGCGGCGAGCAGCAGATGCTCGCGATCGGACGCGGGCTCGCGTCGGCGCCCGAGCTCCTAATGCTCGACGAGCCGTCGATGGGGCTCGCGCCGACCGTGGTCGACGCGATCTTCGAGCGCATCCACCAGATTCACCGCGAGCACGGCATCACGATCCTGCTGGTCGAGCAGCGCGTGGCGGAAGCGCTCGAGTCCTGCGACCGCGGCTACGTGCTCGAGACCGGGCGCGTGGTCATGCAGGGCACGCACAACGAGCTTATGGCGGATGCGCGCGTGAAGCGCGCGTATCTCGGGATCTAACCAAAGGAGGAAGTCATGTGGCCGAAGAGTGAGAGTTCCAGCGTTGGGCGTCGGGCCGGACTCGCCGCGGGAGTCGCGGTGGCGGCCCTGGCTGCCGCGTTCGCCACGGGAGCGTGGGCGCAGCAGAAGGAGGTCAAGGTGGCGCTGATCGCCCCGATCTCCGGGCCGTGGGCGCGGCAGGGCCAGCTCATCCAGATGGGCGCCGAGATGGCGGTCGACGAGATCAACCAGAAGGGCGGCATCAAGTCGCTCGGCGGCGCGAAGCTCAAGCTCGTCGTCGCCGACGCCGGCGACTCGGCGGAGAAGGCGAAGAACGCGGCGCAGCGGCTAATCGCGCAGGAGCCGGACCTCGTCGGCGGCACCGGCGCCTGGCTGAGCACGTTCACGCTCGCGGTGACCGAGGTGACCGAGCGCGCGCAGATCCCGTGGCTCACCCTCTCGTACGCCGACAACATCACCGACCGCGGGTTCAAGTACGTCTTCCAGACCTCGCCGGTCGCGAGCGTGCAGTCGATCAGCGCGATACCCGCGATCGTCGAGCTCGCCAAGACCGCCACCGGCAAGGCGCCGGCGACGGCGGGGATCATCGGCGACAACACCGCCTCGCCCGTGTTCTTCCTGAAGCCGCTGCGCGAAGGCGGCCTCGAGAAGGCGGGCATGAAGATCGTGATGGACGAGACCTACACCCCGCCGCTGTCGGATGCGACGCCGCTCATCCAGAAGGTACGCTCGACGCGCCCCGACGTCCTGTTCTTCGTCTCCACGACGATCTCCGACCTCAAGCTCGGGCTGGAGAAGATGAACGAGTTCCGGCTCGGCAAGGGCGTGGTGCCGGTGATCGCGAACGGGGCGCACATGGGTGCGCCCGAGGTGCTCAAGAACGTGCCGCCGGAGCTGCTCGAAGGCCTGATGTTCGTCGTCGCCGACTGGAACATGAAGGGCCACGAGTCGATCAACGCGATGTTCAAGAAGCGCACCGGCGAGCCGTGGATCACCCAGGACGCCATCACCGGCTACGGCGACATGTGGATCCTGAAAGAGGGGCTCGAGCACGCCAAGTCGGCGGACAAGGTCAAGGTGGCCGAGGAGATCCGCAAGCTGAAGCTGACGACCGGCCCCGCCGCCGACGCATTTCCCGGCGGCGTGCAGTTCGACGAGAAGGGCCGGCGGATGAACGCGCCGCTCGTCATCGTGCAGTGGCAGAAGGGCGTGCCGGTCACCGTCTCGCCGGTCGATCGCGCGCTCGCGAAGCCGTACTGGGCGAAGCGCTAGGCGCGTCGGAATCGGGGCCCGCATGCGCGCGACGCGCGCATGCGGGCCGGTTTTTTCGTAGGATCGGCGAGCGGAGTCGAACATGAGCAGCCGGATAGGGTTCATCGGGGTCGGGCAGATGGGTGCGCCGATGGCAGAGCGCCTCGTGGCGGCCGGCCATCGGGTCGCGGTGTTCGACGCAAATCCTGCAGCGATGCAGCCGCTCGTCGCGCGCGGCGCGATCGCAGCGCCTTCGGCGCGCGAGGCGGCGGCCGGCGCCGAGATCGTCTTCGCGTGCCTGCCGTCGCCCGAAATCTCGAAGAGCGTCGCGCTCGGACCCGACGGCATTGCCGGAGTCGAGGGGCTGCGCGTCTACATCGAGACCTCGACGATCGGCACCGCCGCCCTGAAGGCGATCGCGAACGGACTGAAGGCGCGCGGGATCAGCGTGCTCGATGCCCCGGTCAGCGGCGGGCCGCGCGGTGCGCGCGCCGGCAAGCTGGCGACCATGGTGGCGGGCGATCGCGCGGCGTTCGACCGCGTGCGGCCGCTGTTCGAGGCGATCGCCGGCAAGGTCTTCTACGTCGGCGCGGAGCCGGGGCTCGCGCAGATCACGAAGCTCGCCAACAACATGATCTCGGCCGCCGGGATGGCGGTCGCGATGGAAGCGGCGGCGATGGCGGTCAAGGCGGGTGTCGACGCGCATACGCTGATCGACGTGGTGAACGCGAGCACCGGCCGGAACACCGCCACCACGGACAAGTTCCCGCAGTCGATCCTGCCGCGGACGTTCGACTACGGCGGCAAGCTCGGCATCATGTACAAGGACGTCGAGCTCTGCTTCGCCGAGGCGCGCGCGCTCGGCGTGCCGATGTGGGTGGGGTCGGCCGTCGTGCAGCTCTGGTTCCAGGCGATGACCGAGGGGCGCGGGCAGGACGACTACACGACCCTGATGAAGACGATCGAGGGCTGGGCGGGCGTGACCGTGGGCGGCGACAAGGGCCGCGCCGACGGCGCCTAGGTCCGCGAGGAGACCGGAATGCCGCGCGTGAACGCCGTCCGCATCCACAAGCAGGGCGGCCCGGAGGAGCTGCGTTACGAGGCGATCGAGGTCGGCGAGCCGGGGCCCGGCGAGGCGCGCGTCCGCCATACGGCGATCGGGCTCAACTTCACCGACATCCATCACCGGACCGGACGCTACGCGCTCCCGCAGCTGCCGCACGTGATCGGCATGGAGGCGGCCGGCGTGGTCGAGGCGGTCGGCGAGGGCGTGACGGAGGTGAAACCGGGCGACCGCGTCGCGTACGCCTCCGACCGGCCGCGGGCGTATTCGCAGGCGACTGTCATGCCGGCCTGGCGGCTCCTGAAGCTGCCCGACGGAATCGCCGACGAGGCCGCCGCGGCGCTCGTTCTGAAGGGCCTGACCGCGCAGTACCTGATCCGCGGTGCCTATCCGATCAAGGCCGGCGAGACGATCCTGATCCATGCCGCCGCCGGCGGGGTCGGCCTGATCATGTGCCAGTGGGCACGGCACCTCGGCGTCAAGGTGATCGGCACCGTCAGCACCGAGGAGAAGGCCGAGCTCGCGCGCAGGAACGGTTGCGAGCATCCGATCCTCTACACGAAGGAAGACGTCGTCGCGCGCGTGCGCGAGCTGACCGGCGGCGCCGGGCTGCCGGTGGTCTACGACGGCGTCGGCGCGAGCACGTTCGAAACCTCGCTCAAGTGCCTGCGCCGCCGGGGGCTCGTGGTCTCGTACGGCACCGCGTCCGGCGTGATCCCGCCGTTCGATCTCTTCCGCCTGAATCGCATGGGCTCGCTCTACGTCACCAGCACGGGGCTGGCGGACTACACGCACACCCGCGCCGAGCTCGTGGAGCGGGCCGACGATCTCTTTGCGGCGGTCCTGAGCCGCGCCGTCCGCGTCGAGGTGCACCAGCGCTATCCGCTCGCCGAGGCGGCGCGCGCTCATCGTGACCTCGAGGCGCGGCGGACCATCGGGAGCTCGATCCTGGTTCCGTGAGGCGACGTCCGAAGGCCGCGGCGGCTGCGCGCTTCGCCTGCGACCGAGGGTAAACCCCCAATGCCGCAGTGCAGGGTGGGGCACGGCGTCGACGGCCGCTGTGCAGACGCTCGCCGCCTTGACGCCGTCCGGTCCCTCATATACGGTCCTCCGCACTCGCCGAAGACAAGCCGGGCCGTACCGGCGGCCAGAGTACGCGAGGGTGTTTCACCGAGGAGGCGTCATGAACCCGAGTCCGATGCGGAAGCCCCGCGCGCGGCGAGCCGCCGCGCTGTTCGTCGCCGCGCTTGCCGTCACGTGGAGCGCCACCGATCGCCCCGCCCACGCGCAGGACAAGCCGCAGAAGGTCGTGCTGCGCTTCGCGGCCGACTTCACCGGGCCGCCACACCCGGCCGGCATGGCGCTGAAATACTTCGGCGATCGCCTGCCGCAGGTGATCCCCGGCAGCGAGGCGCGGCTCTACTACGCCGGCGCGCTGTACACGATTCCCGAGGCCTACGAGGCGATGCGCCAGGGCAACCTCGAGATGACCTGGATGCAGATGGGCAAGGCCGCGCCGGTCGACCCGTGGATGATGACGGTCGTCGGGCCGGGCGTGCTCACGACCGTCGGCGCGGTCGACAACATCGAGAAGACGAAGACCTTCCAGATGCTGGTCGAGCGGCTCGCGAAGAACCAGGCGATCAAGGTGTTCGGCGTCGGCCAGATGAGCTTCGGCATGGGCGTCGGCGGCAAGAAGCGCTACGTCGCGCCGCAGGACTTCGCCGGCCGGAAGGTCCGCAGCATGGGCCCGGTCGAGAACGCTTCGCTCGGGGCGTGGAAGGCGAACCCGGTCGTGATGGCGTTCGGGGAGGTGCCGACCGCGCTCGAGTCGGGCGTCATCGACGGGCTGATGACCAGCATCGGCGGCTGGCTGAGCGTGCGCGAGCAGGCGCCGTTCTACACGACCGGCGGCGCCGGGGTGTTCACCGGCGACTACTACATGATCAGCGCGAGCCGGCGCTGGTGGGATCGCCTCACGCCCGCGACCCAGGCCGCGCTGCAGGGGCTGATCAACGAGACGATCCAGGTGCAGAAGGAGTTCAACTGGTGCGTCGACCGGCTGACCTACGAGAAGTACGGGACGAAGGATCCGTCGAAGCCCGGCGTGTACTGGATGACGCCGCAGGAGGTCGAGGCGATGACGAGCGCGGTGGGCGACGCGTCGACCCGGTACGTGAAGAGCAAGATGCCGCCCGAGGCGAGCGCAGTGGACCGACCTCTTCGTCAAGGAAGGTCGCGAGCTCTCGAAGCAGCACCCGCCCGGCTCGTCGTGGGTCGAGAAGGTGGACTGCTCGAAGTACGCGTCGAAGATCGTGATCAAGTAGCGCGCGGCGGCGCGGGCTCGCGGGCGTGGAACGGGCGTACGCGATCTGGCGCGCGTTCCAGGACCGGTTCCTGGCGCGCGCCGCGGCGCTCCTGCTGCTCGGCTGCACGCTGCTCGCGCTGCTCGAGGTGGTGCGCCGCTACGCGTTCGGCGTGTCCTTCGAGTGGCAGCAGGACGCCGTCACCTTCTTCATCCTGAGCGGCGTCTTCCTCTACTTCGGCATCTCGCAGCGTCGCGGGGCGCACCTGACCGTCGGGCTCCTGCTCGGAGCGCTGGAGGCGCTCGGGCCCGGCGGGCACCGCGCGGCCGAGATCGTCAAGCTCGTCGCCACGATCATCTCCTTCCTGTTCCTCGTCGCGGTGGTGTGGTGGGGCATCCCGGAGGTGCGCGCGAGCCTCGAGTACGGCAGCCGGACGGAGAGCCTCGGGTTCCCGATGGCGCCGTTCCTGTGCGTGCTGCTCGTCGGCTTCGCGTTCATGGCGGTGTCGATGTTCTTCCAGATCTACCGCGACATCCAGAAGCTGCGCGGGCGGACCGTGCTCGTAGAACCGGGGGACGGCGGGTCGCTGCACTGAGCCGCTGATCCGGCGGAAAGGGGGGAGGGGACCGATGTTCATCGTCGGGATCGTGGTGCTCGTGCTGCTCCTGCTGGCGGTGCCGATCGGCATCGCGCTCAGCGCGTCGGCCGCCGCCTACATCCTGGTCGACCCGCTGCTCGAGCCCGAGGTCATCTTCCGCGCGTTCTTCAATTTCATCAGCCGCTACTCGCTGATGGCGATTCCGCTCTTCATCTACGTCGGCTACCTGATGGAGCGCACGGGCCTGATCGCGCAGCTCTTCAACTTCGCCGACGCGCTGGTCGGCTGGCTGCCCGGCGGCTTCGGCATCGCGACCGTCCTCGCCTGCGTGATCTTCGCGGCGATCTCGGGCTCGAGCGTCGCGATGGCGGCGGCCATGAGCGTCATCGCCATCCCCGAGATGCTCAAGCGCGGTTACCCGCCGTGGGCGGCAGCCGGCCTCGTCGCGACGAGCGGCGGCATCGCGATCCTGATTCCGCCGAGCATCCCGCTGATTCTCTACGGCATCGTGAGCGAGACCTCGGTGGTGCGCCTGTTCTTCGCCGGCGTCATTCCGGGCCTGCTGCTCGCGGCCGCCAACATCATCACGATCATCGGTCTCGCGTGGTACCTCAAGCTGCCGCGCGGGAAGTTCGACCGGAGCCGGCTCTGGCCCGCGCTGAAAGGCGCGCTGCCCGCGTTCGGCATGCCGGTGCTCATCCTCGGCGGGCTCTACGGCGGATTGTTCACCCCGACGGAGGCCGCGGCCGCTGCCTGCGGCTACGCGCTCGCTCTACGGGCTGATCACCGGACGCGGCACCTTCGTTCGCGAACTGATCCCCACCACCTGCCGCGCGCTCAACCTGACCGCCGTGGTCCTTTTCCTGGTCGGCAGCGTGGGCGTGTTCCAGTTCCTGGCGGCGAACCTGTACTGGCCGCAGACCGTCACCAAGATCGTGACCAGCTGGGGACTGACGCCGATGGGCTTCATCGTCGCGTTCATCGCGGTCGAGATGCTGCTCGGCTGCTTCGTCGACGGCGTCGCCATGATCCTGCTGACGGTGCCGGTGGTGTTCCCGATCGCCTACGCCCTCAAGATCGACCCGATCCACCTCGGGATCCTGCTCACGCTGACCGTCGAGATGAGCCTGGTCACGCCCCCGGTCGGGCTCAACCTGTTCGCGGTCAGCGGCACTTCGAAGATTCCGGTGTCCGAGGTCGTGAAGGGTTCGATCCCGTTCTTCTGTACCGACGCCCTCGTGCTGGTGCTGGTGATGTTCTTCCCGGAGCTCGCGACCTGGCTGCCGAACCAGCTCGTCACGAACGTGTTCAAGTGAGGTGAGCCGCGCCCACCGTCGCGCCGCCGTTGTCGCGACCGGGTCGTTCGGCTACCCTACGCCGAGGAGGCCACCGCCATGCTCGCCAACGAACGGGTCCGGGTGTTCTGGCAACCGGGCTGCACCAGCTGCCTGCGGACGAAGGAGTTCCTGACCGCCCGCGGCGTCGACTACGAGTCGATCAACGTCCACGGCAATCCCGCCGGCATGGAAGCGCTCCGCAGCCTCGGCGCGCGCAGCGTACCGATCGTCGCGCGCGGGAGCGAGTTCACGTACGCGCAGACGCTGACCGACGTCGTCGAGTTCCTTCACCTTGATGTTCGCCTGCAGGAACGGCTCGCGCCCGAAGCGCTGGTGGAGAAGCTCGACCTGGTGCTCACCGCGGCGGCGCGCTATGTCCGGCAGATCCCGCTCGAGCGGCTCGATCGTCCGTTCCGCAACCGGAACCGGCCGGTCCGGATCCTCGGGCATCACGTGTTCCGGATCCCGGAGGGGTTCCTCGAGGTCGTGCCGGCCGGCCCGCTCTCCTACGAACGCATCATGCAGGAGCCCGGGCCGGAGATCCGGACCGGCGACGACATCGCGCGCTACGGCATGGACGTGCTGGCGCGCTTCAAGAAGTGGTGGGCGGGGTTCCCGGATCGCGCGTGCCGCGGAACGATGGCGACCTATTTCGGCGAGCACCCGCTGCACGAGGTGCTGGAGCGCACGGTCTGGCATCCGGCACAGCACACGCGCCAGCTCATGCTGATTCTGGAGGAGATCGGCATCGAGCCCGATCGCCGCATCACGATGGACGACCTCGCCGGCCTGCCGCTGCCGGAGAAGGCCTGGGACGACGAGAAAGAAGCCGCCGCGTGACGCGGCACGCGCCGCTCGGCGCTGCGGCAACCTTCCCGTGAGCGACACGTCCACGCCGTCCGTCGCCGAACGCCTCGCTGCCGCGGTCGACGAGGCGCGTCCGCTGCCGCCGCCCGCGGCGCTGCGCGTCGCGGGCGAGTCCCTCCTCATCGACGTCGCCGGGCTCTGCGTCGCCGCGCGACGCACCGATTACGTCCGCGCCGCGCTGGAGGCCTGGGAAGCGGACGGCGGCTCGACCGCCATCGGTCATGCGCGCACTGCTCGACGCGGCGGGCGCCGCGTTCGTGAACGGCACCGCCGCGCACGGCGAGGACTTCGACGACACGTTCGAGGGCGGGCCGGTGCACGCCGGCGCGGTCGTCGTGCCGGCGGTGCTCGCCGCCGCCGAGCGGCACCGCATCGCCGGCCCCGACGTGCTGTTCGGGATCGCAGTCGGCTCCGAGGTGATGTGCCGTGCGAGCCTCGTCGCCCCGAAGCTCATCCACAAGGCCGGTTTCCACCCCACGGCGGTGCTCGGTGCGATGGCCGCGGCGGCGGCGGTCGCTGCGGCGCTGCGCGCGCCGCGCGCGGCGTTCGTGAGCGCGCTCGGCATCGCCGGCTCGATGGCGAGCGGGATCATCGAATATCTCGCCGAGGGGGCGTGGACGAAGCGTCTGCATCCGGGCTGGGCGGCGCAGTCGGGCATCCGCGCGGTCGAGCTGGCGCGCGCGGGCTTTCTCGGGCCGCGCACGGTGTTCGAGGGCACGCACGGCCTCTACTACGGCTTCGCGCGCACGACGGACGGCGACTGGGCGAAGCTCCTCGACGGCTTCGGCCGGCGCTGGGTCACCGAGACGATCGCGTTCAAGGAGTACGCGTGCGGCACGATGACCGCGCCCTACATCGACTGCGCGAAGCGGCTTGCCGCGCGCGGCGTCGCCGCCGCGGACGTCGTCGAGATCGTCTGCGAGGCGGCGGAGGGGACCGTGCACCGGCTCTGGGAGCCGCTCGCCGCGAAGCAGCGCCCGGCGAATGCGTACGCTGCGAAGTTCAGCCAGCCCTACTGCATCGCCGCGGGCCTGGTGCTCGGGCATGCCGGTCTCGACGCCTTCACCGAGGAGCGGGTGCGGGACGCGCGGCTACTCGCCCTCGCGGGCAAGGTGCGCTACGTGATCGATCCGGACAATCCCTATCCGAACGAGTTCACCGGCCACGTGCGCGCGCGGCTCGCGAACGGTACCGAGGTCGAGGAGCGCCAGCCCCACATGCGCGGCGGCGCGCACGAGCCGCTGTCGCGCGCCGATCTCGAATCGAAGTTCCGGCTGAACTGCGCGTATGGCGGCTGGCCGGCCGAGCGCGCGGCGCAGTTCCTCGCGTTCGCGTCGCGGGCGTTCGGCGGCGCGATCGACCTCGCGCCCTATCGGGGCTGAGGCGGTGAAGGAGCTCGCCGGCCGCGTCGCGCTCGTCACCGGCGCCGGCCGCAACATCGGTAGGGCGATCGCGCTCGCGCTCGCCGAGGGCGGCGCGGCGGTCGCCGTCAACGCCCGTGGCTCGCAGGCCGAGATCGACAGCGTCGCCGGCGAGATCGTGGCCGCCGGCGGAAAGGCCCTCGCCGTTCTCGCGGACGTCACCGACCCGACGGCAGTGGCGCGCATGGTGGAGGCGGTCGAGGCGCACCTCGGCCGCATCGACATCCTCGTCAACAACGCGGCGGTGCGCGGCGTGTCGTCGCTCGACGAGATCGACCTCGCGCGCTGGCGCGAGATCACCGGCGTGATCCTCGACGGCGCGTTCGTCTGCTCGAAAGCGTGCCTGAAGAGCTTGCGGGCCGGCGGCGGCGCGATCGTGAACATCGGCGGCCTCTCGGCGCACACCGGCGCGGTGGGCCGCCCGCACGTGGTCGCGGCGAAGGCCGGCCTCGTCGGTCTCACGCGCGCGCTCGCCGTCGATCTCGCGGCCGACAACGTCACCGTCAACTGCGTGGTGCCGGGGCTGATCGACACGGTGCGCGGCAGCAACGAGCGGGCCGGGCTCGGCGCACGCCGGGAAGCGCGAGAGCGTGCTCGGCCGCCGCGGCACGCCGGAGGAAGTCGCGCATGCGGTGCGCTTCCTCGCCGGCCCGGGCGCGCGCTACATCACCGGGCAGACGCTCCACGTGAGCGGCGGGGCGTTCACCGGATAGGCGCGGGCGGTCCGACCGCCCTTTGACAAGTCCCGCCCGACAGCTATACAAGTCGCTGGAGCACACCCCTCGGAGGAGACGTCAATGACACTGCGCATCAAGACCCTTCTGCTCGCTCTGCTCGCTGCGTCGTGCGGCCTGCCGGCGGCGGCGCAGGAGATCAAGATTGGCCTCGCGGGGCCGATGACCGGACCGCTGGCGTTCCTCGGGCAGCACATGAAGTGGGCAGGGGACCTCGCCGTCGACGAGATCAATCAGAAGGGCGGGGTGCTCGGTCGCAAGCTCGCGTTCCTCGTGCAGGACAGCGCCTGCCGTCCGGCCGACGCGGTCGCGGCGGCGGAGCGCCTGCTCAGCCAGGACCGGGTCGACGCGATGCTAGGTGACGTGTGCAGCGGCGCGACGATCGCTTTGATGCCGGTGCTCGAGAAGGCGCAGCGGCCGCTGATCGTGACGGTCTCGACGCACCCCGACATCACGCTGCGCGCCGGAGCGGGCGGGAACAAATGGGTGTTCCGCACCGTGCCGGACGACGCGATGATCGCCGCCGTCGTCGCGAAACAGCTGAAGGGGGTGAAGAACCTCGCGATCGTCGCCGAGGACACCGACTACGGCCGCGGCGCGGTGAAGCTCCTCAAGGAACGGCTGCCCGCCGAGGTCAAGATCGTCTCGGAGGACTACTTCAAGCAGACCGAGACCGATTTCCTGCCCGTGCTCACCCGCGTCCGCGCGTCGAAACCCGACGCCATCGGCACCTACGTGCTCGATCAGGCGGCGCTCAACCTGATGAAGCAGTATCTGCAGTTCGGCATGGCGATGCCGCTCGTCGGGCGGCCGCCGCTCGGTTCGGGCGTCGTCGCACCGGTCGTCGCGAGCGGGAAGTTCGACGGCTCGTGGACCGTGTATCCCTACTACGACAAGTACGCGAGCCCGCAGAACGAGGCGTTCACGAAGCCGTTCATCGAGCGCCACAAGCAGGGGCCGCACTACGCCGCCTACGGCGTGTACGAGGGGATCAAGGTGCTCGCCGACGCGATCCGCCGCGCGGGCACGACCGACCCGAACGCCGTTCGCGACGCGCTCGAGAAGACGAACTACGCCGGGATCCTCGGGCCGATCCGGTTCAACGCCAACAACCAGACGATCGCGAACCTCATGCTCCTGCAGATCGAGAAGAGCGCGGTGGTGGTGAAGGAGCTCGTTCCGGCGCAGTAGGCGGGAGCGCGCTTTCAGCCCGGCCCGCTCCGCCGACGGGGGGCGGGCGGACATACATCGTGCTCACGGACCCGGTCTTCCTCGCGCAGCTCGCGGCGAATGGCGTCGCCGTGGGGCTCGGCTACGCGCTCGCGGCGATCGGGCTCGCGCTCGTCTTCGGCATACTCGGGCAGGTCAATTTCGCGCACGGAGAGCTCTACATGCTCGCCGCGTTCGTGCTGCTGTGGGCGACGCAACGGCTCGGGCTCCCCTATGGCGCGGCTGCTGCGCTGACGGTGGCGCTGATGGCCGGCGCGGGGGCGGTACTCGCGCAGATAGTGATCGTCCCCAACCTCGATCGCAGCTTCGAGTCGGTGATCCTCGGGACGCTGGCGGTGGCGGTGATCCTGCAGAATGCGGTGCGGCTCGCCTTCGGCGCGACCCCGCTCGACATCGCCACGCCGCTGGAGGGCGTCACGCTCGACGTGGGCGGCGTGCTCCTCTTCGGCCAGCGGCTCGTCGTCTGCGCCGCCTTCGTCGCCGCCTACGCGGGGCTCGCCGCCTTCCTCCGGTTCAGCGCGACCGGCCGCGCCATGCGCGCGATGTCGCAGAGCCGCGACGCCTGCGTCATGGTCGGAATCGACGTGCGGCGCGTGACGCGCTGGACGGGGGCGCTCGGCGCCGCGCTCGCGGGGCTCGCCGGTGTCGTGATCGCACCGCTCTTCGACCTCTACCCGAACATGGGCACCGAGGTCGTGTTCAAGAGCTTCGCGGTGGTGATCATCGGCGGCATGGGCAACCTCGCCGGCTCGGCGCTCGCCGGTCTCGCGCTTGGCCTCGCCGAGAGCTTCGCCGGCGGGCTGGGCAGCGCGGTCCTGCGCGACGGCATCGCGTTCACGGTGATGATCGCGATGCTGCTCGTGCGGCCGCAGGGCCTGTTCGGGCGCTCGGTGCGCGTATGAGCCGCACGCGCGCGATCGCGGTCGTCGCGGCGCTCGCGCTTGCGCTGCCGCTCGTCCTCGGCTCGCCCTACGTCCTCCACATCGCGATCATGACGGGCTTCTACGTCATCCTCGCGCAGTCGCTCAACCTCGTCCTCGGCTACGGCGGCCTGCTCTCGCTCGCGACGCCGGCGTTCTTCGGCGTCGGCGCATACGCGGCGGCGATCCTCGCGCTGCGCTTCGGGTGGGACGGCGCGGCGACGCTCGGGCTTGCCGCGCTCGCCGGCGTCGCCACCGGCATCGCGATCGGCTTCCCGAGCCTGCGCGTGTCGCGCCATTCGTTCGTGATCGTCACGCTCTCGGCGACGCTCCTCCTGCAGCTCGTCGCCAACAACTGGGAGGACCTGACGCGCGGCTCGCTGGGGCTCGCCAACATTCCCGCCCCGCGCCTCTTCGGCGCGGCGGTGGAGGGGCGGATCGGCTGGTATCTGCTGTCGCTTGCGGCGGCCGGGGCGGTGGTGCTCGTCACCCACCTCGTCGTCGGATCGCGGTTCGGTCGCGCGCTCGTCGCGACGCGGGAGAACGAGCAGCTCGCGCTCGCGGCCGGGATCGACGTCTTCCGCGCGCGGCTCTTCGCGTTCTCGCTGTCGGGCGCGTTCGCCGGGCTCGCCGGCGCGCTCTACGCGCACTTCATCACCTACATCGATCCCGGGGTGTTCGGGTTTTCGGTGTCGGAGGCCCTGCTCATCATGGTGATCCTCGGCGGGTCGGGCACGCTCTGGGGGCCGGTCGCCGGGGCGGTCGTGTTCACCGCACTGCCCGAGTTGCTCCGGATCGCGCCGGAGGTGCGCTCGCTCCTGTACGGGGTCATCCTGCTGCTGATCGTGCTGTACCGGCCGGCCGGCCTGGCGACATGGCTGGGCCGGCGCCGCAGCGCCGCGGTGGCGCCTTCGCCATGAGCCCGCCGGGCCGCCCCAAGGGCGAATCCCGAGCGCGGAGCGCGAGAGAGTTCCAATGACCCCGATCCTCCGCGTCGAGGGCGTCGTCAAGACCTACCAGGGCGTCACCGCGCTCGACGGCGTCACCTTCGACGTCGCCGGCGGCTCGATCACCGGCCTGATCGGTCCGAACGGCTCGGGGAAGACGACGCTCTTCGACTGCATCAGCGGCTTCCAGCGCTGCGACGCCGGGCGCGCGTGGCTGAGCCCCGGCGGCCCCGCGACCGTGGAGCTCACCTCGCTTCCGCCGGTGCGGGTCGCGCGGGCGGGCGTGCGCAGGACCTTCCAGCAGCTCAAGGTGTTCCCGAACCTGAGCGTGCGCGACAACCTGCTCGCCGCGGCGCAGTCCGGCCCCGGGTTTTCCGCGTTCGCCGAGGTGCTGCGCACGACGTCCGTGCGCCAGCACGAGCGCACCCTGCGCGAGCGCGCGGCGGCAATCCTCGCGGAGTTCGCGCTCGCGTCGCACGCCGGTGAGCCCGCGGGCGCGCTCTCGTACGGGCAGAAGAAGCTCCTCGAGCTCGCGATGGCGCTCATGACCGATCCGCAGGTCCTGCTGCTCGACGAGCCGGTGGCCGGCGTCAACCCGACGCTGATCGAGGCGCTCAAGCGGCATCTCGTGCGCGTGCGCGACCGCGGCGTGACGCTGCTCATCGTCGAGCACAACCTCAAGCTCGTCTTCGACCTCTGCGAGCGCATCTTCGTGCTCGACGGCGGCCGTCTGCTGACGAGCGGGCCGCCGGCGGAGGTCGCGCACGATCCGCGGGTCCTCGCGGCCTACCTCGGCGCCGGCGCCAGGAGCCCGGCTGAGCTCGATGGCTGAGAGCGCGCTGCTCGAGCTCGCCGGCGTGGTCGGCGGCTACGGCGAGATGACGATCCTTCACGGCGTCGATCTCGCGATCGCGCGCGGCAGCTGGACGACGATCATCGGGGCGAACGGCGCCGGAAAATCCACGCTGCTGAAGCTCGTCGCCGGGATCGTCCCGTGCCGCGAGGGACGGGTGATCTACGACGGTCGGGACGTGTCGCGGCTCTCCGCGATCGAGCGGCTCGAGCGCGGGATCGGGCTCGTGCCGCAGGGCCGGTGCAACTTCCCGCTGCTCTCGGTCGCGGACAACCTCCGGCTCGGCGCCTGGTCGCGCCGGCTCGGTCGTCCGGCGCTCGCGGCGGAGGTCGAGGCGATGGCCGGGCGGTTTCCGCGGCTCAAGGAGCGCTGGGGCGTGAACGCCGGGAATCTCTCCGGCGGCGAGCAGCAGCTCCTGGAGATGGCGATGGTGCTGATGGCGCGGCCGCGCCTGCTGCTGCTCGACGAGCCGTCGCTCGGACTGGCGCCCGGGCCGATGGCCACGGTGTTCGCGACGATCCGCGAGCTGGTGCGCGACGGCGTCACCGTCGTGATGGTCGAGCAGAACGCCCGCCAGGCGCTGGAGCGATCCGACGTCGGCGTGGTGATGGAGCTGGGCCGCGCGCGCCTCGTCGAGCCTGCCGGGCAGGTGCTCGCGCACCCGGAGATCCGGCGCAGCTTCCTCGGCCTGTGAGTCGCGCGGCTACGCGGCGCGAGGCGTTGCAGCCAGCTCCGGCGCGTACAGGATGCGATGCGGGTTGAGCACCGCCATCTGCGCGATCGCGTCGTCCTTGACGCCGCGCCGCTTCAGCTCGGCGATGTATTCGCGCCAGCCTTCCGACACCGTGGCGTTCATCCCCTGCCCGAGGTCGGTCGTGAGGACGACCCCTTCCGGCCCCACGGCCTCGATCACGGCCACGTACTGGTCGTACGAGAGGTGATCCATCGCGATGTTCACGAAGGCGAGTTCGGTGTAGGCGCCGTGGTCGCGCCACAGCTTCGCCAGCGTGTCGACCTCCTGGTTCGTCGCCTGGAAGAGCGGGTGGGTCATGAGGATGCGCCGGATGCCGGCGGCGCGCGCGCGCCGGACGAGCGCGACCGTCTCGGTCTTGTTCAGGTGACCGGTCGCGAGCGTGAGGTCGAATTCGGCCACCATGCGCAGCATCCGGTCGACGGCCGCCATCACCTTTGCGTCGCTCTCGTCGAAACGGTACCCGCCACCGATCGGGACGAAGCGCGAGTACTTCCCCTTGACGCCCCAGGCCTCGGGCATCTCGCGCCGTCCGTAGAGCGCGAGGTGAGCCTCGGTGGACAGCGTCGGCAGCCAAACGACGATCGGCCCGGGGTCGGGGTCGGTGCCGAGGACATCGCGCTTCCAGGCCGAGAGAGCGGCGCGCACGCCGTGCTCGTCGACGCCGCCGACGCTGAAGTTCAGCACTACTGCGCCGACGAGCGCGACGCGGTCGTCCGGGCGACGGACCTTGCAGGCCCAGCCGGTGGTCGGCTGGAAGTGGTTCTTCATCACCACGCCGAACCCCTCGCGCCGGCATTCCTCGGCGAGCGTCTCGGCGCTGTAGCGCCGCTGCAGGAATTCCGGTCCGACGTGCACGTGCATGTCGATCAGGAGCTTGTCGTCGACTCGCGGCAGGGGGGTGGGCAAGGTTCGCTCCGTTCGGGTGGCGCCGTTGGCGAGTGGAAGTCTACCAAGCAGCACCGCGTGCCCGGCGCAAGAAACGGGCAAAGAGGAGGATCATCGTGCCGAGCGCGCCCGATCCTCGACCACGAGAGCGCGTCACCGAGCCGATCCAGGACGGGGGGAGCACCCGACGCCACCCGAAAGGAGCCATTCCATGCCGAAGATCGTCAAGCAGAGCGTCACGCTGCCCGCGTCCGCGCGCACCCTCTACGACATGTACCTCACCCCCGGCGGGCACCGGCGCATCACCGGGACGAAGGCGACCGTCGGCAAGAGGGCCGGCGCGCCGTTCCGCGCGTTCGACGGCATGCTCACCGGCAAGATCCTGTACACCATTCCGGGTCGGATGATCGTCCAGTCGTGGCGATCGGGCGGCTGGCGGAAGCGCGACGTCGACTCGACGCTGGTGCTCACGTTCACGCCGAAGGGGCGGTCGGCGGCGCGCATCGACCTGGTGCACGTCAATGTCGCCGATCAGGACTACAGGGGCGTCACGAAAGGCTGGCCGAACTACTACTGGAAGCCCTGGCGCAAGGCGCTGCGCCGGCGCTAACGCCAGCGGGCGCTAAGCCTGCACCGGACGCCCGGCGAGCAGGCGCGTAGCGGTGTAGGTCATCACCTTCTCGCCGCGCTGGTTCGTGACCTCGATCTGCGACGTCACGACGGCGCGTCCGCCCTTCGAAGTCGGGCGGATCTGGGTGACCTCCACCACCGCGCCGATCGTGTCGCCGACGAGGACCGGCGCGTGGATCTTCTGCGTGAGCTCGAGCATCGCGAGGCCGGTGCCCTGGATCATCGTCTGCAGGATGAAGCCTTCGATCAGCGCATAGGTGAGTGCCGACGGCGCCGGGCGCCCGGCGATGGCGCCTTCGTACGTCGCGTCGATGAAGATCACCTCGAGCATCCCGGTCACGGAGACGAAATTGACGACGTCCGTCTCGGTGACCGTGCGCCGGAAGGTCTGAAAGCGCTGCCCGACCTTCAGGTCCTGCCAGTAGAACCCGTGACCGAGCATGGGCAGTTCGGTGTCCTGCTTGTTCATGTCGCTGTTCCTTCTATCAGAGTCGCGGGTCGGACATGGCCGTCGCCTTCGCCGTGTCCGGTGACTTCTGCTCTGGCGTGGCGGCGCTCGCGCCCGCCTCGCGCAGCACTTCGGTCGGTGTGCTGTCCCAGGCGCGGCGGAAGCCGGACCGGTAGCTGCTCGCGGTCGAATCTCACCGGCACGCCCGGGAAGCGCACGCGGCCCAGCTTGTCGTCATCCAAGCTCGCGAAGAATTTCATCTCGCGCAGGTGCTCGTCCGCCATCAGGTCCTCGAGCCGGTTCATGCGCGCGGCCGGGATCTCGAGCTTCCGGAACGTATCGAGCCAGCTCGCCGTGCTCCGCGTGCGGATGACCTTCGCCGCGGTCTCGTAGAGCGCCTCGATGTTCTTCGTGCGCTCGGTGATCGTGGCGAACCGCGGATCCTGCGCGAGCTCCGGCATGCCGGCCTCGGTGAAGAACCGCTGCCAGTGCGCGTCGGTGTAGGGCATTGCGCACAGGTAGCCGTCGGTCGTCTGGTACGGGCGGCGCCACGGCGCCAGCACGCGCGGATACCCCGGCGCGGCGAGGGCGGGCTCGAAGTGCAGCCCGTAGAAGTGCTCGACCATGTTGAACGCCACCATGGACTCGAACATCGGCACCTCGACGTAGCCGCCCTGGCCGGTGCGCTCGCGCCGGAACAGCGCCGCGAGGATGGCGTGCGCGGCGACGAGGCCGGAGATCTTGTCGGCGGCGATGGTCGGGAAGTACTGCGGCTCGCCGGTCTGCCGCTGCATCAGCGCGGCGCAGCCGGACAGGCCCTGGATGATGTCGTCGTAGGCGGGCAGGCCGCCGTACGGGCCGTCCTCGGCGAAGCCGTGCAGCCCGACGTACACGAGCCGCGGGTTGCGGGCCATGAGCGCGTCGGGGTCGATGCCGAGCGCGGCGAGCTTCTGCGGGCGGATGCTGTGCATGAACACGTCGGCGCCGTCCACCAGCTTCAGCAGCGCCGCCCGCCCGTCCTCGCGCTTGAGGTCGAGGACCGCACTTCGCTTGCCGCGGTTGACCCCCATGAAGATGGCGCCCATGCCCTTCTCGGTCGTCGGCCCGGTGTAGCGCGTGGAGTCGCCCTCGGGCGGCTCGATCTTGATCACGTCCGCGCCGTAGTCGGCCAGGATCTGGCTCGCATAGGGACCGAGGACGATCGCGCTCAGGTCCAGCACCCGTACGCCGGCAAGGGGAAGCAGTTGCGTGGGAAAGCATCGGCGCGGGCCCTTCGTGGAAGGTGGCTCGATTCTAGGGAGGCGCGGTGTAATGCGTCCAATACTTCCGGTCGCAGCCGCCGTCGCCAGCGTCGCGGGCTTTCGTGCCGACTACGCCGCCTGGTCTAGAATCGATCTCAATGCGGTTGCGCCGCGACGCCTCGGGAGGGCGGGTGGCTGTTCTAGGACGGTGCCGGGGAAAGTGGGGCGTGAGCTAGATGCGGCCGGAGCTGCTCGATCTCGCTTCCCGCCTCGCCGCGCGCGGGGAGGCGTTCGCGATCGTCACCGTGGTGCGGCGCGAGCCGCCGAGTTCCGCGCGCGTCGGAGACACCGCGGTCGTGACGCGCGGCGGCGAAGTCCACGGCTGGGTGGGCGGCGGCTGCACGCGTTCGACCCTGCTGCGCGAATCCCTGCGTGCGATCGCCGACGGCGAGCCGCGGCTGCTCAGCCTCTCCCCCGAGCCGGCCACCGAGCACCGTCCCGGCCTGGTCGCGCTGCCGATGACCTGCAAGAGCGGAGGTGTCGTGGATCTCTACGTCGAACCGGTTTCACCCGCGCCGCGCCTGCTGCTGTTCGGAACCTCGCTCGCCGCGCGCACGCTCGCCCGCATCGGCAGCGCGATGGGCTACCGCATCGACGTCGTCGATCCCGAGGCCGACCAGTCGGCCTATCCGCACGCCGAGCGCATCCTCGCGGAGGTACCGCCGGACGGCCTGCCGCAGGGCGCGTATGTCCTCGTCGCGACGATGAGCGAGCGCGACCTGGAGGCGATCGAGGCCGCGGTCCGGTTCGCGCCCGCGTATCTCGGGGTAATCACCAGCCGCACGCGGCTCGCGGACCTGCGCAAGGCGCTCCTCGCGCGCGGCGTCGCGCCCGAAGCGCTCGACCGGATCACGGCGCCGGCCGGCCTGGACATCGGCGCGCGCGCGCCCGAGGAGATCGCGCTCAGCGTGATGGCACAGATTGTCGAGCTGCGGCGGCGCGGGGCCGCGAAGGCACAGGAGATAGAGCAACCCCCGGCCGTCGAACAGCCCGCCGAATCGATCGATCCGATTTGCGGCATGACGGTCGCGGTTGCGGGCGCGAGACACGTTGCCGACTTCATGGGCCGTAACTACTACTTCTGCTGCGGGGGCTGCCGGACGAAGTTCCTCGCCGATCCCGCCCGCTACGCCACGGCGGGGGCCGCCAGCTCGTGAACGACGAGATCCGCGCGCTGCAGGCGGCGATGGAGCGCGACGGCTACGTCGCGGACCCCGCGATCGCGACGGCGGCGTACCTCGCGCGGGAGATGCGGAAGCCGCTGCTCGTGGAAGGCGAGGCCGGCGTCGGCAAGACCGAGCTCGCGAAGGTCCTCGCACGCGTGCTCGGCACCGAGCTGATCCGCCTCCAGTGCTACGAAGGGCTCGACACCAATACCGCGCTCTACGAATGGAACTACCAGCGCCAGCTCCTCCGCCTGCGGATTGCGGAACGGGAGACGCACGATCCGGACGCGCTCGAGGACCTGATCTTCTCGCGCGAGTACCTGCTCGAGCGTCCGCTGCTGCGCGCGATCACGCGCCGCGACGCACCGCCGGTGCTGCTCGTCGACGAGATCGACCGCGCCGACGACGGCTTCGAGGCGTTCCTGCTCGAGGTGCTGTCGGACTTCCAGGTTACGGTGCCCGAGCTCGGGACGATCAAGGCGACGCACGTGCCGTACGTCGTCCTCACCTCCAACCGGACGCGGGACATCGGCGACGCGCTCCGCCGGCGCTGTCTCTACCTCTACGTCGAGCATCCCGGCTTCGAGAAGGAGCTCGCCATCCTGCATGCGAAGGTGCCCGGGCTGGACGACCACCTCGCGCGCGCGATCACGCGCTTCGTGCAGGCGCTCCGCAAGCGCGATCTCCGCAAGCTCCCGGGCGTCGCCGAGACGATCGACTGGGCGCAGGCGCTTGCGCGACTCGGCCGCCGCCACCTCGAGCCGGAGCTCGTCCGCGTCACCCTCGGTTGCCTGCTCAAGGACGAGCACGACATCCGGACTACCGGCGAAACGGCGGTCGCCGAGCTCGTCGCCGCCGCCGGAGAGTAGTCGCACGTGAGCGTCGCGGCGCAGCTCGCGGGCTTCGCCGGTGCGCTGCGCGCGCACGGCATCCGCGTCGTCCTGACCGATGAGCTCGACGCCGCGACGGCGCTTACCCTCGTCGATCTGCTCGACCGCGCCGAGGTGCGGCGCGGGCTGCGGATCGCGCTCAAGGTGCCGCGCGACGCCTGGACGACGTTCGACCGGCTCTTCGACGAGCACTGGGGCGGCACGACCGCGCCGGACGTGCCGGTGCCCCCGCCGACCTATCCGCGCGAGCGTCGCGGCGCGCGGTGGCGGTGGGACGGCGCGCGCGTCCGGCTCGAGCTGCCGGAGTCGGCGCCGCCCGCGGGCGAGGAGGCGAGCTACAGCCCCGAGGCGCTCCTGCGGCACAAGCCCTTCGACCAGCTCTCGGCGAGCGAGCTCGCGGCGATGGAGCGGTTGGCGGCGCGCCTCGCGCTCAGGCTTGCGGCGCGCCGGAGCCGGCGACTGATCCCGACGCGCGGACGGGGGAGCGTGGACCTGCGGCGCAGCCTCCGGCATGCCCTCGCGACCGAGGGCGAACCTTTCCGCCTCGCCCGCCGCGCCCGCGCACCCGACGAGCCGCGGCTCGTTCTGCTCTACGACACGAGCGGCTCGATGGACCCGTACACTCGGGTTCACCTCGCGTTCGCGCTCGCGGTCCGCCGCATGATCCGGCGCACCGAGATCTTCACGTTCAACACCGCGCTCACCCGCGTGACCGGGCTCGTGTCGCCGGCGAAAGCCGAGCGTTCGCTCGAACGATTGAGCGCCGCGGTGCCCGACTGGTCGGGCGGCACGCGGATCGGAGAGTGCCTCGCCGGGTTCGTCGCTACGTATGCGGACCGGCTCGTCGGCCGGGATACGACCATCGTCATCGTGAGCGACGGCCTCGACCTCGGGGACACCGCGGCGCTCGCCGGCGCGATGCGCGCCTTGCACGAGCGGGCCGGGACGGTCGTCTGGCTCAACCCGCTGGCAGGCGACGCGCGCTATGAGCCGACCGCGGCCGGGATGGCCGCCGCGCTCCCGTACGTCGACCATCTCGGTCCGGCACACGACCTCGCCGCGCTCGAGGGGCTGCTGCGGACGCTCTAGCCTGGGGGACGCGTCTGTAAAAGTCCTTCTGTGAACTCTTGTCAAAACCGCGGACCCACTGCACAAACGCACTTCGCCCGATGGCAGACTGTGCCCAGCTTGCGGATCACAGCCATGCAGCGTTGCTCCAAGGAGTCTGCCATGTTCGGATTTCCGCGCAACGGCCGGAAGGAAGTGCACCGGTCCCGCCATGTCGAAAAGCTGCAGACGAGCGGTTCGGGGACGGAAGACAAACTGCCGGACCGCCCGTCGCTCGACGGTTACGTCGTATGCGAGCTGCCGGAGAGTCTCTCGGCGCCCCTCCTGAAGGCCTTCCAAACCCGCACCGTCTGAAGCGCCCGGGGTAATCCGCATCGCGCGTCGCGCAGCCGACGCGACACGTCGTTCCACTCCCGTCCTCCGCGCCGCTGCTAAGATGGCGCGGCAATCCATCCGTAGTTCTCGTCCGGTCTGTTTTGTTGCAGTGCGTTCATCGCGCACGAAAAGGAGGGACCGATGATTCCTGCGCCGTTCGACTATCACCGGCCGGGGACGCTCGACGAGGCCGTGGCGCTCCTCGCGCGCCACGGCGACGCCGCCAAGGTGCTCTCCGGCGGTATGAGCCTCCTCCCCGTCCTCAAGCTCCGCCTCGGCGCCGTCGAGCATCTCGTCGACATCGGGCGGATCCCGGGGCTCGAGTACGTCAAGGAGGACGGCGGCGTCCTCAGGATCGGCGGCGCCACGAAGCAGGCGACGCTCGAGCGCTCCGAGCTGATCGCGGCCAAGCTCCCGATCGTCCACGACGCGGTCGTGCTGATCGCCGATCCGCTGGTCCGGAACCGCGCGACCGCGGGCGGCAACCTCGCGAACGGCGATCCGGGCAACGATCTGCCGGCGGTGATGATCGCGCTCGGCGCCACGATCGTCGTGCGCGGCCCGAAGGGCGAGCGCAGCATCGCCGCCAGCGAGTTCTACAAGGGCATCTTCAGTACCGCGCTCGCGGCCGACGAGATCCTGACCGAAGTGCGCGTCCCGCTCCCGCCGCCCAGGAGCGGCGGCGCCTATGTGAAGCTCAAGCGGAAGGTCGGCGATTTCGCGGTGGCGGCGGCAGCCGTGCAGGTCACCCTCGACGCCAAAGGCGCGATCGAGCGCGCGAGCGTCGCGCTCACCAACGCCGGCGCAACGCCGGTCGAGGTAATCGATGCCGCCAAATACCTCGCCGGGAAATCGCTCGACGACAGGGTGGTCGCGGAAGCGTCGCGGCTCGCCGCCGCGAAGAGCGCGCCGAGCGCGGACCGGCGCGGATCGGTGGAGTACAAGCAGCAGATGGCGCGCGTGCTTACCGGACGGGCGCTCCGGAAGGCCGTCGAGCGCGCGGGAGGGCATTGACCATGGCGAAGCATCGGATCAGCGTCACCGTGAACGGGGCCGCGCACGAGGCCGAGGTCGAGTCCCGCCTGCTGCTCGTGCATTTCCTGCGCGAGAACCTCCGGCTGACCGGCACCCACATCGGCTGCGACACCTCGCACTGCGGGGCGTGCACCGTGCACCTCGACGGCGAGCCGGTGAAGTCGTGCACCGTCCTCGCCGTGCAGGCCGACGGCTGCAAGGTCCGGACGGTCGAGGGCCTCGAGCAGGGCGGCAAGCTGCATGCGGTCCAGGAGGGGTTCACCGAGAAGCACGGCCTGCAGTGCGGCTACTGCACGCCGGGGATGATGATGACGAGCGTCGCGCTGCTCGAGCGGAACAAGAACCCGAGCGAGCAGGAGATCCGCGAGGCGATCTCGGGGAACCTCTGCCGCTGCACCGGCTACGTCAACATCGTCAAGGCCGTGCAGTACGCGGCCGAGAAGCTGCGGTAGCCGGTCGAGCCCTGCCGGCCATGACGATCCGCCGCCACGACGCATCGCACGCGTGCCGTGCGCTCGCGGCGGTGCTCGTCATGGCGGCCGCGGCGCCGGCGCTGGCGCAGCAGGACTACCCGAACCGACCCATCCGCATCCTCACCGCCGCCGCGGCGGGCGGGACGACCGATCTACTCGCGCGCACCTTCGGCGCCCGCCTGAGCGAATCGCTCAAGCAGCCGGTGCTCGTGGAGAACCGCGCGAGCGCATCGGGTGTCATCGCCGGCGAGCTGACCGCGAACGCGCCCCCGGACGGCTACACGCTCTACCTCGCGTACCACCAGCACACGGTCAACGCGGCACTCAACCCGAAGCTGCCCTACCAGCCGGTGGACAGCTTCACGCCGATCACGCAGCTCACCACCGCCGGGTTCCTGCTGGTGGTCAACCCGTCGTCGCCGCCGACGAACCTGCAGGAGTTCGTCGCGTGGACGAAGAGCTTCAAGGGTCCGCTCAACTACGGCTCGGCCGGAATCGGCAGCGGCGGCCACCTCGCCGGCGAGCTCTACAAGCAGCTGACCGGCGTACAGGCGGCGCACATCCCCTACAAGGGCACCGGGCCGGCGCTGGTCGACCTGGTGGCGGGGCGGTACGAGTTCAACTTCGCCGGCATCCAGGGCACGCAACCCCTGGTGCGAGCAGGCCGGCTGCGCGCGATCGCGATCACCACGCCGGCGCGCGTGCCGAGCCTGCCCGACCTGCCGGCGGTGGCGGAAGCGGTGCCCGGCTTCTCGGTGGTCGGGTGGTACGGCGTGCTCGGCCCGGCGAAGCTGCCGGCGCCGATCGTCGCGCTCCTGCACGACGAACTCGTCCGGATCCTCAACCAGCCGGAGGTGCACGACCGCATCGTGACGGACGGGTCGGAGCCGGCCGGGACCACGCCGGAGGAGTTCCGGGCGTTCCTGGTGGCCGACGTGGCGAAGTGGGCGAAGCTCGTCAAGGAAAGCGGCGCGAAGCTGGACTGAAGCGCAAGAGCGACGAAGGAGAAAACGATGACTCCCAAGACCGACGCGAAGATCTGCGGCATGGGCCACTCGATGAAGCGGAAGGAGGACCCGCGCTTCATCCGCGGCCAGGGGCGCTACGTCGACGACATCCAGCTCCCGGGGATGCTCTACATGGACATCGTGCGGAGCCCCCACGCGCACGCGAAGATCAAGTCGATCAACACCGATCGCGCCATGAAGATTCCGGGCGTGCTCGCGGTGATCACCGGCGAGACGCTCGCCAAGTACAACCTGCACTGGATGCCGACCATCTCGTCCGACACGCAGATGGTCCTCCCGACCGACCGCGTGATGTACCAGGCGCAGGAGGTGGCGGCGGTGATCGCGACCGAGCGCTACATCGCGGCCGACGGCGCCGACGCGGTTGACGTCGAGTACGAGCCGCTGCCGCCGATCGTCGATCCGTTCAAGTCGCTCGCGCCCGGGGCGACAGTGCTGCGCACCGACAAGAAGGACCAGAAGAACAACCTCGCTTTCCACTGGGAGGCTGGCGACCGCGCCGACGCCGACAAGGCGATCGCGGGGGCGGAGGTGGTGGTGAGCGAGAACGTCTACCTCCCGCGCATCCACGTCGCGTCGATGGAAACCTGCGGCTGCATCGCCGACTTCGACACGGCGCAGGGGAAGCTCACGGTCTACATGACGACACAGGCGCCGCACGCCGTGCGCACCGTGTTCGCGCTCGTCGCCGGCCACGTCGGCCTGTCGGAGGAGCGGATCCGCATCATCTCGCCCGACATCGGCGGCGGGTTCGGCGGCAAGGTGCCGGTCTATCCCGGCTACGTGATCGCGGTGGCGGCCTCAGTCGTGATCGGCAAGCCGATCAAGTGGATCGAGGACCGGATGGAGAACCTGCAGGCCGACTCCTTCGCGCGCGACTACCACATGAAGGTCGAGCTTGGCGCAAAGAAGGACGGGACGATGACGGCGCTCCGCATCAAGACGGTCGCCGATCACGGCTACGCGAATGCGTCGGCGAACCCGTCGAAGTTCCCGGCTGGCCTCTTCTCGATCTGCACCGGGTCCTACGACCTCAAGCACGCGTTCTGCGAGGTGGATGCGGCCTATACCAACAAGCCGCCGGGCGGCGTTGCCTATCGCTGCTCGTTCCGCGTCACTGAGGCAGTCCACGCCATCGAACGCGCTACCGACGCGCTCGCGCAGAAGCTCGGCATGGACCCCGCCGACCTCCGTATGAAGAACTTCATCAAGCCGGAGCAGTTTCCCTACAAATCGGTGCTCGGCTGGGAGTACGACAGCGGCAACTATCACGCCGCGCTCAAGAAGGCGATGGAGATCGTCGACTACGCAGGGCTGCGGAAGGAGCAGGCGGAGAAGCGCAAGCGCGGCGAGCTGATGGGCATCGGCATCTGCAGCTTCACCGAGGTCGTCGGCGCCGGGCCGTCGAAGGACTTCGACATCCTCGGCCTCAAGATGTTCGATTCGGCCGAGATCCGCGTGCATCCGACCGGCAAGGCGCTCGCCCGCTTCGGCACCAAGAGCCAGGGCCAGGGCCACGAGACGACCTACGCGCAGATCGTCGCCGAGGAGCTAGGCATCCCGGCGAGCGACATCCAGGTGGAGGAGGGCGACACCGACACCGCGCCGTACGGGCTCGGCACCTACGCCAGCCGCTCGACGCCGACTGCCGGCGCGGCGGGCGCGATGGCCGCGCGCAAGATCCGCGACAAGGCGCGCAAGCTCGCCGCCCACCTGCTCGAGGTGAGCCCGAGCGACCTCGAGTGGGAGACCGGGAAGTTCTACGTGAAGGGCGCGCCGCAGAAGTCGAAGACCATCCAGGAGTGCGCGTTCGCCGCCTATACGAACCACCCGCAGGGGATGGAGGCGGGGCTCGAGGCGACCCACTACTACGATCCGCCCAACCTCACGTTCCCGTTCGGCAGCTACATCTGCGTCGTGGACATCGATCGCGGCACCGGCGACGTCAAGGTGCGGCGCTTCGTCGCGGTCGACGACTGCGGCAACATCATCAATCCGATGATCGTCGACGGCCAGATCCACGGCGGGCTCGCGCAAGGGGTCGGCCCGGCGCTCTACGAGGAGATCAGCTACGACGAGGACGGCAACATCTCCGGCGGCAGCTTCATGGACTACTACGTGCCGACGGCGATGGAGTGCCCGCACTGGGAGACCGACAAGACCGTGACGCCGTCGCCTCACCATCCGCTCGGCGCGAAGGGCGTGGGCGAGTCGGCGACCGTCGGCGCGCCGCCGGCGATCGCGAACGCGGTGATCGACGCGCTGCGGCACCTCGGCGTGACGCACATCGACATCCCGATCACGCCGGAGAAGGTATGGCAGCTTCTCAAAGCGAAAGGCGCCGCCGAGTAACCTCGCCACATTGTCAAAGAGGGCCGCGAACGCTCGCGCAGCGAGCGCGGGCGGGGAATTTCGCGTGCGCCTGACGCCCAGACTTTCGCGTCCTCGGGTCCCGGCGTGAGCCGGTTCTGGTGCCCTCAGACGAACCCGATCTTCCGCTTCGGGCTCGTCTCCCCCGGCGTCATCAGCTCGCGGATCGCGTCGAATACGACCTTGAACTGCCGGTCGTACCGGCCTTCCAGCTCATCGAGCCGCTTCGCCAACGCCTTGTGCGACGCGATCATCTCCCGCAGACGGACGAAAGCGCGCACCACCTCCACACTCATCTCTTCCGCGCGCGGGCTGTTGAGCACGTTCGCGGCCATGATGGCGCCGTGCTCGGTGAAGCAGTAAGGCTGCCCGGGTGAAAATCTGAGCCGCGCGAGGTGGTCACAGTTTGTGACCACCTCCTCTTTCTCCCTCCGGGACAGCCGGAACAGGAAATCGCCGGGGAACCGGCTCAGGTTCCGCTTTACCGCCTGGTTCAATGCCTTGGTCGGCACTCCATACAGCTCCGCCAGATCGGCGTCGATCATGACCTTCTGCCCTCGAACAAGCAGGATCCGCGACTCGATGTTTCGCACGACCCTCGCGGATGACAGCCTTTGGGGTGACTGGCGGGGCATGGCACCGCAAAGTCTGCGCCCTGAGGTGGCTCACTCCGTGAGCCCCACCGCAGCCCGCGCCCATCGCCCCTGCTTCCGGAACGAATCCGCGCATCGAAGCGGCCCAAGGTGCTGCGCGAACTCCGGCGCGACCTGCCTGACGCGGCATAGCGGGGCTGGGCAACGGCGCGGTGCGCCCGCAGAATGTGCGCCTGGACGAGGAGACACCCGCATGCGCTACGAGCTTTACTACTGGCCCGGAAT
This sequence comes from uncultured beta proteobacterium, assembly GCA_963789885.1. Classification (GTDB taxonomy): domain Bacteria; phylum Pseudomonadota; class Gammaproteobacteria; order Burkholderiales; family SG8-39; genus DATEDA01. The sequence goes on along the minus strand of CAWBNB010000064.1, from coordinate 337,065 downwards.
CCAGGGCCGCGGCGAATTCATCCGCCTCCCGCTAGAGGAGGCCGGCGCCGACTACGTCGATGTCGCCCGGAGACCGCGTCGTGGCATGGCGGCGATGATGCGCTTCATGGAGAATCCCCGCGTGCCGCGGCCGCCGTTCGCGCCGCCGTTCCTGAAGACGGGCAGGCAGGTGATCGGCCAGACCGCGAACATCCTGCTGTTCCTGGGACCGCGACTCGGCCTCGCGTCGCGCGCCGAGGCCGACCGGCTGTGGACGCATCAGCTGCAACTCAGGATCATCGACCTCGTCGACGAGGCTCACGACGTCCACCACCCGATCGCGGGCAGCCTCTACTACGAGGACCAGAAGCCCGCGGCGAAGCGACGCGCGGCCGACTTCATCCGCAACCGCCTGCCGAAGTACCTCGGCTATTTCGAGGACGTCCTGACACGCAACCGGCCGGGCCGCTACCTGGTCGGCGGACGGCTGACCTACGCGGACCTCTCGCTGTTCCAGATCGTCGAGGGGCTGCGCTATGCGTTCCCGCGGGCGATGGCACGCCGGGAGTTCAGGTACCCGCGCGCGATCGCGCTGCACGATCGCGTCGCCGCGCGTCCGCGCATCGCGGCGTATCTGGCGTCGGAGCGGCGGATTCCGTTCAACGAGTCGGGGATTTTCCGGCACTACCCGGAGCTTGATCGCTGAGCGACCCCGCCGGGCGACGGCGCGGTTCAGTTGCGCGGCGGCGAAGCGTCCGGGACCACGAGCTCGCGGTAGATTCCGCCCGCCCCCACGCTGCCGCTCGTGGAGCCCTCGCCCTTCATCCGGCGCACGCAATTCTGGCGATCTTCCGGCGGCTGCCCGTCGCAACGGAGCAGTTGATTCTGTTCGAGCCGGGCCTGGCTGTCGTCGAGGCCCCCGCCCTTGGCGGCCTGGAGCGCAGCGCCGGCTTCCTTCAGGCAGGTGGCGCGGTCCTGGTTCGTCGCGCCACTGAGGCACGCGGCCCGGTCGCTCTGATAGACCGATTGAGCGTCCGGGAGCTTGCTGCTATCTGCGGCAACGACCGCGGTTGCGCCCAGCAAGGCGCCGCCTGCGACCAACGCCAGGCCCCATGAACGGGACCGGATGAAAGCGCGAATGGATGGCACGGTGTTCTCCTTTGGAGACGAGGCCAGCCTACCGTGCGGGCATCAACGCGGTCTGTACGGTAGCCGACCTATCGACTGGAGAGACCCGCATCCGCTGCGAGCTCTGCTACGGGCCCAAGATCCAGGGCCGCGGTGAATTCGTCCGGCTGGAGCTCGAGGCGGCCGGCGCCGATTGCGCCGCCGATCCGGCTCGCCGCGCTACGCGGCGCAGCTCTGATCGGAGATGAGGCCGGCGAATCGCATGCCGGCCCGGGTTTCGTACATCCATTCGCCTTCGATCGAAGCCTCGGGCGTCAGGACGCGGACATTGCTCGGACGCTCGCATTGGGCGAGCAGATGCGCGAACTGCACCGCGTCCGGGCGTGCGCGGAAGAGCACGGACTGCTTCGCATCGACATGCGTAACCCGCCAGGCGCGACGCCCGACGGGAGCGACGATGAAGACGGCCTGATCCAGTACGGGGGCGGTCATGAGCGGACCTCCTGCCCGGACCGGGTCTTCCAGGCCACTCGAACGACGCCGCGGGCATCCTCGATGCGGACCTCGCCGGGGGACATCGCGATCGCCATCGCCCGGGCGTAGTCGACCGCCGGACGCCGATCGTCGAAGCACATCGGCTCGTCCTCGCCTTCGCGAATCACTTCCCAGCCCCACAGGGCCCCTGGGTAGACGATGAAGACGTTCTCTTGCATGGTGCTCACCCGTGCTGTCCCAGGTGCCATTTAAGCCGTGCGCCCGCCTGGTGTGAATCGTTCCGGGGGTGTAAGCCGAACGAGCTATCTGATCCCGACGCCGGCTCGCGACAGGGCGTCCGGCCGCAGGCCGGAGCGAAGCATCGCCGACCGGTGAACGACGCGCGGACGGGACGCTGTTGCTGACTACGTTCTCAACGCTCGCTACAGGTCGAACGCGTCCGCATACACCACCCGCTCCCGCACGAAGTCGAGCGGCGACGTCGACACGTTCGGATCGCCCTGAACGATGTCCGTCCGCAGATACGTCTCCGATTCCGTCACCAGGATCCGGTGCGAGCCGGCCTCCGCGTTCGCCGGCAATCCTAGCGATCCGGTCCACGCGACGTGAAAGTTGCTCGCGCTGGGCGACAGCGCGATCTCGGTCATCGTTTGCCAGCCGAGATCGCCCGGCACGCCGGCTACGCGCCGTTGCAGCGCCGCGCGCATCGTCGTATTCGGCGCGGGTCCCGTCGGCGCGCTAGCTCGTCCGGCGAGAATGCCGGCGCCCGCACGCCCTCGGGCATTGTCGTCGCCCGCGCCGATCACGTCAGCGATGGGGCTGAGCGACGGCACGCGCGAGATGTTCGCGAGCGCATTCCGCCCGGCAAACCCGTTGACCGTTATGCCGACGCTGTTGCCTGAGAGCTTGAGCTCGGCGGTCCGATCCGGCGCGAGCTGGATGAAGTCCGTCATGATGACGCGCGAGAGGTGCGCGCCGTCGACGGAGTGCGGTTGGTAGCGTGCCAGCGCGAGGCGCACGAACGGGAAATACGCGTTCCCGGCATCGATCTCGATGTCGCAGTACCACAGCTTCCGCTCGGGGCTCCAGGACACCTCGTGCGCGGCGATGACGACGCGCGCGGCGCTCGACGTTTCCGCCAGCGTCAGGTTGCTCCCGAATCCGACGTGCCGCGGGAAGTCCGCGACCGTAGGCGGATGCAGCGGCAGCGCCGACTCCCACACCGGGTCGCTGCCCCATTGGGTCACGTAGGGCACGAGCATCGTGCGGATCTGCTCGGCAGTGGGGGGCGGCGGCCCGAACACGCTGAGCCCGACCTCGACGAGTTGGCTCCCGATCCCGCTCGCCGCGGCGCTCTGGAACGTCCCGCCTCCTTGCGCTCGCGCCACGGATGCCGAAGGCTCGCTCGCGCGCCTTAGCGGCACGCGGCTGATCGCGGGCTGCTGCGTAGCGAACTGGATTGCAGACGACTGGAAGGTCGTATCCACGTACTCCCAGCCGTGCCGGAGTCGCGACCCGGGCTGGAGGACGACCGCGAGCTGCTCGCCGTCGCCGGAGGAGAACCACGGCCGGCGCAGCCAGACCCGCACGGCGTTGCCGCGACGGACGTGGCGCCGAACGGCGCCGTCCTGCTTTTCCCACTTGAACGTGGGCAGCACGTACATCACGTCGGGCGCCGCCGGGCGCGCGGTGCTGGGCACGTGGTGGACCAACCCGGGCTTCGTCCCGCCGCTGTCCGCCACCGACTCGACGCGCTGGATCACCGCGGCGTCATCGGCGATCGGTCGCGGCAGGAACTCGCGGAAGCGCGTCGTCGCGATGCTGTGATAAACGACCCGGCGGTACTTCGTATCGCCGAACTCGTGGCGCGAGACGCGGCCGGGCTTCGCGACCTCCGCCTGGTTTTCGGTCCACGCGATGTCGAAGCCGAAAGCGTCCGCCACATGGGGTACCGCGGTCCCGAGCGCCTGCATGCGCGGCGCGTCGTCGGTGAGGAGGTCGACGTCCTCGGTCCACTCCGCCCGCACGTCCAGGCGACCGGTGCTCTTGGCGTGGTTCGCGATCGGCCCGCTGAATTCCGCGAACGTGCTCCCGAGGTCCCGTCCCGACTTCACCTTCGTCATGTCGGGCTCGGCGAGCGGGCGCTGCACCGCGTGGGTGAGGGTCAGCCAACGGAACGGTGTCAGCATCCAGTGCCGGCCCTCGAGCGCCGCCTTCTTCAGCGCCGCGCTCGGCGCCGGGATCCACTGCCAGATGCCGAAGTCCTCGAGCCGGTTGTCCGGAAAGATCGATGCGAGCCGCGCGCGCACCACTTCCGATTGCGGCAAGCGCACTTCGAGCACGCCGTTGACGAACGCGATGCCCAAGGCGCCCTCGGAGAGCCGCAGGCGGAACGGCTGCAGCGCGGGCCACCCGCCGGCGCACGGCGCGACCTGGTGGAAGAGCATCACGCCGGCGCGGTCGTAGCCGGTGAGCGCGACGCCGATCGCCAACGGATCGGGGAGATACGGCAGGACGACCGTCCCGTCGGGATAGAACGCGTAGGCGCCGCCGGGCAGACCGTCGCCGCGCTTGGCCGGGAGCTGTGTTCCTGGCGGCACGAGCTCGATCGTCGTCTGAGGCACGGTCTTCTGACCCGTCGCGGTATCGACGATCGTCTGGTCGAGGAACGTGCCTTCCTCGCGCAGGGCGAGTCGCAACGCCGCCGTCATCGCCGCGGGCGTGCCGCCGAACGCGGCGTCGAGCTTGCCGTCCTGCTCGGCCATCAGCTCCGAGGACTTCGGCGGGGCGAGATGCCGCTGCGAGTCCTCGGCGTAGGCATGGAGCGCGCCGGCCTTCGCGAGCGCATCGACGACGTCGGGCCGGGTCGCGTACGCGGCCGCCGTCGTCCCGAGATCGGAGCGGATGACGAGGTTCTCGAGCGACTCGCCTTCGGTGTCGCGGTGGCGGCGCAGTACAGTGGGCGAGGTGACCGGTTCGAAGCGGAGGTACGGGCGCTCCTGCGTCGCGAGCGCCGGTTCGTTCGGCTCGAGATCCTTGGCGTCGAACGCGCGGCTGTTCCCCGCGAGGTCGACCGTCCGGGCGCGCAGGCGGTAGTGGTGCCCGACCCGCAACCGCGGCAGCGTTTTCGGCGCGGGCGACAGCACGGTGACGAGCGGCGGATTGGCCGCCGCGGGATCGTGACGCTCGACCGGCGTTTCGTCGCCCTTCGGCTCGGTGATGCGCTTGCCCGGCCGCGGTACCGACAGGCTCCAGCCTTCCCAGCCGAACACGGTCTCGTGCAGGTAGAGATCGTCGGACGGCGACGGATGGTCGTCCCGCTCGGACGAGGCCGCCGACGCCTTCACGTAGCCCTCGTCCTTGATCTGGAACTTGATCGGCTGCTCGTCGTTCGCGAGCGGCGGCGCCTCGTGGTCGGCGATGCGCTGGTGGAGCGAGAACCACTGCGCGCCGCCCGGCGCGTCGGCGTCGCGGACATCGATGCGGTAGCCGCGCACGAGGTCTTCGGCGTCGAACGTCGGCGGCTGTCCCGCCTCGACCTGGTTGTTCTTGCTGCGGCGGCCGAGGAGGTCCTCGAGGAGGACCTCGCCGCGCGCGGTGCGCGCGAGCGCGAGCCCGGCCGACCGCAGGGCCGGCACGGCGGCCTCGTCCGGCGTCGCGTGGCTGCGGCGGCTCGGGTCGCGCATGCGGCGCAGGGTGTCGGCGAAACCGACCGCCTGCAACGCTGCGCCGTCGACGTCGACCTGCGTGAGCTCCCAGAACTCCGGGCTCAGGTTGAGCAGCCCGCGCTGCATGCGCTGCTTCTGCTGGGGGCGCGCTCCGAACCAGTCGTGGTCGAGCTCGTAGCGGGTCCAGGCGGCGAGCGGTGGCGATTCGGGCAGGTTGCCCGAAGGGACGACGCGCACGCTGCCGGTCGCCGGAACTTGCCCGGCCGGCTCCGCGAGCTCCACCACGAGATCGACCACCAACCCTAGCTTTCGCAGCACCTGCGGCAGGTCGGCGAGCGCGCTGACGCGCTCGTGGAAGTCGAGCATTTTCACCTTCGGGCTCGGCTCGATGTACTTGTCGGGCAGATCGGGATTCTGGCTTCCCGGACGGTGGTAGAAGCGGTACGCCTCGAAGAACGTGTTCTGTACCGCCTGCTGCGCGGGCGGGAGCGATGCGCTCGCGACATTCTCGTGCACCACCTTGCCGTTGCCCTGCTTGGGTCCCCGCGCCCGCGCGAGCTCCTGGAAGTACGTCTGCGAGTCCTGCGACCACCCCGCCAGATGCTCGAGTGGCGCGAAATGCGCGAGCGGGCCGAAGACGTCGTCGATCGACGGGTGGTCGGTTCCCTGCGCGCCGGCTGCGCCGTACGCGAGCCGGAGGAACTGATGCACGCCCTTCACCGGGAACACGTGCAGGTCGCGCTTGGCGTGGTCCTGGAACACGAACGGCTCGAGCGGCGTGTCCGGTGGAAAGAGCCGGCTCCAGAGCGCGCTATCCGCCTCGCCTTCCGGAACGCCCTCCGCGGTAACGCCATTGTCGAACTCGATCTTGAACTTCAAGGTCGCAAGGCGCGCCGGCCAGTCGACGAAGGCGGGGCACTGGTCGAGCTTTCCCTGCGTGCTGCTGCCGTCGTGGTTCACTAGCCGCGGCGCCAGGTGCACGGAGATCCGCAACCGCCCGTCCGCGTCGAAGTGGTTCGGCAGCGCCGTCCAGAGGACCTTTTCGAGGATCATGGCGATACCCCTAGGCGAACGCGCCGCAGTAGGCGTTCCAGTCCGCCGACGTCGCGTCGGGGGCAACGTCGAGCAGCTCGGCGAGCGTCGGATCGCCGTTCGCGCCGGCGAACTTCTTCGTGCAGCTGATCGAGATCGTCGTGCTGAACATCGCCACCTCGATCTCGAGGCTGATCGTCGCGGTACCGGTGCACTTGCCGCTCGCGCTCTCGTAGCGCATCTCGAGGTAAAGCTCGATCGAGACCGAGACGATGCCGAGCGCCTCGACCTCGCCGCGCATGCGGAAGTAGCCTGCGAGGGTGTAGTCGGCGCCCTCGATCTTGAAGTACAGGCCCGCCATCACCGACACGCTGCCGGAGGCGACGCCGAAGTCCACCGACGCCGCCGCGCCGAACTCGATCGCGCCCTCGAGGACCGCGAGCCCGTCGGCGTTCGCGGTGAGCCCGAAGTAGAAGCCGCCGCCGAAGAGGCTGACGGTCAGCCGCGACGGGTTCTCGCGCTCGCAGAACCGGAAATAGGTGCTGAGCGGCGGGCCGACGAACGGCACCGCAAACCCGGCGGCGAGGCTCAGGTTCTCGAGGCTGAAGACGCCGATCGCGATGTTGGGGAGGCCGACGCTGAAGCCGGCGGTGATCCCCTCCGCGGTGACCTGGACGTCGGGCGGGTCGGAGAAGCCTTCGAACGGGATCAGCTCGCGCAGGGTCTGCACGAAGGAGAGCGGACCCTTGAACACGAAGTCGGTGAAGACGACGTCGACCTCGGGCTTCTTGCCCGCCACCGCGCGCATCTGGACGCGCTCGAACTGGAGCTCGAGGACCTCGATGTCGAGCTTGAAGTGGTCGAGCGAGCAGGTGACCGAGAACTCGTCGCCTGCCGCGTCGACGGCGAGCAGCAGGTTGCGGTCGCCGGACGGGACGAACGGCCCCCACGGCTTCACCTGCGGTCGCCACTCGAGACGGGCCTGCAGCGCGCGCGGCAGGTCGCCGCCCGCGGCGAACTGCTCGAGCAGGTCGGTCGCGCCGAGCACTGCGCCGATCCCCGACTGGAGCCCGGCGAGCGACTGGGCGACCACGGCCTTGACCCCTGGCGGCAGCGCGCTCGCCCCGATCTTCGGCCGCAGCACATCGAGCTCGGTGTTCAGCGAGCGCGAGCTGCGAGGCCACGGTCACCGCGCTTCCGCCCTTGAGCAGCGCGGGGATCGAGCCGGTGGCCGGATCGGTGAGCTGGCCGAGCAGGAACGAGACCGCCCCCGTATCCGGCACCGGATCCACTTTCAGCCGCTCGCGCAGGCGGACGAGATCCGACAGCAGGCGCTCCACCTGGTTCAGGGCCTGGCCGACGAACCGCGGCAGCTTGTCGAGCTCGTCGAACCCGGCGTCGTGGAGGATGCTCGTCGAGCTTGAGCACGCCGAAGAGCTTCGCGCCGGTGATCGCGCCGAACCAGTCGTTCGGGTTGAAGGAGCCCGCGGCGGAGGTTTCGAGCGTGCCCGAGATCGGACCGGTGATCCGCGAGAGGCCGCTCAGCGAGAGATCGGGCGTCACGAGCCCGCCCGAGCGGTCGCCCTGGCTGCTGAACTTCACGTCGAACGCGGCGCCGCGGATCGCGGGCGAGGAACACCTCGCCTTCGTTGCCGGCGAGGAATCCGTTATGGAGGTACGGCGCCGCATAGACGACGCTCGCCGGCGCGGTCGTGCGGGCGATCGCCTGCAGGGCGGGAATGTCGATCTGCGCCGTCCGCAGGATCGGAAAGAACCGCGGCTCCAGCGGAGGTCATCGAGTCGTACTTCGTCTGCTGCGGCACGAAGGCGCCGAAGGTGAGCGACTCCACCGCGAAGGTCGTGTCGTCGGGATCGGCGCTTTTGGCGAAGGCGATGCTCTGCCCGAAGAACGGCACCGTCGAGCGCTTCTGCGTCGAGCCCGGCCAGAGGTCGTTCTCGAATGCCTGGACGACCTCCTTGGGCACGATGGACGCCGGGACGGTCGGGCTCGGGTCGTCGTACATCGGCGTCGGTCTCCTCCTTGCCGACGAAGATGAGCGGCATCGAGAAGTCGCACTCCTGGCCCTCGACGTCGGTACCGACGAGATGGAACTGGAACGGCTGCCCGCCGACGTTCGGCCAGAAGCAGCCCTGGGCCTTGCCCGCGATCTCGTCCTTCTCCGGCGGGTCGAGCAGCGGCGAGACGAGCGTGGTGATCCGCACTGCCTGGAACGGCAGCATGAGGTCGATCTGCTCGCCGAACTGGTCGCTGTTCGGCACGTCGTAGAGAAGACCCGTATTCCCATACTGGCGGAGCGGTTCGCGCACCACCAGGAACATGCGCTGCCGGAGATAGGCGGGATTGCCGTCGAGCTTCGGGTGGAACTGGCGCTCAGTCACCTTCACCACCGACGCGCGGTGGCCCCACGGGAACAGCCGTCCGCGGTACACGATTCGCACGTAGTGATCGCGACCGAGCGTCGCCCGGTGGCGCCATTCCTCGACCGACAGTCCGAGCGGCAGGACGTCCCACACGCCGCGCGAATCGAACCAGGCGCCGAGCGAGGACAGCGCGAGCAGCTTGACGTCGATCGGGTCCGGCTCGTAGTAGCGATTCTTGTAGCAGTCGGATGCTGCAGCCGGAAATTCGAGGAGAGATGGACGACGTTGTGGCGGTCGAACGCGTCCATCGACATGCGATACGGGAAGTTCGCGTGACCCGGCGTCTGCACCGGCTTGCCCCATGGCGGCGTGACCGGCGCCATGCCGGCCGTGGTCCAGACAGCGCGCACGGTGCGCGTATCGCTCGCACCTTCCGCCGCGGTGCCGTCCGCTGCGCGGGCGCCGAGGCGGGTGTGCCAGAGCTCGGTATGCGCCCTGTGGCGAAGTGAACGGCGCGAGCGCGTGCAGCCAGGCGGCAAGGCGATGCGGCGACAGAAACAGCTCGTAGGGAATCTCGAGCGCCGTTTCGGTGCGCGAGGGCGGCCGCGGTTCGGGGCGCAGAAGGTACGGCTTTATCCCCGCCTCGGTGATCGACGCGACGAGCGACGTCGTGCAGCCCGAGGGTGGCCGAGCCGGTGGCCTCGGTGATCCCCAGAGCGCGCGCGCCCACACGCAGCTGCCGGCGCGCGCGGGAAGCGGCGATGACGCCTGCGTCGGGGCGAAGCGCCGACGCCGCGCGCGGTGCAGCGGAAACCTTGGTCCCGCCCGCGTCCATCGCGATCGCGACTGCGAACTTGCCGAGGGTGGCTGTCTCGAGGAGCGGGCCGAGCGACCTGGCTCGCCCCGATCCGCCTGGGCGGGCGCGGCAGCGCGTTGGCCGGGACGCTGAGCTCGAGCGAGCGCATCGCCTCGCAGCAGCGACTCGAGGCTCCAGTCGATCGGCAGCCGATCGTCCGGAACGCGGAACACGAGCCGCGACCAGCCCGACACGACCGCCTGGATCGGTGCGGGTTCCGGGTCCTCGATGTCGCTGGCGGTCTTGTCCTTGTCCGGATCCTCGGGATTGGCTTTGGCGATGTCGTAGTTCGGGACCGTCGTGAAGTACGCGATCTCGGCGAGATGCTGCGGCGGAAAAGTGACGATGAGATACGCCTGGCCGGCGCCGCTCCTCACCAGTCGCGCCGGCGACTTCGCCCTCGCCCGGGTGCACGGCGAGGTTCACCAGCTCGAAGTCGAGCACGAGCAGATCGTCCGGCCGGATGACCCAGAGGCGCCGGTCGGGCGTCGGGCGGCCGCCGAGCGCGCGCAGGCGAACCTGCAGGTCGCTCCGGGGAATGAGGTTCATGGCTATGGCTTGTCCCGATGGAGCGACATCTGCTCGCAATAAAGGCCGGCCGTCATGCGTGCCACCTGGCTCGGTCCGCCGGACGTCGTCTCGAGCCGGACGATCCCGAGGCCGTGCAGCTCGATCGACGCGAGCGGGGTCTTGAGGTCGGGCAGGAGGAAGGTGATCTTCCCGTTCTTCTCGGCGGCGTCGCCGTTGTTGCCGTCGATCACGAAGTCCTGGAACCAGGCCATCCACGTCGCCGCCGAGACGACGGGGAACGTGACGGCGAGTTCGGGGAAATCCACCTTGCCGCCGACCACGCCGGGGACCGTGAAGGAATCGATCCGGCTCACCTTGGTGCAGTCGAGGCCGTCGATGTTCAGCCTGAAGGCCGAGGCTTGCCACAGCCGCTGCTTGAGCTTGCCGAGCTGAAGCTTGCCAGCGCCGGGTGCGACCACGATGGATGCAGGCGTGAACCGAACCGACAACTCCGTCGCCGTCTTGGACGTGGCGTCGAGCGCCGGGATGGTGGTCGCCGCGATGTGCGCGCCGCTGAACTGACGCTCGCTCTTGATCGTGAAGTTCTGGTCCACCGCGAGCACCGCGCCATCCTTCGCCTGGTCGTCGGCCGCCCAGACGGCGGCGACCCAGTCGAAGAGCGCATCGGACATCGCGAAGCCGACTTCGACGGTGATGTCCTCGAACTCGAGCGCGGCGGGGTGCTTCTTGACGTAGGGCGTGGGCCCGGTGGCGTCCTCGACGATCTGGGCAAACAGCTCGCCACCCTCCGCGCCGGCGAGAAGCGTGGTCTCGCCGTCGAGCCGGAGCGCGAAGTGCCCGTTCATCAGACCGTTACCGTCGATGGCCAGGCTTGCCACGACGGGCCGCTCAGCCAGTCAGAAGCGTACGGATGCGCAACGCCGCTGAAAATAGCCCGTTCGAGCTACGGCGGAGCGCGACCGTCGGCGCAGTGCGAGAATCGCGCTACGGGATGCCGGCAATCGGAGCGCAATGAACCGTCGTGGTGGCCTGGGCGAGATCCTCATGCGAGGTGTCGCCCTCGTGCTCGCCCTCGTGATCCTCGTCACGCTGCTGGTTTTCTCGCTGGTCGTGTTCGCCGTGGTGGCGACGGCCGGGCTGCTGCTCTTCGGGTACGTCTGGTGGAAGGCGGGCCGCCTACGCGCGAGCGGCGGAGGTGTCCCCGACGCGGGCGGGAAGCGGCCGCTTCGATATCGTGACCTGGAGTGACCCGCTGTGTTGTGTCAAAGCACCACGAGAGCCTGGGCGTCAGGCCAAGGTCAGGGGCGCGAGCATGACGAAGTGGGGCGCGGTCGAGCGCACGCCGGGCTTCCCCGTTGCTGGACGCGCAACTGTCGACGCCTCATTGAGTCACCGCAGGCAGTCTGCTATGCTGATCTTAAGTCTGCATCCCGTTCCAAAGAGTAGATGAGTCGGTCGCACGTAGTCGCGCAGGTCGGTTTCACGCTCGTCGAAGTTACGATCGTGGTGGTGATCATCGGCCTCCTCATGGGCAGCATGCTTTGGGGCCAGGAGCTCGTCCTCAACGGACGTAGCAAGGCCGTGATCATCGGTATGAACGAGATCTCGGCTGCGGTCGCGTCGTACCAGGACCGCTACCAGGCCATTCCGGGCGACGACGCCATGGCGCAGGTCCGCTGGAACTGGACAGCGGTTCCCGCTGCCACACCTTCGACGCCCGGGAACAGAAACGTCGACGGGGCCTATAACCAGCCTAGCGCCGTCCCCGAACCCGAGTCTCGGCTGTTCTGGTGGCATCTCCGCCAGGCCGGGTTCTTTCGGGGCCCGACCGACGCCGCCAACGCGGCGCTGGCGGCACAGCAGCCGACGAACACCCTTGGGGGCATGACCGGTGTCACGATGGGGGCGGGCGCGACGACCGTCGGCCTCATCGGTCTGATCGTGTGCACGGCCAACGTCCCGGGCAAGGTCGCGATCGCGGTGGACATCCGGCTCGATGACGGCGCATCGGCGGGCGGCGCCGTGCGAGCGCAGCGTCAAGCGGTTCCCAACGAGAACCTCGGCACTGCGGCGGCCAGCTACGTCGAAGACGGCGGGCTCTACCTGCTCTGCAGGCAGCTCTGACACGGCAGGTCCGCGCCTGACAAGCCGCCGCGAGGTCTGAACACGACTCGCCGAGACCGGCGACGGGGTGGGCCTTGCCGGCTCAGACCCAGATGAAGTGCGTCGCCCGAAGCTCGGGCTCCCCATCCCACCGGTACGCCACCAACACTCCGTCATCCCCGGCGTCGTAATCCACGCACGCAATCCGTGGCGCCAACGGCCCCGGCCGCGCAGTCAAACAGTAGTGCCCGAAGAACACCGGCGGCCCCGAGTACGCCTTGACCCGCCGATCCGGCGGCATCCGAAGATCCGGAATCTGCTTCAACACCTGCGTCGGCGCGAGCGCGACCTTCCGGAAGGTCCGCGGCTCCTGCTCCCACCAGCGAATCCGCGCCTTCGTCCGCGTCTTGCCGTCCCGGTCGGTGAAGGACATCCCTTGCGGCAGCGAAACCTCGAGCCCCTTGCACAGCGCCTCGACGGCCTCGAACGCCCGGTGGCCCTTCCTATTGCTCCAGACGATCAGCTCGTCGGTGAGCGTCCCGCCGTCGCCGAGATACGGCCGCAGCGCGTCGATGTAGTCGTCGTTCCAGCACGCGTGCACCACCCGGATGCCGCCCAGGTCGAGCCACAGCGGCAGGGTCTTGAACCATTCGATGATCTCGCCGTGGAGCGGCTTTCCACCGACCTCCGCGAGAAAGGCCTGGTGCTGCCTCCGGTTCCCCGCCCGACCGTGCCGCCGCAGATGCTCGGTGGGGTGCTCGGGATCGCGCGTCGCCCAGGAGATGGCGTTGAACTCGTGGTTCCCCATGATCGCCATGGCGGCGCCGGTGTCGACCATGCCCCGCACGAGCTTGAGCGTCTCGACCTGCTTCGGCCCGCGGTCGATGAAGTCGCCCACGAAGACCGCGGTGCGGTCGGGATGCCGCCACGCGCGCATCGTCTCGCGATAGCCAAGCGTCCTCAGCAGGGCGACCAGCTTGTCGTACTCGCCGTGGACGTCGCCGATGACGTCGTACTTCACGCGGACTCCTTCTCGCCGCCCGAACCGGTGCTGCGCCGCCGCTTGAACCGTACCCGCGGCATCGGCCGCTCGCGCATTGTCCTGGGCAGCGGCCTGAGCAGCGTCGCGAGCACGCGCTCGCCCTGAGCCCGGGCGTCCTCGCTGACCCAGATCTCGTAGAAGATGAACGCCGCCTCGACCTCCGCGACCTCGCCCGGGTCGTCGACGGGACGGCACCGCTCCTTCGCCCACCTGATCCAGGTCCAGGTGAGCGCCGGGTTCGGCTCGACGCCGAGGCCGAGGTTGTGCATGTCGGAGAGCAGCCGGCTCGCGACCTGGTGGCCCGAGAGCGCGATGTCCTGGAGCTCGTCGAAGTAGTCGCCGAGACTGACTTCCCCCGCGACCAGGCCCGCCTTCGCGACGGCCAGATGGAAGTGGGCGGCAGCGACGATGTTCCGTTTCACACCGCGCCCGAACCGGTACATCGTCCCGAGCTCCCACGTGCTGGCGAGGTCGCCCTGCTTGCTCGCCGCGTGGAACCACCGGAAGGCCTCGGCGGGATCGGGCGCCGCCCCTTCGCCGTGCAGGTAGCGCTTGCCGAGATTGGCCTGCGCGGTCATGTGACCCTGCACGGCGCTCTTCCGATACCAGAATACGGCTCGCGCCTCGTCCTCCCGGCAGCCGATGCCGCGGAGGAACATCGTCGCGAGATTGTTCTGAGCATGAGCATCGCCCTGCGAGGCGCCAAGGCTGTACCAGCGGAACGCCTCCTCCCAGTCCTGTCCGACGCCCTGGCCCTCGCGATAGATGTCGCCGAGGCGGCACGAAGCACGGCCGTCCCCGCTACGCGCCGCCCTGAGGAGCGCGTCGAGGCGTTCGGGCTGCGTCCCCGAGTCGGGCGCGCCGCGTCGCGGGCCCGTCGTCATGCCTCGCTCACCTCCGGCGCGGCGCCGGCGAGAGCTTCCTCGACCTTGATCATCGCGAGCGTGTCGCGCTCGCAATAGACGAGGAGCTTCGCGCCGAGGTCGTCGCGCCGGTCCTCGGTGGTCTCGGGGTGGATCGCCTCGAGGTACGCCGCCTGGGCTCCGTCCCCGTCCTGCACTTCGTCCAGGTCGGCGTAGTCCATCTCCGGCGCCACCGTCGGCAGCACCGCTTTCATCGAGAACGACCCTTGCAGCTCGCGGTGATAGTAGTGCTTGCGAACGACCGGCAGCAGGTCGACGACCCTTTCGTTGATCGCCAGCAGCCGTTTCGCGAGATCCGGGAACCGGTCAGCGAGCTGGCCGATCACGCCCTTCTCGAAGCTCGCGTTGTAGGCGATGACCGCGCCCCGCGTGCCGAGCGTCTTCACCAGCTTCTCCGCGCACGCGCGCGAGGGGTCGTTCCCGCTGAGGTCGAGGAACATCACGTGATCGAGCTCGCTGCCGTCGTCCCGGTCGATCTGGCACGACCACTGGAACGGCACCTGCTGGAACGGTCGGGTGCCCGGCCAGCGGGGAACGGTGAGGTTGATCGTCTCGAAATCGAGGTAGTAGCGCGGGTAGGGCCACGCGGCGATCTCGTCGCGGGCGGCGGGATCGACGAACGGCTTGCCGCTCTTCGTCGCGCGGTGGATGCGGCGGAACTTCTCGTCGTCGCCGAGGCGCGCGACCGGGACGTCCCGCAGGTCGAAGATGCCCTCCTGGGCCAGCTCTTCGGCGAGCTGCAGGGCCTTCTTGCCCTTGAGCAGGGTGATCGGGTACTTGGGCCCCGGCTCCACGAGGCTCGCGCAGTACTGCTTGAACGGACACGGGTACGGTTCGGCGCACTGGGTGCCCATCGGAACGTCGGGTTCGGCCCCGCCGAGGACCGCTTTCGCATCGTCGACCCACTTCGGCACTTCCGGCTGGAGCTTCTCGACGTCCGCCTGGACATCGCCGCGCGCGAAGAGGCCGTCGTAGTTGTCCTGGCCCGGGTAGACGAAGGAGGTGTTGACGTGGCGGAGCTCGACGCTCTTCACCGGGAAGCCGGCGCCGCGCAGCGCCCAGGTCTGCACGGCGACGTCGGCGGCGTGATGGTCCTTCACCGAGCCGGTCGACTTGACCTCGGCGAGGTGGAAGCCGCCGCGGATCGGAATCAGCAGATCGGCGCGCACGTAGACGTCGCGATGCGAGGCCGCGGCCTCGAACACCGCGCGTTTCGGGCGCGCCGCGAAGGCGGCCTGCGTCTGCTGCTCGGCCTCGCACCACGGGACGTCCTCGGCGACGAGGATGCCGTCGCCGTGCTCCCGGCGCGCGAGGTCGCCCACCTGGCGGCCGGTCGCGAAGACGCGCTGCGTTTCCGCCGATGCCTCGAGCAGGTCGCGGCGGTTCACCTCCAGCCACAGGCGCTTCCTGCACTGGCGGTAGGCGTTGAGCTTCGATTTCGACAGGGAGATCGACTTGGTCACTGGCGCGAGTGGGTTGTCCGTAGCGTCGAGCGAAGTGTGCGGGCAGGGCGCGACAGGTCTCGTCGGGGCCAGTTTCGCCCGGGGGCAAGGGCGCTCGCGAGGGAATCCTTCTCCCGGTCCCGCCGGCGCGGCGGCGGGCGTGAGCAGGGAAGCAGGAAAGTCACATGCGGGTCGCCGGTCGACCGGACAGTCGTACCGTCCACACTGTCGCCGGTTCATCGCCGGGTGGCGAGTCTTCGTCGCGGCGGCCTATTTGCCGAGCATCTCCGGCGACAGATACCGCCGGCGGTACTCCTCGAACGGCAGCGCGTCCGCCGCCTCGATCTCCCGCTGCTTCCCGAGCGACTCTTCCGCCATCCGCGCGAAGCGCGCTCCGGCCTCCGCAGGCAGCGGCTCGCTCAGC
Source organism: uncultured beta proteobacterium (assembly GCA_963789885.1). Classification (GTDB taxonomy): domain Bacteria; phylum Pseudomonadota; class Gammaproteobacteria; order Burkholderiales; family SG8-39; genus DATEDA01. Next base: position 321,060 of record CAWBNB010000064.1, on the reverse strand, counting down.
ATCGCGCTCCGATGCCGGCGCGAGTATTCGAGCGCGAAGCGGACGAACGAGCCGTCGAAGCGCTCCCGCATCTCCGCGAGGACGCGCGCCGACGGCAGCGACGCGGGCTCGCCCAAGGCGCGGACGGCTGCGGAAAGCGCTGCGCGGTGCGCGCTGCCGCCACGCGCCTCGTCGAGCACCGCCGCGATCGGCTCGCATTCGGCGAGCACCTGGCCCGCCCATTCGCTGAGCTCGACCATCTGGCGATTCCGGTCGAGGCGGAGTCCGGGCTCGCGCCCGCGCGCGGCGACGAGCTGCTTGTTGCGCCCGATGGCTTCGATCTCGCGCGGCGAATCGGGCGGACTGTCGGCGAGCAGGCAGTGGAGGAGGAAGATGTCCAGGAATCGGGTCGTGTCCGCCGAGATCCCGATCGCGAGGAACGGGTCGAGGTCCATCGCGCGCACCTCGACGTACTGCACGCCGCGCTCGCGCAGCGCGTGGAGCGGCCGCTCGCCCGGCCGGATGACGCGCTTCGGGCGGATGGTGCTGTAGAACTCGTTCTCGATCTGCAGGAGGCTGGTGGTGAGCTGACGGTAGTCGTCGCCGTCGCGGATGCCGATCGCCTCGTAGGCCGGAAAGGGCTTGGTGAGCGCGTCCTGGAGCGACGCGGCGTAGCTCGCGAGGTCGTTGTAGCTCACGGCGAGCGAATCCTGCGCTTCGCTGAGGTAACCGAGACGCCCCATGCGGAGCGAGGTCGCATACGGCAGGTACAGGGTGCCGGGCATGAGCTCGCTCAGCCCGTGCGCGCGTCCCGCGACGAAGCTCGCGCACACCGCAGGCGAAGCGCCGAAGAGATAGAGGAGGAGCCACGCGTGCCGCCGGAAGTTCCGGATCAGCGCGAAGTAGGCCTCGTTCGGATCGCGCCGCCGCGGCAACGGCCAGGCTTCATCCGGGAGGGAGAAGTTGTAGTGAATGCCGGAGATCGCCTGCATCCGCCGGCCGTACCGGTGCGAAAGGCCGATCCGGTAGACGGTCTTCGCGCGTCCGACGTTCGAGCCGCCGTAACGTGCGATCGGGATGGCGTCTTCCCCGGGCAGGTTGCACGGCATGCTCGCGCACCACAGCAGCTCGTCGCCGATGTGGCGGTAGACGAACTCGTGGATCCGCTTCAGCTCGCCGAGACAACCTTCGGCGCTCGCGTGCACCCCGGTGATCAGCTCGAGCTGGGCTTCGCTGAAGTCGGTGGTGATGTGCGGGTGGGTGAGCGCCGAGCCGAGCTGCGGCGGGTGCGGCGTCGCGGCCAGCGTGCCGTCGGGCCGCACGCGCAGGCTTTCCTTCTCGATGCCGCGTCGCAGAGCGGCGAGGACGGCGGGCGAGAGCGCGCGAAGAGGCTTGCGAAGGTCGCTCACGACGTGCTGTCCCGCCCGGGGTCAACCGGTCGAAGGCAATCCGCGTGCCCGAGGGGCGGCAGGGCCACGACGGGCTTCGGGCTCGGGAGCCTCGCCGGCCTACGCCCCGACGATCTCGAACTGCACGTCGACATTCCCGCGCGTCGCGTGCGAGTACGGGCAGATCTTCTCGTGCGCTTCCTTGGCGAGCGCCGCAAGCTCGGCCTGCGGCAGGCTCCTGTCCTCGACGCGCATCCTTACCGAGATGCCGAAGCCGCCGCCTTCGCGCGGCCCGATCGATACCGCGGAGGTGATCTTCGCCTTGGTCGCGTCCTTCTTGTGCTGTTTCCCGATGAAATCGAGCGCGCCGCCGAAGCAGGCGGCATAGCCCGCCGCGAAGAGGTGTTCCGGCGTGGCAGTCCCGGGCTTTCCGGGCCCGCCCATCTCCTTCGGTACCGAGAGATCGGCTTTCACCATGCCGTCGCTCGACTCGGTGTGGCCATTGCGTCCGCCGGTCGCGGTTGCGGTCGCGGTGTAGAGGGGCTTGATCTGGTCCATGGAGAAGGTCCTTCTGCTGCCGGAGGGAACGGGAAGGCTACACCGATCTCGCGATCGGGCGGAGCGACGCGCGTCGTGCTAGGTTGCTGAGGTGTTCCACCTAGGAGTCCCCTCATGAGCACCTCTCCGATCTCCCGCTATCCGGGCAAGGACGCCGACGTCACCTGGGACGAGCGGCTCTGCATCCACATCGGCGAGTGCGGCCGCGCGTTCGGCGATCTCTTCGTCGGCGGACGGAAGCCCTGGTGCCAGCCGGACCTCGCGACCGTCGCCGAAGTCGTCGACGTAATCGAGCGCTGCCCGAGCGGTGCGCTCGTCTACGAAGTGAAGGACGGGAAGACGGTCGAGCGGCCCGCCGCCCGCAACACGATCGCGGTCGTCTACAACGGCCCGCTCTTTGCGCGCGGCGACCTCGCGATCGAGGGCGCGCCGGCGGACATGCCCGGCGTGCGCTTCCGCGCCGCGCTCTGCAGGTGCGGCCAGTCCAAGAACAAGCCGTTCTGCGACAACAGCCACGACGCCGCCGGCTTCAAGGATTCCGGCGCCGTCGGGGAACGAGGGGACGGCCTGAAGCAGGCCGAGGGCGGCAAGCTCGAGATCAAGCCGCAGAAGAACGGTCCGCTGCAGGTCAAGGGCAACCTGACGATCATCGCGGGCAGCGGGCGCGAGCGCTGGGAAGGCGTGACGACGTGGCTCTGCCGCTGCGGCCAGTCGAAGAACAAGCCGTTCTGCGACGGCAGCCACAAGCGGGTCGGCTTCAAGTCCGAGTGAGGGGATCCGCTATGGCGAACGATATTGCACTGATCGTCGGCGCGGGCAAGGGCCTGAGCGCCTCGCTCGCGCGTGCCTGCGCCAAGCGCGGGATGAAGGTTGCAGTCGCGGCGCGCAACACCGAGAAGCTCGGCGCGCTCATCGCGGAGACCGGCGCAAAGGCGTATGCGTGCGACGCGTCGCAGCCGCCGGCGGTCCAGGCGCTCTTCCGCGCGGTCGAAGCCGACCTCGGCGCGCCGACGCTCGTCGTCTACAACGCGAGCGCCCGCGCGCGCGGCCCGTTCGTGGAGCTCGATCCGGCAGGCGTGGCGAAGGCGCTCGAGGTGTCCGCGTACGGCGGTTTCCTGGTCGCGCAGGAGGCCGCGAAGCGGATGCTCCCGGCCGGACGCGGCACGATCCTCTTCACCGGGGCTTCCGCCAGCGTGAAGGGCTATGCGCAGTCGGCGCCGTTCGCGATGGGCAAGTTCGCGCTGCGCGGGCTCGCGCAGAGCATGGCGCGCGAGCTCGCCCCGAAGGGCATCCACGTCGCGCACTTCGTGATCGACGGCGGCATCCGCCAGCCCGGCGACGCGCGCGCCGAGCGCGGCGCCGACGGTTTCCTCGATCCCGACGCGATCGCCCAGACCTATCTGCAGATCCACGACCAGCCGCGCAGCGCGTGGACGTGGGAGGTCGAGCTGCGGCCGTGGACGGAGACATTCTGATCCGACGGTCGCTGCATCCTCTGAAGTTCGGTGGCCGCCGTCCGAACTTCAGTCGCCGCTTGTGAAACGGATCGCGACCGGTTGATCGCGCAAAGGAATTTCGCGCCGTCCCGGATTGCGCGGCGAACCGCTCCAGATTGCTCGACGGACTCTCGACGCGACGCGCGCGCCGGCTTTGAGAACTGCGTCATCGTCGTGCGCCGCGCCCGAAGGTATCTTCGCGGCGTTCAACGTGCGCACGAGGGAGCGATGAAGAAAGCAGAGCGCTGGTTCTATCCGGGCGAACGCGTCCGCGTCTACTACAAGAGCGTAGGCGAGTGGAAGGAAGCGACCATCCGGTCGATGATCCTGCTCCCTAAGCAGCGCTCGCCGAACCCGTCCTTCTACCAGGTGACCTGCGAGGGCAAGCAGAACCCGCGCTATTACCGCCCGAAGGAGCTCCAGCCGCTGAAGGGCACCGGGTCGATGAGCCGGTCGCGCGTGCGCGCGAAGCGCGCCGCGTCGCGGGCGAGCCAGACGGTCCGCTAGAATCCGGGCGCCGTCGGCGCGGGGCGTCCTACCGTCCGTTCCGCACGGGCTCGAAGGCGTTCCTGAAGACGTAGCTCGCAACTCGCCGCCCCTGGGCGATCCCCTCGGTCTTGTCGAACGACCAGTGGATCCCGAGGTAGATGCGGCTCTGCCCGTTCTCCTCTTCGGCTTCCGACAGCGACGAGAACCGCCGCGGCGCGCGCGGCCGGATCGTGCCGTCGTTCGCGATCGTCTCGCCGTTCAGCTCGTCCGACACGAACGTGAACGCGATCCGGTCGGTGCCGTAGAACTCGCGCAGGATCTGGAAGAGCGCGCCGCCGAATCCCGCGTGCCCCGACGGATAGGCGGGGAAGGGCGGCGTGAAGTTCGGGCCCGCGAGGTTGCTCGCCGGCGCGCCGAGCGGCATGAACTTCGGGTCGCCCACGGTCGCCGCGTTGCCGTCGCCGGCGCCGGTCGGGCCGGTTTCCGGATCGGCTTCGCGGATGCCCGTGACCGGGCGCCAGAAGGCGTAGAAGTATTTCGACTCCCAGATTGCCACGCCTGCATCGGCCATCGCGGCGTTGACGAGCGCGAGGAGGCGCGCGAGGTCGCGCACCTTCGTTCCCCGCTCGCGCGCGATCAGCACCGCAATCTGGTTGTAGAGCCGCGGCGGGGCGCACAGGCTCGGCGTGCCGTCGTACGCCCAGAAGATCCCGGTCAGCCGTTGCGCCTCCGTGCGCACCGTCGGCGTCGTCACGCCGTCGCCGCCGAAGCGCTTCGCCTCCTCGAACGCCGCGGCGTACGCGGCGCTCGTCATGTCGGGCGGCGGCGGGACGCGGAACTGCCGCCCGGACCTGAGCACGAACGGCGCCACCTCGCCCCAGTGCGCCCCCATCGCGAGCGGGATCTGGCTCACCGGGTCCTGACGCCACTTTCCCGGCGCATTGCTCGGAATGAAGTCGACGCCGAGTCGCGGCTCTGGGTGCTGCGCACCGTCCTTCGCGCGCTGCGCGAGGATCGCGGCCGCCGCGCGCCGGCCGACTTCGATGCCGAGCGCCTTGGCGCGTTCACCGGTCCTGATCTCGTGCAGGTCCTCGGCGAGCAGCTGGTCGAAGCTTACGGCCTGCGACGGGAACACCGCTACCAGCGCGTCGTGTGCCGCTTGCGCGATCGCCGCGTCCATCGAGGTGTCGCCGGGCGCCGGGCGCAAGCCGGTGTAGCTGCGGTAGCTGCCGCCGATCGCGTTCACCGCGTCGAACATCGCGATGTGGACGATCGCCATCGCGCGGCTCGAGCGCCCCGGGCCGAGCTGCTCGCCGAACACGCGGGTCTCGCCGGGCTGCACCGGCGTGTGGTCGAGGCCGCTCGCGTCGACCGCGATCTGGTTCCAGCGGAGCAGGCGCTCGAGCGCGTCGGTGCCCCGACGCGGCGGCCGGTGGCGGATGCCATCGCGGAGCTGCGGCGCGGCCTCGAAGCGCGGTCCGAGCGCGTCGCGATGCCCGTGCGGGAAGCCTTCCGCCCGCGCGGTCGTCGCAATTGCGGCGAGCGCGACCAGCGCCGCGCGCGCCGCCGCGACGGCGACCTGCTTCGGCACCGGCATTACAGCGACCGGAGGAAGGCGAGCATCGCCTCCTGGTCGGCGTCGGACAGCCGGTCGTAGCGCTGGTAGACCTCGATCGCCTCACCGCGGTGGCGGCGGATCGCGTCGTTCAGCGTGACCGAAGAACCGTCGTGCATCAGCCGCGTGCGCATGCGCACGCCCCACAGCGGCGGGGTACGGAGCTTGTACTGCGTGCTCTCGATGTCGCGATCGGAGAAGTTGCGCCAGTTGCGCAGACGCATGCGCCGGCCGGCATGCTCCTCCGGGTTCATCAGGATGCCGTCGCCGGTGCCGACGTCGTGCATCAGGAAGTCGCTGTACGGGTGGAAGATCTTATCGCCGAGCGCCGGCGGGACCGAGAACGCGCTCGTCAGCTTGGTGCCAGTCGGAGCGGTCTGCAGGGTCGGGACGTGGCAGGTCGCGCAGCCGACCTGCGCGAAGAGCTGCTCGCCGCGCTTCGCGCCGGCCGTGGCGGCCAGCTTGTCGTCGCGCGGCGGCGCCTTGGTCGCGCGCATGAAGCGCGCGAACCGGTTGACGTCGTCGATCAGACCGGCCTCGGTCGGGCTGTTCGGCTGCGGCGCGGTGTTGCCGCAGGTGATCTGCACGGGCTCGTCGGGCTGCAGCTCGCTCGTGATCCCCATCTCGTTCAGGTACGCGTCGGCCGAGAACGAGACGAGGCTCGCGTGCTGGTTCTTCCAGCCGAAGCGGCCGGGGCGCGTCTCGCCGCTCTTGGATTCGACGATCGGCACGTAGATCACCTGGCCGCAGATGCGGCCGCGCGAGTTCGCGCACTGCTGCTTCGCGAGGTCGACGAGCGTCTGGTCGGCGACCGCCTCGACGAATCCGTCGCCGAGGACGTTCAGGGACAGGCGGAGAGTCCGGACGTTCTCGGAGTCGGGCACGCGCATCTGCGCCTCCGCGCAGATCGCGCGGTCGTTCACCAGCGAACGGCCGGTGACGACCTCGCCGTTCGCGAGCGGGATGCTCGGGTTCTGGAAGCGTCCGCCGGGCCCGCGGTGCCCGACGCGGAGCTCGGTGACCTGGCTCGCGCCGCCGGTGATCGGGTTCTGGTGGCACTCGCGGCAGGACTGGGCGTTGTAGACGGGGCCGAGGCCGTCGGCGACGCCCTCGACGCCTTCGAACTCCTCCTTGTCGGCGACGAAGTCCTCCTCGCCGACCAGTCCGTTGTGTCCACCGTCGAATCCCGCGGGTGCCTCGGTGCCCTTCGGGGGCTGGGCCTGCTGCGCGAGCACGACGAACGCCGTGCCGAGGAATGCGACTACCAGGGCGAGTCTCATTGCGAAGCCTCCCATTGCCGCCGGTCGAGCGATTGGGCGGATCGCCGGCTACACGTTCGCGGTAACGCTCGCGAACGCCCCTTCCCCGGTCTGCCAGTCCGCTTGCTGCAGCCACAGAGTGGCACAACCGGCGCTCTATGTCAACGTCATATATGACGTCGGCATAGACATGAGGGTGGCGTCGGGCGGGGCCGGGGCGGGCGCCCCGCCGCGGGGCAGCGGGGCGGCCCGCCCCGGCCCCCGGCGAGGCGGCTAGAATCGCGCGACTGGGGGATGCTCTGACGTGGCGATCGATCTGGACAGCCTGGTGGTGCTCGACGACGAGACGGTCGGACCCGACGAGGAGTCGGTGCTCGACCGGCTCTTCCCGCAGAGCTTCTACGTCGTCGGCACCGAGGGCAACTACCTCACCACGATGAACAACCTCGACCTCTTCCACCGGGTGCTCGAGATGATCGACGAGGATACCGACCTCGATGCGCCCGACTTCCGCGAGGAGGTCGCGGCGATGCTCGAGGACTCCGATCCGCTGTCGCAGGAGGAGTACGACGAGGCGGCCGAGAGCGAGGGCGGCGACCTGGACGAGGACTACGACGACGAGGACGAGGAAGACCTCGACCGCTGAACCCCGCTCCCCAGAAAATCCCCTCGCGTCAGCAGGGCGAAGCGGCGACAACCCCTTCCGCCCACTCGGCGATCTCCCGGACCCGCGGCACCGCGAGCCGCTTCGCCTCCGCGAAGCTCACCCACCGGAACTCGTCGTGCTCGGGGCGTCCGAGTTCCGGATTGACCAGGAGCCGTACGTCGCCCGCCGGCGCTTCGGCGAGGTAGTACCGCGCCACCTTGCCGCCCGCATAGGGTGCCGTTTCCCGGAACGCCTCGCCCCAGCGGAAGACGAGCGCGGCGAGCCCGGTTTCCTCCGCGACCTCGCGGATTGCCGCGGCGAGCGGCGTCTCGTCGGGCTCGATCCGTCCCTTCGGGAAATCCCAGTACGCGAATGCCCGCAGCAGCAGGCACCGCCAGTCGCTCGCATGTCGGCGCACGACGACAACACCGGCCGAGCGCCGTCGCGCGGAAGTGTGATCTTTTGTCAAAGTTGGTATTTTGTCGCGAACGCTATGGTAACGTCGGCCGCGTCGTGCGCATCCGCGAGAAACAACAATAGTGAAGCCCGACTATGCCGGCGGCAGCATCGTCAATCTCATGGCGTCGATCGTCGCGGGGTTCGGTGTGCGCAGCCACTACGCGCCGCTCGGCGCGCTCCTCCCCGACGAGATCGCCGCTCCGCGCAACGTCTGCCTGTTCGTGATCGACGGCCTCGGCGCGCGCCACCTCGCGCAGGGCGCGGCGGCCGGCGGCGCGCTCGCCCCGCACCTGCGCGCGAGCATCACCACCATCTTCCCGTCGACCACCGCCACGGCGGTCACGACGTTCATGACCGGGCTCGCCCCGCAGAGCCACGCGATCACCGGCTGGCACATGTACTTCCGCGAGCTCGGCGCGGTGCTCGCGGTGCTGCCGTTCCGGCCGCGGCACGGCGGCCCCTCGCTCGCCGCGGCCGGCGGCACGACGCCTGCAGCGCTCCTCGGCAACGCGCCCCTCGCCGACCGGATCGAGGCCGCGACGCACGTGATCTCGCCGGCGGCGATCGTCGATTCCTGCTTCAACACCGCGCACGCGGGTCGTGCGCGCCGCATCGGGCATCGCGGACTGGACGAGATGTTCGCGGCGGCGCGCGACGTCGTGCGCGGCGGCACCGGCCGGCAGTACGTCTACGCCTACTACTCGGAGCTCGACTCGCTCGCTCATGCGCACGGCATCGGCTCGGAGGAGGTCGACGCCGAGCTGGGGCGCATCGACGCGGCGTTCGGGCGCTTTCTCGAGGAGATCGCCGGCACCGAGACGCTGGTGATCTTCACCGCCGACCACGGCTTCGTGGACACGACCCCCGAGACGGTCGTCGACCTGGACGACCATCCCGAACTCGCGGCGACGCTCGCTGTGCCGCTCTGCGGCGAGCCGCGCGTCGCCTATTGCTACGTGAAGCCCGATGCGGCCCAAGCGTTCGAACGCTATGTCGAGCGCCGCCTGTCGCACTGCGCCACGCTTGCGCGGTCGCGCGACCTCGTCGCGGACGGCTGGTTCGGCCCCGGACCGGCGCATCCGCGGCTCGGCGAACGGATCGGCGACTACACGCTGATCATGAAAGAGGGCTACGCCGTCAGGGACCACGTTCCCGGCGAGCGGCGGCACGTCCAGATCGGCGTGCACGGCGGCCCGACCGAGGACGAGATGCTCGTCCCGCTGGTGGTCGCCCGCGCGTAGCGGGGGTTCCTAGGCCGGCGCGATCTCCCGCCCGCGCGCCGCCTCGAGCGGGCGCGAGCCGGCGGCAACCGGCGTCAGCCAGTCGCGGTGGCGCGCATCGCGTCCCGAGACGACGTCGAAGAACGCCCGCTGGAGCGCGCGGGTCACCGGACCCGGGCGGCCGTCGCCGATCGTGCGCCGGTCGAGCTCCACGATCGGCGTCACCTCGGCGGCGGTGCCGCAGAAAAACGCTTCGTCGGCGATGTACACGTCGTCCCGGGTCAGCCGGCGCGCGCTTACCTCGTAGCCGCGCTCGCGGGCGAGGGCAATCACGGTGTCACGCGTGATGCCGGCGAGCGCGGAAGTGAGTTCGGGCTCGTGCAGCCGGCCGTTCTTCACGACGAAGAGGTTTTCGCCCGCCCCTTCGGCGACGAAGCCGTCGACGTCGAGGAGCAGCGCCTCGTCGTAGCCGTCCTGGGTGGCTTCCATCGTCGCGAGGATCGAGTTCGCGTACGTCGCCGCGAGTTTTGCGCGGGCCATCGTGACGTTGACGTGATGGCGTGCGTAGGACGAGGTCTTCACGCGGATGCCCCGCTCGTGCGCCTCGGGCCCGAGGTAGGCGCCCCACGGCCACGCGGCGACGGCCACGTGCACCTTCGCCCCGTGCGGGCTCACGCCCATCTTTTCCGCGCCGTAGAACGCGATCGGCCGCAGATAGCAGCCGCCGAGGCCGTTCGCCCGGACGACCTCCCGCTGCGCTTCGACGAGCGTCGGCCGGTCATACGGGATCTGCATCAGATAGATCCGGGCCGAGTTGACGAGCCGCTCGGTGTGATCCTGGACGCGGAAGAGCGCGGGTCCGTCCGTCGTGTCGTACGCGCGGACGCCCTCGAACACGGCGAGCCCGTAGTGGAGCGAGTGGGTGAGGACGTGGGTCGTGGCGTCGCGCCAGGGCACGAGCCTGCCGTCGTACCAGATCCAGCCGTCGCGGTCGTGCATGGGACTCTCCTCCGGAATGCCCGCCGTCCGGCGCGGGCGAGCGGGGACTTTATGCCCGGCCCCGTTCCGAATAAACTCCAATCTTCCGGACACGTCATTCGGAGTTTCCGAACAATGGACCGCCTCAACGGCATGCGCGCCTTCGCCCGCGTCGCCGAGCTCGCGAGCTTCGCGCGCGCCGCCGACTCGCTCGAGCTCTCGCGCGCGCGGGTGAGCGAGCTGGTGGCCGGCCTCGAACGCGCGCTCGGCGCGCGCCTCCTCCACCGCACCACCCGCCGGCTTTCGCTGACCGACGACGGCCGCGCCTACTACGAGCGCTGCGCCCGGATCCTTGCGGACGTCGAGGAAGCGGAGGCTCTCGTCGCGCGCTCGCGCGCCGCGCCGCGCGGCCGGCTGCGGATCGACATGCCGATGGCGCTCGCGCGCCAGTTCCTGGTGCCGGCGCTGCCGCGGCTCCTCGAGCGGCATCCGGAGCTCGCGCTCGAGGTCCGCCTCGAGAACCGCGCGATCGACCTCGTGGAGGAGGGCGTCGACTGCGCGATCTCCTACGGCGAGCCGCTCGACGGGGATCTCGTGGCGCGGCGCATCGGCACCACGCACCTCGTCACCTGTGCCGCGCCCGCGTGGCTCGCCAGCCACGGTACGCCGCGGGGACCCGCGGATCTCGCGCGTCATAACGCGATCGCGTTTCTGGCGCTCGCCACGGCGCGTCCGGCGGAGTGGGTGTTCGAGCGACGAGGTCAGCGTATCGCCCAGCGGCCCGCCGGGAACCTCGCTTTCAACTCGATGGAAGCCTGCGTCGAGGCCGCCACCGCCGGGCTCGGCGTGACCCAGGTGCTCTCTGCACTCGCTCATGGCGCGATTGTTGCCGGGTGCCTCGCGCCGGTCCTCATCGATTGGGCCGCGGAAGGGCCTGCGCTCTATCTCGTCTACCCGCCGAACCGGCAGCAGTCCGCCCGCATCCGCGCGTTCGCCGAGTTCGCGGCCGAGGTGTTCGCCGCGGCGGACGCCGGCTGGCGCGACATCGTCGCCTCCGCGCGGAAAAAGCCTCGCCGCCGCCGGGCGTAGCCTCGTCCCGGGCTGCTAGACTAGCCGCCCCGCTATCCAACAAGATGCTCGGAAGCGAGCGATCCTGCGGGGTGGAGCGTAGGGGGAATCCATGCTGGCACGCACCGAACAGGGGAAAGCCGAGCGGCTCGAGCAGGTGATCGCGCTCCTGCGCGAGAAGATCCCGGCGGAGCAGCGGGGACCGGTCGAAGCGTTCACGCGCGCGTACTTCCGACAGGTCGACGCCGAGGATCTCGCCGCGCGGGCCCCCGCCGACCTCTACGGCGCGGCGCTCTCCCACTGGAACTTCGGGCGCAAGCGCGAGGCGGGCAAGGCCCGCGTGCGCGTCTTCAATCCGAGCGTCCAGGAGCACGGCTGGCAGTCGACGCACACGATCATCGAGATCGTCAACGACGACATGCCGTTCCTCGTCGACTCGGTGACGATGGAGGTGAACCGCCAGGGACTCACGCTGCATCTCATCGTCCATCCGATCATTCGGGTGAACCGCACCGACGGCACGTTGATGGGCGTGCTGCCCGACGACTCGCCGGCGGGCAGCCGCGAGTCGTTCATGCACGTCGAGGTCGACCGGCTCACCGACCCGGCGCGCCTGGAGGCGCTCGCCGCCGACCTCGAGCGCGTGCTCGACGACGTCCGCACCGCGGTCGAGGACTGGAAGAAGATGACCGCCAGGGTGCGCGAGATCGTCGCCGATCTCGACCGCCGTCCGCCGCCGGTCGGGCAGATGGAGCTCGCCGAGGTGCGCGCGTTCCTCGAGTGGCTCGCCGCCGACCACTTCACCTTCCTCGGCTACCGCGCCCACGACCTCGTGGTGAAGGACGGCGACGACGCGCTCGCCGTCGTGCCCGGCTCCGGGCTGGGGATCCTGCGCGAGAAGCCGGGCGAGGCGCTCGCGACGAGCTTCTCGCAGCTCCCGCCGCAGGTGCGCGCCTATGCGCGCGTCAAGGATCTGCTGATCATCACCAAGTCGAACTCGCGCTCGACCGTGCACCGGCCGGGCTACCTCGACTACATCGGCATCAAGCGCTACGACGATCGCGGCGAGGTGGTGGGCGAGCACCGCTTCCTCGGCCTGTACACCCACACCGCTTACCACGTGCGCCCGAACGAGATCCCGCTCCTGCGGCGCAAGGTCGCCAACGTGCAGGCGAAGGCGGGGCTCGCACCCGGCGGGCACTCGTGGAAGGCGCTCGAGAACATCATCGACACGTACCCGCGCGACGAGCTCTTCCAGATCGCCGAGGACGAGCTCGTCGATACCGCGATGGGGATCCTCCATCTCGGCGAGCGCCAGCGCTTCCGGCTCTTCGTGCGCCGCGACCAGTTCGAGCGGTTCGTCGCCTGCCTCATCTACGCGCCGCGCGAGAACTTCAACACCGACCTTCGCCGGAGGTGGCAGTCGATCCTGACGAAGGCGTTCAACGGCCAGTCGTCGGAGTTCGACGTCTTCCTGTCGCAGTCGATGCTCGCGCGCATCATGATCACGGTGCGCACGACCCCGGGGCAGATCCCGCAGGTCGATGGCCACGAGCTCGAGGCGCAGCTCGTCGCCGCGGCGCGCCGCTGGGAGGACGACCTGCGCGAGGCGCTCCTCGCCGCAGCGGGCGAAGCACGCGGCAACGAGCTCTACCGCCTCTTCGGCGCGGCCTTCCCCGCCGCCTACCGCGAGGACGTCCCGCCGCGGAACGCGGTGCCCGACTGCGAGATGCTGGCGAAGGTCGCCAGCGGCGGCGGGCTCGCGCTCAACCTCTATCGGCCGCTCGAGGCGCCGCCGGGGATGCTGCGGTTCAAGCTCCTCCACAAGGGCGGCCCGGTCACCCTCTCCGACAGCCTGCCGATGCTCGAGCGCATGGGCCTGCGCGTCCTCGAGGAGCGGCCGTACCGCATCGCGCCCGAGTCGGGCGATCCGATCTGGATGCACGACTTCGGGCTCGCCACCGGCGATGCCGAGGTCGAGATCGACGCCGTCGGCGCGATCTTCGAGGAGGCGTTCGGCCGCGTCTTCACCGGCGAGGTCGAGAACGACGGCTTCAACCGCCTCGTGCTCGCCGCGCGCCTCACCGCCGACGAGATCGTGGTGCTGCGCGCCTACGCGAAGTACGTGCGGCAGATCGGCTTCCCGCTGTCGCAGGGTTTCATCGAGCAGACGATGGCCGCGAACCCTGCGATCGCGCGCATGCTGGCCAATCTCTTCCGGTTGCGCTTCGATCCCGAGAAGGGCGACCCGGAGGGCGCCGCGCTCCAGGTGAGCGCGATCGAGCAGGCGCTCGACAAGGTCGACAACCTCAACGAGGACCGCGTGCTGCGCCAGTATCTCGCGCTCCTCCTCGCCACGAATCGCACCAACTACTGGCGGCGCGACCCGGAGGGCCGGCGGCGGACGTTCCTCTCGTTCAAGTTCGATCCGTCGAAAGTGCCCGGGCTTCCCGACCCGAGGCCGATGTTCGAGATCTTCGTGTACTCGGTGCGGTTCGAGGGCGTGCACCTGCGCGGCGGCAAGGTCGCGCGCGGCGGCCTGCGCTGGTCGGACCGGCCGGAGGATTTCCGCACCGAGGTGCTCGGCCTGGTCAAGGCGCAGATGGTGAAGAACGTCGTCATCGTGCCGGTCGGCTCGAAGGGCGGGTTCGTGCTGAAACGCGCGCCCGCCGCTTCCGACCGCGAGGCGTACATGAAGGAGGGGGTCGCCTGCTACAAGGACTACCTGCGCGGGCTGCTCGACATCACCGACAACCTCGTCGCCGGCAAGGTCGTGCCGCCGCCGCAGGTGCGGCGCCACGATCCGGACGACCCCTACCTCGTCGTCGCCGCGGACAAGGGCACCGCGACGTTTTCCGACTACGCGAACTCGATCTCCGCGGAGTACGGCTTCTGGCTCGGCGACGCGTTCGCTTCCGGCGGGTCGGCCGGCTACGACCACAAGGCGATGGGCATCACCGCCCGCGGCGCGTGGGAATCGGTGAAGCGCCACTTCCGCGAGATGGGCGTCGACACGCAGACGACCGACTTCACCGTCGTCGGCGTCGGCGACATGTCGGGAGACGTGTTCGGGAACGGCATGCTGCTCTCGAAGCACATCCGCCTCGTCGCCGCGTTCGACCACCGGCACGTCTTCATCGACCCCGATCCCGACGCGGCCTCGAGCTGGGCCGAGCGCAAGCGCCTGTTCGACCTGCCGCGCTCGTCGTGGGCCGACTACAACGCGATGCTGATCTCGCACGGCGGCGGCGTCTGGCCGCGGAGCGCGAAGTCGATCCCGGTCTCGCCCGAGGCGCGGCGCGCGTTCGGCATCGAGGCCGAGAGCCTGCCCCCGGCCGAGCTGATCAACGCGATCCTCAAGTCGCCGGTCGATCTCCTCTACAACGGCGGCATCGGCACCTACGTCAAGGCGGCCGAAGAGACCCATGCCTCGGTGGGCGATCGCGCGAACGACGCGATCCGCGTCAACGGCGCCGACCTCCGCTGCAAGGTGGTGGCGGAGGGCGGCAACCTCGGCCTCACCCAGCTCGGCCGGATCGAGTACGCGCTGAAGGGCGGCAAGGTCTACACCGACGCGATCGACAACTCGGCCGGGGTCGACACCTCCGATCACGAGGTCAACATCAAGATCCTGCTCGGTCTCGTGATCGCCGACGGCGAGCTGACCGAGAAGCAGCGGAACACGCTGCTCGCGCAGATGACCGACCAGGTCGCCGCGCTCGTCCTGCGCGACAACTACTTTCAGACCCAGTCGCTCTCGATCGCCGGCCGGGTGGCGCCGTCGCTGCTCGACGCCCAGCACCGCTTCATCCAGTTCCTCGAGAAGGCCGGCCGGCTCGACCGCGCAATCGAGTTCCTGCCGCCCGACGAGGCGATCGCCGAGCGCCGGGCGCGGAAGCTCGGGCTCGCCGCGCCCGAGCGCGCGGTGCTGCTCGCCTACTCGAAGATGTGGCTCTCGGACGCGTTCCTCGACTCGGATCTGCCCGAGGACGAGTGGATCGGGACCGCGCTCGGTCGCTATTTCCCGCAGACGCTGCGCGAGGCCTACGCCGGCGTGATGCCGCGGCATCCGCTGAAGCGCGAGATCATCGCGACGCACGTCGTCAACAGCATGGTGAACCGCGTCGGCTCGACGTTCGTCCACCGGCTGATGGAGACGACCGGCGCGCACGCGCCGCAGATCGTGCGCGCCTACCTGCTCCAGCGCGAGATCTTCGGCTACGTGCCGCTGTGGCAGGCGATCGAGGCGCTCGACAACAAGGTGCCCGACCAGACCCAGTCGGAGATGCTGATCGAGGCCGGCCGGCTGACGGTGCGCGCCACGTCGTGGTTTCTCCGCTCGCGCCGGCTCGCCGAGCCGATGGAGCAGACGATCGAGCGGTTCCAGCCCGGCGTGGAGACGCTGTACGCGGAGCTCGGGCGCCTGCTCGACGCGCAGGGGCGCTCGCAGCTCGACATCCAGGCCGTGCGCTGGACGCAGGCCGGCGTGCCGCGCGAGATCGCCGCCCGCGTCGCCGCGCTCGACACGCTGTTCGCGGCGCTCGACATCGGCGAGGTGGCCGAAGCGACGCAGCGCGCGGTGCCGACGGTGGCCGGGGTGTACTTCGCGCTGTCGTCGAAGCTCGGCTTTGCATGGCTGCGCGACCGCATCGGCCAGATCCCCGGGGACAGCCACTGGCAGGCGCTCGCGAAGAGCTCGATGCGCGACGATCTCGCGGGGCTCGCCCGGACGCTCGCCGCCAACGTGGTTGCGGCGGGCGCGGCGGGTGACGAGCCCGCCGCGCTCGTCGCGCGGTGGGAGGGCGCGAACCGCGACGCGATGGAGCGCGCCGAGCGTCTCCTCGGCGAGCTGCGTGCGGCGTCCGCGCCGGATCTTGCGATGCTCTCGGTAGGGCCTCCGGGAGCTCAGGAACCTCGCGTGAAGACGGCGTCGGGCGCCGCGCTCGCCGCGGCGACGGCGCTCGCACGCCTGCGCTGAACTGGAACGCGGGAACGAAGACGCGCCGCTTACGGCGCGTCTTCGCGTCCGGCCGGAACTGGCTACACTTCGCGCGGCTGGCTCGCGCCGCAGCGCGGGCATTTGCGCTCGCGCGGCCCGAGCGGCGCGCCGCAGGACCAGCAGCGGCGGAGCCACGCCGCCAGACGCCCGATTAGAGTCCCGCCTCTCATTGCCGCCCCGATGGTAACTGCGGTAACCCCGCCTGGGCGCGAGCCGCGTTGAAGGATGGCGTTGCACTTCACTCATTGGAGACACGATGATCCTGCGTACCGCTCTTGCCCTCGCCGCCGGGCTCACCGCTTCTGCGGCGCTTGCGCAACCGGCTCCCGAGCCGCGCTTCAACCAGGTCGACCTCCAGGCCGAGGTCTCGCGCGAGGTCCAGAACGACCTGATGACCGCCACGCTCTTCGCCGAGGCAAACGACCCGTCGGCGGCGCAGGTCGCGAGCCAGCTGAACCGCATCACGGCCGACGCGCTGAAGATCGCGGGCGAGTTCAAGACCGTGAAAGCGCGCTCGGGCTTCACCAACACCTTCCCGGTCTACGAGAAAGGCAACAAGCTGAGCGGCTGGCGCGGCCGGAGCGAGCTCCGGCTCGAGTCGAAGGACGTCGCCGCCATGTCCACGCTGATCGGCCGGCTCCAGTCGTCGATGCAGCTCGGCGGCGTCGCGTTCACCGTGTCGCCGGAGGCCCGACGCCAGGTACAGAACGAGCTGCTCACGGAAGCCGTCGCGGCCTTCCGCGATCGTGCCGACATCGCCACCAAGGCGCTCGGCGGCCGCAGCTACAAGATCCGCCGCATCAGCCTCAACACCGGCGGCTTCGTTCCCGGCCCGCGGCCGATGATGGCGGACCGCGCGATGGCCGCGCCGTCGTCGGCCTCGGTTCCCCCGCCGTCCTTCGAGGGCGGGACGAGCATGGTCCAGGTCAACGCGAACGGCACGGTGGAGGTCGAGTAGGGCGCGACGGAGCGGAACGGCGCGCGATGCTACAGTGCGCGCCCCGGCCCGCTCTGCGGTACCGGATCCACGGGGCCCACCCCATGCACCGCTTCCTCGCCCTCTCGGCCGTCCTCGCATCGCTCGTCGGCCTCGTCGCCTGCGCGAATCCGGCCGGGCCCCGCGATGCCGCCGCGCTGCTCCAGGGGCGCGAATGGGTCGTCGAGGACATCGCCGGGAAGGGCGTTGTCGAGGGGGCGCGCCCGACGCTCAACTTCGGCGCCGACGGCCGGCTCGCAGGGCGGGGCTCCTGCAACAACTACTTCGCCAAGTACACGCTCACCGGCGAAGGCCTGACGATCTCGCAGGCCGGCGGGACGATGATGGCCTGCGCTCCGGCCGTGATGAACCAGGAGAGTCTCTTCCTCGATATTCTGCGGAACGTGCGCCGCTTCGATCTGAGCGAGGACGGCGCCCTCGTCCTCCGGGCCGACGACGGCCGGACGATCACGGCGCGGCGCTGAGCGCGCGAGTGAAGCCGGTCCTCGTCGCCCTCGCGGTCACGCTCGGCGTCCAGACGCTGACGTCGATGGCGATGATCGCGCCGTCGGTGCTCGCGCCGGTCGCGGCGAAGGATCTCGGGATCGCGCCGCAGGCGATCGGGTTCTTCGCCTCGCTCACCTACCTCGGCGCGATGCTCTCGGGCCTCGCGACCGGACGCTTCACCGCGCGCTACGGGCCGGTCGCGGTCTGCCAGGCGGCGGTCGTGCTTGGCGGCATCGGCCTCGCGCTCGGCTATCTCGCGGTCGCCGCGATCGTGCCGCTCGCCGCGCTGGTGATCGGCTTCGGCTACGGCGTGGTGAACCCGGTCAGCTCGCATATCCTCGCCCGGCGCACGCCGCCGGGAATGATGGCGCTCGTCTTCTCGATCAAGCAGACCGGCGTGCCGGTCGGCGGCGCGATCGCGGGCGTCGTCGCGCCGCCGCTCGCGCTCGCGCTCGGCTGGACGGGCGCGCTGCCGGTGCTCGCGGCGGTCTGCATCGCCGCGGGGTTCGTGCTCCTCCCCGCGCGGGCGATGCTCGCCGAGAAGCGCACGCCGCCCGCCGGGCCGAGCGGAAGTCTGCGCGGCGTGTTCTCGGGGCTCGGACGGCCGATCAGCCTGACGCTGTCGAGCGGCGCGCTGCGGGAGCTCTCCTTCGCGTCGTTCGGCTACGCCGCCGTGCAGCTCGTGTTCATCACCTATTTCGTGTCCTATCTCGCGCTCGGTCTCGGCTACAGCCTGGTCAGCGCCGGACTCGTCTATGCCTGCGCGCACGGCGCCGGCATCATCGGGCGGATCGCGTGGGGCGCGATCGCCGACCGCTGGCTCGCGCCGCGGGTCACGCTCGCGGTCCTCGGGCTGATCAGCGCGCTGTGCGCTCTGCTCGCGGCCGCATTCACGCCGGACTGGCCGCTCGCCGGCGTGATCGCGGTCGGGATGCTGTTCGGAGCGTCGGCGGTCGGCTGGAACGGCGTATTCCTCGCCGAGGTCGCGCGGGTCGCGCCGGCGGGACAGGTGACGAGCGCGACCGGCGGCACCCAGTTCTTCACCTTCGCCGGAGCGCTCTCGGGCCCGCCGCTCTTCGCCGCCGCGGTGTGGGCGACCGGCAGCTACGCGTGGGCGTTCGGCCTGTTCGCGCTGCCCTCGGCCGCGGTCGCAGTGCGGCTGCTGATGCGCCGGTAAAATCGGCGCATGCCCGGCGACGCAGTCCTGCTCGTCCACGGCCTGTGGATGAACCGGGTCGTGATGCTCTACCTCGCCCGGCAGTTGCGCCGGCGCGGGTTCGCCGCGCGCGCCGTCGGCTACTACTCGGCGATGCACGACCTCGCGCGCAACGCAGAGCGGCTCGCCGGCGCGATCGCCGAGCTCGACTCACCGCGCGTGCACCTCGTCGCGCACAGCCTCGGCGGGGTCGTCGCGCTCGCCGCGCTCCGCGACCGGCCCGACCAGCGCGTGCGCCGCGTCGTGCTGCTCGGCGCGCCGCTCGCCGGCTCCGCGAGCGGACGCAGCCTCGCGGCGCGGCGCTGGGGCGCGCCGCTCCTCGGCACGACGCGCACGCTCTGGGGCGACATGCCGCGCCTCGAGATCCCGCCCGGCGTCGAGGTCGGCGCGATCGCCGGCGTGCGCCGGCTCGGCCTCGGGCGCTTCATCGGGCTCGACGTGCCGGTGCCGAACGACGGCGTCGTCGCGGTCGAGGAGACGCGGCACCCGCAGCTCGCGGATCACCTCGTGATGCCGGTCGCGCACAGCGAGATGCTGCTGTCGAGCGCGGTCGCGCGGCAAGCGGCGGCGTTCCTCGCGAGCGGGAGGTTCGCGCGGTGAGGCGGCGGTGGTGGCTCGCGCTCGTCGCCGGGGCGGTGGTGGCCGCTGCCGCTGGCTGCTCGACCTTCTCCTACTACGGCCAGGCGATCGGCGGGCACCTCGAGGTGATGCATCGCGCCGCGCCGATCCCGGAGCGGATCGCCGACCCGGCAACGCCGCCCGAGCTGCGCGTGAAGCTCGAGCGCGTGCTCGCCATCCGCGAGTTCGCGAGCCGCGAGCTCGCGCTGCCGGACAACGGCAGCTACCGGTCGTACGCCGACCTCGGCCGTCCGTTCGTGGTCTGGAACGTGTTCGCCGCGCCCGAGTTCTCGGTCGAGCCGCGGCAGAGCTGCTTTCCGGTCGTCGGCTGCGTCGGCTACCGGGGCTACTACGCGCAGGCCGCGGCGGAGGGCTTCGGCGACGGCCTGCGCAAGGACGGCTTCGACGTGTTCGTCTACGGCGTGGCCGCGTACTCGACGCTCGGCTGGTTCGACGACCCGGTGCTCAACACTTTCATCCGCTACCCGGACGCTGAGCTCGCGCGGCTCGTGTTCCACGAGCTCGCGCACCAGGTCGTCTACGTGAAGGGCGACACGACGTTCAACGAATCGTTCGCGGTCGCGGTCGAGGAGGAGGGCCTGCGGCGCTGGCTGGAGAAGAACGCGAGCGCGGCCGAGCGGGAGGCCTACGCCGCGTCGCGCGGGCGCCGGGCCGAGTTCGTGCGCCTGGTGCTCCGCTATCGCGAGCGCGCCGCGCAGCTCTACCGCGAGCCGCTTCCCGACGAGGCGAAGCGCGCCGGCAAGGCGAAGCTCTTCGCCGAGCTCGACGCCGACTACGGCGAGCTCAAAACGAAGGAGTGGGGCGGCTTCGCCGGCTACGACCGGTTCTTCGCCGGCATGAACAACGCGCACCTCGCGTCGGTCGCGGCTTACGAGGAGCTGGTGCCGGCGTTTCGCGCCCTGCTCGCGCGCGAGGGCGGCGACCTGCCGAAGTTCTACGCGGCGGTGAAGGAGCTGGCGCGGCTGGAAAAGCCGGAGCGCGACCGGGCGCTCGCGGCGCTCATGACCCGCTAGGTCCGGCCCGCGGTCTCGCGCAGCGGCAGTGCCCACGCGAGCACGACCACCTGGAGCGCGGCGATGCCGAGCAGCGCGGCGGCGTAGCCGTCGGGCGCATAGCGGCCGTCGACCACGGGGAAAGCGCGCAGCACCGCGCCGATCCCCCACTGGAAGGCGAACGACATCGAGAACATCGCGAAGTTGAGCCCGGTAATCACGCGGCCCGACATCGCCGCCGGGAAATACGGCGTGATCAGCGCGAAGACGAGCGCGCCCGACATCACGGTGAAGCCGTAGGTCGCGAGGAGCGCAGCGCGCGGGAGCGCGAGATCGAGCGCGATGCAGAGGAACGCGCCGAGAGAGGCAACGAGGCCGCACTTGTAGAGCGTGAGGCGGGGGAAGCCGCGCGACGCCAGCCGGTCGGCGAAGCTGCCGAAGGCCACCGAGCCGATCGCGTAAGCCGTCGCGCACACGAGCAGCAGCTTCGCCGCACCCCCGCGCGGGAGCCCGGCCACGTCGGTGAGCCAAGGGCCGAGCCACAGGCCCTGGAGCGCCTGGTAGGCGCCGTGAGTGATCACGAACGGCAGCACCATGCGCCAGAAGAGCGGCAGCCGGAGGATCTGGCCGATGCCGCGGACCTGCTGGCCCCAGGTCGCACCCGCGCCCGGGAGCGCCTTCTCCGGCACGGACAGGGCGATCAGCGCGGCGACCGCGAGCGATGCCGCGGCGAGGCCGTAGAACATGGCGCGCCAGCCGATCGTCCCGAGCGCGGCTTCCACTGGCGCGGTCGCGGCAAGCCCGCCGATGCTGCCGACGAAGATGTACCAGCCGTTGATCGTCGCGAGGCGCGAGAGCGGGAACCACAGCGTGAACGCCTTTATCGCGCCCATGAGGCAGGCCGACACGCCGAGCCCGATCAGCGTGCGGCCGGCGGCGAGGGTACCGAAGCCGCCCGCCGCGCCGAACACGAACGCGCCGAGCGCGGTGATGCAGAGGAGCGTCGCGACCACCCGCCGCGGACCGTAGCGATCGAGAAACACGCCGAGCGGCAGCATGGCGAGGCCGAACGCCATGAAGTACGCGCTCGTGAGCAGCCCCAGGTCGGCGGGCGTGAGCGCGAACTCGCGTACGAGGTCCTTGGCGATGACCGCGTTGACGTTGCGGAAGAAGTACGAGAGGAAGAAGCCGGCCGCGAACGGGACGAAGACGAGCGCAACGAGGCGCGCGGGAACACGCGCGCCGGCGTCGTCGGCGAGGCTCGAGCCGGACACCGGGGAAGCGGTCGCGCGGACCGTCGCTTCGGGCGGGGCGGTGCGCTTCAGTCCCGCAGCGTCGCGCCGCGGATCACGTTCTTCCCCAGCCGCTCCGGCACCGGGTACACGCTGATGTACTTGACGTTGTCGAACGGCACGAAGTGCACGCAGCCGTCGGCCTCGATCGCGATCATCCGGTCCTTGAGGATTGCTTCGCGCGCGAGCTCGGCGGCGATCTCGTTGTCCTTCTGCGTGGGGAAGCTGACGGCGAGCGTGCTGCCGTCGACGAAGTGGATGCGCAGGCCGCGCGAGTCGTCGGTCATCGGGAGAGTCCTCGGTCAGGTCAGCGGGATCGCCGTCACGTGCTGGCGGTAGGCCGGGCGCGACTTCAGGCGCTCGTAGTACCGGGCGAGATTGGCGTGGTCCGGGCGCTGGATCGGCAGCTGCATCCAGCGGTTGACGAAGCAGCCGAACGGGATGTCGCCCATCGAGAGCTCGCTGCCGCCGAGGTAGGGCTTCGCGCCGAGCGCATCGTCCGCGATCTTGAAGACGTCGATCGCCTGCTTGATCGCGGCCTCGACCGCGGGCATGTCGCGCTTGTCGGCCGGGGTGCGGATCAGCTGCCAGAAAATGGTCGTGATCGGCGCGGCGACAGTGCTCGTCGTCCAGTCCATCCACTTCTCTTCGGCATAGCCCTGCTCGAGCGTGCGCGCTGCGCCGTGCTTCGCATACAGGTAGCGCACGATCACGTTCGACTCCCATAACACGAAGCCGTCGTAGTCGATCGTCGGCACGCGGCCGTTCGGGTTCATTTTCCGGTACTCGGGTGAATTGACGACGCCGAACGCCATCCCGGCGTCCACGCGCTCGTGCGGAATCTTGAGCTCGCCGACCGCCCACATGACCTTCTGGACGTTGATCGAGTTGACCCGGCCCCAGATCTTCAGCATGTCCTGTCCTCCCGTTGTTGATCGCCGGCGCTAGAGCGCCGGCCGCTTCAGATGATCGGTCGCGCTCTGGAACGCGTGCGCCGCGCGGAGCGCGAGGTCCTCCCGGAACGCCGGGGCGACGAGTTGCAGCCCGACCGGCAGCCCGTCCTTCGTGAACCCGCACGGCACCGAGAGCGCGGGCTGCTGCGTGAGGTTGAACGGATAACTAAATGGCGTCCACCAGGTCCAGTCGTCCTCGGGGCCGACGGGTTCCTGCGGCACGATCCGGCCGACCTCGAAGGCGGGCACGGCGAGCGCCGGCGTCGCGAGGAGATCCCAGTCGAGGTGGAAGCGTTTCATCCGCTCGCCCATCGCCATGCGCGCCGCGACCGCGTCGAAGTACGCGGCGAGCGAGTGCCGCGAGCCGGCTTCGAAGGCCTTCTGCAGCGCCGGCTCGAGCAGGGCGAACTTCTCCGGCGGAAGCTTGCGCAGCGCATTGAACGCGCCGCCCGTCCAGTGCACCCAGAACGTGTCGCGCGCGTCCGGGAAATCCGGGTCGACCTGCTCGACGCGCGCGCCGAGGTCGGCGAGCGTCTTCACCGCCTCGGCCACGCGCGCCTCGACCTCGGAGTGCACGTACTTGATGTAGCCGAGCCGCGGGCTGTAGGCGATCCGCAGCCCCTTGAGGCCGTGGTCGAGCCCCGCGGTGAAGTCGGCGCCGTCCCAGGGGAGGGCGTGCCAGTCGCGGATGTCGGGCCGCGCGAGCACGTTCAGCATCAGCGCGACGTCCGCGATCGAACGCGCCATCGGCCCGATGTGCGCGACGGTCCCCATCGGCGACAGGGGCCACGCCGGCACGCGGCCGAACTGCGCCTTGATTCCCGATACGCCGGCGAACGCGCAGGGGATGCGGATCGAGCCGCCGCCGTCGGTCCCGACCGCGAGCTGGCCGAGACCCGCCGCGAGCTGCGCCGAGGCGCCGCCGCTCGAGCCGCCCGGCGTGCGCTCGAGGTTCCACGGGTTGCGGGTGATGCCGGTGAGCGAGCTGTCGGTCACGCCCTTCCAGCCGAACTCCGGCGTGCAGGTCTTGCCGAGGAGCACCGCGCCGCTCTCGCGCAGGCGCGCGGTCGCGGGGGCGTCGTCGTTCCACGGGCCGGTCGGGTCGACCGACTTCGAGCCGCGCAGCGTCGGCCAGCCCTTCGCAAGGACGAGGTCCTTGATCGACGCCGGCACGCCGTCGACCGGCCCCGCCGGCTCGCCCTTCTGCCAGCGCGCCTCGGACGCGCGCGCGGCGGCGAGCGCGCCCGCCTCGTCGACCAGGCAATAGGCGTTCAGCTTCGGGTTGAGCGCGCCGATGCGGTCGAGCACCGCGCGCGCTACCTCGACGGGCGAGAGCGTCTTGGCAGCGTAGCGGTCGACGAGTTCCGTCGCCGGCATGAAGCAGAGGTCGGTGCTCATGTGCTCTCGTGCCACCCTTGGGCGGCCGATCTTAGCGCAGGCGCTATCATGCGGTCCGCGCTAGCGCCCGAGGACGCCCATGGACCAGTCGCCGCAAGTCAGGCTCAACACCACCGCGCACTATTTTCTCGAGGGCCTGAACGAGCTCGGCCTGGAGTATCTCTTCTGCAACTACGGGACCGACCACGCGCCGCTCATCGAGGAAATGGCGCGCTGGCGGAAGCGCGGGCGCACGTTCCCGACGACGATCCTCTGCCCGCACGAGAACGTCGCCGTGCACATGGCCGCCGGCTACGCGATGGTGACCGGCCGCGGCCAGGGCGTCCTGGTGCACGTCGACGTCGGGACCGGGAATTCCGCGGTGGCGATGCACAACGCCTTTCGCGGCCGCACGCCGGTGCTGCTGATGGCGGGCCGCGCGCCGTTCACGCAGCGAGGCGAGCTCACCGGCGCGCGCGACACCTACGTCCACTTCGTGCAGGAGCTGTACGACCAGGCCGGCATCGTGCGCCCGTACGTGAAGTGGGAATACAGCCTCCCGTCGGGTGTGGTGGCGAAGGAGGCGCTCCGCCGCGCGCACACGATGATGGAGAGCGACCCGAAGGGCCCGGTGTATCTCGTGCTCCCGCGCGAGACGCTCGCCGAGACCTGGGCCGAGAGCTCGGTGCGGTCGTTCCCGCCGGAGCGGTTCGGCGCGGCCGTCGCGGGCGGCGCCGACCCGCAGGCGGTCGCGGCGCTCGCCGACCGGCTGATCGCGGCGCAGCATCCGATCCTGGTCACCGCGTACGCCGGCCGCGACCCGTCGACGCCCGCACTGCTCGACGAGCTCGCGCGCCTCGCGGGCATCCGCGTCTTCGAGTTCAACCCGCTCCATCTCAACATCCCGGCCGACTCGCCGTGCTGCGCGGGGTTCGTTCCCGGCACGCACGTCGCCGAGGCGGACGTCGGCATCCTGCTCGACGTCGACGTGCCGTGGATCCCCCGCGACACGCCGGAGAACCCCGCGACGTTCTGGGCGCAGATCGACGTGGACGTGGTGAAGCAGGGTTTCCCGATGTGGGACTTCGCGACGAACCTGCGGATCCAGGGCGCGAGCCGGCGGATCCTCGAGCAGCTCCTCGAAGCGCTGAAGGCGAAGGCGACGCCCGCGTTCCGCGCCGCGGCGGCGAAGCGGGTCGAGACGCTCGCCGCCGAACACGCGGCTCGCAAGAGCGGGCTCGCGAAGCTCGCTGCGGACAAGGGCGCGCGAGGGAAGATCAATCCCCAGTACCTCTGCGCCGAGGTCGGCCGCGCGATCGGGCCGGACGACGTCGTCGTGAACGAGGCGATCCGCAACACCCTCGCGGTGTTCAACCAGATCCCGCGCAACGTGCCCGGCACGATCGTCGGGCTGGCGGGCGGAGGGCTCGGCTTCTCCGGCGGGACGGCGCTCGGGGTCAAGCTCGCGCGGCCCGACCGGACGGTGGTGCAGATCTGCGGCGACGGGAGTTTCTACTTCTGCAACCCGGCGTCCGTCTACGCGGTGGCCAAGCAGTACCGGCTGCCGATCTTCACGGTCGTCCTCGACAACTCCGGCTGGTCGGCGGTGAAGGAGGCGACGCTCCGCGTGTATCCGGACGGGGAGGCGAAGGCGACGAACCAGTACGAGGCGCTGCTCGCCCCGGACATGAACTTCGCGAAGATTGCCGAGGCGGCCGGCGCCTACGGGGAGCGCATCGAGGATCCGGAGACCGTCCCCGCGGCGATCCAGCGCTGCCTCGCGGCGGTGCGCGGCGGACAGGCGGCGGTGCTGCACGCGCGCGTGACGCCGCTGTAGACTGCGTCAGTCGACCTTCATTCCCGCCGCCCTCACCACCTTCGCCCACTTGTCGATCTCCGAGCGGAGATAGGCGGCGAACTCGTCGGGCGTGCTCGTAAGCGGCTCGGCGCCCTGGCTCGCGAGCCGCTGTCGCAGGTCGGGCTCGCGCAGCGCCTTCACGAACTCGGCGTTCAGGCGCTGTACCACCGGCTGCGGCACGCCCGCCGGCGCGAAGATGCCGAACCAGGCGCTCACGTCGTAGCCCGGGATCCCGGACTCGGCCACGGTCGGGAGGTCGGGCAGCACCGAGGACCGCTGCGCGCCGGTGACGGCGAGGCCGCGCGCCGCGCCGGACTTCACGTGCGGCGCCGCCGTCAGCACCAGGTCGAACATCAGCGAGACCTGTCCGGCGAGGAGATCGCTCAGCGCCGGCGCGCTGCCCTTGTACGGGATGTGGACGATGTCGATGCCCGTCATCGACCGCAGGAGCTCGCCGGCGAGGTGGTTCGACGTCCCGTTGCCGGCGGAGGAATAGTTGAGCGTCCCGGGTTTCGCCCGCGCAAGCGCGACGAACTCCTGCACCGTTTTCGCCGGCACCGACGGGTGCACGATCATCGCGAACGGGATGGTCGCGACGAGCGACACCGGCGTGAAGTCCCGGACCGGGTCGAACGGCAGCTTCGGATTGAGCGCGGGGTTGATCGCGTGCGAGCTGACGGTGCCGATCATGATCGAGTAGCCGTCGGGGGCGCTCTTCGCGAGCGCCTCGGTGCCGATCGCCGTGCCGGCGCCCGGCCGGTTCTCGACGACCATCGACTGGCCGAGCCCTTCGCCGGCCTTCTGCCCGATGGCGCGCGCGAGGATGTCCGCCGATCCGCCGGGCGGATAGGGGACGATGAGCCGGACCGGCTTGGCGGGATAGGGCTGGGCGACGGCGTCGAGCGCGAGAGAGAGCGCGCAATGCGAGTCCGAGCGCGAGTCGCATCGGTCTACCGGTGCTTCTTGCGCTTTGCGGCCTTGCGGGCGGGCGGCTTGGCGGCCTTCGCCGCCTTGGCCGCCGGCGCCGCCTTCGCCGCGACCGCCTCGACTTCGACCAGGAACTCCGGCCGGACGAGCGAGCTGATGATCAGCCCGGTCGACGCGGGCCGGTGCCCGGCGAGGAACTTCGCGCGCGCGGCGGCGTAAGCCGGGAAGTTATCGAGGCGCGTCAGGTATTGCGTGATCTTGACGAGGTCGGTCACCTTCATCCCGGCCGAGTCGAGGATCGCGACGACGTTCTGCCAGACGACCTCGGTCTGCTCCTCGATCGTCGACGGCACGCTCCCGTCCTTGCGCAGGGCCACCTGCCCGGCGACGTACAGCCAGCGCGCGTTCGGCGGCACCTCGACGCCGTTCGAGTAGGTGCCGATCGGGTCGGCGATCGTCTTCGGGTTGTGGAACTTGGCCATGATCTCTCCTCCCTCAAGCAGGTACGGCAACGTCGTCGATCTCCGGGATCCGCGGGATCGGCACGCCGTACGGCGCGACGTCGGCGCGGATTTTGTCGAGGCCGCGGCGGATGACCGCGACTTCGTCGTCGGGATGCGTCGCGCCCAGGCCCCATTCGGCGGCGAGCGCGCGGTTGCGGCCCGAGCGCCTGCGCTCGTCCTCGGGCAGGTTCACCACCGCGTACACGCCGTTCAGCAGGCTGCCGCGGAGCTTCTTCGAGAACTTCGCGCCGAGCAGCGCCTTCTCGGGCTCGGCGAGCTCGCCGAAGAAGCGGCGCATGATGATCCGCCCGAACTGGATGTGCCGCGCCTCGTCGCGCAGGATCAGGCGGCACGCCTCCTTGATCGACTCGTAGCGCGCGTTCTCGTAGCGCGCCTGGAGGAGCTCGCCGGAGAGCTGCTCGAACAGCGTGTTCACCGCGAGCCCGGCGAAGAACGACATCGCCTTCTCGTCGCGCTCGTCGTGGAAGCGCGGGATGATCGACTGGAAGTAGTCGGCGCGCGGCGTCGGCTCGTAATCGCTCACGCCCGTGCCGATCGCCCGCGCGATGCGAAACGACGCCTCGTGGTGGCGCAGCTCCTCCATGATGAAGTTGGCGATGTGCTGCTTCACCTCGAACGGCTGGTGGCCGAAGATCGCGTCGCGCAGGCGCTCCGCGCCGTACGGCGTCGCGCCGTGCTCCATCCACGCGCGCAGCGACCACCACTCGGCGCCGGCGGCGCGCACTTCGCGCGGGATGTCGGCATCCGCGACGTCCGAGAAATCGATCTTCGCGGGGTCCCACGCGAGGTCACGCGCCTGCTCGCACAGGCGCCAGACGTCGGGGTAGGCCTCTTCGGCGACGATCGGGTAGGGGTTGGGAACTGGGGTCAGCTCTTCGAGCAGGGACGGCTGCATGATGCGCTCCTAGTCCTGTCTCGCTACCGGGTGACGCCCCGCGCCTTGTCGAGCCGCGCGCGCGCCTGCTCGGCCCACTCGGTCGCGCCCGTGCTCACGTCGGACCAGGAGATCTGCTTGCCGACGAACAGGTGCGCGTCCTTGCGCGTCGTGACCTGCGCGAAGAGCCGCTCGTTCGAGGCCCCGTCGCGGACCTCGGCCTCGCCGGACATCGCGATCACCGTCTTGTCGGTGCCGGTCGCGAAGCGCGCGGCGTCGATCGCGATCTTGATCGGCAGCACGTCGAGCGGCGTGAAGCCGGGTCGCTCCGGGTTCACGCCGGTGAGCGCGAAATGGATGATCAGTACGCCCGGGCCCGGCCGGTCCACGACCTCGTAGCCGCCGGCGCGGAACTCCTTCGCCACCACGCCGCGGAATTCGTCGGTGATCTGCTTGTAGAGCGCGGGCTGGATGCCCGGGTAATCCGCTCCCGGGTTGATCCACACCTCGACCGGCGCGAGGTAGATCTTCGTGTACTGCTTCCAATCGACGCCGGGCTTCACCCACTGCCACGTGTCGAGGCGCCCCGGCACCTTCTGGAACTGGCTGTAGTCGCCGAGGAAGCCGGAAGCGTGCACCGACGATCCGGGCAGGACGGTCCGGTAGTCGGCCGGAGCGCCGCCGGGCGAGGGCGCCGTGGCGCAGCCGGCGGCGAGGAGCGCGGCGGCGACGAGTGCCAGGCTGCGGCGCATGACCATGCTCCTGCTAAATTAGAACCCGACCGCGAGTGAATCCCGCCGCGGATCGGAAGCGGTGACGTACCCCCCGTCGACGCGCAGCGCGATCTGCGCGCAGCCGAAGTCCATGTAGCCCTCCGGCAGCTCGACGAGCCGGTGGCCGCGGCGCGCCAGCTCGCTCACCGTCGCCGGCGGGAACGCGGTTTCCAGGTTCACGTCCATGCCGGTCATGACGCGGAAGCGCGGGCCGTCGATCGCGCTCTGCGGGCTCTGGCCGTAGTCGATCATCCGCACCATCAGCTGGGTGTGGCCCTGCGGCTGCATCGTGCCGCCCATCAGCCCGAAGCTCATCACCGGCACGCCGTTCTTCGTCACGAAGCCGGGGATGATCGTGTGGTACGGCCGCTTCCGCGGCGCTACCTGATTCGGATGGCCCGGCTTGAGCACGAACCCGTAGCCGCGGTTCTGCAGGCTGATGCCGGTGCCCGGCACGACGACGCCGGAACCGAAGCCCATGTAGTTCGACTGGATGAGCGACACCATCATGCCGTTCGCGTCGGCAGCGGTGAGGTAGATCGTGCCGCCGCGCGGCGGTGTGCCGTGGCCGAAGTCCTGGGCGCGCTTCATGTCGATCAGCCGCGCGCGCGAAGCGAGATAGTCGCGGTCGAGCAGGTGCGAGTGCTTCACCTCGGTCATCGCCGCGCCGTCGGCGACGTACGCGCGCGCGTCGGCAAAGGCGAGCTTCACCGCCTCGATCTGGAGGTGGACGCTGTCCGGCGAGTCGACCGCGAGCTTCGCGACGTCGAAATGCGACAGCATGCCGAGCGCCATCAGGCAGACGATGCCCTGGCCGTTCGGCGGAATCTCGTGCACGGTGTAGCCGCGGTAGTCCTGCGTGATCGTTCCGACCCAGTCGTTGGTGTGCTCGGCGAGGTCCGCGCGCGTCATCGCGCCCTCGCAGGCGGCGGCGTGCGCCTCGATCCGCTCGGCGAGCTCGCCCTCGTAGAAGGCCCTGCCGCGCGTCTCGGCGATCAGCTCCAGCGTCGCAGCCGCCTCGCGGAGCGTGAACCGCTCCCCTTCGTGCGGCGGCCGGCCGCCAGGCAGGAAGGCCTGCGCGAAGCCGGGCTGGTCTTTCAGCTCGGGCACCTGCTGCGCCCAGCGCTGTGCCACGAACGGCGAGACGAGGTACCCGTTGTACGCGTAGTCGATCGCCGGCTCGAACAGCTTCTCGAACGGCAGCTGGCCGTAGCGCTCCGAGAGCTCGGCCCACGCCGCCACGCAGCCCGGCACCGACACGCTGTTCCAGCCGCGGACCGGGACCGTCTTCTGCCCGGCGAAGTACGCCGGCGTCCACGCGGCCGGCGAACGGCCCGAAGCGTTGAGGCCGGCGAGTTCCTTGCCGTCCCAGACGATCGCGAAGAGATCCGACCCGATGCCGTTCGAGATCGGTTCGACGATCGTGAGCGCGATCGCCGCGCCGAGCGCGGCGTCCACCGCGTTGCCGCCCTCGAGCAGCATCCGCAGGCCCGCCTGCGCAGCGAGCGGCTGCGAGGTCGATACGACGTTCGCCGCCATCGTCGGCCGGCGCGCGGTCGGGTACGAGGAGGTGTAGCGGGAGAAGTTCATGGCGCCTCAGGCCGTCTCGTTCACGTCGAGCACGACGCGGCCCAGGATCTTCCCCGCCTTCAGCTCGTCGAGCGTGCGGTTCACTTCCCTGATCGGACGCGTCTCCACCGGCGTCGGCTTCAGCTTGCCGCTCTGCGCCAGCGCCACGACCTCGCGCAGCTCCTGCAGCGTGCCGACGTACGAGCCGATGATCCCGATGGCGCGCTGCGCGATCGGCGGCAGAGGGAGCGTGAGCTCCCCGCCGAAGAGGCCGCACAGGACGTAGCGGCCGCCTTTCGCGAGCACTGCGATGCCGAGATTGGCCGTGGCCGGCATGCCGACGAAATCGAGCGCGCCGGCGACGGAACCGGCCGAGATCTTCTGGATCTGCGCGATCGCCGCCTGAGCGTCGCGCGAGTTCACCGTCTCGCGCGCGCCCGCCGCGCGGGCGGCCGCCAGCTTGCCGTCGTCGACGTCGCAGGCGATCACGCGCTCGATCCCGAGCGCGCGCAGGGTCGAGAGCGCGATCATCCCGAGGCCGCCGCACCCGAGCACGACGACCCAGTCGCGCTCGGTGAGCGCCGGCAGCTTGCGGATCGCGCTGTAGGTCGTGATGCCGGAGCAGGCGAGCGTAGCGGCGAAGCCTTCATCGACGCCGGCCGCATCGACGAGGTACTTCGCGTCGGGCACGACGATGTGCGACGAGTAGGCGCCCGGCCGGAACACGCCGATGAAGCGCTGCTGCAGGCAGTAGTTGTCCTGGCCGGCCCTGCACACCGCGCACTCGCCGCAGCCGATCCACGGGTACACGACCCGTTTCGAGCCCACCGCCACGCCCCTCGCGTCGGGCCCGAGCGCCTCGACGACGCCGTAGGGCTCGTGGCCGAGCGTGAACGGCGGCACGCAGCCGCGGTCCTTCACGTAGAAGCGCTTCCCGCCCCCGAGATCGAAGTACCCGTCCCAGATGTGTAGGTCCGAGTGGCACACGCCCGAGCGCGTGACGCGCACGAGCACTTCCTTGCCCTTCGGCTGCGGTGTCTCCCGGACCGCACGCTGCAGGGGTTTGCCGTGTTCGACGACGTCGTAGCTCAGCATTGCTCCTCCTCAGATCTTCGCCGCCGCGTGCAGCGCCTGATCGATGTCCCACAGGATGTCGTCGAGCGTCTCGAGCCCCACCGACACCCGGATCATGTCCGGCATGACGCCGGCCTTCGCCTGTTCTTCCTCGGTCATCTGGCGGTGCGTCGTCGACGCCGGATGGATGACCAGCGTCTTCGCATCGCCGATGTTGGCGAGGTGGCTCATGAAGGTCGCGCCGTCGATGAACTTCTCCCCGGCGCGCGCGCCGCCCTTGATGCCGAACGACAGCAGCCCGCTCGCACCCTTCGGCATGTACTTGCGGGTGAGCGCGTAGTACTTGTTGTCGGGCAGGCCGGGATAGTTCACCCACGACACCTGCGAGTGCTCCGACAGGAACTTCGCCACCGCGAGCGCGTTCGTGCAGTGGCGCTCCATCCGCAGCGGCAGCGTCTCGATTCCCTGCAGGAGCTGCCACGCGTTGAACGGCGACAGCGCCGGCCCGAAGGTGCGCATCGTCTCCATCCGGCAGCGCATCGTGTAGCCGAAGTCGCCGAAGGTCTCGTGGAAGATCACGCCGTGATAGCCCTGCGACGGGGTGGTCATGCCCGGGAACTTGCCGTTACCCCAGGGGAACTTGCCCGACTCGACGATGACGCCGCCCATCGTGGTGCCGTGGCCGCCGATGTACTTGGTCGCCGAGTGCACGACGATGTCGGCGCCGTGCTCGAACGGCCGGCAGAGATAGGGCGAAGGCACCGTGTTGTCGACCACGAA
Organism: uncultured beta proteobacterium; assembly: GCA_963789885.1. GTDB lineage: Bacteria > Pseudomonadota > Gammaproteobacteria > Burkholderiales > SG8-39 > DATEDA01. The sequence continues at coordinate 288,575 of CAWBNB010000064.1, read as the reverse complement.
CGGCACGCCGGCTTCGCGGGCGATCGCGCCGACGGCAGCGATGTCGACGACGTTGATCGAGGGGTTGCCGAGCGTCTCGGCGTAGAGGAGCTTCGTGTTCGGCTTGATCGCGCGGCGGAAATTCTCCGGGTCGTCCGGGTCGACGAACGTGGCCTCGATGCCGAGCTTCTTCAGGTTCACCCCGAGCAGCGTGTGCGTGCCGCCGTAGAGCGTCGAGGCCGACACCGCGTGGTCGCCCGCCTCCAGCAGCGTCATGATCGCTACCGCCTCAGCCGCCTGGCCGGTGGCGGTGGCGAGTGCGGCGCGGCCGCCCTCGAGCGCCGCGACGCGCTCCTCGAGCACGGCGACGGTCGGGTTCGAGATCCGGGAGTAGACGTTGCCGAACGTCTGCAGGTTGAAGAGGCTCGCCGCGTGCTCGGCGGAGTCGAAGACGAACGAGGTCGTCTGGTAGATCGGCGCGGCGCGCGCGCCGGTGGTCGCGTCCGGGATCTGGCCGGCGTGGAGCGCGAGGGTCTCGAAGCCGAATTTGCGGTCGGGCATCAGTTCGCGATGTACTTCGGCCGCTTCGCCGAGATGACCTTCGTGTTCACGCCGGCCCAGTTCAGGCCGCCGAAGAGCCGCGCATGCTCGATCTTCACGCAGCGGTCCATGACCGTCTCGAGGCCGGCGGCTTCCGCCTTGCGCGCCGCCTCGACGTTCGTCACGCCCAGTTGCTGCCAGAGCACCTTCGCGCCGATGGCGATCGCGTCATCGGCGATCGGCAGGATGTCGGCGGTCTTGCGGAAGCAGTCGACGATGTCGACCTTGACCGGAATGTCGCGCAGCGACTTGTAGCAGCGCTGTCCCAGGATCACGTCGTAGCGCGGGTTCACCGGGATGACGGTGTAGCCGTGCTCGAGCATGTACTTTGCGGCGAAATAGCTCGGCCGGAACCAGTCCGCCGACAGGCCCACGACCGCGATCACCTTGTTCGTGGCGAGGATGCGGCGGAGGCCGGGGATGTCATCGACCATCGTGGGAGCCGGAGAGAGCGTCGTATCGGGGCGACCCTCGTATTCTATCCGGCGAGGTCGTAGACTGGCGCATCGACCGGGAGACGCGCCATGGGTCCGGAAACACAGGCCTTCCTGACGAACTGCTGGTACGTCGCAGCCTGGGATCACGAGCTGATCGACGGCAAGCTGCTCGCCCGCACCATCCTCGAGAAGCCGGTCCTCCTCTACAAGGGCGACAGCGGCCGGGCGGTCGCGCTCGACAACCGCTGCGCCCATCGCGGGGCCAAGCTCTCGAACGGCCGTCTCGAAGGCGACAGCATCCGCTGCATGTACCACGGGCTGAAGTTCGACCCGTCGGGGCGGTGCGTCCAGATCCCGGGCCAGGACAACATCCCGCCGAAGCTCGGCGTGCGCAGCTACCCGGTGGTCGAGCGCGACCACCTCGTCTGGATCTGGATGGGCGATCCGGCGCTGGCCGATCCGGCGCTGATCGTCGACATCCCGTATCTCCGCGACCCGGCCTGGCGCGGCGTGCCCGACTACATGCACTACAAGGCGAACTACCTCCTCATCGTCGACAACCTGAGCGACTTCGTGCACCTCGCCTTCGTCCACACGAAAACGCTCGGCGGGTCGGAGGAGTATGCGTTCAGGACGAAGCCGGTGGCGATCGAGCGGCTCGAGCGCGGCTTCCGGGTCGAGCGCTGGCACATGAACGCGCCGCCGCCGCCGTTCCATCGCAAGGTGGTCCGCGGCGATGCGCCGATCGATCGCCGCAACATCGGCACCATGTACGTCCCGGGCGTCTTCTTCCTCGAGTCGCTGTTCGCGCCGGCCGGCTCGGGCGCGGAGCGGGGCAACCTCGAGCACGCGAAGCAGTATCGCAACTGCCAGTTCTTCACGCCGGAGACGCACCGCTCGACGCACTTCTTCTGGAACTACCTGCACGACTACGACCTGCACGATCCCACGATCGCGCTGTCGCTGCACGACAGCATGGTCGAGGGCTTCATGGAGGACAAGTTCATCATCGAGGGCCAGCAGGAAGTGCTCGATGCCGATCCCGGGTTCCGGATGAGCGGCATCGTGTCCGACGCGCCGCTCGCGCATTTCCGCCGGACGCTCGGCAAGCTGATCGAAGCCGAGCAGACCGCCGCCCGCTCGCCGGCGATCGCCGCGGAAATCAACGCGTCGGCCTAGTCGCCGCCGGCGGCAGGCAGCCGGCCCTTTCCGGCCGCTACGGCAATATTCACCGCGCCCGGCGCGGGCTAGGCCTAGGCCGTGCCGGGCGCGGTTTCGTGGCCTATGACCGGCGAACGACCCGCCTCCGCGCAGGACGTCACGCGATCGGCGGCGCTCGCGTCAAGATTGCGGCGTCGGTCTAAGGCGACAGTCGTATTCCCGATGACAGGGAACGGGCGCACCGTGCGGGCGTAGACATCGCCTGAAGAGTGGTCCCGTGGCCTCTGAAACGAAAGACCTGCTTTCGAATCCTCTCCCGCTGATGGCGGTGGCGCTGCTCGCGGCGGGTGTGCTCGTGCGCACGCTGCCGCTGGAGAGCGCCCGGCCGCACGACGCCGTGCCGCCCGCAGCGAGCGCGATCGGCGAGCAGGACGTCCGCGCGCGCCTCTGGCAGGACCCGTTCGAGGTAGTGCCGCGCGCCGCCCGGCGGGAAAGCCGCGAGGAGCGGCTCGTGCGGTTCGGGAAGGATCTGTTGCACCAGCCCGACTCGCTCACCCTGCAGCTCGAGCGCGCGACCAAGGAGGGCAATCCGAAGGTGACGGTCCTCGGCGTGATGGTCTTCGGCACGCCCTACGCCGAGGACGTCGAGACGCGGCGCCGCATGCGCTACGCCGTGCTCTCCGGCCTCGCCGCGCGGCACTACGTGCCGGACAACCCCGGAGCGCTCGGCTACATCTGGACCGAGCCAACCGCCGGCGCGCGACTGCCGGAGGTGGTGCCTTACGAATGGTTCACCGCCGAGCCGTCGAAGCGCGACGCGAAGCAGATCCCGGGCGGGGAGAAGCTGCTCGTCCTCTGGCTCGACGAAGACGCGTTCGGTGACGAGGCGTTGACCTCCCTTTCGGCCCTTTTCCAGCGCGTCGCCTGCGGCCGCGTCAAGGCGTCCTGCCAGGTCCGGGACAAGCTGGAGCCGGTCCGGATCCTCGGCCCGGCCAGCTCGGGGACGCTCAAGTCGATCTTCGCGAAGGCGCGCACCCTGGCGACACCTCCGGCGGGACAGTTCAGCCTGCAGCTCGTGTCCGCGTTCGCCACCGTGCCGAAGGAGAAGCTCGGGGCGTTGCCGTCGACGTGGGGCTCGAAACTCACCGTGCTGCGGACGATCGGCGGCGACGACGATCTCGCGCAGGCACTCCTCGAGGAGCTCGCACTCCGGCGCGTAAACCCGACCGCAGGTAAGGACGAGGCCGACTGCCGCGACGGGATGGTGCTCGTGTCCGAGTGGGACACCGACTACGGCCGCTCGCTGCCGACGGTCCTGCGCGAGCAGATCCGCAAGCGCTGCGGCGAGAGCGCGCCGGTGCGTTGGTTCAGCTACCTGCGCGGGCTCGACGGGACCCTGCCCGGCGTGTCCGACGAAGGCAAGAGCAAGCGCGACGCCAAGTCGTCGCGCGATCCGGCCGACGCGGAGGAGCTGCTCGCGAGGAGCGTGCCGCGCGACCGCTCGGAGGGCCGCAGCCAGTTCGACTACCTGCGCCGCATCGGCGACCGCATCCGCATGTACGACGAGCTGGAGAAGGGCCAGGGCCGCCCCGGCGTGCGCGCGATCGGCGTCCTCGGCAGCGACGTCTACGACAAGCTGCTCGTGCTGCAGGCGCTGCGGCCGATGTTCCCCGATGCGGTTTTCTTCACCACCGACATGGACGCGCGCCTCACGCATCCCGACCAGAACGCCTGGGCGCGCAACCTCGTCGTCGCGTCCCACTACGGACTCGCGTTGCACCCCGGGCTGCAGCGCGACGTGCCGCCGTTCCGCGACGGCTACCAGACGGCGGCCTTCCTCGGCACGCAGATGGCGCTCGCGCACGGCGAGAAGGCGCCGGGGCAGGACGTCGTCAACGAATGGCTGGCCGGCAGCTTCGCCCGTGCCGCGGCGGAGCGCACGGGCGAAGCCTCGTTCGACTACGACGCCGCTGCCCGACCGCGACCGTTCGCCGGGAAGAAGCTGTTCGAGATCGGTCGCACACGCGCGGTCGAGCTGGACGCGAACGGCGCGAGCTTCCGCGCCCGCTGCGACCGCAGTCATCTGAGCGAGTGCCGCAACGTCCATCCGCGACGCGACCGCAGCACGATGGGCCCGGATCTCGGGCAGCCGCAGGCGTGGCTCGCCGCCGGCGGGGCGCTCGCGGCGTTCCTGCTTTTCTTCCTGACCAGCCGCACCGTCCGCGAGAACTGGAAGCGGATCGTCGCCGCGCTCGGCCTCGTCGGCTTCGTCTTCGCGGGCCTGCGCTGGGTGATCCAGCTCGATGTCGGCGGCAGCGAGGCGCCGTATCTCCGGGCGATCGGCTTCATGGTCGTCGCCGCCGGCACCGCGTGCGGGCTCTGGCTGGCGCACCTCGTTCTGGAGGCGCGCGTGCCGCGCCGGACCGCGGTCGCGGGCGTGCTGATCCTCGGTGCGGCTGCGGCTGCGATGGTCGGCCTGGTCCATGCCGAGCCTGGCACCGGCGAGCCGATGGAGTGGCTCGAAGGGGTCAGCACTTGGCCTACCGAGTACCTGCGGCTCGCCGCGACGCTCCTCGGCCTCGCGCTCCTCGTCCACGGCTGGATGACGTTGCGGCGCCAGGCCGACGAGATCCAGGGGGCGTTCTTCGTGCCGATCCGGCGGCGCGACAGCGCTTCGCCCTGCGCCGCGCGTCCGGCGATGGAAGCGCTCCGGCGCATCGCCCGCGCGTTCGCGAGCGGGTTCCCGCCGGCGCACGACTACTTCGGCCGCCCGGAGGACTGCGGCACGGCGCGGGTCGACGCGGCCAGGCTGTGGCACCGGTATCGCCGCCGCACCGGGTTCTGGCCGAGCGCCGGAAGGATCTCGGCCGGCGTCGCGCTCGCGGTCGCCGCCGCGGCGCTCGTGCTGTACCTCGATCCGCCCAGCGTGCCGGCGCGCGGCGCGGTCGCGTTCTGGACGCACCAGCTCCTCCGCGCGGCGAGCGTCGGCGTGCTGGCGGTGCTGATCTTCTCGGTCGTCGACGCGACGCGCATGTCGACCGGCCTCATCCGCGCGCTCGCCGAGCGGCCGACCGACTGGCCGTGCCGCACGCTCGGGCGCTTCGAGCGCCGCTGCGGCGTGCCGGCGCGGCTGCTCGAGGGCTACATCGACTTCGAGTTCATCGTCGCCCTTACCCGCGGGGTGAGCCGGTTCATCTACTACCCGTTCGCGGTCCTGATGCTCCTTGTCGTGTCGCGGAGCACGGTGTTCGACGCCTGGGATTTCCCACTGCCGCTGCTCGTCCTCGCCGCGACCGCGGCGCTCTACGCCACGTGGTGCGCGCTCAGCCTGCGCCGCGCGGCGGAGGAGGCGCGCTCCCAGATCGTCGCCGGCTACGAGGACGAATGCCTGCGGCTCCGCGCGGCCGCGCGCGGCGAAGACTCGCAGGGGCTGGCGACCGCCGTGTGCACGCTGGTCGAGCGGATGAAGAGCACGCGTGCGGCGGCGTTCCTGCCGCTCACCCAGCAGCCCGCGATCCGGGCGCTGCTCATCCCGTTCGGCGGGTTCGGCGGCGTGTCGCTGATCGAGTACCTCGCGTTCGCCGGGACGTGACATCTTATTGACCTGACGCCGCGCGGCGGGCAGCATCTCCGGGACGGGGCGCCGAAGGCGCTCCGTCCCCGCGTTGGAGCGCCGGGAGGCCGAGTCGGGGCATACTTCGCCCCCGGCCATCCTCTTCCCGGAGCCCTCCATGCAAGCTCACCAGAACTACATCGGCGGCGAATGGGCGGCAGCGCCCGCGGCCGCCCCGAACCGCAATCCGTCCAACGTCGCCGACGTGGTCGGCGAGTACGCCCGTGCCGACGAGGCGCAGGTCCGCGCGGCGATCGCGGCGGCCCGGGCGGCGTTCCCCGCCTGGTCGCGGGGCAACGTCCAGGCGCGGTCCGACGCGCTCGACAAGATCGGCAACGAGATCCTCGCCCGGAAGGAGGAGCTCGGGACGCTGCTCGCGCGCGAGGAAGGCAAGACCAAGCCCGAGGGGATCGGCGAGGCGGCGCGCGCCGGGTACATCTTCAAGTTCTTCGCCGGCGAGACCCTGCGACTTGCAGGCGAGATGCTGCCCTCGGTGCGGCCCGGGATCCGGGTCGAGATCACGCGCGAACCGGTCGGCGTGATCGGGATCATCACGCCGTGGAACTTCCCGATCGCGATCCCGGCGTGGAAGATCGCGCCGGCGCTCGCCTACGGGAACTGCGTGGTGTTCAAGCCCGCGGATCTCGTGCCCGGCTGCGCGTGGGCGCTCGCCGAGATCATCTCGCGCAGCGGCATCCCGAAGGGCGTGTTCAATCTCGTGATGGGGCGCGGCTCGGTCGTCGGCGAGATCCTCGCGACCACCGCGGAGGTCGACGCGATCAGCTTCACCGGCTCGGTGGACGTCGGCAGGCGCGTGGCGCAGCAGTGCGCCGCGCGGCTCGCGAAGGTTCAGCTCGAGATGGGCGGCAAGAACCCGCAGGTGGTGCTCGACGACGCCGACCTCGACACGGCGGTGAACGTGGCGCTGCAGAGCGCGTTCTTCTCGACCGGCCAGCGCTGCACGGCGGCGAGCCGGCTGGTGGTGCAACAGGGAATCCATGACCGCTTCGTCGCCGCGCTGACCGCGAAGATCGGCGCGCTCAAGGTGGACGACGCGCTCAAGGACGGCACCGACATCGGCCCGGTCGTCGACGAGAAGCAGCTCGAGCAGGACCTGATGTATCTCGACGTCGGCCGCAAGGAAGGCGCAAAGCTCGCGGCGGGTGGCGAGCGCCTGAAGCGCGCAACCGAGGGGTACTACCTGCAGCCGGCGCTTTTCACCGAGACGACGCCGCAGATGCGGATCAACCGCGAAGAGATCTTCGGGCCGGTCGCTTCGGTGATCAAGGTCAAGGACTACGACGAGGCGCTCGCGATCGCGAACGACACGCCGTTCGGCCTCTCCTCGGGGATCGCGACCACTTCGTTGAAGCACGCCGAGCACTTCAAGCGCAACTCGGCGGCGGGCATGGTGATGGTGAATCTGCCGACCGCCGGCGTCGACTACCACGTGCCGTTCGGCGGCCGGAAGGGTTCGAGCTACGGGCCGCGCGAGCAGGGGCGGTACGCCGCCGAGTTCTACACGGTGGTCAAGACCACCTACGTGAGCCCGGCGGTGTAGATGGCGTCGTTCGTCCTCGCGCTCCACGCGGACCGGCTCGAGGCGAAGGCGGCGCTCCCCGCGCCGCTCGCCGCGGCGAACCGAGTGATCTACGTGCGCGAGGGCGGCGCGACCCTCCGCGCCGGCGGGCAGGCGGCCACGCTCGCCGCAAACAGCGCGTGGCACGGGGCGGTCGGCTGCGAGGTCACGGCGGGCGCGAACGGCGCGACGCTGCTCCGCTGGGAGTTGACGCGGGCCGGGTCGCCCGGCGGCAGGCCTGCGCTTGCGCACGCGATCGAGCTCGCCGACCCGGACGGCTATCTCATGCGCTGCGATCGCGTCGACTTCCCGCCGGGCGGCATCGCCTACACGCACACGCATCGCGGCCCGGGCATCCGCTGCCTGCTCGCGGGCGAGATCCGGGTCGAGGTCGACGGTCACGCGCACGCGGTGAAACCCGGCGAGGCGTGGTTCGAGGCAGGCCCCGATCCGGTGCTCGCGTTCGCCTCCGACCGCGACGCCACCGCCTTTGCGCGCGTCATGATCCTGCCGCGCGCGCTCCAAGGGAAGTCCTCGATCCGCTACGTGCGGCCCGAGGATCAGGACAAACCCAAGACCCAGAAGTACCAGGTCTTCTGCGACGAGCCGATCATCCTATGAAGCACGAGCTGAAAGCGCGCACCGCCGCTCAAATCCTCGTCGACCAGCTCAAAGTCCACGGCGTCGACACCGCGTTCTGCGTTCCCGGCGAGAGCTATCTCGCGGTGCTCGACGCGCTCCACGACGCCCGCGACGCGATCAAGCTGATCGTCGCGCGGCAGGACGGCGGCGCGGCGTACATGGCGGAGGCATACGGCAAGCTCACCGGCAAGCCGGGCATCTGCTTCGTCACGCGCGGCCCCGGTGCGACCAACGCGTCGATCGGCGTGCACACCGCGTTCCAGGATTCGACGCCGATGATCCTCTTCATCGGCCAGGTGGGCACCGATTTCGTCGAGCGCGAGGCGTTTCAGGAGATCGACTACCGGCGGATGTTCGGCCAGATGGCGAAGTGGGTCGCGTCGATCGACCGCGCCGACCGCGTGCCGGAGTACCTCAGCCACGCCTTCCACTGCGCGATGTCGGGCCGCAAGGGACCGGTGGTGCTCGCGCTGCCGGAGGACGTGCTCACGACGACCGCGGCGGTGCCGGACACCGATCCGTTCCGCGAGGTGCAGGCTGCGCCCGCCGCCGCCGATGTCGAGCGGCTGCGCGCGCTGCTCGCGGGCGCGGAGCGGCCGATCGCGGTCGTCGGCGGCAGCGGCTGGAACGAGGCGGCGTGCGCGGACCTGCGCAAGTTCGCCGAGGCGAACGCGATGCCCGTCGGCTGCGCGTTCCGGTTCCAGGACACGTTCGACAACCGCCATGCGAACTACGCCGGCGACGTCGGCATCGGCATCAACCCGAAGCTCGCGCAACGCATCAAGGACGCGGACCTCGTGCTCGCGATCGGTCCGCGCCTCGGCGAGATGACGACGGTCGGCTACACGCTCCTCGTGCCGCCGCGGCCGGCGCAGCGCCTGGTGCACGTGCACGCCGGGGCCGACGAGCTCGGCCGCGTCTATCAGGGCGAGCTGCTCATCAATTCCGGGATGCCGCAGATCGCGGCCGCGCTCGCGGCGATGAAGCCGGTCGATGCGACGCGCTGGCGGGAGTGGACGCGCGCCGCGAACGCCGACTACCGCGAATGGACCGCGCGCCGCGAGAACCCCGGCCGCGTGCAGATGTGGGAGGTCGTCGACTGGCTCAAGCGCCGCCTCCCGGAGGACGCGATCCTGACCAACGGCGCCGGCAACTTCTCGGGCTGGGTGCACCGCTTCTACCCGCACCCGAAGTTCCGCACGCAGCTCGGCCCGACCTCGGGCGCGATGGGCTACGGCGCGCCGGCCGGGGTCGCGGCCAAGATCGCCGCCCCGGGCCGGATGGTGCTCGCATTCTGCGGCGACGGCGACTTCCTCATGAACGGGCAGGAGATCGCCACCGCCGTCCAGTACGACGCCGCGGTGATCTTCATCGTGGTCAACAACGGCATGTACGGCACGATCCGCATGCACCAGGAGCGCGAGTATCCCGGCCGGGTCTACGGTACCGCCCTCCGCAACCCGGATTTCGCCGCGTTCGCCCGGGCGTTCGGCGCGCACGGCGAGACGGTGGAGGAGACGAGCCAGTTCGGCCCCGCGTTCGAGCGCTGCGTCGCCTCGGGGAAGACGGCGCTGATCGAGATCCGGCTCGATCCGCAGGCGATCACCACCCAAACGACACTCGACGCGCTCCGCGCCAAGGCGATGAAGCGCTAGCGCGCAATCCGCCGGCTACCGCAGCTCAGCTTCGCGCGGGCAACACCACGCCCTGGTTGCCCTTGCGCACCGGGCCGATGCCCTTGTAGACGAATTTCTGGAGACGTTTCCCTTCGTACGTCTCGGTCGTGTAGATGTTGCCCTTCGAGTCGCTGCTGTTCTCGCTGCGAGTCGGCCACACCGCGGCACTGGATGGTCGAGCGAAGCGAGCGCCTGGCCAGGTTTCCCTGGCCGGGGTTCGATCCGGGCGCAATCGCCGGCGCAATCCGTTGGCTGATGGCGCTGCTGGTGCTGGCGGGGCTCGCCTGGCTCGCTGCCGAGGCGATCCGCCGCGGCCGGTGGCGGAGGCCGCGCTAGGTATCTCTGAACAAAGGGGGTCAAGCCTCTACCTCGTCGCACAGGGCCGGTCAGCAAGGCACTCGCGAAGCTCTCCACGTGGCCGGGTCCTGATGTCTCCGCCTGCTCGCGGCGCCCAGTTCGACCCTGGCGCGGGCGCGGCGCGTGATCGGCCCCGCCGGCGATCACCCGAAACCGCGTCGGAGTCGGGACGCGGGAATCGCCCAGTTGTCGTCCCGCGAGCCGATCAAACAATCGCTGAAACCGCGCTCCGATCTGCGTCGCGTTGAGGTGAGAGATCGAGGTAAGCCCGGAATATTCACCGCGCGAGCGCTGTTTGCGAATGGGTTTCCAGGAACATACGCGACGCGTGCGACTGGAAGAGTCCGTCAGTGCTTCGAGCCCGTAAGTCCATCAATTTAAAGGGAGGCTCCCACGATGAAACACTCAACGGTGATGTCCGGGATAGCGCTCTCCGCCGGCTTGATCTTTCTTGCCGCAGCGCAACCCTTGACTGCCCACGACGACGATCACGACGGCCACGACAAGGACAGCCGAATCCGCATCAAACTCAACGGGCTCAACGAGAATCTCGTGGCGTTGTCGACGCCAGCCACTGCACGGTTTACGGCAAAAATCAACCGGCGCGGCGACCCGAGCATCGACTACGAGCTGTCCTACGAAGGCTTCCCAACCGCAGTACAACAAGCCCATATCCATTTCGGTCAGCGCTATCAGAACGGCGGTATCTCCGTGTTTCTGTGCACTAATCTAGGCAACTCCGCCGGCACACAAGCGTGTCCGACCCCCGCCGGCACCATAACTGGCACCATCGTCGCCGCCAACGTAATTGGCCCGGCCGCTCAGGGGATCGCTGCGGGAGAGTTCGCGGAACTCCTCGACGCGATCGACAAGGGCGCCACGTACGTCAACATTCACACCGTGCAGTACCCGGGCGGCGAAATCCGCGCCCAGCTCAAGGTCCGGTAGCAGCGGGTAGGAAATTCAAACGCCCTTCTCGGCTGAGGACAGCAGCGCCGCCCCCCGCTCGCTGCGCGGCGCTGCGCCTTTCAAGGCGTTATAGGCTTCAGAGGGAACAGCAGGCACGTCTCCGTGCCGTGCGCGTAGAGCTTGCCGTCCGGGCCGAAGAGCCGGCCCTCTGAGGTCGCGAGCGTCCGGCCGGCATTGATCAACTTGGCTTCAGCCTGCAACGGGTCGGTGTTGCCGAGGATCGGCCGCACCAGGTTCAGCTTGAACTCGACCGTCGTGTAGCCTTGACCTGCCGGCAGCGTGGTGTGTACAGCGCACGCCATGTAGGAGTCGAGCAGGGTCGCAGGGTCGCCGGCCAACCCCCATGGATTGTGTCGAGCGGGTTGCAGTGCTCGGGCTTCGGCGACGCCCTGGAACACCGCGCGCCCGCGCTCCACCTCGAGCAGGAGAAACGCGTGGCCCGACGCCGTCCGGTGCGCGAGCGGCCACGTCACGCGCATCCCCGGTGGAGACGACATCAGGGCCGAGACAGGCCGTGGCCCGAGGCGGCCAGGCCGGCGACTACGCGCAGGATTCCCGGCCCGCACTGAGCGGGCAAGCTTTGGAAGCTAGCCGCAACCATCTACCGCCCGCCGGTGACATCGATGAACGTGCCGGTGCTGAACGAAGCCTCGTCGGAGAGCAGCCAGAGGATGGCGTGCGCGACCTCTTCGGCGTGGCCGCCGCGCTTCAGCGGCACGAACGCCTTAACGCGATCGACGCGGTTCGGCTCGCCGCCGCTCGCGTGCATCCCGGTGTAGATGAACCCTGGTCGGACCGCGTTGACCCGGATGCCTTCCTCGGCGACCTCTTTGGCGAGGCCGATCGTCATCGTGTCGACCGCACCCTTCGAGGCGGCATAGTCGACGTACTCCCCCGGTGAGCCGAGGCGCGCGGCGCCCGACGAGACGTTCACGATCGCGCCGCCGCTGCCGCCGTGCCGCGTCGACATGCGCCGCACCGCCTCCCGCGCGCAGAGGAGGCTGCCGGTGATGTTGGTGGCGAAGATCCGGTTCATCCGCGCCGCGTCCATGCTCTCGACCTTCATCTGCCGGTCGAGGATGCCGGCGTTGTTGACGAGCGCGGTCAGCCGCCCGAGCTCCTCGTCCACCGTGCGGAACATCCGCACGACGTCCGCTTCGACGGCGACATCGGCCCGGACGGCGATCGCCCGCCCGCCGGCCGCGGCGATCGCCGCCACGACCTTGTCGGCGGACGGCCGATCCCGGACGTAGTTGACGCAAACGGCGTAACCGCGCCGGGCCGCGAGCAGGGCGGTCGCGGCGCCGATACCGCGGCTGCCGCCGGTGACGACGAGGATCCCGCTCATCGCTAGAACATCACCTTCGGCAGCCAGAGCGTCACCTGCGGAAACCAGATGATCACTGCGAGCGCAAACAGCAGCACCACGAAGAAGGGCATCGAGGCGCTGAAGATCTCGTCGATCGTCGTTTCGGTGGGCATCGCCGCCTTCATGGCGTAAACCACCATCCCGCACGGCGGCGTGAGCTGCCCCAGCTCGATCGCGAGGATCGAGACCATGCCGAACCACAGGTTGTCGAAGCCGAGCTTCAGAACCACCGGCACCATGATCGGCATCGTGGTGCCCTCGTGTCGTCCGTGTCGATGCGCTGCAGCCGGATCGACCTCTTTCATGGACGCCAGGCGCGCGCGCTTCGCGAGCACGCATGCTCGGCGCGTCAGCGTGCTCGATGCGGCGGGTCTCGCCAATCCGCGCGCGGAGATCGATGCCCAGCAGCATGACGGCAAGGTCGTGCGCCGGCGCGCCGCGGATGTAACGTCCCGGGCGCATGGCGAGCGAATCGAGTGACGCTGGAAGCGGCTGCTGGAGCGAGGCGGCTGTACGTGATGGCCGCGGCTGCGGCGCTTACGCTGGCGCGCGGCCTGGCTGTCGCTCGGGACGAGCACCGACCAGGCCGTGTCGCCTTAGCGGCGGGTCACTTCTTCTTCGGCGCCACCGCCGCGGGCTTCGGCGCCGGTTCCAACGACATGGCGAGCGCCTCGGTGTAGGTCGCCTGGACCTGGTCGCCCTTCTTCACGACCTTGAAGTGGTCGGGATTCTGCACCTCGAGCTCGACGACGTTGCCCTTCGGGCCCTTGAGCGTGATGGTCTTCTTCTTAGGGTCGACGCCGATCACGTCCGCGAGCACGGTGACCTGCCGCGCGACCACCCCGGCCGGCCGCTCGCCCGGTTGCGCCCGCGCCACGCCTTCGCGCATGGTCACGGGAGCGCCGCCCTTGGTCTTCGCCAGCTCGAGCGTGAGCGCCTGCACGTAGCGCGTGGTGACGAAATCGCCGAGCTTGACCTGGTCGAAGTTCTTGACCTCGTCGCCGGCGACGAGGTCCATGACGTTGCCCTTCGGCCCCTTGAGGGTGACCGTGCGGGTGGCCTTGTCGATCGCGACGACCTGCGCCGTAACCTCGGCTGCCTGGGTGATCGTGGCCTTGCCGGGTTCACTGGTGACGGTGGTGCCCCCGCCCGCGGCGGGCTGCTGGGCAAGGGCGGTGGCGGCGACGAGTGAAGCGCAGGCGGCGATCGCGAGTGCTGACTTATACATGCGGAACTCCTTTTCGATCCGATGGGGAGGCAGCAGGGGCTGCTGCGCCGCAAGCGTTGAGGCAGGTCGCTGCGGCGCGGCGGCGATTCTACCGCACCGCAGCAGGGACGCCTTGCTCGGTCCATGGGGGCGCCCGCCGGCTTCGCCTCGAGGAAGCGCCCGTGGCAACCGCCGTGGCCCGCAGTGCGCGCCGGACGGCACGCACGTCAGTTCAGCACGTGCGTCACGAGGCTCCTGCCGGCTTGGCCGTCCTGCTTGGCGGCGTAGTCGGAGACCAATCCGAGCAGTCCGCGCGCCTCGTTGGGATCCAGGCCGAGCTTGGTGAAGGCGCTGTTCAAGCCCTGGATGTCCCGCACCGGGGTGGTGAGCACGCCGGCGTCCTGCGCCACCTTCACGTACTTCTCGGAGGAGGGCATGAGCTTCGTGAAGGACTTGTAATCGGCCGGCGCGAGCTTCGATTCCGCGAGCGACATGACCGCGCCGAGCCCGCCTGCCGCCTGCTTGGTCGAGAGCCCCGCGTCCGTCAGCGAGCCCATGAGGGGGTCGCCCGAGAAGGACGGAGTGCTGGCGCAACCGCCGATGAATGCCGCGGCCGCGCCTGCGGCCACGAGGGAGAGAAACTGACGTCGAGTGTTCATGCCGGACTCCTTCGAATGTTGAACGTGAACGAGCGCGAGCCCGCTCTCGGCGCGGGCGGGGCGGGCTTCACGGCCGATCGTCACGCCGGGGCGTCGCCGCCGAACGACTCGCGCGCCATCGACTCGAGCCGTGCGACGCGCTCCGCCATCGGCGGATGGGTCGAGAACAGGCTGCGCACGCCCCCGCGGCCGTACGCCTGCACCGGGTCGACCTGCGCCATCGGTAGTTTGGCACGATCTGCATCGGCACGCGGCGCGCCGCCGAGTCGAGCTTAAGTCCGCTCAAGTCACGGTAAGTATCCCCGACAAGGCCGGGGGCCTTAATGTGCGAGCCGCTCAAAGCGGCTGAACGGGTCGCTAACGCGGCCCGCCCGAACTGAGCCACCTGAAGGTGGCTCCCCTATTGCCACAGCTTGAGCTGATCCAACCGCTTGTCTTCGTGCTCCTGGTTGCGGATGTACTCTCGGATCACCGCCTCGTCTCGGCCCACCGTCGAAACAAAGTAGCCCCGGGCCCAGAAGTTCTGAGTTGCGCGTCCTCTCCCCGTACACCCGCGCCAGATGAATCGCGCTCTTGCCCTTGATGTACCCGATGACCTGCGACACCGCATACTTCGGCGGAATCGAGATCATCATGTGCACGTGATCCGACATCAGATGCCCTTCCTCGATGCGGCTCTCCCTCAGTACCGCCAGCCGTCTGAACACCTCTCCGAGGTGCGCACGCAACTGCCCGTATTAAACGTCAAACTTCTATTGCCACCCCGGCAGAGCCGGGGGGCCTCCCTTGGTCGCTAGCTCGCGCGCGCTTGCACGGTCGCAGCCGCGGGTTCGATGATTCCCGAGGATCGTCCTTGAAGTCGTAGCCGAGCTCGAAGTTCAGCCGCAGGGACTGATGCTCGGTCGGCTATTTCCGGACATGGAAAAGACGACCCCGCCGATGGGCGGGGTCGTGTGGTTACGAGGAAGATCCACCGCCCCGAAGAGCCCCGCCGGGGAGGGGCGGCGGGGTGTCTACCGGGAGGTGGTTTACGTTCCCGGCTGCTTTTGGACGCCGGTCACCTCGACATCGACACGACGGTCGGGCGCCAGGCAGGCGATGAGCGCCTGCTGCGTCTTCGCGTGACCCTTGGCCTTGCAGTCGGCTTCGGTGATCCGCAGCTGCGTCTCGCCGCGGCCCTCGGTGGTGATGATCGAGGCCGGCACGCCTTCCTTGACCAGGAAATCGGCGAAGGCGCGCGCGCGCTGCTCCGACAGCTTCTGGTTGTACTCTGCCGTGCCGATCGGGTCGGTGTGCCCGATCACCTTGACCGAGGTCGCGGTAAAGCCGACCTGGCGAAGGGCGCTGATCACTGCGTCGGCGCGTTGGCGCGCGGCGTCCGACGCCTTGGCGCTGTCGAACGCAAACAAGCCGTCAGCCGGGAGCGAGAACGACCGCGAGACCGGCGCAGGGGGCGGCGGAGGCGGAGGCGCCGGCTTCACCACCGGCGCGGGCGCCGGCGGCGGGGGGGCGGGGGCGCGGCACGCGGCGGTTCGACTACGCGCGGAGCCGGGCCAAGCGGGATCTGGAGGCCCACCGTCGCGATCCAATCCCCAAAGTCGTGGCCACTGCCGTAATGGCCGTTGTTGCTGTCCCAGCGGTAGCGCGCATCGAGCACGAGGCGAGCCGGACTGACGTGCGGCTTGCGGCGCCAGATCAGCGCCGTCGCGGCTTGCTCACTCCCGGATTACGGATGTCGATATCGGCCTCGACTTGAGCGCGGCTGCGCTCGTAGACGAGCTCCCGGCCCATCACGCTCCCCGCGTAGGCGAGACCGTTGCGGGTCGGAACCAGGTCGCACTTGACGTTGTGGATGCCTTCACCGAGCACCACCTGTATCCGGTCGGCGCGCTTGCTAAGAACGACCACCTCGAGCGTCTGCCCGGTCTCCGTTTTTACCTTGATCTTCTCCGTGTTCATCGGTTGCCCGGTGAACACCGGTCACTGCCGCGGCACTTCGCCCAGCACCGTGCAGCGCCGGACCACGCGCCGCTGCACCGACGGGTCGTACTCGGTGGCGCGATGCATCAGACAGCGGTTGTCCCAGACGATCAGCTCTCCCGGCGTCCAGCGGTGCTCGTAGGTGAGGTCCGGGTGGACCGCGAGCGCGTTCAGCTCCTCGATGAGCGCGCGGCCCTCGTCGTAGTCCATTCCGGCGACGTACTCGGCGTGGTCCCCGAGGAACAGGCACTTGCGTCCGGTCTCCGGATGCGTGCGCACGATCGGGTGGTCCACCGGCGGGACTTCGCGGCGCTGCACCTCGGTCATCGGGTCCTCCCCGTGGCGGCGCGTGCGCGAGAAATCGAGGTTGTGCACGGCGCGGAGGCTTCCGATCCGCCGCTTCCATTCCGGGCTCAGGCGCTCGTAGGCGCCGTACATGTCGCAGAAGTGCGTCTCGCCGCCTTCGCCGGCGACGATTTCACCGTAGATGATGGTCGCCTGGCCGGTGACGCGGCGCCACGAGCCGTCGGTGTGCCACGCGAGCGTGCCCTTGTCCGGGTGCTTCCCGTTCGGGTGGCCGTTCTCGTCGAGGTTCGAGAGACGATAAAGCTCGGGGTGGCCGTCGGCGTGGTACTGGTTCATCACGTGGATCTGCACCTCGCCGAAATGGCGCGCGAATTCCACCTGCCGCCCCGGCGGCAGATCCTGCGGGCCGAACAGCAGCACCTGGTGCTCGAGGAAGGCCTGGTAGATCGAGCGGAACAGCGCGTCGTCCACGCCGCGCGCGAGGTCGACGCCGACGATCTCGACGCCGAGGTTCGGCGTCAGCGGCCTGACGTCGAACGGCAAACGGTGCTGCGCTCGAGTCTGCGCGGGCATGCCGGGACCTGGGAAGCGGCAGATCGGACTCTATCGCAATCACAGCCGCGGCGCGCCCTCGCGCTCGCGCCGATCCCCGCGCCCTGGGTCGCTACGACTGACTCCAGGCGCAAACGCTGTAGTACGGGGGAGTGCGGCAATCGATCTCCCGCGGGTTGTAGTTGTAGCCCGCGCCGCACGCGGCGAGCAGGAGGACGGCGATCGAGAGCAGGAGCGGTGAACGGTATCTCATGAGGTCTGCCCGGGAATGCTCAATCGAGGAGTCGGGTGTGGTCCTGGTTCACGGCATGAAATTGGGATGGCAGATCTGCGCCCCCTCGGGCGAGTTGCAATCTATCTCCAGGGGCTTGTAGCTGTAGCCCACGCCGCACGCGGCCAGGAGGAGGACGGCCATCGAGAGCGCGAGCAGTGAACGATATCGCATGGGGTTCCGTCTCTTTCCCCGGGGGACGCCTCGATCGAGGATTCCGGAGCGATCTTGAGCAGCAAACGTCCGGGAGGCGCGAATATTCCAGACACGCTTGGCCGTCTGGCGACGGTGTTTTCGCCGTTCGTCGTGGGCGCCCTGATGGTCACCTACAAGCTGCCCGGCGTGATCGGACTGATGATCGGCCTGCCCGTTGTCCAGATCATCGTCGTCTGGGCGTGGGGAGTCGAGCCCGCCCAGCGTGGCCTGAAGCGCCTGGAGAGGGCCCCCGCCTGGTCTATCCCGGCGCTGTCCGCGCAGCCGCGATCAGTGGTGCAGGATCTTGGAGAGGAACTGCACCGCGCGCTCGGAGCGCGGCTTGCCGAAGAAGTCGTCCTTCTTCGCGTCCTCGACGATCTCGCCCTTGTCCATGAAGATGACGCGGTGGGCGACCTTTCTCGCGAAGCCCATTTCGTGCGTGACCACCATCATGGTCATGCCCTCCTGGGCGAGCTCCACCATGACGTCGAGCACCTCGTTGATCATCTCCGGGTCGAGCGCCGAGGTCGGCTCGTCGAAGAGCATCGCGATCGGATCCATCGACAGCGCGCGCGCGATCGCGACGCGCTGCTGCTGGCCGCCGGAGAGCTGGCCGGGATACTTCTGCGCGTGCGCCTTGAGCCCGACGCGGTCGAGATATCGCATCCCCCGCTCGGTCGCTTCCCCTCGCGGCCGGCCGAGCACCTTCTCCTGCGCGAGCGCAAGGTTGTCCGAGACGCTCATGTGCGGGAAGAGCTCGAAGTGCTGAAACACCATGCCGACGCGGGAACGGAGCTTCGGCAGGTCGGTTTTCGGATCGGCGACGGAGATGCCGTCGACCACCACGTCGCCCTTCTGGAACGGCTCGAGGGCGTTCACGCACTTGATGAGCGTCGACTTGCCGGACCCCGACGGGCCGCACACGACGACCACCTCGCCCTTGTCGACGTTGGTCGTGCAGTTCGTGAGCACCTGGAAGGTGCCGTACCACTTGCTCACGCTTTTCATCTCGATCATTGCCATCGGGGGCTCCTAGATCTTTCCGGGTACCGCAATGCGCACCTGCAGCCGCTTCACGAAGTACGACAGCATGTAGCTGATGACGAAGTAGACAACGGCGACGAAGAGATACATCTCGACCAGCCGCCCGTCGCGCTGCGCGACCTTGCTGGCCGCGCCGAGGAAGTCGCTGATCGACAGCACGTACACGAGCGAGGTGTCCTGGAACAGGATGATCGTCTGCGTCAACAGCACCGGCATCATGTTGCGGAACGCCTGCGGCAGCACGACCTTGCCCATCGTCTGCCAGTAGTTGAGTCCCAGCGCGTAGCCGGCCCACACCTGCCCGCGCGGGATCGACTGGATGCCGGCGCGCATGATCTCGCAGTAGTACGCCGCTTCGAACATGGTGAAGGTGATCACCGAGGACAGGAACGCGCCGACCTTGATCGGCTCGTTCTGCTGCAGGATCCACGCACCGATATACGGCACGAGGAAGTAGAACCAGAAGATCACCAGCACCAGCGGCACCGAGCGCATCAGGTTCACGTACGCGCCGGCGACGTACGACAGCACCTTGAACGACGAGAGCCGCATCATCGCGAGCAGCGTGCCGAAGATGATGCCCATGAACATCGCGAGCGCGGTGAGCGTCAGGGTGAAGGTCATCCCCTCCTTGAAGAGGTAGGGGAGACTGCGCTGGATGACGTCCCAGTCGAAACTGGCGAACATGATCTAGTGCCCCGCGAGCGGCGGGCCGCCGGCGCTGATCAGGCCCGGCACCGACACCTTGCGCTCGACCCAGCGCATGCCGATCACGACGACGATGTTTATCAGGAGGTACAGGATCGTCGCCCCGGTGAACGCCTCGAACACCTGGAAGGTGAACTCCTGCATCGAGCGTGCGCGCGCGGTGATCTCGAGGAGGCCGATCGTCAGCGCGACCGAGCTGTTCTTGATGATGTTCAGGAACTCGCTGGTGAGCGGCGGCAGGACGATGCGGTACGCCTGCGGCAGCAGCACGTACCGGTAGGTCTGCGCGACCGTGAGCCCCATCGCGGTGCCGGCCATCTGCTGGCCGCGCGGCAGCGACTGGATGCCCGCCCGCACCTGTTCGGCGACCCGCGCGGCGGTGTAGAACCCGAGGCACAGCACCGCCGGGACGTAGGCGGCCCACGGCGGCGGCATCTGCTTGATCGCGCCGCCGATCGCCTCCGGCAGGAGCTCCGGCAGCACGAAGAACCAGAGGAACATCTGGACGAGCAGCGGGACGTTGCGGAAAAACTCGACGTAGGCGTTGCCGAGCCGCACCGCCCACGACTTCGGCGTCGTGCGCATGACGCCCACCACCGAGCCGATCCCGAGCGCGATCACCCAGGCGGCGAGCGCGGTGACGAGCGTCCAGACGACGCCGACGAGGAGATAGTGGAGCCAGGTGCCGCTGCCGTCGGCGGCCGGCTGGAAGAAGATGCCCCAGTTCCAGTTGTATTTCACTGTTCCTCCCCAGGCACCTTGCGTGGCCGCGGCATGAGCCCGCGCCCGGCGCGCTGGTTGAGCGGCGCGCCGTTTGCGCCGCTCGAACCAGCGCAGTTATTGCGACGTCTGCGACGCCGCAATAACTAGTTGTAGACGGCCGGATCCCCCGAGTCGGTCGGGTTCGCCATCACCTTCTTGAACTGCGGGCTCATCGGCACGTTGAGGTTGACGCCCTTGGGCGGGATCGGCTTCAGGAACCACTTGTCGTAGAGCGCGGCGATCTGGCCGCTCTTGTAGAGCTGCGTCACCGCATTGTCCACGACCTTCTTGAACGCCGGGTCGTCCCTGCGCATCATGATCCCGTACGGCTCCACCGTGTACGCCTCGGATCCGATCACCCAGTCGCCGGGGTTCCGCGCGCCCGCCACCAGGCTGTAGAGGAGGATGTCGTCCATGAAGAACGCCGCTGCGCGCCCGGTGTCGACCATCAGGAACGCCTCCCCGTGGTCCTTCGCGGCGACGATGTTCATGCCGAGATTCTGCTTCTGGTTTTCTTCGGTCAGCCACTTGATGTTCGTCGTGCCCGAGGTCGATACCACGGTCTTGCCCTTCAGGTCGGCGAGCTTGCTGATCTTGGAGGCCTTCTTCGCCACGTAGCGATTCGCGGTCACGAAGTGGGTGATGGTGAAGGCGACCTGCTTCTGGCGCTCGAGGTTGTTGGTGGTCGAGCCGCACTCGAGGTCGATCGTGCCGTTCGCCATCAGCGGGATGCGAGTCGCCGAGGTGACCGGGTTCAGCTTGACGTCGAGCTTCTGGAGCTTGAGCTCCGCCTTCACCGCGTCCACGATCTTCATGCAGATGTCCATCGCGTAGCCGACGACCTGCTGCTTGTCGTCGTAGTACGAGAACGGGATCGATGTGTCGCGGTGGCCGAGCGTGATCGTCCCGGTGTCCTTGATCTTCTTGAGCGTGCCGCTGTCCTGCGCGGCGGCCGGTTGCGCCGCCACCAGCGCAAACGCTGCGGCGACGGGAATTGCGAGATGACGCATGACCTAAATCTCCTGTGTGTTGCGCGCTCGCCCGGCGGGCCGGCCGGCGCGTTCTTGGGGGTGGGCTCGGGCGGGCCGAGACGGATGGGATTCTATGTGGGCGGCGGGGGCTTGTCCAAAAGGCGTAACCGGCGCCGACGTACACTACGCCCCCCCAAAACCTCTAGGGGCCCCCAGCCAGGGAACCGCCGCGCCATGTCGGAACGTCCTGCCGCCACTCCTTTTTCCGCCGTCCTCGAAGCCCGCCTCGCGCGGCGGGAATTCCTGAAGGGCGGAATGGCCGCCGCCGTCGCGGTCGCCTTGCCGCTTGCGGGTTGCGCGAGCCGGCCGGAGGCGCGGCCGGTCGCGATCGGGTTCACCGGGATCCCGCCGTCCCCGGACGACGCCCTGAAAATCGCGCCCGAATACGACGCGGTCGTGCTCTACCGCTGGGGCGACCCGGTCGGAATCCCGGGCAACATGCCGGCGTTCCGGATGGACGCGTCCAACACCGCAGCCGAGCAGGCAGCGCAGGCCGGTATGCACCACGACGGGATGAAGTTCTATCCGCTGCCGCTCGCGTCGGAAGGTTCCGCCCACGGGCTCCTCGCGATGAACCACGAGTACCTGGACGACGGGCTGCTGCATCCCGACGGCCGCCGCACCTGGAGCGCGGAGAAGGTGCGGAAAGCGCAGGCCTCGGTCGGCGTGTCGGTGATCGAGGTGCGCCTCGCTCGCGGCGGCTGGGAAGTCGTGCGGCCCTCCGGCTACGCGCGGCGCATCACCGCCTACACGCCCTGCGGGATCTCCGGCCCCGCCGCCGGAGCCGCGCCGATGAAGACCGCATTCGATCCGTCCGGCCGGGAGGTGCTCGGCACCTACAACGGCTGCGCGAACGGCTACACGCCGTGGGGGACCTACCTCACCTGCGAGGAGAACTGGAACTTCAACTTCGTGAACGCCGGCCCGATCTCGCCCGAGCAGCGGCGCTACGGCGTCGGCAAGGGGCGCGGCTATCGCTGGGAGACGGCCGACGAGCGCTTCGACGCCGCGCGCCATCCGAACGAGCCGAACCGCTTCGGCTGGGTGGTGGAGATCGATCCTTATGCGCCGCAGTCGAAGCCGGTGAAGCGCACCGCGCTCGGGCGGATCAAGCACGAAGGTGCGCACCCGTCGGTCGGCCCGGACCGGCGGATCGCCTTCTACATGGGCGACGACGAAGGGTTCGAGTACATCTACAAGTTCGTGACCGCGCGCGCGTGGGATCCCGCGAACCGCGCGGCAAACCGCGATCTCCTCGACGACGGTGTGCTCTACGTCGCGCGGTTCAACGCCGACGGCACCGGCGACTGGCTCGCGCTCGAGCCCGGGCAGAACGGTCTCACCGCTGCGAACGGGTTCGCGAGCCAGGCCGAGGTGCTGGTGAAGACCCGCCAGGCGGCCGATCGGGCGGGCGCGACGCCGATGGATCGCCCCGAGTGGGGGGCGGTGCACCCGGTCACGCGCGAGGTCTACATGACGCTCACCAACAACACCGCGCGCGGCCGCGACACGCGGCCGGGTCCCGATGCGGCGAATCCACGTGCGAACAATGCATTCGGGCACATCATCCGCTGGCGCGAGGACGGAGACGACGTCGCCGCGACCCGGTTCCGCTGGGACATCTTCGCGCTCGGCGGCGTGCCGACGAACCCCGATCCCGCGAAGCGCGGGCGGTTCAAGGGCGACATGTTCGCCTGTCCGGACGGGCTGTGGTTCGACGCGCGCGGCGTGCTCTGGGTGCAGACCGACATCTCGCCGACCGCGCTGCTGCGCGGCGAGTTCGCACCGCTCGGGAACAACCAGCTGCTCGCCGCCGATCCCGCCAGCGGCGAGTTCAGGCGCTTCCTCGTCGGCCCGCGCGGGTGCGAGATCACCGGGTTCACCACGACGCCCGACAACCGCACCGCGTTCGTCAACATCCAGCACCCGGGCGAGAACCCGGGCGAGATCAACGATCCGGACAAGCCACGGGCGAACTCGAACTGGCCGGACTTCGACCCGAACGGCCGGCCGCGCTCGGCGACGGTGGTGATCCGCCGCAAGGATGGCGGTGAGATCGGCACTTGAGGAAGCTCTGCAAAACGCCGCTCGCCGGCGTTTTGCGCTGGAATGGGGGGATGAGCGAAGGGGGCCGTGGGCCCCTTTCGCGGCCTTTCCTCAACCGAAGACGATCACGCCCCGCGCGTTCTTCCCCGCTTCGAGGTCGGCGAACGCCTGCGGCGCCTCCTCGATGCTATAGCGGTGGGTGATCAGCTCGTCGATCTTCAACCTGCCGGCGCGGTAGAGCGCGAGCAGCCGCGGGAAGTCCTCCCGCGGGCGCGCCGAGCCGAAATAGCTGCCGGTGAGCGTCTTCTCCTCGAACGTCAGCGACACCGGCTTCACCGGCACCGATTCCTCGCCGCGCGCGACTCCGACCACCACCGCCTTGCCGCCCTTGCGCAGGCTGCGGAACGCCTGCTCCACCGTCTTCCCGAGCCCGATGCACTCGAAGCAGTAGTCGGGCCCGCCGCCGGTCAGCTTCTTCGCCGCCTTGACGACGTTCTCCTCGGTCGCCGCGTTGATCGTGTGCGTCGCGCCGAACTGCTTCGCCATCGCGAGCTTCGGTTCGGTGACGTCGACCGCGACGATCGGGTTCGCGCCCGCGATCGCCGCGCCCTGGATGACGTTGAGCCCGACGCCGCCGGTCCCGATCACCATTACCGCGGTCCCCGGCTCCACCTTCGCGGTGTTGAACACCGCGCCGACCCCCGTCATCACGCCGCAGGAGACCAGGGCCGCGCGGTCGAGCGGGATGTCCTTCTCGATCTTCACCAGGTTGTCGACGGCGAGCGTCGCGTACTCGGCCATCACGCCGCAGGCCGAGAACACGCTCAACGGATTCCCGCCGGCGTCGCGCGCGGGCGTCGTCCCGTCGGGCAGGGTGTAGAGCGTCTTCGCCGCCATGTCGCAGAGGTGCGGCTTGCCGGTCGTGCACCAGCGGCACTTGCCGCACATGTACACGAACGAGCTGATCACGTGATCGCCGACCGCGAAGTCGGTCACCCCTTCGCCGATCTCGGCTACCACGCCCGCCGCCTCGTGCCCGAGGACGAGCGGCAGCTTCATCTGGATCGTGCCGTTGGTCGCCGAGAGGTCCGAGTGGCAGACCCCGCACGCGGCGATCTTCACCGTCACTTCGCCGCGCCGCGGCGCGGCGACCTCGATCGTCTCGACGACGACCGGTTTCCCGAGCTCGCGGCAGAGCACCGCCCGCGCCGTTCGTGCCATCGCATGCTCCTCGTCTGCAATCCGCTCGTAGCATAGCGCCAGCCGCGCGATGGCATCGCGGCGCGCGCCGTTGTACAGTTCGCGCCAGGGGGGTTCCGGCATGACGCAGTACTGGGTGATCCGCGGCGGCGAGCGCCGCGGCCCGTACGAGGAAAGCGACGTGCTCGAAGGCGTCGAGCTCGGGACGGTGCGTCCGAACGATCTCCTCTGGGTGGAAGGCATGCGCGAGGGCGTGCCGATCACCGAGGTGATCTCGAACCTCGGCGCGGCGCCGCCCTCGAAGCCGCCGCTCACGCTCGAGCCGCTCGCACCCGGGGTGCGGGGGGCGGCGTCACCCTACCGTCCGCCGTCGGCGCGCGTGGACGATCTCGCCGAGCTCGCGCTCGGCAACATCACCTACGCCGGATTCTGGGTGCGCTTCGGAGCCGCGCTGCTCGACAACCTGATCGTCGGGGTGTTCGTGGTGCTCGCGCTCGTGATCGGGTCGCAGCTCGCCGGCGCAGCCGCTCCTGGAGGGCGAGCTATGGCCGAACCTCGCCGTGTTCTTCGTCGGGTGGCTCTACTTCGCGACGCTCGAATCCGGGCCGCGCTGCGCGGGCTACGGCAAGCGCGCGTTCCACCTCCAGGTGCTCGGCGCCGACGATCTCACCCGCATCGGGTTCCTGCGCGCGAGCCTGCGCTGGGTCGGGCGATACCTGTCGTGGGCCTGTGCTGCTCGGCTATCTGATGCAGCCGTTCACGCCGCGCAAGCGCGCCCTGCACGACTTCATCGCCGGTACCGTGGTCGTCGTTCAGCGGCCCTACTCGCGCGCGCTGCTCGGCGTCGTGCTCGGTCTGGTCCTGCTGCTCGTCCTGCTGGTGGTCGCCGCCATCGTGCTCCCGGCGTACCAGGACTACGTCATCCGGCGGCGCGGGTAGCGGCGCTCAGTCGACCTTGGCGCCCGAAGCCTTCACCACCTTGGCCCACTTCTCGATGTCCTGGGCCAGGAACTTCCCGAAGTCGTCCGCGCTCATCTGCATGGGCACCGCGCCCTGCTTCGCGAAGTCGGCCTTCACGTCGGGCTGGGCGAGGACCTTCTGGATCTCGGCGTTCAGCCGGTCGACGATCGGCTTGGGCGTGCCGGCCGGCGCCATGATGCCGAGCCAGATCACCGCGTCGTAGCCCGGGACGCCCGCTTCCGAGACCGTCGGGATCTCGGGCATGACGGCCGAGCGCGTCCGGCCGCTGGAGGCGATCGCGCGGACCTTCCCGGCCTCGGCGAGCTTCGACATCACGGTGATCGCGTCGAACATCATCTCCACCTGGCCGCCCATCACGCTCGTGCGCGCGCCCGAGCTCTCCTTGTGCGGAACGTGCACGATGTCAAGGCCCGCCATGGATTTGAAGAGCTCGCCCGCCATGTGATACGGCGTCCCCGGGCCGGACGAGGCGTAGTTGAGCTTGCCCGGGTTCGCCTTGGCGAGCGCGATCAGCTCCTGGAGATTCTTCGCCGGCACGGACGGATTCACGACCAGCAGCAGGTCCGAATAGTTGAGCGGCGCGACCGGCACGAGATCGGTCATCAGCTTGTACGGCTTCTTCGCGACCAGCGACTCGTTCACCGTGTGCGTGTTCGACATCACGAGGAGCGTGTAGCCGTCGGGAGCCGACTTCGCCACCGCGTCGGCGCCGATGATGCCGCCGCCGCCGACCCGGTTCTCGATCACGAACGGCTGACCGAGCTGCTTCTCGAGCCGCTGGCCCATGTAGCGCGCGTAGACGTCGGCCGGCCCGCCCGCCGAGAACGGGCTGATGATCTTCACCGGCTTGTCGGGGTAGGTCTGCGCCGCGGCGGCGCCGGCGAGCGCGAATGCGGCGAGCGCGCAGCAAAGGACGTGCAGCCGCGGTTGTGTGACGGGTTTCATCGCTTCCTCCTCGCTCTGGCTCGAAACGGAATTCCCCTGTGCCGGGGATGCGGTGCTTGTAGCACCGATCGCGGCCGCCGCGCAATGACGGCGGTCCAACCAGAACAAATCTGAGCTTGGGGAGCAACGAGGGGGTGTGGCCCCTCGTTCGATGATGAACCGGATCAGTTCTGCAGCGCAGCGACCTTGCGCGCCGGCGCACGTTTGCCGAGCACCTGGCGCAGGTACCTGCCGGTATAGCTCGCGTCGACGTCAGCCACCTGCTCCGGCGTCCCCTGCGCGATGACCAGCCCGCCGCCGTCGCCGCCCTCGGGTCCGAGATCGACGATCCAGTCCGCCGTCTTGATCACGTCGAGGTTGTGCTCGATCACGACCACCGTGTTGCCGTGATCGCGCAGGCGGTGCAGCACCCCGAGCAGCAGGTCGATGTCGTGGAAATGCAGGCCGGTGGTCGGCTCGTCGAGGATGTAGAGCGTGCGGCCGGTGTCGCGCTTCGAGAGCTCGAGCGCGAGCTTCACCCGCTGCGCCTCGCCGCCGGAGAGCGTGGTCGCCGGCTGGCCGAGCTTGATGTAGCCGAGGCCGACGTCGGCGAGCGTCGCGAGCTTCTGCCGCACCGCCGGCACCGCGTCGAAGAACTCGAGCGCCTGCGCCACCGTCATCTCGAGCACGTGCTGGATGCTGCGGCCCTTGTACAGGATCTCGAGCGTCTCGCGGTTGTAGCGCCGGCCGTGGCAGACGTCGCACGGCACGTAGACGTCGGGCAGGAAGTGCATCTCGACCTTGATCACCCCGTCGCCCTGGCACGCCTCGCAGCGCCCGCCCTTCACGTTGAACGAGAACCGGCCCGCCCCGTAGCCGCGCTCGCGCGCGGCGGGCGTGCCGGCGAAGAGATCGCGGATCGGCGTGAAGAGGCCGGTGTAGGTCGCCGGGTTGGACCGCGGCGTGCGGCCGATCGGGCTCTGATCGACGCTGATCACCTTGTCGAAGTGGTTGAGGCCCTCGATCGCGTCGTGCGCGGCGGGCTCCGCCGCGGCCCCGTACAGCTCGCGCGCGACCGCGGCGTAGAGCGTGTCGTTGATGAGCGTGGATTTCCCCGAGCCCGACACGCCGGTGACGCACACGAAGAGGCCCACCGGCAGATCGACGTCGACGTTCTTGAGGTTGTTGCCCCGTCGCGCCGCGCACGGTGAGGGTGCGCTTGCCGTCGGGCCGCACCCGCCGCTGGGGCAGCGCGATCGAGCGCTTGCCGGCGAGGTACTGCCCGGTGAGCGAGCTCTCGGCGCGCACGATCTCTTCCGGCGTGCCTTGCGCCACGAGCTCGCCGCCGCGCTCGCCCGCGCCCGGGCCCATGTCGACGACGTGGTCCGCGGCGCGGATCGCCTCCTCGTCGTGCTCGACCACGATCACCGTGTTGCCGAGGTCGCGCAGATGCTTGAGCGTCGCGAGCAGGCGTCCGTTGTCGCGCTGGTGCAGGCCGATCGACGGCTCGTCGAGCACGTACATCACGCCGGTCAGCCCGGAGCCGATCTGCGACGCGAGCCGGATGCGCTGCGATTCGCCGCCGGAGAGCGTCTCGGCCGAGCGGTCGAGCGTCAGGTATTCGAGGCCCACGTTGACGAGGAACGTGAGGCGGGCGGCGATCTCGCTCACGATCTTCTCGGCGATCGCGCGCTTCGCGCCGGGGAGCTCGAGCGAGCGGAAGAACACGAGCCCGTCGCGCAAGGGGAGGGCGCTCACCTCGTAGATGGCGCGCTCGGCGCCTGCCGGCCCCACCTTGACGTTCCGCGCCTCGCGCTTGAGCCGCGTGCCTTCGCACTGCGGGCAGGGCTTGGTGTTCAGGTATTTCGCCAGCTCCTCGCGCACGACGATCGAGTCGGTCTCCTTGTAGCGCCGCTCGAGGTTCGGGATCACGCCCTCGAACGCGTGCTCGCGCACGAACGTGCGGCCGCGCTCGTTCAGGTACGAGAACGGGATCTTCTCCTTCGTGCCGTAGAGCACGATCTGCTGGACGTTCTCGGGCAGCTTCAGGAACGGACGCTCGACCTCGAACTGATAGTGCGCAGCGAGGCTGGTGAGCATCTGGAAGTAGAACTGGTTGCGGCGATCCCAGCCGCGGATCGCGCCCGAGGCGAGCGAAAGCTCCGGGTGGGCGACGATCCGCTTCGGGTCGAAGAACTGGATCGCGCCGAGCCCGTCGCAGCCCGGGCAGGCGCCCATCGGGTTGTTGAACGAGAAGAGCCGCGGCTCGAGCTCGGGCAGCGAATACCCGCAGATCGGGCACGCGAACTTCGCCGAGAAGACGTGTTCCTTCCCGGTGTCGGTCTCGACCGCGATGGCGCGGCCGTCGGCGTGCCGGAGCGCGGTCTCGAACGACTCGGCGAGGCGCTGCTTCTGGTCGGCGCGCGCCTTCAGCCGGTCGACGACGACCTCGATCGTGTGCTTGGTGGTGCGGCCGAGCTTCGGCAGGGCGTCGATCTCGTGCACGACCCCGTCGATGCGCAGCCGCGCGAACCCCTGCGCGCGGAGCTCGTCGAGGAGATCGGTCTGCTCGCCCTTCCGGTCGGCGACCACCGGCGCGAGGATCATCAGCTTCGTGTCTTCCGGCAGCGCGACGACGTGGTCGACCATCTGCGCGACCGACTGCGACTCGAGCGGCAGTGCGTGGTCGGGGCAGTAGGGCGTGCCGACGCGCGCGTAAAGGAGCCGCAGGTAATCGTGGATCTCGGTGACGGTGCCGACCGTCGAGCGCGGGTTGTGGCTCGCCGCCTTCTGCTCGATCGAGATCGCCGGAGAGAGGCCCTCGATCAGGTCGACGTCGGGCTTCTCCATCAGCTCGAGGAACTGGCGCGCGTACGCCGAGAGCGACTCGACGTAGCGTCGCTGGCCCTCGGCGTAGAGCGTGTCGAACGCGAGCGACGACTTCCCCGAGCCGGAGAGCCCGGTGATGACGATCAGTCGGTTGCGCGGAAGATCGAGGTTGAGGCTCTTGAGATTGTGCGTGCGTGCGCCGCGGATGCGGATTGCGTCCATTACCATTACGAGTGGTGCGGGTGCGCGAAGGACAATCCGCTACTATACGAGACTCGAAGGCCCCGACGCCAGTCCAAGTGCAGTATTTTTCCCGCCCGGGCCCTCATTCCGCCCGCATGTCGCCCACCGAACTGCGCGCCGGGCTGTCGCTCGGCGCGCTCTTCGCCCTGCGGATGCTGGGGTTGTTCGTGATCCTCCCGGTGTTCGCCGTGCACGCCCCCAGCCTGCGCGGTGGCGACGATCTGGTGCTCGTCGGCGTCGCGCTCGGCGCTTACGGCCTCACCCAGGCCATGCTCCAGATCCCGTACGGCATGGCGGCCGACCGCTATGGGCGCAAGCGGGTGATCCTCGTCGGGCTGCTCTTGTTCGCCGCCGGCAGCTTCGTCGCGGCGCTCGCGCAGGACATCTGGCTCACGATCGCGGGCCGCGTGATCCAGGGCACCGGCGCGATCTCGGCGGCGGTGATGGCGCTCGCCGCCGACCTCACCCGCGAGGAGCACCGGACCAAAACGATGGCGTTCATCGGCGCCTCGATCGGGCTCGTGTTCGCGCTCTCGCTCGTCGTCGGTCCCGAGCTCTACCGCACCATCGGGATGGCCGGCATCTTCGTGCTCACCGGAGTACTTTCGCTGGGCGGGATCGCGATCCTGTACAAGGTCGTGCCGCCGGAGCCCGTGGCCCACGCCGATCAAGCGCCCGACATGGGACGCGCGGCGCTCGCGGCCGTGCTCGGCAACGCCGAGCTCCTGCGGCTCAACTTCGGCATCCTGGCGCTCCACATGATGCAGATGGCGATGTTCGTGGTCGTGCCGCCGCTCCTCGTCGAGCGGGCGGGACTCCCGGTTTCCGCCCACTGGCACGTCTATCTGCCGGTGGTGCTCGCTTCCTTCGTCCTGATGATCCCGCCGCTCCTCGCCGCCGAGCGCCACGGGCGCTCGCGCCGGCTCTTCCTGGGCTCGATCGCGCTCCTCGTCGCGGTGCAGGTCGGGCTCACCTGGTGGGCCACCGGCCTTGTTACCATCGCCGTGTGGCTGCTCGGATTCTTCGTCGCCTTCAACCTGCTCGAGGCGGCGATCCCGTCGCTCGTCACCCGCGTCGCGCCGCCGCGGGCGAAGGCGACGGCGCTCGGGGTCTACAATACGACGCAGGCGTTCGGGCTCTTCGCGGGCGGCGCGCTCGGCGGCCTGCTGGCGAAGCACTTTGGCGCGGCGGGCGTGTTCATGGCCGCCGCCGCCCTCGGGCTCGTCTGGGCGGCCGTCGCAGCCGGGATGCGCATCCCGCCACCGCGTGCGGCCGCGGCGGTCGGAACGGGGCAGGCATGACCGGATCGATGAAGCACCTACTCGTTAATGGAGGACTAGGAAATGGCCTCGGTAAACAAAGTGATCCTGGTCGGCAACCTCGGCGCGGACCCCGAAACCCGCTACATGCCGAACGGCGACCCGATCACCAACATCCGCCTCGCGACGACTTTCCGCTGGAAGGACAAGAGTAGCGGCGAGAACAAGGAAGAGACCGAGTGGCACCGCGTCGTCTTCCGGGCGCGCCTCGCGGAGATCGCGGGCGAATACCTCAAGAAGGGCTCGCCGGTCTACGTCGAGGGCCGCATCCGCACGCGGAAGTGGCAGGACAAGGACGGCCAGGACCGCTACACCACCGAGATCATGGCCGACAACATGCAGCTCCTCGGCAGCCGCGGCGGCGCGGGTGAGCCGCGCATGGAGCGCGAGCCGGCCGAGGTCGCGAGCGGCGCACCCGCCGCGGCGGCCGCCGGTGGCGCCAAGCCCGCCGCCGGGAAGAAGCCGCCCTTGAGCGACATGGAGGACGACATCCCGTTCTAATGCGTCGCCCCGGCCGAGTGCCGGGAACGGGAGAGGAACGGTACCGGCCCGGGGAGTCCGCCGGGCCGCCCCGCCGCTAGCGCGGCGTCACTTGAACAACCGCCTCACGGAGCCGAAGAGGCCTTCGTCCTGTTTCTTCGGCTCGGGCGCCGGCGTCTTCGAGGGCTTGCCTCCGGCGGGCGCGCCTCCGGCGAGCGCCGTCTGGCACGGGTGCTGGTCGGCAGTGGCTTTCGCCACCGCCGCCTCGCCGAGCAGCGACAGTCCGCCGGTGAGGATCGCGCCCCCGACCGAGAGCGCAGCGCGCGCCGATCCGAGCGTGTCGATGCCGATCGACGGATCCGACAGCGTGCCCGTCACCCGCACGAGCTCGGAGAGCGCGCCGGCCCCGATGCCGATCCCTTCCTTTACGTTCGGCCGGATCGCGAGATCCAGCGCTTCGGTCTGCAGGTTGATCGTCCCCGCCATGACCATGTTTACCTTCGACGTCTCGTAGGCGATCGTCCGCTGCGCCGTCGCGATGCCGTCGCGCACCGGGAGACGCACGACCGCGCAGCGGATGTCGGTGTACGGATCGGTGCGCCGAAACGGGTTCGCCTTGTCGAGGATGCTCGTGATCGCGCCGCCCCCGGCATCGAGCGCCGCGCCCGAGGCCCGCGCGGCGCCGACCACGATCCGCACCTCCCCGTTCCCCCCGCCGACGAAACGGGCGAGCGATTCGCCCGGCCCGTCGAGGTTGATCGCGACGTCGGTCGCCCCGCCGGTGACCGTGCCGGCGTGGCCGGTTGCGGCGGCGATGCGCTCCATGCTGATGCCCTTGCCGTCGAGCGCGACCGCGAGCGTCGGCGCTTTCGGCCGCGAAGCGTCGAGCACGAGACGGCCGGATACCGGGCCGCCGCCGACCGTCGCGGTGAACGGCTGCACCTCGAGCCGGCCGCCCGTGAGGACAGCGCGGACTTTCAGCGTCTCCAGCGGCACCTTGTCCGGAAGCACGAGCCGGCCGATCGCGAGGTCGGCGTCGGCGTCGAACTTGCGCAGCGCCTCGAGCGGGAAGGGGGCATCGCTGAACACTCGCCCGCCGTTGCGGCGCTCGCGCTTCGCGGCCGGCGACTGCGCGAGATCGATCTCGGGCGACGAGAGCTTCGCGCGGAGGAACGGCCTGGCGCCATCGGTCCTGAGCGAGGCCCGGCCTTCGAGCGTGCTCTTGCCGAGCGTGAGCTTGAGCGGATCGGCCACCTGCTCGCCCTTGCCGGAAGTGAACTTCGCCGCGAGCGTCGCCGGCATCGGCAGGTCGAGCGGCGTGCCGGCGAGCTTCGCGACGCCCGCGGTGCTCTTGAGCTCCGCCTTGAGCGCGAGGTCGAGCGCGGGCAGCGCCGCGCTCCAGTCGATTGCCCCTTTCGCGGTCACGCTCGCACCGTCGGTCGTGGCCACGGCGTCGATCGGCCAGTCGGCGGCCTTCGCGACGAGAGCGAGGATCCGGCCCATGCGGCCCTTTACCGTGAACGCCTGGTCGCGAAACGCGGCGTCGGCCTCCACATCGAGGTCGCTGCTAAGCGTCCGTTCCTTCAGCCGCAGGCGGCGGACCGCGAGCCGCAGCGTCTCCTTCGACGCGCCGTTTCGCCACGCGAGACTGCCGCGGTCGACGACGAGCTCGGCGACGTCGAGCTCGAAGTCGCGCGCGCCGCCACCGGGCACGGACGCCGCGCCGGCCGCGGGTGGCTTGAACACCCAGTTGCCGGTGCCCTTCGCGTCCTTCTCGAGCAGAACGTCGAGATCGGTCACCTCGAGCCTGGTGATCTCCACCTTGCGGCGGAGCAGCGGCAGCAGCGCGACCGCACCGTCGACGCGCTTCGCCTTGAACATCTCGGGTCGCGAACCCCAGGTGGCGTTCGCGAACGACACGTCCTCGGCGCGCACGCCGAGCCGCGGGAAGAGGCTCACGTTGAGCTTGCCTCGGATCACGAGCTCGCGGCCGGTCAGCGTCTTGACCTCGGCTACCGCGAGCCGCGCATAGCGATCGACGTCGATCGTCTGCACGACCACGGCGAGCGCGATCGCCGCGATCGCGCAGAGCGCCGCGAGTCCGGCAAGCGTGTACTTGAGCCAGCGGGGGAGGCGCATCGGGATGCCGGGCAGGCTAGACTCGGCACCCGCCCGCGTCCATCGCTTTTCTCACGCCGCCGGCGGTCGGGGCGCGACGAGGAGGAAATATCCGGCGTTGTAGAAGACGTGGAGCGCGGCCCCCGGGACGATCGAGCCGTAGCGCTCGCGGAAATGGCCGAACACGAGCGAGGGGAGGAACGCCGCCGCGGCCCACTCCGGCGTCTGGCTGGCGAGGTGCGCGGCAGCGAACAGGACGCTCGTCGCGACGTTGGCAGTGGTGAGGCCCCAGGCTTCGCGTGCGCCGAAGGGCGTGCGGAGCAGGGCGGGCTGGACGCCGCCGCGAAACAGCGCCTCCTCGAGGAGCGGCCACGCCACGACGAGGCTGAGCGCGCGCGCGGGGTCGCCGAGGATCCAGGCCGGGTTCGGCTGGACGTTCAGCGCGAGCGCAAGCGCGACCCAGGCCACCGGCCCCGCGGCCAGCGCCGCGGCGAAATGCCGGTCGTGCGCGAGGCGGGAGATCGACGGTGCGTGCATCGCTTCAGCGCGCGACGGTGCAGCCGTCGCCACCTCCGCCCGCGCTTTCCATCGCGGCTGCGGCCGGCGTCGCCATCGTCGCGTCCGCACTCGGTGCCGGGGGTGTCGGCGCGGCCGGGTCCGACCGAAGCTTGCGCGCAATCGCCTCGACGTCGGCGAGGGCCATCGGGCGCGTGAGGCGCACCACGTGCGCGCAGTCGGCGACGCGGACGATCAGGCGGTCGGTGGTCGGGTCGTTGCTTTGCGCCGCGGCGGCGAAGGCCGCGATGAGCAACAGGAGCGCGCCCAGCGTGCCGAGGAGCGCCACGAGCAGGTCGAGTCCGGACGGGTCTTTCATGCGAGACCTCCGTGCTGCTGCGCCGCCGATGACATTGTCATACAGATCGCGGGATCGTGCAAGCGCGGATCAAGCGCGGATCGTGCGCGGGGCGCGCGCGCGCGGCCCCGGGGCCGGCGCTTCAGCGGATGATCGAGTTGAGCTCGAAGATCGGCAGCAGGATCGCCATCACGATCACGAGCACGATCCCGCCCATGGCGAGGATCAGCAGCGGCTCGAGCAGGGCGACGAACGCGGCGATCCGCCGCTCGAGCTCGCGCGCCTGCTGGACCGCGGTGCGCTCGAGCATCTCCCCGAGCCGGCCGCTCGCCTCGCCGCTCGCGATCATGTGCACCATGAGCGGCGGGAAGAGCCGCGACGCGCCAAGCGCGCGCGCGAGGCTCGCGCCCTCCTGCACGCGCGCAGCGGCCTCCGCGAGCGCGTGACGGAGCGGGAGATTCGACACGACACCGGCGCCCGCCTTCAGGGCGGTGAGCAGCGGGACGCGGCTGCCGACGAGGATCGCCAGCGTCGCCGAGAGGCGCGCCGAGTTGAGCCCGCGGTACAGCGGCCCGACTACCGGCAGGCGGAGCAGCGTGCGGTGCCAGCGCTCTCGCGTGGCGGGCACTGCGAGGGCGAGCCGGGCAGCGATCCCGGCGCCGACGAGCGCGATCAGCACGAAGCCGCCGTACACGCGCAGGAAGTCCGATAGCCCGATCAGCGCGCGGGTCAGGAACGGCAGGGTCTGGCTCGTGTTCTGGAACACCTGCACCACCTGCGGGACGACGTAGACGAGGAGGCCGATCACGACGCTGACCGCGACGATGGTGACGAGCGCCGGGTAGATGAACGCGAGCGCGACCTGGCCGCGGAGGCGGTCGCGGTCCTCGGTGTAGTCGGCGAGCCGTCCCAG
Organism: uncultured beta proteobacterium; assembly: GCA_963789885.1. Lineage (GTDB taxonomy): Bacteria > Pseudomonadota > Gammaproteobacteria > Burkholderiales > SG8-39 > DATEDA01. The sequence goes on along the minus strand of CAWBNB010000064.1, from coordinate 253,572 downwards.
CACCTCGGCGAGCCGGCCCGAGCGCTCGCCCGCTTCGACCAGCGTCACGTACACCTCGGGGAATGCCCCCGGATGATGGGACAGCGCGCGCCCGAGGGACTGGCCGGCCAGCACGTCGCCGCGCACGCCGGCGAGGAGCTGGCGCTCCCCGTCGCGTTCCGCCTGCTCGATGGCGGCGTTCAGCGCCTGCTCGACGGTGAGGCCGGCGGCGAGGAGCGTCGCGAGCTGGCGAGTGAGAAGGGCAAGTGCTGCGGCGCCGACCCGCCTGCGGCCGAAGGTGAAGCCGTGCGCGGCGCCCGGCGCCTGCGCCGCAATCGGCTCGACCTCGACCGGCAGCCAGCCCTGCTCGCGCAGCCGCAGCCGCGCCTGGCGCGGGCTGTCCGACTCGAGTACGCCGCGCTGGCGCTTGCCGTCCGGTGCCAGCGCTTCGTAGCGGTAGCCGGACACACCCGCTCCCGGCTACTCGTCCGCCGCGCGGCTCACGCGCAGCACCTCGGCGACCGTCGTTTCGCCGCGCTCGACCCAGCGCAACCCGTCGTCGCGGAGCATCGTCATGCCGCGCGCGGTCGCGCGCTCGCGGAGCAGACTCTCGGCCGCGGCGTCGTGGATGAGGCGCCGCATCTCGTCGTCGACGGTGAGCAGCTCGTAGATTCCGGTCCGTCCCCGGTAGCCGGTCCACTTGCACTGCGGGCAGCCTGCCGCGGTGTACACCAACCGGCGGTGCAGGTGCGCCGGGACCGCCTCGCGTTCACTGGCCGAGAGCGCGCCCTGCTTCCGGCAGTCGGGGCAGAGCTTGCGGACGAGCCGCTGTGCGAGCACGCCGAGCAGGGTGGAGGCGAGCAGGAACGGCTCGACGCCCATGTCGATCAATCGCGTCACCGCGCCCGCCGCATCGTTGGTGTGGAGCGTCGCGAGGACGAGGTGGCCGGTGAGGCTCGCCTGCACCGCGATACGCGCGGTCTCGAGGTCACGGATCTCGCCGATCATCACGACGTCGGGGTCCTGGCGCAGGATCGCGCGCAGCGCGCGCGCGAAGGTCATCTCGATCGCCGGGTTGACCTGGGTCTGGCCGATGCCGTCGAGGTCGTACTCGATCGGGTCCTCGACGGTCATGACGTTCTGCTTGCCGGCGTCGAGCTGCGACAGCGCCGCGTACAAGGTCGTCGTCTTCCCCGAGCCGGTCGGCCCGGTGACGAGCACGATCCCGTGTGCCTGGCGCACCAGGTGATCGACCCGCGCGCGGGTCTCGTCGCTCATGCCGAGGGAGCCGAGGTCGAGGCGGCCCTGCTGCTTGTCGAGGAGGCGCAGCACCACGCGCTCGCCGTGCCCGGTCGGAAGCGTCGAGACGCGGACGTCGACCGGCCGCCCGGCGATGCGCAGCGTGATGCGGCCGTCCTGCGGCAGGCGCTTCTCGGCGATGTCGAGGCTTGCCATCACCTTCACCCGCGACACGAGCGCGGCGTGCAGCGCGCGCGGCGGCTCGAGCACGTCGCGCAGCGTCCCGTCGATGCGCAGGCGCACGAGCGACCGTCCTTCGAAGGCCTCGATGTGCACATCGGACGCCCGCTCGCGCAGCGCCTGGGTGAGGAGGGCGTTGATGAAGCGGATGACCGGCGCGTCGTCCTCCGCGTCGAGGAGGTCGGTCACCTCCGGCAGCCCGTCGGCCAGGCTCTTCAGGTCGACGTGCTCGGAGAGGTCGTCGATCAGTCCCTCGGCGCCGCCGGCATCGCTCGTGTAGAGCTGCGCGAGGCGCCGCTCGAAGAGCTCCGGGGCGAGCATCAGCGTCCGCACCGGGGCGCCGAGCACGCGGCGCGCTTCGCTGATCGCACTCGCGGTGACGCCCGGCCGAACCCAGAGCTCGACTGCGTCGGGGAGCCGCCGCGCCGCGATCACGCCCTTCGCGCGGGCGAAGTGATAGGGCAGCGTGCGGACGAACGCGCCGTCGAGCTGGGCGGCGAAAACGGTGCTGGGTGCCTGGGTGCTCACGGGCTGGTCGGTGGCTGGGATGGCTCGGTAGCGGGCGCCGCGGGCGGCACGGCCGGACCGCGCGGCGGGGACGGCGGCTGCCCGGGCACGAGCGGCGGCAGCTCGGCCGGCAGCTCCGGGCCGCGCAGCGGCGGCAGCGGGAACTGGTTGGGCGGCTGCAGTGCGCCCTGGACGCCGCGGATCACGTCGTAGCGGTCGGCGGTCAGGCCGGCGGTCATCGGCGCGTCGCGAACGACGACCGGCCGCAGGAACACCATGAGGTTGATCTTCTCGCGCTTGCGCGTGTCGTACCGGAACAGCGCCCCGAGCACCGGGATCCGGCCGAGCCCCGGCACCGCCTGCGTCCCGGTCTGCACGTCGTCGGAGATCAGCCCGCCGAGCACGATCATCTGGCCGTCGTCGACCAGCACCTGCGACTCGAGCGAGCGCTTGTTGAGGATGATCCCGGTCGGGTTCTGGGCGTTGAAGATGCTCGACACCTCCTGGTAGATCGCCAGCTTTACCACGCCGCCTTCGGTGATCTGTGGCCGGATCTTGAGCGTGACGCCGATGTCGCGCCGCTCGAAAGTCTGGAACGGGTTGACCACCCCGCCGCCCGCGCCCGCGAGCGTGAAGCTGCCGGTCACGATCGGGATGTTCTGCCCGACCTGGATCTTCGCCTCCTCGTTGTCGAGCGTGAGCAGCGTCGGCGTCGACAGGATGTTCGCGGTCGCGTCGTTCTCGAGCGCGCGGAGCAGCGCCGCGAGGTTCAGGATCTGCACGCCGCCGAGCGTGATGCTGCCGCGGATCAGGCCGAGGCTCAGGCCCTGCCCGATCGATGCGGGATCGCGGGCGATCTGTCCGATGTTCGAGCCGGGGGAGTTGTTGAAGTTCTGGATTCCGAACCCGGTGGTGGCGTTGGTGTTCCCGGTGCCCGAGGGGATCGCCTGCCACTGGATGCCGAACTCGGCGGCCTTGGTCGTCGCGATCTCGACGATCAGCGCCTCGACGAACACCTGGGCGCGGCGCGCGTCGAGCTTCTCGATCACGCCGCGCAGCCCGTTGTACACGCTGTCGGGGGCGATGATCACGAGCGAGTTGGTCTCGGGATACGCCTGCACCGACGCCTGCGCGAGCGCGCCGATCGCGGGCGCAGAGCCGACTGCCGCCGGCGCGGCGGCAGCCACCGGCTGCGCGCCCGGGGGCGGCGGCTGTCCAGGCGCCCCTTGCGCCACCGCGCGGCTTGCGGCCGGCTGGCCCGAGATGATCGCGCGCAGCGCCTCGGCGAGCCGCTCGGCCTGCGTGTTCTTGAGGTAGACGACGTGAATGTTGCCGCCGGCGGCGGTCGGGAGATCCATGCCCTCGGCGAGCTCGCGGATGCGCTTCGCGAGCGCCGGGTTCTCCGCGCGGACGAGCAGGCTGTTGGTGCGCGCGTCGATGCTCAGGGCGACGCGCGGCGGCGCGCCCGGCCCGGTCGGCTGCGCGGCCTCGGGCAGGAGCCGTTGCACCGCCTGCGCGACGTCGACCGCGGCGGCGTACCGTAGCTTGATCGTCGAGAGCTGCGCGGGCTGCGGCTGGTCGACCGTGGCGATCACCTTGCGCAGGCGCTCGAGGTTCGACGCGTAGTCGGTGATCACGATGCTGTTCGTCGCCGGGAACGCGTTGATCACGTTGTTCGGCGTCACCAGCGGCCGCAGCGTCTGGACGACCGATTGCGCCGACTCGTGCGAGAGCTGGAACACCTCGGTCACGACCTGGTCGCCGCGCGCGTGCCGCGCGTCGCGCGCGCCGGCGTAGAACTTCGCGTCGGACTCGGGGACGATGTTCACGTAGCCGAGGTCGCCGCCGACCGCGGCGAACCCCTGCACGCGCAGCGCCGACAGGAGGATCGGGAACACCATGTTCCGCGGCACCGGCCGCGGCGCGACGATGTTCACCGTGCCCTGCACGCGCGGATCGATGAGGAAGTTGCGGCCGGTCATCTCCGACACCGCCTTTACCACCGCGTGGATGTCGGCGTTGACGAAGTTGAGCGTCACCGTGTCGTCGGGCGACGGCGGCTGCTGCGCCCGCGCGCCGGTTGCGGCAAGGGTCAGCGCGAGCAGCGCGGCCACCGCAGCGGCGACAAACGTCCTCGTGTCGAGTCGCATCTCTTCCCCCGATCCTCTTCGTGCCTGTCCGTCTTGTGCTTATCGGAGCCCGCTCACGGCGATCGGCACGGTCATCCCGCCGCGCTGCACTTCCGCCGTGAACGAGCCTTGCGTCCCGCGACTCTGGAGCACGCGTGCGACGTCGGCCTCGCTCGTCACCGCTTCGCCGTTGACCGACCGCACGACGTCGCCCGGCTGCAGCCCGATGCGCTCGAGCATGCTTCCCGGCGGTACGTCCTGGATCAGGAGCCCCTCCGCCACGGATCCGCCCGGAAGCGGCCGTGGCGCGGGCGGTCTCGGCGCGGACTCGGGAGCCGGCGCGAGCCCGGGTGCGGGCGGTGGCGATTCCGTCGGCACGTCCCCGACCGGCGCGTAGGGCTCGGGGCGCCTGAAGCGCGCCCCCGGATTCGACGACTGGGACGGGGCCGGCGCCGCGCCGCTTGCGGCGGGCGCTGGAGCCGATCGCGGAGGAGGCGGCGCGGCTTGTGCGTAGCGCGGGAGCGAACCCGCGGGACCCTGCGCGCTCACGCGCTCCTCGAGGTTGACGCGCTCGAGCGCACCCGCGCGCCGGAGCACCACGTGGCCGGCGTGCACCGACTCGAGCGTGACACCGGGCACGATCTCGCCGCCGATCCGCGTCGCCTGGTCGCGGCCGCCGGCGTTGACGATCGCGTACCCGGTCCCGGTGCCGCCGCCAGCGAACACCCCGCGCAGCTTCACGTTGAGGGTGCTCACCGTCTCCCCGCTGGAAACGGCGCCGAAGAGATGCACGGTCGCGAGCGTCTCCGCAGCGGGACCGAGCTGCGGCCGCTCGCGCGCGGGGGGCGGCGCCGAATCCGACGGTGCGGCGAAATAGGTGACCCAGCTCGCCGCGAGGAATCCGCCGAGGACGAGCAGCGTTAGGGTCGCGAGCGTCGGTGCGATCCGCGCGAGGGAGGCGGCGAGGTCTTTCATCCGGGTCTCCTGATGGCCGAAGCGCTGTCCGCGCCGCGCAGCGCCGTCCCGCCTGGGCCCCACGCGACGATCACGCGGCCGGGCGCGGCGCCGCCAGCGAGCGTGACCTCGAACGCGAGCTCGCCGGCAAGGACGCGCGCCGGCAGCCATTGCCAGGTGGCGGTGCCGAGCGCGACCTCGCCGCCGTTCGCGCGGAGCCATACGTCGCCGCGGCCGTTCCAGGGGCTGCCGGTCGCGGCCACGACGCGCACGCGGCCGTCGGTGGCGCGCTCGACCGCGGCGCCCGCCCAGCGCGCCGGGAACGCGACCGCGAGCGACACGGTGAACGCCGCCAGGAAGAGCCCCGCGTGCCACCAGCGCAAACCCGTGGTACCGATCTTCATCTCTTATCCTCCGCGTGCCGCCCGCAGCACCAGCGACTCCACCTGAACCTTGCCTTCGCCGGCGGCCTTGAGTGCCATCGACTCGACCGTCACGCCCTGGCTCTCGCCCAGTGCCGCGAGTGCGCGCACCAGCTCGTCGAACCCCACCGTGCGGAGGTTCACCTGCACTCGGCCTTCGCCGAGCGGCGAGACGCCGGCGTACGCGTCCCCGAAGCCGGCCGCTTTCATCGCGTCCTCGATCGCGCCCTGCGGGACTGCGCCGCGTGCGCGCGCCGCGGCGCGGAGGCGTTCGACCTCGGCCGACTCGCGCACCGTCTCCGCCGCCTGCACCCTGAGCTTCGGCAGCGCGGCGGCGAGCCGCGCACGGTCGCTCTGCAGCGGCAGCCAGACGTAGGCCCAGAGCGACGCGATCACGAGCGCGCCCGCGCCGACGCCGTAGACGAGGCGCTCGCGCGGCGCGCGAGCCTGCCACCATTCGCGCACGCGCCCGATCACGATGCCGCTCCGATCCGTACCGTCGCGACCGGACCGGTCGCACCGGCCGCGATGCGCTCGACCTGTACGCGCAGCCCCGGCACCTGCAGCCGGCTCGCGACCCGATCGCGGGTGTCGTCGGGCGCGACGACGAGATCGAGCGCGAGCTCGCCGCGCTCGTAACGGAGCGATTGCGGCCGCAGTCCGGCGGTCGCGAGCACCGGCGCGAGCTTCGCGAGCACCGGGACGAAATCGGTCGCGTCGGGTTCGCCCGCGGCGCGCCGGAGGTCGGCGACGTTCCGCCGCATCTGCAACGCCGGATCGACCACTGCTTTCGCATCGGGGAACGCCTTGCGGAACGCCGCGTCCATGTCGCTCCGCAGACCGCGCGCCTCGGCGGCAAGGCGCGACCAATCCGCGACGGTCAGCACGCCGTGGACGGCGAGGATGCCCACGGCGAGGATCGCCGCCGGCTTGAATCGCGCAAGGAGTTCCCTGCCGCTCCATCGTCCCGGGCCCGCACCCGGGAGCAGGTTCGGGCAGCCGGCGGCCGCCGCGTCGGTCTCCTCCGGCATCCATCTGCCGACGACCGCGACCGGAACGTGCAGCGATTCCGCCCAGCGGCCGGTGTCCGGTGCGTCCGCACCGTCGGCGAGGAGGAGCCGCACCGCTTTCGGCGCGTCGCCGCGGCGGCGACGCTCGTCGACGGCGAGCTTGAGCGAGAGCGGCGGGCGTCCGTCGAGGGACGCATCGAGCGCGATCGCCTCGATGCCGCCGAGCGCGGCGAACCCGCCGCCGCCCGTCCAGACGACCGTCCAGGTGCCATGCGAGCCGGCGGCGAGCGCACTCTCGGCGATCGCTCGTGCCGGCCGGATCCCGTGCGCGGCGAGCTCGGCGAGCACCGATTCGAGCCACGCGCGATCCACGACCGCGACGAGCCGGTCGCCGTCGCGCACGTCGTCCAGCACGGTGGCGACGATGTCGTCCGGGTCGGAGACGATCGCGTCCTCGATGGCGAACGGCGCGAGCTTGGCGAGCTTCGCCGCCGGGCCCGGCGGGAGCGCGGCGCGCACGAAAGCGACCCGCGCCACCGGCAGCACGAGGCACGTTTCGTCGGCGCGCGGGATCCCGCCGAGGCGCGCGACGCCGCCTTCGACGCGGCCGCCCGCGCTCAGCGCCCAGCGGAGCGGCGGCTCGTCGGCCGGGCCGGTGGCGGGCCAGTGCTCCGGGAGGTGAAGCTGCAGGAGGCCCGCGGCGGATCGCATCGGCTCGGATTCCCGGTTAGATGGCGAGAAGGGTGAGCGCCAGGAGCGCGGGCGTGCCGTGCTCGTCGCGCTCTGCGCGCTCGAAGAGGGCGCGGTAGCCGGTCGTCACGCGGCCGAGGCGCACCGTCGCGTCGGCGCGGAAGAAGCGGCTGCGCACGTCGATCTGCGCGTCGATCTGCGCCGCCGAGGACGCGGAGCGCGCCGGGAGCGCGCGCACGAACTCGTCCCGGCTGGCGAACGGACGCTGGCTGCGGCGCTCGACGATGCGCGCGGCGTCCTCCGGCCCGAGGCCGGGCAGTAGCGCGCGCAGCACCGTGGGCGAAGCGGTGTTGACGTTCACCGCCGTCTCCGCGGGCAAGGCGGTCACGAACGGCTCGAGCCGCGCGAGCGCGCCTGCGTCGAAGCCCTTGACCCGCGCGAGCTCGGCGACGTCGGCGATGCGCCGGTTGGCGGCGCGATAGGGCGGGTTGAGCGCGAGGTAGTACTGGTCCTCGGCGCCGTTCGGCGGCGTGACGGCGTTGTCCGCGTCGAGCCAGTCGACGACGCCGTCGGCAAGCGCGGCCGGCAGCCCGACCGCCGCGAGCAGGCGCTGGAACGCCACCAGGTCGCGGACGTTCGCCCCGCCTTCGCCCGCGAGGTTGTTCACGTTGAACTTCGCCTGCTCGTCGGCGATCGCTCCCGAGAGCTCCGCGTTCTCGGCCGGGAACGGCGGCATGCGGCGCGCCCAGGCCTCGCCGAGATGGTCGATCGCCGGGTCGTCCTCGGCGAGGATCGCGGCGGCCCACGCCGCCGCGGCGCGCGCGAGCACGTCGGCCTGGGCGCGCGCGGTGATGTTTTCGACCTGCCGCAGCCAGAGCGACTGGTGCCAGAGGATGTACGCGGCGGTGCTGGTCGCGAGCGCGACGACGAGCACCGCGACGACGACGGCGACGCCCCGTTGCGCGCGCGGCCCGTTCACTGGGCCGTCCTCGCCGCAGTGGGGAGGAGCCGGGTGATCCGCTCGCCGGATACGAGCTCGAGCCGGACCTCGACGGCGACCGGAAGCGCGACCGGGGCCGCGTTGGAGAGCGGCGGCGGCCAGGCGAGCTGCCACTGGCCGCGCGCGTCGAGGTAACGGAGGTCGAGCGCCTTGACGCCATCGAGGACCGCGACGACGCGCGGCTCGGTGCGCGGGCCCTGGTCGAGGACGCTCCAGGTGAGCACCTCGACGACGGCGCCGTGGAGCCGATAGCCGAGACGCCGCGGCGCCTCGAGCGCCCCCGGCTCGGTTGCGAGCGCGGTGCGGGTCAGCATCAGCGCGCCCTCGTTGATCCGTACGCCGGTGGCGCTTCCGGCGAGCGCCGGCGACAGCACGTCGCCGGGATCGCGCACCGGCCGCGGTACCGCGGTGGCGACGTCCTGCTCGAGGCGCGCGAAGAAGAGCGCGAGCCCGCGCCACTTGCGGTTCTCCTGCTCGATGCGCCCGCGGCTGTCGAGCACCACGCTGAGCGCTCGGTACGCGAATGCCGAGAGGATGCCGAAGATCGCGACCGCGACGAGCAACTCGACCAGCGTCAGCCCTCGCGCGCGCCGCATCATCGCTGGTCGCTCCGCGTCGCGTACCCGACGAGCGTGGCGACGGCGTGATCGGGCGCGCGGGTGGCGAACACCTGCACCTCGACGCGCCGGAAGCGCGGATTCGGCGTGCCGGACACCGTCTCGCGCCAGGCGAACTGCATCCCCGCCTGCTCAGTGCTGCCGGCACGCGTGCCGACGTCCGGCCAGAGCGGCCGCGCGGCGTACTCGGCCAGACGGTCCTGCGCGACCCAGGTGCCGGCGAGCCGCTCGCGGAGGTCGAGCGTGCCGTCGGCGGCGATGCTCGCCGAGCGGACTGCGGCGGCGAGCGCGACGGCGAGGATCGCGAGCGCGACCAGGATCTCGATCAAGGTGAACCCTCGGTTACGACGGATCACGGCCCGACGTCCTCGATCACCGGCGCGTTGACGCCGTCGGAGCTGACGCGCACGCGATGGGGCCCGAGCGCGAGCGTGATGCGGAACGGCTCGGACAGCCCGGTGGGCGCGAGCACGATGACCGGCGCGGGTCCGTCGGCGCGCGCGGCGGTTTCGATCGCTGCGACGTTCACGCCCGGCGCCAGGTCGCGCGCGCGGAGCGCGACGTCGCGATCGAGCGGCTGCCAGGTGCGGTCTGCGGCACGCCGAACGAAGCGGTAGCCGGAACCCGCGCCTTGCCAGGCGAGTGGCACGCCGGTCGCGATGGCCTCGTCGCGCGCGTGCGCGAGCACCGCCGCGAGCCGCGCCGCCTCCTCGCGCAGGCTCTGGCGTGCATCCGGCGCGATCCTGACCGCGACCACCGAGGCGAGGAGGGCGATGATCACGACGACCACCAGCACCTCGACGAGCGTGAAGCCGCGGTTCTCGTCCCGCGGCGGCGGGAGGAACAGGGGATCAGTTAAAGACATCCGCGCTGTTCCCGTCACCACCCGGTGCGCCGTCCGCACCGAGGCTGAAGACGTCGATCTCGCTGCGCACGCCGGGGTTCAGGTACTGGTACTCGCGCCCCCACGGATCCTTCGGGACGCGATCGAGGTAGCCGCCCTGCTTCCAGTTCCCGGGCGCTGGCTGCGTCGTCGGCCGCTGCACGAGCGCGGCGAGACCCTGCTCGGTCGAGGGATAGAACGTGTTGTCGAGCCGGTAGAGCTTGAGCGCCTGGTTGATCGCGGCGATGTCGGCGCGCGCGGCGACGACGCGCGCCTCGTCCGGCCGGCTCATCACGCGCGGCACGATGATCGCCGCGAGGAGGCCGAGGATGACGACGACCACCATCACCTCGATAAGCGTGAAGCCGCGGTCCTGGCTGGGGTTGCGCTTGGCAGTCATCGCTCCGTTTCCTCTCGCCGCTCGTCCAGTCGTTCCCTCGAGCCGAACCGGGCCGCGCTCGGCGCGCGGCCCGGTGGCTTCTTCTCCCTGAACGGCGCCTCGTCCCGCTAGCCCATGAACCCGAGATCGCGCACGGGGAAGGTGCCGTAGCCGCTCATCGCTTTCGTGAACTGCTCTTCGAGCGCGAGCGCGGTGCCCTTCTGCATTACCTCCTGGATCGAGGCTTCGGTCGGGCCGAAGCTCGTCTGCTCGAGGAAGCGCACCGCGTCGCCGGCGGTCGTCGGCTGGGCCGTCGGCATGCTCACCGGCGTCGTGACGGGAGTCGTCGGCGCCGGTGCCGCAGTGCCCGGCGCGGACGCGGACGTACCGGGCGCCGCCGTGCCGGCCGCTGCAGCCGGCGCCGAGGCGGCGGTGGCGGTGGTGCCCCCGCCGCCGCTGCCGCCGCCGCCGAGACAGCCGGCGAGGGCGCTCGCGAAGGCGAGCGCGGCGATCGTGCCCTGGGTTCGGGATGTGGCGTTCATACGGCGCTCCTCTCGGCCGATGGACGGCGCGCGGGTCCGGTCGATGGACCGCGGGTGTCGTCGGATCAAACACGGGATGTGCGAGTACGCCGCCACGCCTCGCGCGTGGTCCGGGACCGGATGCGACGGTGCGTCCGGCGATGCCCCGGGATCGGTGGAGTTCGCCCCAGCGTGCGGGCGACCGGCTGCTGGATCGAGCCTCATTCTCTTCTTGTCCTCGTGCCGGACGCCCCCGCCGGCGGGCGCCCGGTTCCCATGGCACTTCCCGGCCTCGCCCCGGGACGCGAGTGCGCGTCGGGGTCAAGCGGGCGCGGTTCGCTGTGGTGGTTGGTGGCGCCGCGGTCTATGCCATCGTCATAAATGACGACGTCATTAAGCCCGAAGCATTCCGCCGCGTCAAGCGCGAATCGACGACCGGCGCGGGCGGCGTCGACATCGCGACGAGCGGCGCCAGTTGCGCCCGGACTCGAGGCGCACCGAGGGCGCGCGTCAACGGGCTTGAAAACCGGCGCAAGGCCCCGATTTCTCTCGGGAAAACCGGTTCGTTCGGTTATAATCCGCGGCCTTCTCCCGGGGGGCGGGAGGCGCCGGAATTCGGGCGCCCGGAGCGGTCCGTCCCCGGTGAGCGAAGTGCTAGGAGTGCGGGATGCCGATCTACGAGTATCGATGCGCGTCGTGCGGATTCCAGAGCGAGTACCTGCAGAAGGTCTCCGATCCGCCCCGAACCGTCTGTCCCGAATGCGGGAAGGCGACCTTCAACAAGCTCGTGACGGCAGCCGGATTCCAGCTGAAGGGCTCGGGCTGGTACGCGACCGACTTCAAGGGCAAGGGCACCGCGCCGGGGCCGGCCGAGAAGAAGGAGGCGGGCGATGCGAAGCCGGCGGGGGACTCGAAGTCCGCGGGCGACGCGAAGGAGTCGACGCCCTCGAGCTCGACCTCCACGACGGGTTCCTAGCGAAGCGCAACCGGGTCGAGAACGGGCGCCGACGCCCCGGCGCCCTGCCCGAGTCCGCGCCGTCCCGCCCGTATCATGAAGAAATACCTCATCACTGGGCTCCTCATCTGGATCCCGCTCGCGATCACGCTGTGGGTGCTGCACCTGATCGTGTCGTCGATGGACCAGGTGCTCACGCTCCTCCCGCCGCAGTTCCAGCCCGAGACCCTCCTCGGGCACCAGATCCCGGGGCTCGGCCTCGTGCTGACGGTGGTCGTGGTGTTCCTCACCGGGCTCTTTGCGTCCAACATCATCGGCCAGCGGATGCTGCGGCTGTGGGAAGGCATTCTCCGCCGCATTCCGGTGGTGAACTCGATCTACAACGGGGTGAAGCAGGTGAGCGACACGCTGTTCCGGCCCGGCGGACAGGCGTTTCGCAAGGCCCTGCTCGTGCAGTGGCCGCAAGCCGGACAATGGACGATCGCGTTCCTGACCGGGCAGCCGGGCGGCGACGTTTCGAACCACCTTCACGGCGACTATCTCAGCGTCTATGTGCCGACGACGCCGAACCCGACCGGCGGGTACTTCGTGATGCTCAAGCGCGCGGACGTCGTGGAGCTCGACATGAGCGTCGACGAGGCGCTCAAGTACATCATCTCGATGGGCGTCGCTCCGCCGCCGAGCGCGGTCGCGCGGAAATCGGCGCCCCCGGCGCTCCAGGCTCCGCCGCTGTAGGAGACCGCGCCTAGCGCGGCCGGCCGATCCCCTTTCCTTTCCCCTTCTCCCCTTCCACTCCGAAATGCGAACCCACTACTGCGGCCAGGTCACTGCGGCCCTCGTCGGCGACGCCGTCACGCTGTGCGGCTGGGCCCATCGGCGCCGCGATCACGGCGGCGTCATCTTCATCGATCTCCGCGACCGCGAGGGCCTGGTGCAGGTCGTCTGCGACCCGGACCGGGCCGCGACCTTCGCGACCGCGGAGCGCATCCGCAACGAGTACGTCCTCCGCGTGACCGGCAAGGTCCGGCGCCGCCCGGCCGGTACCGAGAACCCCGATCTCGCTTCGGGCGAGGTCGAGGTGCTCGCGCACGAGATCGAGATCCTGAACCCCTCGGTGACGCCGCCGTTCCAGCTCGACGAGGAGCACCTGAACGAGAACGTCCGGCTCACGCACCGGGTGATCGATCTCCGCCGGCCGGTGATGCAGCGGCACCTGATTCTTCGCCACCGCCTCGCGATGGCGGTGCGGCGCTACTTCGACGCGCTCGGTTTCCTCGACATCGAGACGCCGATGCTCACCAAGTCGACGCCCGAGGGCGCGCGCGACTACCTTGTGCCGTCGCGGGTGAACCCCGGCCACTTCTTCGCGCTGCCGCAGTCGCCGCAGCTCTTCAAGCAGATGCTGATGATCGCGGGTTTCGACCGCTACTACCAGATCACCCGCTGCTTCCGCGACGAGGACCTGCGCGCCGACCGCCAGCCCGAGTTCACCCAGATCGACGTCGAGACCTCGTTTCTCGACGAGACAGAGATCCGCCGGATCATGGAAGGGATGGTGCGCACGGTGTTCAAGGAGGTGCTGGCGGTCGACCTCCCGGACCCGTTCCCGGTGCTCGCGTACGCCGAAGCGATGCGCCGCTACGGCTCGGACAAGCCCGATCTGCGGGTCCCGCTCGAGCTCACCGAACTCAGCGACGTCGCCCGCAACGTCGACTTCAAGGTGTTCCGGCAGGCCGCGGCCCTCAAGGACGGGCGGGTGGCGGGCCTCCGGATCCCCGGCGGCGGCAGCCTGCTCACGCGCAAGGAGATCGACGACTTCACCGCGTTCGTCGCGATCTACGGCGCGAAGGGGCTCGCCTACATCAAGGTGAACGACGCTTCCAAGCCGAGCGAGGAGGGACTGCAGTCGCCGATCGTGAAGTTCATGTCGGCGGACGCGCTGAGGGCGATCCTGGAGCGAACCGGCGCGAAGGACGGCGACGTCATTTTCTTCGGCGCCGACCGGGCGAAGATCGTGAACGATTCGCTCGGCGCGCTGCGGACGAAGATTGGCCACGAGAAGGGGCTCGCGTCCGGTGGCTGGCGGCCGCTGTGGGTGACCGACTTCCCGATGTTCGAGTACGACGAGGAGGAGAAGCGCTGGGCCGCGATGCACCACCCGTTCACCAGCCCCAAGGACGGCCACGAGCGGTTCTTCGAGTCCGACCCGGGGAGCGCGCTCGCGAAGGCGTACGACGTCGTGCTCAACGGCTGGGAAATCGGCGGCGGCTCGGTACGGATCCACCGCGCCGAGGTGCAGTCGCAGGTGTTCCGCGCGCTCTCGATCGGCGAGGAGGAGGCGCGGCGGAAGTTCGGCTTCCTGCTCGATGCACTCCAGTACGGGGCGCCGCCGCACGGCGGTATCGCGTTCGGGCTCGACCGGATCGCCACCCTGATGGCCGGCGCGGAGTCGATCCGCGACGTCATCGCGTTCCCGAAGACGCAGCGCGCGCAGGATCTGCTCACGCAGGCGCCGTCCCCGGTCGACGAGCGGCAGCTGCGCGAGCTGCACATCCGGTTGCGCGAAGCGCCGAAAGCCTGACGCGCCAATCCCTCAAGGTCGGCGAGACGTTCCCGCGGGCACATGACGCGCGTGTGGCTTCGGCGCCTCCTCCTCCTTTTCCTCGTGTCGCTTGCGGGGCTCGGCTCCAGCGCGCCGGCGCCGGCCCGCGAGCCGGCGCCGCAGGCGCTGCCCGAGGTTCCGGCCGCCGCGCTGCCGAAGGAGGCGCGCGAGACGCTCGCGCTCGTCAAGCGCGGCGGGCCGTTCCCCTACAAGCAGGACGGAGCGACGTTCGGGAACTTCGAGAAGCGGTTGCCGATCCGGGCGCGCGGTTACTATCACGAGTACACCGTCCCGACGCCGGGCGCGCGGGACCGCGGGGCGCGGCGGATCGTTGCGGGCGGCGGCGAGTACTATTACACGGACGACCACTACCGCAGCTTCAGGAGGATCCGGGAGTGACCGTCTGGAATGGGGGATCAACAAGGGGGCCGTGCCCCCCCCCTTGTTTCAGCGGGTACGGACGACCACTACCGCAGCTTCAGGAGGATCCGGGAGTGACCCCCGAGGAATACGAGCACCTCCTGACCGATCCCGGCGAAGCCGGCATCTTCGTCCGTCCGGAAGATGCGGCGGCGCTCGACGCCGCCGCCGAGCGCGCCGGGCTCGCGCGCTGGACCGTCGACCTTGCCGGCGTGCGCACGAAGGACACGCTGCTCGCGAAGCTCGGCGAGCGGCTCGGGTTCCCCGAGTGGTTCGGCGGCAACTGGGACGCGCTGAACGACGTCCTCGCCGAGCAGGCGTGGGAGCAGCCGCGCGGGATCGTGCTCACGCTCGAGCACTGCGGCGACCTCGCCGCCGCCGACGCGGAAACCTTCGAGACCGCGCTCGAGGTGCTCGACAGCGTCGCCGAGGGCTGCTACGACGAGGACATTCCGTTCTGGGTGCTCGTGGACGGGGTCGACGCGAAGGCGTTCGACCTGCCGGTGATCGGTGGAAACGAGGAGTGACGCGCGCGCGAGCGGGCTCCGTCTGTTGCCTTCGATGTACAAGATCCCGCGGTCCGTTCTGGTCGTGATCCACACGCCGGCGCTCGAGGTGTTGCTCCTCGAACGCGCGCCGTGGCCGGGGTACTGGCAGTCGGTCACCGGTAGCGTGGCGCGCGAGGACGAGCCGCTCGCCGAAACCGCCCGGCGCGAGGTGCACGAGGAGACCGGCATCGACGCCGGCCGCCATGTCCTCGCGGACTGGGGCATCGACAACCGCTACGAGATCTACCGCAAGTGGCGCTCCCGGTACGCTCCGGGCGTCACGCACAACCTCGAGCGCGTGTTCGGCCTGACCCTCGCCGCGCCGGTCGAGCCGGTGCTCGCGCCGGCCGAGCACTCGCGCTACCTTTGGCTGCCGTGGCGGGAAGCGGCCGACAAGTGCTTCTCGTGGTCGAACCGCGATGCGATCCTGATGCTTCCGGACCGCCGCGCCGTGGCTGCTCACCGGACCTGATCGAGCGTCGCCTCACCCGCACAGCCGGCACATGGACCTGCACGTCGCCACCTACAACATCCACAAGGGATTCAGCCAGTTCAACCGGCGGATGGTCGTGCACGAGCTGCGCGACCGCCTGCGCGCGATCGGCGCCGACATCATTTTCCTGCAGGAGGTGCAGGGCAAGCACGAGCGGCACGCGAACCGCTTCCATGACTGGCCCGACGAGCCGCAGTACGAGTTCCTCGCCGACGCGGTGTGGGGGGAGTTCGCGTATGGGCGCAACGCCATCTACGACCACGGCCACCACGGCAACGCCATCCTGTCGCGCTTCCCGATCGTCGCGGCGGAGAACCTGGACATCTCGTCGCATCCGTTCGAGAGCCGGGGCCTTCTCCACTGCGAGGTAAAGATCCCCGAGACCCGGGTCACGGTGCACTGCCTGTGCGTGCACTTCGCGCTGGTCGAGGAGGGACGGCGCCGCCAGGTGCATGCGCTGATCGACCGCATCCTCGACCTCGTGCCCGAAGACGCGCCGCTGGTGGTCGCCGGCGACTTCAACGACTGGCGCAACCGCGCCGGCCGACGTCTCGCGCACGAGCTCGGGCTGGTGGAGGTGTTCCGCGATCACCGCGGACGCCCGGCGCGGAGCTTTCCGAGCCGGCTGCCGCTGTTCCGGCTCGACCGCATCTATGTGCGCGGATTCGCCGTGTACCACGCCCAGGTCCACCACGGGCACGCGTGGTCGCGCATCTCCGATCACGCGCTGCTCACCGCGCGGCTCGCTCTCTACTAAGCCGGCGCCGCTCGAGCATGGAGCTCGTCGACGGCAACCGCCTGCAGCTCCTCCGGACCGGCGCCGAGTTCTTTCCGGCGCTCGAAGCGGCGATCGCCGCCGCGCGGCACGAGATCTACCTCGAGACCTACATCTTCGCCGACGACGCGGCGGGACGACGCATCGCGCGCGCTCTTGCGGAAGCCGCGGCGCAGGGCGTGCGCACGAACGTGATCGTCGACGGGATGACGGTGAAGCGCTACGTCGGTGCGCTCCGCGACCGCCTGCTCGCGGCGGGCGTCTCGTTCGTCATCTACCGTCCCGACATCTCGCCGCTCGATTTCAGCGCGCGGCGGCTGCGGCGGCTGCATCGCAAGATCGTGGTGATCGACGCGCGGGTGGCGTTCGTCGGCGGCATCAACATCATCGACGACATGCACACGCCCGGGCAGGTGCCACCGCGATACGACTATGCGGTGCGGCTCGAGGGCCCGCTCGTGGGGGCGATCCGCGACGAGGCCGACCGGCTGTGGCGGCTGGTCGCCCTCTCGAATTTCCAGCAGTGGTCGGGCGTCCCGCCGCCGCCGCCGGCGGCCGAGACCTTGCCGCGCGGCTTCCAGCGCGCGGCGTTCCTCATCCGCGACAACTTCCGCCACCGTTCGGACATCGAGGACGCCTACTTGGCGGCGATCGAGGCGGCGAACGAGGAGATCGTGCTCGCGAGCGCGTACTTCTTTCCGGGGATCCGGTTTCGCCGCGCGCTCGTCGCGGCCGCCGCGCGAGGGGTGCGCGTGACCGTGCTGCTGCAGGCGCGCGTGGAGTACGTGCTGCTCCACTACGCGTCGCGCGCGCTGTACGGCGCGCTGCTCGACGCGGGCGTGCAGATCTTCGAGTACACGAAGAGTTTCCTGCACGCGAAGGTCGCGGTGGTCGACGGCCGGTGGGCGACGGTGGGATCTTCGAACATCGATCCGTTCAGCCTGCTGCTCGCGCGCGAAGCGAACGTGGTGGTCGAGGACCGGAAGTTCGCGCAGGAGCTGCGCGAGAGCCTGCTCGAGCGCGTCGTCGACGGCGCGCGACCGGTCGCACGCGCCGGGTGGCGGCGCCAGCCGCTCCACCACCGGGTGCGGATCTGGATCGCGTACGGCATCGCGCGGTTCTTCATCGGCTGGTTCGGGTACGGCGGAAAACACTAGGGCCGCAGTAGAATCTGCGCGATGGATCACTGGCAGCGCATCGAAGCTGCCGCCGCGGGCCAGCCGGTCGACCGGCTCCCGGTCAGCCTGTGGCGGCATTTCCCGGAAGACGATCTGGATCCCGCGAAGCTCGCCGGGCACATGGTGTCGTGGCAGCGCAAGTGGGACTTCGACCTCGTCAAGTTCATGCCTTCGGGCACGTACGGGGTCGAGGACTGGGGGGCGGTCACGGCGTATCAGGGCGCGGCCAACGGTGCCCGCGCGGTCGTGAACCCCGGACTCGCGCGCGCCGAGGACTGGCCGCGCCTCGCGCGCCTCGATCCGCGCAAGGGGGTCCTCGGACGGCAGGTCGAGGCGCTGCGCCTTGCCGCGCGCGATCTGGGCGGCGACGCGCCGATCCTGCAGACGGTGTTCAGCCCGCTCACCACCGCGCGGAAGCTCGCCGGCGAGCGCGTCTTCGCGGACATGCGACGCACGCCGGAAGCGCTCGAAGCGGGCTTGCGGGTCATCACCGACGTTACGATCGAGTTTGCGCTGGCCTCGCTCGAGGCGGGCGCGCACGGCTTCTTCCTCGCGACCCAATGCGCGAGCTATCGGGTGGCGACCGAGGCCGACTACGCGCGCTTCGGCAAGCGCTACGACCTCGAAATCCTCGCCGCATTGAAGGGAAAGACGCGCCTCGACCTGCTGCACATCCACGGCGAGGACGTGATGTTCGACCTTCTCGCCGACTACCCGGTAAGCCTGGTCAACTGGCACGACCGCCTTACCGCGCCCACGCTGCGCGATGCGCTGAAGCGCTTTCCGAAGCTCCTCGTCGGCGGCGTCGAGGAGAACCGCACGCTCAGCCGCGGACCTGAGAATGCGATCGGCGCCGAGGTGCGCGACGCGATCGCCCAGACCGGCGGACGCCGGCTGATGGTCGGTCCGGGCTGCGTGCTCCTGATCGCCACGCCCGAAGCGCACATCCGCGCCGCCGTCGACGCGGCGCGCGCCGCGCCGGCGCGATGATTGCTCACTGGGATGAAGCACGATGCCGAAGGCAGCGGGCTTCCTGACCTTGGGGTGCCCGAGGGGCTGAGGCCCCTCGGCTCGTAGTAACTGGAGAGAGAGATGACGCCAGCCCTCCGCTTCCTCGCGGCCGCCGCGACGCTGTTCCTGCTCGGCGCCGCCCAGGCGCAGACTTGGCCCACGAAGCCGGTGAAGATGATCGTTCCCGCCACCCCGGGCGGCACGATCGATCCGCTCACGCGCGTCGTGGCCGACGCGCTGTCGAAGGATCTCGGGCACCAGTTCGTCGTCGAGAACCGGCCGGGTGCGCAGGGGAACACCGGGCTCGCGGCGGTGGCGAAGGCCGACCCCGACGGCTACACGCTCGGGATGGCGGCCTCGAGCATGCTCGCGATCAACCCGCACCTCTACAAGGCGATGCCGTACGACCCGCTCAAGGACCTCGCCCCGATCGCGCTCGTCGGCGACGTCCAGAACGTGCTCGTCGTGCACCCGAGCATCCCCGCGAAGACGCTCAAGGAGTTCACCGACTACGTGAATGCGAATCCCGGCAAGCTCAACTTCGGCTCCTCCGGCAACGGCAGCTCGATGCACCTCTCGGGCGAGCTGTACAAGAAGCTGAGCGGGACGCAGATGCAGCACGTGCCGTACGCCAACGTCGGCGAGGCGACCAAGGACCTCGTCGCCGGCCGCACCCAGCTCATGTTCCAGCTGATGACCGGCATCGTCGGCCAGGTGAAGGCGGGGAACGTGCGGCCGATCGTCGTGCTCTCCGACCGGCGTTCGTCCGCGCTGCCCGACGTGCCGACGACCGTCGAGGCCGGGATGCCGCAGCTTCAGTCGTCGGTCTGGTTCGGCATCGTCGGGCCGCAGGGCACGCCGAGCGTCGCCGTCGATCGCGTCAATGCGGAAGTGACGAAGCTCCTCGCCGACCCGGCGTTCCGCAAGCGGCTGAACGACATCGGCGCCGAGCCCTTCCCCGGCGGGCCGGCGGAGTTCGCGAAGCGGCTCGCCGAGGAGTACGCGCGCTGGGGCGAGGTGGTGAAAGCCTCCGGCGCGCGGATCGAGTAGCCCGTCGGGAACGGCACAAGGGGGCACGCCCCTCGTGCTCCCCGAACCCAGGGGAATCGGCGCCAAGGACGGCGCCGATTCCGTATTAGCGGGGGCGGGTTACGGGTTCGAAAAAGCGATCCCCGCCGGCCCGCCCTTCATCTTGAGCCGGCTTCCGGTGTCGAACAGGCCGGACTTGTCGAGCCGGAACACCTGGATTTCCTGCTGCACCATGTTCTGGACCAGGACCTGGCCGCCGCCGAACGCGATGCCCTGGGACCAGCTGCCAATCGGTGCCTGGCCGAACCGCTCGAGCCGCCTGCCGTTGACCTGGAAGACGATCAACCGGCCGTTCGGGTTGTAGAAGGGCGAGCTCGGCGCCTTGTTGCTGCCGTCGTGGATGACGACCGCCACGAACGCGCCGTCGGGCGAGCACCGGATGCCTTCGGGCGTCTGGCCGACGGTCAGCGTTTCCACCACCCGCGGCGGGTTCAGTGTGAGGTCGATGACGCTGATCGTGTCGGCATCGCCCTGGCCTATGCCGATGTTCGCGACCACCGCGATGTTGCCGGGCGCGCAGATGTCGATGCCGTAGGGCCGCAGGCCCGCGTTGATGTCCCGCTTCGTGTACGTCACCGTGGTGCCGTCGATCGCGAGGACGGAGATCTTGTGATCGCCGTCGCGCGTGACGAGCGCGGTCCTGCCGTCCGGCGTGATCGCGATGGCGCTCGGCCCGGACTGCGGCGCACCAAAGTCGACCCTGCCGGCGGGGGCGACCGTCTTCCCGGCGATCGTGAACACCGAGACGGTGCCGGCCGCGCGGTCGGCCACCAGCGCGAGACTGCCCCCGCGGTTGATCGCCACGCCGGCCGCGCCCATTCCCGCCTCGAGCACGCTGATGACCTTGGGCGGCTGCGTTGTCAGGTCGATCACCGACATGCGGTTGTCCGGGACGGTCTTCGTCGGATCGGCGGGCGAGATCTTCGTCGCCGAGGTGACGAGCGCCAGCGACGCGTTGGGCGTAACCGCAACCGAGAGCGGCGGGCCGACGACGCTCGCCGGCGCGTTGACCTCGGCGATGATGGTCGGCGGGTAGGTCTTGAGATCGATGACCGTGACGGTGTCGGGTGTCGGGTTGGGGACGACCTTCACCGTGCCGTTGTCGAGCCGGACTTTGTGATCGTTGGCGGACACGGCGATCTGGGCAGCGGCGGGGACCGCAAGCGTGGCTGCCAAACAGCCTGCAGCGATGGCGACGGGACGCATTTTCTTCTCCTGTTCGGGGTGGTTCGTCGGGCGGCCGGATTCTACGCCGCGACGGCAACGATTGGACGACCCTCGCGCGACAAGCGCGCTCGGGGTTCGCCCCTGGGGCGGCCCTGCGGACTCAGGCGGGCACGAGCCGCCCGGACGCAAGGCGCGGCACCACGTCGTGCTTGGAGAGCTGCGCGGCGTAGGCGATCTCGTGCGCGAGCCCGCGCGCGAGCATCATCTGCCCGACCCGGCAGTTGGTGAGGGTGGGAACAGGATCGCCCGATCGGTAGAGCGTGCGCGCGACGCGCGCGGCGTCGGAGAAGTCGGCGCCCTCGCCGAGCCGCTCGGCGAGAAGCTCCACCAGGTACCCCGCCCCGTAATAGTCCTCGAGGTTGAAATTCCCCATCGACCCCGAGCACACGATGAGGATGGTGCGGTCGGGATGGCGCGCGAGCACGTGGTCGATCACCGCGCGCCCGTTGAGGAGCGCGGCGGCGTAGACGTCCTCCGCCCCGGCGGCGCCGCGCAGCGCGACAGTCCCGTTCGTCGTCGAGTACACGACGTGCCTGCCGGCGATGCCATGGTCGACGAGCGCGAGCGGCGTAGGCGGCGCGAATCCCGGCAGGGTCTCGGCGTAGAGCTCGCCCGCGAGCACGTACGACCCGGGTGGCAGCCGGTCGGCTTCGGCGCGTGCGGCCGCCTCGTCTAGCGCGGGCGTTACGGCCGACGCGCCGCTCGCGAGCGCAGTCACGATCGTCGAGGTCGCGAACAGCACGTCGAGCACGACCGCCACCTTGCCGGGCACGCGGACCGCGTCGAGGTCTTCCTTCTTGCCGAGGACGTGGATGCGGTGGTTGACCACCGAGTGGCCGGTCGTCACGTGGCCGGCCGCCTGAGGAAGAGCTGCTTGCCGATCATCGAGAGCGCCACCTGGCCGTGCTGGTTGACAATCTCCCAGCGGAAGGTCACCGTGCCGCGATTCGGCTTGGTTTTCGACGGCGCCGCCTCGAGGACCGTCGAACGGAAGCGAAGCGCATCGCCTGGCCGCACCGGCCTGAGGAACTTGAGCTCGTCGATGCCGGGCGAGCCGACGCAGGAGCTCTCGAGCAGGTAGCCGTCGCACATCAGGCGCATCGCCACGCCTGCGGTGTGCCAGCCGCTGGCGATGAGCCCGCCGAAGGGCGACTCGCGCGCCCGCACCTCGTCGGTGTGAAAGGTCTGCGGATCCCACTCGCGCGCGAACGCCACGATCTCCGCCGCGGTGAGCGTGCGCGGGCCGTTCTCGAACGTCCAGCCCGGCGTGAAGTCCTCGAACCAGTACTTGGTCATCGTGGCGCGCGATTATCCCCGATGCCCGATCGCCCCGGGTACCGGTCGACGGCGCTCAATGCACCGGCTCGCGCGAGCCGTCGTCGAGCAGCCGGAACCGCCGCCAGTCCGCAGCGCCCTGCTCCTGGCACAGGCCGTAGCGGAAGATGTTCGCGTCGCGTCCCGGGATCACGAACCGCAGGTCCTGGAACCACACGCAGGTCGAGGGGTTGCCGCGGTCGACACGGTAGAGCGCCGGGTAGTCGGCGAACCAGCGGAAGAACGCGAGCTCAGGCGCCCCGAGCACGCGCGCGGCGAGCTCGCGTTCGCCCGGGCCGGCGCCGTACTTCTCCACCGCGATCCACTTTGCCTGCGCGAGCGGCGCGTAGGGCGCGTCGAGCCGCGAGATGAACCCGCCCGTGTCCGGCGGGTAAGCGTCCCGCGCCAGATTCACGTTGGCGTAGTGATAGCGATCGCCTTCGGTCACCAGCACCATCCAGTTGAACGGGGACACCGGGCGCGGGATGGCCGACACCTTCGCCGCCCGGAAGCCCGCGCGCTGCGCGTGCTCGATCCCGAAGTCGATCGCGCGCGAGTGCGCGAACGCCTGCAGGCCGACGTAGCCGGCGAGCACCGCGAGACCCGCTATCGCCGGCACCCGCGAGCGGCGGAAGACGGCGGATGCGACGAGGCCGGCGACGATGATGCCGCTGAACCAGAGGTCGATGATGAAGGTGGTGCTCCACGCGACGCGCGCGTCCGAGAGGGGCGCATAGATCATCGTGCCGAAGGAGGTGATGAGGTCGCCGACGATGTGCGCGCCGATCCCGAGCGCGCAGACGCCGAACCAGTCGCGCCAGGTGGCGTCCCGGCCGCGCGCGATCTTCGAGAGGCCCCAGGCGAGGAAGAAGGCCCAGAGGGGGAGCAGCAGGATCGAGTGGGTGACGCCGCGGTGCCCGGTCACGTACGCCACCGGCGAGACGTAGGCGAGAAAGAAGTCGGTGTCGGGGAACGCCGCGGCGAGCGCGCCGGCGGCCATCCGGGCGGCGGTCGTGATCCGGGCGCGTCCCGGATCGGGGGCGGTCGCACGGGCGAGGAGCGCGCCGCTGAGGGCGTGGGTCAGGGTGTCCATCCGGCCGGAGCCTAGCTCATCGCGGGGCGTCGACTGCGGCCGCGCGCGGCGATCGGGCTAGTCGAATCGGTGGGTGATCTGCTGCGTGTCGCCCGCCTGGACCGTCACGTTGGAGAGGAACGACGGCTGGGACGGGTTGCGGATCTCGACGCGATGCCTGCCGGGCGGGATCTCGATCGTCGCGACTGGCGAGGCGATGCCCCGGCGCTTGCCGTCCACGTAGACCTCGCCCCACGGCGAGATCGTAAGCATGAGGATCGCGTTCTGCGGCGGAGGCGGGGCGGGTGGCGGTGGGGCAGCCGCTACGACGGGCGGAGGCTCCGGCGCCGGGGGCAGGGCGACGACGACCGGGGGCGGCCGGATCGCTTTGCGCGCGGAACGGGGTGCGGCCGCCTTCTTCGGCGGTTCGGAGGGGACCGGCGCGGCGGCCGCCGGCTCGGCGGGTGGGGGCGCGGCCGGCTCGGCCGCCGGCGGCTCGGGCGCAGGCGCGGCGGCGACGATCGACTGTGCCGCGGGCGCTCCGGCCCGGGTCGCGTTCGCATCGTTGTACTGGAGCTTGAACGGGATCATCACGATCACCGCAATCGCCGCGGCGATCGCGCCGAGCGCGGCGGCCCGCCGCCACGTCACGCGAGGCTGCGGACCGGTGCCGATCACGAGCGTCTCGTCGCCCGCGCCGACCGGGTCCTTGGTCGGGGCGGGGGCCGGAACGAGGGCATCCGGCTCGATCGGCGCCGCCTCGGCGGGCGCCTGCTCGGCGCGGGCGCTGAAGTTCTCGTCGACGCGACGCAGCTCGCGGAACAGGCTCCGCGCGCTCGGATAGCGGTCGTCGGGCCGCTTGGCGAGCATCCGCATGACCACGCCGTCGAGCTCGGGCGGCACGTGCGCATCGACCACGCTCGGCACGGGCGGCGTGTGCTCGAGCACCGCCTGCATGATCTCGGTCACTGTCTCGCCCGAGAAGGGCGGCTTGCCGGTGAGCATCTCGTACAGCACCGTCCCGAGCGAGAAGACGTCGGACCGGCCGTCGAGGGTGACGTCACCGCGGATCTGCTCCGGGGACATGTACTTCGGCGACCCCGCGCGTTCGCTCGCCACTCCGTCCGCCTCGCCGAGCCGGGCGATACCGAAGTCGGTGATCTTCGGCCGGCGGTTGCGGAGCACGATGATGTTCGCCGGCTTGATGTCGCGGTGCACGACGCCGTTCTCGTGCGCGTAGGCGAGCCCGCGCGCCACCTGCGCGGTGGTCTCGAGGATGCGCGGGACGGAGAGCGGTGCATGCTCGTCGAGGATCTCGCGGAGCGAGGTCCCCTCGAGGAACTCCATCGCGATGTAGGCGACGCCGTCCGCCTTGCCCGCGTCGTAGATGGTGACGATGTTGGGGTGGTTCAGGCGGCCGGCGGAACGCGCCTCTTGGAAGAAGCGCGCCTCGAAGCTCGCGAGCGCGGCCCCGGTGAGCGCGAGGT
Source organism: uncultured beta proteobacterium (assembly GCA_963789885.1). Taxonomy (GTDB): domain Bacteria; phylum Pseudomonadota; class Gammaproteobacteria; order Burkholderiales; family SG8-39; genus DATEDA01. Next base: position 228,831 of record CAWBNB010000064.1, on the reverse strand, counting down.
TGATCGTCTTCAGCGCCACCACGCGGTCGATGATCGGATCCCGCGCCCGGTAGACGACACCCATCGCCCCCCGACCTAGCTCGCCGAGGATCTCGTACCGCCCGAGACGGTTGGTCGTCATGACGCGTTGGGGGCGCTGTGGGTAGGCCTGTCCAGGCTCCATTCTGGCAAAGAAAACGCTTGAACCGGCCTACGGTAAACGCCTAAATCCAAACTATTTCTTTTCCCCGGGTGCGCCGGTAGCCTACCATTAGGGAGGCCTGGGGAGGGGCGCGGCGGGGGCGGCGCGCGCGACCGGGCGAGAAAAGCCTTTCTATGTCAATGTCATAGAAAACCCGGCAACCGTGCTGCTGCGCTACGAGCTCGAAGTCACCACCCGGACCGATATCGGCCGGGTCCGGAAGTTCAACGAGGACAGCCTGGCCGCCGACGCCGGCCGCGGCTTCGTCGCGCTCGCCGACGGGATGGCGGCGGCAAAGGGCGCCGACCTCGCCGCCTCGCTCGCGACGCAGACCCTGATCGCGCAGCTCGCGACGGCGCAGCACATCGCGCCGCGCGCCGCCGCGCACGCCGCATTCGCGGCGGCGAACCGCGCGATCCGCGAGCGTGCGCGCGCCGATCCCTCGCTTGCCGGGATGGGCACGACGCTCGCGGCCGCGTGGTACCGCGGCGACCGCGTCTGCATCGCGCACGTCGGCGACTCGCGCGTCTACCGCTGGCGCGGCGGGCGGCTCGAGCGGCTGACGACCGATCACTCGTTCGTGCAGGCGCAGCTCGCGGCCGGGCAGATGACGACCGACGAGGCGCGGCAATCGAAGAGCCGGCACCTTGTGACACGAGTACTCGGCGCCGAGGAGCAGGTCGCCCCCGATCTCGGCGAGCACGAGGTGCTAGCCGGCGATCTCCTGCTCCTCTGCACCGACGGTCTGCACGACCTCGTCGACGACGCCGACCTCGCCAACGCGCTGGAAGTGCTCGAGCCGAACCTCGAGCTCGCCGCGTCGACCCTGGTGGCGATGGCGAACGACCGCGGCGGCCGCGACAACATCTCGGTGATCCTCGTGCGCGCGAAGCGGCGCATCGTGCCCGAGAGCGAAAAGGAGGCGGAACCGCCGCCGCAGCACGGCTTCTTCGGCTGGCTCAAGTCGAAGATGGGGGGATAGGCGCTGGCATGGCGAAGCTCATGGTCACCCGCAGCGGCACCAACCTCGGATCGTGGTTCATCGAGGACAAGCGGCTCGTCATCGGCCGCGCCGAGGGCGTCGACATCCGGCTCGAGGACGCCGCGGTCAGCAAGCAGCACGCCTCGATCGAGGTGATGGGCGCCGACCACATCCTGCTCGACCTCGAGAGCTCGAACGGGACGTTCGTGAACGGCACGCGCGTGATGCGCCATCTGCTCCGCCACGGCGACGCTATCGACATCCTCGGCTTCGAGCTGAAGTACGTGGATCACAAGAGCGTGGTGGCCGCGGACGGCGACCGCACGATGATCTTCACGCGCGGCGCGGAGGGCGGCCTCACCCCGGCGGGTGCGGGCGCCGGAAAGGCGCCGCTCGCGGACGCGCGCACCCTGGAGGTCGTGCTGCCGGTGGCGGTGCTGCGGGGCGTCGCGGGTCCGCGCGCCGGCGGCACGATCGCGCTCGACCGGCCGCTCACGACCGTCGGCGAGCGCGGCCGGGATGCCGCCGCGGTGTTCCGGCGGCCCGAGGGCTTCGCGCTCGCGCGCGTCACCGGCAAGCCGCCCAGGGTCGACGGCAAGGCGATCGCCGACGGCTGGCAGATCCTGCGTGACGGCGCGGTGATCGAGGTCGGGGGCGAGAAGGTCGAGCTCGCCTACATCGCGAAGCGCTAGGCGGACGCTGCAACTCGACGGGCTGCCTCCCGGCCCTGCTGCGGGTCCGCGAGTCAGTTCTTCTCCGCCACCTCGCGGATCAGTAGCCCGCTCGTGGACACCCTGACCTCGAGCTCCGCGGGCTTCGTCACCGGCACGTAACTCGCCGACCCGTACTCGGCGTCGAGAAGCGGCTCGAGCCACGCGTACTTGCTGCGCAGGTCGAAGAGATCGACCATCTTCGGCGCGCCGAGCGGGTATACGGTGCGCAGCTCCTTGCGTTCCTGCTCGACCGACCGGTAGCGTCCGGCGATGCGGTCGAGCTCGTAGGCGGTGTGGAGCCCGAGCAGGTTCGCGACCGGCTTCCATTTGAGGATGTGGGCGTCGACGTAGAGCTCGTCGCCGGCGATGACGTAACCTGCCTCGCGCCCGTCCGGGAACTTCACTCGCGCGTCGAACCGCTGCGGCCCGCTCGGCGTGACCGAGATCTTCGCCACCACGGTCTCGCGGGTGAATGCCTCGTAGCCGCGAATCCCGATCGCGACCGTCGCAGCGGTGGCCCCGAACGCGGTCACCGCCAGGCCGATCAGGAGCCGGACGAGAAACCCCACCGGCTGGCGCCGGAAGAGCACGATGAAGCCCGCCGCCATCTGCAGCAGGCCGATCAGGCCGAACGCGGTGCCGACGATGAAGAGCGGCGAACTGGTGATCTCGCTGAAGTCGATCATGGCGCGCGATCTTACCGCCGTCCGCGGAGCTTCGATGCAATCGTCCGGCTCACGGCGATTCCGCCGGTTTCGAAAAGTGCGAGGAGGGTGTGCCCCCTCGCGTCCTTCGGACCAGCAGGAGGTACGCGGCGAGCACGCCGCAACCGAACAGCGCAACGCCAGCCGCGAGCGGTCGCGTCGTGCCGTCGTGCAGGCGCATCAGGACCTGCCCGAATACCGCCCCGGTCGCGAGCTGGATGAAGCCGAGTAGCGCCGAGGCGAGCCCAGCCATCTTCGGAAACGGGCCGACCGCGGCCGCCATGCACACCGGTGAGGTGAACGCGTGGCCGAAGAGGTACGCGGCGATCGGCGCGATGATCGCGAAGGGATGCGCCACCCCGCCGAGCGCGAGAGCGAGCATCACGAGCCCGCCGCCGCTGGTCACGGTGGCGCCGATCGCGAGCAGCCGTCTGAGCGAGAGACGGTGCGTGAGACGTGAGCAGAGGTACGCGCCGCTCATGTTGCCGGAGACGGCGAGCATGAACCACAGTCCGTAGCGCTCGGGCGGCACGCCGAGCACCTCGATCAGCACGAACGCCGACGCCGAGAGGAACGCGAAGAGGCCGCAATAGGTGAAGGTGAAGCAGGCAGCGTAGCCGACGAAGGTCCTGTTGGTGACGATCCGCCCGGCGTTCGCGGCGAGGGTGGCGAGGTCCGTCGCGGTCGGGTCGAGGTGGCGGTTGGTCTCGGCGAGCAGGCGCCAGCTCGCCGTCCACAGCACGACGCCCGCGGTGAGGAGCACGGCGAAGGTCGCCCGCCAGCCGAACCAGACGGTCAGATAGCCGCCGAGGAGCGGCCCGAACATCGGCGCGAGCCCGAGCAGGAAGAAGACCTGCGCGAGCGCGCGCGCGCCGCGCGCCGGGTCGAAGAGGTCGCGCACGATGGCCCGCCCCATCACCGTGGCGCTGCACGCGCCCATGCCCTGGAGGAGACGCGCCGCGACCAGCGTTTCGATCGACGGCGCGAGCATCGCCGCAATCGACGCGACGACGAAGATCGCGAGCCCGGCGAGCAGGATCGGCCGGCGGCCGAAGCGGTCGGAGAGCGGGCCGTAGGCGAGCTGCGCGAGGGCGAATCCGATGATCAGCGCCGACAGCGTGAGCTGCGCCTGGGCGTCGCTCGCGCCGAGGTCGCGGCGGATCGACGGCAGGGCCGGCAGATAGAGGTCGCTCGAGATCGCGAGCAGCGCGAAGAGCGCGGCGACGAACGCGACGACCGCTCGTCCAGGCGGCCGCGACGGGTGGCCGATCCGCCGCACCCGCGGCGCGGCGACCTCAGCGGTGCTCGTGATGCGTCACCCGCTGCTCGATCGCGCCGAAGATCGAGCGGCCCTCGGTGTCGCGCATTTCGATCTCGATGCGGTCGCCGAACCTGAGATACGGCGTCTGCGGCGCCTTGCCGCGCACCGATTCGAGCGCGCGCGCTTCGGCGATGCAGCAGACGCCGACCTTGGCGTCCTTGTTCGAAACCGTTCCCGAGCCGAGGATCGTTCCGGCGCCGAGCGGGCGCGTCCGCGCCGCGTGCGCGACGAGCCGGGGGAAATCGAATGTCATGTCGGCGCCGGCGTCGGGGCGGCCGAGCAGCTCGTCGTTGACGTGCACGGCGAGCGGGAGGTGGAGCTTGCGCCCGTCCCACGCTGCACCGAGCTCGTCGGGCGTGACCGCAACGGGCGAGAACGCAGTCCAGGTCTTCGACTGCAGGAAGCCGAAACCCTTCGCGAGCTCCACCGGCACGAATCCGCGCAGGCTGACGTCGTTCGCGAGCATGAGGAGGCGGACGTGTTCACCCGCCTTCTCGCGCTTCACGCCCATCGGCACGTCGCCAAGGACGATTGCGAGCTCGCCTTCGAGATCGATGTCCCAGTCCTCGCGCTCGACGGCGATGTCGTCGCGCGGGCCGAGAAACGAATCCGAGGCGCCCTGGTACATCATCGGCTCCTCGCGCAGCTCCCTGGTGAGCTCCGTGCCGCGCGCCTTGAGCAGGCGCTCGGCGTGGCTCAGATACGCCGAGCCGTCCAGCCACTGGTAGGCACGCGGCAGCGGCGCGGCCAGCTTCGCAGGATCGACCTCGAACCAGCGCGATCCCTGCGGGGCGGCGTTCGCCTGCTCGTAGAGCGCCTCGAGCCGCGGCGCGCAGAAATCCCAGTCGTCGAGCGCCGCCTGGAGCGTCGGCGCGACGTCGTAGGCCACGGTCGCGGTCTTGAGGTCGCGCGCGACGACGCAGAGCGCGCCGTCGCGCGTGTCGTTCTTGAGGGTGCCGAGTTTCATCCGGATGGACCGCGGAAAGGCGCGGATTGTACCCGGTGAGGTGTCGCGCGGCGCACCACGCCGGAACTTGCGCGCGCCTCAACAGCCCGCCGATCGGGTGTTTACGAGGCGGGCGGCGCCACAGCTTCACGAGGCGGGCGGTCCTACCGTTCCGCGGCAGTCGCCGAAGCCGATGCGCGCGCAGCCGTCGCGCTCGCACCATGCCCGCAGGATCACGCAGTCGCCATCCTCGAGGAAGGTGCGGGTCTCGCCGTTGCCGAGCGCGACGGCTCGCTTGCCGCCGGCCGAGAGTTCGAGGAGCGAACCCTCCTCGCCGGCGGTCGGCCCCGACAGCGTGCCGCTGCCGAAGAGATCGCCCGGCTGCAGATTGCAGCCGTTGACGGTGTGGTGCGCGACCATCTGCCCGATCGTCCAATAGGCGTGCTTCATGCTCGAGTGCGAGAGCCGCGCCGCGGTTGCGCCGGAAGCGCGCATCTGGGCGGTCTCGAGCCAGGTCTCGATCTTGACGTCGAGAGCGCCGCGCGCGCGCGTCTCCGGCGAGTCGAGGTAGGGCAGCGGCTGCGGATCGGCCGCGGGACGCGTCCACTCGATGCGATACGGCGCGAGCGCTTCGAGCGTGACGATCCACGGCGAGACGGTGGTCGCGAAGCTCTTGGCGAGGAACGGGCCGAGCGGCTGGTACTCCCACGCCTGGATGTCGCGCGCCGACCAGTCGTTCAGGAGACCGAGGCCGAACACGTGACGCTCCGCTTCGGTGATCGGGATCGGGCGTCCGAGCGCGTTGCCGACGCCGATGTAGATCCCGATCTCGAGCTCGTAGTCGAGGCGCTTGCTCGGACCGAACACCGGCTCGCTGGCGCCGGGCGGCATCTTCTGGCCCTGCGGACGGGGAAAGCTTTGCCCGCTCACGCCGATCGACGAGCCGCGGCCGTGATACCCGATCGGCACCCATTTGTAGTTCGGCAGCAGCGGGTTGTCGGGGCGGAAGAGCTTGCCGACGTTCGTTGCGTGATGGATCGAGGTGAAGAAGTCGGTGTAGTCGCCGATTTCTGCCGGCACCGCGTGCTCGGCCTGCGCTTGCGGGACGAGGCACCCGCGAAGCTTGTCGGTATGGGCGGAGCCGGCACGCAGCGCGCGCGAGAGCGCAAGCCGCAGCGCGGCCCACGCGCTCGGCCCCATCGCCATGAAGGTGTTGAGCACCGCGCCGGAGCAGTTCGCCGCCGCGGCTGCGGCTTCGCCGGAGAACAACCCCGCCCTGTGGGCGGCGCCGAGGTCGAGGATCTCCGCGCCGATCGCGACCCCGCCGCGAAATGCTTCATGCGAACCCTTCCGGCGGAACACGCCGAACGGCAGGTTCTGGATCGGGAAGTCGCTCCCCTCAGCGCTCGCCGATTCGACCCAGCTCTTCAGCGTCGCGTCGTGCGTCTCGTTGAGCGTGTTCATCGGCGCGCCGCTCACGGCTGCGCCGGATCGAAGTGCTTCGCGAGCCCCTGCCAGCACGTGTAGTAGTCGTGTTGCAGCTGCGAGGCTTCGAGCGCGAACTTCGTCGGCCGGATCGCGAGGCGCGTCTCGAACATGAACGCCATCGTGTCGGCGATCCGGTCGGGCTTCGAGAGGTCGCGGGTCGAGGCCTTCGCGAACGTGTCCGCGTCGGGGCCGTGGCCGGTCATGCAGTTGTGGAGCGAGGCGCCGCCGGCGACGAACCCCTGGGCCTTGGCGTCGTAGATCCCGTGGATCAGACCCATGAACTCGCTCGCGATGTTGCGATGGAACCACGGCGGCCGGAACGTGTGCTCCATCACCAGCCAGCGCGGCGGGAAGATCACGAAGTCGATCGTGTCGACGCCCGGCGTGTCGGACGGCGACTGCAGCACGAGGAAGATCGACGGGTCGGGGTGGTCGTAGCTGGTGGAGCCGATCGTGTTGAAGCGGCGCAGGTCGTACTTGTACGGCGCGTGGTTGCCGTGCCAGGCGACGACGTCGAGCGGCGAGTGGCCGAGCTCCGCCGACCAGAGGTTGCCCATGAACTTGTTGACCAGCTCGAACTTCCCCTCGCGGTCTTCGTACCACGCGACGGGCGTCCGGAAATCGCGCGCGTTGGCGAGCCCGTTGGAGCCGATCACGCCGAGGTCGGGCAGCCTGAACGGCGCGCCGAAGTTCTCGCAGACGTAGCCCCGGGCAGCCCCGTCCGGCAGTTCCACGCGAAATCGGACGCCGCGCGGGACCACCGCGATTTCCTGCGGCTCGGCGTCGATGAGACCCATCTCGGTCGCGAGGCGCACGCGGCCCTGCTGCGGGACGATGAGCAGCTCGCCGTCGGCGTTCGAGAAGAAGCGATCGGTCATCGACCGGTTCGCGGCGTAGATGTGGATCCCGCAACCGCTCTGCCCGTCGGGCCCGCCGTTGCCGCCCATCGTCACCAAACCCTGGATGAAGTCCGTGGGCGTGGCCGGGATCGCTAGCGGATCCCAGCGGAGCTGGTTCGGTGTGGCGACGCCAGAGCTGAAGTCGCTCGTGAGGAGACCGTTGTCGATCCGCTTGAAGGGCTTGTGTAGCGCGCCGGGGCGGATGCGGTAGAACCAGGTGCGACGATTCGCGTGGCGCGGGGCGGTGAACGCCGTACCGGAGATCTGCTCGGCGTACAGCCCGTACGGGCAGCGCTGCGGCGAGTTCTGTCCGACCGGCAGCGCGCCGGGTAGCGCCTCGGTCGCGAATTCGTTCGCGAAGCCGGACTGGTACTCGGGGAGAGCGGACGCCCCGCTGCTCGCTGCCTCGCGCTCGCGTTGGATGGTGGTCGGCATCGTGGGCTCCTGAAGACCCCGGGCGTCGGTGGCGGGACTGCCGCCGGGTGAGCCCTGGGGACTACGATCGGTGCAACGGATTGCGCGAATCGTAATCCACGACACGTCGCAGCGCGAGCCCGCGGGCCGCGCCGGTGACGCCGCTCACGCTGCGCGTGGCTGCGTTTCTTGCGATCGGACGGGAGCTGCGGATGAAAGACGGCGCGGCCGACGGTGAGTCATCACCGCCGACCGCGCCGGTGCTGCAGTTGCCGGATGCTTACGGCTGGGTGGCCAGTTGCGAGTCCCGCTCGGGCAGCGACACCGCGGCGACGTAGCTCGTCGCCTCGACTTTCGAGAAGCCGGCGCCGATGTCCAGGGTCGGGGTATTCGCGAAGGCAACGCCGCTGAAGCCGATCAGGGTCGCGAGAGCGATAACGATGCGTTTCATTGTGCTACTCCTTTCAGTGTGAATGAAGTTAACCGTTCGATGACTCACCATCACCTCTGCGGGTCCGCGGCTTGCGCCATCTTGGGCATTCGTCGCGCCCGCATGACCGCAATTACGGGGATGTGGTTTGCACGGATGCCCGGATGTGGTCCGCACGTGAGGAAATGCGCGGGCACGGGCCGGGACTAAGTAGTTTCCACAGCGGCTCGCCGCTACGGGGCGCAGCGGTACGGCGGTCGCGCGGCGGTGGATGCGCGCGCGGCGAGAAAGAATTGCTACGCCCGGGCCGGCCTGACGACCTTCTCGATCGCCTCGGCGAGCTTCACGTCGCGCGCCGACAGGCCGCCGGCGTCGTGCGTCGAGAGCGTGATCTCGACGCGGTTCCAGACGTTGAACCACTCCGGGTGATGGTTCTGGCTCTCCGCCAGCAGGGCGACGCGGGACATGAAGCCCCACGCCTCGCTGAAGTCGGCGAACTGGAATTTCTTCACGATCGCCGAGCGGCCGGCGGCTTTCGCCCAGCCGGGAAGCCCGGCGAGGGCGGCGGCGATCTCGGTGTCGGACAGCGGGGTCGGGCTCATCGGGCGCTCCTTCGAGCTGGCGTCCCATTTACTGCGGCAGGCCAGATGCCGCCCCCCGCCGGGGGTTGGTGCTACGCTGATACCGCTTAGATCTTCGAAGCGCTCGGTTTGCCCGAGGAATGAAGCCATGACCGCCGCCACCCGGAACGAGCACGACCTCCTAGGCGACCGCGAGGTTCCCGCGGACGCCTACTGGGGGATTCACACGCTGCGCGCGCTCGAGAACTTCCCGATCACCGGGCAGGCGATCGGTTCCTACCGGGACCTCGTCCGCGCGCTCGCGCTCGTGAAGCACGCCGCGGCGATCACCAACCGCTCGCTTGGCGCGCTCGACGCGGAGCGGGCGGACGCGATCGTCGCCGCCTGCGCGGAGATCGCGGACGGCGCCCTGGACGGCGCATTCGTCGTCGACGTAATCCAGGGCGGCGCCGGCACCTCCACCAACATGAACGCGAACGAGGTGATCGCGAACCGCGCGCTCGAGATCCTCGGGCACCGGAAGGGCGAGTACCAGCACCTTCATCCCAACAACCACGTCAACATGTCGCAGAGCACGAACGACGTGTATCCGACCGCGATCCGCGTCGGCGTGTGCTTTGCGATCGCGCGCCTGCTCGACGCGATGGGCGAGCTGCGACGGAGCTTCGAGGCGAAGGCGACGGAGTTCGCCGACGTGCTCAAGATGGGCCGCACCCAGCTCCAGGACGCGGTGCCGATGACGCTTGGCCAGGAATTCAGCACTTTCGGCGTGATGATCGGGGAGGACGAGGAGCGGCTACGCGAGGCCGCGGCTCTCATGCACGAGATCAACCTCGGCGCCACGGCGATCGGCACCGGCATCAACACCGACCCGCGCTACACCGGGCTTGTGACGCGCAACCTCGCGGCGCTTACCGGGCTGCCGGTCGTACCGGCCGCGAACCTCGTCGAAGCGACCCAGGACACCGGCGCATTCGTGCAGCTGTCGGGCGTGCTGAAGCGGATCGCCGCGAAGCTGTCGAAGACCTGCAACGATCTCCGGCTGCTTGCGAGCGGACCGCAGGCGGGCCTGTGCGAGATCAAGCTGCCCGAACGCGCCGCCGGCTCCTCGATCATGCCGGGCAAGGTGAACCCGGTCATCCCGGAGGTCATGAACCAGGTCGCGTTCGAGGTGATCGGCAACGACATCACGGTGACGATGGCATCCGAGGGCGGGCAGCTCCAGCTGAACGCGTTCGAGCCGATCATCGCGCACAGCCTCTTCAAGAGCCTGACGCACCTGCGCGAAGCGTGCCTCACCCTCGCGCGGAACTGCGTGAATGGGATCACCTGCAATCGCGAGCTGCTCGCCGCGCGCGTGCGCAGCTCGGCTGGCCTCGCCACGGCGCTCAATCCCTACATCGGCTACGAGAATGCTACGCGCGTCGCGCGCGAGGCGCTCGCGACCGGGCGGCCGGTCGCCGACCTCGTGCTCGAGATGGGGCTGATGAAGAAGGAGGAGCTGGACGCGGTGCTGCGGCCGGAGGTGCTCACCTCGCCGCAATATCACCCCGGCGCCAGGCGCGTCGCGCGCTGAGTCGTCAGGGGTACCGGCACGCGGGTCGACCGTGCACAGAGCCGCGGCGAAGCGCGGTTCTGCGGCGATCGCCTAGCGCCGCACCACCACGTCGTCCCAGGTCGCCTCGTCGGGTGCGATCGGCGGCAGCCGCCGGATCCGCTCGTATACCGGCGTGAAGTCCGGTGCGGTGTCGGCGATCAGCTGCTCGAAGCCATCGATCACGAAATAGGTGTCCTGGAAGCGGTCGATGCGGTACTCGGTGCGGAGCAGCCGCTCAACATCGAACTTCACGCGCCGCGGCTCGGCGCTCTCCGCGGCGTAGAGGATCTCGCCCGAGGAGGAGAGGAGCCCGGCACCGTACGCGCGCAGGCCTTCGCGCGTGCGCATCAGCCCGAACTCGACCGTGTACCAGTACAGCCGGGCGAGGTGCTTGAGCGAATCGAGCTGCGCGGCCTTGAGGCCGCCCGCTCCGTAGGCCGCCATGTAGTCGGCGTACACCGGGTCGAACAGGAGCGGTACGTGGCCGAAGAAGTCGTGGAACACGTCGGGCTCCACGACGTACTCGGCCTCCTCCGGCCGGCGCAGCCAGCTGGTGACCGGGAAGCGGCGGTTCGCGAGGTGCTCGAAGAACGCTAGGTCCGGGATGAGGCCGGGCACTGCGACGAGCTCCCAGCCGCTCGCGCGCCGCAGCTTGCGCGAGATCGCGGCGAAGCGCGGAATGGCACCGCCCAGGTCGAGCCGGTCGAGCGCGTGCAGGAATTCCTCGCACGCGTACTGCGGCACGAGCCGCATCTGGCGGTCGTACAGCTTGCGCCACAGCGAATGCTCCGCCGCGGTGTACGCCGGCCAGTCCTGTTCGAGGGTGTAATCGGCGCGCGCATGCGAGTAGTCGCCGCGGCGCCGCCCCTGGTTGCTGACGGCGGTGAGGATCGATCGTTCCATTTGCGCGCTCCTCAGGCCGCCGGCTTCAGGGTGCCGCGCTGGATCTGATCGAGCTCCATCGACTCGAACAGCGCCTTGAAGTTGCCCTCGCCGAAACCTTCGTCGCCCTTGCGCTGGATGATCTCGAAGAAGATCGGGCCGATCACGGTCTTGGTGAAGATCTGCAGCAGCAAGCTGCGCCGGTTGGGATGCTGAGGGCCGCGGCCGCCTTCGGGCCCGCCGTCGACGAGGATCGCGCGCTTCCGGAGCTCCGCGACCGGCTCGCCGTGGCCGGGCAGCCGCTTGTCGAGCAGGTCGTAGTAGGTGCCGGGGGTGTCGAGGAAATCGATGCCCTGCGCCTTCATCGCGTCGACGGTGGCGTAGATGTCGCGGGTACCGAGCGCGATGTGCTGGATGCCTTCGCCGCGGTATTCGTCGAGGTACTCCTGGATCTGCGAGCGGTCGTCCGACGACTCGTTGATCGGGATGCGGATCTTGCCGCAGGGGCTGGTCATCGCCTTCGACTTCAGACCGGTCAGCTTGCCCTCGATGTCGAAGTAGCGGATCTCCCTGAAGTTGAAGAGCGTCTCGTAGAACTCGGCCCACTCCTTCATGCGGCCGCGGTGCACGTTGTGCGTGAGATGGTCGACATAGGTGAGGCCGCTGCCGCCGGGCGGTGGCGCCTTCCCGGCCCAGAACGCCTCGTAACCGGGCAGCGGACGGAAGTCGACGTCGTAGATCGTGTGGCCGTAGTCGTTCTCCGGATAGCGGTCGACGAGGTAGATGAGCGAGTCGCCGATGCCCTTGATCGCCGGGATGACGAGCTCCATCGGCCCGGCGTGGCCCTCGACGGGCCACGCGCCGCGCTCGACCAGCCGCTGGTAGGCCGCGGGTGCGTCCTTCACGCGAAACGCCATCGCGCAGACGCTCGGGCCATGGCGGCGCGCGAAGTTGCGACCGAAGCTCCCCGGCTCGGCATTGATGATGAAGTTGACGTCCCCCTGCTTGTAGAGCGTCACGTCCTTCTGGCGGTGCTTCGCGACTGCCCTGAAGCCCATGCGCTCGAACAGGGCCCCGAGGGCCCGGGGATCGGGGGCGGCGTACTCGACGAACTCGAACCCGTCGGTGCCGATAGGGTTATCCCAGAGGTCGGGCATGGCGTGCTCCTGGAAGTCTGAATATGGGTGCGCATTCTAGGGAGAGGAGGGCGCTATTTGTTATCAAAGGCACCCCGAAATGGGTATACAGGAGCAATAATATTGCTGAACATTGAACTGATCGGACCAGATATGCCAGCTGCCGCGCTCGACCGCACCGACCGCAAGATTCTCGACCTGCTCCAGCGGGACGGGCGGCTTACTAATGTGGAGCTCGCCGCCAAGATCGCCCTCTCTCCCAGTCCCTGCCTCCGGCGAGTGCGGGCGCTCGAAGAGGGGGGGTGATCCGGGAGTACGTGGCGCTGGTCGACCCCGCCCGCGTCGGGCTCGGCCTGCTCGCCTTCGTCAACGTCAAGCTCGAGAAGGGCGGCACGCTGCCGATCGACGACTTCCTGAGCGCGGTCCAGGGCTGGCCGGAAGTGATCGCCTGCTACTCCATGACGGGCGATACCGACTACCTCCTGCGGGTCCACGTCGAGGATCTCGAGCACTATTCGCGCTTCATGATGAACCGCCTCCTCAAGCAACCGGGAGTGATCGACGTGAAGTCCAACTTCGTGCTGGAGCGGATCAAGGACACGACCGCGCTCCCGTTGGCGCATCTCGGATGAGCACGCGCCGGAAGCCCGGCAGCTCGCGACCCGGGCTGGGTCGCCACCGCCGGCGGCGCACGGCGACGGCGCCGCTCGGCGAGCGGCTCGCCGCACTCGCGCGGCTCCTCGCCGCGGGCGCGGCGCGTCCTGTCGCCGAGCGGTCGGATGTCGATGCCGCCGGGTGCCGAGTCGTCGCCGCGCTCGGCGACGGCGCCATGCGCTCGGCCGCCGAGACCGCGGCGCGCAGCGGTCTCGACAAGGCCCGGGCCTCGCGCGCGCTTCAGTCGCTCGCCCGCGGGGGCTACCTGGAGCGTACCCACGACGCGTTCGACGCCCGCCGGACGCTCTTCCGGTTGAGCACTCGCGGGCGCGCGCTCTACCGGCGCGTTTCGTCGAGCGCCCGCGCGCGCGAACGGGCGCTGCTCGCCGGGCTCACGGCGGTGGAGCGGCGCCAGCTGGACCGGCTGCTCGCCAAGCTCCAGCGCGCCGTCGCGAGCACCGGGGACTGACTCGTCCGCGGCGAAGTACGCCAAGGAAAAGGGCATCACCCAGCGCGACTGCGCCCTTCGTCGGCCCTGGTGCAGATTCTGTCCGGGCGGATGCGCGCGGCCTACTTCGTCTTCCCGGCGAAGCCGTCCACGCCCGACGCGAGCTCGTGTCCCGGCATCGCCATGGGGTCGTGGATCACCACGCCCTCCATGGTGTCCACGGGACCTTGCCACGGCGCGCGCGCGACCATGCGGCGGGTGTCTGCATAGCCCGCCTGCCAGCGGGCGCGGATGCCCGCGGGCGTGAAGTCGATGTCCTTGAACTGGTCCTCGCCGCCTACCCGCGGCGCAACCAGACGCGCCACGTGCATCGTCGTACCGCAGCCCCACGACGCCAGCTCCTTGACTTCCTCCGAGCTGCGCGCCTGTTCCGGAATGTTCTTCGCCAGCTCGCGGATGATGTGGCGCAGGTGGTGAATCTGCTTCTGCCGTGCGATGTGGCTCCTGGCGCGGCTCGCGTACTGGATGTCCTTCTGCCGCTCTGCCACCTGCCAGAGCGTCTCGGGATCCGTACCCTCAGGGTTCCACACCTGCACGGCGAAGATCACCGAGTCCCGGCGCGGCTTGTCGTCGAGGACGGCCTCGATCGGCGTGTTCGAGTAGATCCCGCCGTCCCAGTAGGGTTCGCCGTCGACGCGGACCGCCGGAAACGCCGGCGGCAACGCGCCCGAAGCCATGACGTGCTCGACGCAGATCGGCTCGTCGCGGCTGTCGAAGTAGCGCATCTCGCCGGTGTTGACGTTCACCGCGCCGACGGTGAGTCGAATGCTCCGCGCGTTGATGCGGCTGAAGTCGACAAGGTCGGTGAGCGTCCGGCGCAGCGGCTCGGTCGTGTAATGCGCCGCGCGGTCGACGCCGAGCGGCGCGTGCTGACCGAGCCAGGAAGCGGGGTTGGGCGAAAAGAACGTCGAGATGCCCTGCATCATGGTGCTGGCGTTGGCGAACGCATTCCCCAGGCCGGGAATCAGCCCACGAAGACCCGCGCCGGCGCGTTGCTCGACGCCGGCCCAGAACGACCGCAGACGCTCGAGTCGGCGCTCGGGGGCGTTGCCGGCGATCAGCGCGGCGTTGATCGCGCCGATCGACGTGCCGATCACCCAGTCGGGCTCGATGCCGGCCTCGTGGAGCGCTTCGTACACGCCCACCTGGTAGGCGCCGAGCGCACCGCCGCCCTGCAGGACCAGCACGACCTGACCCGGCAGCCCGGAGCCCTTGCCGGTCGCCGCACCGCTCTCGCGCGCGGACGGAGGGGTGTTCGAGATCGCGTTGGGGCCCCGGTCCATGGCGGCTACTTCGCCGTCACGCTGGACGTGATCGAGGCGATCACGCCCGAGGCGGTCTCGAACGGCTTCCGGTCGGCGGCCTTGACGCCATGCCGCTGCGCGATCCAGATGAAGTCCGTGTAGATCGCCCACACGTCGCCTTTCTCGTCCTGCTGCACGAGCAGCCGCACCGGCCAGTCGATGCCGGCCTGCTGCCTGGCGTTCAGGAACTGCGTGCCGAGCGGCGGGTTGCCGAAGACGAGGAGCGTGGACGGCAGCACCTTGATGCCGGCGTCGGCGGCGAGCTTGTGCTGGTCAATTTCCTGGAAGAACCGGATCCCCTTGGCGGCGATGTCCTGCTTGAGCCGCACGACGGTTTCGTCGAGCGGATAGGCGCTCTTGACCCGGACGATGCCGTCGCCGCCGGCGGTATCCGCCGCAGCGGGAAGCGCCGCGACGAGGCCGACCGCGAGGAGCGCGGCTGAGAGGAGCTGGACGATGCGGGTGTACATGGGAATCTCCTTCAGGGTTGGGGTTCGGGCGCGAGCCGCTCGGCGGCCCGCTGCCATGGCCATCGGCCTTCCAGCTCGAGCGCGAGGCTCCAGCTCAGGAACGTGCGGATCGCGACGATCATCGCCAGCACGATCACGCTCTCCATCGTCGGGGTGAACGCGACGGTGCGGACGATGTCGGCGGCGACCAGCACCTCCAGTCCGAGCAGGATCGCGCGCCCGAGGTCCTGTCGGTAGCGCTGGTAGCGGGGCACGGAGCCGATGCCCGCCGGCAGCACGTAGCGGGCGCTCGCGATCACGAGCCCGCCGATGATCAGCACGACGCCGGCGATTTCCGCGGCGGTGCCGGCGAGCTCGACGAATTCCCTGACCTGCATGGCGGACTATGCGGCGGGCGCGTGGGCCGGCATCTTCAGACGGAAAGCGAGCAGGGCCGCGGCGGCGAGCGCCGCACCGATGCCCGCGACGCAGGCGGCCCAGCCGAGGCGGTCGAAGAGCTGGCCGAGGACCGCGGTACCGACGAGTCCCCCGAAGAAGTAGCACGCGAGATAGATCCCGCTCGCCGACCCGCGGTCGGTCGTCGCGGCGCGGCCGACGAAGCCGGTGGCGGTCGCCTGCGCGAAGAAGGTCCCGATGGCGACCAGGGCCATGCCGGCAAGGACCGGAACCAGATTTGGCGCGAGCAGGAGCGGCAGTCCCACGCCCGCAATCGCTATCGCGCCCCAGAAAGTCGGCCGCGTGCCGAAGCGCTGCACTGCGCGGCCCGCCAGGGGCGTCGTGAGCACCGAGGGCAGGAAGACGAAATAGACGAATCCCAGGGCCATCCGGCTGATCGCGAGCGGCTCGCGCACCAGGACGAAGTTGACGTAGGTGAAGGTGCCGATGAACGCGAACAGGATGCAGAACCCGATCGCGAAGCTCGCCCGCAGCGGACCGTTACGAAGGTGCTCCGCCCAGACCGAGAGCGGCGAGCGGGCGCCGGCGGCGGCGGCCGGCATGGTCCTGCCGAGATAGAACCAGACGAGGACCGCGCCGGCGAGGTTGAGCGCCGCGAACACGTAGAAGTTCCCCGCCAGGCCGACCGTGTCGACGAGCGCGGCCGACATGAGGCGGCCGATGAGGTTGCTTGCGACGTTGCCGGTGATGTAGCCGGCGAACGCGCCCGCGGCATCTTCGGCGCTGCACTGCTCGCCGAGATAGGACAGCGTGAGCGCGAACGCGGAGGACATGCACAGCCCCTGCGTAACCCGCAGCGCCGTGAAGGTCGTCAGGTCGGGTGCCACCGCGAGGGCCGCGGTCGGGATGGCGAGGAGCGCGAGCGCCACCGTGATTCCGCGCCGGCGGTCGATGCGCCGGCTGAAGAACGCCACCGCCAGTCCGGCGATCGCCATCCCGATCGTGCTCGAGTTGACCGCGAACCCCATCGCAGCCGGGCTCACCTGGTAGTGCCGGGCAAGCGAGGGCAGGATCGCCTGCGTCGCGAAGAGGTCGACGACCGTGAGAAACGCCATCAACCCGATGACGAACGTGCGCAGGAGCACGTGCGCCTCGTGACCCGCCATCATCGGCGGCAACGGCGGGACGTGAGTCGTGGTCGTCATGGCGGGTCCTCCCGGAGGCAGGGATTGCGAAGGGGCGCCCCGGCGGATCGCGCCAGGGCACCGCGCGCCGGCCGGCGCGCCGCTACATCATCTTTTCGTTGACCTTGTCTTCGACCGGGAAGATGTCCGACACGACCAGGACGACGTCCTCGGTGCCGGTGTTCTTCCACCAGTGCGCCGTGCCGATGCGCTCCGGCGAGACATCGCCGGCTTTATGCACGATCGGCGCGGCGCAGGTGCTGGCGTACTCGACGATCGTGCCCTTGACGACGTAGATCATCGCCGGCCGGTTGTCGTGGCTGTGCCAGGGCACGATGCCGCCCGGCTTGATGTCGAGGCGGCGGAACCGGAACAGCCGGTCCTTCAACGCGACCTTCTCCTTCGAGAGGTCGGTGGCGGTGATCACCACGTCGGTCACGTCCTTGGGTGCGGTCGCGCCCGGCTTCTGGCCGCTGCCGTCGGGCCGCCGATCGGCCGCGGCGCATTCGCCCGCGAACGCGGACGTGACGCCAAGCGAGAACGCGCCGGCGACGATGCCGGCGAGCGCGACGCGCCGCCAGCCTCTGGTTTGGTTGCTGCTCATGACGTCTTTCTCCTTTCGCTTGATGTGACCGCGGCCCTCGGGGTCGCGGAATTGGGGGATCGGGCCCAGCGGTGCACGACGTCGCGGCCGAGATACACACGCTCGATGAACCTGGATCGCCCGCGCGGGAGCACATGGGCGCTGCGAGCAGTTCCAGCGTTCATCTTCATCACTCGGTTGTATTGAATCCTCGGTGCTGCAGCGCAGGCTTCACCTGCGCTGCAGCACGTCCAAGTTCTTCGTGTTCAATGCGCTACCCACCCACCGTCGATCGGCACGATCGCGCCGGTGATCGACGCGGCGGCGTCGCTGGCGAGGAACGCCGTGAGCTCGGCCACCTCGCCGACCTCGACGAACTTCTTCGTCGGCTGCGCGGCGAGCAGCACGTCGCGCTTCACCTGTTCTTCGGTAAGGCCGCGCGCCTTTGCGGTGTCGGGGATCTGCTTTTCGACGAGCGGCGTCCAGACGTAGCCGGGACACACCGCGTTGACCGTGATCCCCTGCTCGGCGACTTCCAGGGCGACGGTCTTCGTCAGTCCGGCGATGCCGTGCTTGGCCGCGACGTAGGCGGCCTTGTAGGGCGAAGCGACGAGCGCGTGCGCCGAGGCGATGTTGACGATGCGGCCCCAGCCGCGATTCTTCATACCGGGGACTGCGAGGCGTGTGGTGTGGAACGCGGCGCTGAGGTTGATTGCGAGGATCGCGTCCCATTTCGCGACCGGGAATTCGTCCACCGGCGCGACGTGCTGGATGCCGGCGTTGTTGACGAGCACGTCGACCGAACCGAACTCGGCGATCGCGGCCTTCATCATCGCCTCGATCGCGTCGCCTTTCGACATGTCGGCCCCGTCGTACTTGACGGTCACGCGGTGCGTGTCCGCGATGCGGGCGCGCAGGCGCTCGATCTCCGCCTTGTCGCCGAACCCGTTCAGGATGATGTTCGCGCCGCGGCTCGCGAGGGTCTCGGCGATGCCGAGGCCGATGCCGCTCGTCGAGCCGGTGACGAGCGCGGTTCTGCCCTTGAGCATGGAGTTTCTCCTTCGATCGTGACGTGATCGAAGGCTTGGTCGGGGAGGCGTGAACTTCCTGACAGTCGGCCGCCGGGCGCGCGGGCGCCGGGGGGCGGACGGCTACTTCGGGGCGGCTTCCCGCGCGAGGTGTTCTGTGAGGCGCTCGAGATAGGCGTCGCGCAGCCCGTGCGCGGCGAGGGCGGCGACGGTGTTGTGCAGGTACTCGGCCGAGCTGCCGATATGGCCGCAGGCGGCGGCGAGCGCGCGCGTGACGACGTCCACCGGGAGGCGGCCGGCGTAGTTCGGGTGCTCGCGATTCACGACGAATGCGAGGGCGCGGAGCTCCTCCTTGCAGCCCTGGCTCGCTGCGCACGGCGCGGCCTCGATCCGCACCCAGCGCGGCGAGTAGGAGCCGCTCACCATTTCGCGGTGCCACAGCAGGCGCAGCTCCGCCGCAGCCTGTTCGGCGGGTAGGCGATAGGCGAGCCCGTGGCAGCTGCCGCCGAGGTCGAGGCCGAGGACGAGCCCGGGGTTGTCCGGGGTGCCGCGCCCCATCCGCGACCAGAGGCAGAACCGGCGGTGGAAGCCGCGCAGCGTCGCCGGCCGGCGTTCGTCATGCTGCAGCAGCGGGTTCCAGAGCAGCGATCCGTAGGCGAAGACCCAGACGTCCTCGCCGGTGCGGACCCCCGCGAGCACGCACTGAATTGAGGCGTCGAGCTCCTCGTCGGTGAGCGGGCGGGGGCCGAGCCCGGAGGCCGCGAGGAGCTGCCGCATCCGTCCGTTCTCGAGATCCTCGCGCGTCAGGGACATAGCTGGGGGAACGGTCCCCCTCCGCTTCGGGTTGACAGGTCTCCGGCCGTCCATGCAGGAATTATTCCGCATTCGCTGCGCTTGCCGCCATGGTGCCGGGCGCCCACAATCCCCGGTCGCTCGCACGGCCGGCGGCGGTCCCCCTCATGGCCCATCCCCGACTCCGGTACTTCCCCAGCCTTGGTCCGCACGGTTTCCACCGCGTGGCGTACACCGAGTGGGGGAGCCCGCACAACCCGCACGTCGTGATCTGCGTCCACGGCCTCACGCGCAACAGCCGGGATTTCGACTATCTCGCCGCGCGGCTCGCCGGCGACTGCCGCGTCGTCTGCATGGACGTTCCCGGACGCGGGGCGAGCGACTGGCTGCCGGACAGCTCCGACTACGGCTATGCGCTCTATCAGTCGGACGCCGCGACGCTGCTTGCGCACGTGGTGGCGCACCCCGGTGGGGCGATCCACGACCTCGTGCGCGTGCTGCGGCATGCCGGATGTCCGGAGCGGGTCGACTGGGTCGGCACGTCGATGGGCGGGCTGATCGGCATGATGACGGCCGCGAAGCTACGTTCGCCGATCGGCCGGCTGGTGCTGAACGACATCGGCCCGCTCGTGCCGTGGTCGGGTCTCGTACGGTTGAAGAACGTGCACTCGGGCCTGCACGCGAAATTCAAGGATCTGCCGGAGCTCGAGCGGCACCTGCGTGAAGCGTGCGTGTCATTCGGTCCGCTCGACGACGCCAAGTGGCGCCACGTCACGCGGCACAGCGCGCGCCGGAACGACGACGGCACCTGGAGCCTCGCCTACGACCCGGGGATCGTGAGCGGGCTGCGGCGCGCGAAGCACGGCGACATCGAGTTCGGCGGCGACTTCCTGCTCGGCGTCGACCTGTGGCCGGTGTGGGAAGCGATCAAGTGCCCGACGCTCGTGCTGCGCGGCGCGGAGTCCGACCTGCTGCTCGAGGCGACCGCGCAGCAGATGGCTGCACGGGGACCGAAGGCGCGGGTGGTCGAGTTCCCGGGCATCGGCCACGCGCCGTGGCTGATGAGCGACGACCAGATCGACGTCGTGCGGGACTTCCTGCTCGCGCGCTGAAGCGGCGCCGTACCTCAGAGTTGCAGATCCGCGCGCGGCCGGTGCGGCTCGTCCTCGCCGAGCCGCTGCCGCACGAGCGCGTCCACGTTCACGAGATGCGGATCGCGGATTCCCGCGGCGGCGAGTCCGTCGATCGTCCGCCGCAGGTAATCGAGCCCGGTGCCGATCGTGCCGCGGGCGTGGATCAGGCGTTCAGCTATCTGTTCCGCCGGCAGCCGCCCGGCGTAACCGGAGCGGTCGCGATCGACGACGAAAGCGAGCGCGCGGAACGTGCGCGGTCCGTGCGTGACGACCGTCCACCGCGGCGCGTACGAGCCGAGCAGCATCTCGCGCCGCCACAACAGCCGCAGCTCCTCCTCCGCAAGGCGCTCCGGGATTCGATACACGATGCCGGTGCAGCGGCCGCCGCGGTCGAGCCCGAGCACCAGGCCGGGCCGCTCGGGCGTGCCGCGGTTCACGCGCGACCACAGGCAGAAGCTGCGGTGATAGCCGTGGACGGTGGCGACGACCCGCTCGTCGAAGTCGAGGACCGGGTTCCAGATCAGCGAACCGTAGGCGAAGACCCACACGTCCGGCTGACGATGCGACGCGCGCAGCGCGGCCTGCAGCGAATCCTCGAGCGCCTGCTCCGAGAGGAGGTCCGCGGCGCACGCCGAGCGCTCGAGCGCCCGCCGCAGAATGTTGTCGACCAGGTCCTCGCGGCAGAGGCTGCGCTCCTCCGCGGCGGTCCGGTCGGAGCCCACGAACGACTCGCCGGGCTCGATCACGTCATCGGGCGTCGATGACGTTGACATCTTCCTCGAGGGCTGCGCCACAGTGCGGAAAAACTGACGGTTCCGGGCGGTGTTAGGCCGTGTCTTGACCGCGAGTTAGACCATTAGTGCGATTCACAGCCACACGCCCAGAGACTAGTTTACCCGCAGCACAGCCCCGACGGGGTGAGGAGGATTTCTCATGCGCGGACGTCTTGTGGTGTGTTTCGACGGCACCTGGAACACGGCCGAGGACCAGACGAACGTTTCGCGGCTCTACGCCGCAATCGCCGATCGGGACGTCGGCTGCCGCGGCCAGCTCAAATTCTACGACGAAGGCGTCGGTACGAAGTTCGGCGACCGGGTGCGCGGCGGCACGCTCGGGCGCGGACTCGACGTCAACATCCTCCAGGGCTATTGCTGGCTCGTGAACAACTACCACCAGAAGGGCGAGAACTGGAAGGAGGAGTCGCGCTTCGGCGAGGAGCCGGTCGAGGGTCCGGACGAGCTCTTCCTCTTCGGCTTCAGCCGCGGCGCGTTCACCGCGCGGTCGCTCGGCGGCATGGTGAACCGTTGCGGCATCCTGAAGAAGGACCTCTTCCGCGAACGCGGCAGACGGCGTCTCGTAACGCCCGACGACCCGATCGTGCAGGAGACATGGGCGCTGTATCGCGCCAAGATCGAGGCGCCGCCGTACGCCAACGCGACCACGCGTGACGCGCCCGAGTGCGTGGACTTCCGCCGCAAGTACTCCTGTCCCGACGACGAGCTCGCGATCAAGTTCCTCGGCGTGTGGGACACGGTGGGCGCGCTCGGCATCCCGCGCTCGGTCGACAAGCTCGGACTGGATCGCGGCAAGTACGAGTTCCACGACACCGGGCTCGGCAAGGTGATCCAGAACGCGTTCCACGCGGTAGCGATCGACGAGCACCGCGAGGAGTACGACGTCACGCTGTGGACCTCGAAGTACCCCCACCAGACGGTCGAGCAGCGCTGGTTCCCCGGCGCGCACTCGAACGTCGGCGGCGGCTACGATGACGACACGCTGCCCGACCCGCCGCTCGCCTGGGTCGCCGAGGAGGCGACGAAGCGCGGGCTGCTGTTCGTCACGACCGGCATGCCGGCAGACGCCGAAGGCCCGCGCTGCAAGGCGGCGCTCCCCGAGGAATTCAAGCTACGCGGCGACGAGTACCTGTCGCAGGTCCGCGACTCGTTCAGCGAGATGGGCTACGGCGCGTACAAGTTCGTTGAAGCTCTTCCGGCGCTTCTACCGCCCGATGCAGCTCAAGGGCGTGAACGAGACGATCGACGAGTCGGCGCGGAAGAAGTGGTCGTCGGACCCGAGGTACCGCCCCTACAACCTGGCGCATGCCGGGCGCGCGGACCTGCAGGACGAAACCGTCTACTCGCGCACCGGGATGTTCCAGGCGCCGCAGGTCTAGGGAACCGGCCCCCATGCTCCTGACCCTCGCCGAAGTCGCAATCGGGCTCGCGCTCGTCTATTTCCTCGTCAGCACGCTCTGCTCCGGGCTGATCGAGCTGGTCGTGCACAAGCTCAGCCTGCGCGGCCGGTTCCTGCGCCTCGGGCTGATGAACCTCCTGCCCGACCGGTGGATCTATCTTCGCGTGGTGAATCATCCGCTGCTCACCAGCCTCTATCGCGACGTCCCGGGAAAGATCCAGCACCCTTCCTACATCCCGGGCGAGACGTTCGCCCAGGCGCTGTTCGACGTCGTGGTGCACAAGGCCGCGCAGATCCGGGGCGAGGCGCCGCATGCGAGCGGCCAGCCGCTGTCCGCCAGCGACGTCCTCGAAGCGGCGCGGACCTGCCGCGCCTCCGGCTTCACGATCGGCGAGTCGCTACTCCCGCTCGTCGAGCAGGCCGGCAACGACCTCGACGTCGCACGCCGGAACGTCGCTGCGTGGTACGAGGCGGCGATGGACCGCGTATCGGGGTGGTACAAGCGGCGCGCGCGCTGGTGGCTCTTCTGGGTCGGCGCGGCCGTCGCGGTCGTCTTCAACGTCGATACGATCGAGATCACCCGGACGCTGGTGCACAATCCGACGCTGCGCGCATCGCTCGCGGAGGAGGGCGCGCGCGTCGCCGCGAGCCCCCAGCCGGTACCGGGCGAGGCGATCGCGAGCGTCACCGAGAAACTGCAGACGATCGAGCGCCAGGGCCTGCCGATCGGCTTCTCCTGCGTCGCCAAGGACTGGACGGCCGACCTCGACGTGCGGAGCATCCGCACGATGCTCGGCCAGTGCTGGAGCGAGACCAAGGCGCGCTCCGGCACCGCATGGGTGCTGAAGGCGATCGGCTGGCTGATCACCGCGCTCGCGGTGAGCCTCGGCGGCCCGTTCTGGTTCGAACTCCTGAACCGGGTGGTCGACATGCGCGGCGCGGGGAAGAAGCCGCCGTCGGTGACGACGGCCGCGGCGGCGCAGCCCTAGCTCCCGGCAGCCCTGGCTCCGGCCAGGCTCAGCCGGCTCAGTCCTCGCCGATCGGGTTCACGAGCACGCCGACCTTGTCGACTTCGATCTCGACCTTGTCGCCGGGATTCATCCACACCGGCGGGGTGCGCCGCGAGCCGACGCCCCCTGGCGTGCCGGTCACGATCACGTCGCCCGGGACGAGCTCGGTGAAGGTCGAGATGTAGTTGATGAGGCGCGGGATCTTGAAGATCATCATCTCGGTGGTGGCGCGCTGCATTTCGGTCCCGTTCAGCCGCGTGACGAGCGTGAGCACCGTTCCCGGCGGGATCTCGTCGGCGGTGACCATCCACGGCCCGAAGGCGCCGGTGCGCGCGAAGTTCTTGCCGGCCGTCCATTGCACCGTGTGGCGCTGGAAGTCGCGCACCGACCCGTCGTTATAGCAGGCGTACCCGACGATGTGACGCCAGGCGTCCGACTCCGGGATGCGCCGTCCGCCTGCGCCGATGATCACCGCGATCTCGCCTTCGTAGTCGAGCATCTTCGATTCGCGCGGGCGCAGCAGCGGCTGCCTGTGGCCGAGCTGCGAGCCGGGGACCCGCAGGAAGAGGGCCGGGTTCTCGGTCTTGTCGCGATTGGTCTCGACCCGGTGCTCCTCGTAGTTGAGGCCGACGCAGACGATCTTGTCCGGGTTGGGGATCACCGGCAGGAAAGTGATCGCGTCGATGCTTGCGTCGGGCTTCGCCCCCGTGGCGGCCCGCCTCGCCTCGTCGAGCGCATTCGCCGTGATGAGTGCGCGCAGATCCGGGTGTTTGGCGCCGATCCGGCGGCCGAGGTCGATGACGCCGTTGCCTTCGACGACGCCGTAGCTCGGCCGGCCGTCGAGCGAATAGCTTGCGAGCTTCATGTCGACTCCTTTGACCTATACATATAGTGTTGCGCCGAAGGTACCCACCTCGATGGACGGTGTCAATTTCCGTCCGATCCTCGCTTGACCTGGGCGCGCTCGCGGACACAGACTTCGCGCGAGGCGCGTACAGCGAAGGAGCCGCCATGGCCGCAGCACCCCGCATTGCGTTCAGCCACGTTGGGATCTACGTGCGCGACCTGGCGCGGATGGAGGGCTTCTATACGCGCTTCATGGGCCTCGTCGTGACCGACCGCGGACCGCTCGAGACGCCGGGGGGGACGGTTGACCTCGTGTTCCTCTCGCGCGATCCGCGCGAGCATCACCAGCTCGTGCTCGCATCGGGACGTCCGGCGGAGGTGCCGTTCAACGTAGTGAACCAGCTGTCCTTCCGGGTCGACAGTCTCGCGGACCTGCGGGGATTGCACGAACGGCTCCAGGCCGAGGCGGTCACCGAGATCCGCCCGATCAGCCACGGCAACGCCCTTAGCGTCTATTTCCGCGATCCCGAGGGCAACCGCGTGGAGCTGTTCATCGACACGCCGTGGCACGTGACGCAGCCGCTGCGGATCCCGTTCGACTTCTCCCGGTCCGACGAGGCGCTGATGCGCTGGGCCGAGGAGACGGCGCGCAGCCTGCCCGGTTTCCGGCCGATGCGCGAGTGGCAGGGCGAGATGGCACGGCGGATGGGGTAGGATTCCGGCGCGTCGCAGCAGTCCCCCCCGGAGCGCAATCCATGTCGAAGTTCTCCCTCGGCCAGTCCATCTCCCGCATCGAAGACCTGACGCTCGTCCGCGGCGCGGGGCGCTACGCGGACGACGTCCGTCTCGCGAACGAGGCGCATGCGTTCGTCGTGCGGTCGCCGCACGCGCACGCGTCGATCAGGCGGATCGACGCGACCGCCGCGCGCAAGGCGGCGGGCGTGCTCGCGGTGCTGACCGGTGCGGACGTGAAGGCCGACGGCCTCGGCGAGATCCCGTGCATGATCCCGGTGACGAACACCGACGGGTCGCAACGCGGCGAGACGCCGCGGCCGCTGCTCGCGATCGACCGGGTGCGGCACGTGGGTGATCCCGTGGCGCTGGTCGTCGCCGATTCGCTTGCCCGGGCGAAGGATGCCGCCGAGCTGATCGAGATCGACTACGACCCGCTCCCCGGGGTGGCCGACACCTACGCCGCGACCAAGCCGGGCGCGCCGCTGGTGTGGCCCGCCATCAAGAACAACGTCTGCTTCGACATCGTGAACGGCGATGCGATGGCAGTCGACGCCGCGTTCGCGCGCGCGAAGCACGTCGTGAAGCTCGAGCTCGTCAACAACCGGCTCGTGGCGAACCCGCTCGAGCCGCGGGCTGCGCTCGCGGACTACGACCCGGCGACCGACCGGTCGACGCTCTACACGCCGACCCAGGGTCCGCACGTCATCCATGGCCAGATCGCCGACCCGATCCTCAAGCTCGGGGCCGCGAAGCTGCGCGTGATCTCCGGCAACGTCGGCGGCGCTTTCGGGATGAAGATCTTCCTGCACCCGGAGCAGCCGCTCGTGGTGTGGGCGTCGCGGAAGCTGAAGCGCGCGGTGCGCTGGACGGGCGAGCGGAGCGAGACGTTCGTCTCCGACGTCCAGGGCCGCGACAACTACACGATCGCCGAGCTAGCGCTCGACGCCGGCGCAAAGTTCCTGGCGCTGCGGGTCACCAACTACGCGAACATGGGCGCGTATCTCTCGAACTTCGGGCCGTTCATCCCGCAGCTGCTGCTGTTCGTGCTCTCGAGCGTGTATCGCATTCCGGCGATTGTGTTGAGAACCAGGGGCATCGTGACGAATACCGTCCCGGTCGACGCCTATCGCGGCGCCGGGCGCCCGGAAGGGATCTACGTCATCGAGCGTATCGTCGATCTCGCCGCGCGCGAGCTCGGCCTCGAGCCCGACGAGATCCGGCGGCGCAACTTCATCGACGCGTTCCCGTATCAGACGCCGGTCGAGAGCGAGTACGACAGCGGCGACTTCGCCGGGGCGATGAAGCTCGCGATGCAAAAGGCCGATTGGGCCGGCTTTGCGGCGCGTCGCGACGCGGCGGCTAAACGGGGGAAGCTGCGCGGGATCGGGCTTGGGATGTACATCGAGCGCTGCGGCGGCGGGAATGGCGACACCGTGACCGTCAAGATCGGCGGCGAGGGCAAGGTAACACTGATCTCGGGCATGCAGGACAACGGACAGGGCCACACCACGAGCTTCAAGCAGGTGCTTTCCGACAAGCTCGGGATCGACGCGGAGGCGATCGAGGTGGTGCAGGGCGATACCGACATCGTCCCCAACGGACTGACGGGCGGGAGCCGCTTCCTCGCAATCGGTGGCGTGGCGGCGATCGACGCCGCGGACGAGGCGGTTGGCAAAGGGAAAGAGACGGCGGCGAGTCTGCTCGAGGCGGCGGCGGCCGACGTCGAGTATCGCGACGGCCGGTACTGGATCGCGGGCACCGATCGCGGCGTCTCGCTTTTCGACGTCGCGAAGAAGGCGAAGGGCCTCGAGGCCACGCACACCCGCAACCCGGAGAAGTACACCTACCCGAACGGCTGCCACATCGTCGAGGTGGAGGTCGACGCCGACACCGGCGAGACGAAGATCGAGCGCTACACGATCGTCGACGACTTCGGCCGTACGATCAACCCGATGCTTGCCGAGGGCCAGATCCACGGCGGCACGGTGCAGGGCGTCGGCCAGGCGCTGCTCGAGCACGGGATGTACGACCCGGAGACCGCCCAGCTCCTCACCGGCTCGTTCATGGACTACACGATGCCGCGCGCCGACGACGTGCCGTCGTTCGACTGCGAATTCCACAACGTGCCCTGCACCGCGAACCCGCTCGGGGTGAAGGGCGCGGGCGAGGCCGGCGCGGTCGGGTCGCCGCCGGCGGTGATCAACGCGGTGGTCGACGCGCTGTACGCACGCACCGGCGTGGGGCACATCGACATGCCGGCGACGCGCGAGAAGGTCTGGCGGGCGCTGAGAGGGAGGCATTGATCCTCCCTTGCACGGCCGGGTGCGCGGGGCGTCAAGCCGGGCTTCGCTTCAGCCGCGCGGACGTTGCGCAGCCCTGGTGGAGCAGGTAGATTGCCGCGCAGTTCTTCAGTAAAGTGCCCCGCTGCGGTGTGACCTCACCGTTTTGGGGCCGGATCGCATTGCGAGGGGTGGGGGGAATTCCATAACGCGACGGGCGGCTCGCCCGTTATCGCTCGCGCAACCCGGCAGCAGACCCAAGGAGATCGGAATATGCAAACGACAGGCAGTCTGCGTTATCTTGGTGTGGGGGTGGCCATCGCGGCCTTCCGAGCGCGACGCCAGTCGGCGCCCAATCGGTCGGCAACGTAGACATAGGCGGCGTCGTGCGCGGCCCGAGCGGGCCGGAAGCCGGCGTGTGGGTGATCGCGGAAACGACCGAGCTCCCCACGAAGTTCGCCAAGATCGTCGTCACCGACGACCAGGGGCGTTACCTCATTCCCGCCCTGCCGCCGAACGTGAACTATCAGGTTTGGGTGCGCGGCTACGGGCTCGTCGATTCGCCGAAGCTGCGCGCAAAACCCAGCCAACCGTCAACCACAGCGCGGTACCCGCGCCGACGCCCGCGGCGGCGGCGCACTATTACCCGGCGATCTACTGGTATTCGATGCTGAAGATGCCGCCGGCGAAGGACTTCGGCGGCACGACGAACATTCCCAAGGAGGTAACCCAGGAGATCTCGCGCCGTCGGATGAACAATACCGACTGCATCGGCTGCCACGCACTCGGTCCGGAATCGACGCGCACGATCCCGGCCGCGCTCGGCAATTCGTGTCGGGCGACGAAGCCTGGGCACGCCGCGTCGCCTCCGGCCATACCGGGTCGTTCATGATTGACCGTCTCGCCAAGCAGCTCGGCGGAGTGCCGTTCACGTACTACGGAGAATGGACCGACCGCATCGCCAAGGGTGAGCTGCCCAAGGCGCAGCCCCCGCGCCCGCAGGGCGTCGAGCGCAACGTCGTCATCACGTCGTGGGAATGGGGCACGGAGAAGACCTTTCTCCACGACCTTATCTCCTCGGACCGGCGCGATCCC
This sequence comes from uncultured beta proteobacterium, assembly GCA_963789885.1. Lineage (GTDB taxonomy): Bacteria > Pseudomonadota > Gammaproteobacteria > Burkholderiales > SG8-39 > DATEDA01. Next base: position 200,347 of record CAWBNB010000064.1, on the reverse strand, counting down.
ACGGTAAACCCTTACGGGCCGCTCTACGGCTCATCCGAATACTCGAGCGACAACATCCCGATCCTCGACCCGAAAACGCACACGGTGACGTTCTTCAAGATGTCGGTCCTGAATGACGGCGTCCCCGAGTCGTTCGGGCCGCCGTTCCACGCCTCGGCCCTGGACAAGCCGTTCGCGCCCTCGCCGTACTGGGGAACGGAGAAGATCTGGTCGCAGAAGGCGAACAACCACAACGGCATGTTCGACCGGAAGGGCCGGGTGTGGTTTGCGGCTAATGTGCGCGGCGACCGAACCCCGCCTTCTGCAAGAAGGGCTCGGATCATCCGTCGGCCCAGGCCTTCCCGATCGAGCTGTCGCAGCGCCAGGTGTCGATGCTCGACCCGAAGACGATGAAGTACACCCTCATCGACACCTGCTTCGGCACCCATCACCCGCAGTTCGGCTACGACGCGGACGATACGGTGTGGTTCTCTGGCAGCGGTCCAGTGGCGGGGTGGCTCAATACCAAGGTCTTCGACGCGACCGGCGACGCGGTCAAGGCGCAGGGCTGGGCGCCGTGGGTGCTCGACACCAACGGCAACGGCAAGGTCGACGAGTACACCGAGCCCGGCAAGCCGGCTGAAAGCGGCAAGGACACGCGCGTCGCGGGCTCCGGTCCCTACGCCGTGATGCCGCATCCGACCGACGGCTCGATCTGGTACACGTTCAACGTGTTCGCCGGTACCGCAGGGTTCCTGCGCTTCGACCCGAAGACCAGGCTCTCCGAGTTCTACGCCCTCCCGGCGGGGTTCGTCGGCCTGCGCGGCGGCGACATCGACAAGAACGGCGTGGTCTGGGGCTCGGGCTCGAACGGCGGCTTCATCAGCTTCGACCGGAGAAAGTGCAAGGGACCGCTCAACGGACCGAACGCGACCGGCAACCATTGCCAGGAAGGCTTCGCCTACCACCGCTTCCCCGGGCCGGGACACGAGGGCTTCGAGCAGAACAGCGCCGAGGCGAGCTATTACACCTGGGTTGATCAGCACAACACCCTGGGCCTCGGCGAGAACATCCCGATCGCCACCGGCAACCTGAACGGTGGCTTCATCGCGCTCAAGGACGGGAAGATGCTCATGCTGACGATTCCGTATCCAATGGGCTTCCTTCGCCAAGGGGCTGGACGGGCGCATCGACGATCGAACGCCGGCTGGAAGGGACGCGGCCTGTGGAGCACGAGCGGCGATCGCACGCCCTGGCTGATGGAAGGCGGCAAGGGTTCGAAGCCCCGCGCCGTGCACGTCCAGCTCCGGCCCGATCCGCTCGCGCGCTGACCGAAGAAATCGCGAGGCGGCCCATCGCGGCATGCGCGCGCGCCACGCGCCAGTGTTCATGTGCGCGGCGCGCGCGGCCGTTGGTGGTACATCGGTAGTGTCGCCGAACCACCCGTTTCGGGTGGTGGGGCTGGGCTTGGCCCCGTCGACGCGGCCCCTGAACGTGAGCGATGATAGGCGCATCAGAAGCCGGCTCAGCCGCGAAAGTCACCCGCACTCCAAAGGAGGAGGTCTGGCCTTTCCGAATTCACTGTCGTCCTTGATGGCAGCCGGTCTCCTGTGCTCGGCGCTTCCCGCCTGGAGTCAGGAACTTCCTGAGGGCAAGGGCAAAGAAATCGTTACGGCAAAGTGCGCTAGCTGCCATGCGTTCCACGCCCGTGTCGGGTCCGGGTACACGACGGAGGGTTGGACCACGGTTCTGCGCATGATGACCAATCACGGCGTCCCCCTCTCGAAGGACGAGATCGAGACGTTGACACCGTACTTGGCCAAGAACTTCCCGGTAAAGGGGAGGCCGGCCGCCGTGCTGGTCCCCGGCCCCGCCAAGGTTTCAATCAAGGCGTGGCAGGTGCCCACGCCGGGATCGCGGCCGCACGATCCGCTGGCGGCGAAGGATGGATCGCTCTGGTACACCGGCCAGATGAACAACGTGCTCGGCCGGGTCGATCCGAAGACCGGCCAGATCAAGGAATATCCCCTCAAGACCGCTCACTCCGGACCCCACGGTCTCGACGAGGATAAGGACGGCAACATCTGGTACACGGGCAACAACGGCGAGCTGATCGGCAAGCTCGACCCGAAGACGGGGGCGGTCACCGAGTACAAGACCGGCCCGGACGCGAAAGACCCCCACACGATTCTCGTCGATCAGAGCGGCATCCTGTGGTTCACGGCGCAAAACTCCAACCGCATCGGACGTCTCGATCCGAAGACCGGCGAGATCAAGCTGCTGACGCCGCCGACGCCGAAGTCGCGCCCGTACGGCATGGCGTTCAACTCCAAAGGCACGCTGTTCGTCGTTCAATTCGGTACCAACAGGGTCGCAAGTGTCGATCCGAAGACGCTGGAGATTCGCGAGTACACCCTGCCCGATCCGGCATCCCGCCCGCGGCGCCTCGCGATCACCGGCGACGACATGATTTGGTACGCCGACTACTCGCGCGGTTTCCTGGGCCGGCTCGATCCTGCGACCGGCAAGGTCACCGAATGGCAGTCCCCGAGCGGGCCGAAATCCGCGCCCTACGGCATCTCGGCGATCAACGACGTCATCTGGTACAGCGAGTCCGAGGCTACGCCGAACACGGTCGTGCGCTTCGATCCAAAGACCGAGAAATTCCAGAGCTGGGCGATCCCGGGTGGCGGCAATATCGTGCGCAACACCTCCGTGACACGAGACGGGAACTTCGTGCTCGCCAACAGCTTGTCGAACGAGGTGACGCTGGTCACGATCTCGAAGTGAAGCGGCGAGGAGCGACGAATTGCCACCGCAATCCGGGGCGCGCGCGGCTCACGGGCAGGTTGAAGAATAGGCTCGCCGGCCGCTGCCAAGCGTCTTGCGGTGGACGCCTTCGTCTGGACCGGCGAGGGTAGCCCGACGCTTGCCGACCGCAGGAAACGCCTCGAGCAGTACCGGGCGGCGAACCGGCGCCCGATCGACCGCAAGTTCGTGCACAGCATCTTCACCCGCGACCATCCCGGCACGTCCGACCTGACCGTGGTCGACGCGTTCGCCGATGCGGTGCTCGCGCTCGACACCTCGGTCCCGACCGGGACCAACGTTTCGACATGTCGACGGACCCGCCACTCGTCGATCCGCGAAGATGAACGTGCCGACGATGGTCATGCGCGGGCACTACGACGGCATCGCGTCGTTCCAGGATCTCGCCGACTTCTTCGCCCGGTTGCCCAATCCGGACAAGCAGTTCGCGGTGATGCCGGGGATCTCCCACTCGAGCATGCGCGCGAAGAACTGGGCGGTGGCGTACCACCTCGTCGATTAGTTCTTTGCTCAGCCGGCACCGGCGTACACGGGCGACTGATCGACCGGGGTTGTGCCGCCCGGCGGGCCCGTCTACCATCGGGCTTGCAATCGGTTGCACCCGGCGCCAGCGTAGCGGCCGGGTGCGGTCGATACGACCAACAGGAGGAGGAAACCCAATGAAACTGCCATCCAGCGTGAAGTGGATCGCGGCGGTGGCGCTCGCCCTCGCGGCGGTCGCGCCGTCGCTCGCCCAGCAGCCGGTACGCATCGGCTACGCCATCGCGCGCACCGGTCCGTGGGCCGCGGGCGCGCAGGTCACGCAGGAGCCGAACTACATCATGTGGGCGGAGCAGGTGAACGCCGCCGGCGGGCTGAACGTCAAGGGCGTGAAGCGCAAGATCGAGCTCATGGGCTTCGACGACCGTAGCGACACCGAGACGGTCGTTCGCACCTACGAGAAGCTGATGGGCAGCGACAAGGTCGACCTGATCCTGCCGCCGTGGAGCACCGGCGCGAACTTCGCGATGATGCCGCTCGCGCAGAAGTACGGCTACCCGATGCTCGCGCCGACCGCGACCGGCCGGAAGCTGCTCGGCATGAAGAATCCCTACTTCTTCGCGCTGCTGCAGCAGCCCGACCTGATGATGGACGCGCTCGCCGAGTACCTGGCGGCGCGTAGCGCGAAGACGGCGGCGGTCCTCTACGTCGACGAGCTGTTCGGCCTCGAGCAGATGGACGCGCTCGAGCGGTCGCTCAAGAGTCGCGGCATCCAGATCGTCGAAAAGAAGAGCTATCCGCTCGGCGTGAAGGACCTGCAGCCGGTGCTGAACGACGTCAAGGCGAAGAACCCGGACGCGTTCGTCGCGCTCAGCTATCCGCCCGACACGTTCCTCATCACCGGCCAGGCGCGCGGCATCGGTTTCAACCCGAAGCTCTTCTACGTCGCGGTCGGCTCCGCGTTCCCGGTGTATCGCGACAAGTTCGGCAAGGTGGCCGAGGGCGTGATGGGCCTCGGCACCTGGAACCCGCGCACCAGCCCGGCGGCAAAAGGCTACTTCGACGCGCACGTAAAGCGGTGGCAGAAGGAGCCGGACCGCTGGGCGAGCGCGCACGCCTGGGCCGGGTTGCAGATCCTGCAGACCGCGGTGGAGAAGGTCGGCCTCGACCGCAAGGCGATCCGCGACTACATCGCCAGCAACGAGTTCGACACGATCATCGGCAAGATCCGCTTCAAGAACGGCGAGAACGTCACCACGCCGGGAGTGGTGAGCCAGTGGCAGAACGGCGAGTTCGAGGTGGTCTGGCCGCCGGACCGCGCGACCAGCCCGGCGCTCTATCCGAAGCCGGCCTGGTAGCCGGGGCGGGTGTCCGGCGACGGCTCCGCGGTGCGACCGCGGGGCCGTTTTAGTCTGTGACCCTCCGCCCGCGCGCATGAACTCCCGATTCCAGCTCGCATCAGACCGCCGGGCCGTCCCAAGGGCGAATCCCGAGCGCGCAGCGCGAGGGTAGTCCAATGAGCTTCTGGCTCGAGCTCATCGCGACCGGTCTCATCACCGGCGGCATCTACGCCGTGGTCGCCATCGGCCTCAATCTGCAATACGGGCTGATGCGCATCATGAACATCTCGCATGGGGAGTTCCTGATGCTCGGCGCCTATTTCACCTGGCTCGCGCAGACAGTGCTCAAGGTGAATCCGCTCGTGTTCCTGCCGGTCGTCGCGCTCGCGCTGTTTCTCGCCGGGATCGGGGTCTATCGCCTGTGTTTCCGCAAGATCTCGCGCACCGCGCCGAGCGTCGAGGTCATCGAGGCGCGGAGCCTGCTCGTCAGCTTCGGGCTGATGTTTCTGGTGCAGAACGCGGCCTACCTCGTGTTCGGCGCGGATCTGCGCGGCTACTCGTTCCTCGACGAGCCGGTGGAGATCGGCCCCGCGCGGTTCACGGCGAACCGGCTGGTCGTGTTCGGGTTTGCAGTCGCAGCAAGCCTCGTGCTGCTCGCGGTGCTCAGGTTCACGCTCGTCGGCAAGGCAGTGCGCGCGATGATGCAGTCGCCGACGGGCGCGCAGCTCGTCGGGATCGACACAGCGGTGCTCCACCCGGTCGTGTTCGGCGTAGGTCTCGCGCTCGCGGGGGTCGCGGGCGCGCTCCTGTCGATGGTGTACGAGATCTCGCCGGCGATGGGCGAGCCCTACACCGTCACCGCGCTGATCGTGATCACGCTCGGCGGGCTCGGCAGCACGGTCGGCGCGCTCGTCGGGGGCATCCTGCTCGGTGTGGTCGAGGCGTTCGGGATGCACTTCACCAGCCCGTCGCTCAAGATGCTGCTCTCGTATGGCGTGTTCATCGCCGTGCTCGTGGCGCGGCCCAAGGGACTGTTTGCGCGATGAAGGCCGGGCACGCTCTCGTCATCGTCCTGGCGACCGCGCTCGCGGCGGCGCCGTGGATGCTGTCCGACTTCATGCTCTCGCTTGTCCTGACTTGCCTGATGTACGCCGGGCTCACGGTGACCTGGGCCATGTTCTCCGGCGCGACCAACTACCTGTCGCTCGCGACGGCGGCGTTCTTCGGCATCGGGGCCTACGTGACCGCGTGGGGATTCGGGACGCTACCGTACGCGGTCGTGGTGCCGCTCGGTGGCGTCGCGGCGGCGGTGTTCGCGGCGCTGATCGGTGCGGCGGTCCTGCACCTGCGCGGGGCGTATTTCGCGGTGCTGACCTTCGGGCTCGGCGAGCTGGTCCGCCACGCGATCACCTACTTCGAGAAGAGCTACGCGCACACGGTCGGACGCGTGATCGCAGACCCGCCGGAATCGACGACCGTATACCTGACGGTCCTCGGGGTCGCCGCGGCGTCGGTGTGGGCGTGCGTCGCGGTCCGGCGCAGCCGCTTCGGCCTTGCGCTCGCGGGGATCGGCGCGGACGAGGAACGCGCCCAGACGCTCGGCGTGAACACCCGCCGCACGAAGATCGCGGGCTTCGCGCTGTCGGCGTTCTTCGCTGGGGCGCTCGGTGCGGCGATGGCCGTGCGCTGGACCTACATCGAGCCGAACTCGGTGTTCAATCCGTTCATCGGCTTCCAGACGGTGCTGATCGCAATGGTCGGCGGTGCGCACACGCTCATCGGCCCGCTCGTGTCCTCGGTCGCCTTCAGCTTGCTCACCGAGTTCCTGCGGCTCCAGTTCCCGTACCTCTTCCTGATCCTGCTCGGGCTGGTCCTGATCCTGCTCGTGCTGTACCTGCCGGGCGGTCTCGCGTCGCTCTGGCCGGTTCTGCGGGCGCGGATTGCCGCTTTCGGTGCGCGGCTCGCGGCGCTGGAAGGAGGCGCGCGTGGCTGAAGCGCTGCTCTCGGCGGAGGGGATCACCGTCCGCTTCGGCGGACTGGTCGCCGTCGACGCGGTCGAGCTCGAGGTCCGCGAGCGCGAGCTCCTCGGCGTGATCGGTCCCAACGGGGCCGGCAAGACGACCTTCTTCCACGTCCTCTCGGGCGTGCTCCGGCCGACTGCCGGGCGCCTGCGGCTCGGCGGCGAGGATCTCACCGGGCGCCCGGCGCACGTCTTCGCCACCCGCGGGGTCGCGCGCACCTTCCAGACGCCACGCGTTTTCCGCGACATGACCGCGGAGCAGAACGTGCGCTTCGGCCTCGAGTTCGCCGGCCGCGCGCGCACCCACCCGCACGACGCGTTCGATGACGCGCGCTCGATTCTCGGCTTCCTCGGTCTCGAGGAAGTCGCCGGCGTTCCGGCCGGCGCGCTCACGCCGTCTCGGCAGCGGCTGCTCGAGATCGGCATGGCGCTCGGCGCGCGGCCGCGCGTCCTCCTGCTCGACGAAGTCGCCGCCGGCCTTACCGAGGCTGAAGTCGACGCCACCGCCGGCCTCATCCGCCGCGTACGCGACGAGCTCGGGCTCGCGGTGATCTGGATCGAGCACGCGGTGCGGGCGCTGCTGAGTTGCGTCGAACGCGTGGCGGTGCTGCACCAGGGGCGCAAGATCGCCGACGGACTGCCCGAGATGGTGGCGCGCGACCCGGCGGTGGTGGAGGCCTACTTGGGCGAGGCGGCCGTATGACCGCGAAGCTCGTCGTGCGCGGCCTCTCGGCCGGCTACGGCGCGATCCGCGTCCTCGACGGCATCGACCTCGAGGCGCCGGCAGGCAAGCTCACCGTGATCGTCGGGCCGAACGGCGCGGGCAAGACGACGCTGCTGCGGGCGTTGACCGGACTCATCCCGCGCGAAGGCGAGGTGCTGTTCAACGACGTGCCGCTGCCCGCGGCGCCGGCGGCGATCGTCGCCAAGGGGCTCGCGCTCGTGCCCGAAGGGCGGCAGCTCTTCCCGCAGATGACGGTGCGCGAGAACCTCGAGCTCGGCGGCTACCTTGCCTCGGGAAACGAGCGCAAGGCACGGATGCGCGAGGTGTTCCGCCTGTTCGCGCGGCTCGAGGAGCGGCGCAACCAGCTCGCCGGCACCATGAGCGGCGGCGAGCAGCAGATGCTCGCGGTCGGGCGCGCGCTCATGGGACGCCCCCGCCTGCTGATGCTCGACGAGCCCTCGCTCGGCCTCGCGCCGAAGATGCTCGACGAGCTGCTCGCGATGGTGCGGCGGATCTGCGACGAGGGCGTGACGGTGCTGCTGGTCGAGCAGAACGTCGCCAAGGCGCTCGCGATCGCCGAGGACGCCTACGTGATCGAACGCGGCCGCGTGGTGCTGCAGGGGCCGGCGCGCGAGGTGCTCAAGTCGGGGCACCTGCGCGAGGCCTATCTCGGCGCGCACGCCGGAACGCCGTATCCGGTCTGAGCCTCACTCGAACGTGACGTTCGGCATCGGCCGCGAGCGCTCGAGCGCGGCGCGCACGAGCGCCGCGACGCGATAGACCGCGTGCACGAACTTGCCGTAAGGCAGCGTGAGGAACAGGCCGAGCACGATGCCGAGGTGAACGGCGAGCAGCGTGCCCATCGCGGCGGTCTCGCGCAGCGCGAGGAGCGCGAGGCCGGTAAGGCTCGTCAGCAGAAGCAGCCACAGGAACCCGGCGTCCATGCCGAACTGCGACGGCTCGTCCGTGTCGGGATCGCGCTTCGATTTGAGCCACAGCAGCCCGAGCGGTCCGACGACGAGCCCGATGCCACCGATCGTGCCGAGTAGCACCGGCAGGCTCACCAGCGCATAGGGCGCCTTCCAGCCAAGCGCGTAGTGATAGATGGTCCCGACACAGGTCGCGGCGAAGCAGAACATGAAGCCGTAGAACGTCAGGTGGTGATAGATCCGCCGCGCGTGCGAGGGCCGCTCGTCGGGATAGGGGCAGCCGTCGCCGCCGCCCCGCAGGTTCTTGAGGTGGAGCGCATCCAGGATGCCGTGCCCGAGCGAGGCCGGCACGACGAGCTCGTGCATCGGCTCGCCGGTCTCGCGCCAGAAACGGACGAACCCGATCGTCAGCGCGAGCAGCACGTAGAGCGCGATCACGCCGAAAGTCGAGACCATGACCCCGTGCGGGATGACCTTGTAGAAGTCGCCGCCCGGATGCGCCGCGAAGATCACGTCGCGCGCTTGATAGTAGAAGGTCGCGAACAGGAATAGCGCGAGCGTAGCGGCGGTGGCGAGCGACACCACCACGCCGTTCCGCTCGAACAGGCTCGCGAGGAACCCGGGCCAGGCATAGCGGCGGTAGGTCTCGGCGCGAACCTGGGCGAAGTTGCGCGGGACGTTGACGTGGAACTCGTGCGGCGGGGCGTACTGGCAGGAGTAGTAGCAGGCGCCGCAGCTGTGGCAGAGATTGGCGAGGTAGCGCAGGTCCGCCTTCGCGAAGGTGAGCCGCCGCTCCATCGCCGGAAACACCGCGCAGAAGCCCTCGCAATAGCGGCAGGCATTGCACACCTGCATGTTGAACTCGGCCTGGGCGAAGAGCTCACGCTCGGGCATTGCGCGCCGCCTCCTCGCCGGCGATCCGTCCGAACACCGTGCCGATCGTCATCCCGAACCCGGCGAGGTAGCCTTGGCCGAGGATGCTCCCGGCCATGATCTCGCCCGCGGCGAACATGTTCGCCGACGGCTTGCCGTCGGCCATGAGCATCTGCGCGCGCTCGTTCACTGCCACGCCCAGGTAGGTGAACGTGATCCCGGGGCGCAGCGGGTAGCCGAAGTAGGGCGGGGTGTCGATCGGGCGCGCCCAGTGCGTCTTGGGCGGTTCGATGCCCTCGGTCACGCAGTCGTCGAGCACCGCGTGGTTGAAGGTGCCGGGACGCACAGCGGCATTGAAGCGCCGCACGGTATCCTCGAGCGCCGCGGGATCGAGCTCGAGCGCGCGCGCGAGCTCGCCGATCGAGCCCGCCTTCACCGGCGGGAAGACCGGCGGCATGAACTTGCCGACCGCCTTCGAATCGATGATCGAATAGCCGATCTGGTCAGGCTGCCCGGCGACGAGCCGTCCCCAGATCGCATAGCGCTTGGGCCAGAAGTCCTCGCCCTCGTCGTAGAAGCGCTTGGCGTGCTTGTTCACGACGATCCCGAGCGACACGCAGTCGACGCGGGTGCAGATCCCGCCGTCGAACTTGGGCGAGCGCGCGTCGATCGCGACCGCATGGCACTGTGTCGGGTCGCCGATCTGCTTCGCGCCGCGGTCGAGCAGCGCCCGCAGCACCACGCCCATGTTGTACGGCGTGCCGCGGATCAGGAAGTTGTCCGCCGCCGGGCCCCACGCGTCCTTGAGCCACGCGATGTTGGACTCGAACCCTCCCGACGCCGCGACGAGCGTCTTCGCGGCGACCTTGTGCTGCGAACCGCCGTGCGCCACGGTCGCAGCGTGGAACCGGCCGTCCCGGATGTCGAGGTCGCGAACCTCGGTGTCGTAGACGACATCGATCCCTAGCTCCGCTGCGGTGCGGTAGTACGCATTGACGAGCGCCTTGCCGCCGCCGAGGAAGAACGCATTCGTGCGCGAGAGGTGCAGCGTCCCGCCGAGCGAGGGTTGGAAGCGCACCCCGTTTTCGGTCATCCACGGCGCGCAGGTGGCCGAGGTGCGGATCGTGTGTCGGGCGAGCTGCTCATTGGTCTGGCCGCCGGTCACCTTGAGGAGGTCCTGCCAGTACTCCTCCTCGGGATAGGCTTCGGTCAGCACGCTGGTTGGACTGTCGTGCATCGCGCGGAAGTTGCGCGTGTGGCGGCTGTTGCCGCCGCGGAACGCTTTCGGCGCCGATTCGACGATCAGCACCGAGGCGCCGGCGCGGCGCGCGGTGATCGCGGCGCAGAGCGCCGCGTTGCCGCCGCCGACGACCAGGACGTCGCAGGGTCGCGCCAGGTCGGCCATCGCGTGCCGGCTGCTATTCAGCCTTGATGTTCGCCTTCTTGACGACGTCGCTCCAGCGCGCCTGCTCCTTCTTGATGAAGGCGGCGAATTCCGCCGGCGAGGAGCCGACCGCGATCGCGTTGTCGGCGTCGAAGCGGTCGTGGACCGCCTTGGACGCGGTCGCCTTCGCCGCTTCCGCGTGCAGGCGCTTGATCACGGCTTCCGGCGTCTTGGCGGGCGCAATGAGGCCGTACCACTGCGACGTCTCGAAGCCCTTGTAGCCCTGTTCGGCCACGGTTGCCACGTCCGGCAGCGCCTTGATCCGCTTCGGCATGCCGATCGCGATCGCGCGGAGCTTGCCCGACCTGATGTGCGGCATCAGCGGTGGGGTGCCGGCCGACGAGGCGTCGGTGCGCCCGCCGATGAGGTCGGTGATCTGCGGGCCGGTTCCCTTGTACGGCACATGGATCACGTCGATGCCGGTCACTAGCTTCAAGTATTCGAAGGCGAGGTGCCCGGCGCTCCCGTTGCCGGCCGAGCCGTAGGTGAGCTCGCCCGGCTTCGACTTCGCGAGTGCGACGAACTCCTTCAGGTTCTTCGCCGGGACCCGCTCGGCGTTGACGACGAAGATGTTCGGTACCTGCGCGAGGAGCGTGATCGGGACGAAGTCCTTGTCGACGTTGTACGGCAGCTTCGGGAACATGTACGGATTCACCGCGAGCGTGCCCACGTGGCCGAGGATCAGCGTGTAGCCGTCGGGCTCGGCGCGCGCGGCTTCCTGCATCGCGATATTGCCTGCGCCGCCCGGCCGGTTGTCGACGATTATCTGCTGGCCGAGGCCCTTCGACATCTCGGCGGCGACGGAACGGGCGACGATCTCGGAACTGCCGCCGGGCGCGAACGGCACAAGCAGCTTGATCGGCTTGGTCGGAAAGGTCTGAGCCTGCGCCGCGCCGGCAAGCGCGAGCACGGCAAGGGCGGTTACCGCACGATTCATTGTGATGCCTCCTTTGACGACGGCCGCAGCCTATCAGGCGCGCACCGCCTCAGGCGAGCGCCGACTCAGGCGAACGCCGACTCCGGAACGAGAACATTCCCTTCGAAGATCCGCCGCGCCGTGCGCACGAGGGAGGCGCGCCTCACCTCACCCGGGCCGGCGAGCTCGAGGTTGACCGGAATCGCGCCGGCCGGGTGCTCGATCCGGAGCGCGCCCCCGCTGAAGCCCGGGGGATCGACGAAGCGGCTCGCGACGCTGCCGGCAAGCGCCGCCGCGGTGCCGACCGCGAGCGCGCCGGTGGCGGCGTGACTGCGATGGCACGCGTGCGGGGTGAAGTAGCGCGAGGCGATTCCGCCGGGCGCGCTCGGACGCGACGCAAGCACCGGCTTCGGCACTACGAGCCTGGACACGTCGCCCATGCCCATGAGCTGTCCGGCCTTGAGCCGGATCGCTTCCATGCGCGCGAGCAGTGCCCGGTCGGCATCCAGCTCGGCCGGTGTTTCCTTGCCGGTCTTCCCCAGCGCCTCAGCGGCCATGATCATCACCGGCATCGCCATGTCGACGCAGCTCACCTCGACGCCGTCGATGACGTCGAGGACGTTTCCGGTCGGGAGCAGCTTGCCGGTCACCGCGCCCATTGCGTCCAGGAAGGTGAGCTTGATCGGCGCCGCCGCTTCCGCGACCCCGTCGATCCGCGTGTCGCCCTCGTACTCGACCCGGCCGCCCGGCGTCTGGATCAGCGCCTCGACCAGCGTGCGCGTGTTGACGTTGAAGATCCGCACCATCGTTTCGCGGTCGCCGGCCTGCACCAGGCCCGACTCGATCGCGAACGGCCCGACGCCGGAGAGCATGTTGCCGCAGTTCGGCTTGGTGTCGACGATCGCTTCGTTCACCGAGACCTGGGCGAAGAGATAGTCGACGTCCGCGCCGGGTTCGCGCGAGCGGCTGACGATCGCGACCTTGCTGGTCAGCGTGTTCGAGCCGCCGATGCCGTCGACCTGCAGCGGGTGCGGCGAACCCATGATCCGCAGTAGCACGGCGTCGCGTTGCTGCGGATCACCGGGGAGGTCGGAGGCGAGGAGGTACGGGCCGCGCGAGGTGCCGCCGCGCATGAGGACACAGGGGATCCGCCGGAGCATGGCGGCGCGCCTAGCGGTAGAGCCCGCGACGCGCGAGCCAATCCTGGATCAGCCCGGCGACCGCGAGGTTGCTCTTGCCCATCATGACCACGTGCGAAGGCTTCATTGCTCCTCCCTCCAGCAGGTTCGACGACGGCCGCGGTCGCCACCCGCGTATATTGCCGCGAGCGGGCGTTTCCTGGGAATGGGAAGTCTCGGCGGCAACGCCGCCGGACGAAGCTCAGCGGGAGTGCGTCTCGCTGGGGGTCAGGCGAGCGGTCTGCCGCGCGCGCCGGCGGTGCCGGTGTTCGAACCGGCCTTCGCACTCGGCCACCAAGCCGCGCGAATGGCTGAAGACCAGCCGGGCGCCCCAGGCGAGGAAGCCGAACGCGGCGATCCCGCCGAGCGCGAAGAGCGCATCGAGCAGCATCCTGAGCGTCTGCATGGTCCCCTCCTTGCGCCTGGTGACGGACACGGCGCGCCAAGGCTTCGCGCGCCCGCACAGTCTGCGCGCGGGGCGGAGCGCCGGGTATTCGACCGAGGGAGGATTTGCCGGGTCGGACGGGTCGGCCGTACGGTCGATGCACCCCCGAGCCAGCCTAGTCGCTCGACCTGACGACCTGGAAGGTGCCGCTGCCCCGCGCGATGCGCAGGTCGCCAAGGTAAACGAAGCAGTTGACGAACGCGACCCGGGTACCGGGGCGCATCACGTCGGTGCGCGCCTCGATCCAGTCGCCCGGCCGTGCGTTCGCCGCGAAATCGACCGACAGGCTGGTGGTCACCAGGCTGCGCGGCGAGTCGGTCACGTAGCGGGCGGCGTAGCCCATCGCGAAGTCGATGAGCGTGCAGATCATCCCGCCGTGGACGATGCCGCGGCTGTTCTGGTGCTTCGGCTCGACGAGCATGCCGATCGTGAACGTCGCGTCATCGCGCTTGACGTAGAACGGGCCCGCGAGCTCGTTGAACGGGCTCGTCGGGCCGATGGGGACGAAACCCGGCGGAATCGCGCTCACGTCGGGTCCACCCGGATCAGGACGGCGCGAGCCGGGGCCGTGCCGCCGGCCGCGAGCGCCATCTCGGTCGTCTCCGGCTCATCGACGAGGGCGGCGTCGTCGGGCCGGAGACCCTCCTCCCCCCAGATGCCGTAGGCCGTCAGCGCGTCTGCCGCATAGGCGATCAGCGTGCCGCGAGCGTCCTTGCGGACGAGCGCGGGCGCGGTGACTTCGCGAATCTCGATCCGCGCCGCCACGCGGCCGCGGCGGGTCATCACGTTCAGCACTTCGACCGGCCCAGCCACGAGCGCGCAGTCGACCTCCCAGTCGCCGCGGAACGCGAACGGCTCGAGCGGACGGTCGATTCGCTGTTCGAACCCGACGCCATCCTCGGCGTTGCGCACGCGCAGCGTCACGCCCCCGCCGGCGACGAGCATGAATTGCCGGTCGAGCCCGGCGAGCTTCGAGAACGGCGTGTCGCGCTCGATCGTGGGACGGCTGACCTGCCAGTCGAGGGATTCGTAGCCCGCGTCCGCCGGGAAGACGGCGATCTGCCGCGCCACGCCGCGGCCGTTCTTCCACGGAAGCGCGGGATAGTCGGCGCTGCGCAGGATCCTCACCCGCCCGCTGCCCCTGCCCGGCAGCTCACGCCGCCCGAGCCGACGGTACCGGCGACCGGAACGCCGCGAGGAGCTCCGCCTCTTTTGCCTTCGCCTGCTTCAGGCTCGCCGCCTTCACATGGCCGAACCCGCGAATCTCCTCGGGAATCGCGGCAATCGCGACCGCCGTAGCGTGATTCTCGCGGCTGAGCCGCGCGAGCAGCTCGTCGATCGTCCGTTCGTAGTCGGCGATGAGCTGCCGCTCGGCGCGCCGCTCTTCGGTGCGGCCGAAGAAGTCGAAGGCCGTACCGCGCAGCCCTTTGAGCTTCGCCAGCACCTTGAACGCAGACATCATCCAGGGCCCGAACGCGCGCTTGCGCGGAACGCCGGTAACCGGATCGGGCTTGGCGAGGATCGGCGGGGCGAGGTGGAATTTCAGGATGTAGTCGCCTTCGAAAGTCCCCTGGAGGCGCTGCATGAACTCGGACCGGGTGTATAGGCGCGCGACCTCATACTCGTCCTTGTACGCCATCAGCTTGAAATAGTTCCGCGCCACTGCCTCGCCGAGCTTCGCGCCGAGGCCGCGGTCGGCCTCGACCTGGCGCGCACGGTCGACCAGAGCGCGGTAGCGCGCTGCGTAGCCGGCGTTCTGGTAGTCGGTGAGGAACTCGACGCGTCGCGCGATCGTCTCGTCGAGCGAGCGCGACAGATGCTGCCCGATCGGGATCACTGCGGCCGGCGTCGCCGCCTTCTCCACCCGTGCGGGATCGTGCGCGGCGCGGCGGCCCCAGAGGAACGCTTTCCGGTTCGCCTCCACCGCAACGCCGTTCAACTCGATCGCCCGTTCGATGGCCGCGGCCGAAATCGGGACCAGGCCCTTCTGATAGGCGAACCCGAGCATGAACGGGTTGGTAGCGATCGCGTCGCCGAGCAGTGCGGTTGCGAGCCGCGTCGCGTCGACAAAGTCGGCGTGGGACTTGCCGACCGCGGCTTCGAGCTCCGTGTGCATGTCGGCGCCGGGAAACAGCCAGTCCCGCTTGCGGGTGAACTCGGCGGTCGGCACCTCCGCGGTGTTGACCACGAGCCGCGTACGGGCCGCCTGCATCTTGGACTGTGCTTCGGCACCGGCGGCGACGACCATGTCGCAGCCGATCACCGCGTCGGCTTCGCCCGCCGCGATCCGCGCGGAGTAGAGCTCTTCGGGCCGCGCGGCGACGCGCACGTGGGACATCACCGCGCCGTTCTTCTGCGCGAGCCCGGTCATGTCGAGCACGCTCACGCCCTTGCCCTCTATGTGCGCGGCCATGCCGACCAGGGCGCCGACGGTGATGACGCCGGTACCACCGATCCCGGTGACGAGGATGCCGTAGGGACGATCCACCCCGGGAAGCTGCGGCTCGGGCAGTGCGGGCCAGTCGTCCGCGCCGTCGGCAAGCGCCTTGCCGCGCCGGACCCTGCCGCCCTCGACGGTCACGAAGCTCGGGCAGAATCCCTTGGTGCAGGAGTAGTCCTTGTTGCACGAGGACTGGTTGATCGTGCGCTTGCGACCGAACTCGGTCTCGAGCGGCTCGATCGACACGCAGTTCGACTGCACGCCGCAGTCGCCGCAACCTTCGCACACGAGCTCGTTAATGAACACGCGCTTCTGCGGGTCCGGAAACGTGCCGCGCTTGCGGCGGCGGCGCTTCTCCGCGGCGCACGTCTGGTCGTACACGAGCACCGACACGCCCACGTACTCGCGCAGTTCCCGCTGCACCTGGTCGAGATCGTCGCGATGCCGCACGGGTACGCCGGCCTTGAGGGGCACACCCCGGTACTTCTCGGGCTCGTCGGTGACGATCGCGATCCTCGCGACGCCTTCCGCCGCGACCTGGTCGACGATCATCGGGACGTTGAGCGGGCCATCGACGCGCTGGCCGCCGGTCATGGCGACGGCGTCGTTGTACAGAATCTTGTAGGTGATCGGCACTTTCGCGGCGACCGCGGCGCGGATCGCGAGCAGGCCGGAGTGGTAGTAGGTGCCGTCGCCGAGATTGGCGAAGATGTGCGGCTCCTCGGTGAACGGCGCCTGGCCGATCCACGACGCGCCTTCGCCGCCCATGTGGCTGAAGGTCGCCGTGTTCCGATCCATCCAGACCGCCATGAAGTGGCAGCCGATGCCGGCAGTCGCGCGGCTGCCCTCGGGCACGCGCGTCGAGGTGTTGTGCGGACAGCCGGAGCAGAAGTACGGCACGCGCTGCACCGTGACGCGCGGCTTCGCCAGCGCCTTTTCCTTCGCTTCCAGGAACGCGAGACGCGCCTTGATGCGGTCGGACGTGTAGAAGCGCGCGATCCGCGACGCGATCGCTTTCGCGACGATTCCGGGCGAGAGCTCGCCGGCCGCCGGTAGCAGCCACTCGCCGTACGGCAGCGCCCATTCCCCCTTCTCGTCGAACTTGCCGATCACGCGCGGCCGAACGTCCTCCCGCCAGTTGTAGAGCTCCTCCTTCAGCTGGTACTCGAGGAACTGCCGCTTCTCCTCGACGACGAGGATCTCTTCCAGCCCCTGCGCGAAGTGCCGCAGGCCCTCGGACTCGAGCGGCCAGGTCATCCCCACCTTGAAGAGGCGGATGCCGATCTCCGCCGCGAGCCGGTCGTCGATGCCGAGATCCTCGAGCGCCTGGCGCACGTCCATGTACGCCTTGCCCGAGGTGATGATGCCGAGCCGTGGCTTCGGGCTGTCGATGACGATGCGGTTCAGGTTGTTGGCGCGGCAGTAGGCGAGCGCCGCGTACAGTTTGTGGTGGAGCAGCCGCTCTTCCTGCACGAGAAACGGATCCGGCCAGCGGATGTTGAGGCCGTCCGCGGGGAGGACGACGTCGGTCGGCAGCGCCACCTCGACCCGGTCGGGATCGATGTACACCGAGGCCGAGCTCTCGACGACATCGGTGACGCACTTGAACGCCACCCAGCAGCCCGAGTAGCGCGACATTGCGTAGCCGTGAACGCCGAGGTCGAGGTACTCCTGCACCGACGCCGGGTAGAGCACCGGCATCATCACCGCCTTGAAGACGTGATCGGTCTGGTGCGGGAGCGTCGAGGACTTCGCGGCGTGGTCGTCACCGGCGCACACGATCACGCCGCCGTGCTTCGAGGTGCCGCAGGCGTTGGCGTGGCGGAACACGTCGCCGCAACGGTCGACGCCCGGACCTTTCCCGTACCACAGCCCGAACACGCCGTCGTACTTTGCGCGCGGGAACAGGTTGACCTGCTGCGTGCCCCAGATCGCCGTTGCCGCAAGGTCCTCGTTGACGCCGGGCTGGAAGACGATGTGGTTCTGGTCGAGGTATTTCCGCGCCCGGGCGAAGGCCTGGTCGAGCCCGCCGAGAGGTGAACCGCGATAGCCGGAGACGAACCCGGCGGTGTTGAGGCCCGCAGCGAAGTCGCGCTGCCGCTGCAGAATCGGAAGCCGCACCAACGCCTGAACCCCGGTGAGAAAGACCCGGCCGCGTTCGAGGGAATACTTGTCGTCGAGCGTGACGTCGCGGAGTTCCGCGGGTGCGTTCATCGTGGCTCCTCAAGAATCGGCATGACATGGGTGGACATGCGCTGCCCTGCGGCCGGATCGCGGCCTGGGGGCTTTCCCGCGGCGGCCGGGTCGTGCCCGGCGCCGCGATCGGATTCTACCCGCCGCGGCGTGGCGGCCGCGCGGTTCGGTATCACGCGTCCAGGCTGGACGTCACGCTTCGAGGCTCGGCATCACGCCTCCAGCGATTTCCACATCTCCTGGTCACGCTCGGCGGTCCAGACCCGCGGGTTGGCGATCCCGCTCGCCTCGTCGAATGCGCGCGACACATCGAAGGGCATGCAGTGCTCGTAGATTGGGTACTGGCCGTACACCGGGTCGAGCTGCTTGCGGGCGGCCTCATATACCTGCTTCAGGCTCTTGCCCGCCGCGACGCCCGCGCGCGCGCTGGCGTAGAGCGCGCGGACGAAGTCCTGCGTGAACTCGATCGCCTTGACCGACTCGGCGGCCGTCATGAGCGCCGGTCCGCGTCCGGGCACTAGCCTTTCCGGCCGGAGCGCCCGCAGCTTCTCGAGCGAGCCCGGCCACTCCTGGAGGTGGGCGTCGCCGGTGTAGATGCCCGCGTTGAACTCGACGAGGTCGCCGGAGAAGAGGACCTTCTGCGAGGGAAGCCAGACAATGGTGTCACCGCGGGTGTGGCCGGCGCCGGCGTGAATCAGGCGCACCTCGAGCTTGCCCATCCAGATAGTGAGCTCGCGATCGAAGGTCATCGTGGGCCAGGTCAGG
Organism: uncultured beta proteobacterium; assembly: GCA_963789885.1. Taxonomy (GTDB): domain Bacteria; phylum Pseudomonadota; class Gammaproteobacteria; order Burkholderiales; family SG8-39; genus DATEDA01. The sequence goes on along the minus strand of CAWBNB010000064.1, from coordinate 181,792 downwards.
CCCGGGATCGCCTCGGCCCCCCGGAAGAGCCGCGGGAAGCGCCCGATCTCGGACGCCATGTCCTCCTTGCCGCGCTCCTTGATCATCTCGAAGGTCGCCTGGCTCGCGATGACCTCGCGGGCCTTGTAGGCCGACGCGCCGAGGACCCGCACTGCGTGGTAGTGGCTGAGGACCACGTACTTGATCGGCTTGTCGGTGACCGCACGGATGTGCCGGATCACGTCTTCCGCCATCGCCGGCGTCGCCTGCGCGTCGATCACCATTACCCCGTCGTCGCCGATCACGACACCGCTGTTCGGGTCGCCCTCGGCGGTATACGCGTAGGCGTTGTCGGAGAGCCGGGCGAAAGTGATCCTCTTTTCGGCGAGGTCGGCTTGCGAGGCGAATGCTTTAGCCATCAGTGCTCCTTTGGGGCGAGGCGGGGACGGTAAGCCCCGGGCGGCGCGGGCGATTCTACCCAGCCCGGGCCCGCCGCCCCCTGGCCCGATTCATGCCCGAGCGCCTAGGCGTTTGACACCACAGGGAAATCTCGCGATAATCTCGCGTTTCGTTCGGAGGGGTGCCCGAGCGGCTAAAGGGGGCAGACTGTAAATCTGTTGGCCATGCGCCTACGTAGGTTCGAATCCTACCCCCTCCACCAGGAGCTGCGGCGCTCGAGCCCACGAGCGGTTTTGGTTTTTGGCCCTGGATTCGGTCCCGGTAAGCGGGTGTAGCTCAATGGTAGAGCAGAAGCCTTCCAAGCTTACGACGAGGGTTCGATTCCCTTCACCCGCTCCAGCATCCCCGAGCCGCGGCGAGTCCGAATCGACCAGCACGAAGCGAGACCGATTTGGCCGATGTAGCTCAGTGGTAGAGCACTCCCTTGGTAAGGGAGAGGTCATGCGTTCAATCCGCATCATCGGCACCAGGAATTTCGACCGTCAACGTTAGGTGAAGAGCGGTTCCACCCATCTCTAGTCCGGAACAGGCGAGCGCGACATGGCGAAAGGCAAATTCGAGCGTACGAAGCCGCACGTGAACGTGGGGACGATTGGTCACGTGGATCACGGGAAGACGACGCTGACGGCGGCGATGACGCACATTTTGTCGAAGAAGTTCGGGGGCGAGGCGAAGAACTACGACCAGATCGACAACGCCCCTGAGGAGAAGGCGCGCGGGATCACGATCAACACCGCGCACGTGGAGTACCAGACGGCCAATCGGCACTACGCGCACGTGGACTGCCCGGGGCACGCCGACTACATCAAGAACATGATCACGGGCGCGGCGCAGATGGACGGGGCGATTCTGGTGGTGTCGGCGGCCGATGGGCCGATGCCGCAGACGCGCGAACACATCCTGCTTGCCCGCCAGGTGGGGGTGCCGTTCATCGTGGTGTACCTGAACAAGGCCGACATGGTCGATGACAAGGAGCTCCTGGATCTGGTGGAGATGGAGGTGAGGGAGCTGTTGTCGAAGTACGAGTTTCCCGGGGACAAGACCCCGATCGTGATCGGCTCGGCGCTGAAAGCCCTGGAAGGGGACAAGTCGGACATGGGCGAGGGGTCGATCTTCAAGCTCGCCGAAGCGCTGGATAGCTACATTCCGCTGCCGAAGCGTGCGCTCGATCAGCCGTTCCTGATGCCGGTGGAGGACGTGTTCTCGATTTCGGGCCGGGGGACGGTGGTCACCGGGCGGGTGGAGCGGGGGATCATCAAGGTCTCCGAGGAGATCGAGATCGTGGGCCTGAAGCCCACGCAGAAGACGGTGTGCACCGGGGTGGAGATGTTCCGCAAGCTCCTCGATGAGGGGCAGGCAGGGGACAACATTGGGGTGCTGCTGCGGGGCACCAAGCGGGAGGAGGTGGAGCGCGGGCAGGTGCTGGCGAAGCCCGGTTCGATCACTCCGCACACGAAGTTTCAGGCCGAGGTGTACGTGCTGTCGAAGGAGGAGGGGGGTCGGCACACGCCGTTTTTCAATGGTTATCGGCCGCAGTTTTATTTCCGCACGACCGATGTGACGGGGTCGGCGGAGTTGCCGGCGGGCACGGAGATGGTGATGCCGGGGGACAACGTGTCGATCACGGTGAGTCTGATCGCCCCGATTGCGATGGAAGAGGGGTTGCGCTTTGCGATCCGCGAGGGCGGCCGCACGGTCGGGGCCGGCGTCGTCACCAAGGTCATCGAATAGGAATGGGGGCAGACGTCCGGGAACGCGCGGTGTTCGGCCAAGGTAGAATTGCGGCTCGCTTCAGTCGCCGAGCCCCAAGTCCACAGGCCAATAGCTCAACTGGCAGAGCGTCGGTCTCCAAAACCGAAGGTTGGGGGTTCGATTCCCTCTTGGCCTGCCAAGCTTCCCCGGTGCGACCCGGGGAGTTCTCCGCTAGCAAGTACTGACGTCGGCGCCCTGTAGACCCATGGTCGACCACATCAAGATCGCGATCGCCGGCCTCCTGCTGCTCGCTGGGCTCGTCGGCTTCTACTACTTCTCGGCGCTGCCGCTCGTTGCGCGCGTCGGAATGGTGCTCGCCGGGATCGCTGCCGGCGTCGGAGTGGGCTGGCTCTCCGAGCCGGGACGCCAGCTGCTGGCGTTCGCCAAGGAGTCGATCGCCGAGGTCAAGAAGATGGTCTGGCCGACTCGCAAGGAGTCGCTCCAGATCGCCGGCGCGGTGTTCGCGTTCGTGGTCCTGATGGCGCTCTTCCTCTGGATCGTGGACAAGGGCGTCGAGTTCGCGCTCTACGACCTCATTCTGGGATGGAGACGGTCGTGACGAAGCGCTGGTACGTGGTCCATGCCTATTCGGGCTTCGAGCGGTCGGTGCAGCGCGCGCTCGAGGATCGCATCCGTCGTGCCGACATGCAGGACAAGTTCGGCAAGATCCTCGTGCCCACCGAAGAGGTGGTCGAGATGAAGGGCGGGCAGAAGAACATCTCCGAGCGCAAGTTCTTCCCCGGGTACGTGCTGGTGGAGATGGAGATGGACGACGAGGCGTGGCACCTCGTGAAGAACACCGCGAAGGTGACCGGATTCGTCGGCGGCGCGCATGGGCGCAAGCCCCCGCCGATCAGCGAGAAGGAGGTCGAGGCCATCCTGCACCAGATGCAGGAGGGCGTCGAGAAACCCAAGCCGAAGGTGCTGTTCGAGGTGGGCGAGGCGGTGCGGGTGAAGGAAGGACCCTTTACGGACTTTCACGGGAATGTGGAGGACGTGAACTATGACAAGAGCAAGCTCAGGGTCTCGGTCACGATCTTTGGCCGCGCGACGCCGGTGGAACTGGAGTTCGGTCAGGTCGAAAAGGTCTGAAGGCGAGAGCGGCTGGTTGAACGGCCACGCGCCGGGCGAGGCGTTCGCAGGGCCGGGCGACGCAGAGGACTGGGACGAGGAACGGCTCGGGCTCCAGGAACGGGTTTTTGACGAAGCGGCCTAAGGGCCGCGGGGCGATGGCGCGGCCTGACGGCCGCATGAACGGGGAGGCCGCGCGCGCGGCCGTTCGAACCCGCTAGGAGAGAGCGAAGTGGCAAAGAAAGTCGTCGGCTACATCAAGCTGCAGGTGCCGGCAGGTAAGGCAAACCCGAGCCCGCCGATCGGGCCCGCGTTGGGGCAGCGCGGCCTGAACATCATGGAGTTCTGCAAGGCGTTCAATGCCCAGACGCAAGGTCTCGAGCCCGGTTTGCCCGTCCCGGTGGTAATCACCGCGTACCATGACAAGAGCTTCACCTTCGTGGTGAAGACCCCCCCCGCAACCGTCCTGATCAAGAAGGCGGCCAAGATCGAGGGCGGCAGCCCGCGCCCGCATACCGACAAGGTCGGCAAGATCACCCGCGCACAGGCCGAGGAGATTGCGAAGCAGAAGATGCCCGACCTCACGGCGGCGGACCTCGATGCCGCGGTCCGCACGATCGCCGGGAGCGCGCGAAGCATGGGCGTGACCGTAGAGGGACTCGAGAAATGAAACCGACCAAGCGCCAGAAGTCCGTTGCCGGGCTCGTGGAGCCTGGCAAGCTCTACCCGCTCGCCGAGGCCCTGGACCTCGTCAAGAAGGGGGCGACGGCGAAGTTCGACGAGTCGGTGGACGTTGCGGTCAACCTCGGCATCGACGCCAAGAAATCGGACCAGGCGGTGCGCGGCTCGGTGGTGCTCCCCTCGGGCACCGGGAAGAAGGTCCGCGTTGCGGTGTTTACCCAAGGTGACAAGGCCGAAGCTGCCCGCGCCGCGGGCGCCGAGCTCGTCGGGCTGGAGGACCTCGCCGAGAAGATCAAGGCCGGGCAGATGGACTTCGACGTGGCGATCGCGAGCCCCGATGCGATGCGGGTGGTCGGCCAGTTGGGTCAGATCCTCGGTCCGCGCGGCCTGATGCCCAACCCGAAGGTCGGGACGGTCACGCCGGACGTGGCGACGGCAGTGAAGAACGCGAAGGCCGGCCAGGTCCAGTACCGGGCGGACAAGGCGGGGATCGTCCAGTGCCCGATCGGCCGAGCATCGTTCACGCAGGATGCGCTGAAGGCGAACCTGGTCGCGTTGATCGACGCCCTTAACAAGTCCCGCCCCACGGGCGCCAAGGGCGTGTATCTGCGAAAGCTCGCCGTGTCGAGCACGATGGGCCCGGGGGTCCGGATCGACTTGACCAGCCTGAGCCAATAGCCGGGAACTTTTTGCTCTGAAAGCGTTCAGAGGACACCCCGAATTGCCGGCGCCGTACGCCAGCACCGACCGGAACGCGCGGTCGGGGCAGGCGGTGCCGAGCGGGATGAAGACTTTGGGCTGTCGCGGTGCCCGCACGGGCCACGGCAGGTTGTCAAAGACCGTAGGAACCGCAAGGTTTAATGGGATGGCGAACGGGCGCGGGCAGGTGAGCCGGGCCTCGGGAATCCAGACCTCCTACGCAGATGGCGTACCCCAATGCAGGTAGTGAAAACCGCGCGAGCACTTGGCGCGGAAGCTCCTGAGCGAAGGACGCCGTGGGTGCCGAAAGGGCTGCGAGGCCCGGCCGGCGTTTAACGATGGAGGAAGACCGTGGGTCTCAGCATGGAAGACAAGCAGGCGGTCGTCACGGAAGTCGCGGCGCAGGTCGCGAAGGCCCAGGCGATCGTGCTTGCCGAGTACCGTGGTCTGGAAGTGGGCCACATGACCGAGCTCCGCCGCAGGGCGCGCCGCTCGGGGGTGTACCTGCGCGTCCTCAAGAACACCCTGGCGCGCCGCGCCGTGAAGGACACGCCGTTCTCGAAGCTGGCCGACAGCATGACCGGCCCGCTGATCTACGGCATCTCGTCCGACCCGGTGGCGCCGGCCAAGGTGATGAACGAGTTCGCGAAGGGCAACGAGAAGTTCGTCATCCGCGCCGGTGCGATGCCGAACGCCGTGATCTCCGCCAAGGAGGTCGCCGCGCTCGCGTCGATGCCATCGCGCGAGGAGCTCCTCTCGAAGCTCATGGGCACGATGCAGGCCCCGATCGCCCAGTTCGTCCGCACGCTGAACGAGGTGCCGTCGCGGTTCGTCCGCACGCTCGCCGCGGTTCACGCTGCGCAAGAGAAGGCGATCGCCTGACCGACCACGATCCGCAGAACCTTCTGACTTAGGAGCACACAAGAAATGGCTGTAGCACGCGCTGACATTCTGGACGCGATCGCGAGCATGACCGTCCTCGAGCTCTCGCAGCTCATCAAGGAAATGGAGGACAAGTTCGGGGTTTCCGCCGCCGCGGCTGCGGTGGCGGTGGCAGCACCGGCGGGCGGCGCCGCGGCGCCGGCAGCGGAAGAGAAGACCGAGTTCACGGTCCTGCTCACGGCTGCCGGCGACAACAAGGTGAACGTCATCAAGGTCGTCCGTGCCGTAACCGGCCTTGGCCTCAAGGAGGCGAAGGACCTGGTCGACGGCGCGCCGAAGCCGGTCAAGGAGGGCATCTCCAAGGCCGATGCCGAGGCGCTGCTGAAGCAAATCGTCGAGGCCGGCGGCAAGGCGGAGCTGAAGTAACACGGCATCCGAGTGTCCGTCACACACGACTTTCGAGCGGGGGCCGGCGGCTTCGAGCCGCCGGCCTTTCGCGCTTTCCGGAGCATGGCAATCGCCGCCGGTAGAGAGGCTGGACGCGAGCGCGTTCGTTCCATGAGCGCCCTTACTTCCGTCCTTTTCTTCAGGGCTCCCCACCCGGAGTATTCATGACTGCCGCGACCTACACGTCGACCGAGAGAAAACGCATCCGCAAGAGCTTCGCCAAGCGCCATGCGGTGCTGAACGTACCGTTCCTGCTCGCGACCCAGCTCGAGTCGTACACGCAGTTCCTGCAGGCGCTGGTTCCGCCGAACGAGCGCAAGAACGAGGGCCTGCAGGCGGCGTTCACCTCGATCTTTCCGATCTCGTCGCACAGCGGCAACGCGCGGCTCGAGTTCGTGAGCTTCGCGCTCGGCGAGCCGCCGTTCGACGTGAAGGAGTGCCAGCAGCGCGGGCTCACCTACGCGGCGCCGCTCCGCGCCAAGGTCCGGCTGACGATCATGGACAAGGAGGCGCCGAAGCCGACGGTCAAGGAGGTGAAGGAACAGGAGGTCTACATGGGCGAGATCCCGCTCATGACGAAGACCGGCTCGTTCATCATCAACGGCACCGAGCGCGTCATCGTGAGCCAGCTCCACCGCTCGCCAGGGGTGTTCTTCGAGCACGACCGCGGCAAGACCCACTCGAGCGGGAAGCTCCTGTTCTCGGCGCGGATCATCCCGTATCGCGGCTCGTGGCTCGACTTCGAGTTCGACCCGAAGGACTACGTCTACTTCCGCATCGACCGCCGCCGCAAGATGCCGGTGACGATCCTGCTCAAGGCGATCGGCATGACGCCGGAGCAGATCCTCGCGACGTTCTACGACTTCGACGCATTCCATCTCGGGCAGGCCGCGGCCGAGTTCGAGCTCGTCCCCGAGCGGCTGCGCGGCGAGGTGGCGCGGTTCGATTTCGTCGACAAGTCCGGCAAGACGATCGTGCAGCGGGACAAGCGGATCACCGTCAAGCATATCCGCGACATGGAAGCGGCGGGGATGAAGCGGATCGCCGTGCCCGACGAGTTCGTCATCGGGCGCACGCTCGCGCACAACGTCGTCGACAAGGAGACCGGCGAGATCCTCGCGACCGCGAACGAGGAGATCACCGACCAGGTGCTCGCGAAGCTGCGTGCGGCCAAGGTCGACCGGATCCAGACCATCTACACCAACGACCTCGACCAGGGCGCGTACGTCTCGCAGACGCTGCGGATCGACGAGACCGCCGACCAGTGGGCGGCGCGGGTCGCGATCTACCGCATGATGCGCCCCGGTGAGCCGCCGACCGAGGACGCGGTCGAGACGCTGTTCAACGGTCTCTTCTACGCCGAGGAGCGCTACGACCTCTCGATGGTCGGGCGGATGAAATTCAACCGCCGCGCCTATCCGGAGAAGCTCGACGAGCGTTCGCCGGGCTGGGTCCGGCGGTTCTACCAGCGCGTCGGGCCGAAGGGCCAGGAAGGTCCGGCTACGCTCTCGAACGACGACCTGCTCGCCGTCGTCGGCATCATGGTCGAGCTGCGCAACGGCCGCGGCGACATCGACGACATCGATCACCTCGGCAACCGCCGGGTGCGGTCGGTCGGCGAGCTGGCCGAGAACCAGTTCCGGGCGGGTCTGGTGCGCGTCGAGCGCGCGGTGAAGGAGCGCCTCTCGCAGGCCGAGAGCGACAATCTGATGCCGCACGATCTGATCAACGCGAAGCCGATCAGCGCGGCGATCAAGGAGTTCTTCGGGTCCTCGCAGCTCAGCCAGTTCATGGACCAGACGAACCCGCTGTCCGAGATCACGCACAAGCGGCGCGTTTCGGCGCTCGGGCCGGGCGGCCTCACGCGCGAGCGCGCCGGCTTCGAGGTGCGCGACGTGCATCCGACGCACTACGGCCGGGTGTGCCCGATCGAGACGCCGGAAGGGCCGAACATCGGCCTCATCAACTCGCTCGCCCTTTACGCCCGCACCAACCGGTACGGCTTCCTCGAGACACCCTACCGCCGGGTGACGAACGGCAAGGTGACCAACGAGATCGAGTTCCTGTCCGCGATCGAGGAAGGCAACTACGTGATCGCGCAGGCGAACGCGAGCCTCGACAAGCAGGGCAAGCTGATCGACTCGCTCGTGTCCTGCCGCTACAAGAACGAGTTCACGCTGCAGTCCCCGGAGCACGTCCAGTACATGGACGTGGCGCCGTCGCAGATCGTATCGGTCGCAGCCTCGCTGATTCCGTTCCTCGAGCACGACGACGCGAACCGCGCGTTGATGGGCTCGAACATGCAGCGCCAGGCGGTGCCCTGCCTGCGGGCGGAGAAGCCGCTCGTCGGCACCGGCATCGAGCGCACCGTCGCCGTCGACTCCGGCACGGCGGTGATCGCGCTGCGGGGCGGCGTGGTCGACTACGTGGATGCGACCCGGGTCGTCGTGCGCGTGAACGACGAGGAAACCGCCGCCGGCGAAGTCGGCGTCGACATCTACAACCTCACCAAGTACACGCGCTCGAACCAGAACACCAACATCAACCAGCGTCCGATCGTGAAGGTCGGCGAGCGGATCTCGAAGGGCGATGTCGTCGCCGACGGCGCCTCGACCGACCTCGGCGAGCTCGCGCTCGGCCAGAACATGCTGGTCGCGTTCATGCCGTGGAACGGCTTCAACTTCGAGGACTCGATCCTGATCTCCGAGAAGGTCGTTGCCGACGACCGCTACACCTCGATCCACATCGAGGAGCTGACCGTCGTGGCGCGCGACACCAAGCTCGGGCCGGAGGAGATCACCCGCGATATTTCGAACCTCTCCGAGGGCCAGCTCGCGCGGCTCGACGAGTCGGGCATCGTGTACATCGGCGCCGAGGTCGAAGCGGGCGACGTCCTGGTCGGCAAGGTCACGCCCAAGGGCGAGACCCAGCTCACGCCGGAGGAGAAGCTGCTACGCGCGATTTTCGGCGAGAAGGCGTCCGACGTGAAGGACACCTCGCTCCGCGTGCCGTCGGGCATGTCGGGCTGCGTAATCGATGTCCAGGTGTTCACGCGCGAAGGCATCGAGCGCGACAAACGGGCGCAGACGATCATCGACGATGAGCTGAAGCGCTACAAGAAAGACCTCGCCGACCAGATGCGGATCGTCGAAGCCGATGCGTTCGGCCGGATCGAGCGGCTGCTGATCGGCAAGGTCGCCGCCAAGGGCCCCCACAAGCTTGCCAAGGGGACCAAGATCACCAAGGCGTACCTCGACGACGTCGAGCGCTACGGCTGGTTCGACATCAGCCTTGCCGACGAGGACCAGCAGGCGCAGTTCGAGGCGGTCAAGGAATCGATCGAGCGCATCCGCGGCGAGTTCGACAAGATGTTCGAGGCGAAGAAGAAGAAGCTCACCCAGGGCGACGAACTGCCGCCGGGCGTGCAGAAGATGGTGAAGGTGTACCTCGCGGTGAAGCGCCGCGTGCAGCCCGGCGACAAGATGGCCGGACGGCACGGCAACAAGGGGGTGATCTCGAAGATCGTGCCGGTCGAGGACATGCCGTGCATGGCCGACGGCACCCCCGTCGACATCGTGCTGAACCCGCTCGGCGTGCCCTCGCGGATGAACGTGGGCCAGATCCTCGAGACTCACCTCGGGTGGGCGGCGAAAGGGATCGGGCTGCGGCTCGGCGAGATGCTCAAGCGCGAAGCGAAGGTCGCGGACGTTCGCAAGCTGCTCGAGCAGGTCTACAACGCGAGCGGCAAGCCCGAGGACCTCTCCGCGATGTCCGACGATGAGATCGTGCGGATGGGCGGAAACCTCCGCGACGGCGTGCCGTTCGCGACGCCGGTGTTCGACGGCGCTTCGGAGACCGAGATCAAGGCGATGCTCGACCTCGCCTATCCGGACGACGACGCGCGGACGAAGACGCTGCAGCTCACGCCGACGAAGACGCAGGTGACGCTCTACGACGGGCGCACCGGCGATCCGTTCGACCGGACGGTGACGGTCGGCCACATGCACATGCTGAAGCTCCACCACCTCGTCGACGACAAGATGCACGCGCGCTCGACCGGCCCGTACAGCCTGGTCACGCAGCAGCCACTTGGCGGCAAGGCGCAGTTCGGCGGCCAGCGCTTCGGCGAGATGGAGGTCTGGGCGCTCGAGGCGTACGGCGCGAGCTACACGCTGCAGGAGATGCTGACGGTCAAGTCGGACGACATCCAGGGCCGCACCAAGGTGTACGAGAACATCGTCAAGGGCGACCACAAGATCGATGCCGGGATGCCCGAGTCGTTCAACGTGCTGGTGAAGGAGATCCGTTCGCTCGGGATCGACATCGATTTGGAGCGTTACTGAAGCAGCTGTTCGGAGCCGCGGTTGTTCCGCGGCCCCGGTGAAAAGTTACTCCGAAGGAGTTGCTCGTGAAAGCACTGCTCGATCTGTTCAAGCAAGTCACGCAGGAAGAAGAGTTCGACGCCATCCGCATCGGACTCGCTTCCCCGGACAAGATCCGGTCGTGGTCGTACGGCGAGGTGAAGAAGCCGGAAACGATCAACTACCGGACCTTCAAGCCGGAGCGGGACGGTTTGTTCTGCGCCAAGATCTTCGGGCCGATCAAGGATTACGAGTGCCTGTGCGGGAAGTACAAACGGCTCAAGCACCGCGGCGTGATCTGCGAGAAGTGCGGCGTCGAGGTGACGCTCGCGAAGGTGCGCCGCGAGCGGATGGGCCACATCGAGCTCGCGAGCCCGACCGCGCACATCTGGTTCCTCAAGAGCCTGCCGAGCCGCCTCGGCCTCGTCCTCGACATGACGCTGCGTGACATCGAGCGCGTGCTCTACTTCGAAGCCTACGTCGTGGTCGACGCCGGCCTCACGCCGCTCAAGCGCGCGCAGCTGCTGACCGAGGACGACTACCTCGCCAAGGTCGAGGAGTTCGGCGACGACTTCACCGCGATGATGGGCGCCGAGGGCATCCGCGAGCTGCTCCGTTCGCTCGACCTCCACCGGGAGATCGACGAGCTGCGCAAGGAGCTCGAGGCGACCTCGTCGGACACCAAGATCAAGAAGATCGCCAAGCGCCTGAAGGTACTCGAGGCGTTCCAGAAGTCGGGCATCAAGCCCGACCACATGATCATGGAAGTGCTGCCGGTGCTTCCGCCGGAGCTGCGCCCGCTCGTGCCGCTCGACGGCGGCCGGTTCGCGACCTCCGACCTGAACGATCTCTACCGGCGGGTGATCAACCGCAACAACCGGCTCAAGCGCCTGCTCGAGTTGAAGGCGCCCGAGATCATCGTGCGCAACGAGAAACGGATGCTGCAGGAAGCGGTCGACTCGCTGCTCGACAACGGCCGTCGCGGCAAGGCGATGACCGGGGCGAACAAGCGGCCGCTGAAGTCGCTTGCCGACATGATCAAGGGCAAGGGCGGGCGCTTCCGCCAGAACCTGCTCGGCAAACGCGTCGACTACTCCGGCCGTTCGGTGATCGTCGTCGGTCCGCAGCTCAAGCTGCACCAGTGCGGCCTGCCGAAGAAGATGGCGCTCGAGCTCTTCAAGCCGTTCATCTTCCACAAGCTGGAGATGCAAGGCATCGCGACCACGATCAAGGCGGCGAAGCGCGAGGTCGAGGCCGAGACGCCGGTGGTGTGGGACATCCTCGACGAGGTGATCCGCGAGCACCCGGTGCTCCTCAACCGCGCGCCGACGCTGCACCGCCTCGGCATCCAGGCGTTCGAGCCGCAGCTCGTCGAAGGCAAGGCGATCCAGCTCCACCCGCTCGTCTGCGCGGCGTTTAACGCCGACTTCGACGGCGACCAGATGGCCGTGCACGTGCCGCTGTCGCTCGAGGCGCAGATGGAGGCGCGGACGCTGATGCTGTCCTCGAACAACATCCTCTCGCCCGCCAACGGCGACCCGATCATCGTGCCGTCTCAGGACATCGTCCTCGGCCTCTACTACGCCACCCGCGACCGCGTGAACGCGCGCGGCGAAGCGATGCTGTTCAGCGACGTCGCCGAGGTGAGCCGCGCGTACGAGTCGGGCAAGGTCGAGCTGCACGCGAAGATCGCGGTGCGCATCCGCGAGTACAGCTACGACGAGCACGGCGAGAAGGTCTCGAAGGTCACCCGCTACGACACGACCGTGGGCCGGTCGCTGCTATCGGAGATCCTGCCCCCGGGCCTGTCGTTCGAGCTGATCAACAAGCCGCTCAAGAAGAAGGAGATCTCGAAGCTCATCAACGCGGCCTTCCGGCGCTGCGGGCTGCGCGAGACGGTGATCTTCGCGGACCGGCTGATGAACGCCGGCTTCGGCATCGCCACGCGCGCGGGTCTCTCGATCGCGGTCGATGACATGCTCGTCCCGCGGGTCAAGCACGACCTGATCGAGGAGGCGGAGAAGGAGGTCAAGGAGATCGAGAGCCAGTACACCTCGGGTCTCGTAACCGGCGGCGAGCGCTATAACAAGGTCGTCGACATCTGGGGCCGCGCGGGCGACCAGGTCGGCAAGGCGATGATGGAACAGTTGTCCCACGAGGACGTCGTCGACCGCGCCGGGAAGAACGTCAAGCAGGAGTCGTTCAACTCGATCTACATGATGGCCGACTCCGGCGCGCGCGGTTCGGCGGCGCAGATCCGCCAGCTCGCGGGCATGCGCGGCCTGATGGCGAAGCCCGATGGGTCGATCATCGAGAGTCCGATCAAGGCGAACTTCCGCGAGGGCCTGAACGTGCTGGAGTACTTCATCTCCACGCACGGCGCGCGGAAAGGCCTCGCCGACACCGCGCTCAAGACGGCCAACTCCGGGTACCTCACGCGCCGCCTGGTCGACGTGACGCAGGATCTCGTCGTCACCGAAGACGATTGCGGGACCACGAACGGCGTGGCGATGAAGGCGCTGGTGGAGGGCGGCGAGGTGATCGAGCCGCTGCGCGAGCGCATTCTGGGACGCGTGACGACCTCGGAGGTGCTGCATCCCGAGACGCAGGACGTCCTCCTCCCGGCGGGCGCGCTCCTGAACGAGGAGGAGGTCGAGACGATCGAGCTGCTCGGCATCGACGAGGTGAAGGTGCGCACGCCGCTTACCTGCGACACGCGCTGGGGCCTGTGCAGCAAGTGTTACGGGCGCGACCTCGGGCGCGGGGACTTGGTGAACGTCGGCGAGGCCGTCGGCGTGATCGCTGCACAGTCGATCGGCGAACCGGGCACTCAGCTCACGATGCGAACGTTCCACATCGGCGGCGCCGCGTCACGGACGGCAGTGGCGAGCCAGGTCGAGGCGAAGTCGGCCGGCGTCGCGCGTTTCTCCGGCCAGATGCGGTACGTCACCAACGCCAAGAGCGAGCGCATCGCGATCTCCCGCACTGGCGAGGTGCTGGTCACCGACGACAACGGCCGCGAGCGCGAGCGGCACAAGGTGCCGTACGGCGCGACGCTCGTCGTTGGCGATGGCACGCCCGTGAAGCCGGGGCAGATCCTCGCGGTCTGGGAGCCGCACACGCGCCCGATCATCACTGAGTACGCGGGCACGGTGAAATTCGAGAACGTCGAGGAAGGTGCCACCGTTGCGAAGCAGATCGACGAGGTCACCGGCCTCTCGACCCTGGTGGTCATCGACCCGAAGCGGCGCGGCACGGCCGCCAAGGGCCTGCGACCGCAGGTGAAGCTCCTGAACGAGAGCGGCGACGAGGTGAAGATCCCCGGGACCGATCACGCGGTGAACATCACCTTCCAGGTCGGTTCGCTCATCACGGTGCGCGACGGCCAGCAGGTGGCGATCGGCGAGGTGCTTGCGCGCATCCCGCAGGAGACCTCCAAGACCCGCGACATCACCGGTGGTCTGCCGCGGGTGGCGGAGCTGTTCGAAGCGCGCTCGCCGAAGGACGCGGGCATGCTCGCGGAGGTCACCGGCACGGTGTCGTTCGGCAAGGACACCAAGGGCAAGCAGCGGCTCATCATCACCGACCTCGATGCGAAGGAGCACGAGTTCCTGATCCCGAAGGACAAGCACGTCACCGTCCACGACGGCCAGGTAGTGAACAAGGGCGAGCTGATCGTCGACGGCGCAGTCGATTCGCACGACATCCTGCGTCTGCAGGGGGTCGAGGCGCTCGCACGCTACGTCACCGACGAGGTGCAGGACGTTTACCGCCTGCAGGGGGTGCGCATCAACGATAAGCACATCGAGGTGATCGTGCGGCAGATGCTGCGCCGGGTGACGATCGAGGAAGCGGGCGACACCCGTTTCATCACCGGGGAGCAGGTCGAGCGGGCCGACGTGCTCGAGGAGAACGAGAAGGTACTGGCCGAGGGCAAACAGCCGGCGGCTTACAGCCACAACCTCCTCGGGATCACGAAGGCGTCGCTGTCGACCGACTCGTTCATCTCCGCCGCGTCGTTCCAGGAGACCACCCGCGTCCTCACCGAGGCCGCGATCATGGGCAAGAAGGACGACCTGCGCGGCCTCAAGGAGAACGTCATCGTCGGGCGCCTCATCCCGGCGGGTACCGGTCTCGCGTACCACAGCGCGCGGAAGACCGTGCCGGCCCAGGAACTGTTCGAGGACCTGCCGGAAGGCGCTGCCGAGGCCGAGAGACGACCACCGAGCAGGCTTGACGGCTTGCCCCCTCGGGGGTGGGCGCGGGATGTTCCGATCGCGGGGCGGCCAGATGGCCGCCCCGATTTGTTTCCAATGCCGACCGTTCCCGAAGTCGACTGTCGCGGAAGCCGACCGATGATCCGAACGCTGTTGCTCGCAGTGCTTGCGCTCTCGCTCGCCGGGTGCGGGTTCACGCGGAGCGCCGCACCCGCTGCGCCGATCCCCTCGGAGCTGACCGGCACGGTCAGCGCCCACGAACGCATCGTCCTCGCGCCGGAGACGCAGCTTCGCGTACGGCTGGAGGAGGTCTCGCGCGGCGACGCGCCGCCGCAGTTCATCGCCGAGACCACGATTCCGCGGATCGGGCAGCCCCCGATCCGGTTCCGCATCGCCCTCGACCCGCGGGTGATCGATCCGAAGCGCAGCTATACGCTCACCGCGCGCATCGAACGGGAGGAGCAGCTCCTCTTCATCAGCGATCCGCCGGTGCGCGTGCTGACCGGCGGCAACCCCTCGCAGGTGGAGATCGTGGTGCGGGCGGCCGTTAGCCGGAGGTAACGACTTTCGCTCTAGGAATCGGCGACCGCGCTGCGTCGGACCTCCCGCTGCGCGCAAGCGCCTCGACGCCGGCGGCGAAGACCTCGGCGACCATCTCGGCGAACTCGGCGTAGGACACGCCCTTGCCGGGCTTCAGCCAGGTGAACGTCCAGTTCATCATTCCGAACAGCATCATCGTCACCGGCTTCACGATCCGGAGGCTTTCGGGCAGGCGGTGCGCGGCGCGGATCGCATCGGCGAACGCGTCGATCACGCGCCGCTGATTCCCGACGACTCGCCGGCGCTCGGCCTCCGGCAGAAATCGCAGGTCGTGGAGCAACACCATGTGCTGCGCCTGCGAAGTCTGGTACTCCTCGAGGAAGAGGCGGATCAGCTCGGGCAGGCGCTGCGCGAGATCCGGTACACGGCGCTCGGCCTCCTCGATCAGGGCCACGAGCCGCCGCGTGTACTGCTCCGTCACGTCGTAGAGGAGCTGCTCTTTGGACGCGTAGTAGTGGTAGAGCAGCCCCTTCGACACGCCGCAGCGGCGCGCGATGTCGTTCATCGATGCGCTCGGGAAACCGAGCTCGGCGAACGCCCCTGCGGCCGTCTCCAGGATGAACTGGCGCTGGGCGTCGTACGTCGCGGCGCGAGTCCGGGCCATGGCCGTCAGAACGACCGCCCGCGTGCCGCGTACCCGTGCGCGGGCCGTTTCACGGCTCTCTTTGCCGTTCCGTCGAGCGCGGAGGTCACGGTCATATCTCTCATCTCTCGTCGTAGCTGAGCACCACCCGTTCGGTGACGGGGTGCGACTGGCAGCTCAGTACGAAGCCGCGCGCGACCTCGTGGTCGTCGAGCGCGAAGTTCTTGTCCATCCGCACCTTGCCCTCGACCACCTTGGCGCGGCAGGTGCAGCAGACGCCGGCCTTGCACGCGAACGGCAGATCGGCGCCCGCGTGCAGCGCCATGTCGAGGATGCTCTCGCCTTCATACCCGACCCGCACGTGGCGCTGCTTCCCGTCGGCGATGACGGTGACGCTCGCTGCCGGGCCCTCCGTGTCCGCCTGCGGCGCCCCGACCCGCGGCACTGCCGGAGCGGGCTGAGTCGGGCTCGCGAATCGCTCGACGTGGATCCGTTCGGGCGCGAGCCCGTGACGTGCGAGTGCGGCTGCGACCACGTCGATCATCCCGCTCGGTCCGCAGACGAACGCTTCGTCGATTCCCGCAACCGGGATCAGAGTGTCGAAGAGCATCGAGCACTTCGCCTCGTCGATGCGGCCGTTGAAGAGCTCGACCTCCTGGTGGTCGCGCGACAGCACGTGATACAGCGCGAAGCGTCCGAGGTAGCGGTCCTTGAGGTCTTCGAGGTCGTCGCAGAACATGATCGAGCGCACGAACCGGTTGCCGTACACGAGGGTGAACCGTGACCCGGGCTCGGCGTCGAGCGTGGTCTTGATGAGCGAAAGCACCGGCGTGATACCGCTGCCGGCGACGAACGCGACGTAGTGCTTGCGGTGCGCCGGGTCGAGCGGCGTGAAGAATCGGCCCTCGGGCGTCATGACGTCGAGCGCCGCGCCCGGTTCGAGCGTTTCGTTGGCGAAGCTCGAGAACCGGCCGCCGTCGACGCGTTTCACGGCAACGCTCAGCCTGCCTTCGGTCACGCCCGAGCAGATCGAGTACGAACGCCGCACTTCCTCGCCCTCGATCCGCGCTCGCAGCGTGAGGAACTGCCCCTGGGTGAACCGGTAGGCGTCCGCAAGCCCGGCCGGGACATCGAACGTGAGCACCACCGCATACGGGGTTTCCCGCCGGACGCCGGCGAGCCTGAGCGGGTGGAAACGGGACGCCATCAGATCGGCTTGAAGTAGTCGAATGGCTCGCGGCACGCGCGGCAGCGGTAGAGCGCCTTACACGCGGTCGAGCCGAACTCGGCGAGACGCTCGGTGTCGCCAGCGCCGCAGTGGGGACACGCGACGGCCGCGGGCGCCGTTCGGACGAACCGCATTGGGACCGTGGCATCGGCCGCGCGCGTGCCGGGCGGTGCGATGCCGAAGCGCGCGAGCTTCTCGCGGCCGGTCGCGGTCATCCAGTCGGTCGTCCACGCCGGCGCAAGCGAGGTTCGCACGGTCGCATCGAGGCCGGCATCGGCAAGCGCGCGCCGGATCGACGCTTCAATGACCTGTGTCGCGGGGCAGCCTGAGTAGGTCGGCGTAACCGTGACCTCGAGTACGCCGCCCTCGGCGTGGACCTCTCGTACGATGCCGAGGTCGACGACCGAAACCGCCGGGATCTCCGGGTCGGCGACGCCGGCCAGGACCTCCCAGGCGCGCGCCGCAATCGCACTCGTCGGCGCGCTCACCAAGCCGCCCCCGGATGTTGCCGGTGGAGGGATTGCATCTCGGTCAGCAGGTAGCCCAGATGCTCGCTGTGCAGCCCGAGCTTCCCGGTGCTCCGGAACGCGGTGTCGGAGGGCAGGCGGAGAGTCGCCTCGGCCACGATGGGAGCGACCGTGTCGAGCCACCCTTGGCGCAGCGATCTGCCCTCCACGCCGATGCCGTGGCGCGCAACGGCCTCCTCGACGGGATCGGTGTCGAACAGTTCATGCGTATATGGCCAGAGCGCGTCGAGCGCCGCTTGTGCGCGCGCGTGTGACTCGTCGGTGCCGTCGCCGAACCGGATGGTCCAGTCGGCAGCGTGCCGCAGGTGGTAGCGCGACTCCTTGAGCGATTTCGCGGCGATCGCGGCAAGCTCACTATCGGTCGAAGCGGAAAGCGCGCGCCACAACTCGCAGTGGTAGGCGCTGAAGAGCAGGTTGCGGACAATTGCGACCGCGTAGTCGCCCGAAGTCGCGTGGGCCGAAGCGACGCCGCTCGACGGCAGCTCGGCGAGCGTCGCGTTCCGGAATTCGGGCACGTCGCGCAGGAACGCGAGCTGGTCCTCGTCCCGACCGCCGCCCTCGACCTTTCCGGCATGAGTGAGGAGGAGGCGGGCCTGCCCGACGAGGTCGAGTGCGACGTTCGTCATCGCGATGTCTTCCTCCAGCACCGGTCCGTGGCCGCACCACTCGGCGAGCCGCTGGCCGAGGACGAGCGCGCTGTCGCCAAGGCGAAGGAGGTATTCCACGTGTTCGCGGGAGCCGGGGCTGCCCGTATCGTTGCTGTTGGTCGTCATGGAGCGTCCGGACCGCCGGGGCGGTCCATCACATGTGCTTCACTTCGTCCGGCAGCTCGTAGAAGGTCGGATGCCGGTAGATCTTGTCCGCCATCGGATCGAACATCTCGGCCTTGTCGTCCGGGTCCGAGGCGGTGATCGAGCCCGAGGGCACCACCCAGATCGAAACGCCCTCCTGACGCCGGGTATAGACGTCGCGGGCCATCCGGATCGCCTGCCCGGCATCGGCCGCGTGGAGGCTCCCGCAGTGCTTGTGCTCGAGGCCCTGCTTCGAGCGGATGAAGACTTCCCAGAGCGGCCAGTCGTGCTGTGTCATCGCCGTTCTCCTCAGGCTGCCTGCTTCGTTTCCCGGGCGCGCTGCTTCGCCGCGTAGGCGAGCGCCGCTTCGCGCACCCAGCGGCCTTCCTCGTAGGCGCGGACGCGCGTCGGAAGCCGCTCGCGATTGCACGGCCCGTCGCCGTTCACGACCCGCCAGAACTCGTCCCAGTCGATTGGGCCGAAGTCGTAGTGGCCGCGCTCGGCATTCCACTTGAGCGCCGGGTCCGGCAGCTTCACGCCGAGGAACTCCGCCTGGGGCACGGTCGCGTCGACGAACTTCTGGCGCAGATCGTCGTTCGAAATCCGCTTGATGCCCCACGTCATCGCCTGCCCGGTGTGCGGCGAGTCGCGGTCGTGCGGCCCGAACATCATCAGCACCGGCCACCACCAGCGGTTCACCGCATCCTGCAGCATCGCCCGCTGCGCGGGCGTGCCGCGCGCGAGCACGAGGAGCGCGTCGTAGCCCTGACGCATGTGGAACGACTCCTCCTTGCAGATGCGGATCATCGCGCGCGCGTACGGGCCGTACGAGCACCGGCAGAGCGGGATCTGGTTCATGATCGCCGCCCCGTCGACGAGCCAGCCGATGACGCCGATGTCCGCCCAGGTGAGCGTCGGGTAGTTGAAGATCGAGGAGTACTTCGCCTTGCCGCTGTGCAGGGCGTCGATCATCTGGTCGCGCGACACGCCGAGCGTCTCGCCCGCCGCGTACAGATAGAGCCCGTGGCCGCCCTCGTCCTGCACCTTGGCGAGCAGGATCGTCTTGCGCTTGAGCGATGGCGCGCGGCTGATCCAGTTGCCCTCGGGCAGCATGCCGACGATCTCGGAGTGCGCGTGCTGCGAGATCTGTCGGACGAGCGTCTTCCGGTAGGCCTCGGGCATCCAGTCGCGCGGTTCGATCTTCTGGTCGGCTGCGAGCTTCGCGTCGAAGCGCGCTTCCTCCGGCGACTGCGGTCCGGTCACGCTCTCCGGCTTCTGGTCCTTGCCGGGCAGGTCGATGGCCTGGGTGTACATCGCGGCTCCTGAAGATATGGGTAAGCGCTTCGACCGGCGCGCATCGTCTCATAAACCGACCGGTCGGTCAATTTTTGTCCGACACTGGCCGCGTACGCGGATCGCCGGTGCCAACGCCTCGTCGGACCGGTCCCGGCCTCTGGACCCCGACCTAGCGCTGCCCGATCTTGATGTCGCCGAAGATCTTCCCGGCCTCGCGCGGGGGACAACGCCAGTACTGCTCGGGGCCATGGACCTCGCCACCGAGCGTCGCGGCGGCGTGCCACGCCCAGCGCGGGTCGTAGAGCATCCCGCGGGCGAGCGCGATCATGTCCGCGTCGCCCGACGCCACGATCGCTTCGGCCTGCTTCGTCTCGGTGATCAGGCCGACGCCGATGGTCGCGATCCCCACCTCGGCGCGGATGCGCCGCGCAAACGGGACCTGGTAGCCCGGCCCGAGTGCGATCTTCTGCTGCGGCGATACGCCGCCGCTCGAGCAGTCGATCCAATCGCAGCCGCGGCGCTTGAGCTCGCTGGCGTAGGCGACCGAGTCCGCGATATCCCAGCCGCCGTCTATCCAGTCGGTCGAGGAGATGCGCACGCCCAGCGGCTTCTCCGCCGGCCAGGCCTCGCGCACGGCGTCGAACACCTCGAGCGGGAACCTCATGCGGTTGTCGCGCGATCCGCCGAAGTCGTCGTCGCGCCGATTGGAGATCGGGGACAGAAACTCGTGCAGCAGATAACCGTGCGCGCTGTGGAGCTCAATCGCGTCGAAGCCGAGACGATGCGCGCGGCCCGTTGCCGCGACGAAGGCCTCGCGGATGCGTTTCATGCCCGCGCGATCGAGCGCTTCCGGCGGGGCCTCTTCCGGCGTGATGGGCACTGCCGAGGGCGCTACCGGACGCCAGCCGCCGCGATCGACCGGGATCAGCTGTCCACCGCGCCACGGTACCTCGCTCGAACCCTTTCGCCCCGCATGCGCGAGCTGAATCCCGAGCGCGATCGGCGAGTATCTGCGGATCGCTGTCACCACCCGGGCGAGCGCCCGCTCGTTCGCGTCCGAGTAGAGCCCGAGGCAGCCCGGTGTGATCCGACCGATCGCCTCGACACCCGTCGCCTCCACGAAAAGCATCGCCGCCCCGCTGAGCGAGAGGTGGCCAAGGTGGATCAGGTGCCAGTCGACGGCCGAGCCGTCGTCCGCCGAGTACTGGCACATCGGCGATACGATGATCCGGTTCCGCAGAGTGAGATCACGAAGGCGGATCGGGGCAAAGAGCGGACTTGTCATGCGCTGGCATCCTCTGCGGTGGGGACCGCGCGCGAGTATACCGGCGGCCCCGGTGGCGCCCGCGACCGCTGGCGAGGCGCCGGCGACCATGCGTCCCCCTCCGAGCACGCGCTTCCGGCCCGAGCCAGCGTTGACCCCCTGTGGAAAAAGCCTTTATAATCCCGCGGCTTTGAAACCCCGGGGCGGCGCCAGCCGTCCCGGTTTTTTCTGGCGCGGCCGGGTTGCCACGCTTGACGGGCCCTGCCGCAGACCCCCGACAGCAACCGCGGTCGCAAAGTTGGACGTATTGGGAACTCGTTAGATGCCGACAATCAGCCAGTTAGTGCGCAAGGGCCGCACGAGCCCGGTCACCAAGAGCAAGGTGCCGGCGCTCGCGGGTTCGCCGCAGAAGCGCGGCGTATGCACCCGCGTCTACACCACGACGCCGAAGAAGCCGAACTCGGCGCTGCGCAAGGTGGCCAAGGTCCGGCTCACGAACGGTTTCGAGGTGATCAGCTATATCGGCGGCGAGGGCCACAACCTGCAGGAGCACTCGGTCGTGCTGATCCGTGGCGGCCGCGTGAAGGACCTCCCCGGGGTGCGCTACCACATCGTGCGCGGGAGCCTCGACACGCAGGGCGTCAAGGATCGCAAGCAGGGGCGCTCGAAGTACGGCGCGAAGAAACCAAAGGCCGCATGAGCGGCCCAGGACCGAAGCCCGCGTAAGCCTAAGGACTCAACATGCCTCGCCGTAGAGAAGTCCCGAAACGCGAGATCCTGCCGGACCCGAAGTTCGGCAACGTCGACGTTTCCAAGTTCATGAACGTGCTGATGACGCGCGGCAAGAAGTCGGTCGCCGAACGCATCGTGTACGGCGCCCTCGATCAGATCAAGTCGAAGTCGGGCAAGGACCCGATCGAGGTCTTCACCCAGGCGGTGCAGAACTCGAAGCCGATGGTCGAGGTGAAGAGCCGGCGCGTCGGCGGCGCCAACTACCAGGTGCCGGTCGAGGTGCGTCCGATCCGTCGCGTCGCGCTCGCGATGCGCTGGCTGCGCGAGGCGGCGCAGAAGCGCGGCGAGAAATCGATGGGCTTGCGCCTGGCGAACGAGTTGATGGAGGCGGCCGAAGGTCGCGGCGGCGCAGTGAAGAAGCGCGAGGAAGTGCACCGCATGGCGGAGGCGAACAAGGCTTTCGCGCACTATCGATTCTAACGAAGGGTTCCCCGGGGGCGGGCTAAAGACCGCCCCCGAACATGCAAGTTATGGCACGTAAGACACCAATCGAGAGGTACCGCAACATCGGCATCAGCGCGCACATCGATGCCGGCAAGACCACGACCACCGAGCGGATCCTCTTCTACACCGGCGTGTCGCACAAGATGGGCGAGGTGCACGACGGCGCGACGGTGATGGACTACATGGAGCAGGAGCGCGAGCGCGGGATCACGATCACTTCCGCGGCGACGACCTGCTTCTGGAAGGGGATGGAGAACAACTTCCCCGAGCACCGGATCAACATCATCGACACGCCGGGCCACGTCGACTTCACGATCGAAGTCGAGCGCTCGATGCGCGTGCTCGACGGTGCCTGCATGGTCTACGACTCGGTCGGCGGCGTGCAGCCGCAATCCGAGACGGTCTGGCGCCAGGCGAACAAGTACGGCGTGCCGCGGCTCGCGTTCGTCAACAAGATGGACCGGGTCGGCGCGAACTTCTTCCGTGTCTACGACCAGATGAAGACGCGGCTCAAGGGCAACCCGGTCGTGATCCAGGTGCCGATCGGCGCCGAGGACAAGTTCGCAGGAATCGTCGATCTCGTCCGGATGAAGGCGATCTACTGGGACGAGTCCTCGCAGGGCATGAAGTTCGAGATGAAGGACATCCCCGGCGAGCTCAAGGCGCTTGCCGACGAGTGGCGCGAGAAGATGGTCGAGGTCGCCGCCGAGGCGAACGAAGACTACATGCACAAGTACCTCGAGGGGCACACGCTCTCGCTCGAGGAGATCAAGAAGGGCCTGCGCGAGCGCACGATAAAGGGCGAGATCGTCCCGATGCTATGCGGCTCGGCGTTCAAGAACAAGGGCGTGCAGGCGATGCTCGACGCGGTGATCGACTACCTGCCGTCGCCGATCGACATCCCGCCGGTCAAGGGCATCAAGGAAAACGGCCAGCCCGACGAGCGCAAGCCGAGCGACAGCGAGCCGTTCAGCGCGCTCGCGTTCAAGATCCTCACCGATCCCTACGTCGGCCAGCTGACGTTCTTCCGTGTCTATTCCGGCGTGCTCAACTCCGGCGACACGGTCTACACCTCGCTCCGCGGCCGCAAGGAGCGGATCGGCCGCATCGCTCCAGATGCACGCCAACCAGCGCGAGGAGATCAAGGAAGTTCGCGCGGGCGACATCGCCGCCGCCGTCGGCCTGAAGGACGTCACCACCGGCGAGACGCTGTGCGATCCGACGAAGGTGATCATTCTCGAGCGGATGGAGTTCCCCGACCCGGTGATCCACGTCGCGGTCGAGCCGAAGACCAAGGCCGACCAGGAGAAGATGGGCGTCGCGCTCGGGCGGCTCGCGCAGGAGGATCCGTCGTTCCGCGTGCGGACCGACGAGGAGTCCGGCCAGACGATCATCTCGGGGATGGGCGAGCTGCACCTGGAGATCATTGTCGACCGCATGCGCCGCGAGTTCGGCGTCGATGCGAACGTCGGCGCGCCGCAGGTTGCCTACCGGGAAACGATCAAGCGCCCCTGCCCCGAGATCCAGGGCAAGTTCATCAAGCAGTCGGGCGGCCGCGGCCAGTACGGCGACGTCTGGCTCAAGCTCGAGCCGAACGAGGCCGGCAAGGGCTTCGAGTTCATCGACGCGATCAAGGGCGGTTCGGTGCCGCGGGAGTACATCCCGGCGGTCGAGCGCGGCCTCAAGGAAACGCTGCCGGCGGGTGTGCTCGCCGGCTTCCCGGTCGTCGACGTCAAGGTCACGCTGTTCGACGGGTCGTACCACGAGGTCGACTCGAACGAGAACGCCTTCCGGATGGCCGCGTCGATCGCGTTCAAGGACGGGATGCGCCGCGCCAGCCCGATCCTCCTCGAGCCGATGATGTCGGTCGAGGTCGAGACGCCCGAGGAGAAAATGGGCGACGTGATGGGCGATCTTTCCGCGCGGCGGGGGATGATCCAGGGCATGGAAGATCTCGGCGGCGGCAAGGCGATCCGCGCCGAGGTACCGCTCGCCGAGATGTTCGGCTACTCGACGACGCTGCGCTCGCTCACGCAGGGCCGGGCGACGTACACCATGGAGTTCAAGCACTACACCGAGGCACCCAAGCAGATCGCCGAGAGCATCATCAGCAAGCTCGCGGGCAAGGAAGAGAAAAAGTAGGAGAAACGATCATGAGCAAGAGCAAATTCGAGCGTACGAAGCCGCACGTGAACGTGGGGACGATTGGTCACGTGGATCACGGGAAGACGACGCTGACGGCGGCGATGACGCACATTTTGTCGAAGAAGTTCGGGGGCGAGGCGAAGAACTACGACCAGATCGACAACGCCCCTGAGGAGAAGGCGCGCGGGATCACGATCAACACCGCGCACGTGGAGTACCAGACGGCCAATCGGCACTACGCGCACGTGGACTGCCCGGGGCACGCCGACTACATCAAGAACATGATCACGGGGGCGGCGCAGATGGACGGGGCGATTCTGGTGGTGTCGGCGGCCGATGGGCCGATGCCGCAGACGCGCGAACACATCCTGCTTGCCCGCCAGGTGGGGGTGCCGTTCATCGTGGTGTACCTGAACAAGGCCGACATGGTCGATGACAAGGAGCTCCTGGATCTGGTGGAGATGGAGGTGAGGGAGCTGTTGTCGAAGTACGAGTTTCCCGGGGACAAGACCCCGATCGTGATCGGCTCGGCGCTGAAAGCCCTGGAAGGGGACAAGTCGGACATGGGCGAGGGGTCGATCTTCAAGCTCGCCGAAGCGCTGGATAGCTACATTCCGCTGCCGAAGCGTGCGCTCGATCAGCCGTTCCTGATGCCGGTGGAGGACGTGTTCTCGATTTCGGGCCGGGGGACGGTGGTCACCGGGCGGGTGGAGCGGGGGATCATCAAGGTCTCCGAGGAGATCGAGATCGTGGGCCTGAAGCCCACGCAGAAGACGGTGTGCACCGGGGTGGAGATGTTCCGCAAGCTCCTCGATGAGGGGCAGGCAGGGGACAACATTGGGGTGCTGCTGCGGGGCACCAAGCGGGAGGAGGTGGAGCGCGGGCAGGTGCTGGCGAAGCCCGGTTCGATCACTCCGCACACGAAGTTTCAGGCCGAGGTGTACGTGCTGTCGAAGGAGGAGGGGGGTCGGCACACGCCGTTTTTCAATGGTTATCGGCCGCAGTTTTATTTCCGCACGACCGATGTGACGGGGTCGGCGGAGTTGCCGGCGGGCACGGAGATGGTGATGCCGGGGGACAACGTGTCGATCACGGTGAGTCTGATCGCCCCGATTGCGATGGAAGAGGGGTTGCGCTTTGCGATCCGCGAGGGCGGCCGCACGGTCGGGGCCGGCGTCGTCACCAAGGTCATCGAGTAAGAACCGAGCAGCCGGACAGGAGCAAGGGGGCATGGCCCCCTTGCAGATCCCCGATACAGGTAGACAAGAGTACTGAACAGCTATGGCACTCCCAGGTCAGAAAATCCGCATCCGCCTGAAGGCGTACGACTACAAGCTCATCGACCAGTCGGCGCTCGAGATCGTCGATACGGCGAAGCGGACCGGCGCGGTGGTGAAGGGGCCGGTGCCGTTGCCGACGCGCATCCAGCGCTGGGACATCCTGCGCTCGCCGCACGCGAACAAGACCTCGCGCGACCAGATGGAGATCCGCACCCACCAGCGCCTGATGGACATCATCGATCCCACCGACAAGACGGTGGACGCGCTGATGAAGTTGGATCTCCCCGCGGGAGTGGACGTAGAGATCAGGCTATAGACGCTCAAGTACGGGGCGGGCTCTGCCCGCCCCGGGAAATTCTGCGGTAGCACGTTTACGTTCCTGGCCAATTGCAGCTGGGACTCCGAGCCAAGGGCACGGAGCAACAAGGAAAGGTAGAGACATGAGTCTTGGACTCGTCGGCCGCAAGGTCGGCATGAGCCGCGTCTTCACCGAGGACGGCGATAGCCTCCCGGTGACGGTGCTGGACGTCGCCGACAACCGCGTCACCCAGGTCAAGAAACCCGAGAGCGACGGCTACGCTGCCGTGCAGGTCACCTACGGCAAACGCCGCGCCTCGCGCGTCGGGAAGCCGATGGCCGGCCATTTCGCGAAAGCGGGCGTCGAGGGCGGAACGATCCTGAGGGAGTTCCGGATCGCCGAAGCCGAAGCGGGCAATTTCCAGCCGGGCGCCAAGATCGGCACGGACATCTTCCAGGTGGGCCAGTTGGTGGATGTGTCCGGGACCTCGATCGGCAAGGGCTTCGCCGGGACGATCAAGCGCCACCACTTCGCCTCCGGCCGCCAGAGCCACGGCAATTCGATCTCGCATCGCACGCCCGGCTCGACCGGCCAGAACCAGAGCCCGGGACGGGTGTTCCCCGGCAAGCGCATGGCCGGGCACCTTGGTGCCAAGGCGCGCACCGTGCAGAACCTCAAGATCGTGCGGATCGACGCCGAGCGGCAGCTGCTCCTCGTGCAGGGCGCGGTGCCGGGCTCTGCCGGCGGTCACATCGTCGTGAAACCCGCCGCGAAGGCGTCGCGCAAAGCGGCGCCGGCGAAGAAATAGGGGGCGCGATGGAACTGAAGCTCATCAACGATCAGGGCAAGGGCGCGTCGACCGTGTCGGCGTCCGACGCCGCGTTCGGGCGCGACTTCAACGAAGCGCTGGTCCATCAGCTCGTCGTCGCCTACCAGGCAAACGCCCGCCTCGGCACGCGCGCGCAGAAGGCTCGCGGCGACCTCACCCGCTCGCACCGGAAGCCGTGGCGGCAGAAGGGCACCGGCCGCGCGCGCGCTGGCTTCAGCGGCAGCCCGTTATGGCGCGGGGGCGGCAAGATCTTCCCGAGCTCGCCCGACGAGAACTTCAGCCAGAAGATCAACCGCAAGATGTACCGGGCGGGCATGGCGTCGATCCTCTCCCAGCTTGCGCGCGACGGGCGGCTGTCGGTGGTCGAGGACTTCAAGGTCGACCAGCCGAAGACGAAGCTCCTCGCGCAGAAGGTCAAGGCGCTCGGACTCGACCAGGTGCTGCTCATCACCGACGCGGTCGACGAGAACCTCGCGCTCTCCTCGCGCAACCTGCCGAACGTGCAGGTGCTCGAGGTGCGGCACGCTGACCCGGTGACGCTGGTGAGCTCGAAGAACGTGCTCGTCACGCGCAAGGCCGTGGCGAAGCTCGAGGAGATGTACGCATGAGCTTCAACCAGGAACGTCTCCTGACCGTGCTGCTCGCGCCCGTCGTGTCCGAAAAGAGCACGTTCGTCGGCGAGCGTGCGAACCAGTACGTATTCCGCGTCGCACCCGACGCGACCAAGCCCGAGATCAAGGCTGCGGTCGAGCTCCTGTTCAGCACCAAGGAGAAGAAGGTGGAAGTGACCGGCGTCCGGGTCGCGAACGTGAAGGGGAAGGAAAAGCGGTTCGGCCGCATGATGGGCCGCCGGCGCAACTGGAAGAAGGCCTACGTCAGCCTCGCGCCGGGTCAGGACATCAACTTCCAGGCTACGGAGTAACCCATGGCCCTCGTCAAACTCAAACCGACCTCCGCCGGCCGCCGCCACTACGTCAAGGTGGTCACGGCCGAGCTGCACAAGGGCAAGCCCGTTGCGAGCCTGATCGAGCGCAAATCGCGGACCGCCGGGCGCAACAACTACGGCCACGTCACCACTCGCCACCATGGCGGCGGACACAAGCAGCACTACCGCGTCGTCGACTTCCGTCGCGACAAGGACGGGATCCCGGCCAAGGTCGAGCGGCTCGAGTACGACCCGAACCGCAGCGCGCACCTCGCGCTCCTCTGCTACGCCGACGGCGAACGCCGCTACATCATCGCGCCGAAGGGCGTGGGCGCCGGGGCGCAGCTCGCGAGCGGGCCCGAGGCCCAGATCAAGCCCGGCAACGCGCTGCCGCTCAGGAGCATTCCCGTCGGCACGACGATCCACTGCATCGAGCTGCAGCCCGGCAAGGGCGCGCAGCTGGCACGCTCGGCCGGCGGCTCGGCGCAATTGCTCGCCCGGGAAGGCAGCTACGCACAGCTCCGGATGCGTTCGGGCGAGATCCGCAAGGTGCACGTCGACTGCCGGGCGACGATTGGCGAGGTAGGGAACGAGGAGCATTCGCTCGAGAAGACCGGCAAGGCAGGCCGGGTCCGATGGAAAGGCGTGCGTCCGACCGTCCGCGGCGTCGCGATGAACCCGGTGGACCACCCGCACGGTGGCGGCGAGGGCCGCACCGGCACCAAGCGCGACCCGGTCTCGCCGTGGGGCCAGCTCACGAAGGGCTATCGCACCCGGACCAACAAGCGTACGCGCGGCATGATCGTCACGAGCCGCCACAAGAAGTAAGCGAGGAGCACCGATATGGCGCGTTCAATCAAGAAGGGCCCGTTCGTCGACCACCATCTGATGAAGAAGGTCGACGCGGCGCGCGGCGGCGGCGACAAGCGTCCGATCAAGACCTGGTCGCGCCGCTCGACGATCGTGCCCGACTTCGTCGGTTTCACGATCGCCGTGCACAACGGCAAGCAGCACATTCCGGTCTACGTCACCGAGAACATGGTCGGGCACAAGCTCGGCGAGTTCGCGCTGACGCGCACCTTCAAGGCGCACTCGGCGGATCGCAAGACCGCAGCGCCGTCCGCCGGGCCCGCGCCGACGTCGGCTCCAGGCGCGTCGGCGCCGGCGAAGAAGTAGGGGCGGGCAGGCGATGGAAACCCAAGCGAAGCTTTACGGCGTGCGGCTGTCGGCGCAGAAGGGCCGGCTGGTGGCGGACATGATCCGCGGCCTGCCGGTCGAGAAGGCGCTGAACGTCCTCAGCTTCACGCCGAAGAAAGGCGCCCGCCTCATCAAGAAGGTGCTCGAGTCGGCGATCGCGAACGCCGAGCACAACGACGGCGCCGACATCGACGAGCTGAAGGTGAAGAGCGTGCTGGTGGAGCGCGCGACGGTGCTGAAGCGCTTTCACGCCCGCGCGAAGGGGCGCGGGTTCAAGATCATCAAGCCGAGCTGCCACATCTTCGTGGTCGTCGGCGACGAGCCCGCGCCGAAGCGCGCCCGGGCGAAGAAGGCCTAAGGAGCCCCCATGGGACAGAAGATCAATCCGATCGGCTTCCGGCTCGGCGTGAGCCGCGACTGGAACTCGCGCTGGTTCGCGAAAGGGCGCGGGTTCTCGACGATGCTGAACGAGGACCTCAAGGTCCGCGACTTCCTGAAGCGCAAGCTCGCGCACGCTTCGGTGAGCAAGGTCGTCATCGAGCGCCCGGCCAAGGACGCCCGGATCACCATCTACAGCGCGCGGCCCGGCGTGGTGATCGGCAAGAAGGGCGAGGACATCGAGCACCTGAAGGCCGAGCTTCGCCGTCTCCTCGGCGTGCAGATGGTGCACGTCAACATCGAGGAGATCCGCAAGCCCGAGACCGACGCGCAGCTCATCGCCGATTCGATCGCGCAGCAGCTCGAGAAGCGGATCATGTTCCGCCGCGCGATGAAGCGCGCGATGCAGAACGCGATGCGGCTCGGCGCGCAGGGCATCAAGATCATGAGCGCCGGCCGGCTGAACGGGATCGAGATCGCGCGCACCGAGTGGTACCGGGAAGGGCGGGTGCCGCTCCACACCCTCCGCGCCGACATCGACTACGGGTTCGGCGAGGCGAAGACCACCTACGGGGTGATCGGCATCAAGGTGTGGGTCTACAAGGGCGAAGTGCTCTCCAAGCACGAGCAGCCGGCCACCGCACCGTCGGCGGAAACCCAGGACGAGACGCGCGATCCGCGGCGTGTGCGCCGCGCCCCGCCGCGACCGGGCGCCCGGCCCGAAGGCGCGCCGGCGCCGGACGTGCGGGCGCGCCCGACGCGCGGCCGTCCGAAGAAGGCCGAAGGCGCTGCCGAGGCGAAGGCGGGCGAGGCGGCGAGCCCCGAAGCCGTCGAGGCGCCGAAACCGGAGCCGAAGAAGCCCCCGGTCAAGCGTGTCGTGAAGAAGACAACTGGAGGCCCGGGCGATGCTTCAGCCAGCTAGGACCAAGTACCGCAAGCAACAGAAGGGCCGCAACTACGGCGTCGCGACCCGCGGCAACAAGGTGTCGTTCGGCGAGTGGGGCCTGAAGGCGACCACCCGCGGCCGGCTCACCGCGCGCCAGATCGAGGCGGCGCGCCGGGCGATGACCCGGCACGTCAAGCGCGGCGGCCGGGTCTGGATCCGGATCTTCCCGGACAAGCCGGTGAGCCAGAAGCCGGCCGAGGTGCGGATGGGCAACGGCAAGGGCAACCCCGAGTACTTCGTGGCCGAGATCCAGCCGGGCAAAGTGCTCTACGAGATGGACGGTGTCGACGAGACGCTCGCCCGCGAGGCGTTCGCGCTGGCGGCGGCGAAGCTGCCGATCCGGACCACGTTCGTGCAGCGGCAACCGGGGTGATGCGATGAAGACGAGCGAACTTCGCGGCCAGGACGCGGCCGCGCTCACGAAGGAGCTGCAGGACCTCCTCAAGGCGCAGTTCAGCCTGCGGATGCAGAAGGCCACCCAGCAGCTGAACAACACGAGCCAGCTGAAGAAGGTCCGCCGCGACATCGCGCGCGTGCGCACGATCATGGGCGAGAAGGCGAGGGCGAAATGACGGAGCAGACACCGGTTGGGACGCCGGCCGGGCGGAAGGTCGCCCGCCAGCTCACCGGGCGGGTGGTGAGCGACAAGATGGACCGGACGGTCACCGTGCTGATCGAACGCCGGGTGACGCATCCGCTCTACGGCAAGATCGTGACGCGCTCGAAAAAGTACCACGCGCACGACGAGACGAACGAGTGCAAGGAAGGCGACCTCGTCACCATCGAGGAGTGCCGGCCGATCTCCCGCACCAAGAACTGGCGGGTGGCGAAGCTCGTGGAGAAGGCGAAGACGGTCTAGGACTTGCGCCTGTAGGGCGGAAGCCCTTATAATCTCGCGCTTTTTCGCCCCGGCCTGGGGTCGTTCCGTCAGGCGGGGCCTCAAGCCCTGAACGGGCTCCAAGACTGACTGCTCGGGCGGCCCGAGGTTAAGGGCGGGTCGGCGAGCAGGAGAAGTTGGAGAAAAGAGAATGATCCAGATGCAGACGGTGCTGGACGTCGCCGACAACACCGGTGCGCGTTCGGTGATGTGTATCAAGGTCCTCGGCGGCTCGAAGCGCCGCTACGCGGGCATCGGCGACGTGATCAAGGTGAGCGTCAAGGACGCCGCGCCCCGCGGGCGCGTGAAGAAGGGCGAGATCTACCACGCGGTCGTCGTGCGCACCGCGCAGGGCGTGCGCCGGCCCGACGGCTCGCGCGTCCGGTTCGACTCGAACGCAGCGGTGCTGCTCAACCCGAAGCTCGAGCCGATCGGCACGCGCATCTTCGGCCCGGTGACGCGCGAGCTGCGCTCCGAGCGGTTCATGAAGATCGTGTCGCTTGCTCCCGAGGTGCTGTGATGGAGAAGATCAAGAAAGGCGACGACGTCATCGTCATCGCGGGGCGCGACAAGGGCAAGCGCGGCACGGTGCTGCGCCGCATCGACGCCGGGCACTTCGTGGTGGAAGGGATCAACCGGGTCAAGAAGCACCAGCGCCCGAACCCGATGAAGGGCATCCAGGGCGGCATCATCGACAAGGAAATGCCGATCGACGTGTCGAACATCGCGCTCTTCAACCCGCAGACCAAGAAGGCCGACCGCGTCGGGGTCAAGACCATGCCCGACGGCCGCCGGGTGCGGGTGTTCAAGTCGAACGGCGAAATGGTCGACGCGCAGTAGGCGGAAGGGACCTGACCAATGACGCGCCTGCAGGAGCATTACAAAGAGAAGGTGGTACCCGAGCTGACCCAGAAGTTCGCGTACAAGAGCCCGATGGAAGTGCCGCGGATCGCGAAGATCACGGTCAACATCGGCGTCGGGAAGGCCACCCAGGACCGGAAGATCCTCGACAACGCGGTCGGGGACCTCACGAAGATCACCGGGCAGAAGCCGGTCGTCACCAAGGCGAAGAAGTCGATCGCGAACTTCAAGGTGCGCGTCGGCTACCCGATCGGCTGCATGGTGACCCTGCGTGGCCAGCGGATGTACGAGTTTCTCGACCGCCTGGTGTCGATCGCGATGCCCCGCATCCGCGACTTCCGCGGCGTGTCGAACCGCTCGTTCGACGGCCGCGGCAACTACAGCCTCGGCGTGAAGGAACAGATCATTTTCCCGGAGATCGATTACGACAAGATCGACACGCTCCGGGGGATGAACATCAGCATCACCACCACTGCGAAGACCGACGACGAGGCGCGGGCGCTGCTCGCCGCCTTCCGGTTTCCGTTCAAGAACTGAAGGGTTCTCCATGGCGAAGCTCTCCACCGTCCTGCGCAACGAGAAGCGCCGCAAGCTCGTGGCCAAGTTCCAGGCGAAGCGCGCGGCCCTGCTGGCGGTCATCAACGACGCGAAGGCGGCCGACGAGGACCGCATGGCGGCGCGCGCGAAGCTCGAGCGGCTGCCGCGCGACAGCTCCCCGGTCCGGGTGCGCAACCGCTGCGCGCTGACCGGCCGCCCGCGCGGCTACTTCCGCAAGTTCGGGCTGGGGCGCAACAAGCTGCGCGACATCGCGATGCGCGGCGAGGTCCCGGGCCTCGCCAAGGCGAGCTGGTAACCGGAGGCGCTCCATGAGCATGATGGACCCGATCGCCGACATGCTGACGCGCATCCGCAACGCGCAGCTGGTCGGCAAGACCACGGTCGCGATCCCGTCGTCGAAGGTGAAAGGCGCGATCGCCAAGGTGCTCGCCGACGAGGGCTACATCGAGGGCTTCGTCGTCAAGCCGAACGGCGGCAAGCCCGAGATCGAGATCGCGCTCAAGTACTACGCCGGCCACCCGGTGATCGAGCGCATCGAGCGCGTCAGCCGCCCGGGGCTGCGCGTGTACCGCGGCGCAAACGACATCCCCAAGGTGATGAACGGCCTCGGCGTGGCGATCGTCTCGACGCCGCGTGGCGTGATGACCGACCGCATGGCGCGCGCAAGCGGCGTCGGCGGCGAGGTCCTCTGCATCGTGGCGTAAAGGAAGCACTAGACATGTCCCGCGTAGGAAAGCTTCCGGTGCCGGTGCCCAAGGGCGTCGAGATCAACGTCGCCGCCGCGAGCGTTTCGGTGAAGGGTCCGCTCGGCACGCTCACCCAGCCGTTCACGCCGAACGTGCGCGTGAAGAAGGACGGCGACGCGGTCGTCGTCGAGACGGTGGACGACTCGAACGAGGCGAACGCGATGTCGGGAACGCTGCGCGCGCTCCTCGCCAACATGATGATCGGCGTCACCAAGGGCTTCGAGCGCAAGCTGACGCTGGTCGGCGTCGGCTACCGTGCGCAGGCGCAGGGCGAGAAGCTCAACCTCACGCTCGGGTTCTCGCATCCGGTCGTGCACCAGATGCCGAAAGGCGTGAAGGTCGAGACGCCGACCCAGACCGAGATCGTCTTCAAGGGCACCGACAAGCATCTCGTCGGCCAGGTCGCCGCGACGGTCCGTGCGGTCCGCCCGCCGGAGCCGTACAAGGGCAAGGGCGTCCGCTACGCGGACGAGACCGTGATCCTCAAGGAAACCAAGAAGAAATAGGGGGTGAAGCCATGAGCGACAAGCGTGAATCCCGCATCCGCCGCGCCGCCCAGACCCGGGCGCGGCAGCGCGACCTCGGCGTGACGCGGCTCGCCGTGCACCGCACGAACCAGCACATCTACGCGCAGGTGATCTCCGGCGACGGCAAGAAGGTGCTCGCCGCCGCATCGACCGCGGAGAAGGAAGTGCGCTCGCAGCTGCCGAACGGCGGCAACAAGGCCGCGGCGACGGTCGTCGGCAAGCGCATCGCCGAGAAGGCGAAGAAGCTGGGGATCGAGCGCGTTGCGTTCGACCGCAGCGGGTTCAGGTTCCACGGCCGGGTGAAGGCGCTGGCCGAAGCCGCTCGCGAGAGCGGGTTGAAGTTCTGAGGCGGGGAACAAGATGGCGAGAATGCAGCCCAGGATGCAGACTTCCGAGGAGCGCTCGGACGGTCTGCGCGAGAAGATGGTTTCGGTCAACCGCGTCACCAAGGTGGTGAAGGGCGGCCGGGTGCTCGGCTTCGCCGCGCTGACCGTGGTCGGCGACGGCGACGGCGGGGTCGGCATGGGCAAAGGCAAGGCGCGCGAGGTGCCGGTGGCAGTGCAGAAGGCGCTCGAGGAGGCGCGGCGGAAGATGTTCCGCGTGAGCCTCAAGAACGGGACGCTGCAGCACGCGGTGATCGGGCGTCACGGCGCGTCGAAGGTGCTGATGCAGCCCGCCTCCGAGGGCACCGGGATCATCGCCGGCGGCCCGATGCGCGCGGTGTTCGACGTGGCCGGCGTCAAGGACATCCTCGCGAAGTGCACCGGGTCGACGAACCCCTACAACGTCGTGCGCGCGACGCTCGATGGCCTGCGCAAGATGCGTACGCCGGCGGAGATCGCCGCCAAGCGCGGCAAGAAGGTCGCGGACATCACCGGCTGAGATTGACGATGGCGGACAAGAAGAAGGTCAAGGTGACGCTAGTGAAGAGCCCGATCGCGTGCCGCGCGGGGCATCGGCAGACCGTGCGCGGGCTGGGCCTGCGGCGTCTGCGGCAGACGGTCGAGCTCGAGGACACCCCGGCCGTGCGCGGGATGATCGCGCGGGTCGCGTATCTCGTCCGCGTGGAAGCATAGGAGCGAGCCATGCATCTCAACGACATCAAGCCCGCTCCCGGCTCGCGGCGTGCGCGCCGGCGCGTGGGGCGCGGCATCGGCTCCGGGTTCGGCAAGACCGCGGGCCGCGGCCACAAGGGTCAGAAGGCCCGCTCGGGCGGTTTCCACAAGGTGGGCTTCGAGGGCGGGCAGATGCCGCTCCAGCGGCGCCTGCCGAAGCGCGGCTTCGCGTCGCCTCTCCGCGACGCGACCGCCGAGGTGCGGTTGTCCGACGTGGAGAAGATGAAGGCCGACACGATCGACCTCACCGCGCTCAAAGAGGCGGGCGTCGTTCCAAAGGAAGCGTCCGGTGCGAAGCTGATTCTCTCGGGCAAGCTGACCCGCAAGGTCACGGTGAAGGGCATCGGCGCGAGCAAGGGCGCGCGTGCGGCGGTCCAGGCGGCGGGCGGGAGCCTCGTCGACATCAAGGAAAAGCCGAAGGCGCCGCCGAAGCCGCCGGTCGAAGTCAAGGAGCCGCCGAAGGAAGAAAAGGCGAAAGCGAAAGCGAAGGGCGACGCGGCGGACAAGGCCGCGAAGCCGGCCGCATCCGCGGACGCGAAGGCCGGCAAGGCGAAGGGCGGAGATCAACCCAAGGGCGCGGACAAGCCCAAGGGTGGCGGAAAAGGCGACAACAAGGGTGACAAGGGGAAGAAGGAGTAGCAGGCACCAGCCGTGGCGACAGCAGCTGCACAACTCGGCAAGACGGGCAAGTACGGGGACCTGAAGAAGCGACTCTTCTTCCTCCTCGCGGCCCTCGTCGTCTTCAGGGTCGGCGCGCACATCCCGGTGCCGGGCATCGACCCGAACGTCCTCGGCGAGCTCTTCAAGACGAACCAGGGCGGGATCCTTGGGCTGCTCAACATGTTCTCGGGCGGGGCGCTCTCGCGCTTCTCGATCTTCGCGCTCGGGATCATGCCGTACATCTCGGCCTCGATCATCATGCAGCTGATGACCGCGGTCTCGCCGACGCTCGAGCAGCTGCGCAAGGAAGGCCCGGCGGGCCAGCGCCAGATCACGAAATACACGCGCTATGGCACCGTCGTGCTGGCCACGTTCCAGGCGACGATGATCTCGCTCGGACTCGAGCAGCAGCAGAACCTCGTGATCGATCCCGGCCTGATGTTCCGGTTCACCACCGTGGTCACGCTCGTGACCGGCACGATGTTCCTGATGTGGCTCGGCGAGCAGATCACCGAGCGCGGCCTCGGCAACGGCATCTCGATCCTGATCTTCGCCGGCATCGCCGCCGGGCTGCCGAACGCGATCGGCGGCACGCTCGAGCTCGTGCGCACCGGTGCGATGAACCCGCTCACCGCGCTCGTGATCGCGGTCGCTATCATGGGGATCACCTGGTTCGTGTGCTTCGTCGAGCGCGGCCAGCGGAAAATCCTGGTGAACTACGCGAAGCGTCAGGTCGGCAACAAGATCTACGGCGGCCAGAGCTCGCACCTGCCGTTCAAGCTCAACATGTCGGGCGTGATCCCGCCGATCTTCGCCTCGTCGATCATCCTGTTCCCGACCACCGCGGCGAGCTGGTTCACCCGCGGCGAGAGCATGACGTGGCTGAAGGACGTCGCCTCGACGCTGGTGCCGGGACAGCCGGTGTACGTGCTGCTGTACGCGGCGGCGATCGTCTTCTTCTGCTTCTTCTACACCGCGCTCCAGTACAACCCGAAGGAGACCGCGGACAACCTGAAGAAGTCGGGGGCGTTCGTTCCCGGGATCCGGCCCGGCGAGCAGACGGCGAGGTACCTCGAGCGGATCCTGACGCGGCTCACGCTTGCCGGCGCGATCTACGTGGTTGCGATCTGCCTGCTGCCCGAGTTCCTGATCCTGAAGTGGAACGTGCCGTTTTACTTCGGCGGCACGAGCCTGCTGATCATCGTCGTGGTGACGATGGACTTCATGTCGCAGGTCCAGGCGTACATCATGACCCACCAGTACGAGAGCCTGCTGAAGAAGGCGAACTTCAAGGGAGCGGGGTTCCCCACGAGGTGAAGGGACGCAAGCGGCTAGAACCCGCGTATGACGAAAGAAGACGTGATCCAGATGCAGGGAGAGATTGTCGACAACCTGCCGAACGCCACCTTCAAGGTGAAGCTCGAGAACGGACACGTCGTACTGGGACACGTCTCGGGGAAGATGCGCATGCACTACATCCGCATCCTCCCCGGGGACAAGGTGACGGTGGAGCTGACGCCGTACGATCTTTCGAGGGCGCGGATCGTTTTCCGCGCGCGATAGGCAAGGAGTAGCGCGATGAAGGTAGTCGCATCGGTGAAGAAGATGTGCCGCAACTGCAAGATCATCCGGCGCAACGGCGTGGTGCGGGTGATCTGCAAGGACCCGCGGCACAAGCAGCGCCAGGGCTAGGGCGCGCGAGCTAGGGCACGGTTAGAGACGAGGGCAACCATGGCACGTATCGCAGGGGTCAACATCCCCAACCAGCAGCACGCGGAGATCGCGCTGACCGCGATCTACGGCATCGGACGCGCGCGCGCGAAGGTCATCTGCGAGTCCGCTGGCGTGAAGGGGACGACCAAGATGAAGGACCTCTCCGACAGCGAGGTCGACCGGCTGCGCGAGTACGTGGGGAAGCTCACGATCGAAGGCGACCTGCGGCGCGAGGTGTCGATGAACATCAAGCGCCTGATGGACCTCGGCTGCTACCGCGGCGTGCGCCACCGCAAGGGCCTGCCGGTCCGCGGCCAGCGCACCCGCACCAACGCGCGCACCCGCAAGGGCCCGCGCAAGCAGGCGATCGCGGCCAAGCCGCAAGCCGGCAAGGTCTGACCGAGGAAGGATGGCAATGGCACGACCGCAGACTCAAGCAGCGCAGCCGACCGCGGCGACGCGGGTACGCAAGAAGGTCAAGAAGAACGTGGCCGAGGGCATCGCGCACGTTCACGCATCCTTCAACAACACGATCATCACCATCACCGACCGCCAGGGGAACGTGCTTTCCTGGGCGAGCTCCGGCGGCGCCGGCTTCAAGGGCTCGCGCAAGTCGACGCCGTTCGCGGCGCAGGTCGCAGCCGAGCGCGCCGGGCGCGGGGCGCAGGAGTGCGGCGTGAAGAACCTCGAGGTGCGCATCAAGGGCCCCGGCCCGGGGCGCGAATCGGCGGTCCGCTCGCTCAACGCGATCGGCCTGAAGATCACCAGCATCGCGGACGTGACGCCCGTTCCGCACAACGGCTGCCGCGCGCCGAAGCGGCGCCGGATTTAGGAGAAACACGATGCCGAAAGCAGTCTTTGGGGAGCACGAGGGGCTGTGGCCCCTCGTGGCGTGAACGGAAATGGCCCGCAACCTGGATTCGAAGTGCCGCCAGTGCCGCCGCGAGGGAGAGAAGCTCTTCCTCAAGGGCGAGAAGTGCTTTACCGACAAGTGCGCGATCGAGCGGCGGAGCTACGCCCCGGGCCAGCACGGCCAGAAGTCGGGCGGCCGCCGGTCGGACTACGCGACGCAGCTGCGCGAGAAGCAGAAGGTTCGTCGTCTGTACGGGGTGCTCGAGCGCCAGTTCCGGAAGATCTACGCCGAAGCTGACCGCCGCAAGGGCATCACCGGCGACAACCTCCTCGCGCTGCTCGAGTCGCGGCTCGACACCGTCGTCCACCGGATGGGGTTCGGCGCGAGCCGCTCCGAGGCGCGCCAGGTCGTGCGCCACAACGCCATCCTCGTCAACGGCAAGCGCGTGAACATCCCGTCCTACGTCGTCAAGCCGGGCGACACGATCGAGATCGCGGAGAAGGCGAAGGCGCAACTGCGCGTCAAGGCCGCGGCTGAAGCGGCCGAGTCGCGCGGCATCCCCGAGTGGCTGGAGGTCGACGCGAAGGGCCTCAAGGGCAAGTTCAAGGCGCTGCCGCAACGCACCGAGCTGCCGCAGAACATCAACGAGCACCTGGTGATCGAGCTCTATTCGAAGTAAACGGGTCAGCGCGGAACCGTAATCACGACGCACTATCAAGGTCAGGACAAACGCATGCAAAGCACTGGATTCCTCAAGCCACGGATCATCGACGTGCAGCCGGTCGCGCCGTACCACGCCAAGGTCACGATGGAGCCGTTCGAGCGCGGCTACGGCCACACGCTCGGCAACGCGCTGCGGCGCGTGCTGCTCTCGTCGATGCCCGGCTTCGCGCCCACCGAGGTGCAGATCGCCGGCGTGCTGCACGAGTACTCGACGATCGAGGGCGTGCAGGAGGACGTGGTCGACATCCTGCTCAACCTCAAGGGCGTGGTGCTCAAGCTCCACTCCGGCAACGAGGCGACGCTGCGGCTCAACAAGCGCGGCGAGGGCCTGGTCACCGCCGGCGACATCGAGACCACCCACGACGTCGAGATCATCAACCCGGATCACGTGATCGCGCACCTGTCGCCCGGCGGCAAGGTCGAGATGACGATCCGGGTCGAGCGCGGCCGCGGCTACCAGCCGGGCAACCTGCGCGTCATCCCGGAGGAGTCGAAGGGCATCGGCAAGATCATTCTCGACGCCTCGTTCTCGCCGGTGAGGCGGGTGAGCTACCAGGTCGAGAGCGCGCGCGTCGAGCAGCGCACCGACCTCGACAAGCTGGTGATCGACATCGAGACGAACGGCGTGATCGAGCCCGAGGAGGCGATCAAGTACGCGGCGCGGATCCTCGTCGACCAGCTGAACGTCTTCGCCGACCTGCCGCAGACGCCGGTCGGGACGATCGAACCGCCGACGAAGGCGCCGCCGATCGATCCGATCCTGCTGCGCCCGGTCGACGACCTCGAGCTCACGGTGCGCTCGGCGAACTGCCTGAAGGCCGAGAACATCTACTACATCGGCGACCTCATCCAGCGCACCGAGACCGAGCTCCTCAAGACCCCGAACCTCGGCCGCAAGTCGCTGAACGAGATCAAGGAAGTGCTCGCCGCGCGCGGGCTCACGCTCGGCATGAAACTCGAGAACTGGCCGCCTGCCGGCCTGGAGAAGATGACGCCCTGAGGCGTCCGGAGAAAGCACCATGCGCCACGGTCACGGACTGAGGAAGCTCAACCGCACGTCGACGCATCGCCTCGCGATGCTGCGGAACATGACGAACTCGCTGCTCCGGCACGAGATGATCAAGACGACGCTCCCCAAGGCGAAGGAGCTGCGGCGGGTGGTCGAGCCGATGATCACGCTCGGCAAGCAGTCGTCGGTCGCGAACCGGCGGCTGGCGTTCAACCGTCTGCGCGACCGCGATGTCGTCACCAAGCTCTTCGACGAGCTCGGACCCCGCTACGCGAAGCGGAATGGCGGATACCTCCGCATCCTCAAGATGGGTTTCCGTCTCGGCGATAACGCCACGATGGCGCTCGTCGAGCTGATGGACCGCCCGGAGCCCGCCGCCGAAAGCGCCGACAAGCCCGAGCGCAAGGGCAAGAAGGAGAAGGCGGACAAGACCGCCGCGGCGAAGAGCTGAGCGCGGCAGGGGCCGTGCGGAGAAGGCCGGGTATGCCCGGCCTTTTTTGTCGGTCGTCCATATGAGCCCCCGGTCCCCGATGGGTTGCACACTCGCAACATGAGCGCGGAGAAGACTGGCCGCAGCGCCTAGGCTTGAGGATCGTGGCGACTGTCGCAGAGCTTCCCGCCCTTGGCCCGGCGATCGCTTTTCGCTGCAGCACCGAGACTAGAATCGCCGCGTGGCTATCCTCCTCTTCACCGATTTCGGCGCCGACGACCTCTACGTGGGCCAGGTCGAGGCGATGCTCGATCGTTACGCACCAGGTGTGCGCGTGATCGATCTCCTCCACGAGGCCCCGCCGTTCGCCGTCCGTGCGAGCGCGCACCTCCTTGCGGCGCTCGTGCAAGGCCTGCCCCGCGGCCACGTGTTCCTCGGCGTGGTCGACCCCGGGGTCGGCTCCGATCGCGGCGCGGTCGTGCTGCGCGCCGACGGCCGCTGGTATGTCGGGCCCGACAACGGGCTCTTCTCGGTCGTCGCGGCGCGCGCCGCCTCGAAGTCGGTCTGGCGCATCACCGGACATCCGCCCGGCGTCTCGCCGTCCTTCCATGGCCGCGACGTATTCGCGCCGATGGCGGCAGCGGTGGCGACCGACGACTTCCCGAACGAGAACGTCACGCCGGCGGCCGACCTCGCGGTGCGTTTCGGCGGGGACGATCTCGCCGAGGTGATCTACGTCGATCACTACGGGAACTGCTTCAGCGGCATCCGGGCGCGCGGCGTGCCGCAAACCAACCGGCTCGTCGCCGGCAGCCGCGAGCTCGCCCACGCGCGCGTGTTCGCGGACGCCGAGCCGGGATCCGCCTTCTGGTACGAGAACTCGAGCGGCCTCGTCGAGGTCGCAGTCAACCGCGGGAGCGCGGCGCGCGAGCTCGGGCTCGCGGTGGGCATGCCGGTATCGTGGGCGCCTTAGCGTGCTGTTCACGATCGGTCACAGCAACCGCCCGGTCGAGGAGCTGCTCGCGATGCTGCGCGCGGCGCGGGTCGCGCGCTTGGTCGACGTGCGGGCGATCCCGAGGTCGCGCCGCTGGCCGCAGTACGACGGTGAGGCGCTGAAGCGCTCGCTCGCGGCGGAGGGGATCGAATACGCATGGCGCGGCGACGCCCTCGGCGGCTTCAGGAAGCCGCTCGCCGGGTCGCCGAACGTCGCCCTGGACGGCGCCTTCCGCGGCTTCGCCGACCACATGGCCACTACCGGATTCGCGCGCGCGATCGACGGGCTACTCGACGGAGCCCGGCACGCGTCGACCGCGATCATGTGCGCGGAGAAGCTTCCCGCCGCGTGCCACCGCATACTGATCACCGACTATGTCCTCGCGCGCGGCGTCGAGGTCGTCCATCTGGTCGCGCCGGAGATCTGCGCGCCGGGACGGCTCAGCCCGGCCGCGCGTGCGGTGCCGGGCGGTTTGGTGTATGACGGTGGCGGGCAGCAGCGGCTGCTGTAGAGAGCGGAGAGCGGACGGACATGGATCTGCGACTGAACGACAAGCTCGCGATCGCCGAAGTCGTCAACAACTGGGCGATCTGGCGCGATGCCGGCGACTGGGACCGCTTCCGGACCGTCTGGCACGCCGACGGCTGGATGACCGCGACCTGGTTCCAGGGGCCGGCCGAGAAGTTCATCGAGGTGAGCCGCGCCGGCTTCGAGAAGGGTGTCAGCATCCTGCACTTCCTCGGCGGCACCAGCGCGGAGGTCAAGGGCGAGCGGGGGATCGCGCAGACGAAGATGACGATCAGCCAGCGCGGCGCGATCGACGGCGTGGCCGTCGACGTCGTCTGTACCGGCCGGTTCTACGACTTCTTCGCGAAGCGCGACGGCCGCTGGGCGATCGTGCGGCGCCAGCCGATCTACGAGAAGGACCGGATGGATGCGGTGAGCCCGAGCGCGCGGCTCGAGCTCGACGAAGCGCTCCTCGGGCGGTTCCCCGAGGGCTATCGCCACCTCGCCTACCTGCAGACCAAGCTCGGCTTCACGATCAAGCTGGATCTCCCCCAGCTCAAGGGGGACGTCATCGCGCGCCTGTACGCGCACGGCCGGGCGTGGCTGGACGGTGCGCCGTCGGCGTTCCGCTCGGACAGCGAGCGCGTCGCTAGCGGCTAAGAGAGAAACCGCCGCCGAAGCGCGCGGGCGTATGATGGCCGCTTCGCTCGCATCCGCATCGCTCGACGAGGCACCATGCGCACGACCCGTTGGCGCTGGACCGCGTGGCTCGCCGGCCTCCTTGGGCTCGCTTGCGCCGCGATTGCGCCGATGGCCGCCGACGGGCCGGTCGTGGTGCTGGAGGTCAACGGGCCGATCGGGCCCGCGACCGCCGATTACGTCCGCCGCGGCCTCGAGAAGGCGGCGAGCCGCAAGGCCGCACTTGCGGTGCTGCGCATGGACACCCCGGGCGGCCTCGACAGCGCGATGCGCGAGATCATCAAGGACATCCTCGGCTCGGAGGTTCCGGTCGCCGTGTACGTCGCGCCGAACGGCGCACGCGCCGCGAGCGCCGGTACTTACATCCTCTACGCCGCGCATGTCGCCGCGATGGCCCCGGCGACAAATCTCGGCGCCGCGACGCCGGTCGCGATCGGGATGCCCGCGTCGCCGGGGACCGAGGAACCGCGCTCGAAGGACAAGGCCGACGCCAAGCGCGGTTCTCCCGACACGATGACCAAGAAGCAGGTCAACGACGCGGCGGCCTACATACGCGGCCTCGCCCAGACTCGCGGCCGCAACGCAGCGTGGGCGGAGCGGGCGGTGCGCGAGGCGGTCAGCCTTTCCGCCGCGGAGGCCGAGCGCGAGCGCGTGATCGACTTCGTCGCGCGCGATCTCGACGAATTGCTCGCGAAGTCCGACGGGCGGAAGGTGACGGTCCGGGGCCAGGCGATCAAGCTGGCCGTCGCCGGTGCGTCCGTTGAGACCATCCTGCCCGACTGGCGCTCGAAGCTGCTCGCGACGATCACCAACCCGAGCTTCGCGCTGATCCTGATGATGCTCGGCATCTATGGCATCTGGTTCGAGTTCTCGAACCCGGGCTTCGTCTTCCCGGGCGTGATCGGCGCGATCTGCCTGCTGCTCGCGATGTTCGCGTTCCAGATGCTCCCGGTGAACTACGTCGGCCTCGCGCTGATCGTGCTCGGACTCGCGTTCATGGTCGCGGAGGTCTTCTTCCCGAGCTTCGGCTCGCTCGGCATCGGCGGGTTGATCGCATTCGTGGCCGGGGCGATCTTCCTCATGGACACCGAGGTGCCCGGCTACGGGATCCCGATTCCGCTGATCGCCGGGCTCGCGCTGGCGAGCGCTGCTTTCATGATCCTCGTCGGCGGCATGGCGGCCAAGGCGCGGGCGCGGCCCGTGGTCACCGGGCGCGAGGAGCTCGTCGGCGCGGGCGGAGAGGTGATCGAGTCCGCGGGCGACGAGAGCTGGGCGCGCGTGCACGGCGAGACGTGGCGCATCCGCAGCCCCGAGCGCCTCGCCCCCGGCCGCCGGGTGCGCGTCACCGGTGTCGACGGCCTGATCCTCGACGTGAAGCCCGAAGACGGCGGAGGGTGAAGAATGTTCCTGCCCGACCTCAACTACGCGCTCCTCGTCGTCGTCTTCGCCGCGGGGGCGTACGTCCTCTCCAGCCTGCGGATCCTGCGCGAGTACGAGCGCGGCGTCACGTTCATGCTCGGCCGCTTCTGGAAGGTCAAGGGCCCGGGCCTCGTCGTGGTCGTGCGCGGCGTCCAGCAGATGGTGAAGGTCGACCTCCGCGTCATCGTGCTCGACGTGCCGCCGCAGGACGTCATCACCCGCGACAACGTCTCGGTGAAGGTCAACGCGGTCGTGTACTTCCGTGCGGTGGACGCGCAGAAGGCGATCATCCAGGTGGAGAACTTCCTCGCCGCCACCAGCCAGCTCGCGCAGACGACGCTGCGCGCGGTGCTCGGCAAGCACGAGCTCGACGAGCTCCTGTCCGAGCGGGAGAAGCTCAACCTGGACATCCAGCGCATCCTCGACTCGCAGACCGACGCGTGGGGCATCAAGGTGACCAACGTCG
Source organism: uncultured beta proteobacterium (assembly GCA_963789885.1). Classification (GTDB taxonomy): domain Bacteria; phylum Pseudomonadota; class Gammaproteobacteria; order Burkholderiales; family SG8-39; genus DATEDA01. The sequence continues at coordinate 137,564 of CAWBNB010000064.1, read as the reverse complement.
AGATCAAGCACGTCGACCTGAACGAAACGATGGTGCGCGCGATCGCGCGCCAGGCCGAGGCCGAGCGCGAGCGGCGGGCCAAGGTGATCCACGCCGAGGGCGAGCTCCAGGCGTCGGTGAAGCTGCTCGAGGCCGCGCAGATGCTCGCGCAGGCGCCGCAGGCGATGCAGCTCCGCTACCTGCAGACGCTGACGCAGATCGCCGGCGACAGGAGCTCCACGATCGTGTTCCCGGTGCCGATGGACATCTTCCGGACGGTGATCGGCAGATCGACCGAAGGGGGCTGAACCGCCGGGGGAGAACGAGGGGGAGGGAGGAATGAACACACTGCCACGGCTGTTGTGGTCGCTAACGCTGACGCTTGTCCTCGCTGCCGCGGGGATGCCTGCCGCGGCGCAGTACCCGTCGAAGCCGATCCGCCTGATCGTGCCGTTTCCGCCGAGCGGCGCGGCCGAGCTGGCTGCCAGGACCTGGTCGCAGGCGCTCGGGCAGGGACTCGGCCAGCCGGTCGTCGTCGAAGCGCGGCCCGGCGGCGACGGCGTAATCGCCGCCGAGGCGGTCCTCAAGTCGCCCGCGGACGGCTACACGCTCTTCTTCGGCACCAACACCGCCATGTCCTGGGTGCCCGCGTCCCGGAAGGCGCCGCCGTACGACCCGGTGAGCGACTTCACCGCGATCTCGGACGTCGGCCGGTTCGGGTTCTTCCTGTTCACCAACCCGGCCGTACCGGCGAAGACCGTGGCCGAACTGCTCGGCTACGTCCGCGCCAACCCGGGCAAGCTCAACTACGGGAGCGGGAACAGCTTCAGCATCATGCTCGGCGCGCAGCTCAAGCTGGCCGAGAAGCTGGACATCGTGCACGTCCCGTACAAGGGCGATGCGCCGCTGACGATCGACCTCCTCGGCGGGCGCGTGCAAATGGCATTCGCGACGCCGGGCACCGCGCTCGCGCAGGTGAAGGACGGGCGCCTCCGTGCCCTCGCGACCATGTTGCCGAACCGCAGCCCGCTCCTGCCGGACGTGCCCACGGCCGCGGAGGCGGGACTCACCGGTGTCTCGGTCACCGCATGGGGCGGCCTCTTCGGGCCGGCGCGGATGCCGCGCGAAGTCGTCGACCGCCTCGCGAGCCGAGATGGCGGTGGCGATGAAACGCCCGGAGGTGCGCGAGGGGCTCGACCGCATCGCTTTCGAAGCGCGCAGCTCCTCGCCGGAGGAGCTCTCGGCGCTGGTGAAGGACCAGCTCGAGATCTGGCGCCGCGCCGTGCGCGAGGTGGGCATCGCGCTCGAGTGATCCGGCGCGGGCACCTGCGGAAGAGCTAGGCTTGCTGCGCAACCAGGACATCCTCGCCGGAGTCCTGTTCCTCCTCATCGGCATGGCCGCGGTCGCCGTCGCCCGCGACTACGAGATGGGCACGGCGATGCGCATGGGACCGGCGTACTTCCCGACCGTGCTCGGCCGGATCCTGTACGTCTTGGGCGCGTTCCTCCTGCTGCGCGGGATCGCCCGCGGCGGGGCCGTCGCGGTGGCGTGGGGCTGGAAGCCGCTCGCCTTCGTCACGCTCTCGATGCTGGCGTTCGGCTTCGTCATCACCCGGTTCGGCCTGGTCCCGGCCCTGGTGGCGATGTTCTTCCTCGCCGCGGCGGGAGGCCGCGAGTTCCGCTTCCGCGAGGTCCTCGTCCTCGCGGCGGTGATGACCGCCTTCGCGGTCGGCGTCTTCGTCCACGTGCTCAAGCTCCCCTTCCAGCTGGTCGCCGGGCTCTGATGGACCTCCTCGCGAATCTCGCCTACGGCTTCGGCGTCGCGCTCTCGCTCCAGAACCTCGCGTACTGCTTCGTCGGCGTCGCGCTCGGCACGCTGATCGGCGTGCTGCCGGGGATCAGCCCGCTGGTCGCGATCGGAATGCTGTTTCCGCTCACCTTCACGCTGCCGCCGGTCGCTTCGCTGATCATGCTCGCCGGGATCTACTACGGCGCGCAGTACGGCGGCGCCATCACGTCGATCCTGCTCAACATCCCGGGCGAGACGGCGTCCGCCGTGACCTGCCTCGACGGCTACCCGATGGCGCGCGCGGGGCGCGCGGGCCCGGCGCTCGCGATCGCGGCGCTCGCCTCCTTCTTCGCCGGCTGTGTCTGCACGCTGGTCATCGCGCTCGCCGGTCCGCCGCTCGGCGAGTGGGCGCTCGAAGTTCGGGCCGGCCGACTACTTCTCGCTGATGCTCGATGGCGCTGGTCGCCTCCGCCGTCCTCACCCACGGCGATCTCGTCAAGGGGCTCGCGATGGTGGCGCTCGGCCTGCTGCTCGGCCTGGTGGGGACCGACGTCAATTCAGGCGTGGCGCGCTACGCGTTCGACGTGCTCGAGCTCGACCGACGGGCATCGGCTTCACGGTGATCGCGGTGGGGCTGTTCGCGGTGGCGGAGATCGTGAGCAACCTGGAGCGGAAGGAGCCGCACGAGGTCTTCACCGGACGGATCACCGCGCCTGATGCCGACGCGGAAGGATCTCACGGACTCGCTCTGGCCCACCGTGCGCGGGACCGCGGTCGGCGCGTTCCTCGGCCTGCTGCCGGGCACCGGGCCGGCCCTGCCGACGTTCGCGACCTACATGGTGGAGAAGAAGCTCGCGCGCGACCCGTCGCGCTTCGGCACCGGCGCGATCGAAGGCGTCGCCGCGCCGGAGGCGGCCAACAACGCCGCGGCGCAGACCGCGTTCATCCCCACGCTCACGCTCGGGCATTCCCGGGCAGCGCGGTGATGACGCTGATGGTCGGCGCGATGATCATGCAGGGGATCACGCCCGGGACCGCAGGTGATGACGACCCGCCCCGACCTCTTCTGGGGCATCGTCGCCAGCATGTGGATCGGGAACCTGCTGCTCGTCGTCCTCAACCTGCCGCTCGTCGGGATCTGGGTGCGGCTCCTGCGCGTGCCGTACCGGTGGCTCTTTCCCGCGATCATCATGTTCTGCTGCATCGGCAACTACAGCGTGAGCAACAACCCGGTCGACGTCTACCTGTGCGCGGGCATCGGCGTGCTCGGCTACGTGCTCGTCAAGCTCGGGTGCGAGCCGGCGCCGCTCGTCCTCGGCTACGTGCTCGGGCCGCTGATGGAGGAGTACCTGCGCCGCGCGATGCTCCTCGCGCGCGGCGATGCGACCGTGTTCTTCACCCGGCCGATCAGCCTCGCATTCGTGATCGCCACCGCGGCGATTCTCGTCGTCATGATCATGCCGGCCGTCCGCCGGTGGCGGGTTATCGGACGGTAGGCCGGCAGAACGGATGGTCGGCGGCTGAGGCCGCCGGGCCCGACACCCGCCCTCCGTTTGATCATCGTCAACCCCCGCCCGAACAGGCGGCCCCACACTCTCCGGGGTAAAATTGCACTGCGTCAAAACCCCAGACGCCCTCCCTGGATTCAACCCCAATAAAGGAGTTCTTATGAGATTGTCGACTCTACTCACCGCTACAGCGGTGTCCCTGTCCCTGGTGGCGGGCAGTGCGCTCGCCCAGGACGAAAAGGCCAAGAAGCAGGCCGAGGTCCGCAAGGCGACGCAGGCGTCGCTCGAGAAGTTCTACAAGGCCGACCCGAAGCTCAAGGACGCGGCCGCGAAGGCGCCGGGCTACGCCGTCTTCACCACCTACGGCATCAGCTTCCTCATCGGCGGTGCCGGCGGCAAGGGGCTCGCCACCGACAACAAGACGAAGCACATCACCTACATGGAGATGGCGCAGGCGAGCGCGGGCCTGCAGGTGGGGGCCGCGCAGAGCGAGACGCTGATCATCTTCAAGAACGCCGCAGCCCTGCAGAAGTTCATCGACAAGGGCTGGGAAGCGAGCGGCGGCGCCGTCGCGCAGGCGGGTGCGGGCGGCAAGTCGGCCGGGCCGGACGCCGGCGCGCAGGTGATCGCCGACGCGTCGTACTACGTCCTGACGCCGAACGGGCTGCAGGCGGGCGTCGCGGTCGCCGGGACGAAGTACTGGAAGGACAAGGACCTGAACTGATCCGGGCGCTTCCGCGCTGTATTCACCGAGCCGCGCCTTCGGGCGCGGCTTTCTTTTGGGCGCTTCCCGGCGCCCGTTACTGCTTGACCCACCCGCGCATCTTCATGCAGGCCGGGACGATCTCACCCATCCAGAGTGCCGGGCCCTGCGCGAACGCCTGCTGGTACTCGGCGCGGCACGCCGTCAGGTCGGGGTTGTCGGTGGGGCCGTCGGCGTTGATCGTCTGGCCGGTCGCCGGATTGAAATAGCTCGAGGAGCCAGCGCACGCGGCAAGAACCGCAATCGCCGCGACGCCCACGATTGTTCCTGTCAGTCGCATGCAAGGACCTCCTTCATCTTTCGTCTCCGCCGCGGGGGCGGATTATGCGCCACGCGGCCGCCTCTTAAGACTCCCTTAAGTTTGGCCGCGTAGCGTGCGGGCATCCGGGCGCGCTTTCCGCGCCCCTTCGACGATGGAGAAAGGAACCCGCATGCCAACGAAGACCCTCTCGCGCAGCCTGATCGCCGCGGCGGTGATCGCCGCACTCGGTGGCGGTTACATGGGACGCGAATTCATCGAGACCTCGCACGCGCAGACGGCAGCTGCTGCCGCGCCCGCCGCGCGGCCGGCGGAGCGGCTCGCGCAGCTCCCCGATTTCTCGCAGCTCGTCCGCGAGTACGGTCCGGCGGTCGTCAACATCACCGTCGACGCGACCGTGCCGGCGGCGCAGGCCATGCCGCGGCAGCCGCAGGACGAGAACGACCCGTTCTCCGAGCTCTTCAAGCGCTTCCAGATGCCGATGCCGAAAGGCGGCATGCCGAAGCACGGGATGGGCTCCGGCTTCATCGTGAGCGGCGACGGGTACATCCTCACCAACGCTCACGTCGTCGAGAACGCGACCGACGTGACGGTCAAGCTCGCCGACCGGCGCGAGCTGAAAGCGCGGGTGGTCGGCGCCGACGCGCGCACCGACGTCGCGCTGCTCAAGATCGAGGCCACCGGCCTCCCGACCGTCAAGTTCGGCGATCCGAAGACGCTGCGGCCCGGCGAGTGGGTGGCCGCGATCGGTTCCCCGTTCGGCCTCGAGAACAGCGTCACCGCGGGCGTCGTGAGCGCGACCGGCCGCGCGCTGCCCGACTCGAGCTACGTGCCGTTCATCCAGACCGACGTCGCCGTCAACCCGGGCAACTCCGGCGGGCCGCTCTTCAACATGGCCGGCGAGGTGATCGGGATCAACTCGCAGATCTTCAGCCGCACCGGCGGTTACCAGGGGATCTCGTTCGCGATCCCGATCGACGTCGCGCTCAACGTGAAGGACCAGCTCGCGGCAAACGGCCGCGTGGTCCGCGGCCGGCTCGGCGTCGGCATCCAGGAGGTCACGCAGTCGCTCGCGAGCTCGTTCGGGATGAAGGCCGCCACCGGCGCGCTGGTCAGCTCGGTCGAGAAGGCGAGCCCGGCGGAGCAGGCCGGCCTCAAGGCGGGCGACGTCGTGCTCAAGCTCGACGGCACGGCGATCGACCGTTCGGGGGACCTCGCGCGGCGCATCGCCGAGACGAAGCCCGGGACCCGGGCGACGCTCGAGGTCTGGCGCGACGGCGCGGCGAAGGAGCTCGCGGTCACCGTCGGCGAGGCGAAGGACGCCAAGGTGGCCGACGCCGCGCAACGCTCGGCCGAGCCGCAGGGCAAGCTCGGCGTCGCGGTGCGGGCGCTTTCCGCCGAGGAGCGCAAGGAGATCGGCGGCAAGGAGGGGCTCGTGGTCGAGAGCGTCTCCGGCCCGGCGGAGAAGGCCGGCATCCAGCGGGGCGACGTCATCCTCGCGGTGAACGGCACGCCGGTGAAGTCGGTCGACGAGCTGCGGAAGCTCGTCGGCGGCAACGCCAAGTCGATCGCCGTGCTCGTCCAGCGCGAGGACGCCCAGATCTACGTGCCGGTGAACATGGGCTGAGCGCCCGCGCGATGGCCCACCCCATCCGGAGGCGGTACAAGCTGCGGTATCCGGGGCTCCGGCCCCGGAACGGGGCGGTCGTCTGGACGCTCACCCGGGGGCCCGGCGGCGTGATGGTCCCGCTGCCGCCGCTCAAGACGCACGGCGAGATCCAGTACGTCACCGGCGGCATCGGGGAGGCGGAGTACGTCGCCCTGCGGCAGGCGCAATGCAAGTTTCCGCTGGCGCTGGAGTTCATCCGCAGGGCCGCCGATCACGACGCCTACGTCGCCGACGTCGACGTGCTCGTGATCGACGACCGGGGCGTGAACGTGCTCGCGGTGCGGTCCGACGGGCCGTACCTGCTGGCGAAGCTGCCCGACGGCGACTACACGGTGCGGGCGACGTACTTCGGCCACACGCTCGAGCGGGACGTCCGGGTCGCCGCCTCCGCCTCGGCGCGGGTCGCGTTCGTGTGGAAGATGAAACTGTAGCGGGGCGGGACCGCCGCCCGAAGTCGTTCACAATTCCGGGCGGCGCGGCTCTCTCGAGCGCGCCGCCCGCACTTTTGCAGGTGTCCGATGCGCATACTGCTGGTCGAGGACGACGAGATGATCGGCGAGAGCGTGGCGGCGGGCCTCCGGCTCGCCGGGCACGCGGTCGACTGGGTGCGGGACGGGCGCGCCGCGGACGCCGCGCTTTCGCCGCCGGTGCACGACATGGTGCTGCTCGACCTCGGGCTCCCGCGCAAGTCCGGGCTCGAGCTGCTGAAGGGCGTGCGCGCGAGCGGCGCCGACCTGGCGGTCCTCATCATCACCGCGCGCGACGCGGTCGCCGACCGCATCGCCGGCCTCGACGCGGGCGCCGACGACTACATCGTCAAGCCGTTCGATCTCGACGAGCTCGCGGCGCGGATGCGCGCGGTGGCGCGGCGGCGCGCGGGGCGCGCGGCGCCGGAGATCGAGTACGGAGCGCTCCGCCTGGATCCGGCGAAGCGCCGCGCGTTCGTCGCCGGCCGCGAGGTCGCACTGTCGGGGCGCGAGTTCGCGGTGCTCGAAGCGTTGCTCGAGCGGCCCGAAGCGGTGCTCTCGCGCGCGCAGATCGAGGAGCGTCTCTATGGCTGGCGGCAGGAGATCGAGTCGAACGCGGTCGAGGTGCACATCCACGCCCTCCGCCGCAAGCTCGGCGCCGACTTGATCCGCACCCTGCGCGGCGTGGGCTACACGATGGCGAAACCGTAGTGACCTCGATCCGGCGCACCCTGCTCGCCGGACTGCTCGCGACGGCCGCGATCGCCGGCGCGCTCGTCGCATTCGCCGTCTACCGCTCGGCCTACGAGCAGGCGAACGAGCTCTTCGACTACCAGCTCGAGCAGATGGGGATCGCGCTCCGCGACCGCATCTTCGAAGGACGCGGCGCGGCCGCGATCGACGCCGACGACTTCCTGGTCCAGGTGTGGCGCGTCGACGGTGGCGTCGTGTTCGTGTCGAGCCCACGCGTCGTCCCGCTGGTGCTCGCGCCGCGCGGCCTGAGCACCGTTGCCTCCTCGAACGGCGACTGGCGCGTCTACCGCATCGACGCCGCGAGCCAGATCGTCCAGGTCGCCCAGCCGATGAGCCTGCGGCGCGACCGCGCGGCGAAGAGCGCCGTCCGCGTGCTCGTGCCGGTGATCGTGGCGCTGCCGCTGCTCGCGGCCCTCATCTGGCTCGTCGTCGGGCGCGGGCTCGGGCCGCTCACCGGCCTCGCGCAGTCGCTCGCGGCGCGCGGACCGCGCGCGCTCGCACCGCTCCCGGAAGCCGGCCTGCCCGAGGAGCTGCGGCCCCTGGTCGCGTCGCTCAACGACCTCCTGGACCGCCTCGGGCGCGCGCTCGAGCGGGAGCGGGCGTTCATCGCGGACGCCGCGCACGAGCTGCGCACGCCTCTCACGGCGGTCGGGCTGCAGCTCCAGCTCCTCGAGCGCGTGCCCGAGGGCGCCGAACGCGACCAGGCGCTCGCGCGGCTCAGGTCCGGCGTGCAGCGCGCCGTGCGGCTGGTTGGTCAGCTCCTCGATCTCGCGCGGCAGGACGACGCGGCGGATCGGCCGCGGGCGCGGGTCGACCTCGCCGCCCTCGCGCGCGAAGTGGTCGTCGAGCAGTCGGAGCAGGCCGTGGCGCGCGGCGTCGATCTCGGACTGGACGCGGCCGGCGCGGAAGTCGAGGGCGATCCGGAGGGCCTGCGAGTCGCGCTCGGCAATCTCGTCGACAACGCGATCCGCTACTCGCCGCCCGGCGGAAAGGTGGACGTGCACATCTATACCGAAGGCGGGGAGGCCGTGGCCGAGGTGCTCGACAGTGGACCGGGGATTCCGCCCGCGGAGCGCGAGCGCGTCTTCGACCGGTTCCGCCGCGGCGAGGCCGCCACCGGCTCGGGCAGCGGCCTCGGGCTCGCCATCGTGCGCGAGATCGCCGCCCGTCACGGCGCGACCGTCGAGTTGCGCGACCGCGACGGCGGACCGGGGCTCTGCGCACGGCTGAGGTTCGGGCGCGCGGCGGCGGGCTAGCGGCCGTCGCGCACCGGCCGGCGGGCGGGCAGGGGCCGCTCAGTCGTGCTCGAAGAGCGACCACGCGATCAGCTTGTTGTCGACCGCCTTGACGCCGGAGACCGTCAGTGCGATGGCCTCGGCCCGGGGGATGACGCTTGCCTGCTCGACGACGCCGCGTAGCGTGACCACGCCGTCGCGCGCCTCGATCTTGATGCCGGCGCCCTGGACGGTAGCGGCACCGAGCACGGTCGCGATTCCAGCCAGCACTGAACCGAGTCGGGTCATCGGATGTTCCGCAGTCGGAGGAGGTCGGATTATGCCGAACGCCGGACCGAGACCGCTGCGCTGCCCACCGCGAGGCGCAAGATGCCACGCTCTCGCTCTGCGAACGTGCGCGGCGCACCGCTCCAGTGCGCGTCGCGCGTGGGCGAACGGCGCGTGCACCAAGCGTTTCCCGCTCGCACCGAACATGGAACAATACCCACCTCTATGCCACCGCCCGGCACCACCTACGTCCTCGAGGTCAATCCGCGCATCCCGCGCCGCCTCGCGCGGCTCGAGGAGCTTGCGAACAACCTCTGGTACAGCTGGGATCGGCCGACGCGCGAGCTGTTTGCGCGCCTCCATCCGCCGCTCTGGGACGCGGTCGCCCATAGCCCGAAGGCGCTCCTGAAGCGGATCGACGAGAAGCGGCTCGTCGACTCCGCCGACGACTCGGTCTTCCTCAGCAACTTCAACCGCATCCTCTCCGCCTACGACACCTATCACAGCGAGCCGCTGCGCCGCGACGGGTCGGAGTGGCTCCGGCAGAGCGATCTCGTCGCCTACTTCTGCGCCGAGTTCGGCTTCCACGAGAGCCTGCCGATCTACTCCGGCGGCCTCGGCATCCTCGCCGGCGACCACTGCAAGGCGGCGAGCGACATGCGGCTGCCGTTCGTCGGCGTCGGGCTGCTCTACCGGCAGGGCTACTTCTTCCAGACGATCGACACCGAGGGCGCGCAGCAGGCGGAGTACGTCGACTCCGACTTCGACGACCTGCCGGTGGCGCCGGTCGAGACGAGCGACGGCCGGGATCTGCGCGTCCAGGTCGAGCTGCCCGGCCGGTCGGTGATCGCGAAGGTGTGGCAGGTGCGCGTCGGCCACGTGACGCTCTACCTCCTCGACACCGAGCTCCCCGAGAACCCGGAGCACGACCGCGACATCACCCACCGCCTCTACGGCGGCGACCGCACGACGCGCCTCGAGCAGGAGATCGTGCTCGGCGTCGGCGGGGCGCGCGCGCTCGCCACGCTGGGCATCAAGCCGACGGTCTGGCACATCAACGAAGGTCACGCCGCGTTCCTCCTGCTCGAGCGCATCCGCGGGCTGATGGGGCAGGGGCACGACTTTCGCACCGCGCTCGAGGCGGCCGCCGCGAACACGGTGTTCACGACGCACACGGCGGTCGCCGCCGGGCACGACCACTTCGCCGAGGACATGATCCGCGGCTACTTCGAGGGGTTCTGCCGCGACGCCGGCATCGCGATCGACGACCTGCTCGCGCTCGGCCGCACGCCCGGCGACTCCGAGTTCAACATGACCGCGCTCGCGGTGCGCGGCTCGCGCTTCCACAACGGCGTGTCGCGCATCCACGGCGGCGTGTCGTCGCGGATGCTGGCCGGGCTCTGGCCGCAGATCCCCGCCGAGGAGAACCCGGTCGCGTCGGTGACGAACGGCGTGCACGTCGCGACGTTCCTCGCTACCGAGTGGATGGACCTCTTCGACCGCTTCCTCGGCTACGGCTGGCGCCAGCGCATGGGCGACCCCGAGCTGTGGGACGGGCTCGCCGACATGCCCGACCACATCTTCTGGAGCGTGCGGCAGCACCTGAAGACGCGCATGTTCCACCTCGTGCGCTACCGCATGCAGCGCCAGCACTTCCGCAACCAGGGGAGCGAGTCGCACCTCGACCGCATGCTTCGCCTCGCGAACCCCGACGATCCGGGTGTGCTCACGATCGGGTTCGGCCGGCGCTTCGCGACGTACAAGCGGGCGACCCTGCTCGCCGAGAGCCTGGACGAGCTGCGCAAGATCGTCGACGACCCCGCGCGGCCGGTGCTGTTCATCTTTGCGGGCAAGGCGCATCCGGCCGACGGGCCGGGGCAGGACATGATCCGGAGCCTCACCAGCATCTCGAAGACGCCGGAGTTCGAGGGCAAGCTCCTGCTCGTCGAAGGCTACGATCTCCGCCTCGCGCGCCGGCTCGTGTCGGGCGTCGACGTGTGGCTCAACAACCCGATCTACCCGCTCGAGGCCTCGGGCACCTCGGGCATGAAGGCGGCGATGAACGGGGTCATCAACCTCTCGGTGCTCGACGGCTGGTGGGGCGAGGGCTACGAGGGGGACAACGGCTGGGCGATCAAGCCCGCGTCGAGCGCCCTCGAACAGTACCGCCGCAACCGCGAGGAGGCGCAGACGCTCTACGAGCTGCTGCAGGACCAGGTGATCCCGCTGTACTACAAGCGCGGACCGGGCGGCTACTCGCCGGAATGGATCAAGATCGCCAAGCGGTCGATGGCCTCGATCCTGCCGCGGTTCAACGCCGCGCGGATGGTCCACGAGTACGTCGGCAAGTTCTACCTGCCCGCCTCGCAGCAGTGGCGGCGGTACTCGGAAGGCCACTTCCGCCGCGCGCGCGAGGTCGCCGAGTGGAAGGCGCGCGTGCGCGCGGCCTGGCCGGGCGTCGGCCTGCGCCGGCTCGATCCGCCGCCGCGGCGGATCCGGTTCGGGGAGACGATCCGCATCGAGGTCGCGGCGAAGCTGAACGGGCTCGCGCCGGGCGACGTCGTCGTCGAGTGCCTCCTCGCGCGCGGCACGCGCGAGCCGGAGGACCGCCGCGTGCGCCAGGATCTCGTGTTCGACGGCACGATGACCGAGGCCGGCGAGCACCGCTTCGTCCTCGATCTCTCGCCCGAGCTCTGTGGCCGGCTCGACTACCGCATCCGCGCGTATCCCTGCATCGAGGCGCTGACGCACCCCTTCGAGCTCGGGCTGATGGTCTGGGTCTAGTTGCTTTCGCTTTCGGTCGCTATGAGCGCCCAGCAGGTAATTGCGCTACAGACCGAGCTCCAGCGACCAAAGCCCTTGTAGATCTGCGCGGCAATCGCTGCCTGCTGCTTGAGTGTGCCTTCTGCCTTGATCTCCGGATCCGAAACGTTCCGGACCGCGAGCCATCGGGGCGCGTTAGTGCCCATCTGGCTGCAAACGAGCCCGAGCACCGCGTCGCCCATCTCCGAGACGTCGCCAAGTCCCTGCAGGTGATAGTGATCGTCCGAGGTGTCGAAGCCGAAAAAATCCGTGGTGACGACCGAGGACTTCAGGTCGCCGGGCGACACCGAGAAGATCTTGGGTTGCCGCGTATTGTCCCGTGGCAGCTGCCCTGCGTTGAACCGAAAAAGCGATCGCGCCGTCGCAAGGTGCTTTTTCCGCGGCGGAGCACTGGCGTAGTGGGCCTGCCGAAAGGGTTCGCGCTTGAACTTCGAGGTGCAGTCGAAGCGCACGACCGGGCTCACTACGACATCGCCCACTTCGAACTGCTTGCCGATCCCTCCCGCGGTCCCGGTCGTCAGCACGAGCTTGGGCCGCACCTCGTCGATGATCTGCTGCCAGACATCGATGTTCGGAAGCTCCGGGCCGTCCTGCGACATGTGCGAGTCGGACTTGAACACGACCACCGAGGTGCCACCGATCGCGGTGGTCCAGTACGCCCCCAATCGCTTCGCCTCGACCGCGGGACAGCCGCTGCGCATCTTCCGGGAAATCGCAGCGTAGTTGTGCGTGTACGGGCGATAGTCGTTTCGGGAGTCCTTGCCCGGCGTCAGCACACGGCTGAGCGCGTGGCCTTCATCGACGGTCCAGGTGACGACAAGGACGTCGGCGCGGGGCAGGGGGTCGCCGCTGCCTCCGCGGGGCGTCGGGCCGGTTCGCGGCGCGAGACCTTGCGGCCACGTCACGTCCGTGTATCGCGAGAGCCCGGTTGCGGTCGTGAACGCCAGGAACTCCCGTCCCGCCGGCGATTCCGAATCGAAATCGATGATCTCGCGCTGCAGGTCCGCGGGGCTCGACGATCGGGCTGCCGGTGCGAACGCGAACGTCGACGAGGGTGCGGGGGACCTGACCGGATCGAAGCCGAGATTGTGCGCGACCCACTGTGAACCGACGACCATGACGTTGCTCCCCCCTGTGCGTCCAGGACTGTGATCGGAACGGACTGGTTTCGAGACGGGCAGGCGGTGCAAGTACCTGATCAAGGAAACGCCCGCACGAAGCTCGGGGAATTCTTGCGCCCCAGAGTTCGCGTTCGCAATAAGTCCGATGGCTTAATTCGCAACGCCCCGCTTGCGGGCGCTGCCGCGCTCTCGTCAGCAGGCTGTCAGGAAAGCACGGTCTGCGCGCGATACCTGGGAGACCGGTCAAGCCCTGAAGCCTGGCGTTGCGGGATGGAACCGACGACCGAGTCGACCGCCGATCGTGCACGACCGGCGGCGTAGGTGCTTCGTCAGCGCCCTTCAGTCATCGTCGTCGCGGTCATCGTCCCGTCCCCCCGGCGCCGGCGTGATCGAACCATACAGGCCGTGATTTTCATCGTTCGGCCCTGCGGTAAAGAACAGGGTGCTCGTCGGCTGGTTCTGAAACCCATTGCCGAACACGAGAGCCCACAGTCCATCGATCTTTAGCAGCCGCCCGTCGGGCTTGCGCAGACGGCCCACGAATTCGCCGTTGTGCGGGTCGAAAGCGAGAACGGCGCCGTCGCCGAAGTTGCCCACCAGCAGCCGATCGCTGAACTTGCCGAAATTGGCCGGTGCGAGCGCGAGACCCCAGGGCGCATTGAGCTTGCCCCGGGAGGCAACCCGGCGAATCAGCTTGCCGTTCGCGTCGAACACGTTTACGAACCCGAGACCTGCGCCCGGGACGTCGTCCGTCTTGGTGTCGTCCTGTTTGGCTGCTCCGTCGCGGTCGGGGGCGTCGAGGCGGTGGCGCGCGGTCCGTCCGCGATGCGGATGGACTGGCTCTTCGACCAGGTGCGCGCCGGCCGGACCGTGGTGCTGCGATCGCTGCCCGACGATCTCCCCGCGGAGGAGGTCGATCTGCGCGAATACGTCGCCCGCATCGGCATCCGGTCCCAGCTCTCCATACCGCTGCGCGTCGGCGGGCGGATCATCGGCGCGATCGGTTTCGGCGCATTCCACGACACGCGCCCGTGGCCGGAGGAGCTCATCGCCCGACTCAAGGTCGTGGGCGAGGTTTTCGTGCAGGCGCTCGCGCGCAGCCGCGCCGACGCCGAGCTCGCGACCGCGCACGAGGAGATCAAGCGGCTGAACGCTCGCCTGCAGGCGGAGAACGTCTATCTGCGACAGGCCACACATGGGGGGTCCCGCGAGCGCCTGGCGAGCCGCTCGCCGGCGTTCAAGGTGGTCATCGAGGAGATCGACCGGGTCGCGCCCACCAACGCGACGGTGCTGCTCCTCGGCGAGACCGGCACCGGCAAGGAGCTGCTGGCCGAGGCGATCCACGGCGCGAGCGCGCGGGGCAAGCGGGCGCTCGTCAAGGTGAACTGCGCCGCGCTCCCGGCGACGCTCATCGAGTCCGAGCTCTTCGGCCGCGAGAAGGGCGCCTACACCGGCGCGCTCGCGCGCCAGATGGGCCGGTTCGAGATCGCCGACGGGTCGACGATCTTCCTCGACGAGGTGGGCGAGCTGCCGCTCGAGCTGCAGCCGAAGCTCCTGCGCGTGCTCCAGGACGGCCGCGAGGTCGCGTACACGAGCGCGGCGGTCGCGGCAACGAGCGTGAGCGCTGCAGCAGCAGCGAGCGCGTCCGCTGCGGCCGCGGCGAAAGCGGCGGCGCCTTCTCCGCCTCCGCCCGCGCCTGCTGCGGGCCCGGTCCCGATCGGCACCGTCGTGCAGGCGCTACCGCCGGGCTGTGTCCCCGCGCCGATCAGGGGCGTGGAGTACCAGGACTGCGGCGGCACCTTCTATCGCGCCGCGTTCCAGGGCAACAACCTCGTCTATGTCGCATCCCAGCCGTGAGCCAATCCTTGCCCGGACGCCTCGTCGCGAGGCCGCGCTCACATGGCCCAGGCGAAGCAGCAGAATGTGACGGCACCGAACTGCGCGTACACTCGGGAGGAACGGAAAGACAAATGACAACAGGGAGGCAAGGTCAATGACAGCACGCGCATTCCGTTCCGCGGTACTCGCCGTACTCGCCCTGCTCGCGCCGCTGCACGCGGCGGCGCAGGCGCCGGCCGAGGACAAGTGGACGTTCTCGCTCATGCCGTACCTGTGGCTGCCCAGCGTCGACGGGAAGATCAACTACGGCCCGCCGCCCTCGGGTGGCGGGAGCGCGAACGTCAGCGTCGATGCGAGCACCCTGCTCGACAATCTCGCCTTCGCGCTCATGATCAACGGCGAGGCGCGCAAGAGCCGCTGGCTGGTCGCGACCGACGTCATCTACCTCGATCTGTCGAATGCGGACAGCGCGGTCCGCAGCGTCGACCTCAATCCCGGGACGGGGCGGATCAACGTTTCGACCAGCAATACCTCGACCAGCAGCGATCTCAAAGGCTGGGTGTGGACCCTTGTGGGCGGGTATGCCGCCGTGCAGGACCCGCGGGCGAGTCTCGATCTGATCGGCGGCTTCCGCTATCTCGGACTGAGGGCGTCTACCGACTGGCAGCTGACGGCGACGGTCACGGGCACCGGGCCGAACGGCGCCACGGCGACCTTCCCCCGGTCGGGTAGCGTGGAGAAGTCGGACAACGTCTGGGCCGGCATCGTCGGCGCCAAAGGCCGGGCCAAGCTGGGCAATAGCGACTGGTTCGTCAACTACTACGCCGACGTCGGGGGGTGGTCGTCCCTCTTTACCTGGCAGGGCGCGGCGGGCATCGGGTACGCATTCAAGTGGGGCGACGTCCTGCTCGACTACCGGTATCTCTACTACAGCCAGAGCGCCGACAACAAGCTGATCGACAACATCAGCCTCGGCGGCTTTGCGCTCGGCGTGAACTTCCGGTTCTGAGCGACCTTGCCCGGGCGGGAGGCGGACCCCGTTCCTGGCTCGACCCGACGAGAAGAGCCGCCCATGTCCGGTCGCCGCCGCCGGACCCTGTTCGGTCTCGTCGCATCCGCCGTGCTCGCGGCGGCGCCGCTCGGCGCGATCTTCGCCCAGCAGGACGATCCGGCGCGCACCATCGCGGCCGAGAACGCGGCGCTCACTGCCCAGATCGCGGACGGCACGCGACCTGCTCGCCCGGCTGGACGAGCTGCAACGCAAGCGCATGGAGACCCTGCGCGACGCCGGCAGCGCCGAGCGCAATCTCGAGCGGCGGGTCGCCGCGGCGCGTGAGGAGCTGACCCGCCTCCTGTTCTGGATGCGCGTCCCGCCGGGGGCGCGGATGCTCCCCGAGCTCGCGCAGTCGCTTGCCTGGACGATCTCACCCGCGAACTGGCGGGCGGCCGGTGCGGTCCTGTGGGACGTGGTGGCGCGCCGACCCTTCTGGCCCGCGGTCGCCGTACTGATCGCCGCCGGGCTTTACGCCGGGCGCAGGCGCCTGCAGCACGGGCTGGTGTCGCTCGCGCCCGCCGCGGTGACCCACGACCGCTATCGCATCGGCCACGCGCTGGTGGCGCTCGCAATCACGTTCGCGCTCGCGGCACCCGGCCCGATCCTGATGTGGACCGCGGGGACCCTGCTCGGGTCCGCGCCCGATACCGAGCCGTTCGTGCAGGCGCTCGGCGACGCTCTGACGCGGATCGCCCCGCTCCCGCTGGTGCTGTCAGCGCTCGCCTGGCTCCTCGACCGGCGCGGGATGGCGGTCAGCTACTTCGGCTGGGACGAGGCGTCCCTGACATTCGCCGGGCGCGCGCTGCGCAGGTTCGCGGTGCTCTTCGTTCCGCTGATGGTCATCGTGGCCCTGAACGGGCTCGACCGCGCGCCGTTCGCCAACCGGGAGAGCCTGGCACGCGTCGCCTTGAACGTCGCGATGGTCGTCCTCGCCGCGTTCTTCGTGTACCTCCTCCGGCGCAGGAGCCCGTTGATGCAACGACTCTTCGCGCGCGCGCCCCGCAGCTGGGCCGTCAGGCTGCACACGGTCTGGTCCTGGGCGCTGGTCGCACTGCCGCTCGCGATCGCGGCGCTCGCCGGCGCGGGCTACTTCCTCGCCGCAGGCTATTTCTACGGGCGGATGGTGTACTCCCTGTTCCTGGTTTTCGGTGCGCTGATGCTTTACGGCCTGATCGCACTGTGGGTGCACCTCCAGCACGCCTCTCTCCTCCGTCGGCGGGCCGAGGAGGCGGCGCGGTCGGCGGAGGCCGGGGCCGAGGGAATAACGGCGAGCGAGATCGCGGCGGTGCCGCCGCCAGGGCTCGACGTCGCGGCGATCGGCGAGCAGACGCGATCGCTGCTCGATCTCTTCATCACGCTGCTGCTCCTCGGGGGTATGTGGTGGATATGGAAGGACGCCGTGCCGATCCTCTCGGTGATCGGCGACTACAAGCTATGGACCTACACCGAAACCGGCGACGGCAAGGAGATCACGCACCAGCTGACGGTGGCCCGCCTCTTCCTGGCGATCCTCGTCGGGGCGGTGACCGCCATCGCGGTGCGCAACGTCGGGGCGCTCCTCGACATCCTGCTGCTGCAGCGGCTCGAAATGCAGGCCGACGCGACCTACGCGATCAAGGTCGTCGCGCGATACGCGATCGCCGCCGGCGGCGTCCTGCTCGCGTCCAATATCCTCGGCATCGGCTGGAGCGACGTGCAGTGGCTGGTCGCCGCCCTCGGCGTGGGGTCTCGGCTTCGGCCTGCAGGAGATCTTCGCCAACTTCGTGTCGGGCCTCATCATCCTCGCCGAGCGCCCGATCCGCATCGGCGACGTGGTCACGGTCGGCGACGTCTCGGGCACGGTCGCGCGCATCCGCGCGCGCGCGACCACGGTAATCGACTTCGACAACAAGGAGGTTCTGATCCCGAACAAGTCGTTCATCACCGACCGCGTGATCAACTGGACGCTCTCCAGTCAGACGACGCGGCTGCTGCTCAAGATCAGCCTGCCCGTCGGGACCGACGTCGCGCTCGCGCAACGGGTGATGCTCGAGGCGGTGCGGCGCAACCCCGATGTGCTCCGGGCGCCGGCGCCGTCGGTCTTCCTCACCGGCTTCGGCAGTAGCTCGCTCGACTTCGAAATCCGCGCGTTCGTCGATTCGTTCGAGAAGCGGCTGCAGGTGCAGCACGGGATCAACCTCGCGGTGGACGGCGCGCTGCGGGCGAACGGCATCGAGATCGCATCGGCGCTCACGGAGGCGGCGGGAGCCGCTTCGCACGCCTAGCCGGCCAGCGACCGGTATAGCGCGACGTAGCGCCCGGCGCTCGCGCGCCAGCCGAAGTCGCGCGCCATCCCGTTCCGCTGCAGCGCCCGCCAGGTCGCGGGATCGCGGTAGGCGGCGAGCGCGCGGCTCGACCGCGTCCCCGAGCGCGCCGGCCGTCGGCTCTCGGAAGAGGAAGCCGGTCGCGGTCCCGTCGGCGAGCGTGGCCGGCGTGCAATCGACGATCGAGTCGGCGAGGCCGCCGGTCGCGTGCGCGATCGGCGGCGTGCCGTAGCGCTGGCTGTACATCTGATTGAGGCCGCACGGCTCGAAGCGCGAGGGCATCAGGAAGGCGTCCGCGCCGGCCTCGATCAGGTGCGCGAGCGCCTCGTCGAAGCCGATCTCCGCCGCGACCTGCCGCGGGTGCGCGCGCGCGAGCGCACGCAGCGCTTGCTCCGGCCCGCGCTCGCCGGTGCCGAGAACGGCGAGTTGCGCGGGAGCGGCCGTGATACGCGGCGCCGCTTCGGCGACGAGGTCGACGCCTTTCTGCTCGGTGAGCCGGCCCACGAACCCGAAGAGCGGCGCGTCCGCGTCCGCCGGGAGCCCCATCCGCTGCTGCAGAGCGAGCTTGTTGTCGCGCTTCGCCTCGAGCCGGGCGGCGTCGTAGCGGCGGGCGATCAGCGTGTCGGTCGCGGGGTTCCACGCTTCCTCGTCGATGCCGTTCAGGATCCCGTGCAACTCGCCGGCGCGCGCGGCGAGCAGGCCCTGCAGCCCGAACCCGAGCGGCTCGCGCTGGATCTCCTGCGCGTAGGTCGGGCTGACGGTCGCGATCGCATCCGCGTAGGCGAGACCGGCTTTCAGGAATGACAGACGCCCGTAGAACTCCGCGCCCTCGATCGAGTAGGCGGCAGGCGGGAACTCGATCTCGGGTGCGGCTGCGGGCGGGAACAGCCCCTGGAAGGCGAGGTTGTGGACGCACACCACCGTGGCCGCGCGGGAGCCACCCGCAAAGCGCGCGTAGACCGGTGCGAGAGCGGTCTGCCAGTCGTTGCAGTGGAGCACCGCGGGGCGCCACGCGAGCGGACTCGATTCGCCGGCGAGCAGCGCGGCGACGCGCGCGAGCAGCGCGAACCGCAGCGCGTTGTCGGGCCAGTCGTGGGCCTCGGGGTCCTGATACGGGCCGCCGTCGCGGTCGTAGAGCGCCGGGCAGTCGACGAGCCAGGTCGGCACGCCGCTCGGCAGCGGTGCCTCGAGCAGCCGTGCGGCAGGGAAGCGCGCGGTCGCTGCGAGGCTCGCGAGCTCGCGGCGCTGCCCGGCGGTCGCGGCGAGGACCGGGCGATAGGCGGGCAGCAGCACGTGCACGTCGAGCCCGCACGCCTCCAGCGCTGCGGGCAGCGCCGCGCTCACGTCGCCGAGGCCGCCGGTCTTGACCCACGGGGCACACTCGGGCGTGGCGAACAGGAGTCGCATCCGGTCGGGCGTCATCGGCTGCGGGTAGGATAGCAGCCATGTCCCGGCGCTTCGTCCTGTGCGGCGATATCGGCGGCACCAAGACCCTGCTCGCGATCGCGGCGCTCGACGGCGGCCGGTTCGACATGGTCCTCGAGCGGCGCTATGCCGACCGCGACTACGCCGAGTTCAGCGACCTCGTCAGCGCCTTCCGCGACGAAGCGCGGACGCGCATCGACGGCGCGTGCCTCGGCGTGGCGGGTCCGGTCGAGGGTCGTCGCGTAGCCGTCACGAATTTCCCCTGGCAGATCGACGCCGATGCGCTCGAGACCGTCCTCGGCGCGCCGGTCGCGCTCGCGAACGACTTTGTCGCGGCGGCGCACGGGATCGACGTCCTCCGGCCGGAGGACGTTGCGACGCTCCAGGCCGGCGAGCCCGAGCCGCGCGCGCCGCAGGTCGTGATCGGCGCCGGCACGGGGCTCGGCGTCGCCTACCGCGTGTGGCAGAGCGATCGTTACGTTGTGATCGGCGGCGAGGGCGGGCATGCCGGGTTCGCACCGGCGGACGAACGGCAGGCGGGGCTGTGGCGGGCGCTTCATGCCGAGTTCGGGCGCGTGGGCGTTGAGCAGATCGTCTCGGGCCCCGGGCTCGCGCGCATCCACGACTTCCTGCGGGAGGGGCGCGGGGCGGCGCTCGCGCCGGAAGAGATCGCGTCCAGCCCGGAGCCCGTCGCGCGCGCGACCCTCGACCTCTTCCTCGAATGCTTCGGCGCGGTGGCGGGCGACCATGCGCTCGCGGTCCTCGCCCGCGGCGGTGTCTTTCTCGCCGGCGGGATTGCGCCGAAGATCCTGCCGCAGCTCCGGAGCGGCCGGTTTCTCGCGGCGTTTGGCGCAAAAGGCACTCACGCGAGACTCATGTCGCGTTTCCCGGTGCGCGTGGTGGTAAACGAGCGGCTCGGCCTGCTCGGTGCGGCGAAGCTTGCAGCCGGTGTTTGAGGCCGGTCGAGCAGCCGGGACTGACGGCCCGGCTCCTTCTCGCTGCGTCCCGGACTTCCTGTAGCATCGATTGCGTGCCTTTGCGGGGCGCGCCCGAATCAGGGAGTCGCCGGTGACCGAGCATCCTTCGAAGACCGTCCGCACGATGTGCCCGATGAGCTGCCATCCCACGCTCTGCGGCATGCTGGCCGAGGTCCGCGACGGCAGGCTCGTGGGCGTCAAGGGGGATGAGGCCAATCCGGACAGCCAGGGATTCCTCTGCATCCGCGGGCAGGCGTCGCGAGAGATCATCGACAACCCCGCACGCCTGCTCCACCCGCTGATCCGGGACCGTCGCACCGACGAATTCCGGCGCGCCACATGGGACGAGGCACTCGACCGAATCGTCGCGGGCATGGGCAAGCCGGAGGCCGTGGGCATCTGGCCGGGGCACGGCACCTTCACGACCAACTACGGCACGCGCATCGGCGCGCAACTCCTCGCCCGATTCGCGAATTTCCACGGCAGCCAGTTCTGGAGTCCGACCATGATCTGCTGGGGCCTGGGCGCGTTCGGGCTCGGGCTCACCGGCATGCTCGAGACCAACACGAAGGAGGACATGGGCGAGCACTCCCGCCTCGTCATCCTCTGGGCCGCCAACCTCGCCAGCCAGCCGAATACCGCCCGGCACCTGCTGGCCGCGAAGCGCCGCGGCGCGCACGTCGTGACGATCGACGTGCGCAGCACCGAGGCGGCCGCCAAGTCGGACGACGTGCTGATCATCCGGCCCGGCACCGACGGCGCCCTGGCGCTGGCGATGATGCACGTGATCTGCTCGGAGCGGCGGCACGACGCGGTCTTCGTCGCGAAACACACGGTCGGGTTCGACCGCCTCGCCGCGCACGTGCTGGCGTATACGCCGGCGTGGGCTGCCGAAATCACCGGCGTTCCGGCCGACCGGATCGTGGCGCTGGCGCGTCGCTATGCCGATACGCGCCCGGCGATGATCGTCCTCGGCGGAAGCTCGATGCACAAGGGTGCCAACGGCTGGCAGGCCGGGCGCGCGATCGCCTGCCTGCCGGCGCTCACCGGGAACGTCGGCATCCCGGGCGGCGGATTCGGCCCGCGCCATGGCAGCGCGGCTCATGGGCGTGGGCTGGGCAGCATCATCGAACCGGGTCGGAGGGGGCCCGGACCGGTCATCCCCAACCAGATGTCTGCGGTGACGGCAGCATTGCGCGAGGGGCGCATTCAGACCCTGCTGCTGCTGGGCACGAACATGCTGTCTTCGTTCGCTGACGCCGGCGCTGTGGCGCTCGGCCTGCAGCGGACGCCGCTGGTCGTCAGCTACGACCTGTTCCTGAACGAAACGGCGCGCCGCTTCGCCGATGTCGTGCTGCCGGGCACCGCCTGGCTGGAGGAGGTCGGATGCAAGATGACGCATACGCATCTCTATCTGATGGAGCAGGCGCTCGTCCCGGCCGGCGAGACGCGATCGCTCTACGCGATGGTCAAGGAGCTGGCCGAGCGCCTCGACCTCGTCGGCTTTCATCCCTGGGCGTCGGAAGAGGCGATGGTGGATGCCATCCTCGATCATCCGTGCACCGGTCATGCGACGGTGGCGGCGTTGCGTGCGGAGGGCGGCATCCGAGCGCTCAACGTGTCGCACGTCGCCAACCCGACGCTGGATTTCGATACGCCGTCGCGCAAGATCGAGTTCCACTCGGAGCAGGCGGAGCGCCTGGGACTGCCGCCGCTGCCGCGTATGACGCGCCCATCGGCCAGACGTCGGATACCGGGCCGGCGGCGCGAGCCTGCTCGCTCGCGCTTGCCCAGGGGCGGACGCTGACGCACTTTCACGGTTTCTACAACAACGGCCAGGAACTGCCGACGCTCGCCCGGCGCGAAGCGGAGCCGACGTTGTGGATCGCCCCCGCGGACGCCGCGGCGCGCCAGCTCGCGGACGGCGCGGCGATCCGCATCTTCAACGAGCGCGGCGATCTGATGGCGCGAGCGCGCGTCACGGACCGCATACCCGCCGGCACCGTCTGGATGCGCGACGGGTGGCCCGGCCTCAACCGGCTGACGGCCGGGGCAGCGGTACTGCCGGACGCCGCCGTCGATCTGTTTGCGTTTTCGGCGGGGCAAGCGACGTTCGATGCGATGGTCGAGGTGGCGCCGGCGTAGCTTTTCTGGCTCAATCGCGCTCTTCACCACAACCCGAGGCCGATCCCCCTTGACTACCGATACTCCCGAGTCCCCGCAAGGCGCAGATCGACGCGCTGCTGCTCAAACTCCCAGGCGTCAGCGCAAGAAAGATCAACGGTCTCGACGCCTACTTCGTGAGCGACAAGATGTTCGCCTGCATCAGCAGCGGCGGCGTCGGACTGCGCCTGCCCGCCGCCACCGCGACCGAACTGCAGTTCTCGCGGGACAACGTGGTCCCGTTTCAGCCCGGCGGCATGGCAGGCACGAGGGAATGGATACAGATCGACCGCGCCGACGCGGCCGAGTACGAGCAGGATCTCGAGCTGTTCCGAGCTTCGCTCGAGTTCGTGAAAGCCGGCCGGACCCGCTAGGTCGCCCGCGCGGAAGCCAACATCCCCAGGGAGCTGAGTAACGCAATCCGCGGTCAAGGCGAAGCCCTGGCGTCCGTCGGCGGTCCGAAGAACATCTCCCGCACCTTGTCCCGTCCGATGACGCGGATGAGTTCGCGCATCGTGCAATACATGAAGATGATTACCACCAGCAGGATCTCGATCGCCCAGTAGTGCGGCCAGACGATCGTGGCAAGCAATTTCTCGTTGGCGGCAACCAGACCGCCTGTCTGCTTCCAGAACTCGTACAGATTTTCCAGATAGTGAACGAGCGACGCGGCGAGGACGTAGATCGCCGTCTTCCACGCGACGTTGTAGGCGAGCGGCTTGTCGGGGTAACGATTGATGATCGGAAGCGCGTCCGCTATCAGCACGGCCTTGCCGAGGGTAAGGGCAGCCACGGTAACCGTCAGCGAGGACGTGACCGGGATGCCCGTGCCCTTCAGCATCAGGGCGCGGACCAGCGCAACGATGTGCAACGTTATGAAGAAGAAAATCGCGGGCGGGAGAATCTTGCCGATCTCCTCCTTGATCTTCGAACCCAGTCTGCTCATGTCGCCTCCGCTGGAAGAGCCCAGTATCGCATCCATCGGCGGCCTGGCTCGTCAGCGGATCCGTGACTTCCGAGCCGACGCATCGGGCGTCGGGTAGCATGCCGCGTTCCGCGCACCGGCACCCGACGCATGATCGCCACGCTCCAACACTCGCTGCTCGGTTTCGCGCTGGTCGCGCTGCTCGAGCTCGCGGTCATCGCGCGGATCCTGCTTCGGCCCCATCGCGACCCTGCCTCCCGAATCGCGTGGATGGTGGTCGTCGCCGCGATCCCGCTGCTGGGCATGCTGGCCTATCTGCTCCTCGGCGAGGTGAACATCGGCCGTCGCCGCGTGGCGCGTCTGCACGCAGTTCTCGAGCGCATGCCGCGGATCCCGTCCCAGACCGCCGGGGACGCGACCGAGATTGCCGCCGCCATTGCCGAGCGTCACCGGCATCTCTTTCAGCTCGGCCATTCGATCAGCGGGTTCCAGCCCGTCGGCGGCAACAGCGCGCGCCTGCTGCCCGATTCCAACGCCACGATCGACGCGATGGTGGCCGACATCGATGCCGCAACGGATCACGTCCATCTGCTGTTCTACATCTGGCTGCCGGACCACAACGGCGGCAAGGTCGTCGAGGCCCTGAAGCGCGCGGCTGCCCGCGGCGTAACCTGCCGCGCGATGGCCGATGACCTCGGCTCGCGCACGATCATCCGCTCCGGGCATTGGCAGGCGATGCGCGCGGCCGGCGTGCGCGTGGCCGCCGGCCTGCCGATAGGCAACCCGCTGCTGCGGCCGTTCAGGGGCCGCATCGACCTTCGGAACCATCGGAAGATCGTGGTCATCGACGACCGCATCACCTACTGCGGCAGCCAGAACTGCGCCGATCCCGAGTTCCTGGTGAAGGCGAAGTACGCACCCTGGGTGGACGCCGTGATGCGCTTCGAGGGTCCCGTCGCGCGCCAGAACCAGCACCTGTTCGCGAGCGACTGGATGACGTACGTGGACGAGAACCTCGACGAGTTGCTCGGGCGACCGCTTCCCCTGCCCATGCCTGGCGGGGTGCCCGCGCAGGTGATCGGCACCGGCCCGACGGTGCGCTACTCGGCCATGCCGGAGCTGTTCGAATCCCTCATGTTCGCGGCGCGGCGCGAGTTGATCGTCACGACCCCCTACTACGTGCCCGACGAGTCCCTCCAGAACGCGCTGTGCACGACCGCCTATCGGGGCGTGGACACGACGATCGTCTTTCCGGCCAGGAACGACTCGTGGATCGTCGGCGCGGCCAGCCGCAGCTACTATGCGGATCTCCTCGCCGCGGGGGTCAAGATCTACGAGTACGAGGGAGGCCTGCTGCACACGAAATCGCTGACGCTGGACGGCGAGATCACCTTGATCGGGTCGGCGAACATGGACCGCCGCAGCTTCGAGCTCAACTACGAGAACAACATTCTGTTCCACGATCCCGCGCTGACCGGCGTCATGCGCGAGCGCCAGCAGGACTACATCGCACGGTCGAATCGGGTGACCAGGGAGGCGGTAGCGGCCTGGCCGATGTCGCGCCGGCTGTGGAACAACCTCATTGCCACGCTCGGGCCCGTGCTCTGACATTCTTCGAGGACGGTCCTGGTCATGGCCTCCGGAGATGCAAGCATGTCGCTGGCGCGTAGGGCGCTGATGCAGGGGCAAGCCGGCCCGGCTGTGCCGAGTTCAAGGTGATCGGGCCGGGGAACCGCTGAAAGCCGATGCCGATCTACCGCGTACGAGAGCCCCAACTCGGCCGGCTTCACATGCGGGAGTGGCGTGGCCGCCTGTTGCGTACGGTCGGCCTGCTGCTCGTGACGCTCGCCGTCTGCGCGCTGGGGCTGGTCGCGCTGGACTCCTCCGGTCAGCCGTTGTCCGCAAAGATGTTCCGCGGGATGTGGAACGCGCTCAACCTGGTCACGACGCTGGGCGATCTGACCGGCCTGGACGAGCGCGAGAAGGTCTTCATGATGGCGACGATGATCGCCTTCCTGGTGATCGGCGGTTATGCCGTGTCGAGCCTGGCCGGCATCTTTTCCAGCGATGCCGTGATGGCCTTCCGGGAGAACAGGAAGATGGAACACAAGCTCGATAGTCTCGCCAACCATGTGATCGTGATCGGCTTCGGCGCGCTCGGCCGGCTGGTCGCCAGCCGACTGCGCGAAGCGGGAGAACAAGTGGTCGTCGTCGATCGAGCTGACGACCTGGCGGCCCAGGCTTCCAACCTCGGTTATCTCGTGGTGCAGGGCGACGCCGGGGTGGACGATGCCGTGCTCGACCGGTCGGGGATCGAACAGGCGAGGGCGCTCGTGGTGACCACCGAGGACCCGGACCGCAAGCTCTCGCTCACGTTGATGGCGCATTCCCGCAACCCGAAGCTGAAGATCGCCGTGACCGGGGCGAACAGCCCGCGCGGAGCGCTGCTCCGGCGCGCGGGCGCATCGGAGGTGGTGATCATGGACGAGCTGATCGCCGGTGCGCTGGTCGATCGGCTCGGGAAAGGGGGCCAGGTTTGAGGGCGGCAGTTGACCATCAACCGCCCACACCAGCGAAGCGTAGTTCATGCCCGAGGCGCATTCGCGCTCGTAGCGTGCGACGCTCGTCGGGCGACTTGACCCTGGTCAAAGGCCGGCCGGTGGACTCTCCTATCGTTCCTTGTGGGATCCGCCTTTCCGCTGAGGAGCAACGATGAAGCGAATTCGCACGATCGCAGCGCTGATCGGCGCCGCCGCAATCGGCCTGCCTCTGCTCGCTTCCGGCCAGCAGCAGCCCGGCATCGGCAAGGAGATGGACGTGGGCAAGCGCGAATACGATGCCAATTGCGCCGTCTGCCACGGCCCGAAAGGAAAAGGCGACGGTCCGAATGCGGGCGTGGGCGAGGTCCGCCCTGCCGACCTGACCACGCTCGCCCAACGCAACGGTGGGTGGTTCCCGTTCGCGCGGGTCTACGAGTTCATCGACGGGCGGCGGCTCGTCAAGGCGCACGGCAGCCGCGAGATGCCGGTCTGGGGCCTGAGCTACCGGGCCGAAGCCGCCGAGTACTACGCGCAGGCGCCCGCCAATGCCGAAGCGCACGTGCGGGATCGCATCCTCGCGCTGACCGAGTATGTCTATCGCCTGCAGGTGAAATGACCCGCCGGGACCGAAAGAACCCGGAATTCAAGGCGTGGTAGTAAGCAAGCTAATGGACCGCGGAACGAAGGAAAGCATGGATACCACACGCAGATTCAGCCTCCTCGCTGCCGCGCTCCTTGTCCTGCTGGGCGGCTGCGCCACCCGCCCGATCAATCCGCCGATCACCCAGGCCGACCCGACGACGGGGTACAGTTTCGAGACGCGCCAGCGAAATTTCAAAGACAAGGACACCCTGGCCATCCTCGCCTTCTCGGGCGGCGGCACGCGGGCTGCCGCCTTTTCCTACGGCGTCCTGGAGTTCCTTCGAAAGACCGAGGCCGTAGGACCGAAGGGCAACAGGGTCCGCCTGCTCGACTCGGTCGACATCATTACCGGCGTGTCGGGCGGCAGTTTCACCGCGCTCGCCTATGGCCTGTATGGCGACAAGCTTTTCGACGCTTACGAAAAGCGCTTTCTGAAGCGCGACGTGCAGGGCGAGCTCGTCGCGCGTTTCCTGAATCCGACCAACTGGGGAGCGCTCTGGTCGACGGGCTGGGGCCGTTCCGAATTGGCGGCCCAGTTGTACGACGAAATCCTGTTCAACGGCGCTACGTTTGGCGATCTCGACCGCGGCGACGGCCCGCTGATCCTGGCATCGGCGACGGATATTTCGACCGGCTCCCGCTTCCTCTTCTCGCAGCGCGTTTTCGACGTCATCTGCTCGGACCTCAACGCGGTGCCACTGTCCCGCGCCGCTGCGGCCTCGTCGGCCGTACCGGTCGTGCTCTCGCCCGTCACGATCAACAATTATGGCGGCCACTGCAACAGAGTCGCGCCTGTCTGGGTAAAACCGTTCATCGAATCGGACAACCCACCGAGACCCGCCGCACGGGCCATCCGCTCGCTCAAGGCCGAGGAAGCCTTCGCCGATAGCGTCCATCGCCCATACCTCCATCTCGTCGACGGCGGCGTGTCGGACAATGTGGGCATGCGTGGCGTGCTCGATGCGCTGGAGATTCTCCAAGGATTGCACGAAATCGGGGTGCCAACGCCAATCGACAACGCGCGCAAGATCATTGTTTTCATCGTCAATTCGCTCTCTTCGCCGCCGACCAACTGGGACGAGTCGGAGGACCCTCCAGGCACCGTGGACATTCTGCTCAAATCGGCGGGCACCCCGATCGACGCCTTTTCCTTCGAGGCGGTCGAGCTTCTGAGAGACACGGCCAACCAGTGGCAGACGGCGCGCCTGGTCCGGAACTCGGCGGCAATGGCGGCCAACAAGGATCCTGCGGTCGCCGCGGCATTGCGCCTCCCGAACGCCGAGATTTATGCCGTCGACGTGTCGTTCGCGGCGCTGAAGGACAAGGCTGAATTCGAGTACCTGAATCAACTGCCCACGTCGTTCGTGCTGCCCCCCGAGGCGGTCGATCGCCTGCGCGCCGCAGCGGCGACACTCATCATGGATTCGCCCGAATTCAAGCGTCTGCTAAAGGATGTCGGCGCAAAGCTGGTTGCGGAACCACCGGCTGCTGAAAGCCCGGCGGCGGCGCAATAGCGCGGGTGGTGACCGCATCAACAAGGGGGTGAGGTTCGCAACTCGCCGGACATCGCGTGAGCCGCCCGTCCGCCGCTTTGTAGAAGGGGCCGTCGCTCGCTACTCTGGCGCGAGCACGACGCACGCGAGCGGCGGCAGCGTCAGCGCGACCGAGCAGCCCAGCCCCATGAACGGGCGCTCGTCCGCAACGACCCCGCCGGCGTTGCCGAGGTCCGACCCACCGTAGTAGTTCGAGTCGCTGTTGAGGATCTCGCGGTACCGCCCGCGCTGCGGCACGCCGAGGCGATAGCCGGATCGAGGTACCGGCGTGAAGTTGAGCGCCACCACCACGAACCCGCCGTCGCGCGCCATGCGCCGGAACGCGAGCACCGACTGGTCGGTGTCGTGACAGTCGATCCACGCGAAGCCCGCCTGCTCGAAATCGAGCTCGTGCAGCGCGCGGTGTGCGTGCTGCAGCCGGTTGAGGTCGCGCACCAGCCGCTGTATCCCGGCGTGCCGCGCGTGCGCGAGCAGTCCCCAGTCGAGCTCGCCGCGCGCATCCCATTCGCGCCACTGGCCGAATTCGTTCCCCATGAAGTCGAGCTTCTTGCCGGGCGCGGTCGCCTGGTAGGCGAGGAGGAGGCGCAGGTTGGCGAAGCGCTGCCAGTCGTCGCCCGGCTGCTTGCCGAGGAGCGAGCCCTTGCCGTGCACCACCTCGTCGTGCGAGAACGGCAGCACGAAGTTCTCGGTGTACGCGTAGAGCTGCCCGAAGGTGAGCTGCGAGTGGTGGAAGCGGCGGAAGATCGGGTCGCGCTGGAAGTAGGCGAGCGTGTCGTGCATCCAGCCCATGTTCCACTTCATCGAGAACCCGAGCCCGCCGAGGTGCGCCGGTCGCGACACCATCGGCCACGCCGTCGACTCCTCCGCGATCGTGAGCGCGCCGGGGAACTCCGCGTGCACCATGGCGTTCAGCTCGCGCAGGAAGTCGACCGCCTCGAGGTTTTCGCGCCCGCCGTAGCGGTTCGGGATCCATTCGCCGGGATTGCGCGAGTAGTCGAGGTAGAGCATCGAGGCCACCGCGTCGACGCGGAGCCCGTCGAAGTGGAACTCCGCGAGCCAGTAGTGGGCGCTCGAGAGCAGGAACGACCGGACCTCGTTCCGCCCGTAGTTGAAGGCGTGCGTGCCCCAGTCGGGATGCAGCCCGAGCCGCGGGTCCGCGTGCTCGTAGAGCGCGGTGCCGTCGAAGAGCGCGAGCGCCCAGGCGTCGCGCGGGAAGTGGCCCGGCACCCAGTCGAGGATCACCCCGACACCGGCCGCGTGACAGGCGTCGACGAACGCGCGCAGGTCGTCCGGCGCGCCGTAGCGGCTGGTCGGCGCGAAGAAGCCGGTCGACTGGTAGCCCCACGACTCGTCGAGCGGGTGCTCGGTGAGCGGCAGCAGCTCGACGTGCGTGTAGCCCAGGTCGACGAGGTAGGGCACGAGCGCGTCGGCGAGCTCGCGGTAGCTGTAGGGCCGCCCGTCGGGATGGCGGCGCCAGGACCCCGCGTGCACTTCGTAGATGCTCATCGGCGCGTGCAGCCAGTCAGACGCGGCGCGGCGCTCGAGCCACTGCGCGTCGCCCCACGCATACCGGCCCGGCGCGGTGACGCGGCTCGCCGTGCTCGGCCGCATCTCCGCCGCGCGCGCGTACGGATCGGACTTGAGGAGGAGCTCGCCGGTCGCGCGGCTCCGCAGCTCGAACTTGTAGAGCGTGCCCTCGCCGACGCCCGGGATGAAGAGCACCCACACGCCGCTCGCGCCAAGCGAGCACATCATGTGCGCACGGCCGTCCCAGCGATTGAAGTCGCCCACGACGCTCGCGCGCTCCGCGTTCGGCGCCCAGACCGCGAACCGGGTGCCCGCCGCGCCGTCGATCTCGATCGCGTGCGCGCCGAGGACTCTCCAGGCCTGGCGGGCGGCGCCCGAGTTGAAGAGCCACAGGTCCTGCGCGCCGACCGCCGGCGGGAACGAGTACGGGTCGACGAGCTCGTGCGTCGCGCCGCCCGCGCTCACCCGGAGGCGGGTATGCTGCGGCGGTGCGCCCGCAGCGCGCAGCTCGAAGAGCGGCGTGTCGGGCAAGCGCGCGAGCGGCTCCCAGCCGCGGGCCGTCTCGGCGCTCACGGTCTCCGCGAACGGCTGGAGCGTGCGAAACGTCCAGCCGGCCGCGCCGCGATGCCAGCCGAGCGACGCGAACGGATCGTGGGAGCGCCCGGCGGCGAGCGCCGCGAGCTCGGGCGGAAGGGCAGTCGCGGTTTCCTGAGGGTGAAGCATGGCCGATTATAAGGACGACGCCGGCAGTCCAATCCACGGGCACATGGACTTCGAGCCGGGCGGCGACGTTCGCGCGGGGCTTGCGGAGGGCGCGCTCCGGAGCATCACGCAGCTTACCCGCAGCACGGTCGCGATGATCCTCGCCGGCGGGCGCGGCGCACGGCTCGGGCCGCTCACCGACTGGCGCGCGAAGCCGGCGGTGCCGTTCGGCGGCAAGTTCCGCATCATCGACTTCGCGCTCTCGAACTGCGTGAACTCGGGCGTGCGCCGGATCGGCATCCTCACGCAGTACAAGGCGCAGAGCCTGATCCGACACGTGCAGAACGGCTGGGGCTTCCTCGACGGCCGCCTCGGCGAGTTCGTGGAGCTGATGCCGGCGCAGCAGCGCGTGTGGACCGAGTGGTACCGCGGAACCGCCGACGCGGTATTCCAGAACCTCGACATCCTGCGGCGCCACGAGCCGCGTTACGTCCTCGTCCTCGCCGGCGACCACGTCTACAAGATGGACTACTCGAAGCTCCTCGCCGATCACGTGCGCCGTGGCGCCGACGTGACCGTCGGCTGCGTCGAGGTGCCGCTCGAGCAGGCGCGCTCGTTCGGCGTGATGAGCATCGACGAGTCGATGCGCGTCACCGCCTTCGCCGAGAAGCCGGACCGGCCGGTGCCGATGCCCGGCCGCACCGACGCCGCGCTCGCGAGCATGGGCATCTACGTGTTCAACGCGCCGTTCCTGTACGAGGCGCTGGTGCGCGACGCCGACGACCGGCACTCGAGCCACGACTTCGGCAAGGACATCATCCCCCGGCTCGTCGCGCGCGGCTACCGAGTGGTCGCGCACCGGTTCTCCGACAGCTGCGTGAACGTGAGCGAGGGCCGGCCCTACTGGCGCGACGTCGGCACGGTCGACGCGTACTGGGAAGCGAACATGGAGCTGGTGAAGGTCACGCCGGACCTCAACCTGTACGACGCCGACTGGCCGATCTGGACCTTCCAGGTGCAGCTCCCGCCGGCGAAGTTCGTCTTCGACGACGACGGACGGCGCGGCATGGCGGTCGACTCGATGGTGTCGGGCGGTTGCCTGATCAGCGGCTCGGTGGTGCGGCGCTCGCTCCTCTTCTCCGACGTGCGGGTCCACAGCTACTGCACGATCGAGGACGCGGTCGTGCTACCGGGGGTCGAGATCGGGCGGCACTGCGTCCTCAAGCGCGTGATCCTCGACCGGGAGTGCCGGCTCGAGCCGGGCACGAAGATCGGCGTCGACCCGATCGAGGACCGCAAGCGCTTCCACCTGAGCGAGAAGGGGATCGTGCTCGTGACGCCGGAGATGCTCGGCGACCGGGTGCACCACGCGCGCTGAGCGCGCAGGAGACGCGGGCCACGCGCCCGACTATTCGGCGGTAAACCCCGATGCCTTCACGATCGGCGCCCAGCGCGCCGTGTCGGCCGCCATGATCGCCGCGAGCGCCTCCGGCGTCGTGCCGGTCGGCTCGACGCCGAGGCTGAGGAACCGCTCCCTGATCTCCGGCGTTCGCAGGGCCGCGACGATCGCCGCCGACAACCGATCGATCACCGGCTTCGGCGTTCCCGCGCGCGCGTAGACGGCGGCCCATCCGACCGCATCGACGGTCGCCAGGCCCTGTTCCTTGAATGTCGGTACCGCCGGCGACAGCGGCGAACGCTCGGCGCCCGAAGTCGCGATGATCCGGATCCTGCCGGCGCGATGCAGCTCGATCAGGTTGGTGAGCGAATCGACACCGGCGGCAATCTGGCCCCCCATCAGGTCGGCCAGCATCGGCGCCGCGCCCTTGTACGGTACGTGAACCAGGTGCGTACCGGTCGCCCGGTCGATCATCACGCCGAAGAAGTGCGGGGCGCTGCCTGCACCCGCCGTCCCGAAAGTGGCTTCCTTCTCGTGTGCCTTCGTCCAGGCAACGAACTCGGGGGCCGTCCGTGCCGGATGGTTGGGGCTGACTGCCAGCGCATAGCGAAAGGTCAGCACCTGTGTGACCGGCGCGAAGTCCTTGACCGGATCGTAGCGGAGGTTCCTGAACACCAGGGGGGCCAGCACCGGCACGACGATCGGCGCGAGGTACAGCGTCGTGCCGTCCGGGTCGGCATTCTTGAGCGCCTCGGCGGCGATGCGCCCGGTCGCGCCGGGCTTCGGCTCGATGACGACCGGCCGTCCCATCGCGTTGCCGATGCTCTCGCTGATCAGCTGTGCAAACGCGTAACCCGCTTCATCGGCGAAACCCAGGAGAACCTTGACGGGGCCCCTGGCCGCGTCCTGCGCGTCTGCGCACGTGGGCGCGAAGGCCAGGAGCGCCCCCGAGATCAGAGCGCAGAGCAGGTGGTACACGCGCAAACCGCGACCCTTCGGCTGGTGCATTGAAGCGACGGGGACGAAGGATATACTTTCCGCCGCGTTCGCAACTTCATCATCCTGTAATGCCCGCCCCTCCTCAAGCTGTGCGCACCGCACCGGTGATCGACAAGCACGCCCGTCCCGACGCGGCGCCGGCGCCGCTGTCCGCCGACGAGCTGTCGCGGTTCGAACGTCTTCTCCTGGAATTGTCCGCGGGATTCATCAACCTGCCGGCGGCGCGCATCGACGAGGCCATCGACGACGGGTTGCGTCGCATCGTCGAAGCCCTTGGTATCGATCGGAGCACGCTGAACTCGAGGTCGCCGGCGACCGGACGGATCGAAATCACGCACTCCTACGCCGTCCCCGGGGTGGAGCGCGCCCACCACGCTCGGGCCGGGAGCAGGAACTCTGGCCCTGGGCATGGGCGCTCGTGAACGCAAACCGGCCCGTCGTGTTCGCGCGTCTGGACGACCTGCCCCCGGAGGCGAGCATCGACCGGGCGAACTATGAGCGCATCGGGCTGAAATCCCACGTGACGATGCCGATGATCGTGGACGGGGAGCTGTACGGAGGCCTCAGCTTCGGCAGCGTCCGGCGGGAGCGGACCTGGCCGGAGGAGCTGCTCGAGCGGATGGGGCTCCTGGCGCAGATCTTCGGCAGCGCCCTCGCCCGCAAGCAGGCGCAGGAGGAGCTGAAGGAGGCCATCGGCTTCGAACGCCTGGCGTCCGGCATCCTCGCGTCGCTGTTCCTTGCCCGACCGGGCGACGAGGGTGGCGCGATCGAGCAGGGGCTCAAGGACATCGGCCTCTTCCTCGGGTTGCAGCGGGTGAACCTGTGGGAGCGGGTTCCCGGTCGCAACGAGTTCCGCAGGACGCACCTTTGGCGGGTCGCGGGCGTACCTGCGCCGCCCACCGCACTCGACCTCCCCTGGGTCAGCGCCCGGCTCATCGGCGGCTCGGTCGTCCGTTTCACCCGCGACACGGAATTGCCCCCAGAGGCGGCCGCCGACCTGCCGAAGCTGCGCGAGCTCGGGGTGCGCTCGTTGCTGGCCGTGCCGTTCCTGGTCTCCCGCACGGTCGCCGGCGCGCTTTTTCTCGCGAGCACGCACGAAGACCGCGATGTGGCCCGAGGGCCTCACCCCCGGGGTGAGTCTGCTGGCCGAGGTGTTCGCGAGCCTGCACGCGCGCCAATCGGCCGAGCGTCGGAAGCAGGCTGCGGAGGTCGAGGCGGCACAGTGGCGCGAGCGCCTGGCGCACCTGGTGCGGGTGCACACGGCGGGGGAGATGTCGGCCGCGCTCGCCCACGAGATCACCCAGCCGCTGGGGGCGATCGAGAACTACGCGCTGGCGGCGCGCCGTCGCATTGGGGAAGACTCGCCGGACCTCGCGCGCGTGGCGGACCTCCTGGACAAGGTGATCGGCCAGGCGACGCGGGCCGGCGACGTAGTGACGCGCATGCGCGGCATGGTGCAGCGGCACGAGCTCGAGCCGAGGGAGATCGATGTCGCGCGCGCGGTCGGGGCATGCGTCGACATGGTGAAGACGGACTGCGAGCTGCGCGACATCCGCATCGAACTGAAGGCGGTCGATGCGTTGCCGGTGGTGGTCGTCGACGAGATCCATCTGCAGCAGGTGGTCCTCAACCTCCTGCGCAACGCGATGGAGGCGGTCGAGCTGCCGCGCCCCGGCGTCTCCAGGGAGATCACGATCGAGATCGGACTCGACGGCGCCGACGCGGTGTCGGTGCAGGTCGCGGACCGGGGCGCGGGCATCGCCGAGGGCGACCTCGAGCGCGTCTTCGAGTCGTTCTACTCGACCAAACCCACCGGGCTGGGCGTCGGCCTCGCGATTTGCCGCAAGCTGATCGAGGCGCACGGCGGCGCCCTGCGGGCGTCGCACAATCCGGGTGGCGGCGCAGTGTTCCGGTTCACGCTCCCGGTGGCGGCGCCGACGGACTGACGCGCGAATGAACAAGAGCCCGCATGGTTAAAGCCCGCATGGTTAAAGACACGGCCCAGCCGACCGTTTTCATCATCGACGACGACGAAGCGTTCCGGGATTCGGTCAAGGAGCTGGTGAGCTCGGTCGGGCTCGCGGCCGAGACTTTCCGCTCGGCGCTGGAGTTCCTCGAAGCATTCGACCCGGCGCGTCCGGGCTGCCTCGTCCTCGACGTGCGCATGGCGCGCATGAGCGGGATCGCGCTGCAGGCGAAGCTCAAGGAGATGGGCGCGCGCATCCCGATCGTGTTCATCAGCGGGCACGGGGACATCGCGATGGCGGTCAACGCGATCAAGGACGGCGCGGTGGACTTCGTGCAGAAGCCCTACCACGAGCAGCAGCTGCTCGATGCGATCGACGAGGCGCTGCGCCGGGACGCGGCGCAGCGCGCCCCGGCCGCGAATGCCGGCGGGCTCGCGGAGCGCGTGGCCACGCTGACCGCGCGCGAGCGCGAAGTGATGGCGCTCGCGCTCAAGGGGCTGCCGAGCAAGGTCATCGCGAAGGAGCTCTCGATCAGCCACCGGACGGTCGAGCAGCATCGCAGCCGGCTGCTCGAGAAGCTCGGCGTCAGCTCGGTCACGGAGCTGATGCGCCTCACCCTCGATCGCCCCGCCGGGTAATTGCCGATCCTCGCGCCGCCGGCGGGCGTGCCGCGCGGGCCTGCACTTGTATCCCGCTTCACGTACGCGGCATCCGTAGCCGCCGGGATAGGCCCGCCGCACCGCCGGGTCCACCATCGCTCCGGGGCGGAACAGTTGCGAGCGCAGGGCACTGACGGAGGGTGGTGCCCGCGGATTCGCCGTGCGGGCCCTGGGGCTCATGCCAATCACCGTCTACGTCATCGATCCCGATCCGGACGAGCGGGCGTGGATCCAGTCGGCGCTCGCGCCGATCGCCGGTAGCGTCGTCGTCTTAGACGACGGCGCGGCGCTGCTCGCGCACCTTAGCGGCGGCGAAGACGCCTGCCTGGTCGCATCGGCCGAGCCCGATAACGCGGCGACGCTTGAGCTGGTCCGCGAGCTGCGCGCGAGGGGCGCGACGCTGCCGGTGATCGTGCTCGGCCCGCACAGCGCCTTCCGGACTGCGGTCGACATCGCGCGCCTCGAGGCCACGGACTTCCTCGAGCGTCCGGTCAGCGCCCGGCAGCTCCGCGCCGCCGTGAGCAAGGCCTGTAAGCGCGGCGCATGAGCCGGGCCGGGGAATCTTCCGTCCTGCCGACCGCTCACGGCGCGCTCCGGGCCGCGTGCGCAAACCCGCCCGGTAAAGCGCCAATCATTCGCTACGTCCGTCATGAAGGGTTCACGGAAACCGCTACGTGGCCTACGTGCGCACACGTATGGCGACTGCAACGGGCGCGAAGCATGATTTCGGCCGGCTGCGCCGGAACGCGGTTCCAAGACTTTGCGCGACCCGATTGCGATTCGTTCTGTAACGCGAACAAAAGGAAGTGGTAGCCATGCGCGCACGTACTTGGGGGCTGGGGCTGTGCATCTTGCTGCTCTGCGGCCTCCAGGCGCAGGCGCAGACCGATCCGTTGCCCTCCTGGAACGATGGTCCGGCCAAAAAGGCGATCGTCGAGTTCGTCCAAACGACCACGACGCAGGGCAGTCCGAAGTTCGTGCCGCCGGCCGAGCGAATCGCCACGTTCGATCAGGACGGCACGCTGTGGGTCGAACACCCGATGTACACCCAGGTGATGTACGTCCTCGAGCGCGTGCCCGCGCTGGTCAAGGCGAAGCCCGAGCTGGCGAACGTCGAGCCGTTCAAGACCGTGATGTCGGGCAACCGCGAGGCAATGGCGAAGCTGTCCGAAGCGGATCTGATCAAGATCCTCGCTGCGACGTCGACCGGCATGTCGGTGGAGAGCTTCAGCGCCGAAGCGAAGAAGTGGCTCGCAGAGGCCAAGGACCCGCGGTGGAAGCGGCCCTACACCGAGCTCACCTATCTGCCGATGCAGGAGGTGCTCAAGTATCTGCGCGACAACGGCTACCGGACGTACATCGTCACCGGCGGCGGGCAGGACTTCGTGCGCGTGTACTCGGAGGCCACCTACGGCATTCCGCCCGAGCAGGTGGTCGGCACCGCGGGTGGGACGAAGTACGGTTACGGCAAGGACGGCAAGCCGTTCCTGACCAAAGAACCGAAGCTGCTGCTCAACGACAACAACGCCGGCAAGCCAGAAGGCATCCATCTGATGATCGGGCGCAGACCGTACGCGGCCTTTGGCAACTCCACCGGCGATCGGCAGATGCTGGAGTACACCGGAGCGGGCGACGGTGCGCGGCTCGCGATGCTGCTGCTCCACGACGACGCTAAGCGCGAGTACGCCTACGGTCCGGCGCAGGGCCTGCCCGCCAGCAAGGTCGGCACCTTCACCCACGCGCTCTACGACGAGGCGAAGAAAAAGGGCTGGACCGTCATCAGCATGAAGAACGACTGGAAGAAGATCTTCGCGTTCGAGTAGCCGCAATCGGCACCCAAGAGGCAACGCTATGTCTTTTTTCAACGATCTTCTCGAGAAACCCGCTAACTTGTCCACCGAATCGAAATACGCAGTGATGAATGGTTATATGTATCTTGCGCTCGGAGGCCTTGTTCATTGTTTGGCCCGGCGCGGTGCAGACGATCTTCATGGATGCGCCATTCGTCGGACACGAGAGTGCGCTCTTCCGTGTGGTTGGCATGACGCTAGCCGTCATTGGATGGCTCTACGTATTCGGCGGCCGTTCCGGCGCTCGACAATTCGGACCGGCCTCCATGCTCGATCGGGTGGTGCTCGTTCCTCTAGTGCTCGTGCCCCTCGTGATTGCCGGTGTTTTTCCTCATACTTGGGGGCGTTTGCGATTCTTGACCCTGCACTCGGCATCGGTGCTTGGGTGCTCCACAAACGCAAGACGTGACCGCGCTGACCGACCGGACATGGCCGCCGCACCTCAGACCGATGCCGAAGAGGATCGCTCGGGCCTGCTCAAGCTCGCGGTCGCCGGCCTGGCGGTCGGTGCG
Source organism: uncultured beta proteobacterium (assembly GCA_963789885.1). GTDB lineage: Bacteria > Pseudomonadota > Gammaproteobacteria > Burkholderiales > SG8-39 > DATEDA01. Next base: position 99,895 of record CAWBNB010000064.1, on the reverse strand, counting down.
CTGGCCGGGCTCGTCGGCAGCGCGTTCCACGCCCTCGTCGACCGCGCCGGCGCGCTGCGCGACGCGCTGGTCGCCTGGTCGCACACGGCGCCGTGGATCGGCTGGCTCGTGCCCGTCGTGGTCGCCGCCGCGGCGGCATTTCTCGCGCGCTGGCTCGTGCGGCGCTTCGCACCCGAGGCCTCGGGCAGCGGTGTCCAGCACATCGAGGCAGTCGTCCGCGGCGACGCGCGCGTGACGGGCGCCGCGGTGCTGCCGGTCAAGTTCTTCGGCGGCGTGCTCGCGCTCGGCGCGGGCCTCGCGCTCGGCCGCGAAGGGCCGACCGTGCAGATGAGCGCGACGGTCGGGCACCTCGCCAGTCGCTGGTTCAGGCTGGGCGCCGCCGACGCCCGCGTGCTCCTCGCCGCCGGCGCAGGCGCGGGCCTTGCGGCGGCGTTCAACGCGCCGCTGGCCGGCGCAGTGTTCGTGCTCGAGGAGCTCGTTCGCCGCTTCGAGCTGCGCGTCGCCGTGGCGACGCTTGCCGCGTGCAGCGCCGCGCTCGCCGTGATGCGCGCGCTGGTCGGCGACCGGCTCGTGTTCTCCGTGCCGGCGATCGAGGTCGATCTCTTTCCGGGCTATCTGCTCTTCCTCCTGTTCGGCGGGCTCGTCGGGCTCGTTGGGGTCGCGTACAACCGGATGATCGTCGCCGCCATCGATCTTCTCGAGCGCGTTCGCGTCGCGCCCGAGCTCCGCGCCGCGGCGGTGGGCGGAACCGTCGGGCTGGTCGCCTACTGCGCGCCAGCGCTCGTCGGCGGCGGCGAAACGCTGATCCAGGGCGTGCTCGACGGCGGCCACTCCGTGGCAGTGCTCGTCCTCGTTCTCGGGATACGCCTCCTGCTCGGGCCGCTTTCGTATGCCCCCGGGCTCCCCGGGGGACTGTTCGCGCCGCTGCTCGTGGTCGGCGCGATAGCGGGCTCGCTGTTCGGGCGCTCAGCCGAAGCCACGGTGCCGCTGCTCACGACCCCGATCGTCGCCTTCGCCGCGATCGGCATGGGGGCGCTGTTCGTCGCCGTCGTGCGGGCTCCGATCACCGGCATTGCGCTCGTCGTCGAGATGACCGGTGCAACGACGCTCTTCGTCCCGTTGCTCACGGCGTGCGCGGCCGCGGTTGCTGTGCCGACCGCGCTCGGGGACCGGCCGATCTACGACGCGCTGCGGATGCGCGACGCGGCGCGGCAGAAGAACAAGGGAGGCGCAGCGGGCCGCAGTGCGGGTCCGGCGCCAGGCGGCGGCACCTAACAGGAGAGAGGCGATGAGCACCAGCAAGAGGAAATTCTTCATCATCGTCGGCGTGCTGTTTGTGGCAGGCGTGGCCATCGCGGGAGTGCTCTACGTCACTTTCCCGGTGCAGATGACGACCTATGGCGCCATGGGTCTCAACTTTCTCAAGTCGCTGTTTGCACCGGCAGGCACGCTGACCATCGAAACGAATCCCGCCTACAAGGCGCCGGTAGCTGCAGTGCCCTCGCCACCGCTAGCCGAGGCGGCATGGCCCAATGCCGCGGTCGGCGACTGGCCAAGCTACAACAGGACCCCGTCCTCGCAGCGGTTCTCGCCGCTCGACCAGATCAACGCGAAGAATGTCGGAAACCTGAAGATCCAGTGCATCTACGAGGTCCGGGAGATCACTGCCTTCGAATCCGGCCTGATCATGGTGAACAACGCTCTGATCGGCGCCACCGAGTTCGATATTTTCTCGATCAATCCGGCCACGTGCGCGGAGAACTGGCGTACGCATCTGGATTATCCCCCCGGCCTTCTGCCTTCCAACCGTGGCGCCGCCTACATGGACGGCCTGCTGTTTCGCGGCACCCAGGACTGTCGGGTGCTGGCCTTCGATTTCAAGACCGGCAAACAAGTGTGGGAGACGACGATCTGCGACCCGAAACGCGGCGAGTCGGTGCCGTCGGCGCCGATCGCGTGGGACGGCCTCGTCTACGTCGGCAATGCCGGCGGAGACTACAAGGGTGGCAAGGGCAAGGTATACGGACTCGAGGGCAAGACCGGCAAGATCGTCTGGCAGTTCTTTCTCGTCCCCAAAGTTGAAGGCGACGTGGTTCGAGGCCCGCTGGGCAAGTCGCCGCTCGACGCGGCGACCTGGAACAACGCGCCCGGCATACCCATCAGCGGCGGCGGGACCTGGACCTCGTACACCCTCGACATCAAGAACGGCTTGCTGTACGTCCCGGGAGGCAATCCGGCCCCCGACTTCGCCTCGGGGGCACGCGAAGGCGAGAATCTCTTCACCGACTCGGTCGTCGTACTCGACGCCAAGACGGGCGACTTCAAGAACAACTTCAAGGTCGTGAAAAAGGACTGGCATGACTGGGACGTGTCCAGCCCGCCCATCCTGCTTCAGACCATGGGCGGCAAGCAGCTCATGTCGGTCGCACCGAAGGATGGGCACCTCTATGGCTACGATCTCGCCACCAACAACCTGCTCTACCGCGTGCCGATAACCACGATCGAGAATGCCGAGGGCACTTTCGCCGTCGGCCAGAAAGTCCATTTCTGCCCGGGTCCGGTGGGCGGCACTGAATGGAACACCCCGGGCTACGATCCGACCACGAATCTCATCATCACCGGTACCGTCGACTGGTGCGATACCGTGACGATCAAGACTGACGAGAGAATGCGGTCGGTGGCCGTCGGGCAGCCCTGGACCGGAATGGCGACGTGGAACCCGATCAACATGTTCGGCAAGGAAGACCCCACCGACGGGCACTGGGCCGGATGGATCTATGCCAGCGACGCCGACACCGGGGTCTGGAAATGGCGCGCCAAGTCCAACTATCCCTTTGTCGCCGCCATCACGCCGACGGCCGGTGGAATCGTGTTCGTCGGTGACATCGGCGGCAATTTCTACGCGTTGGATTCTTCCACCGGCCAGAAGCTCTGGGGAGGGCCGCTCGGAACCGGCGGCGGGATCGGCGGCGGCGTGATCACGTACACCGTGGATGGCGTGCAGAAAGTTGCCGTAGCTGACAATTACACGATGGCCGCGTGGCCAATCAAGCCGAGGCGCGCAAGGGTAGTAATCCTGGGCCTCGACAGCGCCGCCGCGAAGCAATGACAGGGGACTTCGAACCATGGACCTCGATCCCGTCTTCCTCTCGCGCCTCCAGTTCGCGTTTGTCATCAGCTTCCACATCATCTTCCCGGCCTTCACGATCGGGCTGGCGGCGTGGCTGGCGACGATCGACGGCGCGGGGCTCGTCACCGGCAACCCGCTCTACCGGCGCGTCTTCGATTTCTGGCTCAAGGTGTTCGCGGTCTCGTTCGGCATGGGGGTGGTCACGGGCATCGTGATGGCGTTCCAGTTCGGCACCAACTGGGGGGTGCTGGCGCAGAAGACCGGCTCGATCCAGGGGCCGCTGCTCGGCTACGAGGCCTTCACTGCCTTCCTGCTGGAGGCGACGTTCTTCGGCGTGATGCTGCTCGGGCGCGAACGCGTGTCGCCGCGCTTCTACTTCTTCGCCTGCTGCATGGTCTCGCTCGGGACGATGTTCTCGTCGTTCTGGATTCTCGCCAACAACAGCTGGATGCAGGTGCCGCTCGGCCACACGATCGTCGACGGCCGCATCGTTCCCGCCGACTGGCGGGAGATCGTGCTCGGGCCCGTGATGATGGTCCGCTGGCCGCACATGCTGCTCGCTGCATTCCTGACGACCGGCATGTGCGTGGCGGCCACCGGCGCCTGGTACGTGCTGCGCGGCGTCCATCGCGCCGAGGCGCGCGTGATGCTGCACTGGGGCCTCGGCCTGGTCGCGGTGCTGATCCCGATCCAGCTCTTCTTCGGCCATCTGACCGGCCTGTACGTGCTCAAGCATCAACCGGCGAAGTTTGCGGCGATCGAGGCGCGCTGGAAGACGCAGCAGCCGGCGAGCGAGGTGCTGCTCGCGATTCCCGACGAGGCGAACGAGCGCAATCTCTTCGCGATCGAGATCCCGAAGCTCGGCAGCATGATCGCCTCGGGCAACTGGACCGCGAAAGAGATCGGGCTGGAGGCGTTCCCGAAAGAAGACCGGCCGCCGGTGCTGATCCCGTTCTTCGGCTTCCGGATCATGGTGGGGATGGGACTCGCCATGCTCGCGGTCTCGTGGTTCGGTAACTTCCTCCGCTGGCGCGGCCGGCTCGAGACGACGCGCTGGTTTCTCTGGGGGACATTCCTCGCGTTCCCGACCGGCTTCATCGCCGTCCTCACCGGCTGGTTCACCGCCGAGGTCGGGCGCCAGCCGTGGGTCGTGTACGGCCTGCTGCGCACCAAGGACGCGGTCACACCGTCGCTCACGACCGGCGACGTGCTGTTCTCGCTCGCCTGCTACGTTCTCGTCTACGCGGTGGTCTACTCGTTCGGCGTGTACTACATCTTCAAGCTGCTGCACGACGGGCCGACCACCGAGGCCAAGGCCATCCCGGGAGCCACGGGCAGGCGGCCGATGGCGTTCGCCGACAGCGCCGAGACGGCGACCGGCAGCAAGCTCGGGACCGGAGGGTAGACGCCATGGAACCGAGCAATCTTGCGTTGTTCTGGGCCACCGTGATCGCTTGTGCGATCCTGCTCTACGTCATCCTGGACGGCCTCGATCTCGGCGTCGGGGTGCTGTTCGGCACGACCCGGGAGGAGGCGCACCGGGTCCGGGATGATGGGCACCATCGCCCCGTTCTGGGACGGCAACGAGACGTGGCTGGTGGTGATCGGCGCGGGGCTCTTTGCCGCGTTTCCCGACGTTTATGCGGTGTTCCTCGGCGCGTTCTACCTCCCGGTCCTGCTGCTGCTGTTAGGCCTGATCTTCCGCGGCGTCGCGTTCGAGTTCCGCTTCCGGAGCGAGCGCATGCGCTGGGTCTGGGACCGGGGCTTCTTCCTCGGCTCGACGGTGGTCGCGTTCGTCCAGGGCGCGGCGGTCGGCGCGATGATTCGCGGCATCCCCGTCGTGGACGGCCAGTACGCCGGCAGTCCGTTCGGCTGGCTGCACCCGTTTGCGATCCTGACCGGGATCGGGCTCGTGCTCGGGTACGCGCTGCTCGGGGCGGGCTGGCTCGTGCTCAAGAGCGACGGCGCGCTGCGCGACTGGGCCTACGCCCGCATCCGGTGGCTCGCCCTCGGTATCCTGGTCGTTCTGTTCCTGGCGTTCGCAGTCACGCTCGACTACAGTGCCGTCGCGCGAAGCAATCTCCAGGCACGACCCTGGGGTTTCGTGTTCCCCGCGATCGGCGTGCTCGCGCTGGTGGGGATCTTCTTCGGGGCGCGGCAGAAGCGCGATGGCTGGCCGTTTGCGATGACCGCGCTCTTCTTCGTCGCCGCCTTCCTGAGCCTGGGGGTGATGTTGTGGCCGTACATGATTCCCTATTCCATCACGGTGGCGGACGCCGCCGCGCCGGAACCCTCATTGCGATTCCTGTTCTACGGCGGCGTCGTGGTCCTGCCCATCATCGCGGCCTACACGATCGGCGTGTACTGGGTCTTTCGGGGCAAGGTTCGTAAGGGCTACGGTCGAGCGACCGGAGGCGGGAGCTAAGTTGAACTCATCGAGGTGATGCAAGCAGCGTCGCGCCGCCGCTGCTATCTGAAGGAGTTGATCGATGGCCGACCAGGGAACGCAGCCACACCGATTCGAAGTAAGGCCGACCTCGGACAGTCATTTCGGGTGGATCCGCACCCGCTTGAGCCTCGAGCGCACCCTCATGTCGTGGGTGCGGACATCGGTGGCGCTGATCGGCTTCGGCTTCACGATCGTGCAGTTCTTCGAACACCTCCACTCAGAGGTCGTTGCCCCGGCCCTTCGGCCGCAGGCACCTCGGTATCTGGGGCTGGCGCTCATCGCGGCCGGTGTGCTCGCGCTGCTCGTTTCGGTCTGGCAGTACCGAGCGGTGGTGCGCTACCTGTTGAGCAAGGAGTTCGAACCCATCGCCGGTTTGGGTGAAGTGGTCAGGCACACGCCCCTGTATGCGATCTCGATCGCGATCATCTTCATTGGACTGTTCGCGTTCGGGGCGGTGTTCCTCCGCGCGGTATAGGGAGTTCGCCGCCGGTTGTAACGGAGATCGCTCGTGGAAATCAACTCGCCGACGCAAGACGACAAGCCCGTCGAGGGTTCGCCGCCGCCCGGCAAGCCGCCGGCCGAAGGCATGGTCTGGATTCCGGGCGGGACCTTCCTCATGGGGTCCGACCGCCACTACCCGGAGGAGGCGCCCGCGCACAAGGTGACCGTGAACGGTTTCTGGATGGATCGGTACGCCGTGACGAACGCCGACTTTCGCCGCTTCGTCGAGGCGACCCGGTACGTCACGCTCGCCGAGCGGCCCGCAAACGCGGCGGACTACCCCGGCGCGAAGCCCGAATTGCTCGAACCCTCGGCGGTGGTCTTCCGCAAGACCGCGGGCCCGGTCGACCTGCGGAATCCCCACAACTGGTGGACGTACGTGCGGGGTGCCGACTGGCGGCATCCGCAGGGGCCGGGCAGCACCCTCCAGGGGCTATGGAAGCATCCGGTGGTGCATGTCGCCTACGAGGACGTCGAAGCGTATGCGAAATGGGCCGGAAAGGCGCTGCCGACGGAAGCCGAGTGGGAATTCGCCGCGCGCGGCGGGCTCGAGGGCGCGGAGTACGTGTGGGGAGACGAGTTCACGCCCGGCGGGAAGTCCATGTGCAACAACTGGCAGGGCGAGTTCCCGTGGCAGAACCTGCTCAGCGACGGCTACGAGTGGACCGCGCCGGTCGGGTCTTTCCCGCCGAACGGCTACGGGCTGTACGAGATGGCCGGCAACGTCTGGGAATGGACGACGGATTGGTATCAGGAGCACGGCAAGATCGAGCAGGCCTGCTGCACCCTGGAGAACCCCCGGGGCGGAGAGGCCGAGCAGAGCTACGACCCGCGCACGCCCCAACGTGCGCATCCCGCGAAAAGTGATGAAAGGCGGGTCGTATCTGTGCGCGCCGAACTACTGCCGGCGCTACCGGCCGGCGGCGCGCATGGCCCAACCGGTGGATACCGCGATCGGCCACCTCGGATTCCGCTGCATCGTGCGTGTCGTAAGCGCTTCAACACAATGACAATCGCCCACGGAGGTCCGATCGAAGAGCTTCCTGCATCACATCGCGCAATACGTGGCGCTCGTGCTCGAGCCGCCAACTCGCAAGTCGCGGCCGCAAACGACCGCTAACCGAAAGGAGTAAGACATGGCAAAGACGGACAAACCCAATATCCTGATCATGTGGGGCGACGACATCGGCCTGTGGAACGTCAGCCGCTATAGCCACGGCATGATGGGCTACCGGACCCCGAACATCGATCGCATCGGCGAAGAAGGGGTGACTTTCACCGACTACTACGCCCAGCAGAGCTGCACCGCCGGCCGCGCGTCCTTCATATGCGGCCAGAACCCGATCCGCACGGGCCTGACCAAGGTCGGCATGCCCGGCGCCGCGGTCGGCCTACATGCGGAGGATCCGACCATTGCTGAGCTGCTCAAGCCGCTGGGCTACGCCACCGGCCAGTTCGGCAAGAACCATCTCGGTGATCGCGACGAATTCCTGCCGTGCGTACACGGCTTCGACGAATTCTTCGGCAATCTCTATCACCTGAACGCCGAGGAGGAACCGGAACTGCCCGACTATCCCAAGGATCCGGAATTCAAAAAGAAGTTCGGGCCGCGCGGCGTGCTCCACTGCGTGGCTGACGGCAAGGGCGGGCAGACGGTCAAGGACACCGGCCCCCTGACCAAGAAACGCATGGAAACGATCGACGAAGAGATCACCGAGCGTGCTCTCGCCTGGATGGAGAAGCAGGCCAAGGCGGACAAGCCCTTCTTCCTCTGGTACAACTCGACGGCCATGCACTTCCGTTCCCACGTCGCCGCAAAGAATATCGGCAAGAGCGGCCAGGACCCCTACAGCGATCGCATGGTCACCCACGATGAGCAGATCGGCCAGATGCTCGACAAGCTCGATGAACTGGGCATCGCCGACAACACCATCGTCATGTATTCCACCGACAACGGACCGCAAAACGACACGTGGCCAGACGCCGGTAACACGCCGTTCCGCAGCAACAAGGATACCAACTGGGAAGGTGGCTGGCGCGTACCGTGTCTCATGCGCTGGCCGGGCAAGATCAAGGCCGGCACGTGGCTGAACGGTATCGTCTCCCACATCGACATGTTCCCGACCTTGCTCGCTGCCGCCGGCAATCCGGACGTTACCAAGCAACTTCTCGACGGTTGCAAAGTCGGCGCCAAGAATTTCAAGGTCCATCTCGACGGCTACAACCAGATTCCCTACCTGACGGGCGAGGTGAAGAAGAGCCCGAGAAACGCCATCATGTACTTCAGCGATGACGGCGAGGTCATGGCGCTCCGGATTGGCGACTACAAGTTGGTGCTGGCCGAGCAGCGCGCAACTTCGACGCGCGTCTGGCAGGAACCGCTGGTGAAGCTTCGGTTGCCGACGATCTTCAACCTGCGTCGCGACCCGTTCGAGCGGGCCGACTTCAACTCAAATGTCTATTGGGACTGGGTGGTCGATCACGTTTTCCTGATATACGAGATGCAAGCGGTGGTGGCGGAGCAGATCGCGGACTTCGCCAAGTTCCCGCCGCGGCAGAAGCCGGCTTCGTTCAACCTGGACGCGGTGTTGGCGCAGGTGTCGAGTCACGGCAATTCCTGACCTTCACAGGGTCTCGCAGGCATAGTCGTGGGCGCCCCACGCGCCTCGGTGGAACCGGCCCATGCAGGAGACCATCCCCTGCATGGGTCCTTTTCCTGCACCTCAGGTATCGTGAAAGACCACGAATCACGAAGCGCGGATGCCGCGAGCGTTGGGGAGGATGTGCGCGCGTTTTACGAACGTCATCCCTATCCACCTCCCGTCGACAGCCTCGAGAAATATCGACGGCTCGGGCAGGACCGGCAGAAACGCCGCGCGGACTATCACCTCTTCTGGCCTGCAAGACCCTATCGGGAGGACCAATCCATCCTCATTGCCGGCTGCGGGACATCTCAGGCGGCCAAGCATGCCTTGCGTTGGCCTGCGGCTCAGGTTACCGGCATCGACTTCAGCGCAACCAGTGTGCGCTCTACCGAGGAGCTCAAGCGGAAATACAACTTGAGCAACCTCCAAGTCCGCCAGCTTCCCATCGAGCGGGTAAGCGATCTGAAGATGAGCTTCGATCAAATCATCTGCACCGGGGTTCTCCATCATCTCGCGGAGCCCGATGCGGGGCTCAGCGCTCTGCGCGGTGTGCTCAACCCGGACGGAGGAGCGATGCATCTCATGGTGTATGCGCCTTACGGACGGACTGGCATCTATATGCTGCAGGAATTCTGCAGACGGATCGGCGTCCATGCCAACGATGAGGAGATCCGCGATCTCATCGCGGCGCTCAAGGCGTTGCCACCCCGCCATCCGTTGGAAAATCTGCTGCGCGAGGTCCCGGATCTCCGTCAGGAGGCGGCGCTCGCCGACGCGCTGCTGCATCCGCTGGACCGCGCGTATTCAGTGCCGCAGCTATTCGATTTCATCGAAAAGGCAGGACTGAGATTCGGCCGCTGGCTAAAGCAAGCACCCTACACCTCCCATTGTGGAGTCGTAGCAAAGATTCCGCAGGCTTCCCGGCTGGCACAGCTTTCCCTCGCAGAGCAGTACGCTGCCGTCGAACTATTTCGCGGCACGATGGTTCGCCACAGCGTGATTGCTTATCGAGACGATAACCCTGGCGGCGCGCAACCGATAAGTTTTGCCGGGGATGCACTGGCTCGGCTATGTGCCGCTTCGAATGCCAGACACGATCTGTGTTCAAGAGCGCCTGCCCCCCGGAGCGGCGGCCGTTCTTATCAACCCGACACACGCCTACCGGGATCTGATCATGCCGATAGATTCAACAGAAAAGGGTTTGTTCGATGCCATTGATGGGAACCGTAGTATCGGCGGCATAGTGGAAGGAACGTTGCCATCCTCACGAGCAAAACCGCAACTCGACATGGCACGTACCTTCTTTGAAAAGCTCTGGTACTACGACCAGGTGGTGTTCGACGCGTCGCGGTTAGTGGGATGACGTTTGCGGAGCTACACCTAGGCCATGCACGAGCTGCAGCACCGACGGGCACGAGGAGAGAGCAATGCAAGGCGCACCTGACGCGACCGCGCTGATCGGATTCGGCGCGATTTTCACGCTGTTTTTCATCACGCTCGGGCCGCTCAAGATCCTCGGCCCGTTCTCGCAGCTCACGCGGGAGACGGACGAGGCGACGATGCGGAAAATCGCGGTGCGCGCCTTCGTGCTCGCGGTGATCGCGGTGGTGGTCGGCGGCCTCGCCGGCCGGGCGCTGCTCGAGTTCTGGGGCATCTCGTCGTCGGCGATGCTGCTTACGGGCGGGATCATCTTCGCGCTCGTCGGCCTGAATCTGGTGCTCGAGCAGTATCAGCCGGTGCATCCGGCGCCGCCGCCGCTCCCGGCCGTGCCCATGGCGGCAGCGATGCGGATCACGTTTCCGACCGTCGTCACGCCCTATGGCATCGCCGCGCTCATCGTCGTCCTCGCCAACAGCCGCGACGCCGATCGCACGGGGGCCATTCTCGCGATCCTGCTGGCGGTGATGGTGCTCAATCTGCTGACGATGCTGTATGGGCGCCGGATCATGGGCGGAGTCACGGTCATGGTGCTGCAGGTCATCGGCGCGGTGCTTGGTGTGCTCCAGATCGCGATCGCGATCGATATGATCCTCCGCGCACTGCGCGAGCTCGGGGTGATCTAGCGTGCGGGTCGAACTACACACGAAGGAACTGATGACGATGAGTAACCCCGACTACGCCGCACTTGTCGAGCGGCAACGCGAGTACTTCCTGACCGGCAGTACCCGCCCGGCGGCATGGCGCAAGGCACGGCTCGAAGCGCTCAAGGCGCTTTTCACCGAGAACCACGACGAGCTGTGCGAGGCGCTTTGGAAGGACTTGCGTCGCAACGTCACCGACGCCGATCTGATGGACGTCGCGTACAACGTCAAGGAAGCCGACTACGCGCTCGCGCACCTCGACGCGTGGATGGAACCGCAGCGCGTTCACACGCCGCTGGTCTTCGAGCCCGGTCACATCCGCGTACGCCGCGATCCCATGGGCGTGACGCTGATCATCGGTGCGTGGAACGAGCCGTTCATGCTCCTCTTTGCCCCGCTGGTGGCAGCGCTCGCCGGCGGAAACACCGCGGTGCTGAAGCCGTCGGAACTCGCGGTGGCGTGCTCGGCCGCGGCGGCGCGCCTGGTGCCCAAGTACTTCGATCCCCGCGCGGTCGCCGTGGTCGAGGGCGCCGTGCCGGAGACGACGGCTCTGCTGGGCCAGAAGTGGGACCTGATCTTCTTCACCGGCAGCCCCGCGGTCGGGAAGATCGTGCACAAGGCGGCGGCGCAGCACCTGACGCCGTGCGTGCTCGAGCTGGGCGGCAAGAACCCGACGATCGTCCACGCCTCGGCGGACCTGAGATCCGCCGCGCGCCGCATCGCCTACGGCCGCTTCATGAACTCCGGGCACATCTGCACTGCCCCCGACCACGTGCTCGTGTGGCCCGAGGTCAAGGACGAGTTCGTGCGGCACCTCGCGGCAACGATCCGCGAGTTCTACGGCGACGACCCGCAGAAGAGCCCCGACTACGGACGGGTGATCAACCAGCGGAACTTCGACCGCCTCGTGGGGCTGCTCGGAAGCGGGAAGGTCGCCGTCGGCGGCCAGACCGACCCCGCCGAGCGCTACATTGCTCCGACCGTCCTGGTGGACGTCTCGCCGGACTCGCCGATCATGCAGGACGAAGTGTTCGGCCCGATCCTGCCGGTTCTCGCGATCGATTCGGTCGAGGCGGTCATCGCCTGGGTCAACAGCCGGCCGCGTCCGCTCGGACTGTATGTGTTCGCCGAAGATCCGGGCGTGGCGGAGCGGATCCTGGAGGCGACGGAATCGGGCGACGCAGCGATCAATGACTGCACCATCCATCCGCTGGTCCCCGAGCTGCCGTTCGGCGGTGTCGGCAACTCCGGGATGGGGAAATACCACGGCCGCTGGGGGTTCGAGGCGTTCACCAACGCGCGCGGCGTGATGTACCACGGCGCGCGGATCGACCCGGGCGTGCGATACCCGCCGTACTCCACGCACACCATCGAACGCAAGATCGAAGGCAGGTTGATGCCGTAGCTAGCACGAGATGAGGCCTTAAACCGCACCATGGTTGCCGTTCCAGAGCAACACGAACTTCAACGATGGCCCGCGGAACGGCACTTGGCACAGCCTGGACGTCCAGCCGGCAAGGAAGGGACTCACTATGGACCAGGCACTCTATCTCGTCATCCTGGTTGTCCTCTTCGTCGGGATCGTCGCGTGGGTATTCGCCCGCAAGCGCAAGGCGCGGTTCGAACGGGACGCGAAGATTCCGTTCCAGGAAAAGGCATTCTGAATGCACGCATGGCCTCGACCGAAAGGACCCCCATGAACGATCGAAGTCACTTCGGCTGCCGACCCGCGTGCCTTCTGCGCCGGGGATTTCTCGCTTGTCGGCGTCGCCTCCGGTGTCGCGCCGCGGTACCCGGTGATGGCGCAGACCCGCTAGGTAGCCGCCGGGATGGCGGCGGCTTCCGCGACTGCCTAGAGTCACCATGGGCCAGGGTGCGCGCTACAACCGGTCGGCCGGCAAGGCGGCGCCGGCTTGAGGCATCCGCCCGGGGTCCCCGAGAGAGCAGGAGAGTTCGCATGGATGACGGCCGATTCCTCTCGAGCGCCGCGCTGGCGTTACTCCTCGCGTGCGGACCCCAGCCCGGGGCCCGCGCGCAAACCTCATCCGCGGGCGAGATCCCGGTCGATTCCTGGCCGCGGACGGTCAACGCAGGTAGCGACAAACTCACCGTCTACGAGCCGCAGGTCGAGAGCTGGCAGGGCAACGTCCTCCGCGCGCGCGCGGCGATCGGGGTCGAGACGCCAGCGCTGCCCAAGCCGACCTACGGCGTCGTCTACTACACCGCCCGGACCGAGGTGGACAAGGCGGCCGGGATGGTGACGCTCAACGACTTCCGCGTCGTGCGGGCACAGTTCCCGACCCAGCAGTTCCGGACACCGAGCTTCATCGCGACGCTCAACGACGCCGCGTCCAACCGGCAGCCGATGACGATCGCGCTGGAGCGGTTGCAGGCGAACCTCGCGGTGACGCAGGCCACCAGCCCCGCCCGCGCGCTCCCGGTCGCGAACGGGCCGCCGCGGATCATCGTGAGCTACACACCGGCCCTGCTCGTGCTCGTGGACGGCGAGCCGGCGCTGCGCGCGTTTTCCGGGACGAGCTTCCTGCGGGTGATCAACACCCGGGCGCTGATCCTCCTCGACCAGTCGTCCGGCACCTACTATCTCTATACCGCCGGCTACTGGTACGAGGCGAGCGACATCCAGGGGCCGTGGCGGCACAAGCTCATCGCCGGATTCCAGCTCGACCAGGCGAAGGACCTCGCCGAGAAATCCGACGCGGTCACCCTGATGTCCAACGACGCCGTGAAACAGGCCTACGGCGACTCGATCCCGACGATCTACGTGAGCCTCAAGCCGGCGGCGCTCGTCCATCTGAACGGCCAGCCGCAGCTCGCGCCGATCGCGAACACGACGCTGCTCGAGGTCACCAACACCTCCGACGATGTCTTCCTCAACAGCGGCGACCAGAACTACTACGTCCGCCTCACCGGACGCTGGTTCAAGGCGCCGAGCCTGAACGGGCCGTGGAGCTTCGTCGCCTCGAATGCGCTGCCACCGGCGTTCGCGCAGATTCCGCCGCAGCACCCCAAGGCGGACGTGCTCGCGTCGGTGGCCGGCACGGTCCCGGCGCGCGAAGCGCTGATCGCGAACAGCGTGCCGCAGACGGCCACCGTCCAGCGCAGCAAGGCCACGCTCGACGTCAAGTACGACGGCCCGGCGAAGTTCGTGTCGATCGAGGACACCGCGCTCAGCTACGCGCAGAACACGCCGATCCCGGTGATCCGGGTGTCAGCCGTCCTCCTACTACGCGCTGCAGAACGCCGTGTGGTTCGTCGCGAGCGATCCCTACGGATCGTGGACGGCGGCGACGTCGGTGCCCGCGGTGATCTACACGATCCCGGCCTCGTCGCCGGTCCACTACGTCACCTACGTGCGCATCTACGGCTCGACCGCCGACGTCGTCTACGCGGGCTACACGCCCGGATACATGGGCACCGTGGTCGCTCCGGGCGGCGTGGTGGTTTACGGCACGGGCTACGTGTATCCGGCGTGGGTCGGCTCGGTCTGGTACCCGGCTCCGATCACCTACGGCATCGGGGCGACGGTCGCCTACTCGACCTGGGGCGGCTGGAACGTCGGATTCGGGCATCGGCTACCCGGTCTATCCGCCGTACTGGGGGCCCTACGCGTACGGCGCGGGGTTCGGCGCAGGGATGTTCACCGGGCTGGCAGTCGGCGCCGCGATCGGCGCCTCGGCGTGGGGGTGGGGCTGGCACGGCGGCTACAACGTCACCGTCAACAACGTCTACAACCACTGGGGCTCGGGGACCGTCCAGGCGCGCGGCAACACGTACAACTACGCGCGCGTCGGCAACACCACGGTCGCGCGGTCCGGGAACAACGTCTACGCCGGCCGTGACGGCAACGTCTACCGCAACGAGAACGGCCAGTGGCAGAAGAACGAGAGCGGCAACTGGAACAACGTCGACCGGAGCCAGGCGCAGCAGCGGGCGAGCCAGGCGCGGTCGAGCGACTCGTTCCAGTCGCTCGATCGCGATTCCTCGGCACGCGCGGCTGGCGACCAGAGCTTCAGCCAGTTCCGCTCCGACGGCGGGTTCAGCGACCGCTCCTTCAGCGGTGGTGACTTCGCAGCCGCTTCGGCGGCGGCGGGCTTCGGCGGCGGCGACCGTTCGTTCGGCAGCTTCGGCGGGTTCCACGGCGGCGGGTTTGGGGGATTCGGCGGGGGGTTCGGGGGCAGGTTCGGCGGGTTCCGGCGCTAGCAAAAGATGCGGACCCGGCGGCGCGCGACGCAATCGTGCTCTCAACCAGGTGTCGATAAAGGAGTAATGCCATGAAGCTATCGTCGGTCCTCACCACCGCCGCGGTGATGCTGTCGCTCGCCGCGGGCAGCGCGCTCGCGCAGAGTGACAAAGCGAAGAAGCAGGCCGAGATCCGCAAGGTCACCGCCGCCTCGCTCGAGAAGTTCTACAAGGCCAAGCCGGAGCTCAAGGGCGAGGTCGGGAAGGCGCCCGGGTATGCCGTCTTCACGACCTACGGCCTCAGCTTCCTCGTCGGCGGTGCCGGCGGGAAAGGCCTGGTGCACGACAACAAGACGAAGCACAACACCTACATGGACATGGCCCAGGCGAGCGCCGGGCTCCAGGTCGGCATCGCGGAAAGCGAAACGCTGATCGTCTTCAAGTCGGCCAAGGCGATGCAGGAGTTCATCGAGAAGGGCTGGGAGGCCGGAGGCGGCGGTGCCGTCCAGGCCGGCGCGGCCGGGAAGTCGGTCGGTGCGGCGGGCGGCGAGAACGCGATCGCCGACGCGTCGTACTACTCCCTTACCAAGGACGGGCTCCAGGCGGGCGTAGCGGTTGCCGGGACGAAGTTCTGGAAGGACAAGGAGCTGAACTAGCGCGCGGGAGCCAGGCCGCGCCGGGCCGCGCCCGTCGCGGCAGGGCGGCTCCCCCGGCAAACTGGCACCCGGCGCCAGGTGCAGCTGACGCTCCGAAGCAACTTACTCGGCGACTCGCAGGCTAGGAGGCCAATCATGTCGCATACCTGTCGAACGCTGGTCCTTGCAGCAGCGCTGGTCACGAGCGGATGTCAGACGCCGGCCGAGATGCTGGCGAGCGACCAGGCGAATGCGAGCGGGGTCGCGGCGCGGCGCGGGCAATTCGAGCTGAACTGTCCGCAGGTCACCACGTCGATCCTGTCGAGCAATGTCCTGCAGCCGGTGCTGTGGGGCGGGCAGGAGCGGGCGGAATACACGATCGGCGTTGCGGGCTGCGAGCGGCGCACCACGTACATCGTCGTATGCGCGCTCGGCTCACCGAGCTGCTTCGCCGCCGCGGCGCGCTAGCGCAACGGAGTCACGCGATGATCCGCACCCGTTGTGCTCGCCCGTACCGGCGCGCCGTCCTCCTCGGTATCGCGCTCGCCATCGGATGGACCCCGGCGGTTGCGCAACAGCAGCCGCCGACGCCCAATCCGGTCCTCGGGCCGAACGCGGTACCCACCGACCCCGCACTCGGACCCAACGCAGTCCCCACCGCTCCCGCGCTCACGCCGCAGCAGACGAATCCCGCGCCGGTGCTGCAGCCGGGCGCCGTGCCGACCGACCCGGCGCTCGGGCCGAACGCGGTGCCGACGAGCCCCGACCTGACGCCCCAGCAGACCCAGCCAGCGCCGGTCCTCGCACCGGTGCCGAGCGACTCGCTCGCACCGCTGCCGCCGATCTACCCGCCGGGGCAATAGCGCGTCGCGGACCGTATCGCGCAGGGGAGGGGGCGGGAGCCCTTCAGGAGATGATCATGATGAATCCGCGCACTCTCACAGG
This sequence comes from uncultured beta proteobacterium, assembly GCA_963789885.1. Classification (GTDB taxonomy): domain Bacteria; phylum Pseudomonadota; class Gammaproteobacteria; order Burkholderiales; family SG8-39; genus DATEDA01. The sequence goes on along the minus strand of CAWBNB010000064.1, from coordinate 83,309 downwards.
GATCCTCGCGACTGCCGTGCTGATCATCGCCGGCTGCGCGAGCTCGAGCGTCTCCACGATCCGGTACGCGGACTTGCCGGACTTTCCGCCGACGACGCCGGCGAGCGTGCAGATCCTCCGCAGCGAGCCTGCACGGCCGCACCAGCAGCTCGCGGAGATCACCGTCCGGGAGCCCGCCCGCACGGCATCTGCCGCGCAGGAGGTCGAGGAGAAGCTCCGCGCGGCGGCTGCGCCCCTCGGCGCGAACGCGGTGGTTCTCGTCGTCGACCCGTTGCAGCCGGCCAACGTGGCGAGCCGGAGGTGGTGGGGCGCTCCCGCCGCGCCCCCTAGCGGCCGCGACGTGATCGGCGTCGCGATCAGATATCGCTAGGCGGGGCGAAGATCGACAAGCTGAAGGGCCTCAAGCTCCACGGCAAGATGCTGCTCGCCGACGAGAAGCGCGCGATCGGGCGGCGAGGAGAAGCTTGGCATAGGCGGGCATCAACTACAACTCGCTGCAGGCGATGCAGGCGATGCAGGCGATGAAGCGCCTGAAGGAGCTGGAAACCCTTTCGCCGCCGCACAACTGATCTGGGCCCGAGGAGACTATCGATGACGACCCTATCGACGCGACGACTGCTGACGAGCGCCGGGTTCGCCGTGGCGACCCTCGTGGCCGTTCCGGCGCACGCGGAGTTGAGCGCCGAAGAACTGGCGAAGCTCGCGCAGAATCCGGTCGGCAACCTGATCAGCCTGCCGTTCCAGAACAACACGAACCTCAACTTCGGGCCGGAGAAGGGGACACAGAACATCCTCAACATCCAGCCGGTGGTCCCCATCGAGGTCAACAAGGACTGGAACGTCATTACGCGTACGATCCTGCCGGTGATCTGGAACCCGTCGCTCGGACCGGGCGATCCATCGACCAACGGAATCGGGGACACGACGTTCACCGCGTTTCTTTCCCCCGCGGATCCCGGTAAGGTGATCTGGGGTGCGGGGCCCGTCGTCCAGATTCCGACGAACAGCAACGCGGAACTCGGTAACAAGAACTGGGGTCTCGGGCCGTCGGCCGTGGTGCTGCATCTCGACAAGGGTGATCCCTGGGTGTACGGCGTGCTCGTCAACAACGTGTGGTCGCTGTCGAGCAGCCAGCGCGGCGGGTCCTACAACAACGGCCTGATTCAGCCGTTCGTAAATTACAACTTCAAGGAAGGCCTCTACCTCACCAGCGCCCCGATTCTCACCGTCAACTGGAAGGCCGACAGCGGCAACCAATGGACGGTGCCGATCGGCGGCGGCATCGGCAAGATCTTCCATATCGGCAAGCTGCCCGTGAACACGCAGCTTTCCGGCTACTACAACGTCGTCCGGCCGGACGACGGCCCCAACTGGCAGATCCGGTTCCAGGTGCAGCTCATGTTCCCGAAGTGAGCGACGGGACGACCGGACCAGCATGAGGACGTGACGATGAATCAGACGGAGCTGACGATCTATCTCGTCGTCCTGGCGGTGGTGTTCGTCGGGATCGTCGTGTGGGCGTTCGGCCGCAAGCGCAAGGCGCGGTTCGAGCAGGACGCGAAGATCCCGTTCCAGGACAAGGACGGCTGAGGCGATCACGGCCTCACCGTCCGCCGGCCGACCGGGGGAACTATGCTCGGCTTCGAGCTCGACTTCTGGGACTACGCGACCTTCGTCACGTTCGCCCTGGCCAGCGTGGCGGCGGTCGCGATCGCGCTCTTCATCGCGAGCCTGCCGGGCCAGTGAAATCTCTCTCAGCAATTCGCATCGCGGTCCTGTCGTTTTTGGCTGCCGCGCCCGTCGCTCAGGGAGCGGCAGCGCCGAATGCGGCGCCGCCGAAGGCGCAATGGGAAGCGCTACGGGTCCTGAAGCCATGGACCGGCGATCTCGGCGGCATGGTCCGGCGCCACACGGTCCGGGCGCTGGTCGTGTACTCCAAAACCTTCTACTTCGTCGATGAGGGGCGCCAGTTCGGCCTGTCGTACGAGGGGTTGAAGCTCTTCGAGCGCGATCTCAACCGGAAGCTGAAGGTCGACCGCGCGAAGGTGCGCATCATCTTCCTGCCGGTTTCGCGCGACGACCTCATTCCGGCGCTGCTGGAAGGGCGCGGCGACATCGCGGTGGCGAACCTCACCATCACGCCCGAACGTCGGAAGCACGTGGACTTCTCGGTCCCGCTGCTGACGAACGTGAGCGAGCTGGTCGTGACCGGGCCGAGGTCGCCGCGCATCGCGAGCGTGGACGACCTGTCCGGCCGGGAAGTGCTCGTCCGCAAGTCGTCGAGCTACTACGAGCACCTCGAGCGGCTGAACGAGCGCTTTCGCAAGGAAGGCAAGCCGCCGGCAAGGCTCCGGCTCGCGTCCGAGCATCTCGAGGACGAGGACCTGATGGAGATGGTGAACGCCGGGCTCGTCGGGCTGATCGTCGTCGACCGCCACAAGGCGGAGTTCTGGCAGCAGATCTTCAAGGACATCTCGCTCCACCCCGAAGCGGCGGTCAACACCGGCGGCGAGATCGCGTGGATGTTCCGCAAGGGCAGTCCGAAGCTCAAGGCGACCGTGGACGAATTCGCCAGAACCCATGCAGCGGGGACGCTGCTGGGAAACGAGCTGATCCGGCGTTATCTGAAGAGCACCCGATTCGTATTGAACGCCACGTCCGAGGAGGAGATCAAGAAGTACCACCAGATGGTGTCGTTCTTCAGAAAGTACGGCGAGAAATACGACATGGATCACCTGCTCATGATGGCGCAGGGCTACCAGGAGTCGCAGCTCGACCAGGAGGTGAGGAGCAGGGTCGGCGCGATCGGCATCATGCAGGTCATGCCCGCGACGGGCGAGCTCATGCAGGTCGGCGACATCAGCCGTCTCGAGCCGAACATCCATTGCGGGGTGAAGTACATGCGCACCCTGATCGACCAGTACTACGCGAACGATCCGAGTGACCGGCTGAACAGGGGGCTGTTCGCGCTCGCCTCCTACAACGCCGGGCCGAGCCGCATCCAGCAGCTCAGGCGGGACGCGGCAAAACGCGGGCTTGACCCGAACGTGTGGTTCAACAACGTCGAGTGGGTTGCCGCCGAGAAGCACGGTGCCGAGACGGTCACCTATGTCTCGAACATCTACAAGTACTACATCGCGTATACGCTCGTCACGGAGGACGAAGAGGAACGCAGCCGGGCGCGCGAAGGACTCATGAAGAAAGGCAGGTGAGCGGTGTATGGGGGGTACGTAGCGCCACCTCTCCGCGTACGTGACGCCAGCGCGGCAGGGCCGCCGGTTATCACTTACCATCGGAGCATCGGGAAGTTGGGCCGAGTCGCGCCGATCTCCCGCGCCTTCGCGGCCGACCTCTCGCTTCGGCCCGGAACGCCTCAGCGCTTCTTCGGTAGGAGCTCCCCCAGCGCGTACAGGGTCTTCTGCGGGAAGCGCTCGAGCGGGTAGAACCGCGTGATCACCGCGATCGCCCGCTCGTACGTGCCGACGTCGAGATGACGGAGGAGATAGCGGACGTCGTCCTCGTCGTGGGACTCCGCGCCGATCCGCAGCGCCAGGCACTTCATGGCCAGCAGGTATTCGGGCTGCGCCACCATGACGCGCAGGTGGTCCAGCTCGAGGAAGGCACGGAATTCCCCGCGCTCGCTGAGGAACCCCTTCACGCCGTCGTTGAGCCAGTCGGGCTGAACGCCCGCCCGCACGGCCACCCTCGCCGCGGCCTCGCGTACCTCGCGCGCCGGCCGGAAGAGCGCGTCGACGTCCTGGGTGGAAGGGCGGGCGGAATAGGCGAGACACATCACCGCTCCACCGACCAGGAACAGTTCCCCCTCCGTCCCTGCACGGCGCAGGTCGTCGTTGAGCAGCCCGAAGAGCCGCCGGATGTCCCGCTCGCTGAGCGCCGGCATCTTCAGACCCGCGAGCCGACGCTCGCGTCGATGAAGATGTTCCGCCGCCGGAAGGGCGGGGGCGAGTGGGTCAGCAGGTACAGGCGCAAGCTCAGGAGGGTCGAGCCGAACACCGGCTCGGCGAGGGGCGCGACCGTGCGGCTCCAGGCCGGCGGCGCGACGCCGGCCTGCGCGCACGCGTACTCCACCATCGCCGCGACGTAGTTCGCGAGATACGGCGTGAGCGCGGGCGGCGGCGACGCTACCGCTTCCTGGAGCTCCGCGGCGCCGAGGTTCGCCAGCCAGGCACTCAACTCCGCGAGGGCGAAGCGCGTCCCGTCGGGATTCGCGCAAGCCTCGGTGAGTTCCTGAAAGCGCTGCGCGGGCGCCGGCAATACGCGGGCGAGCACGTAAGCGGACATCTCCATCCCGGCCCGCTGGGCGGCGCGCCGGATCGCGGCCTTCTCGGCCAACGAAACCCGGATCTGGAGCTGGGCGGACTTTGCGGTGGCGGTCATCGCGGCAGGATAGGCCGGATTCGATCTATCGTCAATACGTATGTATTGACAAGTTGCTCTGCCGCGATCGGCCCGCGGCTGCTAATCTCGGGCCTGCTCCGCGTTCCCGGAGCGACCCCAGGGGCCCTGGCAGGCGGATGGACCGACGCGCCGAAGTCGTCCTGTGCTGGCACATGCACCAGCCGGACTACCGCGACCACGCCACCGGCGAGTTCACGCAGCCGTGGGTCTACCTCCACGCGCTCAAGGACTACGCCGACATGGCTGCTCATCTCGAGCGGCACGCCGGCGTGCGGGCGGTCGTCAACCTGGTGCCGGTGCTGCTCGACCAGCTCGAGGACTACGCGGACCAGTTCGCGACCGGCCGGCTCCGCGATCCGCTGCTCCGCCTCCTGGCGCGCGACGAGTCGACGCCGCTCTCGCGGCCCGAGCGCGAGCTCGTCGTCACCCAGTGCTTCCGCGCGAACCACGAGAAGATGGTGCAGCCGTTCCCGCCCTACAAGGGCCTGCATGATCTCTTCCTCGCGCTCGAGCATCAGGGTCGCGACTCGATCGACTATCTCTCCGACCGCTACTGCCACGACCTGGTGACCTGGTATCACCTCGCGTGGATGGGGGAGACGGTCAAGCGCGAATCCGTGCTCGTGACGCGGATGATGGCGGCGGGCGCCGGCTTCACGGCGGCCGACCGGCTGGCGCTCTTTGCGCTCGTCGGCGAGGTCGTCTCGGGCACGATCACGCGCTACGCACGGCTCGCCGCCGGCGGGCGGGTCGAGCTGTCCACCACGCCGCATTACCATCCGCTCGCGCCGCTACTCATCGATTTCCGCTCGGCGCGCGAAGCGCGCCCCGAGTTGCCGTTGCCGGCGAGCAGCGGCTATCCGGGCGGCGTCAACCGCGTGCGCGCGCACGTCGATGCCGCGCTCGCGAGCCACGTGCGCCGCTTCGGCGCGGCGCCGGCGGGCGTGTGGCCCGCCGAGGGCGCGGTCTCGGACCCGCTCGCGCACGTGCTCGCCGAGCGGGGCGTCCGGTGGATGGCGTCGAGCGAGAGCGTGCTCAAGCACTCGCTCGCTGCCGGCGGCGAGCCCGTTCCGGAGCGGCCGCACTATCGCCCGTGGCTTGCGCCCGGCACCGCGCTCGCATGCTTCTTCCGCGACGACCGGCTGTCGGACCTCATCGGGTTCGAGTACTCGAAGTGGCACGGCGACGAGGCGGCCGCGCACTTCGTCGGCGAGCTCGAGGCAATCGCCGCGCACGCGACCGATAGCCACACGCCCGTCGTCAGCGTGATCCTCGACGGCGAGAACTGCTGGGAGTTCTACCCGTACAACGGCTTCTACTTCCTCGATGCGCTGTACGGCGAGCTCGCGGCGCACCCGTTTCTCCGCACGACAACCTTCGCGGGCGCGCTCGCTCGCCCGGCGCCGGACCTGCCCCGCCTCGTCGCGGGCAGCTGGGTGTACGGCGACTTCACGACCTGGATCGGTTCGCCGGAGAAGAACCGCGCCTGGGATTTCCTGGTCGCGGCGAAGCAGGCCTTCGACGCGGTCGTCGCGGGCGGACGGTTGACCGACGCCGAACGAACGGCCGCCGAACGGGCGCTCGCCAACTGCGAGGGCTCGGACTGGTTCTGGTGGATGGGCGACTACAACCCGGCGTTTGCGGTGGCGAGCTTCGACCGGCTGTACCGGGCGAACCTCGCGCTCCTCTACCGCCTGCTCAAGCTGCCGGTTCCGGCGACGCTCGCCGAACCGATCAGCCGCGGCACCGGGCATCCCGAGCTCGGCGGGACCATGCGGCGCGCCTCCGAGCACTCGCCCGCGTGAAGACGGCGTTCCTCTTCGGCGTCCACGCGCACCAGCCGGCCGGAAATTTCCCGGAGGTCCTCGACCAGGCGCACGATCTTTCCTACCGCCCGTTCCTCGAGACCCTCTACCGCTTTCCGGCGTTCCGGTTCGCGGTGCACTTCAGCGGCCCGCTGCTCGACTACCTGGTCGAGCGCTATCCGCGCGACATGCTGCTCCTGCGCGAGATGGTGGCACGCGGCCAGGTCGAGCTCTTCGGCGGCGGCGACACCGAGCCGGTGCTCGCCGCGATCCCGCACCGCGACCGCGTCGCCCAGCTCGTCGCGCTGTCCGGAGAAGCTCGAGCGGACGCTCGGCGCGGCGCCGGCCGGCGCCTGGCTCACCGAGCGGGTATGGGAGTCCGCCGTCGTGCCGGCGCTCGTCGAGAGCGGCACCCGCTACGTGACCGTCGACGACTACCACTTCCTGTGTGCCGGGAAGACCGTGGCCGAGCTCGACGGCTACTTCACGACCGAGGAGGGCGGGGCGCGGATCGATCTCTATCCGATCTCGGAAGCGCTGCGGTACCGGATTCCGTTCGCGCCCGCCGCCGAAGCGGTCGAATTCATCGCCGCGCAGCCCGGCGCGGCGGTCTACTTCGACGACATCGAGAAGTTCGGCATCTGGCCGGAGACCCACGAGTGGGTGTACGGCAAGGGCTGGCTCGAGGCGTTCGTGCGCGGGGTGCTCGAGTCGGACCGGATCGAGACGCTCACCTTCCGCGAGCACCGCGCGCGCGCCGCGAGCCGCGGCATCGTCTATCTCCCGACCACGTCCTACATCGAGATGAACGAGTGGACCCTGCCCGCGCCGGCGGCGCACGACTACGCGGCGCTCGTCGCGCGCGAGAAGGAGGCGGGCCGCTACGAGGCGGAGAAGCCGTTCCTCCGCGGCGGGATCTGGCGCAACTTCATGTCGCGCTATCCGGAGGCGAACTGGATGCACAAGCGGATGCTCCAGCTCTCCGACCGGGTCGCTGCGCTGCCGCGCGGGACGCCCGCGGACGCGCTGCGGCGGCTGCTCCATCTCGGGCAGGCGAACGACGCCTACTGGCACGGGCTCTTCGGCGGCCTCTATCTCCCGCACCTGCGCCGCGCGGTGTACGGCGCGCTGGTCGGCCTCGAGGCGCGCCTCGACGCGATCGCGCCGCGCCCGGCGCGCGCGCGCGCCGATCTCGACGGCGACGGCGTCGACGAGCTGTTCCTGCAGAACGGCGAGCTGCAGGCGGTGGTGAAGCTCGACGGCTCGGCCTCGCTCGTCGAGCTCGACGCCTATGCGCTCGCGCAGAACTTCGGCGACACGCTGCGTCGCCACGCGGAGCACTATCACCGCACGGCCCTCGAGGCGCAGGGGTCCCAGCACGACGGGCCGGGGATCGCGTCGGCGCACGACCGCGTGCGGTTCAAGCACGCCGTGTCGGCCGAAGATCTCGTGCCCGACGCGCACGCGCGGACGATCTTCCGCGACGCGTGGGTGGACGCGGCCGGGAACGTACGGCCGCTCGGCGGCTACGAGCTCGCGCCCTACGGCTCGCTCGAGCACGCGGCGAGCTTCGTCGGGCCGTGCGGCGCAGGACGCATCGAGAAGCTCGTGCTGGTGCAGGGCAGCCGGGTGACGGTGACCTGGTTCATCGAGGCCGCGCACGCCGGCACGTTCCGCACCGAGCTCAACCTCGCGATGCCGAGCTGCGACGGGTACGCCGGACGCTACATCCTGAACGGCGAGATCCCGTGCGGCTTCGGCCAGCCGCTCGATGCCGCAGCGGTCACCGAGCTCGTGCTCGACGATCAGTTCATGGGCGGCGCGGTCGCGGTGCTGTGCAGCTCGCCGGCAGCCGTGCAGGCGCGGCCGCATCTCACCGTTTCGCAGTCCGAGGACGGCTTCGAGAAGATCATGCAGTGCGCGACGGTGACGCTGGCGTGGCCGCTCACCGCCGGTCGCTGCGAGCTGTCGGTCGCGCTGAAGATCATGAGCGCGCGGTAAGCGTCTGCGAGCCGGTCCCGATGAGCGCAGCGCTGCCCGCCGTCTACCTCGTCCGGCACGGCGAGACCGCGTGGAGCCTCTCCGGCCGGCACACCGGGCTCACCGACATTCCGCTCACCGATCGCGGCGAACGGAACGCTCGCCGGTTGGGCGAGCGGCTGGCCGGCATGCAATTCGCGAAAGTCTTCACCAGTCCGCTGCAACGCGCCGCGCGGACGTGCGCGCTGGCGGGGTTCGGCGCGGCCGCCGAGGTGGACCGCGACCTGGTGGAATGGAACTACGGCGAGTACGAGGGGCGGCGGACCAGCGAAGATCCGCGCCGAGCGCCCGGACTGGGAGCTGTTCCGCGACGGCTGCCCCGGTGGGGAATCGCCGCACCAGGCCGGTGCGCGCGCCGATCGCGTCGTCGCGCGCGTCCGCGCCGTGGGCGGCGACGTGCTCGTCTTCTCGAGCGGCCATTTTCTGCGAGTATTCGCCGCGCGCTGGCTCGGGCTCGAGGCGGCGGCCGGGCGCTTCTTCCTCCTCGGCACCGCGAGCCTGAGCGCGCTCGGCTACGAACGCGGTCTCTCCGAACCGGTCATCCGTTTGTGGGACGATATGCGCCACGTCGAGGCGTGACCCCGGGCCGCGCCCGCTCGCCGCAGCACCGATGACAGCCGAAGCAACCGTTTTCCTCGTCGACGTCGACAACACGCTGCTCGACAACGACCGCGTCCAGGACGACATCCGGGGCCACCTCGAGCGCGAGTACGGGCCGGCGTGCCGCGACCGCTACTGGACGATCCTCGATCGGCTGATGGACGAGCTCGGCTACCGCGACTACCTCGGCGCGCTGCAGCGCTACCGGGTCGAGCACCCGCTCGACATCGACCTCGTCGCGATGTCGTCGTTCCTCGTCGACTACCCGTTCGCGAGCCGGCTGTACCCGGGTGCGCTCGCGGTGCTCGAGCGGCTCGGCGGCTGGGGGCGCACAGTGATCCTGTCGGACGGCGACGTGGTGTTCCAGCCGCGGAAGGTCGAGCGCTCCGGCATCGCCGCGGCGGTCGGCGGCCGCGTGCTCATCTACATCCACAAGGAGCGCGCGCTCGACGACGTCGAGCGGCGCTACCCCGCCCGGCACTACGTGCTCGTGGACGACAAGCCGCGGATCCTCGCCGCGGTGAAGCAGGCGTGGGGCGAGCGTGTGACGACGGTACTGCCGCGGCAGGGGCAATATGCGCACGACGCACAGGCGCTCGCCGCCGGTCCCGCGCCGGACTTCGCGATCGAGCGGATCGGCGATCTGCTGGCTCACGACCTGCCCGCGCTCGGAATCGCGGGCGACCAACCGAAGGTGACACGATGAAACCGACGCAGACCCTGAACGGCCTCGGCCAGAGCCTCTGGCTCGACAACATCACGCGCGACCTGCTGACCTCCGGCACGCTCAAGCGCTACATCGACGAGCTGTCGGTGACCGGGCTCACCTCGAACCCGACGATCTTCGACCAGGCGATCAAGGCGAGCGCCGCCTACGACGCCGCGATCCGGCAGAAGCTGCAGGCCGGCAAGTCGGGCGAGGCGCTCTTCTTCGAGCTCGCGCTCGAGGACATCACCCAGGCCGCCGACCTCTTCCGGCCGGTCCACGAGCGGACCTGCGGCGTCGACGGCTTCGTGTCGCTCGAGGTCTCGCCGCTCCTCGCCTACGACACGAAAACCACGCTCGCCGTCGCCAAGGAGCTGCACGCGCGCGCCGGACGCCGCAACCTCTTCATCAAGATCCCGGGTACGAAGGAGGGGTTGCCCGCGATCGAGGAGGCGACCTTCGCCGGCGTGCCGGTGAACGTGACGCTGCTCTTTTCGCGCGAGCACTACCTCGCCGCCGCCGACGCGCAGCTCCGGGGCATCGAGCGGCGCATCGCCGCCGGCCTGGCGCCCGACGTCGCCTCGGTGGCCTCGGTCTTCATCAGCCGGTGGGACGTCGCGGTGGCGGCCAAGGTGCCTGCGCCGCTCGCCAACACGCTCGGCATCGCCATCGCGAAGCGCACCTACAAGGCGTACTGCGAGTTCATCGCCACCCCGCGGTACAAGCGCGTGCTCAATGCCGGCGCGCGGCCGCAGCGGCTGCTCCTCGCGAGCACCGGCACCAAGGATCCGAAGGCGTCCGACATCCTCTACATCAGGGCGCTCGCGGCGCCGCTTACCGTCAACACCATGCCGGAGGGCACGCTGAAGGCATTTGCCGATCACGGCGAGGTCGGCGCGGTCATGCCGGCCGACGGCGGCGACTGCGAGTCGGTCATCGCGGCGCACGCGAAGGCCGGCGTCGACGTCGACGCGCTCGCTGCGCAGCTGCAGGACGAAGGCGCGAAGGCGTTCGTCAAGTCGTGGAACGAGCTGATGAGGGTGATCGCCTCCAAGAGCGAGGCGCTCGCGAAGGCGAGCTGAGGGGCGGGCGAGAGAACGCCCTTCGTGCGTGTGCTGGTGATCGACGTGGGCGGGACCCACGTCAAGATCCTCGCCACCGGCGAGCAGGTCCACCGGGAGTTCCCGTCCGGCCCGCGACTGACGGCGCGGGGCATGGTGTCGCGGGTGAAGCGGCTCGCCCGCGGCTGGAAGTACGACGCCGTGTCGATCGGCTATCCTGGCCCGGTCCTGCACAACCGGCCGGTCGCGGAGCCGCACAACCTCGGCCGCGGCTGGATGGGCTTCGACTTCGCGCGCGCGTTCGGCCGGCCGACGAAGGTCGTGAACGACGCGGCGATGCAGGCGTACGGCGGCTACAGGCGCGGAAAGATGCTCTTCCTCGGTCTCGGCACCGGGCTCGGCTCGACCCTGATCGTCGACGGCGTCGTCGAGCCGCTCGAGCTCGGACACCTGCCGTATCGCAAGCGGACGTTCGAGGACTACATCGGCATCCGCGGCCTCGAGCGCCTCGGGAAGAAGAAGTGGCGGCGGGCCGTGTTCGACGTCGTCGCGCGCCTCGTCGCCGCGCTCGAGCCCGACGAGGTGGTGCTCGGCGGCGGCAACGTGAAGAAGCTGAAGGTCCTGCCGCCGGGCTGCCGCGAGGGCGACAACGCCAACGCGTTCAAGGGCGGATTCCGGTTGTGGGAACGCGCGCGCCGGACCCGCAACATGAAGGGGCCTCGGACAAAGGGGCGCAGAGCGAAGGGAACTCGAGGATGACCGCAGTGATCCAGCCTGTGACCCCGCGCCCGGTATGGAAGGCGCTCCAGGCCCACTACGCGACGATCCACGGCGTGCATCTGCGGAAGCTCTTCGCGGACGATCTCGGGCGCGGCGAACGCCTGACCGCCGAAGCCGCCGGGATCTACTTCGACTATTCGAAGAACCGCGTCAACGACGAGACGCTGCGACTGCTCGTCCAGCTCGCCGAGGAGGCCGGCCTGCGCGCGCGGATCGACGCCATGTTCCGCGGCGAGCAGATCAACGTGTCGGAGAACCGCGCGGTCCTGCACGTCGCGCTGCGCGCGCCGCAGGGCGCGTCGATCGTCGTCGACGGCGAGAACGTGGTGCCCCAGGTGCACGCCGTCCTCGACCGGATGGCCGCCTTCGCGAACCGGGTGCGGAGCGGCGCGTGGAAAGGCCACACCCGCAAGCGCATCCGCAACGTGATCAACATCGGCATCGGCGGCTCCGACCTCGGACCGGTGATGGCGTACGAGGCGCTGAAGCACTACAGCGCCCGCGACATGACGTTCCGCTTCGTCTCCAACGTCGACGGCACCGATTTCGCCGAGGCGACTCGCGAGCTCAACCCCGCCGAGACGCTGTTCATCGTCTCCTCGAAGACCTTCACCACGCTCGAGACGATGACCAACGCGCACACCGCCCGCGAGTGGCTGGTCGACAGCCTCGGCGGCAACGAGAAAGCGGTCGCGAAGCACTTCGTGGCGGTGTCGACCAATGCCGAAGGCGTGGCGGAGTTCGGCATCGACACCGCCAACATGTTCGGCTTCTGGGACTGGGTGGGCGGGCGCTACTCGATGGACTCGGCGATCGGCCTCTCGACGATGCTTGCGGTCGGGCCGGAGAACTTCCGCGCGATGCTCGGCGGGTTCCGCGAGATGGACGAGCACTTCCGCACCGCGCCGTTCGCGCGCAACCTGCCGGTGCTGATGGGGCTGCTCGCGGTCTGGTACAACGATTTCTTCGGCGCGCAGACGGTGGCGGTGCTGCCGTACGAGCAGTACCTGAAGCGCTTCCCCGCCTACCTGCAGCAGCTGACGATGGAGAGCAACGGCAAGCACGTGACGCTCGAGGGGAAGCCGGTCGCGTACGACACCGGCCCGGTTTACTGGGGCGAGCCGGGCACGAACGGCCAGCACTCCTTCTATCAGCTGATCCACCAGGGCACGCGGCTCATTCCCTGCGACTTCATCGGCTTCGGCCAGCCGCTCAATCCGCTCGGGCAGCACCACGACATGCTGCTCGCGAACGTGTTCGCGCAGGGCGAGGCGCTCGCGTTCGGCAAGACGCCGGAAGAGGTGAAGGCGGAGGGCTCGCCCGACTGGCTCGTGCCGCATCGCACGTTCGAGGGGAACCGGCCTTCCAACACGCTGCTGCTCGAGCGGCTGACCCCCGCGGCGCTCGGCAAGCTGGTGGCGCTGTACGAGCACAGCGTGTTCACCCAGGGCGCGATCTGGCACATCGACTCGTTCGATCAGTGGGGCGTCGAGCTCGGCAAGGTGCTCGCGCAGCGCATCATCCCGGAGCTCTCGGGCGCGGCCGAACCTGCGCTCAAGCACGACGGCTCGACGAACGCGCTCATCCGCCGCTACCGGAAGCTGAAGGGAACCTGACGATGCCCGCGGTCGAGCTCGCCCCGTCGATCCTCGCCGCCGACTTCGCGCGGCTCGGCGAGCAGGTCGCCGAGGCGGAGCGCGCCGGCGCCGATCGGATCCATGTCGACGTGATGGACGGCCACTTCGTGCCGAACATCACGATCGGCCCGGTAGTCGTCCGCAGCCTGCGGCCGGTGACGCGCCTGCCGCTCGAGACCCATCTCATGATCTCGGATCCCGACGAGTACCTCGAGCCGTTCGCCGAGGCGGGGTCGGACGCCTTCCTCGTGCACTGGGAGGGCAACAGCAATCTCCATCGCACCGTGCAGCGCGCGAGGGCGCTCGGCAAGCGCGTCGGCGTCGTCATCAACCCGGCGACGCCGGCGGAGGTGCTGGAGGAGATCCTGCCCGACGTCGACCAGGTGCTCGTCATGACCGTCAACCCGGGCTTCGGGCACCAGCACTTCATCGCGACCACGCTCCCGAAGATCCGCCGCGTGCGCGAGATGATCGGCCGGGTGAACCCGGCCTGCGACCTCGAGGTGGACGGCGGGATCGACGCGCTGACGGCGCCGCTCGTGGTGGAGGCGGGCGCCAACGTGCTCGTCGCCGGCTCCGCCGTATTCGGCGCGCCCGACGGCGTGGCGGCGGCGATGAAGCGCCTGCGGTCGGCCGCGTAGTCGGCGTCAACGACGGGTCAACCAGGAGTCATCGATGCAACTCGGAATGATCGGCCTCGGCCGCATGGGCGCGAACATGGTGCGGCGCCTCATCAGGGGCGGCCACGACTGCGTGGTGTTCGACGTCTTCCCGAAGGCGGTGGCGGCGCTCGCGAGCGAGAAGGCGACCGGCGCCGCCTCGCTCCAGGACCTCGTGAAGAAGCTCGCCAAGCCGCGCGCGGTATGGCTGATGGTGCCCGCCGCGGTGGTCGACAAGACCGTCGCCGACCTCGCGCCGCTCCTCGAGTCGGGCGACATCGTGATCGACGGCGGGAACTCGTATTACGTCGACGACATCCGGCGCGCGAAAGCGCTCGCGCCCACGGGCATCCACTACGTCGACGTCGGCACGAGCGGCGGCGTGTGGGGCCTCGAGCGCGGCTTCTGCATGATGATCGGCGGCGAGGAGGCGGTGGTGAAGCATCTCGATCCGATCTTCGCGCAGCTCGCCCCCGGCATCGGCACGATCGAACGCACCCCCGGACGCGAGAAGGCGAAGGGCACGGCGGAGCAGGGCTATCTGCACTGCGGCTCGAACGGCGCCGGCCACTTCGTCAAGATGGTCCACAACGGCATCGAGTACGGGATCATGGCGGCGTACGCGGAGGGCCTCGGGATCCTGCGCGCCGCCAACGTCGGGAAGAAGACGCACGCGGTCGACGCCGAGACGACGCCGCTCCGCGATCCCGAGCATTATCAGTACGACCTCAATCTGCCCGACGTCGCCGAGGTGTGGCGGCGGGGGAGCGTGATCTCGTCGTGGCTGCTCGACCTCACGGCGACCGCGCTCCTCAAGGATCCGGCGCTCGCGAACTTCGCCGGACGCGTATCGGACTCGGGCGAAGGTCGCTGGACGATCAAGGCGGCGATCGACGAAGGCCAGCCGGCGCCGGTGCTCACCACCGCGCTCTACGAGCGGTTCAGCTCGCGCGGCGAGGCCGACTTCCAGGCGAAGATCCTGTCGGCGATGCGCTACGAGTTCGGCGGGCACCTCGAGAAGCCGGCCGGCAAGTGACGCCATGGGAGCAGCATCGACCATGAGCGAACCTCCGTTCCGACGCGCTCGTCTTCTTCGGCGCGACCGGCGACCTCGCCTACAAGAAGATCTTCCCGTCGCTGCAGGCGATGGTGAAGCGCGGCCACCTCGACGTGCCGGTGATCGGCGTCGCGAAGTCGAGCTGGAACCTCGACCAGCTGAAGGCGCGGGCGCGCGACAGCCTCGAGAAGCACGGCGGGCTGGACGCGGCGGCCTTCGAGAAGCTCTCCGGGTCTGCTGCGCTACGTCGACGGCGACTACGCCGACCCGGCGACGTTCCAGGCGCTGCGCAAGACGCTCGGCGCCGCGCAGCGTCCGGCGCACTACCTCGCGATCCCGCCGGTCGCTGTTCGGCAAGGTGGTCGAGCAGCTCGCCGCCTCGGGCTGCACCAATGGCGCCCGGGTGATCGTCGAGAAGCCGTTCGGCCACGACCTCGAGTCGGCGCGTCAGCTGAACGCGATCCTGCTCAAGACGCTTCGACGAGGACCACATCTTCCGCATCGACCACTACCTCGGCAAGCGGCCGGTGCACAACATGGTGTTCTTCCGCTTCGCCAACGCCTTCTTCGAGTCGTTCTGGAACCGCAAGTTCGTCAAGAGCGTGCAGATCACCATGGCCGAGAACTTCGGCATCCAGGGTCGCGGCGCTTTCTACGACCAGACCGGCACCGTCCGCGACGTGGTGCAGAACCACCTCTTCCAGGTGCTCGCGAACCTCTGCATGGAGCCGCCGGCGCGAAACGACAGCGAATCGCTGCGCGACGAGAAGGTCAAGGTGCTGAAGTCGATCCCGCCGGTCGAGGCGCAGAACATCGTGCGCGGCCAGTTCCGCGGCTACCTCGACGAGCCCGGGGTGGCGAAGGACTCGCGGACGGAGACGTTCGCGGCGCTGCGCCTCGACATCGACTCGTGGCGCTGGCAGGGCGTGCCGATCTACATCCGCGCCGGCAAGTCGCTGCCGGTGACCTGCACCGAGCTCGTGGTGCGCCTGCGCCGGGCGCCGAAGATCTTCCCGACCCGCTCCGGCGTGCCGAACCACGTCCGCATCCGCATCAGCCCGGACACGACCATCGCGCTCGGCACCACCGTGATGGACGAGCAGGACAGCATGATCGGCGAGCAGATCGAGCTCGCTCGCGAGTCAGCGGCCCGGTCCGGCGGAGATGGACGCCTACGAGCGCGTGCTCGGCGACGCGATGATCGGCGACCGCTCGCTCTTCGCGCGCGAGGACTACGTCGAGGAGGCGTGGCGCATCGTCGACCCGGTGCTGAAGAGCGGCACGCCGGTCTACGGGTACGAGCCGGGCACCTGGGGGCCCAAAGAAGTGGGCGAGGCGGTCACGCCGCGAGGCGGCTGGCAGAACCCGGTCGTCGCGCCGTAACAGCGGTGATGAGGCTCGAAGTCCTCGCCGACGACGACGCGGTCGCGCGGGCGGCGGCCGCGTTCATCGCCGGCGAGGCCCGCGCCGCGGTGGCCGCGCGCGGCCGCTTCACCATCGCAGTGAGCGGCGGCCGCACGCCCTGGGTGATGCTGCGCGAGCTCGCCGGGACGGCGAACGTGCCGTGGGCGGGCGTGCACCTGCTGCAGGTCGACGAGCGCATCGCGCCGGCGGGCGACGCCGACCGCAACCTCACGCACCTCCGCGAGAGCCTGCTCGACCGGGTGCCGCTCCCGCCGGAGCAGGTGCACCCGATGCCGGTCGAGTTTCCGGAGCCGGAGGTCGCGGCCGCGCGCTACGGCGCGACCCTGCGCGAGGTGGCCGGCACGCCGCCGGTGCTCGACCTCGTCCACCTCGGCCTCGGCCCCGACGGGCACACCGCGTCGCTCGTGCCGGACGACCCGGTGCTCGCGGTCGCCGACGCGGATGTCGCGTTGACCGGCGTGTACCAGGGCCGGCGGCGGATGACGCTGACGTACCCGGTCATCGACCGCGCGCGGCGCATCCTGTGGCTGGTGACCGGCGCCGAGAAGGCAGCGATGCTCGCGCGCCTGCGGCAGCGCGATCCCGGAATCCCCGCCGGGCGCGTGCGCCAGGACGCCGCGCTCGTGCTCGCCGATCGCGCCGCGGCGGGAGCGTAGATGATGGACCGGACCGCAGCCCGCACGCGAGGCCGGAGCTTCCCGCTCGGCGCCGCGCCCGGTCCGGGCGGCGTCAACTTCAGCGTCTATTCGCCGCATGCCGTGGCGCTCGAGCTCCTGCTCTTCGACCGCGCGGACGATGCGACGCCGGCACGCGTGATCGAGCTCGATCCGCGAAAGCATCGCACCTATCACTACTGGCATGCGTTCGTGCCGGGCGTCGGGCCGGGCCAGCTCTATGCGTACCGCGCGCGCGGGCCGTTCGCGCCGGGCGAGGGGCTCCGCTTCGACCCGGACAAGGTGCTGCTCGATCCGTACGGAAGATGCGTGGCGCGGCCGGCCGGCCGGAGCCGCGCGGCGGCCTGCCGGCCCGGGGACAACGCCGCCACCGCGCTGAAGAGCGTGGTCGTCGACCCCGCGGGCTACGACTGGGAGGGCGACGTGCCGCCGCGACGGCCGTTCGCCAAGACCGTGATCTACGAGCTGCACGTGGGAGGGTTCACCCGGCATCCCGATTCGGGCGTCGCGCCGGCGCGACGCGGGACGTACGCCGGCCTGATCGAGAAGATTCCGTACCTCGCGGATCTCGGGATCACCGCCGTCGAGCTGCTGCCGGTGTTCGCGTTCGACGAGCAGGCGGCCCCGCCGGGGCGGGTGAACTACTGGGGCTACCAGCCGGTCGCGTTCTTCGCTCCGCATCCCGCCTACAGCTCGCGCGCCGATCCGCCCGGCGCGCTCGACGAGTTCCGCGACCTGGTGAAGGCGCTGCACCGCGCCGGTCTGGAGGTCATCCTCGACGTCGTCTACAACCACACCGCGGAAGGCGGCGCGGACGGGCCGACGCTCTCGTTCCGCGGGCTTGCCAACGACACCTACTACATCCTCGACGCGAACCGGGCGGAGTACGCCGACTACACCGGCTGCGGGAACACGCTCGATGCGAACGAATCGATCGTGCGGCGCCTGATCCTCGACAGCCTGCGCTACTGGGTGCGCGAGATGCACGTCGACGGGTTCCGCTTCGATCTCGCCTCGATCCTCGCCCGCGACAGCGAAGGCCGCCCGATGGCCGCGCCGCCGGTGCTCTGGGACATCGAGACCGACCCGGTGCTCGCGAACGTCAAGCTGATCGCCGAAGCGTGGGACGCGGCGGGGCTGTACCAGGTCGGAAGCTTCGCCGGCGACAGCTGGAAGGAGTGGAACGGCCGCTTCCGCGACGACGTGCGCGCCTTCCTCAAGGGCGACGAGTGCACGGTCGGCGCGCTCGCCTGCCGGCTGATCGGCAGCCCGGACGTGTACGAGCACGAGCGCCGCGAGCCGGAGCAGAGCATCAACTTCGTCACCTGTCACGACGGCTTCACGCTGAACGACCTCGTTTCCTACAACGCCAAGCACAACGAGGAGAACGGGGAGGGGAACCGCGACGGCGCCGACGACAACCGCAGCTGGAACTGCGGCGTCGAGGGACCGACCGACGATCCGGGCGTCGAGCGGCTGCGCAACCGCCAGGTGAAGAACTTCTTCGCGCTGACCCTGCTCTCGGTCGGCACGCCGATGCTCCTCGCCGGCGACGAGGTGCGCCGCACCCAGCGCGGCAACAACAACGCGTACTGCCAGGACGACGGGACCTCCTGGTTCGACTGGTCGCTCGTCGCGCGGCACGCCGACGTCCACCGTTTCGCGAAGGCGCTCATCGCGCTGCGGACGTCCCGGAAGCTCCCGGCGGAACGGTTCGACATGACGCTCGGCGAGCTCCTCAGCCGGAATCCGGTCGAGTGGCACGGCGTCAGGCTGCACGCGCCCGACTGGAGCGACCGGTCGCACTCGCTCGCGGCCACCAGCCGGCTCCTCTCGCACCGGATGGTGCTGCACGTGATGATCAACGCGTACTGGGAGCCGCTCGATTTCGAGATCCCGCCGCCGGACGGCGCGCCGTGGCGGCGGGTCGTCGACACGGCCCTCGACGCGCCCGACGACATCCGTGCGTGGGCCGATGCGCCGGCGGCGCGCGGGCCGACCTATGCGGTCCAGCCGCGCTCGATCGTGCTGCTGATCGCCCGCACGGGATGAGACGAAAGGAAGGACGATGACCGAAGCGCAAGCGCAACTGCTCGCGATCAACACCATCCGCACGCTGTCGATCGACGCGGTGCAGGCGGCGAACTCGGGCCATCCCGGCACGCCGATGGCGCTCGCGCCGCTCGTCTACACGATCTGGAACCGCGTCATGCGGTTCGACCCGCAGGATCCGATCTGGCCGGACCGCGACCGCTTCGTGCTCTCGAACGGCCACGCGTCGATGCTGCTGTGGTCGGTGCTCCATCTGACCGGCGTCCAGGCGGTCAACGCCGACTACGAGACGGTGGGCAAGCCGGCGGTCACGCTCGACGACATCCGCCGGTTCCGCCAGCTCGGGAGCCACGCGCCGGGGCATCCCGAGTACCACCTCGTCTCGGGCGTGGAGACGACCACCGGCCCGCTCGGGCAGGGCATCGCGACCAGCGTCGGCATGGCGATCGCCGAGAAGTGGCTCGCCGCCCGCTACAACCGGCCGGGCTTCGACGTCGTCGACTACGACATCTACGCGGTCTGCGGCGACGGCTGCCTGATGGAGGGCGTCGGGTCGGAGGCGGCGTCGCTCGCCGGGCATCTCGGCCTCGACAACCTGTGCTGGGTCTACGACAACAACCACATCACCATCGAAGGCAGCACGCACATCGCCTTCACCGAGGACGTCGCGGCGCGGTTCATGGGCTACGGCTGGAACGTGCTGCGCGTCGGTGACGCGAACGACGTCGATCTCATCGAGCACGCCCTCGGGGTGTTCAGGCAGACCAAGGGCCGGCCGACGCTCGTCATCCTCGACAGCCACATCGGGTACGGCTCGCCGAACCGCCATGACACCGCTGCGGCGCACGGCGAGCCGCTCGGCGAGGAGGAGGTCAGGCTGACGAAGCGCGCCTACGGCTGGCCGGAGGACGCGAAGTTCCTGGTGCCCGGCGGCGTGCGCGAGCACTTCGCGGCGGGGATCGGCGCGCGCGGCGCCAAGGCGCGCCGGGCGTGGGCCGATCTGTTCGCGGGCTATCGCGCGAAGTATCCGGAGCTCGCGACTGCCATCGATCAGATGCAGAAGCGCGAGCTGCCGGCCGGTTGGGATCGCAATCTTCCGGTCTTCCCCGCCGACCCGAAAGGCGTCGCCGGTCGTGACGCCTCGGGCCAGGTCCTCAACGTCCTCGCGCAGAACGTACCCTGGTTCCTCGGCGGGTCGGCGGATCTCGGGCCGTCGAACAAGACCCTCCTCAAGTACGAGGGCGCGGGCGACGTGCAGCCGGCGACTCCCGGCGGCAAGAACCTGCACTTCGGCATCCGCGAGCACGCGATGGGCGCGATCGTGAACGGGATGTCGCTGTCGAAGCTGCGCGCGTTCGGCGCGACGTTCTTCATCTTCAGCGACTATGCGCGCCCGGCCATCCGCCTCTCGGCGCTGATGGAGCTGCCCACGATCTTCGCCTTCACGCACGACGCGATGGGCGACGGCGAGGACGGGCCGACGCACCAGCCGATCGAGCAGCTCGCGTCGCTCCGCGCGGTCCCGGGGCTCACGCTGCTGCGGCCTGGCGACGCGAACGAAGTCGTGGAGGCGTACCGCTACGTGATGCAGCTCCGTCACCGCCCGGCGGTGCTGGTGCTGTCGCGCCAGCCCCTCCCGACGCTCGACCGCAAGAAGTACGCGGGCGCCGCGGGTGTCGCGCGCGGCGCGTACGTGCTCGCGGACGCGCCCGGCGGCAAGCCCGAGGTGATCCTCATCGCGACCGGCAGCGAGTTGAGCCTCGCCGCGCAGGCGCACGAAGCGCTCGTCGTCGCCGGCGTCCGCTCGCGCGTGGTGTCGATGCCGTCCTGGGACATCTTCGAGCATGAGCCGCAGGCGTATCGCGACAGCGTGCTGCCGCCGGAGGTGACGGCGCGCGTCGCGATCGAGCAGGCCTCGACGTTCGGCTGGGAGCGCTACGTCGGGCCGACCGGGCGCGTGATCGGAATGCACACCTTCGGCGCGTCGGCGCCGCTGAAGGCGTTGCAGCAGGAGTTCGGATTCACGGTGGAGAACGTCGTGGCGGCGGCGAAGGCGCAGGTGAAGAGCGGGAATGCGTGACCCCCGCGATCCCCGCACTCCGCGGGACTCAGGATCCCAGCAGCCTCCGCTGCAGGAGCGCCTGCATGTCCCGCCGTCCGTCAACGATCAGGTAGACATATACGCGGTCGTCGATGACCCCGTAGATTACGCGATACGGCTTGAAGAACGTCTGCCGATACTCCCGGACTCCCAGCGCCAGGAGCTCTTTCGGGTACGAACCGCGCTCGGGGAAAGTCGAGAGAGTCTCCATGACTTTCCCGATACGGTCGAGCACGTATTCCGCCTTCGCAGGGGTATCGTGCGTGGCGATGTAGTCGTACAATGCTTCCAGGTCGCTGCTCGCGTCCTCCGTCAGCAGCACCTCGAAGCGCGTCACTCCCCGGCGTTCCGTGCGCCCCTGGCGCGAAGGCGGCGGATTGCATCCTGCGCCCGAACTGTTCTCCCCTCTTCGATCTGCCGATTGCCGAGCGCGAGAATCTTGAGCAGGGCGAGCGTCTCCTGTGTCTGCTCGAACGAAGCGACGTCCTGGATCACCAATTTCGCTTCGCCGTTCTGGGTAATCACCATCGGCTCGCGCACCTCAGTGAGGTGCCGGACCACCTCGGCAGCGTTTGCCTTGAGATAGCTGATCGGCCGGATACGGGCGGAGTACTTCATGGCGGGAGACGTCCTTGAGGGATACGTCCAAATATAGTCCTTTAATGGTCTTCCAGCAATCTGGTCGGCTGCTGGACGAAAAACCTGCCTGACCGGCCCATGGATCTCGACCCGGTCTTCCTCTCGCGGGTGCAGTTCGCCTTTGTCGTCAGCTTTCACATCATTTTCCCGGCGTTCACGATCGGCCTCGCGGCGTGGCTCGCGACGATCGAGGGCGCGCACCTCGCGACCGGCCGCGCGATCTACCGGCGGCTCTTCGACTTCTGGCTGAAGATCTTCGCGGTGTCGTTCGGCATGGGGGTGGTCACCGGGATCGTCATGGCGTTCCAGTTCGGCACGAACTGGGGCGTGCTTGCCGAGCGGATGGGCTCGATCCAGGGCCCGCTCCTCGGCTACGAGGGCTTCACCGCGTTCCTGCTCGAGGCGACCTTCTTCGGCGTGATGCTGCTCGGGCGGGCCCGCGTCTCGCCGCGGTTCTACTTCTTCGCCTGCTGCATGGTGGCGCTGGGGACGATGTTCTCGTCGTTCTGGATTCTCGCCAACAACAGCTGGATGCAGGTCCCGCTCGGCCACGAGATCGTCGACGGGCGGATCATCCCGAAGGACTGGGCGGCGATCGTCCTCGGGCCGGTGCAGATGGTGCGCTGGCCGCACATGCTGCTCGCCGCGTTCCTGACGACCGGCATGTGCGTGATCGCGACCGGCGCGTGGTACCTGCTGCGCGGCGTGCACCGCGACGACGGCCACGTGATGCTGAACTGGGGGCTCGGGCTGGTCGCGGTGCTGGTACCGGTGCAGCTCGTCACCGGCCACCTGGTCGGCGACTACGTGCACCGGCACCAGCCAGAGAAGCTCGCGGCGATCGAGGCGCGCTGGCAGACCGAGCAGCCGGCGGCCGAGGTGCTGATCGCCATCCCCGACGAGGCGAACCGGCGCAACCTCCTCGCGATCACCGTCCCGCGGCTCGGCAGCTTCATCGCCTCCGGCACCTGGGACTCGCGCGAGGTCGGACTGGAGAGTTTCGAGCCGGAGGACCGGCCGCCGGTGCTGATCCCGTTCTTCGCGTTCCGCATCATGGTCGGCATGGGGCTCGTCATGCTCGCCGTGTCGTGGTGGGGGAATCTCCTGCGGCTGCGCGGCCGGCTCGAGACGACGCGCTGGTTCCTGTGGTGCGCGTTCCTCTCGTTCCCCACCGGCTTCGTCGCCGTGCTGACCGGGTGGTTCACCGCCGAGGTCGGCCGCCAGCCGTGGGTGGTATACGGGCTGCTGCGGACCGAGGACGCGATCACGCCCTCGCTCACCGGCCCGGATGTGCTGTTCTCGCTCCTAGCCTACGTCGCGGTGTACTGCACCTTCATCCCGTTCGGCGTGTACTACATCTACAAGCTGCTGCGCGACGGGCCGAAGGGCGAGGCGCAGGCAATCCCGGGCGCCACGGCGAACCGGCCGCTCGCGTTCGCCGACGAGGCCGAGAGCGCCACCGGCGGCCGGCTCGGCGGGAGAGGGTGAGCGGCGTGGAAGCGAGCAACCTCGCGCTGTTCTGGGCCGGCGTGATCGCAGCCGCGATGCTGGTCTACGTGATCCTGGACGGCTTCGACCTCGGCGTCGGCGTCCTCTTCGGCACCACGCGCGAGGAGGAGAAGCGCGTGCAGATGATGAACACGGTCGCACCGTTCTGGGACGGCAACGAGACGTGGCTCGTGATCGTCGGTGCCGGGTTGTACGCCGCGTTCCCGGTCGTCTACGCCGTGTTCCTCGGCGCGTTCTACATCCCGGTGCTGCTGCTCCTCTTCGGGCTGATCTTCCGCGGCGTCGCGTTCGAGTTCCGCCACCGGAGCGGGGGCATGCGCTGGCTGTGGGACTGGGGCTTCTTCCTCGGCTCGACCGTCGCCGCGTTCGTCCAGGGCGCGGCGATCGGCGCGATGATGCGCGGCATCCCGGTCGCGAACAGCCAGTACGCGGGCGGGGCGTTCGACTGGGTCGCGCCGTTCCCAGTCCTCACCGGGATCGGGCTCGTGCTCGGCTACGCGCTCCTCGGCGCGGGCTGGATCGCAATGAAGAGCGAGGGCAGCCTCCGCGAGTGGGCGTTCGCGCGCATTCCGTGGCTCGCCGGCGCGGTGCTCGTGGTGCTGGCAGTCGCCGTCTCGCTGACGCTCGACCACAGCGCGGTCGCGAAGAGCCACTGGGGCGACCGGCGGTGGGGCGTCGTCTTCCCGGTGATCGGCGTCCTCGCGCTCGCCGGCATCCTGATCGGGACGCGCCGGAAGCACGACGTGCTGCCGTTCGCGATGACCGCGCTCTTCTTTCTCTGCGCCTTCGTGACGCTAGGGGTGATGTTCTGGCCGTACATGATCCCGTATTCCGTCACCGTCGCCGGCGCGGCGGCGCCGGAAGCGTCGCTCGGCTTCCTCTTCTACGGCGCGGTGATCGTCCTGCCGGTCGTCGCGGCCTACACGATCCACGTGTACTGGGTGTTCCGCGGCAAGGCGCACGAAGGATACGGCGAGTCCGCGAAGCCGAGCCCGCGCTAGAGGTCCGGCGCGGCCCGACTCAATCCACTCTCGCGCCCGATGCCGTCACGATCGCGCCACGCTAGGTCGTGGCCCTGGCCGACGCCGGCATGTGTTCCTCCACTGCGTCGAGAATCCTCTCGGGCTCTTCGGCCTCCGCTTCGGTCTCCTGGTCGAGGCGCTTGCGCATCGTCGCCTCGTCCAGGTCCTTGCACCACTTGGCGACGACCACGGTAGCAACGCCGTTACCGATCAGGTTGGTGAGCGCGCGTGCTTCCGACATGAATCGGTCGATGCCGAGGATCAGGGCGAGACCGGCGACCGGGACGTTGCCGACCGCCGAGAGCGTCGCCGCGAGCACAATGAAGCCGCTGCCGGTGATCCCGGCCGCGCCCTTGGATGTGAGCAGCAACACCGCGAGGAGCGTGATCTGATGAGTGAGGTCGAGCGGGGTGTTGGTCGCCTGCGCGATGAACACCGCTGCCATGGTCAGGTAGATCGACGTACCATCCAGGTTGAACGAGTACCCGGTCGGGATCACCAGTCCGACGACCGACTTCCTGGCGCCGAGCAGCTCCAGTTTCGCCATCATCCTCGGCAGCACCGACTCGGACGATGACGTGCCGAGGACGATCAGCAGCTCTTCCTTGATGTACCTGATGAACTTCCAGATGCTGAAGCCGTGCAGGCGCGCGATCGTTCCGAGCACGACGAAGATGAACACGAGGCAGGTCAGGTAGAACGTTCCCATCAGCTTGCCGAGCGACAAGAGGGAGCCGACGCCGTACTTGCCGATCGTGAACGCCATCGCGCCGAAAGCACCGAGCGGCGCTACCTTCATGATGATGCCGACGATCGAGAACAGGACATGGGAGGTCTTCTCGATCACGTCGAAGACCAGGGTTCCCCGGCCGCCGAACTTGTGCAGGGCAAAACCGAACATCACCGAGAACAGCAGCACCTGCAGGATCTCCCCTTTCGCGAACGCATCGACGACAGTGCTGGGGATCACGGCGAGCAGGAAATCCACGGTGCCTTGCATCTGGCCTGGCTTGGCATAGGCCGCGATTGCCTTGGTGTCGAGGGTTGCGGGGTCGATGTTCATGCCGGCGCCCGGCCGTACGAGATTGACGATCACGAGCCCGACGATCAGAGCGATCGTGCTGACGACCTCGAAGTAGATGAGCGCGAGCCCCCCGGCCTTGCCGACCTTCTTCATGTCCTCCATGCCGGCGATACCGACCACCACGGTGCAGAAGATGATCGGCGCGATGATCATCTTGATGAGCTTGATGAAGCCGTCGCCCAGAGGCTTCATCGCCGCCCCGGTCTCGGGGAAGAAGTGGCCGAGCAGAACGCCGAGGACGATGGCGACGATCACCTGGAAGTAGAGGCTCTTGTAGAGGGGCTTCTTCTTCGCGGCGGCTGCCGTGGCGGTCGTATCCTGTGCCATGTGCTCCTCCTGACGTGACTTCAGTGGATCATCCCGGGGCGCTCACTGCCGAGCTAGTCCCGAGGCAATCCCTGGACGCGAAACAGCTCTTCGAGGTGCGGGCTCATCTGGAGATTCAGCCGGACCCCGGAAGGCAGCGGCCTGAGAAACCACTTCTCGTAGATCGCGAGGAACTCGCGGCTCCCGGTGAGTTTCGCGAACGCACGCTCCACGACCTCGGCGAATTCCGGATCGTCCTTCCTCAGCATGAGCGCGTAGTCGGCGTAGGTGAGGAAATCGCCGACCACCCGGTACTGCGCCGTGGTCCTGGTCTCGGCGAGCATCCCGTAGAGCTGGACATCGTCATTGGCGAACGCGTCGGCCTTGCGCGACGCGAGGATCAGAAACGACTCCCGGTGATCGCCGCCAGTGACGAACTCGATCGCGAGCTTCTGGCGGCCGGCGAGCTTCGGTATCGTCTCGGCCTGCACGGTTCCGCGCGTGAGCACGACCGTCTTGCCCTGCAGGTCGCGGATGGACCGGATTCCGCTGTCTTTGCGCACCAGCAGCTTCGTGCCGGTCACGAACATGGTCGGGGAGAAGGCCACGATCTTGCGGCGCTCGGCGGTGTTCGTGGTCGAGCCACACTCGAGGTCGATCTCGCCCGAGTTGAGCAGGTCGAACCGGTTCTCCGGCGTCACCGGCCGGTATGCAACGCGAATGTCCTTTCCCAGCTCGGCGGTGATCTCTTCGACGACGACGTCGCAGAGGTCCAGCGCGTACCCGACCGGCTTCCCGCTCGCGTCCAGGAACGCAAAAGGCGGGGAGTTCTCTCGATGCCCGATCCGGACGATGCCGGAATCGTTGATCTTCTTGAGCGTGCCGGAGTACGGGATTACGAACGCGGGGGTGGTCTGCTGCGCGATCGCGGGGTGGAGCACACACAGCGCGAACGCTGCCCCGACCAGGCCGCGGCACCCGGGTCGCGCGTTGCTAGCCAGACGGACGATCCGGTCGAGCATCGCTGCTACGGCGCGAACCCGACCCCGAGCGACGCGAGCCGTTCGATCTCGGCGCGCGACAATCCCCAGTCGGCGAGCGCGTCCCGGCCGAGCGCGCCGCGCTCGGGCGGCGGGCGCGACACCGCGCCGGGTGTGCCCGAGAAGCGCGGCGCGGGCGCTGGCTGCTCGACGCCGCCCACCGTGACGTGAACGCCGCGCGCGACGTTGTGCGGATGCGCGCGCGCCTCGGAGAAGGTGAGCACCGGCGCGAAGCACGCGTCCGAGCCCTCGAACGCGCGGCTCCACTCGTCGCGCGTCTTCGTGCGGAACGCAGTCGCGAAGCGGCGCCGGAGCTCGGGCCAGCCGCCGCGGTCGTGCTGGGCGGGCAGCTTCTCGCGCGCGAGTCCGAGACGCTCGAGCAGTTCCTCGTAGAACTTCGCCTCGATCGCGCCGATCGCGACGAACTTCCCGTCGGCCGTTTCGTAGACGTCGTACCACGGCGCGCCCGAGTCGAGCACGTTGTCGCCGCGGGTCTCGGTCCACTTCCTCTCGTGCAGCATCCCCGAGAACATCGCGGCAAGGACGGACGCACCTTCGATCATCGCCGCATCCACGACCTGGCCCTTGCCGGTGCGCTGCGCGGCGAGCAGCCCGGAGGCGATGCCGAACGCGAGCAGCATCCCGCCGCCGCCGTAGTCGCCGACGAGGTTGAGCGGCGGCACCGGCGCCCCGCCCTTTCGTCCGATGGCGTGGAGCACGCCCGAGAGCGCGATGTAGTTGATGTCGTGTCCGGCGCGCGGCGCGAGCGGGCCGTCCTGGCCCCAGCCGGTCATGCGGCCATAGACGAGCTTCGGATTCGCGGCGAGCAAGACGTCCGGGCCGAGGCCGAGGCGCTCCATGACGCCCGGCCGGAAGCCCTCGATCAGCGCATCGGCTCGTTGCGCGAGCATGACGGCAGCGGCGGCGCCGTCCTTCGCCTTGAGGTCCAGGGTGACCGAGCGTCGACCGCGCAGCGTGACGTCGGACACGCGCTGCCGCTCGAAGCCGAGGCCGGGATCGCTCGGCCGATCGACGAGCAGCACGTCGGCGCCCATGTCGGCGAGCATCATCCCGCAGAACGGGCCCGGCCCGATCGCCTCGAACTCCAGGACGCGTATGCCGCTCAGGGGGCCCATGTGCAGGATCTCATTGCGCCGGCGCCGCCGCCTTCTCGTCTTCGGGGGACAGGGTACCCGCAATCGGCTGCGGCGAGAGCTCGTCCGCCTGGTCGACCCAGCCGCCGCCGAGCGCCTGGTACATCGCGACGTACGACGCGTAGAGCTGGGCGCGGATGGTGGCCTGGTTCAGCTCGGCCGGGAAGAGCTGCTGCTCGGCCTGGAGCACGGTCGTGTAGGACGTGTAGCCGCCGTCGAACTGCAGCCGCGCGAGCTTCGCGTACTCGGAGAGCGCCTTGACCAGCCGGTTCTGGGCATCGAGCTGCTCGCCGAGCTTCTGGTTCGCGACGAGCGCGTTCTCCACGTTGCCGAACGCGTTCTGGATCGCGAGCTGGTAGGAGGAGAGCGCCGCCTTCTGCCCGGCCTCGGCCTGCGCCACCTGCCCGGAGATCGCCCCGCCGGTGAAGATCGGGCCGAGGATCGAGCCGCCGTAGCTCCAGACGCGCGACGATCCCTGGAAGAGATCGTTGAGCTGGGTGCTCGCCCCGCCGTACGCGCCGGTGAGCGAGATGGTCGGGAAGTACTGCGCTTTCGCGGCGCCGATCTGTGCGTTGGCGGCGATGAGCGTCTGCTCGGCCTGCATGAGGTCGGGACGCCGCTCGAGAAGCTGCGACGGGAGCCCGGCCGGCACCGCCGGGAGCGCGAGCGCGCTCAACGCCTTGCCGCGCTTGATCGGACCGGGATTGCGGCCGAGCAGGATCGAGAGCGCGATCTCCGTCTGCGCGATCTGGTTCTCGATCACCGGGATCTGCGCCGCCGCCGTCTCGTACTGCGAGCGCGCCTGCTCGACGTTCATGCGCGAGACCTGGCCGTACTTGAACTGGAGCTCGAACAGCTTGACCGTCTCGCCGTACGCGCCGAGCGTGCGCTTCGCGGTCGCGAGCTGCTCGTCGAGGCCGAGGAGCTGCAGGTAGGTCGAAGCGGTCGAGGCGACGAGCGACAGCACCACGCCGCGGCGCGCCTCGTCGGTGGCGAGGAGGCTGGCGCGCGCCGACTCGGTGAGGCGTCGGATGCGTCCCCACAGGTCGATCTCCCAGCTCGCGCTCGCGATCACGGAATAGCTGCTGAATTCCTGGCTGCCGATCCCGGCCGCCCGCGTGCCGGCGAACGGGTTGGTGCGCTGGCGCGCGCCGTCGCCCTGGTAGCCGAGCTGCGGGTAGAGCGGCGAGCGCGTGGTGGTGAGAACGCCCGCGGCCTGCTCGACGTTGGCGACCGCGACCGCGATGTTCTTGTTGTGCGCGAGCGCTTCGACGATGTAGTCCTCGAGCACCGGGTCGCCGAACTGCTTCCACCACTCGGTGTCGGCGGCGGTCGGCGCGACCGACTTCGGCTCGTAGCGGAAGGCGTCCGGCGTCGGCACGTCCGGCCGCTTGTAGTCGGGGCCGACCATGCAGCCGGCGAGCGCCGCCGCGCAGGCGATGGCCGTCCGGCGCACCGATCGCCCGCTGCGCATCAGTCGCCCTCCCGCGGCGCGTGCGGGGCGCTCGGCGACGCGGCGCCGGCACCGTGCGCGGGTGGCGCCTGCTTCTCCTTCTTCGCGGCCGAGCGCTCGTTGAGGCGGTCGAAGATGTAGAAGAAGAGCGGCACGTAGAGCATCGCGAGCGTCGTCTCGCCGAGCATGCCGCCGAGGATCCCGGTGCCGATCGAGTGGCGCGCGTTCGCGCCGGCGCCGACCGCGATCGCGAGCGGCAGCACGCCGAACGCGAACGCGAGCGAGGTCATGATGATCGGCCGCAGCCGCTGCTCGCCCGCCTCGATCGTGGCGTCCATGATCGACTTGCCCTGCTTGCGGAGCTCCACCGCCGCGGTGACGCGCAGCACCGCGTTCTTCGCGCCGAGCCCGATCAGGACGAGCAGGCCGATCTGGAAATACACGTCGTTCTCCAGGCCCCGCAACCAGATCGCGGTCAGCGCGCCGAGGATCCCGAACGGCACCGCGGTCATCACCGCTCCGGGCAGGCTCCACGACTCGTATTGCGCGGCGAGCACCAGGAAGACGATTATCAGGCCGAACACGAACGCGATCATCGAGGTCCCGCCGGACTTCTTCTCCTCGAACGCGAGCCCCGACCAGGCGACGGTGTACCCCTGCGGCAGCACCTCGCGGGCGACTTCCTCCATCGCCGCGATCGCCTGGCCCGAGCTGTAGCCGGGCGCGGCGTTGCCGTTGATCTTCGCCGCCGGGAAGCCGTTGAAGTGCGGCAGGAGATCGGGGCCGGTGACCCAGCTCGTCGTGACGAGCGCCGAGAGCGGCACCATCGGGCTCGGGCCCGGGGCCTGGTCCTGGCCCTGGGCCGCCCGATTCTGGCCGTAGCCCTTGTTCGTCCGCGTGTAGAGCCGGGTCAGGTCTTCGGGCGTCTGCCGGTACTTCGCGTCCGACTGCAGGATCACCCACCATACCTGGCTGTACTGGTTGAACTGGCTCACCGCCAGCGAGCCGAACTGCGCCTGAATGGCGCTGTACACGTCCTCGATCGGCACGCCGAGCAGCGTCGCCTTGTCGCGGTCGACGTCGGCGCGGAGCTGCGGGGTAGTCGAGCGGAAGGTGGTGTGCAGTCCGCCGAGCTCGGGCCGCCCCGCCGCCTTCCGGATCACCTCCTGCGTGAGGTCGTCCAGCCGCGCCGGCTCGCCGGCGGTCGTGTCCTGGACCCAGAACTCGAACCCGCCGGTGGTGCCGATGCCGGGAATCGGCGGCGGCGGCACGGGGAACACCGTGGCCCCCTCGATCGCCTGCACCTCCCGGTACAGTGTCGTCAGGATCGTGCGCGCGTTCTCCTCCTTCGCGGTCTTGAGCGTCGCGTAGCGCTCCTTGAAGTCGCGGAAGGTGATGAAGAACGTTGCGGCGTTCGTCTTGAAGCCGCTGTCGAGCAGGCTGTAGCCGCTGATCATCGTGCGCCGCTCGACGCCCGGGATCTTCGCGAGGATCGCGTCCACGCGCTCGGCGACGGCGCTCGTGCGATCGAGGCTCGCCGCGTCGGGCATGATGACCAGTGCGAACGCGTAGCCCTGGTCCTCGTTCGGGACGAAGCTCGTCGGCAGGCTCGCGAAGAGGTGATAGATCGAGTAGAGGAACCCGACGAGCAGCACCAGCGCGACCGCCATGCGCTTGATCATCAGCACCACCGCGCGGCCGAACGCGCGGGTGACCCGATCGACCTCGCGGTTGAACCAGGCGAACGGCCCGCGCTGCGGCGGGGGCGTGTGCCGCAGCAGCACGCCGCACATCGCCGGCGTGAGCGTGAGCGCTACGAATCCGGACACCGACACCGAGACGACGATCGTGATCGCGAACTGCTTGTAGAGCTGCCCGGTCGTGCCGGGCAGGAAGGCCGCGGGCACGAACACCGACGCCATCACCAGCACCACCGCCACGAGCGAGCTGCCGATCTCGCTCATGCACTTGATCGTCGCCGCCTTCGGGTCGAGATGATCCTTCGCCATGATCCGCTCGACGTTCTCGACCACCACGATCGCGTCGTCGACCACCATCCCGATCGCGAGCACGAGGCCGAACAGGGTGAGGAGGTTGATCGAGAAGCCGAGCGCGAGCATCCCCGCGAAGGTGGTCACCAGCGCGACCACGATCGCGACCGCGCAGATGAACGTGGTGCGCAGGCTCTGCAGGAAGAGGTACACGACCAGCACCACGAGGATCACCGCCACGATCAGGGTGTGGATGACCTCCTCGATCGACAGCCGCACGAAGTCGTTGGTATCGAGCGCGATCGCGTACTCGATGCCGTCGGGGAAGCGGCTCTTCATGTCCTCGAGCGTCTTGCGGACCGCCGCCGACACCACGAGCCCGTTCGCGCCCGCCTGCTGGTAGACGGCGATGAACGTGGCCGGCGCGTCGTTCAGCCGGCTGTCGACGATGTACTGCTGCAGGCCGATGCTTGCGCGCGCCACGTCGCCGACGCGCACGATCGCGCTCCCGTCCTGGCTCGCGCGCAGGATGATCTTCTCGTACTGCTTCGGGTCGGTGAACGGGCGCTGGGTCACCACCGGGAAGCTGAGCTCCACCGGCGCGGCGGTCGGCTGCTGGCCGATCTGTCCGGCGCCGAAGAGCGCGTTCTGGGCGGCGACCGCGTTCTGGATGTCGGTGGTCGTGATCTGCAGCGATGCCATGCGGTCCGGATTCATCCAGATCCGCATCGCCTGGCTCGCCACGCCCAGCACCTGCGCCTGGCCGGCGCCCGGTACGCGCTTCAGGGCGTCGAGCACGTAGACGTTCGCGTAGTTGGCGACGTACTCGGGGCTGTAGCGGGCGTCCTTGGCGAAGACGGCCACCAGCATCATGATCGACGACGACTTCTTCTGGACGTTCACGCCCTGCTGCACGACCGTGGACGGCAGCTGCGGCGTCGCGAGGTTGACCCGGTTCTGCACCTGCACCTGGGCGATGTCCGGGTCGGTGTCGAGCGAGAAGTAGACGGTCAGTGTCATCTGGCCGTTCGACGAGCTGGTCGACGACATGTAGAGCATGTTGTCGACGCCGTTGATCTGCGTCTCGATCGGCGCCGCCACCGATTCGGCGACGGTGCGCGAGTCGGCGCCGGGATAGGTCGCCTGCACCGTCACCTGCATCGGCGTGATGTTGGGATACTGCTGGACCGGCAGGCCGGTCAGCGACACCGCGCCGGCGAGGGTGAGCAGGGTCGCGACCACGATCGCGAAGATCGGCCGCTCGATGAAGAGCTTCGAGAACACGTGCGCGTCCGGTTACTTCGAGACCGCCGCCGCCTTCGGCGTGGCGGGCTTCGCCGGGCCTGCCGGCGCCGCAGTCCCGGTGTACGGCCTCGGATTGAGCGCCGTGCCCGGTCCCAGCTTGAGCCCGCCGTCGACCACCACGCGGTCGCCGGC
Source organism: uncultured beta proteobacterium (assembly GCA_963789885.1). Taxonomy (GTDB): domain Bacteria; phylum Pseudomonadota; class Gammaproteobacteria; order Burkholderiales; family SG8-39; genus DATEDA01. The sequence continues at coordinate 50,658 of CAWBNB010000064.1, read as the reverse complement.
GCGCAGGCCCTCGGTGACGACCCATTGGTCGCCCGACCAGTCGCCGACGGTCACCGGACGGTTCTCCGCCTTGCCGTCCTTGTCGACGACCCACGCGAAGTGGCCCTTCGCGCCCTGCAGCACGGCGCGCTGCGGGACCAGGATCGCGTTCGGCCGCGTCGCCCCCTTCACGCGCGCGCGGACGTACTGGTTCGGCCGCAGCACGCCCTGCGGGTTGTCGACCGAGGCGCGGATGAGGAACGTGCCGGTCTGCGCGTTGAACGCCGGGTCCTGGAACGTGATGCTCCCGGTGAACGGGAAGACCTGGCCGTCGACGAGGACGATCTCGACGATGTACTTGTTGTTCGGCGCCCGGCGCAGCAACCCCTTGTCGGCCTGGTCGCGGAAACTCTGGAGCTCGTTCTCGGACAGGCTGAAGTTCACCCACATCGGCGAGAGCACCGCCACCGTCGTGAGCTGGCTGTTTGTCTGGTTGAGATACGTGCCGTCGGCCTGGGCTGCAGCGGCGCTGATGCCGGCAACCGGCGAGGTGATGGTGCAGTAGGAAAGATTGAGCTGCGCGGTCACGAGCTGGGCCTTGGCCGCTTCGAGCGAGGCCGACGCGCTCTCGAAGTTGCCGGTCGCGTCGTCCAGGTCCTTCTGCGACAGCGCCTCCTTCTCCGTGAGGGGCTTCACCCGCGCGAGGTTCGACTTCGCCACGTCGACCGCGGCCTGGGCTTTCGAGACCTGCGCCTGCGCGGCGTCGACCTGTGCCTGGAACGGCTTCTTGTCCATCAGGAAGAGCACCTGCCCCTCCTTCACGATCGAGCCCTCGGTATAGACGCGCTTGTCGAGGAAGCCGCTGACCCGTGCCTGGATGTTCACCTGGCGTGAGCTCTGCGTCTGCGCGACGTACTCGAAGACCGCCGGCGTATCGCGCGGCTCGACCGTGATCGCGGAGACCTCCACCGGCGGCTTCGCCGCGGGCGCGGTCTCCTTCTTGCCGCAGGCGGACAGCAGCGCGGCGGCGAGCACGACGAGCGCGAGAAGCGAGCGCGGGACGCGCGCGGACCGGGAAACGGACATCGAACCCCCTTGAAGCGCCGCCGTCCCTGCCCTGAAGAGACGGGAGGCTGCCGACTATAGGGGAAGAGCTTTGCGCGGGCAAACGCGCTGCGCCGTATGTTATTCCCGCGTGTTACTGTCCCCGCCCGCGCGGCCGTCGCCGCGCGCCAACCGGGCTTGGGAGAGTCGTCATGAACCTGCGCGCCGCGCTTGCCCCGACGTGCCTCGTGCTCGCCCTCGCCGTGTCCGGGTGCGCGACCCGGGACACCGCAGGCAACAAGGTGACCGGCGGCACGCGCGTCCAGGGCGAAGCGACCACGGCCGTGCCGTCCGCGCCGGCGAAGCGCGTCTACGTCCAGAACTTCACGCTCGACGCGGAGGCCACCGAGCCGAAGACCGGGCTCTTCGGCCGGCCGCGGCTCTTCCAGCAACTGACCGGCGAGGATCCGGCGGCCCACGCGCAGCGGGTCGTCGACGGGCTCGCGACCGCGCTCGTCAAGGACCTCGACGCCGCGGGCATTCCCGCGGAGCGCCTGCTCCCTGGACAGCCGCTGCCGCCGGAGGGTTGGTTGATCCGGGGTGTCTTCACCGAAGCGGACAGCGGCAACACACTGCGCCGCGCCGTGATCGGCTTCGGCAGCGGCAAGACGGACATGGAAGTGCAGGTCGGCGTCGGCGATCTCGCCAACCGTCCGGAGGAATCGTTCCTGCTGTTCGGCACGGTGACCGACCCGAGCCGGCTCCCGGGCGGCGTGGTGTCGCGCAACCCGTACGTCGTCGCGGCGAAGTTCGTGCTGGAGAAGGGCGCGCCCCAGCGCGACGTCGAGCACACCGCGCAAACCATCGCCGCCGAGCTGGTGAAGTTCCGCGACCAGGTCCAGCGCGGACAGGTCACGCTGCCCGCGCGCTAGCACCCGCGCCGCCGCGGATGGCACCGCCGCTCCGCACCGCCGAGCACGAGCGGATCGCCTCGGCGCCCGCCGGCCGGCCGGGCGAGTGGAAGGCGATCGGCCCCTTCGTGAGCGAGCGCGCCTGGGGCACGGTGCGCGAGGATTACAGCGCCGACGGCAAGGCGTGGCAGTACTTCCCCTACGAGCACGGCCGCTCGCGCGCCTACCGCTGGAACGAGGACGGGCTCGCGGGCCTCTGCGACCTCGACCAGCGCATCTGCTTCGCGCTCGCCTTCTGGAACGGCCGGGATCCGTTCCTGAAGGAGCGCATCTTCGGCCTGAGCGGGCCGGAGGGGAATCACGGCGAAGACGCGAAGGAGTACTGGTGGTACGCCGACGCGACGCCCACCAGCTCGTGGCTGAGCTGGCGCTACCACTACCCGCAGTCCGAGTTCCCGTACGCCCGTCTGCGCGAGGAGAACGCGCGGCGCGGCAGGCACGACCGCGAGTTCGAGCTCGCCGACACCGGCATCTTCGACGGTGCCCGCTACTGGCAGATCACCGCCGACTACGCCAAGGCCGCCCCGCGCGACCTGTGCGTGCGCATCCGCGCGCGGAACGCCGGGCCCGAGGCCGCGGAGCTGCACGTCCTGCCGACGCTCTGGTTCCGGAACCGGTGGTCGTGGGACGAGGGCGCGAGGCGGCCGGTGATCCACGCCGCGGCGGACGATCCGGGGAGCGCGATCGCCGAGGAGGAGCGCCTCGGCCGCTGGCGACTGAGCGCGGGCCGCGACCCGTCCGGGGCGCTCCCGCGGCTCCTCTTCTGCGAGAACGAGACCAACGCCGTCCGGCTCTTCGGCGCGCCCGCGCTGACCCCCTACCCCAAGGACGGCATCAATGATCACGTGGTGGCCGGCGCGAAGACGGTGAATCCGGCGCAGCGGGGCACCAAGCTCGCATGCTGGTACCGGACCACTGTCCGCCCGGGCGCGACCGTCGAGCTGCGCCTGCGTCTGACCCCGGACTCGGGACTGCCGCTCGACCTCGGGTCCGGCTTCGACCGCACGCTCGCCGACCGCGCGCGCGAGGCCGACGAGTACTACGCCGCGCTCCGCCCCGCCGACGCCACCGACGACGAAGCGGCGGTCATGCGCCAGGCGCTCGCCGGGATGGTCTGGAGCCAGCAGTTCTATCACTACGACGTCGCGCGCTGGCTCGAGGGCGATCCGACGCAGCCGGCGCCGCCGGCGGCACGCAAGGCCGGGCGGAACGCCGGGTGGCGGCACCTGAACAACCACGACCTCCTCGCGATGCCCGACAAGTGGGAATACCCCTGGTACGCGGCGTGGGACCTCGCGTTCCACTGCGTCGTGCTCGCGCAGACCGATCCGGCGGCGGCGAAGCACCAGCTGCTCCTGATGTGCCGCGAGTGGTACATGCACCCGAACGGCCAGCTGCCCGCCTACGAGTGGAACTTCGGCGACGTGAACCCGCCGGTCCAGGCGTGGGCGGCGCTCGCCGTGTTCCGGATCGACGGCGGGACCGACTTCGACTTCCTGGCGCGCGCCTTCCACAAGCTGCTGATCAACTTCACCTGGTGGGTGAACCGCAAGGACACGCTCGGCGACAACATCTTCGAGGGCGGCTTCCTCGGGCTCGACAACATCGGGCCGTTCGACCGCTCGGCGATGCTGCCCGGCGGCGAGGTGCTCGAGCAGTCCGACGGCACGGCGTGGATGGCGAAGTTCTGCCTCAACATGCTCGAGATGGCGCTGCGCCTCGCCCACCGCGACCGCTCGTACGAGGGCGTCGCGGTGAAGTTCTTCGAGCACTTCGCTTCGATCGCCGCGGCGATGGGCGAGCTCTGGGACGAGGAGGACGGCTTCTTCTACGATCGCCTGCGCAAGCCCGACGGCTCGAGCATGGTGCTGCGGGCGCGCTCCATGGTCGGGCTGCTGCCGATCTTCGCGGCGGTGCGGGTTCCGCCCGAGCTCTGGGAAGGGCTGCCGGATTTCCGCGCGCGCGCGCGGTGGTTCATCGACCACAAGCCGCAGCTCGCCGCCTGCCTGCGCTACTTCATGCGCGACAACCGGCCGGAGGTGATCGCGCTGGTCGACGAGGCGCGGCTGCGCCGCGTGCTCGCGTGCATGCTGGACGAATCGGAGTTCCTGTCGCCCTACGGCCTGCGCTCGCTCTCGCGCTATCACCGCGAGCATCCGCTGATCCTCGAGATCGACGGCGCGCAGACGCGCCTCGACTACGAGCCGGCGGAGTCGCAGAGCGGGCTCTTCGGCGGCAACTCCAACTGGCGCGGCCCGGTCTGGTTTCCGCTCAACCTGCTCGCGCTCGAGTCGCTGCGGCACCTGCACTCGTCCTTCGGCGAGCGCTTCACCGTCGAGCTGCCGACCGGGTCGGGCGTGCAGGCGACGCTCGGCGAGGTGGCCGACGAGCTCGAGCGCCGCCTGCTGCGGCTCTTCCTGCGCGACGCGAACGGCCGCCGCCCGGTCTACGGCGCGTCCGCGCTCTTCCAGAGCGATCCCGCGTGGCGCGACCAGATCCTCTTCTACGAGTACTTCGACGGCGACACCGGCGAAGGGCTCGGCGCCTCCCACCAGACCGGCTGGACCGCGCTCGCCGGCGCGCTGATCGCGAACCGGCGCCGCGAGCGTTCCGGTTGACGCGGTCGCTATGGCGCTCTCGTGCGCTCGTTGATGGCATGATGCCGACGCACCCGCTTCCTTGACGGGAGCGGCGGGCTGGCGGAGGATTGCGCCTCCTTCGCCCGGCGATTCCTCCCCGATGTCGAGTAAAGCCGCCGCAGTCGCGCCCGCTGGCGCCGCAACGCTCGGCGCGCGCCGCTCCGCCCGCCGGGCGCGCCAAGATGCGGCTCGTCCGCGAGCTGCTGCGGCCCTACGCCGGCGCGCTCGTGATCGTCTTCATCGCCATGCTCGTCCAGACGGCGATGAGCCTCGCCGCGCCGTGGCCGCTGAAGGTCATCCTCGACAACGTCGTCGGCACCCACAAGGCGCCCGAATGGCTCGACCGCCTGCGCTTCATCCCGCTCGGCGGCGACAAGATGGAGCTCGCCCTCGTGGCGGGGGTCATGGTGGTCGTGATCGCGGCGCTCGGCGCCCTGGCGAGCTACGTCGAGAACTACTACACCGAGAGCGTCAGCCAGTACGTCGCGCACGACCTGCGCATGCGGGTCTACCAGCACCTGCAGCGCCTCTCGCTCGGCTACTACGACACGCACCAGGTCGGCGCGATCCTCTCGCACCATCACGACCGACGTGAAGACGATCCAGAACTTCGCCTCGTCCGGAACGCTCGGCATCCTCGTCGACCTGCTGACGATCGTCGGCATGCTGTTCATCATGTTCTGGCTCGACTGGGACTTCGCGCTGATCGCGATCGCCGCCACGCCGTTCCTGCTCCTCTTCGTCGCGCGGTTCAACCGGGCGGTGAAGAAGGCGACCCACGACGTCCGCAAGCACCAGGCCGAGATCGTCGTCGGTGGTGCAGGAGGGGCTCGAGTCGGTCCGGGTCGTGAAGGCCTACGGTCGGCAGGACCTGGAGGAGGAGAACCTCTCGTCGGTCAGCCACGCGACCGTCGAGTCGGCGCTCAAGGCGCGGCAAGATCAAGGCGGTGCTCTCGCCGGTGGTCGTCGATCGTCGCCGCGATCTGCACCGGGATCGTGCTCTGGCGCGGGACGGCGCTCGTGCTGTCCGGCGCGATGACCATCGGCGAGCTCACCGTCTTCCTCACCTACCTCTCGAAGTTCTTCAAGCCGGTGCAGGACCTCGCCAAGATGGGCAGCACGATCGCCCAGACGGCGGTGGGGATCGAGCGCGTGCAGACGATCCTCGAGACCGACGACGTCATCCCCGAGCGGCCCGAGGCGCGCGACCCGGGCACGCTCAAGGGCGAGATCGAGTTCGAGCACGTCGCCTTCGCCTACGACCCCAAGGCGCCGGTGCTGAAGGACGTCCACACCAAGATCGCAGCCGGCCAGTTCGTCGGGATCGTCGGCCCGACCGGCGGCGGCAAGTCCACCATCGTCAGCATGGTCCCGCGCTTCTACGACCCCGCCGGCGGCCGGGTCCTGATCGACGGCGTCGATCTGCGCGACTTCACGCTCAAGGGGCTGCGCAGCCAGATCGGCTTCGTCCTGCAGGACACCGTGCTCTTCCGCGGCACCATCCACGACAACATCGCGTACGGCCGGCCGACCGCCACCGAGGCGGAGATCGTCGAGGCGGCGAAGCTGGCGAACGCCGACGAGTTCATCGCGAAGATGCCCGACGGCTACAAGACCATGGTCGGCGAGCGCGGGCTCACGCTGTCGGGCGGCCAGCGCCAGCGGATCGGGATCGCGCGCGCGATCATCCGCAACGCGCCGATCCTCATCCTCGACGAGCCGACCGCGGCGCTCGACACCGAGTCGGAGAAGCTCGTCATGGAGGCGCTCGAACGGCTGATGAAGGGGCGGACGGTGCTCACGATCGCGCACCGCCTGTCCACGATCCGCGACGCGCACAAGATCCTCGTCCTCAAGGACGGCGTGGTCGCGGAGGAGGGCACGCACGACGAGCTGGTCGCCCGCAAGGGCATCTACGCGGAGCTGTACCGCGTGCAGGTCGGCGGGGTCGCCCCGCCGCCGGCGTAGCGAAAGGAAGGACCATGTCCCGTTCACTCATCATCATGCCGGACGAGGGCGTGCAGCCGCTCCTCGACGCGATCGCGGGGGCGAAGCAGCACCTGCGCGTGAAGATGTTCCTGTTCGACGACCCGGCGCTGCTCGCGGCGGTGATCGCCGCCCAGAAGCGCGGCGTGAAGGTGCGGGTCATCCTCAACCCGGCGCGGCGCGGCGGCGAGCCGGAGAACGAGGCGACGCGGAAGAAGCTGGAGAGCGCGGGCGTTGAAGTGGTCGACGCCAATCCCGAGTTCGCGGTCACGCACGAGAAGTCGGCGGTGGTGGACGACGAGCTCGCCCTCGTGCAGTCGCTCAACTGGGAGACGAAGAACCTGACCGAGACGCGCGACTACGCGGTCACCACCGGGCATCGCCACGAGGTCGAGGAGGTCGCCGCGTGCTTCGAGGCCGACTGGCACCGCAAGCACTTCAAGCCCGACCCGCACGCGCACCTGATCTGGTGCCCGCTCAACGGGCGCGACCGCATCGCCGAGTTCATCGACCGCGCGAAGCACACGCTGTTCGTGCAGAACGAGCGCTACCAGGACCAGGTCATCATCGAGCGCCTGGTGCGGGCGGCGGCGCGGGGCGTGAAGATCCACGTGATGGCGCGCCCGCCGCACACGCTGAAGCAGGACAAGCTGGTCGAGGGTGTCGGCGGCATCCGCATCCTCGACGACGTCGGCGTCAAGGTGCACAAGCTGAAGCACCTCAAGCTGCACGCCAAGATGCTGCTCGCCGACGGCGAGCGCGCGATCGTGGGCTCGATCAACTTCTCGCCCGGCAGCTTCGACAGCCGGCGCGAGCTGGCGATCGAGGTCGACGATCACCACGTCGTCAAGGCCCTGCACAAGATCGCGGAGCACGACTGGGAGCACTCCCACGCGCTCGATCTCACCGACGAGGGACTGCTCGCCGATCTTGCGAAGCGCGGCGGTGCGGGAGCGGATCGGCTCGCGCTGAAGGTGAAGGCCGAAGGCCGAAGCCCAAAGCCGAGGCAAGGCCAAGGTGAAGGCGAAGGTCAAGCCGAAGCCCAAGGCCAAGGCCAAGGCCAAGCCGAAGCCAAAGGCGCAAGAAGAAGCCCTGAGCGCGGCGGTCGGCTGAGCGGCGCTCGCGCGGCCTCACTTCTCCATGTAGACCTTCACGAAGTCCTGGAACCAGCTCTGCGCCTGGGTGAAGCCCTTCACCTTCGGCGACATCGCGCGCGGGTTGAGGTCGTGGACCACGAAGAGGTACGGCGCCTCGTCGACGATGATCTGGTGCGCGGCGATGACGCCCTTCTTCATCGCTTCCGGGTCGGCGTTCTTCTCGACCGCGCCGATGATCCGGTCGTACGCCTCGCTCCTGAAGTGCCCCCAGTTCGCGCCGTTCGGCGAGCCGTTGGCCGAGAGGAGATAGCGCGCCATCGTCGCCACGTCCATCGACGGGCTCGAGATGTTGAGCGCGTCGGCGCCGTGCGCGTCCTTGCTCGTCGGGCCGTTACGCCACGCCGAGAGAACGAGGTTCCACTCGACCACGTCGAAGCTCACCTCGAAGCCGCAGGTCGCGAGCTGCTGCTGGAGCAGCTCGTTCATCGGCAGCGGCAGCATCTGGCCCGAGCCGGAGGTCGAGATCATCGCCTTGACCTTGACCGGCTTGCCGGCGTAACCGGCGTCGGCGATCAGCTTCTTCGCCTTCTCCGGGTCGTAGGTGTAGTGCTGGGTGGGGTGGCCGAAGAGCGGGTGCGACTCCTGGAAGTAGCCCACGGAGGGCTCGGCCAGGCCGCCGAGCATCTTCACCATCGCCGCGCGGTCGACGCAGTAGTTGATCGCCTGCCGCATGCGCCGGTCGCGGAAGGGCGAGTCCTCGCGCGCCATGTTGAGCATCCACGGCCAGTAGTGCGGGTAGGTGTTGGTGACGAGGACGTAGCCCGCGCTCTTGAGGCTCGCCACCGCGTCGGGCGGCGGCACCTCGATCCAGTCGACCTGGCCGGAGCGGAGCGCGGCGACCCGCGTGTTCGCCTCGGGGATCGGCAGCAGCACGAGCTTGTCGAGCTTCGGGATGCGCGGCTTGTCCCAGTAGTCGGGGTTCTTCACCAGCTCGGCGCGCTCGCGCGGCGTCCAGGTGGCGAGCTTGAACGGCCCGGTGCCCGCCGGCGCCTTCGACTGGGCCTGCCACGAACCGGCCTGCTCCCAGTTTTTCGGGCTCGCCATCAGCGGCCAGACCATGAGCTGCGGGAAATACGAGAGCGGCCGGATCGTGGTGACGCTCACGGTGTACTTGTCGACCTTCGCGTACGACTTGACGTACGGGTTCCGCGCGCGCGTGAGGCCGGCCGCCGGCGGCTCGAACTGCTTCGACTTCTCGTTGTAGAAGCGCTCCATGTTCCAGACGAAGGCGTCGGCGTCGAACGGCTCGCCGTCGTGGAACTTCACGCCCTGCCGCAGGGTGAAGATCCAGATCGAGGGATCCTTCGCGTCCTGCTTCCAGGCCGTCGCGAGCCCGGGCCGGAGGTCGGCCGGCGCATCGGCGCGCGAGAGGTCCCAGAGGATCAGCGATTCGAAGATCGGGTAGCCGAGGAAGCGCATCCCCTCGAACCCGTTGTTCGGCATCCCGGTCGTGGTCGGAATGTCGGAGGCGGTCATCGCGATGCGGAGCGTGCCTTGCGCGCCGGCGGCGAGCGGCACCGCGAATGCGATCGATGCGAGCGTTGCGGCGATGCGGGGCGTCATGGCGGGTCTCCATGGGGCGTCGGCGAGCGACGGACGACGGTCGCAAGCGGCAAGTTGCATGCCACGCGCGTCGGAGCCTTCAAACGCCTGACGTGCAAGCGGCTGGCACGCGCCTCCCGACCCGCTGCGCCTCGAAACCGTGCATCGGTGCGTGCACGCTCCCCGAAAGCGTGCAGGCGGACGTCTCCGGCGGGCGCGACGAATGCGGGCTATCCTCAATCCATGTCCGCGCCGGCGCTCATAGCCTGTCACGAGTGCGATCTCCTCCAGCGCGAGGTGGCGCTCGCCCCCGGCGGTGCCGCGCGCTGCACGCGCTGCGGCGCGGTCCTCTACCGCAACACGCCCGACGGCCTCGACCGCACGCTCGCCTACGCGCTCGCGGCGGCGGTGCTGTTCGTCGTGGCGAACGCCTTCCCGATCGTCGGGCTGGACGCGCAGGGCAACCACACCTCGACCACGCTCTTCGGCACGGTGCGGGCGCTGCACGACGGCGGCATGACGAGCGTCGCGGGGCTCGTCTTCGTCACGACGATCCTGATGCCCGCCCTCAATATCGGCGCGCTGCTCTACATGCTGCTGCCGCTCAAGCTCGGACGGGTGCCGCACGGGCTGCCCGCGGTGTTCCGCCTGGTCGACGCCGTGCGCCCGTGGGGCATGGTCGAGGTGTTCATGCTCGGCACGCTGGTCGCGCTCACCAAGCTCGCGGCGCTCGCCTCGGTCGTGCCCGGGATCGCGCTGTGGTCGTTCGGCGCGCTGATGTTCCTCGTCGCCGCCGCGGCCGCCTCGTTCGATTCGCACGCGCTCTGGGCCCGGGTGGAGGCGGTGCGGTGACCGCAATGACGGCGGCCGAAGCGGGCCTCCTCGCCTGCCACGCGTGCGGGCTGGTGCACCGTCCGGCCGCCGGCGCGCACGATCTCGCGTGCGCGCGCTGCGGCGCGGGCCTGCATTTCCGCAAGCCGGACAGCATCGCCCGCAGCTGGGCGCTGCTCATCGCCGTCGTACGTTCTCATCGTCCCGGCGAACCTCCTGCCGGTGATGGAGACCGGCTCGCTCTTCGGCTCGGAGACCGACACGATCCTGAGCGGCGTGATCTTTCTGTGGACCTCGGGGTCGTGGCCGCTCGCGGTGATCGTGTTCATCGCCAGCATCGCGGTCCCGTTCTCGAAGCTCGGCGCGCTGACCTACCTCCTCGTCTCCGTGCAGCGCCGCTCCACCTGGGCGCCGCGCGAGCGCACGCGGCTCTACCGCGTGCTCGAGATCGTGGGGCGCTGGTCGATGATCGACATCTACGTCGCGGCGATCCTCACCGCGCTCGTCCAGTTCGGCGGGCTGATGAGCATCCGGGCCGGGCCGGGGGCGATCGCCTTCGGGGCGGTCGTCGTGCTGACGATGTTCGCGGCCGAGAGCTTCGATCCGCGCCTGATCTGGGACCCGGTGGAGAGAAAGCATGGCTGACGCGCCGCGCGCGCCCGAGCTTCCGGATCTGCCCGAGGCGGTCGCCGCGCCCCGGCGGCGCTGGGCGCCGCAGCTCATCTGGATCATCCCCATCGTCGCGGTGCTGGCCGGCGGCTGGCTCGCCGTGAAAGCGATCCTCGAGCGCGGCCCGACGATCACGATCAGCTTCAAGACGGCGGAGGGCCTCGAGGCGGGCAAGACGAAGATCAAGTACAAGGACGTCGAACATCGGCCTGGTCAAGGCGATCGCGCTCGCCGACGGACCGCAAGCGGGTCGTCGGCGACCGCCGAGCTCGACAAGGACGCCGCGGACCTCCTCGTGGAGGACACGCGGTTCTGGGCGGTGCGGCCGCGGATCACCGCGGGCGGGGTGTCCGGGCTCGGGACCCTGCTCTCGGGCCCCTACATCGCAGTGGATCCGGGCCATGGCAAGCAGGCGCGGCGCGACTTCGTCGCCCTCGACGTGCCGCCGATCGTCACCCGCGAGGAGCCCGGGCGGCAGTTCGTCCTGCGCGCCGACGACCTCGGGTCGCACGACGTCGGGGTGCCGGTGTACTTCCGGCGGCTGCCGGTCGGCGAGGTCGTCAGCCACGAGCTCGACAAGGACGGGAAGGGCGTGTCGATCAAGATCTTCGTGCGCGCGCCCTTCGACCAGTACGTCACCGCCAACACGCGCTTCTGGAACGCGAGCGGCGTCGACGTGTCGCTCGACGCGACCGGGGTGCGGGTGCAGACCGAGTCGCTCGTGTCGATCCTGATCGGCGGGATCGCGTTCCAGGCGCCGCCCGACGGCGGCGCGGCGCCCGCGGCGGACGCGAACACGGTGTTCAATCTCTTCCCGACGCGCGAAGCGGCGATGAAGCAGCCCGACCTCACGATCGAGCACTACGTCCTCGTGTTCAAGCAGTCGGTGCGCGGGCTCGCGGTGGGCGCGCCGGTCGACTTCCGCGGGGTGACCATCGGCGAGGTCGTCCGCATCGGCGTGGAGTTCGATCCGCAAGGCGTTCAATTTCGTGCAGCCGGTCGAGATCTATCTCTATCCGGACCGGCTGCGGGTGCGCTCGCAGCGACGCGGGGGCCGTCGCTGCCGGCTGCGCTCAGACCCGCGGAGGAGCGCGTGAAGCGCGCGCAGGCTCTTCGTCGATCGGGGCTTTCGCGGCCAGCTGCGGACCGGCAACCTGCTCACCGGACAGCAGTACGTCGCGGTCGATTTCTTCCCCAAGGCGCCGAAGGTGAAGCTCGACATCTCGAAGACGCCGCTCGAGATCCCGACCATCCCGGGCGCCCTCGAGGATCTGCAGGAGACCATCGCGAGCATCGCGAAGAAGCTCGACCGGGTGCAGTACGAGCAGATCGACGCGGACCTGCGCAAGGCGCTGGCCACGCTCGACCAGACGCTCAAGAGCGCCGACGTGCTCGCCAGGCGGCTCGGCGACGATACGACGCCCGAGCTGAACCGGACCCTGGAGGACGCACGCCGGACGCTCAAGAGCGCGGAGGGCGCGCTCGCGACCGAGTCGCCGCTGCAGACCGATCTCCGCGAGGCGCTGCGCGAGATCACCCGCGCGGCGGCGTCGATCCGCGCGCTCGCGGACTACCTCGAGCGCCAGCCCCAGTCCCTGATCCGCGGGAAGCCGGCGGAGGAGCCCAACTGATGCGCCTCGCCCTCGCGGTTGTCTGCCTCACCCTCCTCGCGCTCGCGGCGTGCGGCGAGCCCGCCGAAGGAGCGCTACTACACGCTGAGCGCGGCGGCGGCGGGCGCGCCGGCGCCCACGGCGGGCGGATCCGCGATCAGCGTCGCGGTCGGACCGGTGACCCTGCCGGAGGCGATCGACCAGCCGCAGATGGTGGTGCAGGTCGCTGCCAACCAGGTGGCGATGTACGAGTTCCAGCGGTGGGCAAGCCCGCTGAAGAGCGAGATCGCGCGCGTGATCGCCGCGAACCTGGCGCAGGAGCTCGGCACGGCGCGCGTCTGGGCCTACGCGCAGACCACGCTCGCGAACCCGGATTACCAGGTGCTGGTCGACGTCCAGCGGTTCGACTCCGTGCTAGGCGAGGCGGTGACGATCGACGCGCTCTGGTCGATCCGCCGCGCCGCCGGCGGCGCGCCGCGGACCGGACGCTCGTCGGTGCGCGAGACGGTTTCGGGCGCCGGCTTCGAGGCGCTCGTCGCCGCGCACAGCCGCGCACTGGCGCGGGTGAGCCAGGACATCGCCGGCGCGATCCGCGCGCCGTAGCCGCGCCGTTCGCGAGGGCGGCGGCATCGCGCCGCCGCCCTCGGGCCTTCCGCCGGTCAGTACAGCACGATCGGATTGCCCGGCGAGCCGGTCGCCCCGATCATCTTCAGCGGCGCCCAGACGAACGCGCCCTCGTAGATCTTGGCGTCGATCAGGGACTTGGTATCGACGTTCTCCAGGTTCCAGATCCCCCGGCGCGTCTGCATCCCGGTGTGGCAGGGCACCGCGTCCTGGTCGCCCGACTCGCCGAAGGGCTGCGCGTCGTTCGCGGACGTGTCGCCCATCGTCAGCGCGATGTCGCGCGAGGCCATGTACTCGCACGCGCTCGCGCCGAACCCCGGCTCGCCCTTTGCCCAGATCTCCCGCGCGGCGGCCCGCTGCGCCGAGGTCATCGTCTTGTACTTGTCGTTGCTCCAGGTGTTGCCCTGGCCGGTGTGCAGCGCCACGCAGTCGCCGGCCGCGATGTCGGCGAGCTTCTGCATCTTCACGATGCCCTTCACGTCGTCCGCGGTCACGATGCCGGGCGAGGTCGCGCTGTCGGGAATCGGCAGCATCTCGGCGGTCGCGGGGAGCTTGCCCTGCTGCTTGCGGTACGCGACCGCGTCGAGCACGACCAGCCGGCAAACGAAGCCGAGCTCGGCGACGTTCTCGACGCCGAGCGGGCCCATCCCGAGCACGCGACCGCCCGCGCCGCGCTCGTACGCGTCCCAGGTGAGGCGGCCGTTGTACATCATCGGGCCCTTGGAGGTGTTCACGCCGATGTGCCCGGGGCCGTCGAACTGGGTGCCGATCTGCCCGAGCTCCGCGGTCACCAGCTCGTCGTGATAGATCATCGCGTTCTTGCCGAACGGGCCGCCGGTGGGCGTGCCGGGGATCGTCAGCTGCCAGCCGCGCGCGCCGAAGGCGGGGATCTCCCGGTGGTAGTACTTCCCGATCGTGATCGACTTGTTCTGCTTGACCGTCGCGAGCGCCCGCTTGATGTTGTTCGAGTTCTTGGTGTGGTTGGCGCTGCCCGCCTTGTCGTCGTCGCCCCACTTGGACGGCCACCACTTCTCGGTGAACGGCGCGTCGTTGACCGGCCCCTTGAGCGCCTGCGCCACGACCAGTCCGGCGAACCCCGCTAGCGCCACGCCGGCGATGCTGGAGAGTTTCATGGTGTTGTCTCCCTTCCTGAGAGGGTTGAGGTCGCGGTCGGGGTGCGCGGCGGCGCGGGGAATCCAGGGACCCGCGAGGTGCGCGCGCTTCCGGCCGTCACAAACCCGCGCGCCGCGGGTGCGAGCCAGGTGTTACGGGACGAGGGCGCGATGCGATGCGCACGACATCCGGTTCATGCGGCGCACGGGGGGAAGGAAGTATAGATCACCGGCACCGCGCGGCATCGCGGCGAGCGGGCGCTTGCAGGCGGGCGTGCCCCGCCCGCCCGACTCACTTCGCGGTGAAGAAGTAGTAGTCCGCCGTGTAGCTGATGCGCCCGACCGTCCCGGCATTGCTTTGAGAGCAACCCGCAGCGGGCGCAATGCCGCCCACGGTATTGACGCGTTGAACGCTGGTGACCTTGCTGAACGAGCCCGCGGGGCCGTCGGACTTCGAGGTGAGCAGCAGCCAGGGGATCGCGTCGGATCGCGGCGCATCGGCCCGCTCCTTCACCGCCCCCAGGATCTTGCTGCCGTCGGTCGACTCCCAGTGCGGGCCGGCATAGTGCTTGCCGATCTTCGCCCCGCGCGCATCGAAGAGATCGGCCTCGGGCGCGACGAACGTCCATTCGTACTGGTCGGCCTGATCCCTTCTTCGCGCGGCACTCGTAGATCTGCACCCCTTTCGCGGGCACGATCAGCGCGAGCGACTCGTTCGCGCCGGGCCTGAGCTTGGCGGGCACGTCGACGGAGGTAGGGGTCTGCGAAGTGGCGCAGCCGGCCACCAATGAGAGCAGAAAGGGCGTCAGGAAGCGGCGGGACATGCGGTTCTCCTCGCAGAAGGTCGAGGCGCGAACCTACGCGCAAGGGACTTGCGGATGGCTGACGAATGGTGAAATCGCCCCGGCGTGGCGCACCGGGCCGGCCGTTGCCGGCCCGGTGTTCCCGGCCCGCCCTTACCGCCGCCGCTCGTGGTTGTCGTCGTGGCGGTTCCGCCCGGAGCCGTTGAAGCCGACGTCGGGATCGATCCACAGCGCCAGCAGCTGCCCGCCCTCGAACAGCTCCGGATCGCTGCTCGCCTTGTGCGACTGGACATCCAGGAGGAACCAGCCCTCTCCGAGAATGTGGGCGGCGTCGATGATCCCCGAGGACTCCTCGTCGTTGGTGATGAACTCCGGCTTCTTCGAGTCGGGGTCGAAGAACCTCGGGTTGTGGGCCGCGACCTGGATGAACTCGCGGGTGTCGATCGCGTACAGCCAGATCTTCGCGATTCGGTCGTTGCCGCCAGGGTCCTCGTCCATGAGGATCCGGCCGAGGCGGTCGATCGTAACGTTGTCGAGCATGCGGTGGCCTTCGTCGCCGCGCAGCAGGATCTCGATCGTGCCGCCGTTCTCGGGGTATTCGATGTCGTCGAACCGCAGCCGCCAGAGGCGGCAGTTGCTGGTCGCGCTCGCGGTGGTGACGAAGTAGAAATCGTTCTGGCGCTTTTCGCGGGGATCCCAGGCGCCGTCCTCGCACCGCTGCAGGCGCGCGACGTCGGCGGCGATCGATGCCGCTTCGAGATCGCCGCCGGTAAGGCCCGAGACGTCGCCCAGGTTGTGGAGCTCGAAGCGCCCCTTGCCGACGTAGCCGCTGGTGGCGTTCCCGAGCCCGTACTGGTTGCTCTCCTCCTTGACCGTCACGCCGTCGACCGAGATCTTCAACCCGTAGAGCGAGCCGTTGGTGAGACCCGCCCGCTCGATCGGATGGCCCTGGTTCTGCTTGTTGCCGATGTAGAAGTAGACCTCACTCGGCCGACCAGAGGCCGGCGTCGGCGAGGTGTCGAGGTTGCCGTCGTCGGTGGCGGCGACGATCGTTTTCTCCTGCGGGTACGGACAGGCGACGCAGTTCTCGAAGGCGAGCTTGCCCAGGCGCGGCAGCTGCCAGGCTTCGCCGGTGTTGACGCCGGTGGCGATTCGCGCCCAGGCCCGGCCTTCGTTGACTTCCTCGCCGTTGAGGAAGATGCGCTCCTGCGTGCCGCGACCATGCGCGTAGTAAGCGCTTGGTGCGGCGAGATCGGCGGAGCAGTGCCGTTCCCACACGGTCGTGCCTTTGACGTAACTCTTGGTCGTGGCGTCCCACGTGAAGACGTGGTTCGGTGACGGGACGTGGTCCTGGCCCTTGACGACCTTGAGCGTCTCCGGGTTGATCGTCCAGCGAGACACGAACGCTCCCTTGCTGCCATGAGCGCGCGCGATGCCCGCCGTACCCGGAATCTCGTGGTTCATGAGCAGGGTGAATTCGCCATGCCCGCTGCGGAAGGCGCCGAGCCCGTCGGGGATCCCCACCATCCGATAACCGCCGACCGAGTCGCCGGCCGTCAGGACGGATACGAGCTTGACGCCGGCGATGCTCGGCCTCAGGTAAGGCTCGGTCGTCGTGCTGGGACCTACGGCGGTCGCGGCCGCATGGGCCTTCGGCGGCGCGAGCACGGCCGTGCCGGCGACCACGAGCGGCGTCGCGAGGGCGCCCTTGAGGAATGAGCGGCGAGCGCCGGGTTCACTCGAATTCATTGCGGATCCTTTCTCTGAGCGTGGTTGTGGGATGCCGCAGCAGGCTAGAGCGCGCGCATTACAAATGTTGTATGGCCGCGAGTGCGCAGGCACGCGGGCGCAATGCGTCGGTCATCGGGGTGTCACACTCGGCGACGCCGGTCGGCGGGCCGCGGCCCGAAAAGAAGAGAGCCTGCTCGGTCGCAGGCTCTCAGGTAAGGGCGGGCGGCGAGATCCTCGAGCTCGTCTACGCCAAGGAGCGCGGCTGAGCGAGCTCGAGTGGCAGTCAGGCGGCCTGGCTGCCCGTTCGGTAAGCGGAATGAAGCAGGTCGAAGACGCGAATCGCTTCGGCGAGGAGCGCATCGTCGCTTCGCGCCCGTTCCCTGGCGCCTTTGAGCATGGTCTCGAGGCCCTTGGCGTCCGGCACCGGAATGCCTCCTACATCGAGAAAGTGCACCGCGGCGCCGATGGCGGCGAGCGGCGGATCGCCGTCCAGGCCGAAGCTCGACAGAAGCACTTCGAAGGTGACGCGGCTTCCGACGTGCGTGAATTCCGCGCCGTCGAAGTCGAACCCGACGGCTTTCTTCGGGCACTCGCTCGGCCGCGCGATCCATGCGAAGCGCGCGTCCCGGTCGATGAACCGCTTGATCAGCCACGCACTCGCCAGGCGGTCGACCCACGGCGTCTTCCGCGTAGCCCAGACGCGCTTCTGATAGCGGACGGGGTCCATCCGCTTCAGGCTCCGCCGCGAGAAGCGCGGCTCACCGCCGGCGTACATGGACTGGTACTGGGCCTTCAGGGTCGAGATAGCGGTTGCCGCCTGCGTCTTCGCCTCCCCCGGATAGAAGTCCACTGCGGTGAGCTTCGCCATGGCTCGCTCCAGCCGGCGCAGCGCCGTTTGCGCGCGCCGCGATCCGAGGCGAGCCAGCGAGGCCCTCGATGCATCGATCCTTCGCACGAGCGCGCCGTAATCCGCGCTCCGGTCGAACAGCTTCCGGATCTCCGTTCCCTGGGCATCCGTCGTCACCTTCAGCTCGAGCGTCATGGCGAATCCGCCGTGTGAGCGGATCTCGGACTCGATCTTCGTCAGCGCCTCCCGGCCTGGCGCATCGACCGGCAGGAGGTAGACGCCGTCCCGAAGCACGCCGCACCCGTTGTCCTTCAGCGCGCGCCATAGACGCATGCGCAAGGTGGAGTTGCGCGTAGGCAGGCTCAAGACGAGGGCGGCGAATTCATTCATTGAGTTGTATGTATCACAAAGATGTGATGCAATGTACGCGGAAGTATTGACGGCGCCCGGCCGCCTTCGTAATGTTCGTCCCCGTAGGGTCACCCCTTGCCGGGTCTTCGCAGACACCCGGTAGTCAAGACGCCTCGTCTCAAGCGCTGCTCCGGTTCCCGCCAGGGAAGGGAGCGAGCCGACCTTCCGGACCTCGGGGACCACCGGGACTCAAGACGGAGATCGCTATGCGCTATCGGTTGAAACAGATTCATTGCCGTCCCTGGACGCTGAACGGGCTCTCGCTCAAGCTGATCGAGAGCCATTACGAGAACAACTACGGCGGGGCGCTCAGGCGCCTGAACGCCATCACCGAGCAGCTCGAATCCCTGGATTTCGCGACGACGCCGGGCCATGTCCTGAACGGACTGAAGCGCGACGAGCTCGTCGCGCTCAACTCGACGCTGCTGCACGAGCTCTACTTCGCCAGCATGGGAGGCGACGGACAACCGACGAAGGAGATGTCCGACGTCCTCGCCCGCGACTTCGGCTCGCTCGATCGCTGGCGGGCCGAGTTCAGGGCGATGGGCTACGCGCTCGGCGGCGGTTCGGGTTGGGTGGTCCTGACCTACGTGCCGCGCGATGGCCGGCTCATCAACCAGTACGCCTCCGAGCACTCCCAGGCCGTCTCGAGCGGCGTCCCGATCCTCGCGCTCGACATGTACGAGCACGCTTACCACATCGACTTCGGCGCCAACGCGAAGGCATACGTCGACACGTTCATGCGCAATCTCGACTGGCCGGCGCTCGAAGTTCGTGCTGAGGATGCGCGGAAGGTCCAGGCTCCCAGGCCGCTCGAGCAACCGGAATTCGGCGACATCCAGGGCATCGGCGTGGAGGAAGTGAAGGCCATGCTGGCCGCGGGGAAGCCGATCCAGGTGATCGACGTGCGGCCCAGGCACTTCGTCTCCCGCCAGCAGGACATCGCGGAAGGCATCGGTTGGCGCGACCCCGAGCAGCTTCAGGAATGGATCGGCGAGCTGTCGAAGTCCGAGCCCGTAGTCGTTTACTGCGCCTACGGCTTCCACGTCGGCTGCAAGACCGCCATCAAGCTGCGCGAGGCCGGTTTCGACGCGAGGTACATGAACAGCGGTCACTCGGGGTGGAAGGCGATCGGCCACCCGATCAGGATCAATCCATGAGCGGCGAGCCCGGCCATTTCATGCCGCGGCGCGGAGCTCTCATCGTGCATCCGCGTCCATTTCTCGCGCGGTTCCTCGCCGTCCTGCTGAGTACCTTGCCATGAACGCTCATGCCGAAACCGATACGGGAACTGAACCCATGACCGCAAGTTCGATCGCTCCATCGCAGCTACGCGCCGACATCGCCGGCCGCACTCCGCCTGTCATCATCGACGTTCGCCGGCGGCCGGCGTTCACCTCCTCGCGGGAAATGATCCGTGGCGCGTTGAGACGCGACCCGGAGCAGGTGGAGGCGTGGGCGAAATCGCTGCCTGCCGCAAGCAGCGTGGTCGTGTATTGCGTCCATGGTCACGAAGTGAGCCAGGGGGCGGCCGCGCTCCTCGCTGCGACCGGGATCGACGCTCGCTATCTCGAGGACGGCCTTGAGGGGTGGAAGGGTATCCGCGAAGCGCTCGACTCCAAGCCGGCGAACGCGTCCACCAAGTGGGTGACCCGGGAGCGGCCCAAGATCGACCGCATCGCCTGCCCCTGGCTGATATCGAGGTTCGTCGATCCGGAGGCCGAGTTTCTCTACGTACCGTCCAAGGACGTCCTGAAGGCGGCCGAGGAAAGCGGCGCCGTGCCCTACGACGTCCCCGACGTGCACTTCACGCACGACGGCGACCAATGCAGTTTCGATATGTTCCTGAAGCACTATCGGCTGACCGACCCGGCCTTGCACGAGCTCGCCACGATCGTGCGGGGCGCCGATACCGGCCGTCTCGACCTCGCGCCCCAGGCGCCGGGGCTCGCCGCGATGTCGCTCGGGCTCTCGCGCAACTTCCAGGACGACCATGCGATGCTGCTGCACGGCATGGTGATGTACGACGCCCTCTACACCTGGTGCAAGGAGGGGAAGCAGGAGGTCCACACCTGGAATCCGCAAGCCTACCGGTAGCGGACTCCAGGAAAAGTCAGCGGGAGCAACTCGCGATGGGCTTGCGCGAAAGCTCCACTCGCGTTCACCGAACGTCGAGCACGAGCTTCCCTCGCAGGTGGCGGCCCTCGCTGACCGCGTGCGCCGCAGCCGCCCCCGACAACGGATAGCGCGTGATCTCGGGCGGACGCACCGCACCCGACAGCACGAGCGCGACGATCCGCTCCAGGTGACGGTCGGTCGCGTCCGACCTTCGGGCGGTACGCGCGGACGTCGGACCGCGGCGACGGCGGTGCCGACGCCCCCGAGGCGATGAACGCGGCGCGACCACCGGGCCGCAACACGGCAAACGACTTCAGCGCCACTTCACCGCCCACGGTGTCGAAGACCGCATCGCAGCCCGCGACCCTGGACGTGAAGTCCTCCGACCGGTAGTCGATGACCTCGTCGGCGCCGAGCCCGCGCACGTAGGCATGGTTCGCGGCGCTCGCAGTGGTGACGACGCGCGCGCCGATGTGCTTCGCGAGCTGGATCGCGAAACCCGCGACGCCGCCCGCGCCGCCCTGGATCAGGATCGTCTCGCCCCGCGCGAGCTGCAGCGTGTCCTCGATCGAAACCAGGGCAGTCAGACCGGTGAGCGCGAGCGCGGCGCATTCCGCGTGCGACAGCGCGTCGGGCTTCCTCGCCACGATCGCGGCCTTGATCGCGATCTTCTCCGCATACGCGCCTTCCTGACTCGCTTCGCAGACCCCGAAAACCGGATCGCCTACCCTGAGGTCGCCGACCCCTTCGCCAAGCGCGGCGACGACGCCGGAGAAGTCCCGGCCCGGCACATACGGAAAGCGCGCGACCGGCGCATAGCTCCCGGCGCGCATTTTCCAGTCGGCCGCGTTCACGCTCGCGGCATGAATGTCCACGAGCACTTCACCCGGACCAGCCACCGGGTCGGGCACGTCGCCGTACTGCAGGACCTCGGGGCCGCCATGCCGCATGAAGAAGGCCGCCTTCATCGATGTCTCATCTCGCCACTCGCCTGCCCGGGTGCCTTAGTGCGTTCTCCCCCGCATCGACGCCGGCTTGCCCGGCAGCCTCACCAGCGTTCCGGTGTTGGTCACGGTGTCTCCATCGACCCGCAGCACCGAGATGTCCTCGTCGAGGAAGTTGCCGACGTAGATCCAGCGGCCGTCCGGGCTGAACACCACGCCTTCGGGCAGGCCGCGCACCTCGACCTCGCCGACCTTCGTGACCTTCTTGCCGTCGATCCTCAGCACCGCGACGGCTCCGTTGCGGTTGTAGAACCACTCGGTCTTCGCGTTGTTCGAGCCGCGGAGGAGCACCGCGACCGCGAGCTTGCCCGTCGGGCTGATCGCGAAGCCCTCCGGGGCGTCGCCGACGACCACCTTGTCGATGACGCGCGAGGGCTGCGCCTCGAGGTCGATGACGGACACGGTGTCCACGTTCCCGTCGGAGCCGCCGTTGTTGCCGTTGTCGGCGGTGAGCGCGAGCTTTCCGTCGGGCGCGACATCGAGGTTGTACGGCCACAGCCCGACCGCGAGGTCGCGCTTGGTATAGGTGACCTTCTGGCCGTCCACGTCGAGCAGCGCGACCTTGTGCCCCGGGAACTTGCCGGCGAGCGCGTGCCTGCCGTCGGGCGTGAACACGACGTGCGCGACCTGCTCGCCGATCACGACCGTGTCGACCAGCGTGACCTGCTTGCCCTGGATCGCAAGCACGCTGATCGAGTTGTCGGCGCGGTTGGCGATGAGCGCGAGCGTGCCGGCGCGATTGATCGACATGCCGGAGGGCTGCTTGCCGACGGCGACGGTACCGATGTGCGTCGGCGGCCGCGTCGTGAGGTCGATGACGTAGACCTTGTTGTCCGGCGACGGCTTCCAGCTGCCGCCGTCCGGAACCCACTCCATCGAATTCGCGACCAGCGCGATCTGGCCGTTCGGGGCGATCGCCAAATTGACCGGCGGACCGAAGATCGAGTTCATCAGCGGCAGGTTGGCGACGACCTTCGGATTCGACGGGTCGGAGCCGATGTCGACGATCGTCACCGAATCCTTCCCGGGGGGCCGGATCTGCAGCTTGCCGTCGTCGCCCCAGGCGATCTTGTTGTCGATCCCGACGATCATGTATTCGGGCTTGCCCGAGGACATGCGATCGTCGGCGGCACAGGCCGCGAGAACGGCAGCAGCGGTCAACAGTGCCAGTGACGCGAAGCGGTTCTTCATGATCTTCTCCTCGGGATTAGGTCGCATCGTGGGGCGGCAGATCATACTCCCGGTGCGGGGGCGTGAAGACCCGCGTGGCGGACCGTCAAACTCCCGTCGGCGGCGCCGGGCGCGGCGAGCGCCAGATGTGGAGCCACCAGAACGCCGGCATCGAGATCGGGTAGAAGAAGAGGAACAGGAATACCCAGGCCACGCGCTGTCCGACCGGCAGGCTGCGCAGGTTGAGCGCGATGAACGCGAAGATCAGCAAGATTGCGAGCGCGTTCAGCGCGTGCACGTAGATGATGAAGGACTCGAGGCCGGACACCTCCGCCCGTCCGCTGCCGGGCGCCGGAACCAGCGCGTAGTCCCCACCCGAGAGCGAGACGAACGAATAAACCACGCCCCAGAGGGTCATCGCGCCGAGGATCAGCTTGACCGCGACCGGCATCGGCCCCCTCGGGCTCTAGCGAACCCGAAGGGCTCGCTAGAGTCCCATCATCTTCATCGCGCCGCCGAAGAGCGCGCTCGACGGGTCGCGGAGCTTCTCCAGGATCGAGAAGTGGTTGTCGTCGGGGCAGGGGATGTCCTGCGCGAGCACCTTCTTCCAGTGCTGCCCGAACGCCCGGTTCTGGTCGACGAACGGCGGCAATTCCTTGCCGCCGGCGGCGAGGTAGAGCGGGGCGTCGGTCGCCGGCGGCAGCGACATCGGGCTCCACTTCCAGGCCTGGGCCGCGGTCATGCGCACGTCGTCGTTGACCGACGGCACGTTCACGATGTCGCGCAGGTCGTAGACGCCGCTGATCGCGAGGCCACCGCTCACTACCTTTTTCGGCAGGTCGCGCGCGAAAGCGGGCCACACCGCGGCGAGCATCATCGCGGTGAGATGGCCGCCGGCCGAGTGGCCGGCGACGTGGACGCGGTTGTACGGCGCGCCGAAGTTGCCGCCGTTCCGCCACAGCCACGCGCTCGCCTGCAGCATCTGCCGGACGATGTCCTCGATCGCCACGCTCGGGCACAGCGCGTAGTTCGGCACCGCCACGGTGACGCCGTGCTTGACCAGCTCGGCCGCGACGAACGAGTGGTCCTTCTTGTCGAGCGCGCGCCAGTAGCCGCCGTGGATGAACATGAGCAGCGCCCGGCTGCGGCCCTGCGGCTGGAAGAGGTCGAGCTTCTCCATCGCGTGCGGGCCGTAGGGGACGTCGAGGTAGCAGCGGACGCTCCGCCGGACGCGCTCCGATTCCGCCGCCCAGCGCGCGAAGTACTGCGGGTGGTCGGGCACCGCGGCGCGGTTGTTGTACTGCGACTCCCAGTAGGCGGTGTCTTTCTTCATTCTTCTCCTCGCTCCCTTATTCCGGTATCACGGCGGTGACCTCGATCTCGACCTTGGCGCGGTCCTCGATCAGCGCCGACACCTCGACCGCGGTCATCGGCGGGAAGTGGCGGCCGACGACCTCGCGGTACGCGGCGCCGACCGCCTTGCCCGCCGCGAGGTACTCGGCCTTGCTGGTGACGTACCAGGTCATGCGGACGATGTGCTCGGGCTTCGCGCCGGCCTCGGCGAGCACCGCGACCACGTTCTTCAGCGCCTGGCGCACCTGGCCGGCGAAGTCGTCGGTCTGGAAGCGGCATTGCTCGTCCCAGCCGACCTGGCCCGCGACGAATACCTGCTGCCCCCGCGCGGCGACGCCGTTCGAGTAGCCGCGCGGTTGCGGCCAGCCGGGCGGTTGCAGGATCTTCATGGCGTGGGCGTTGTTCTGCTTCTGGAGGATGGGCCGCGCGATTATGCCGCGGGGCGTCGGCCCTTGCAGGTCTAGGCCCACCGCGCGTCCTTGAAGAGCCGCACCAGCGTTGCCCGCAACCACCGGTTCGCGGGGTCGTCGTGATAGCGCTCGTGCCAGAACTGCCGGATCTCGATGCGCGGCAGCTTGAGCGGATGCGCGAGCAGCTTCACGTTGGCCGCCCGGCGCAGCTCGTGCGCGAGCGGCAGCGGCACGGTCGCGACCATGTCGCTCGCGCCGACGATCAGCGGCAGTGCGAGAAACTGCGGCACCCGCAGGCCGATGCGCGGGGCGGGCCGCAGCCGCGCGAGCGCCTGCGCCACGACGTAGTGGCCGGTACCCTCCGCGTCGGCGACGGCGTGCGTCGCCGCCATGAACTGCGCGCGCGTGACGCGGTCGCCGATCGTGGGGTGGTCGCTGCGGGCCATGCACACGTACTCGGTGGCGAAGAGCCGCTGCTGGAACACGCCGGCCTTCAGGTCGGGCACGAACCCGACCGCGAGATCGGCTTCGCCGGTCTCCACCGCCCGCCGGGTCGCCGCGGCGGGCAGGTGGACGGTGCGGAACGCGATCCCGGGCGCCTCGCGCTTCGCGGTCTCGAGCAGCCGCGGCAGGAAGACGATCTCGCCGATGTCGGTCATGATCAGCGTGAAGGTCCGCTGCTCGGCGCGCGGGTCGAAGGCGCCGCGCCGGGCGAGCCCGGCGCCGATCTGCGCGAGCGCGGCCGAGACCGTCCCGCCGAGCGCCTCGGCCGCGGGGGTCGGCATCATGCCCTCCGCGGTGCGCACGAAGAGCCGGTCGTGGAAGTGCTCGCGCAGCCGGCGGAGGCCATTGCTGACCGCGGGCTGCGACAGCCCGACCGCCGCCGCGGCGCGCGAGACGCTGCGATGCCGCAGGACGGCGTCGAAGAGGACGAGCAGGTTGAGGTCGACCGGCAGATTATTCATCGTCGGAATGACGAGTATTCTGCCCTATGGCTTTACAAATAGTGGTCGGCGCCCTGTAATCGCGCCAGGGCGAGCGTTTTCGCCCGCCAGGAGGAGGTCCCAACCGTGAACGCGCCCGACACCGTCGCCCCGGCTTTCGACTGGCCCGAGATCGGCCCGAGCCGGGTGCCGTATCCCGTCTATACCGACCCCGCGCTCTACCGGGAGGAGCTCGAGCGCTTCTTCTACCGCGGCCACTGGTGCTACGTTGGCCTGGAGGCGGAGATCCCCGAAGCGGGCGACTTCAAGCGCTCGCGGGTCGGCGAGCGCAGCGTCATCATGGTCCGCGGCGCGGACGGCGCGATCAACGTCGTCGAGAACCGCTGCGCCCACCGCGGCGCCGAGTTCTGCCAGCAGGACCACGGCCGGGTGAAGGACTTCATCTGCCCGTACCACCAGTGGAGCTACGACCTCGCCGGCAACCTCCAGGGCGTCCCGTTCCGGCGCGGCGTACGGCGCGACGGCAAGGTGGAAGGCGGGATGCCGCCCGACTTCAAGCTCGAGGAGCGGAGCCTCGTCAAGCTCAAGGTCGAGACGTTCAACGGCGTCGTCTTCGCCTCGTTCGACCACGGCCTGCCGCCGCTCGCCGAGTACTTCGGGCCCGAGATCATGCCGTGGCTCGGGCGCGTGTTCAACGGCCGGAAGCTCCACGTCCTCGGTTACTCGCGCCAGCGCATTCCGGGCAACTGGAAGCTGATGCAGGAGAACATCAAGGATCCCGTACCACCCCGGGCTGCTGCACACCTGGTTCGTCGTGTTCGGGCTGTGGCGCGCCGACCAGAAGTCGCAGCTCGTGATGGACGCGAAGACCCGGCACGCCGTGATGATCTCGCGCAAGAACGAAGGCGGCAAAGGCGAGGTCACGCAGGGCGTGTCGAGCTTCAAGGAGAACATGAAGCTGAACGACCTGCGGGTGCTGGACGTCGTGCCCGAGTACTGGTGGAACGGTCCGACGGTGACGATGCTGACGCTCTTCCCGAGCGTGATCGTCCAGCAGCAGGTGAACTCGGTCTCGACGCGGCACATCGTCCCGCGCGGACCCGGCGTCTTCGACTTCTACTGGACGCACTTCGGCTTCGCGGACGACACGCCCGAGATGACGCGGCGACGCCTGCGGCAGGCGAACCTGTTCGGGCCAGCGGGCTACGTCTCGGCCGACGACGGCGAGGTGATCGAGATGCAGCAGCACGGGTTCGCCGCCCGCGACGACTACACGACAATCAGCGAGCTCGGCGGGCGCGACATCGGGTCGTCGGACCACATGGTGACCGAGACGCTGATCCGCGGGATGTACCGGTACTACCGCGAAGTGATGGGGTTCTAGACGGTGGAACGAGACCCGCGCTTCGACGTTGCGCTCCGGCTCGAGGTCGAGGACCTCTACGCCCGCTACATCGCCTGCCTCGACCAGCGGCGCTACGACGAGTGGCCGGAGTTCTTCACCGAGGAGTGCGTCTACAAGCTCCAGCCGCGCGAGAACTTCGACCGCGGCCTGCCGCTCTGCACGCTTTCCTTCGAGAGCCGGGGGATGCTGAAGGACCGCGTCTACGGCATCACGCAGACGCTCTTCCACCAGCCGTACTACCAGCGCCACCTCGTGAGCGGGCTCGCGATCGCCGCAGTGGAAGAGGGCGTGGTCGCCGCCGAGGCGAACTACCTCGTGATCCGCACCCGCAAGAACGAGCCGTCCGAGGTGTTCAACTGCGGACGCTACTTCGACCGCATCGTGCGCGAAGACGGCGCCCTCGAAGATTCCGCGAAAAGCTCGCGGTGTTCGACAGCGAGCTGATCCCGAACTCGATCATTTACCCGATCTGACCGCGCCGGGTTACGATCGCGGGCGCGCGTAGCCGCGGACTAGCCGACCGCGCCGTCCCCGCCGTCGCTATCATTCGCACTTCCGACCACGCCAGGGATCCCGCCATGACCGCACGGATGCTCCTCCGGCTCGCCGCGCTCGCCGCGGCCGCGGCCTTCGCAGCCGGCGCGCCGGCGCAGGACTACCCGACGAAGCCGATCCGGATCATCGTCGGCTACACGACCGGCGGCGGCAACGACCTCATCGCGCGCCTCCTCGCGCCGAAGCTGGCCGAGGGCCTCGGGCAGCCGGTGATCGTCGAGAACCGGCCGGGCGCGCAGTCGATCATCGCGGTCGAGCTCGTCGCCAAGTCGCCGCCGGACGGCTACACCCTGCTGATGGGACCGACCGGCCCGATGGCGATGAACCCGGCGACCTACTCGAAGCTCCCGTACTCGTCGACGCGCGACTTCGCGCCGGTGTCGATGATCGGCTCCTTCCCGCTCTTCCTCTGCGTGGGTGCGGCGCTCCCGGTGCGGTCGGTGAAGGAGCTCGTGGAGTACGCGAAGGCGCGCCCGAACAGCGTGAACTACGCTTCGAGCGCCGCGGCGTTCCAGATGGCGACCGAGCTCTTCAAGCAGAAGACCGGCACCGAGTTCGCGCACATCCCGTACAAGGGCAGCGGCGACTCGGCGAACGCGGTGATCGCGGGGCAGGTGACGATGACGATCGCCGATCCGCCGCCGATCACCGGCGCGCTCAAGGGCGGGACCCTGCGCGCGCTCGCGGTCACCGCCGCGCAGCGCCATCCGGCCTATCCGGACGTGCCGACGATGGCCGAAGCCGGCGTCCCCGACGTCGAGGTCGGGCTCTGGATGGGGATCTTCGTCCCGGCCGCGACGCCGGCGCCGATCGTGAAGCGGCTGAACGAGGAGGTCGTGCGCGCCGTGCGGCTGCCCGACGTCCACGAGCGGCTCGTCGGCCTCGGCGTCGACCCGGCGGGATCGAGCCCGGAGGAGCTCGCGCGCGTCCTCGCCCGCGACATCGAGCGCTGGACCGCGGTCGCGAAGGCGGCGAACATAAAGAGCGATTGAGGGCGGTGCCCCCCGCGCCTCATCGCTGATGCCTACGTCCGTGCCTCGGGGGGGCTGGCTGCGCCGATTGCTCATCGGGGTTGCGGCGGTCGCCACGCTCCTCGTCGCCGCAATCGCCGCCGCTCCGTTCTTCGTCGACACGGACCGCGTGAAGCAGGCAGTCGAGCGGCAGATCTCGGAAGCCGCGGGCGGCGAGGTGAGCTATGAGTCGCTCAGGATCCGCTTTTTCCCGCAGCCGCACGCCGAGGTCCACAACGCCACCGTCCGCATCCCCGACGCCGTGGACGGCCGGATCGGCAGGCTGGAGATCCGCATCGCGCTGCTGCCGCTCCTTGCGGGGAACGTCCGGCCGGTAGCGGTCAACGTCAAGCAGCCCGAGCTCGAGGTGCGGATCCAGCCGGGCGGCGGTGGCGGCGATCCGCTCGCCGCGTACCGCGCGGCGCTCGGCCCGGTTGTCGATGCGCTGGTGCGTCAAGCGCGGGGCATGTCGCTCGGGATCACCGACGGCAAGCTCGATGTCCTGTACGCGGGGCAGCGGGTCCTCTCCCTCTCCGGGCTCGCGGCCGACGCGGAGGTCGCGGCGGACGCGATCACCGGCAGCGCGAGCGCCGGCGCGGACCTGTGGCAGGTCGCCAAGGCCGGCCTGACGATCACGCCGGGGTCGCTCGCGGCGACGGCCAAGCTGCAGCTGTCCGGCCTGCGCCTGCCGGCATTGCTGGATGTCGCCGGCGTGCAAGGCGAGCTCCGCGTGCCCGCCGGCACGGTCGACGCGAACCTAGACGCCACGACCGACGGCCGCGAGAGCGTGCGTGCCGCGCTCACCGCGACCGGACCCGGAGCGACGCTCGCGCGCGGCGCGCGCACGCTGGAGCTCGGCGCCATACGCGCCGCGGTCGACGCCCGCCGGGACGGCGGGGCGCTCGCCGTGTCGCTCACCCAGCTCCAGGTCGGCGATCACGTTCCGGCGGCGACGGGGACGCTCCGCGCCAAGCCCGACGGCAGCGGGCCGTCGGTCGAGCTGCAGGTGCCGGCGCTCGATCTCGGGCGGCTCCGCGCGGCGGCGCTCGCGCTCGCCGGCGATCTCGACGCGGTGAAGACGGCGGCCGCGTTCGTCACCGCGGGCGCGGCGCAGAACCTGAAGGCGAGTGCCGCCGGGTCCGACTTCGGCTCGCTCGCGACGCTCGGATCGGTCCGCGCGGGGGCGCAGGTCACCGCGGTCGCGCTCGCGTTTCCGCAGATCGGGATCTCCATCGCGGACGGCAGGGGGGATCTCGCCCTCGCCGACGGCACGCTGCGCGGGAGCGCGCTCGCCGGCACGATCGGCGCCTCGACGTTCAAGGGCGGCACGCTCGCGGTCGAGCTCGCGCCGGCGGTGGCGCTGCGCGAGCTCGACGCGGCCGTCGACGCGGACCTCGCCGAGACGCTCGCGATCGCGCGGCACGTCCTCGGGAGGAGACAGCCTGCGGCCCTCGCCGACGTCGAATCGCTCCGCGGCCGCGCGGCCGGCACGGTCGTCTACGAGGCGCACCCTCACCGTCCGCGCGTGACGGTCGATCTCGCGCAGCTGCGGGCGAGCGGACGCTACCGCGGCGTGCCGATGCCGATCGAGGTGACCCGCGGCGCGGTCCGCTACGCGGACGATCGCGTCGCCGTGCGCGGACTCGCCGGCACGCTCGGCCGCTCGAGCATCCAGGGCGGCGCGCTCGAGCTCGCGCTCGGCGCCGAGCCGGTCGTGCGCAGCGCGAGCGCGGACGCGGTGATCCTGCTCGACGAGTTCTATCCGTGGCTCGCGTCGTTGGAAGGGCTGCGGCGGCCGGCCGAAGCGATGCCGAGCGCGACCGGTACGTCGGCCGTGCGGCTGGTGCGGCTGTCGGGTCCGTTGAGCGCGCCCGCCGACGCTCGACTACGAGGCGGTCATCCGGCCGCAGCAGGTGCGGCTCGCTGGCCCCGCGCTCCCTGCTCCGGCGACACTCGCGAGCGGCGAATTTCGGGTCACGCCGCGATCGGTCGCGCTCGACCGGCTCGAGGTCGCCATGCTTGACGCGCGGATCGTCGCGACCGGGACCATCGGGGAATACACGTCGCCCGATCCGCGCCTCGATCTCGCGCTCGCGGACGGGAGTGTGGGCGGGCAGGCCCTCGAGTGGGCGCGCAAGCGCTGGCAGCTGCCGGGCACGGCGATGCCGCGGCCGCCGGTGACGTTGACGTCGGGAAGAGTCCAGCGGGCGGGCGGCTCCGGCGCGCCGCTCAGCGTGCAGGCCGCGGTCGGCCTCGCCGCCGGCGTGCGCGCCGAGTTCGATCTTGCCTCGGAGGCGGGCCATCTCGACGTCCGGCGTCTGGCGGTGAAGGACTCCGACACCGACACCGTGCTGTCGCTGAAATGGGTCGCCTCGACCGCCGAGGTCGGTGTTCAACGGCACGCTCGACAACCGCACGCTCGAGCGGGTGTTCGCGGATCTGCCCGACGCGCGCCGGGCGCGCTGCGGGGCAATTTCCGCGCGACGATCGATCTCGCCGAGCCACGCCGATCGAGCGCAGAGGGCTCGCTCGAGGGCGAGCGGATCGACATCCTGCAGAGCTGGGACATTCCGGTCGCCATCGAGCGCGTGCGGATCGACGTCGCCGGCGACGCGGTGCAGATCCGCGACGGCGTGTTCATGGTCGCCGGTGAACGCCTCGACGTCGCGGCGCTCGTCACCAGCCAGCCGAAGACGTTCGGCCTCGATCTCCGCGTGCTACCGCCGACTCGATCGACGCGGAGCGCCTCGCCGCGCGCGTTCCCGCGCGGCGAGGCGAAGCCGGCCGGGCGCTGGAACCTTCCGGTCGACGGCCGCGTCACGGTCGACGCGAAGTCGATCGCCTACGGCACCCACGTGTTCCGCCCGGTTTCCGGCCGTGGTGACGCTCGCGCCCGAGCGCATCGTCGCGGACGTCAAGGAGGCCCGGCTCTGCGGCATCGCGCTGCCGCTCACCGCGGTGATAGTGCCAGGGAACGTGAACGTGACCGGCCGGCTCCAGATCCGGGCGCAGCCGCTCGCCGGGACCGCGGAGTGCCTGTTTGGGGAGGAGATTGCGCTGACCGGGACGGTGGACGGCGACGCGACGATCACGGCGAACGGGCCCGCGGCCGAGCTCGCGCGCGTGGCGCGCGGCACGTTCCGGTTCACGGCGCGGGACGGCCGAATCCTCAAGGCACCGGCGATCGCGCGCATCCTCGCGCTCGAGGTGGTCTCGAGCGCGCTGCGCGCCCGGCCGGGACGACCTGATGGCGCGCGGACTCGACTACAGCGAATTCGTCGTCGAGGGCACGCTCCGCGGCGGCGTGGCCGAGATCAGCACCACCACGCTCAACGCGGCGGCGCTCGCGATCGCGATGGCCGGCGAAATCGACTTCCCCGCCGAGCGGGTCAACCTGCGCGGCATCGTCGCGCCGTTCAGCCGGATCTACAACGTGGTGCAACACATCCCGATCGTCGGCCAGATCTTCGGCGCCCGCGTCATCGGGATTCCGGTCACCGTCCGCGGCGACCTGCGCAACCCGACCGTCGTGCCGCTCGGGCCGGCGGCGATCGGCCAGAGCCTGGTGAACCTGCTGGGCGCGGTGGTGAGGACGCCCGTGGACCTGGTCGATCCGTTCCTCGGGCGGAGCCAGCCCCCGCCGGAGTAGACCCGCCGGTCAGCGCGGCGGGTCGATCTGCGCGAGGGCCGCGCCGACCGCGCTCGAATCCGCGGGACGCACGAGCCGGGCGACCTCCTCGCCGTCCTTGAGGAAGATCAGCGTCGGCCAGAGCTTCACCAGGAAGGAGCGCCCGAGCCTGCGGCCGCTGGCGTCGGCGACCTTGATGTGTCGCACGCCGGGGTGGCCGGCCATCGCCTCGGCGACGAGCGGCTGGGCGCGGCG
Organism: uncultured beta proteobacterium; assembly: GCA_963789885.1. Lineage (GTDB taxonomy): Bacteria > Pseudomonadota > Gammaproteobacteria > Burkholderiales > SG8-39 > DATEDA01. The sequence goes on along the minus strand of CAWBNB010000064.1, from coordinate 18,850 downwards.
ACAGTGTCCGCACCAGTTGTTGCCGAACTCGAGGACGGCGGGGCCCACCAGCGCGTCGACTCTCGGCGCGCTTCGGCTGATCTTCCGAGTACTCGCCGCTCACCGCCGCGGGCAGGGCTCAGGCCGGGACGATCCCGGCCGGTGCGCGCGGGCGCCGGCGGGCGAGCCACGTGAATACGCAGACGAGCGCGATGCCTACGGTCACGTGCTTGAGGTTGTGGCCGCTCGCGAGGCCGCCGGTCGCGGCAAACACCTGGTGGTCGAGGCGCTCGAAGGTCATCATCGCGCCCTCGCCGACGATCGCGCCGACGAGCCAGCCGGACCCGGTGTAGCGCGAAGGGCGGAAGACGACGAGCAGCAGGATCGCCACCGCGAGCAGGACGCGGACCATGAAATAGAGCCGGACGTCCTCCGCGCCGATCGCTTCGGAAAAAGTCCACCACAGCACGCTCGCCAGTGCAAACGCGGTCAGCGGCCACAGCGCCCGCCGCGCGAACGCCGGGTCGACGCGGTCGGCGAGCACCAGCACGAGGATCGGCGGCATCGCGAGCATCATCGGCAGGCGGTCCCACACGAGCGTCGCGTTGCGCGGGTCCCAGTGGTAGTAGGCGGAGCCGGCTGCGGTGAGGAAGGCGCCGACGACGAGGAGATCGGCAGCGGGCCGCTCGTCGGGCGCGACGTTCATGCGCGGGCGGAGCAGAAGGCCGTAGACGGCGGCGGCGAGGATCGCGAGATTGGTGAGGACGTCCCCGGCGCGCGGGATGAAGCCGAAGCACGTCCGAACGTCGGCGAAGAGGTGGTAGGCGGGGTCCTGCGGGAGCGGGCCGAGCACGAACCACGTGGCCGCGTAAACCGCGATAACGCCCGCCAGGGCGAGGGCGACCTGCCGCGTCGCGCGGCGGTCGCCGTCAGCGGCGAGAACCCCGATCGAGCTCAGCTTGCCTGCTCGCGGAAGAGGTCGAGCGCTTCCTGCACCGGGCGGTCGCTGAACGAGAAGAGCACGGTCTCGTCGTCGGCTTCGAGCTCGCCCGGCGCCCACGACGGCACGACGAAGTGGTCCTTCGCGCCGAAGGCGAACGCTCTCGCCCGCGACCTTGATCCGGCCCTTGCCCTCGACGACCGAGTAGCAGGTCGAGTCGGTCGACCGGTACGGCTTCCCGCGGAACCCCTTGGGCAGGAGCTGCATGAAGGCGCCGATGGTCGGAATCGCCCAGCCGCCGGTGGCGGGGTTGGTGAACTTCAGCTTGTGGCCGTAGCAGGGGTTCGGGTCGCCCGCCTTCGCCAGCTCGGCGAGCGCCTCGCGCGTGCGCTCGTACGGGTACCAGAAGAGCGGGGAGGTCTTCGACTTCGGCTTGAAGTCGACCGGGAGCATCGTGTTCCCGAAGCGCGCGAACGACTCGCCCCCGGTGCGCGTGGTCTGCTGCGACTCGACGCCCGGGCGCTCGAGGAACTGCGCGTCGAGCAGCTCGACGATCGCGATGTCGAGGCCGTCGAGCCAGACCATCGGCTCGCTCGACGGGTTGCCGTGGTCGTGCCAGGTCCAGGACGGCGTGATGATGAAGTCGCCCGGGCTCATCGTGACCTTCTCGCCGTCGACGGCGGTGTACGCGCCCTTGCCGTGGACGATGAAGCGGAGCGCGGACTGCGAGTGGCGATGGGCCGGCGCGACTTCGCCCGGGAGGATGAGTTGCAGGCCGGCGTAGAGGCTGTGCGTGACGCGACTGCGGCCGCGGAGGCCGGGATTCTCGAGCACGAGCACGCGGCGCTCGGCTTCCTTGGCGGTGATGAGCTTTCCCGCCTCCTGGATCCAGGGCCAGACCTGGGCCCACTTCCAGAGGTACGGCTTGCAGGGCGTGTTCGGCGTGGCGGTGATCAGCGAGTGCAGCACCTCCCAGAGCGGAGCGACGTTGGACCTGTCGATCTTGTCGTAGAAGGCCTTGCGCTCGGCGGCGGTATTCGGCTGCGGGACGGCTGACATGGGCGGGGTCTCGGTCGGGTGGAGATTCGAGAATTGGGTCATTTTCCCCTCCACCAGACCGCCGATCAACTGTGGGGGCTCGGTCGGGACAGTGCTCCTCCGCCCCCCGGTGCGGCGTCTCTCAGCGCGCCCGCTTGAACGCCGGCCGGTCGAGGCAGCGCTTCAGCCAGGCGGCGACGCGCGGGTAGCGCTCCAGGCTCACCCCGAACGCCGTGCCGAGAGCGAGCCAGCTCGCCGCCGCGACGTCGGCGAGCGAGAAGCCGCCGAGGACGTACTCGCGTCCGTCGAGGCGCGCCTCGAGCGCCGCAAGCAGACGGTCGAGCTGCGAATGGCTGTACTCGGCCGCCGCCTTGCTGCGGTCGGCGGGCTTGAACGAGATCGGCGTGTCGAGCCCGTGGTAGAGGTACTGCAACATGTAGGGCCCGAGCTCGGTCATCGCCCAGACCGTCCAGCAGACCGCATCCGCCCGGGCCTGGCCCTTGGCGGCGGGCCAGAGGTTCTTCTCGACCCCGTACCGGTTGCCGAGGTGCAGCAGGATCGCGCCGGATTCGAACAGTAGCTCGTCGTCGTCGACGAGCGCCGGCACCTTCCCCTGGGGATTCAGCTTCAGGTACTCGGCCGAGCGGTGCTCGCCCTTCTTCGCGTCGAGCGCCATGTACTCGTAGGGGAGGCCGAGCTCCTCGAGCGCCCAGGCGATGCGCGTGCCGGAGCTCTGTGGCCAGGAATAGAGCTTGATCATCGGGGTTGCCTCGCTGTGGTCGACTCCCCTATTGTGCCCTCACTGGCCGGGAATGTGCTCGACGCCATCGAGGTTCATGCTCCAAGGTCCTCCCGGCGCGACGCCGGGGAACGCGCTCCGATTCCCCACGCGTTATTGGCAGTTCGCGGTTCACCGGCAAGGGTTTTCACTGCCTGGGAATCTGCTCGATGCCTTCCAGGTTCCTGCTCCACGGGACCGCCGACTGGCACCAGATCTGCTTTTTCGGCGGCAGCTGCGCCCGCTTATCGAGGCACCCGACGCGGAGCGAATAGGTCGGCGGATCGCTGATCGCGGACGAGTATACCGGCGTGCCGCAGTCGGGGCAGAACGCATGAGCGCGCTTCGTACCGCTGTCGGCGGTCTTGACGTAGACCTTCGGCTGCCCGGTGTGCAGGACGAACGTCTCCCTTGGCGCGGGCACCGATGCGCGATACGCCGACCCGGTCAGCATCTGGCAGTCGGTGCAGTGGCAGATCGACACCTTCGCCGGATCGACGATCGCCTCGTAAGTGATCTTGCCGCAGTGGCACCTGCCTTCGACCTTCATGTCGGACTCTCTCCTTGGCTTGCGTTGGGGGGCAGAAACGGCTGGATCGCGTCGTAGGCTTTCTTCCTGAGGGCGATCTCCACCGGCGCGCCGACGTCCACGACGTAAGTCGCCGTCCAGAGGACCGACCGCTCGCGCACCGACCTGATCGCGGCCCAGGGAATGAGCAGCGGCGGTCGAAGGAGCCGGAACGGCCAGAGCGTCCACAGGTACAGCCCGCGGTCCGAGACGACCAGTCTGGTGACGTTGCGCTCGGTGACGAGCCCGATGCGCGACACCTGTCCTCGCATCGGCGTGCCGGGGGGCCGGAGCCCGGTGCGAAACCGCTTGGCGAGCGACGGCCAGCCGCTCAGGACCGCGAGGAGCGCGGTGACGGCGACCCATGCAGCGAGAAAGAAGGCGACGAACCAGAGCGGGTTTTCGAGCGTCCCTTGCATCGTGCTTCTACGCGAGCGGGCTACTTGATCTTCCACCTGCGCTATGGTTCTCACGCACGGGGATTCCGGCGTCCGAGATAGGCGAGGACCGGTTCGAGATCCGCGCTGCCCGGTGCGGTCGCGAGGATCGTCTCGGCCGGACACCAGGGATAAGGCAGTCCGGTCAACCAGCGGAGGATCGGGTCGAGCAGCTCGGGAGAGAGGACCTGCATCGCCTCGATCGTTATCACCAATCGGTCGGCGAGGTATGGCGCTTCGGGTTGGAAGTGCCAGTCGTACCGGCCACAACCCACGCGCGCCCTGCCGCTCTCCTTGTCGGACATTCCGACGAGCCAGTCGCAGGAAAAGCCCGCCAAAGGCGCCGCCGGTCCCGGCCGCTCGAGATAGAACGAGTAGACGTTCTCGTACGTCTGGGCGAACTTCCGCACCAGCACGTCGGTAATCGGCGCCAGTCCGCGCGAGACGGGAGGAAAGGAGATCGCCCCCGTCTTGACGACCGTCTCGAGAACCGCCGTCTCGGCGAAAGCCATCGCCATGAGGTGCGGGCGGTTCTCGTCCTTCGCGTGGAAGTAGGTCCGCAGGACCTGCTCCGGCGTTCGTCGCGGCGTGTCCGACATCATATTGGCGGAGCTAGCCACCCCTCTGCGTCAGCGGGCTCATCGTCTCGCCGCGGTGAGCAGCAGCTCGTTCGGCCCCTCCCAGCCCGAAGCGGTCTTGAAGACGTCGAGGCGCTCCTCGATCTCCGTCCAGGCTGCTCCCGCCGCGGCGGCGTCGAGCCTGCCGAGGATCTGCTGGACCGGGCTCGCCGACGTCCGGACGAAGTCGAGATAGGCCTGCGTCGACGGGAGCCTGAAGGGAGCGTCGATCTTCGTGGTCGCGACGTCCCTGAACCCGGCACGCCTGAAGAGGTCGTCGATCAGGCCGGGTTTCCCCAGGCTGAGCAGCCCGCCGGGCTGATACGGATCGCGCGGCGGAAGCCCCGCGTGCTTGAGGGCGGTCGACATCAGGATCGTGACGCAAGGGTTCGCTTCGGGCCTCGAGAACACCATCGTACACACGCCGCCCCCGGTTTTCAGCGCCCGATGCATCTCGCGCAGACCCTGGAGCGGATCCGGAAGAAACATCAGCCCGAGCCGGCACACCGCCGCGTCGAAGCTCGCCTCGCCGACCTCGGAGGCTTTCGCCGTCGGCCACGCGCGTCTCCACGTTTCGATGCCCGGCGCGCAGCGCATTCGCCTGCGCGAACTCCAGGATGGCGGCCGACAGGTCGGTCGCGAGCACGTGACCCCGGGAACCCACGCGCTCGGCGATGTCGAGCGTCTGGTCGCCCGCGCCTGCGGCAACGTCGAGCACGCGGGCGCCGGGCCTGATCCCCGCCATGTCGAACATGGCGTCGGTCGCGGTGCGGAGCCACGCCCGGATCTGCGGGGTATGATCGTTCCAGCCCCGGGCGGACTTCTCCCACTGGTTGCGGGTCGCGAGCTTGAAGGCTTCCTGGTCGAATGCGGGTGCGTTCATGATGTCTGCTCCGTCGTCGGGTTGATGAATCGTCGAGGCCTTGAATCGGGTGATCGACACGCACCAAGCCTAGACGCCGCACCCCCTCCTGCGGAAGCCGCAGAATTGCAAACGCGGCCCGCATAAACGCATAACTCGCCGATGTTCGACTGGAACGACCTCCGACACTTTCTCGCCGTCGCGCGCCATCACAGCACGCTCGCGGCTGGCCGCGCGCTCAAGCTGAGTCAATCGACGGTGCAGCGCCGGCTGGCCGAGCTCGAGCGGCGGATCGGGCGTCAGCTCGTGAAGCGGCACCCGACGGGCTACCGCCTGACGGAGCTCGGTGAAGAAATGCTTCCGTACGCCGAGCGCGTCGAGCAGGCGGTGCTCGCCTTCGAGCAGCACCTCGATGCGGCGAAGCGCGACGTCCTCGGCGTCATCCGGGTGACCTGTCCCGAGCCCCTCGTCTTCCGCATCACGCAGTCTTCGCTGCTCGAGCGGTTCCATGCCCGGTATCCCGGGCTGCGGGTGGAGTTCGTGATGAGCGACAAGTATCTCGACCTCACGAAGGGCGAGGCGGACGTGGCGCTGCGATCGGGCGACACGACCGACGACGAGCTCGTCGGGCGCAAGATCGCCGATTCGCTATGGGCCGTCTATGCGAGCCGCAAGTACATCGAGCGGCACGGCAAGCCCGACCGGGTCGAGGACCTCGAGCGGCATTCGCTCGTCGGCTTCGACGAGACGATGGCGAACCATCGGGCCGCGAAATGGCTGCGCGAGGTGGCGCCGAACGCGAAGATCGTCGCGCGCAACAACAGCGTGCTCGGGGTGGTCTACGCGGTGAAGTCCGGGGTGGGGATCGCCCCGCTGCCGACGGCGCTGGGCGACGCCGAGGAGGATCTCGTGCGCGTGCTCGGCCCGATTCCCGAGCTCACGCGGATCTGGCGCCTGCTCGCGCACCCCGATCTGCGGCGCACGCCACGAGTGTCGGCGTTCTTCGACTTCATCACCGGGGAGATCGAGGCGCTAAAGCCGATCCTGACCGGGTAGGAGGCCCAGTCGGGCGCCTCCGGCGCGTCATGCCTTCCTGGCGGCGATGCGAACTCCGCCGAGCTTCCCATCGACGAACAGCCCGACGAAGTGGCTGTAGGCACGATCGTATTCGAGAAAGCGGGCCTCACCGAACTTTGCGACGGTCGTATCGCGGAGGGAGCGATACATCTCGAGTCGGCGGACGAGGATGTCGACCCACTCGCTCGACAGGTCGACGCACTGCTCGATCACGCACGAGCGCTCCCGCAGCAAACCCGCGTACTGCTCGGCGTACGGAGGCCTCGGGATGAACATCCCGGCCGCCAGCCGGCGCTCGTCTTCCGCGCCGAGGTCGGCGAGCGAAACGATGTCCGTAAACGCGACTGTGCCGCCGGCCCGGGCCACGCGCACGCTCTCGGTGATCAGCGCGCGCTTGTCCGGGATGTGGCACCACGCTTCCTGGCTGATGACCGCATCGAAGGTGGCATCGACGAACGGCAGTGCCGTCGCGTCGCCCTGCCTGAACGCGACCAGGTGATCCAGACCGACCCGGTGCGTCAGACGCGTTGCGCCTTCGACCCGGCTCGGGGTCAGATCGATGCCGGTGACCCGGCATCCATATCGATGGGCGAGCCAGCGGGCGGGGCCGCCCATCCCGCTGCAGACGTCGAGCACGTGGTGTTCCGCGCGCACCCGCGCCGCTTCGGCGAGCGCCTCGACCGCACCGGTTCCGCCATAGTGGTCCTGGTCGAAATCCTTCAGATCGTCTTCCGATAGCGCGGCGATGTTTGCGCCGCGCGCCGTGACCTTGGCGAGGATTTCGTCTTCGTTGATCGGATGCGTGTCGTAGAAGCCGACCACTCCGATGGCGTGCGACTCGTTCATCGCTTCACGAAGGCTTCCGGCTCGTCACCGCCGCCGCCCGCAGCGCCGCCGCGACCTCGCGCAGATGCCGCATGCTGTGGACGGCGTGCACCGAATCGACGTTCGCGAGGAGGGCCTTGACGCCGGCCGCCTTCGGCTCGAATCCGTCGAACCGGAGCAGGGGGTTGAGCCAGATCAGGTGAGCGCAGGACCGGTGCAGGCGGGCGATCTCCTGCGTAAGCAGCGCGAGATCGCCGCCTTCCAGGCCGTCGGTGACGAGCGCGACGATCGACTTGCGGCTGAGCAGCCGCCGCGACCATTTGCGGTTGAACTCGGCGAGCGACTCCCCGACGCGCGTGCCGCCGTCGAAGTCACGCGTCGTCGCGCACACCGCCTCGACCGCGCGTCCGACGTCCCCCGTACCGAGGTGCCGCGAGATGTTCGTCAGGCGGACGCCGAACAGGAACGCGTGCGTGCGCTTGCGCCGCGCCCCGATCGCGCAGGCGAAGTGGACGAGCAGCCGCGAGTAGAGCTGCATCGATCCGGAGATGTCGCAGAGGAGCACGAGCGTCGGCGTCTCCTCGCGCGGCGAGGAGCGCGAGAAGGTCATCATCGCGCCCGCGCCCCGCACCATGCGCGGGAAGCTCCGCCGCCAGTCGACGAAGCGACCGTGGGCATCACGCCGGCGCCGCCGCGTCCGGACGAGGTCGAGCTCGTATTCCATTGCCTCGAGCTCGCGCTTCGCCGCCGCGAGCTCGTCGGCGCTCATCTTGTCGAAGTGCTTGTCCGCGAGGAGCTCGGCGTCGGACGCGCTGTCGCGCTGATCGGCGGGTTTGCCGTCCACGCCACCGTCGTCTTCGACCGCCGGGAGCTCGCCGCGGACGTCTATCGGCCGCTCGCGCTCGGCGTCGTCGCCCGCGGCGGGCGTGTCGTCGCGTCGCCAGACCACCAGCTCCCTGACCGGATGCTGTTCGGTCTCCCGGCTCCAGAACGACTGGAACGCAAGGTCGAAGACCGATTTGTGCTCGGGACGCGTGACGAGCGTGGTCGCGAGCGCCCAGTAGAAGTCGGGCCGCCGCCGCAGGCCGACGAGCTCGGCCGCCCGGACGCTCTCCACGATCTGGCTCGAGCCGACCGGAACGCCCGCGCGCCGCAGCAGGCGGCCGAACTCGACCATGTTGTCGAAGAGCCGGCCCGCCATGCGCCGCGCTAGCCGGAGGCGGGTGCGGCCGCCGTCCGCGCCGTCTGCAGGATCCGCTCCGCTTCGGCGCCGCGCACCCGCACGAGATCGTCCTGGTACTTGAGGAGGATGCCGAGGGTGGTCGCGATCGCCTCGGGATCGAGGAAGAGCTTGTCGAGGCGCGCGAGCGCCTGCACCCAGTCGAGCGTCTCGGAGACCCCGGGCAGCTTGAAGAGATCGAGCTTGCGCACTTCCTGCACGAAGCCCACGACCTCGCCGGCGAGCCGCGCCGGCGCCTCGGGCACCTTGCGGCGCACGATGTCGAGCTCGCGCGCCGGCTCCGGGTAGTCGACCCAGTAGTAGTAGCAGCGCCGCTTGATCGCGTCGTGGATCTCGCGCGTGCGGTTCGAGGTGAGGATCACGATCGGCGGCTCCGGCGCCTTGATCGTCCCGAGCTCGGGGATGGTGACCTGGAAGTCCGACAGGACCTCCATCAGGTAGGCCTCGAACGGCTCGTCGGCACGGTCGAGCTCGTCGATCAGCAGGACCGGCATCGCCCCGTTCCGCGGCGCGAGCGCCCGGAGGATCGGGCGCTCCAGCAGATATTCCTCGCTGAAGATCTGCCGGTTGAGCCGGGCTTCGTCGCCGCCGCGCCCCGCCGCCTCGGCGAGGCGGATCGCGAGCATCTGGCGCTGGTAGTTCCACTCGTAGACGGCGGAGGACTGGTCCATGCCGTCGAAACATTGCAGCCGGATCAGCTCCCGGCCGAGCCGCCGCGCGAGGACCTTCGCCGTCTCGGTCTTGCCGACGCCGGCCTCGCCCTCGAGGAACAGCGGGCGCTTGAGCTGGAGCGCGAGGTAGATGCTCGCGGCGAGGCCGCGGTCGGCAAGGTAGTCCGCTTCGCGCAGCCAACTGATTGTTTCGTCGATGGTCGACGGGAGCATGGCCACTCCGGTGCTGTCCGATCAAGTGTACCCGGTCGCGCGCTTCGGGCAAGCCGCGCCCACCCCGGCGTCATCGCACGCGCAGTTCTGTCATTCGCGTCATCCCGCTGCCGCGTCGCAGCACGATACGGCGATTGTCAAAGCAATCGCGGAGTGCTTTACTGGCCGCCTTCGTCGTGCGCGCTCCCGCGCCCGATCCCAGGTCGATTCAATCGCGAGATCGTTCGCCCCACCCGCCGCAACCCGCCCCGCGCGAGGCAAGGAGGAAAGGATGAAACCCCCCGCATTCGAGTACGTCCGAGCGACGAGCCTTGCCGACGCGCTGCAGGTGCTCGGCCGGCACGGCGGCGACGCGAAGGTCCTTGCCGGCGGCCAGAGCCTCGTGCCGATGCTGAACCTGCGCGTGGTGCGACCGGCGGTGCTGGTCGACATCAACCGGGTGCCCGACCTCGACTACGTCCGCGTCGACGGCAAGGAGCTCGCGATCGGCGCGCTCGCGCGGCACAGCGCGCTGCACGACTCGGAGGTCGTCGCGCGGCACTGCCCGCTCATGACCGAAGCGTATCGGCACGTCGCGCACAAGCCGATCCGCAACCGCGGCACGATCGGCGGCAACATCAGCCACGCCGATCCGGCCTCCGAGATGCCGGCGGTGCTCGCGGCGACGAACGCGGTCGTCGTCGCGAAAAGCGCAAAGGAGGAGCGCCGGATCGCCGCGAAGGACTTCTTCGTCGGCCCGATGCAGACGGCGCTGCGGCCGGGCGAGCTCGTGACCGAGATCCGCATCCCGCTCGCGCCGGCCGGGCAGGGCTGGGCGTTCGAGGAGGAGGCGAACCGGAAGGGCGATTTCGCGATGGCGGCGATCGCCGCGACCGCGACGCTCGCCGGCGGCGCCTGCTCGCAGGCCGCGCTCGCCGTCGCCGGGATGGGCGACCGGGCGTCGCGCCTTGCCGATGCCGAGGGCGTCCTGACGGGCAAGCCGCTCGACGACGCGCAGATCGCGAAGGCGGCGGCGCTCGCGCGGAGCTCGGTCAGGCCCGACGCGTCCTATCACGCGGACGCGGAGTTCAAGCGCGACCTCGTCGCGACGCTCGTCGAGCGCGCGCTCAAGTCCGCGCGGTCCCGCTGCAAGTAGCGCACGGAGGAGATGCCATGTCGAAGTCCGTCACGGTCAACGTCCGCGTGAACGGGAAGGCGTACACGCGCACGGTCGAGCCGCGCATGCTCCTGTCCGATTTCCTGCGCGAGGAGCTCGAGCTGAAGGGCACGCACGTCGGGTGCGAGCACGGCGTCTGCGGCACGTGCACCGTGCTGCTCGACGGCCAGTCCGCCCGCTCGTGTCTCGTGTTCGCCGCCCAGGTCGACGGCGCCGAGGTGCGCACGGTCGAGGGCCTGGCGAAGAACGGCGCGATGAGCCCGCTGCAGCAGGCGTTCTGGGAGAAGCACGGGCTGCAGTGCGGGTTCTGCACGCCGGGGATGCTGATGGTCGCGACCGAGCTCCTCGAGCGCAACCCGAACCCGTCGGTCGAGGAGATCCGCGAGGCGGTGTCGAGCAACCTGTGCCGCTGCACCGGCTACTACAACATCGTCGAGGCCGTGCAGGCGGCGGTGGCCCTGAGCAAGGAGGCCCGCAAATGACCGCGTACATCCCGAAGCACATCCCCGCCGAGGGCTACATCCCCCCGAGCCGGCAGCGGGAGAAGCCGAAGTCCGACTACAAGTGGATCGGCAAGAACATGAAGCGGGTCGAGGACCCGCGGCTGCTCACCGGGCAGGGCGGCTACATCGACGACATCAAGCTCCCGAACATGGCGCACGCGGCGGTGCTGCGGAGCGATCGCGCGCACGCGCGGATCAAGCGCATCGACGTGTCGAAGGCCGCCGCGCTTCCGGGCGTGCTCCTGGTGATGACCGGCGAGGACGCGAAGAAGGTCACCGGGCCGACCGCGCAGTTCGCGAGCCCGCCGGTGGTGCAGTACTGCATCGCCGTCGACCGGGTGCGCCACGTGGGCGAGGCGGTCGCGGCGGTGGTCGCCGAGACGCGCTACATCGCCGAGGACGCCTGCGACCTGATCGCGGTCGAGTACGAGGACCTGCCGGTAGTGATCGACCCGGAGGCCGCCATCAACTCGACCGGCGACGCGGTGCTGCATCCGGAGCGCGGGCCGACCAACCTCGCGTACCGCAAGACGTTCAGCTTCGGGCCGGTCGCGGACGACTTCGCCAAGGCCGATCTCGTCGTCGAGCGGAAGCTCCGCTGGCCGCGCTCGGGCGGGCAGCCGCTCGAGACGGTGGGCGCGGTCGCCGAGTACCAGTCGGGCACCGGCAAGTTCAACGTCTACGGCAACAGCTCGTTCGTCAACTACGTCGGCTGGCTCGTGGGCGCGTCGCTCGGCGTTCCGGCGCACAAGTTCAACCTGATCCCGGTAACCACCGGCGGCAGCTTCGGCAGCAAGCTGTTCCCGCACAAGGTGCTCACGCTCACCGCGACGCTCGCGCGCGCGTGCGGGCGGCCGGTCAAGTATCTCGAGGACCGGATCGACAGCACGACGAGCTGCGACAACCACGGCTCCGACCGCCTCTATCGCTGCAAGCTCGCGCTGAAGAAGGACGGGACGATCCTCGCCCTGAAGTTCCAGGTGATCGACGACTACGGCGCGTACCTCCAGTTCGGCTACGGCACGCACGGCAACTCGCTGTGCCAGATCGTCGGCCCGTACCGGATCAACAGCGTCGAGATGGAGCTCGTCGCGGTGATGACGAACAAGTGCCAGCAGGGCGCTTATCGCGGCTTCGGCTCCGAGGTGACGAACTGGATGATCGAGCGGATGGTCGACGCGGGCGCCGACGCGCTGAAGATGGATCCGTTCGAGATCCGGCGGAAGAACCTGATCCAGCCCGACCAGTTCCCGTACGTGATCCCGTCGGGGAACGTCTACGACAGCGGGAACTACCCCGCGGTCATGGACGAGGCCGTCAAGATCGCGAACCTCGAGAAATGGAAGGAGATCCAGGCGAAGGGCCGCGCGGAGGGACGCTGCATCGGCATCGGCGTCGCGAGCTGCCAGGAGCGGAGCGTGTTCAGCGCCACCGAGTTCTGGTCGCTCAATCCGACCGACAACCCCGGCTTCCAGCTCACGAGCTCGCCGGAGAGCACGCAGATCCGGATCGACCCCACGGGCTGCATCCAGGTCACGCTCGGATCGCCGTTCTGGGGCAACAGCCCGGAGACGATGGCGACGCAGATCGTGGCCGAGCAGTTCCAGACCGATCCGGCGAACGTCAACATCGTCTACGCCGACACCAACAGCGGGTTCAACTCGACCGGACCGGGCGGGAGCCGCTTCACCGTGATGATCGCCGGCGCGATCGTCGGCGCGTCGATGAAGCTCAAGGAGAAGATGCTGCGCATCGCCGGCAAGATGCTCGAGGCGAAGCCGAGCGATCTCGAGTTCCGCGAAGGGAAGATCGGCGTGAAGGGCGTGCCGGGGATGGAGAAGACGATCGGCGAGGTCGCGATCTTCGCGCACTACTTCCGGCTGAGCCTGCCCGACGGCGACGAGTACTCGAGCGGGCTCGAGGCGAGCTACGTGTACGACCATCCGCTCACGACGATGCCGGCGAACGACCGGTCGCACCTCGGGATCTTCTACCCGATCATGGGCCACATGTGCCACCTGGCGCTGGTCGAGGTCGATCCGAAGACCGGGAAGATCAAGATCCTCGACTACGTCGCCGTGCACGATGCCGGAACGGTGGTGAATCCGATGACGCTCGCGGGGCACATCCGCGGCGGCACGGCGCAAGGGATCGGCAGCGCGATCTACGAGCACTTCTACTACGACGAGGCCGGGCAGCTCCTGACCGCGACGTTCGCCGACTACCTGATCCCGACGCTGCGCGAGATGCCGGAGCAGATCCGCGTCGGGCACGTCGAGACGCCGTCGCCGTTCACCGAGTACGGCATCAAGGGCGGCGGGGAGGGCGGGCGGATGGGCGCGCCGGGTGCGCTGTCGAGCGCGGTCGAGGATGCGCTCAGCCCGTACGGCGTGAAGGTCGACGAGCTGCCGCTCACGCCCAAGCGGGTGCGCGCGCTGGTGCGGGCGAAGGAACGCTAGGGACGGGGAGTCGGTTGAGCGGACGCGCCGGCTGCGGCGCGTCCGCTTCATATCACCGCCGCACCGCGCTCGACGAGCAGCGTGCGCAGCACGGACCGGTGGCAGTGGGCTTCGTCTTCGCAGTAACAGCCGACCGAGAAATTGGTCGTATGGGAGAGGGCTACGAGCAGATCGAGTGTCGGCCTGTTCTCCGGCGCCCCCATCTCCGCCCGGTACTTCCTCTTGAAGCGGTCCCAGTCGCGCTCGGTCTTCGCGCCCTGGGCGAGCTTCACCGTCCCGGCGCTCGGCGCTAGGGTCGGCAGCCAGACGTCGTAGAAGTTCTTCGACGAATAGTCCTTCTTCGCGACCCCGCGCGGCGGACGCCGTACGGTGCCGAGGCGGAGGCCCTCGCCGGGAAATCGGTCGGTGCCGAGGCGGACGATGCGGACGGCCATTGACGGATCAGCTCCTTTGTTGACAGCCGACACCGGGGCTCGGCGGCACGGGCGGCGACCGGGCCGCTTGGCGTTCAGCGGTCTGAGCGCGTCGGACGAACGTCAACCAGGCTCCATTCCGGTCTTTCTGATGCTGGCACCCGCCTCCGGTCCGGTGAGGAATTTCACCAGCGCCTTGGCCGCGTCCGGCTGCGGCGCGGCGCTGTGCAGGCCGGCGGAGAACACCGTGACGTGCTGGATGTCGGACGGCAGCGGCCCGAGGTACTGGATGCCCTTGAGGTGGAGCAGCTCGCTCACTTGCTGGAACCCGAGATCGGCGTCGCCGCGCGCCACCACCTCGCCGACCTGGACGCCGGACGGAGTCTGCTTCACCTTGTCCTTGATCTGATCGGCGATCCCCATCTTCCGGAACAGGTCGGCCAGATAGAAGCCGCTCGGCCCCGAAGAATAGGCGACCGATTTCGCCGCCAGCACGGCGTTCTTGACCGCTTCGCCGGAGGAGATGTCCGGCTTCGGCAGGCCGGCGCGAACCGCAACGCCGATGCCGGACTTCGCTATGTCGGCCCGGCTGCCCGCTGCCAGCTTTCCTGCGGCAATCAGCTTGTCGATATTGGGGGCCGCGATGAGGACGACGTCGACCACCTCGCCGCCGCTGATCCGTTTGGTGATCGCTTCGGTACCGGCCCAGATGGTGGTGACCTTGTGGCCGCTCGCCTTTTCGAACGCCGGTATGAGATCGATAACGGCCTCCTTGACCGCGGCCGACCCGATCAGCTTGACTTCCGCGGCCTGTGCCGTGGTCGCCCCGATCGCCATCCCTGCGGCCAGCAAGATTGCAACGAACGACGCTTTCGATTGCGCTGCCATAGCAGTCCTCACCATGTGATGGGTCGCCGACAATCGGCCCGCGGCGAAGGGGCTGAACCAGGGTCCAACATGACCGGTCCCTCCGGGACCGTCAAGCCTGACAGAAGTCGGTAGCGAAGGGCTCAGCCGCGTTCCAGGAAGCGGGAAATGGCTGCATTGACGACGTCAGGGTGGGTAACGGGACCCATGTGCCCGAGTCCTTCGAACTCGATGACCTCCACCCGGGGAAGCGTTTTTGTCAGTAGCCGGGCAACGCCGAGGGACGACGCCGGAGAGTCTTTCCCGATCATGAAGAGCACCGGAACGTCCAGCGCGGCAAAGGCCTCCAGCGGAGTGGGTTCACCGAGCAATGCGCCTGCCCAGCCGCGAACGTTGACGATGGAACTGGCTATGGGGCCCTTGCGCGGTTCGGGTGTGCGTGCCCAGGCGCCCGGGCCCATCCAGAAATCGATGAACCACTCGGCTGCTCTGGCGGTGTCGCCGGCGTCGAGCGCGGCGGCGGCTCCGGCGACGGCCGCGCGAATGCCGTCGGCCTCGTTCGGCGGAGGCGACTCGGCGTCGAGCAGCGCGAACAAGGTGGGTTCGTACAGAGCCAGCGCGCGAACACGATGCGGTTGAGCGAGCGCGGCAATGAGCGCCACCGCGGCGCCGTACGAATGCCCGACCAGCGCAAAGGGCTCTCCGGCCAAAGCAAAGACCGGCTCTACGAGCGCAGCCTCGTCGCGGAGCCGGACGGGCCGGTCCGTTGGCCACGCGGGACTCTTGCCCGCGCCGTACGAATCCGGGGCCAGCACGCGGAACTTCGGCGCCAGGACTTCCATCAGCGCGCGCCACTGACCCGAATTGCTCGCGTTCGAGTGCAGACAAACTACGCCGCGACCTGCACCGGCTTCACGGAAGAAGGGGGTCAGCTGCTGCATGCTAGCGGCGTTTGTCCAGGCCTTCCAGTACTTCCGGATTCACGACATTGATGGGTGTGCCGGCCGCGTAACCGACGATCTGGTCGAATATGTCCGAGAACTGCACTTCGTACTCGTCGCGCGTGACATATCCGATGTGCGGCGTGCACACGACGTTGTCCATCCGGAACAGCGGATTTCCGGTGTCGGCTACCGGCTCCTCTTCATAGACGTCGACGGCAGCCATGCCGGGACGCCCGGCTTTGAGGGCGGCGATCAACGCGCCGGGCTCGATCAGCGGAGCGCGACTGGTATTGACCAGCAGGGCCGTCGGTTTCATCCGGGCAAGATCGGCCGCGGTCACGATGCCGCGCGTTCCTTCGACCAGCCGCATGTGGAGCGAAATGACGTCGCACTCCGAGAAGAATGCGTCCTTGCCGGGCGCCGCGGCATAACCATCGCTTCGCGCCCGCTCGAGCGAGCGCTCGCGCGCCCACACCAGCACGTTCATCCCGAACGCTTTGCCGTAACCCGCGACGACGCTTCCGATCCTGCCGTAACCGTAGACCCCGAGCGTCTTGCCGCGGAGGCTGTTGCCGACGCCAATCTGCCACTTTCCCGCCTTCAGCGCGGACATCTGCTGCGGGAGCTGGCGCATCGCCGCAAGCACCAGCGCCCACGTGAGCTCCGCGGCCGCATACGACGGCGTGCCGGCGTGCTGACTCGACGAAACGATGACGCCGAGCCGCGTGCAGGCGTCGATGTCGATGTGCGGATAGACGCTGCGCTGACTAATGAGCCTGAGCTTGTCCAGTCGCTCGAGCAGCGGCGCGCGGATCTGAGTCCGTTCGCGTATCAGCACCAGCACTTCGGCATCCTGCAATCGCTCGGCCAGCGCATCGACGTCCTGGACGTGATCGTTCCAGATCCTGATGTCGTGCCCCGACAGCTTCTTGAAGCAGTCGAGCGTGCGAAGCGTGTCATGGTAGTCGTCGAGAATGGAGACCTTCATGTCTGATGGTGCTCCCGACGAGCAACCGAGCTTCTTGCAACCTCTGCATCGTGCTGGAGCGCATTACAGTTCATCTTGCACTTCCTCGGGTGCGGCGGGTCTACACTGGCGCGTTTGAATTGAGGTGAGGCGTCGGTATGACCAGCACATGGGATCCGAATGTCTATCTTAAGTTCACCGACCATCGATTGCGGCCCGCGGTGGATCTCATGGCGCGCATACCGCTGGCGGAGGCGCGCACCGTTTACGATCTGGGCTGCGGGCCCGGCAACGTCACACGGCTGCTCGCCGAGCGCTGGCCGCAGGCGCGCATCACGGGAGTCGACGCCTCGCCGGAGATGCTCGCCAAGGCCAATGCGATCCCGGGCATCGCCTGGCAACAGGCGGATCTTGCAACGTGGCACGCCGAAAGTCCGGCCGATCTGGTGTACTCCAACGCCGCCCTTCACTGGCTCGATGATCACCAGGTTCTCTTCCCGCATCTCTTGAGCCAGGTCGCATCCGGCGGTTTCCTCGCGGTTCAGATGCCGCGGCAGCACCTCAATCCGTCGCATCGGATCCTGTTCGAGCTGGTGCGCGAGCACCCCTGGACGTCCTTGGCGGATGCGATTCGTGAAAATCCTTCCCACGAGCCGGTCCGCTATTACGAATGGCTGGCGCCGCAGGCAACCATGCTCGACATCTGGGAAACCGAATATCTACATGTGCTCGACGGCAACGATCCGGTGCTGAGCTGGTTCACGGGCTCGGTGCTGCGCCCGGTGCTTGATCGCATCGAGCGACCCCGGCAACCGGAGTTCCTCGGCATTTACGGTGAGCGGCTTCGGGCTGCCTATCCGGCGCGTCCCGACGGCAGGACCTTGCTGCCGTTCCTGCGCATCTTCATCGTGGCACGGAAGATGTAATCGTCGGTGAGCGCCGAGGCACATGTCTCAGGTAAGGCGCGCGGCCGCTCGCTCGACGGCCGCATCGCGGGCGGGGCGAGCGGCCCAACGGCTGACATGAGCGGCACCCAACAGCCGGCGAAGCAGGCTGTTGGATGTTCGCTCGATGGAGGGGTCAGGCGTCACGTACAGGCCCGCCGAACGGTCGGCTATCAGGCGAGCCGGATCAGCACCCCGCGGTGCACTTCCCCGCTGCGTCGAACTCCATCCTCCTGCCCGAGAGCGGGATATGTACCGGCACTTTGACGGCCTTCATGAAGATGTCTCGTCTTGCTGCCTGGGCGCACCTTGCCGTCCACGGTGCCGACTTCGTTCGCGTGCGAGGCGATCACCGACGCGGGCTTCACGAGGTCGTTGATCACGTAGGCGGCCTCGACCGGACCCGTGCTGAAGCCGTCGCCCATGTTCATGACCGCGAGCTTCGCGTTGTAATGGTTGCGCACGACCACCTCCTGGTCCGCGATGATGCCCGTGTCGCCGGAGAGATAGGCCACAAGGCCGTTGCTGAACCGGAGCACGTACCCGGTCGCCAGCCCCACGTCACCGGCGATGCCCGCTTCCTTCATGGCCTTGCCGAGCTCGCCGCCGATGTAGTCGGGATCCAAGCCGTTGCTGTGCAGCGCCGCGACCGTAGCGATGCGCACGCCGCTGATGGTCACGCTACCGCCGAAGCGGGTGAGGATCGAATTGGCGGGATCGCCGCCGTTCGCCTTGAGCTTGGCCGCGAAAAAGGGAGGCATCTCGCTGCCGGTCACGATCTTCGATTTCTTGGCGAGCGCGATATTCACGGCGTTGGAGTTGGGCATGGCCGAGACCGATGTGTCCGGTTTGTCACAGCTGCCCGAGTTCGGCGCCTTGTTGTGCGCGTTTCCCACGTGGTCGCCGTGCATGTGGGTCACGAGGATGATGTCGATCTTGCCCAGCCGCGGATCACTCGCGCCGGCGACGGTGCGGCCCGGGTCGTAGAGGATGCGCGTGCCATTCGGGTCCTCGAAGATCAACGCCCGATCCTGCGGGCAGAACTCGCCGTCGATGCCACCGAGCGGCGTCACCTTGACGGTCTGGGCCAGCACGGGAAAGGTCAGTGCGGCGCTCAAGGCTGCGATCCAAGTCGAACGATTCATGTAAAACCCCTCCCTTGGTTGTCCTGCGAACGGCCAACTTATCACCGTCGTGCCGTTGGTGGCAACGGCGGGACGGGCAGGCTCAGGCCCGGCCTTCGTGGGGCCTGCTCGTCCTCGGCTTGCGGGGACCTATCAGTCGAGGTAGACGTTGCTCACGACGCTCGGCGTTCGACATGCGGAGGCAAGAGAGTGAGAAGGCTGCGCACC
>CAWBNB010000063.1:0-26439 GCA_963789885.1 uncultured beta proteobacterium | reverse complement strand
TGATGAAATCGTTCACCGGGCGTTTCGTAGTTTAGTGTTTTACGCGGCCGTTGGTTGATTCGCCTGGCAACAGCATTCAGTTTGGGCTGCGAGTAGGCTGAAAGGTCAATGCCCTTGGGTAAATATTGCCGCAACAGCCCGTTCGTATTCTCGTTCGATCCGCGCTGCCAAGGACTGTGAGGATCGCAGAAGTAGACCTTGATGTCGGTGGCCAGCGTGAAGCGTTTGTGGTCAGCCATCTCTTTGCCGCGATCCCAGGTCAGCGACTGGTAGAGTTCGTGCGGTAACTTGTGCGCGTGCTTGATGAGGGCGTTGACGACGGTCTCGGTATCTTTGCTGCCGACCTTCGCGAGCATGACGTAGCGGGATTGACGTTCGACGAGTGTGGCAATCTGGCTATTGTGGCTGCCAAACAGAAGGTCACCTTCCCAGTGACCGGGCAGCGCGCGGTCGTCGGCCCGCGGCGGGACGCTCGCTGATGGAGACTGCGTCGCTAATTCGACCGTGAATGCTGGTCTTTTGCGTGTGGTGTCGCGAACGGCGCATCCCGCGTGTGCGCCGCAAGTGCGCCATCAGTTCCTTCTTCAGCGCCCCGCGGGCCTGGATGAACAGGCTGCGATAGATGGTCTCGTGTGACACCTGATGGGTTTCGTCATCGGGGTAGGTACGCTTGAGCCAGCCAGCGATTTGTTCAGGCGACCACTCCCGGTATAGCTTGCTTGCCACAAGGTGTGCCAACGCTCGGTTCTGTACCAGTTTACAGACCTTCGGGCGACGGGCCCGATCCCAGGCCGCCTGGTCGGCTCGAGCGGCTCGATAGCCTCCCGGGCCGCCATTGCGGCGGATCTCGCGGCTGATCGACGACGGCGCTCGTCCGAGCGACGCCGCGATCGAGCGGATCGAGCTTCCTGCTACTACGGCACGCGAGATCTCTTCGCGCTCGCTCAAAGTCAATGCCAATCTCGAACGGCGCCGCTCGGCTGGGCGTATCCCGCCCGACTCAGCCAGGATGCGCTGTATCGATGAATGGTCTCGATCAAACAACCCTGCGATCTGGTGAAGCGTCTCGCCCTTCCGCCAGCGCTCCCAGATGAGTGCCCTTTGGCTGGCGGAGTAGTAAATCCGTGGCCTTTGCTTCATCTGCAACACTCCTTCCGCTTCGACAGCGTCTAGTGTGTTGCATCGACCAGTTGAATCCGCACCTGAAACTTGACGCTCGCCAGTCGTCGAGCAGGTGGCAGCCACCTGCCCTCAACGTTGACCGGACAACGGCTGCATTCGAAGCCAGCAAACTGTCACTGTCGACCCCTTCCAGCCGTTCGAGCTTCCCGAAAGCGGCCGTTCAACGACCCGCTTCACCGGCGCGCCGCCACCGACGCGCGCCGGTCACCTCGCCGGCTTAAGCTCCGTCGCGACCGCCCGGCCGCGCCACATGTCTCGGTAGGAAACGAGCAACGCGAGCGCGATCGGCAGCACGCCGACGAAGATGAACACCAGGTCGCCCGGCGTGCGCATCCACTCCAGGGTTCGCGCGAGCGCGGAGCCCGTGTACTCGAGCGAACGGGCGTGCCAGTAGCCGTTCTGCAGCACGTCCCAGAGCTGCAGCACGCCGGCGGGAAACAGGCTGAAGACGATCATCATGGCAAGCCCGATGTTGAGCCCCCAGAACCCGACCTTCAGGAACTTCTCGATCCGCGGCCAGAGCGCATCGCTCGTGACCTCGCGCAGCACGTACGCCATGAGCCCGACGGCAAGCATGCCGAACACGCCGATGAAGGCGGCATGGCCGTGGTTGATCGTGAGGATCGTCCCGATTTCGTAGTAGCTCACGATCGGCGTGTTGATGAGGAAGCCGAAGACGCCAGCGCCGACGAAGTTCCAGAATCCGACCGCCATCAGGAAGAAGAAGGTCCAGCGGTGCCGGAAGGCGGGGGCGCTCTCGCCGCGCGTGAGCCGGTAGAAGTCCCACGCATCCAGCGTGAGCAGCGTGAGCGGGACGACCTCGAGCGCGGAGAACGTGGCACCGAGCGCCATGGCGAGCTCCGTCTGACCGGTGAAGTACCAGTGGTGTGCGGTGCCGATCAACCCGCCGCCGAAGTAGAGTATGGCGTCGAGGTAGATGACGCGGATCGCCGTGATCCGGCGGACCAGGCCGAGTTGGAAGAGGATGATCGAGACGATCACCGTCACGAAGAACTCGAAGAAGCCCTCGACCCAGAGGTGAATGATCCAGAACCGCCACACGTCGACGATCGAGTAGTGTGTCTTCGCGCCGAAGAAGAACGCGGGCAGATAGAAGAACGGAATTGCGAAGGCCGCGATCAGAAAGAAGACGACGAATGTCCGCAGCTCGGGGTTCGCGCGCGCGGGCTCGACCGCGCGGCGTACCAGCCAGAACCAGAACAGCAAGCCAACCGCGAGCAGGATCTGCCAGAAGCGGCCGATCTCCAGGTATTCCCAGCCCTGGTTGCCGATCCAGAACCACAGATCGCCGAGGAGGTTCTTGATCCCAGCCCACTGGCCGAGCAGGCTGCCGACGACGACCACGACGACTGCCCAGAACAGCAGATGGACGAGTGGGCGCTGTCCCTTGGGGTCGCCGCCGCCGAGCGCCGAGGCGACGAACAGCGCGCCGGCCACGTAGGAAGTCGCGACCCAGAAGATCATCGTCTGCAGGTGCCAGGCGCGGAGCAGATTGCTCGGGAACACAGCCGACAAGTCGAAGCCGTAGAAGTCGCCCGGCTCGGCCCGATAGTGCGCGAGCGCGCCGCCGATCAGGACTTGCGCGAGAAAGAGCAGGCCGGCGACCACCATGAACTTCACCGTGGCGGCCTGAGCCGGGGTGATCTGCGCCGGACGAACGCTCGCCGGCCGGGCTGCGACCGCCGTCGTGCCTCCCTGCCAGCCGAGGTAGTCGAACTTGCCGAAGGCGAGCAGCACGACCGCGATGCCACCGAGCAGAAACACCAGGCTGATGGCGCTCCACAGCAGCGCGCCACCGGTGTGGTGATTGCCGACCAGCGGGTCGTACGGGAAGTTGTTGGTGTACGAGTGGGCGCTGCCAGGCCGTTGTGCGGCCGAGGCCCAGGCCGTCCAGACGAAGAACGCGGTGAGCTTGCGCAGCTCGATCGGATCGGCGACGGCGGCTCTCGAAAGCCCGCCATTCTTCGCGGGGTCGGCGAAGTAGTTCGTCCAGTACGCGACCTGCTCCGTGAACGCCGCCTTGCTGTCGTCAGGCAATGTCAGCGTGCCCGTAGCCGCGTCGTACCGGTTGGTCTTGAACGCCGACGCAACCGCTCCGTCCACGACCGCCTTCTCGCTCTGGCGGAGATTGGCGTACGTGTTCTGAAACTGCGTTTGCGCAATCCGCCCTGCGAAGTACAAGGCAAGGCCGTGCAGCGTCTGCGCGGAGAAATCCGGCCCGAGATAGGCGCCGTGGCCCCAGATCGTGCCGTTGTCCATCAGGCCGTACTTGAGGAAGACCTCCTGGCCCGCGGCGACGTCCTCGGCGGTGAACACGATCTCGTCGCCCAGCGCGACGGCCTTCACCGGGATCGGGGGCGCGTTCTGGTACGCGCGGAGCGACATCAGGATGAGGACCGCGAAGCCGAAGATCATGACGATGACGACGCTTCGCGGCCACCAAGGGGACAACGTTTCGTGGGATGGCAAAGTGGTTGCAGACATGGCGTACTTCCTTCCCTCTTGGGTCTGCTTACCGGCGGGTGACGAGAATTGTCCGCGCGACCATCTGGGTCGTCTACTGTCATTTGCCGCAGCGCGGCCCCGCTTGCCAGCTGACCTCAACCTCTCTCGCTTGCCCGCCAACGCGGGAGTTGTGGTCCGCCATCAATTCAAGAACTTGGCCTTCTTGCTCTGGCGATGAGGTTGAAGCCAGCCTATCGGATGCAAACGCCGACCAGGCTGGGGGCCGTTCTCACCCTGGTATCGGGTGACCGCTTTTGGCGGCCGGTCGCTGACGCGCTCCGGGCGGCGACGTCACGCCGCCCGCGATACCGAGCCCAATAACCTCATAGTTCGTGTTGAAGCGCGAGCCGCTCGCCTGCGTTGATCTCCGTCAACACGCTCGAGCCGCTCGTCGGGGAACATGCTCTCCACCGTGCTGAGCGGGCGCGCGAACGTGATTCATATCAGATCGGCCGTCGGCGGGGAGCATTTCAGCAGCCCGCCCGTTGAGAGGAAGGACAAGATCGCGGCGGCGGCGGCCGGCGCCGGTGGGGAAGTCAACGACCGGTGAAGGAGAGTAACCATGAAATCGAGAATGACGCTGACGGGCGCAGGCCGACGCAAACCTGCACATCATCCTCGAGGACATCATCGCCGGCGCCGATGCGATGGAGGGCAAGGACAAGAAGGTGAATCCGCATGCCGGCACAAACAAGGTGGTCGCGGGGCTGAACACCTACGGCAAGTACTTTGATCACCCCAACTGGAAGGGGCTGTAACTAGCACGAAACGCCGCGCGGGCCCGCCTTGAGCGGGCAAAGGCGGCGCTCGATGAAACCCGGAGGTGCATCATGAACCTGAGCATTCCCCGGCCGCTTAAGGTCGAGCACGATGAACTGCACGAGGAACTCGTCAAGGCGACCAGGGAGCCTGGCGCAGTCGGCGAGGCCGCGAAGCACGTTGCGAAGCTGCTCCATCCACATTTCGTCAAGGAAGAGGAGTACGCGCTGCCGCCGCTCGGGCTGCTCGCCGACGTCGCCCAGGGGCGCATCACGCCGGAAATGAAGGATGTGCTGAGGCTCACCGACAAGCTGAAAGCCGATCTCCCGGAGATGCTCAAGGAGCACGGCGCGATCGTCGGGGCGCTCGAGTCGCTGTCGAAGGCTGCAGGCGAGGCGGGCAAGCCCGAGTACGCGCGGTTCGCCGAGAAACTCGTCCTGCACGCGCAGACCGAAGAACAGGTGATGTACCCGGCCGCGCTCGCGGTCGGCGAGCTGGTGAGGCAGAAGCTCGCGCGCGGCTGAGCGCTCTCGACCCGCTGGCAGCTAATCACGCACGTCAGCACGGACAAGCTTGTCCTCTGAAGCTGAATCGGTGAATGTCCGCTCTGGGAGTTCGGCGAAGTCCGCGAAGGGCCGCTTCTCCAGAGCACGACAGGCAGCAACGGGTGTGCGCCGTGATAAGGCGGCGCTTTCCAGTGGGTGCAAATCCCACCCGGCGAACGCTCCAGCCGGAAGCAACCGGAGCAGCTATGGAGGTAACGAAATGGCTGAAGCCTTCGGGTAAGCGTGCCACGATTTGGTGGCAGTGCGGGTGTGCGGGCCGTAACGCGAGTGAACGCCGAGCAAGCCTCGAAAATGCCGATGCGCAGGCCGACCCGACGACCCTTTCGGGGAAGGCTGATAGGGCTGGGCGGATGAGCGAAGCAGTACCCCCAGTCGCTGCGCCGGGGTAGTGGCGACAGCACGTACACAAGGAAAGCGCACGCAACACGGGAAGCCCCAAGGCGTGGTCGGGGACGACCAACCGGACGCCGGTGACGGACAGGCCGGACGCTCTGGGGTGACGGAGAGGCTCGCAGTACCGCTGAAGCCGGGTAACGCCGGTGGAGGGAAGGGGCCTCAGTTCAAGACGAACGCAACAAGTAGCGAGGGACACGGAGATTGGGCAACCTAGCAACTCCGAAGAGTGTTCAGAAGCTGCAGACGGCGTTACACGCGAAAGCGAAGGCAGAAGCCGGGTACCGCTTCTACGCCCTGTACGACAAGATTCACCGCGAAGACATCCTGGCGCATGCCTACGCTCAGTGCTGCTCGAACAAGGGCGCACCGGGCGTGGACGGACAGGACTTTGCAGACATCGAAGCGTACGGGGTTCACCGGTGGCTTGGCGAACTGGCGCTTGCGCTCAGGCAGGAGACCTACCGACCGGAGCCTATCCGACGAGTGTTCATCCCGAAGGCCAATGGCAAACTCAGGCCGCTGGGCATCTCGACCCTGCGCGATCGGGTGTGCATGACAGCAGCGATGCTGGTGCTCGAACCGATCTTTGAAGCCGACCTTCCGCCCGAGCAGTACGCCTACCGGCCGGGCCGCAACGCCCAGCAGGCGGCGATCGACGTGAAGGACACGCTGTTCTACGACCATCCGGAAGTCGTGGACGCTGATCTCGCGGACTACTTCGGGAGCATCCCGCACGCCGAACTGATGCTGTCGCTCGCGCGGCGCATCGTGGACCGACGTGTGCTGCATCTGATCAAGATGTGGCTCGAATGCTCCGTGGAGGAGACCGACGACCGAGGTCGGAAGAAACGCACGACCGAGGCCAAGGATCAGCGCCGCGGCATCCCGCAGGGTTCACCCATCTCACCCTTGTTGGCGAATCTGTACATGCGCCGGTTTGTGTTGGGGTGGAAGAAGCTCGGGCTGGAGAAGAGCCTTGGCACTCGCATCGTGACCTACGCCGACGATCTCGTGATCCTGTGCAGGAAGGGCCGGGCGGAAGAAGCCTTGCAACGACTGCGCGAGCTCATGGGCCGCCTGAAGCTGACGGTCAACGAGGAGAAGACACGAATCTGCAGGGTCCCGGAAGGCGAGTTCGACTTCCTGGGTTTCACGTTCGGGCGGATGTATTCGCGCACGACCGGCAAGGCCCATCTGGCGATAGCGGCGTTGAACGGTCGTTTCCGGCAACGCCCATGGTAGTAGACCCGCCTTGGCGGCTTCGCGACGCGCCGTTAGGGGGCTTCGCTTATCGCCCTTTCGCCACTCCCACGGAGTCACCGGTTTCGTGTCCTTCCAGAGCCCGCGCCTCGCCGCCTTCGCATATGGGCCCCGCTTCAAGGGTTAGCGCGTCCTACGGCGGAAGGATCTTTCTAGGGCACGAGGCTCAATGTCGCCTCGACGCGAACGTCACCGGCAACGGTGGGCGCGTGCTTTACGCAGGCGAGCAGCGGTAACGTAACATCGTCTTCAATGCGAGACGCACCGAACTTCCAGCGTCGCAATGTGCTCCGCGCTCTGACGGCGGTGGGGGCCGGCGCGCTCGCCTGGCCGCTTAGCGGATGGGCGCAGCGCGGCCCGATCCTCACGCGGCCGATCCCTTCGAGCGGCGAGGCGATGCCAGTTGTCGGGCTCGGCAGCTGGATCACTTTCAACGTTGGCAACGATCCGGTCGCCCGCGGTGCGTGCGCGGAGGTGATGCGCGGCTTCTTCGACGGCGGGGGCCGCATGATCGACTCCTCGCCGATGTACGGCTCCTCGCAGGAGGTGATCGGTTACGGCCTGACGAAGCTCGGCCACCCGCCTCCCCTCTTCTCCGCCGACAAGGTGTGGATCGCCTCCGGGGCGCGCGGCCGAGAGCAGATCGAGAGGTCTCGCCGGTATTGGAACGTTCCTCATTTGGATCTCGTGCAGGTCCACAATCTGCTGGCCTGGCAGGAGCATCTGCCGACGCTCTTCGAGATGAAGGCGGCCGGCCAGGTGCGCTACGTCGGGATCACCACCTCGGAGGGCCGCCGCCACCGCGAGATCGAGCAGATCATGCGCACCGAGCGGATCGACTTCGTCCAGTTGACCTACAATGTACTGGACCGCGAGGTCGAGGACCGCATCCTCCCCCTCGCCCGCGACCGCGGCATTGGGGTCATCGTCAACCGGCCGTTCCGGGAAGGGGCGTTGATCCGTTCGGTCGCACGCCATCGGCTGCCGGCCTGGGCCACGGAGGTCGAATGCGCGAACTGGGCGCAGCTCCTCCTCAAGTTCATCGTCTCGCACCCGGCCGTCACCTGCGCAATTCCCGCGACGACCAGCGTCGCGCACGTCCGCGAAAACATTGGCGCGGCCTATGGGCGCTTGCCCGACGAGGCGATGCGCCGGCGAATGATCGCGCACGTCGCAGGCCTCTAGTGTCCGAGTGGTGGACTTACGGGCCGTCGGACTTCCTCCTGTTCTCGCCACGGACCTACTACCGGCTCTTCGAGCTGTACAACCGCGAAATCTGGCCTGCGCAGGTCGTGTCGCTCGGGGTCGGCCTCGCGATGCTCGCGTTGCTGCGGCGGCGCGGGATCCAACCGGGACGCGTCGTCGCGGCGATGCTCGCGGGGTGTTGGCTCTGGGTCGCCTGGGTCTTCCATTTCCAGCGTTACGCGACGATCAATTGGGCCGCCACGTACTTCGCGCTGGCCTTCGTCGTTGAGGCGCTCCTCCTGATCTCGACGGGACTCGTCGGGGGACGGCTTACCTTCCAGCCGGGCCACGATGCGGCACAACGAACCGGCCTCGGCGTAGTCGCGTTCGCGATCGGCGTCATGCCACTGATCGCACCGCTCGCGGGGAGGTCTTGGGTTCAGGCCGAGGTCTTCGGCGTCGCGCCCGATCCGACGGCAATCGCAACGCTCGGCGTGCTCCTCGCCGCTGAGCGGCCGCTGTGGGGACTCCTTGCCATTCCGCTGCTGTGGTGCGCGCTCAGCGGCGCGACGCTGTGGACGATGGGGTCGCCAGAGGCGCTCACGCAGTTGCTCGTCTCGCTTCTCGTCCTGCTACTTGCGGTTAGGAAGACGGCCTCGCTGAGGAAGTGAAGGAGAAAGCGCCGTGAGTATGCACGGCCCACGGTGTCGCATAATCAGTCCGCGAACCCGATCCTGCGGGCCTCTCCAAGGACTGCTTCGGGTCGACTTGAGCCGTTCGGCTGACAGTCGCTGATCGGCCAGAAGCGGTCGGGCCCGACGCGCCCCCAAGTCAAGTCAAAGCGGACAGCCAATTCGATCGCACCGGCTCGCTTGGTGTCGGTTAACATGAATCTGCGTACCAGAATGGCATACAGTTCCGGCCTGTCAAGCCGTGCTGTGCATCGATCCACAGGCAGCGGCCCGATCCGGTTAACGAGAGTGCGCTTCCGGTTAACTAGAAGAACTGCTCCGATAAAGCACGTTGGGCGTTAGCAATCGCTAATATGCGGCGCGCAAAGCTTTGGCTCATCGCCTCGTCTTTGATGCTTTTGCCGTGCTCCGCGCTTTGGGGGCAGCCTTACCAAGGGCCAATTGTCGATGCCCACGATCATCTCGGCGGCTCCTTCGATTGGGAGACCATGGTCAGATCGATGGACAGCAACAACGTAACGCAGCGGGCCGTAATGGCGCGTTACTACCCGGGAGGTCCCGGCGACCTGGCGGGCAGCGACGAAGGCGCACTGCGACTTGCCGAGCGCTATCCGGGCAGATTCTTTCCATTGGTCGGCATGCAGCAGCCTTTGCTCACTGGATCGTACAAGTGGCAGTCTCCCGACCACGACGTCGATCGGCTCATCGAGGAGACGGAACGCAAGCTTGCATCCGGCAGGTTCTTCGGCATCGGTGAATTCATCGTGCGCCACTGGGCGTACGATAGGGGACCGCACGCCGAACAGGAAAACCCGATTTACTCGACTTTCATGCGGAGAATGAGCGAACTTTCGGCACGCTTTGAGGTGCCCATGGTTGTCCATATGGAGGGTTACCCTGCGCTGGTCGATGATTTTTCGAGGTTGCTTGTGGAATACCCGAATACGCGCTTCATCTGGGCACACAATTGCGGGCGCAGCAGGGCAGCCGTCATCCGTGGGATGTTGGCCCGTCATTCGAATCTGTTCTGTGACCTTGCCGGCATGACCAACGTGGGCACCTATAGCTACGGCACTGGCTGGCCGCGGATGGAGAGCTTCACCGCGCTCATCGAGCAGGACGGCGTACTGGTTCCGGACATGAAGGCACTCTATGAAGAATTTCCCGACCGCTTCATGCTTGGCGTGGATTTCGCGCACGCACGAGCAAACAACCTGCAATCTTACTTCCGGCACGTAAATCGATTTCGCGAACTCCTCGGGCAACTCAAACCAGAAACAGCCAAGAAGTTTGCCGAAACGAATGCGATTCGTGTGTTCAAGCTCGGGAGCACCATTGCACGCTGATCGCCCAACTTCAGGTCGAATGGACGGGCCGCGGGCGTCGCGTCAGCTCAACCGTTTGTGCCGGACCCGCCGTTCACCAAAACGTTGAGCGTCCGCTTCCGGGGTCAGTCCAAACGACCGCTTCCCGGCGGCTCCTAATTCCGCTTTGGGTCGCGTCCAGCCGGTCGCTGATCCCGAAAGCAGACGCACGGTGAAACGTCCGCTGTCGGGGAGCGCTACCGGCGGGAGTCGGGCCATAAGCCGTCATTCGCGTCGCGTCCGACAATCCCTACAGCCGCTTCGTTCTAGTGGCTTCAGCCGCACGACCTCTTGACTGGCGACTCGTAGCTGGCGCCGTTCGGCGATTTCGGCTACAAAAAATCTTTTGCCTGAACAGGGCGGTGGGCGCACTTCGCCCATTTGATCCTTGGCAGGTCGGGAAATGCCGTGGGCGGGGGTTTACATGAGAATCCACCAGTTGTCTCCGCTCGAGGCCGTCGCGAGCCTGAACAGTTCCGTGGACGGGCTGAGCGGCGCCGAAGTCGCGCGCCGGCTGCACGAATACGGCCGCAACAGGGTGGAGGAAGTGGCCCGCCGCAGACCTCTGTGGCTGCGCTTCCTCGGGGAATTCATCACTCTCTTTTCGCTGATTCTGTGGCTTGCCGCGGGACTGGCTTTCGTCGCTGACTGGAGCGAACCTGGCCAGGACATGGCGAAAGTGGGCTACGCCATTGTCACCGTGATCCTGGTAAGCGGGCTGTTCTCTTTCTGGCAGGAGCATCGCGTCGAACAAACGCTTGCGGCGTTGCGCAAGCTGCTACCGCGACAGGCCCAGGTATTGCGCGAGGGCAAGGTCGCCCGGGTGCCTGCGGAGGAATTGGTGCCGGGGGATATCGTCCACCTGGAGTCGGGCGATAACATTCCCGCGGATTGCCGGCTGATCGAGGCGTTTGGCGTGCGAGTCAACAACGCCGCCGTCACGGGTGAATCGCTGCCCAAAGCTCGGGACGCCAATCCATCCGAAGCGAATGACCTGATCGACAACAAGAACGTCGTGCTCGCCGGCACGTCGATGGTCTCCGGGCAGGCCAAAGCCGTGGTCTTCGCCACGGGCATGCACACCGAGTTCGGCAAGATCGCGCATCTCACAGGAACGGCAGTGGAGGAGGTCTCCCCGCTGCGCAAGGAGATCGCTCACTTAAGCCGCTTGACCGCAATTCTCGCGGTGCTGATCGGGGTCTCATTCTTCTCGCTGGGCCGGATGATCGGCGTCCCGTTCTGGAAAGACTTCATCTTCGCGATCGGCATCATCGTCGCGATGGTGCCGGAAGGGCTGCTCCCCACGTTGACCTTGGCGCTCGTACTGGCCAACCAACGCATGGCCAGACGCAACGTGCTCATCCGTTACCTGCCCTCGGTCGAGACGCTCGGCTCCACGACGGTCATCTGCACCGACAAGACCGGTACGCTGACTCAGGGCCGAATGGTGGTCCGGCAACTCTATCTGGGGGAAACGTTGGATTCGCCGGCCGCGGTGAGACGGAAACCAGGCTTTGCAGATCTCTATCGGCCTTTTTTTGTGACGGCCCAGATGTGCCACGACCTAAAGAATACCGAGGTTCACGGAAAACCAGCCTTTTTGGGCGATCCCATGGAGGTGGCGCTGGTGGAAATGGCACGGCCCTTCATTTCCAGTACGCCCGTCGATCCTCGCGTGGACGAAATCCCGTTCGATGCCGAGCGCATGCGACTCTCCACCCTGCACCAATCCCCTGAAGGTCTTGCTCTTTACTGCAAGGGTGCGCCCGAATCAGTGCTTCCTCTTTGCCAACACATTCTCATTGACGGCACGATTCAGTCCCTTGGCGCTGAGGTAAAGGTGAGGATCGTGAAGGCGCAGGACGCGATGGCGTACCAGGGCCTTCGGGTACTTGCTTTCGCCTGCAGGAAGCTGGACGTGGGCTATGACCGGGAGAGGTTGGAGGAGGACTTGATCTTCGTTGGCCTGGCAGGGCTGGAAGACCCGCCAAGGCCCGAAGTGCCGGAAGCACTCCGCAAATGCCAGGAGGCCGGGATCAAGGTCATCATGGTTACCGGCGATCACCCCCGTACAGCCGCGGCGATCGCCCGCGAAATCGGGCTGGTGAAGTCAGACAGCCCGACCGTCATTACCGGTGAGCAGCTCAAACGGTCCTCGATCATCCAGCTTCAGCTTGCCTTGGACGCCCCCGAGGTCATCTTCGCCCGGGTCGTCGCCGACCAGAAGATGCGCATCGTGGAGGCGTTGAAGAAGAAGCAACAGATCGTGGCCGTCACGGGCGACGGCGTCAACGATGCCCCCGCGCTAAAGGCCGCCCACATCGGCATCGCGATGGGCATTGCCGGCACGGACGTGGCCAAGGAGGCGGCCGACATGGTGTTGCTGGACGACAACTTCGCTAGCATCGTGAACGCTGTTGAGGAGGGACGCGCCGTATTCCAGAACATCCGCAAATTCCTCACATACGTCCTGGTCCACAATGTTGCCGAGCTGGTCCCTTACCTCGGCTTCGTGCTCTTCAAGATCCCTCTTGCGTTGACACCGATTCAAGCGCTATCCGTCGACATGGGGTCCGACACGCTTAGCGCCCTCGGCCTTGGCGTCGAACGACCCGACCCGCAACTCATGCGGAATCCCCCGCGACCGCAGGGCGAGAGGCTGATGAACTGGCCCCTAGCGTTCCGCGCCTATCTCTTCTTGGGTCTGATCGAGGCGGCCGCCGCCATGGTGGCCTTCTTCTTTGTGCTCCACCGCGCCGGATGGACGTATGGCGAGACCCTGGGAGCCCGGGATCCTGTTTACCTGCAGGCCACTACCGCGTGCTTGAGCACCATCATCGTGATGCAGATCGTGAACGTCTTTCTGTGCAGAAGCGCAATCCGATCGGTCTTCTCGACCGGGCTTCTTGGCAATGCGCTGATTATCTGGGGTGTGGTGTTGGAACTTGTGATCCTTCTGTTGATCAACTATGCCCCTTGGGTAAATTC
Organism: uncultured beta proteobacterium; assembly: GCA_963789885.1. Lineage (GTDB taxonomy): Bacteria > Pseudomonadota > Gammaproteobacteria > Burkholderiales > SG8-39 > DATEDA01. The sequence goes on along the minus strand of CAWBNB010000063.1, from coordinate 13,521 downwards.
GCTCCTCGGAACAGCACCCGTAGAAGCAGCGGTTTGGGGTTTTGTCATTCCTTTGGCGGCAGGCATGTTCATTTTGGAAGAGTTGCGCAAGTGGTTTGCCCGCAAGCGGCTGCTTAAACGCTCTCCTCGGAGTGGTGCCCGCTCCGGTGGCTCAGGGATCTCCAATGCTGGTACTGACACGACAGACAGCTTAGGCCGTCCAAACAAGGCTAAGTAAAGTGGCTGCTTTCCGGTCAGCCCAATGTCCGCAGCGGTCGATCAGCGACCGTCGAGAGGCGGCCATGACCGGTCGGTCGCTGCTGGCGCTCAATGTCGCTTTCCTTCTTGCTCGAAAGCCAGAACTCGATTAACCAGATCCGTATACCGCGGGTAGAGAGAGAATATCTCTCGATAAGACGCGGTGGACCTATCACAAGCATCTGCCGTCGGTCCGATCGAACGGAGGAATACGCCGAAGCGCCAGGGAAGGAGGCCGCAATGAAGCATCCGCTACTGCGCGCGATGCCGACACGGATCGGTTCACTCGGTGATCTGGCGCTCGACTTGCGCTGGACCTGGAGCCATGGGAGCGACGCACTGTGGGCGCAGCTCGACGCGGATCTCTGGGAGCGCACGCGCAATCCCTGGTTGATCCTTCTTAACATCTCGTCGCGCCGGCTCGAGACGCTCGCCCAGGACCCGATCTTCCTCGCCGAATACGAGCGCGCGGTTCAATCGCGCGAGGCGTACGCGCGCGATCCCACCTGGTGGGGGGAGAAGAGTGCAGCCGACGCGCCTTTCACCGTCGCCTACTTCAGCATGGAATACGCGATCGGCGAACCCCTGCCCATCTACTCGGGTGGCCTCGGGGTACTCGCGGGCGATCACCTGAAGACCGCGAGCGATCTCGGCGTCCCGTTGGTGGCGATCGGGCTGCTGTACCAATCAGGCTACTTCCGCCAGATGCTCGATGCGCACGGCCGCCAACTCGAGCTGCATCCGGCCAACGTGCCCTACTACCTGCCGATCACGCCCGTGCTCGGGCCCGATGGCGCGCGGCTCACCGTACCGGTGGAACTTCCCGGGCGCGTGCTGCGGCTACAGGTGTGGCTGGCGCAGGTCGGTCGCGTGCCGCTTTACCTGCTCGACAGCAACGATCCGCTGAATTCGGCCGCCGATCGCGGTATCACCGGACAGCTCTACGGCGGCGATGCCGAAACACGGCTCGCGCAGGAGATCGTGCTGGGCATCGGCGGCTGGCGCACACTCGCTGCGCTCGGCGTCCAGCCCGGCGTGTGCCACCTGAACGAGGGCCATGCCGCATTCGTGACGATCGAGCGCGCCCGCGCTTTCATGCAGGAGCATCGCCTCAACTTCTGGCAGGCGCTGTGGGCCACGCGAGCAGGCAACGTGTTCACCACCCACACGCCGGTAGCGGCGGCCTTCGACACGTTCCCGATCGATTTGCTCGGTCAATACGGCCGCGACTACGCCGTCGGGCTCAACATCGATGCCCGCAATCTGCTCGCGCTTGGCCGCCCGCCGGGCGGCCGCGACGACGATTCGTTCAACATGGCCTACCTCGCCGCCCGCACGTGCATCCATATCAACGGCGTCAGCCGCCTGCACGGCGAGGTAAGCCGGAGCATCTTCCAGCCACTGTATCCACGCATTCCGCAGCGCGAGGTGCCGATCCGCCACGTCACCAACGGCGTGCACATGGCGTCGTGGGACTCGGCGACCGCCGATGCCCTGTGGACACGCGCATGCGGCAAGGCGCGCTGGATGGGTACGACCGAGGCGCACGCGCAGGCGCTGGCGGCGCTCGACGACGAAGCGCTGTGGCACTGCCATGGCGCAGAGCGTGCCGAACTGGTTCGCTACGCGCGGCGGCGCCTCGCGGCGCAGCTCGGCCAGCGCGGCGAGGACGCGCAGACGATTGCGCGTGCCAATGATGTTCTCGACCTGAACGCGCTCACGCTCGGCTTCGCGCGCCGCTTCACCGAATACAAGCGGCCCCATCTGCTGCTGCGCGATCCCGAGCGGCTGGCGCGCCTGCTGCGCAATCGCGAGCGGCCGGTGCAAATCATAGTCGCCGGCAAGGCGCACCCGCACGACTCGGTGGGCAAGGATTTCGTGCGCCAGTGGGCCGAGTTCGCGCGCCGTGCCGACGTTCGTGCACAGGCGGTGTTTCTCGAGGACTACGACCTTACGCTGGCGCAGATGCTGGTACAGGGCGTGGACGTGTGGATCAATACGCCGCGCCGCCTCTGGGAGGCGTGCGGCACCAGCGGCATGAAGGTGCTGGTCAACGGCGGGCTGAACTTGTCGTCGCTCGACGGCTGGTGGGCAGAGGCCTATGCGCCCGATGTCGGCTGGGCGATCGGCAACGCCAGCACCGACGACGGGACCGACGCGGAAATGCTCTACCGCCAACTCGAGCAAGAGGTGATCCCGGAGTTCTACGATCGCGATGCGACCGGCGTGGCGCGGGGCTGGGTCGCGCGCATCCGCGCCAGCATGGCGCGGCTCGCGCCGCAGTTCTCGAGCAATCGCATGCTATTCGAGTATGTGCAGGACGTGTACCAGCCCGCGGCGCGAATGTTCCGCGAGCGCGCCGCGTCGGGTGGAGCGCTCGCGGTGACGCTCACCGAATGGGGCCGTCTGGTGCGGCACCGCTGGCGCGAGATCCACATCGCCGACTTCGATGCGAGGCGCAACGGCGACTTCTGGACCTTCCGCGTGCACGTGTACCTCGGCGACATGCCGGGCGATGCGATCGAGCCGCAGATCTATGCGGAGCAGACCGCCACCGACGAGCCCGTCGTCGTGCCGATGCAGCGCGTGGCCGCAATCCCTGGCGCGGTCAACGCGCACGTGTACACCTGTGGCTTCGCGACGGCGCGGCCCGCCGGTGACTTTACGCCGCGCGTGGTCCCGCATCACCCGCACGTCCGCTGGCCGCTGGAACTGCCGTTGGTGCATTGGCACGGGGGGTAGGGCCCCGGCGCGCCCGATCTCGACCGGAGTTGCCACAGAGGCGGCGTCGCTCGTCGCCGACGCCGGTTCGCGACGGTCCATGAAGGTGCGCGTCGATTCGTGGCGCTCCCTGCCCGAGGGCGACGCATGCAAGATGGTTGCCCGCGCCTTCGCCCCCCGCCGCGGCGCCCTACCCGCCGCCGCCGAACGCTCCGCCGCCGCGCTGAGCCCCCCGCGCCGCGGCGGCCTTCCTGCTCCAGATCCACACATACTGGGTGCCCGACAGCGTCACGGTCAGACAAACAAGAACGAATAGCGGCTGCAGCCAGTCGCTCCCGTCGATGAGCGCCGCGGCGTGCGCGAGTAGGCCCGCGAGCGCGGTGAATTCCAGCGCGGTGTTGATCTTGGAGAGCCAGGTCGGCTCCATCTCCACGTGCCCGACCACGAGCCGGTACGCGATCGCGCCGCCGGCGATGACGACGTCGCGCAGCACGATCGCCGCCGCCAGCCAGAGCGGGAGCCACCCCTGCCAGGCAAGGAGCACGGTCGCGGTGAGCATCGTGAACTTGTCGGCGATCGGGTCGAGCCGCGCGCCGAACTCGGAGACGAGCCGGTAGTGGCGCGCGATCACCCCGTCGGCGAAATCGCTGAACGCCGCCGCCATGAACACGGCAAGCGCCCACCCGAAGTTTTCCCGAAAGAGCAGGTAGGCGAATACCGGGACGAGCAGCACCCGGACGACCGTGATCACGTTCGGAAGGTTCGGCACGCCGCGAGCTTACGATGTGCCGCGCGGTCACGTTGCAACGCCGCGAATGACCGCTTCTCTTGAGCACGACAGGCAGCAATGGGTCCGCTATGCGACGGTCGGGCAAGGGTCGCTGATCGGGCCAGGAGCGGTCGTACAGTTAAGGTGTTGCAAAGCAGTCGTTCGACGGTGCCGTCGATTCAGAGCGGACGTGTGAGCTGATCACGTCATTGCCCGCAAGGGAGTGACCGTGGGGACCGCATCCGGCACTAACAGGGGAAGGGGACCCGCGAACTTCCTGCTGAGCACATCAACGCCAAGCCCGCTCCCCCAGCAAGACAACGACGCTAAGGACAATTCCGCGCCGTAGTTTCAGCACCGCCCGACCGGCACCCCGTTCACGAACGAGCACTGCCCGTCGCTCATGTAGTCGCCGAACGGCCCGCGGCGGTTCATCGCCTGCCCGCCGCCGCCCGCCTGCGCGCGCCGGCAGTTGTCGGAGATGTGCCCCTGCGGCCGCGGGTTGTTCGCGTAGCCCCAGATGCCGCTGCCGGTGTCGAGCCAGTAACGCCCGTCGGGGATCGGCCCGCAGCGGAGCCGCTCGAGGTAGGCGATCTGCGCCGGCGCCATGCGCTGGCCGTTCACCCAGATGTAGCGATCCGCGAACGCCGCCGGGCTCACCGCGAGCAGCGACAGGATCAAAGCAAGACGTCTCATGGCGATTCTCCTGGAGCAGGATTTTCCTGACTTCAGGTTAACCTCGATGCGTGGGCGGAACCGGGTAATAGTGGCAATCCGCTCGGCAGGATTCCCCTTGAACGGGAAGCGGCGCCTTCATGACCCGCCTGGTCCCCATCATTCCTAGTCGCCCGACTTCACGAACGCCACCCGCCGCCCGTCCGGCGACAACGCCGGTTGACCGCAGTTCACGCCGTCGCACGTACTGACGTTCTGCGGCGGCTGGTTGCCCCGCCGCAGGTACACGTCGGTCCACTCGATCGTACGCGTCATGCCGCGCTTGCTCTCGGTCTTGACGTACACGCTCGCGTCGCCGTAGACGCGCTCCTGTCCGCGGATCTGCACGAGCATGCGCCGCTGGTCGTCGGACTTCGCGTCGTACGGCAACGGGGCCATCTTTCCGGTCTTCAGGGACAGCACGCCGAGCGGCGAGCCGCGCCGCCGCGGTCGAGGAGGACGACAACCTCGTCCGCGTTCCTGCCGTCGAAGCCGACGAGCTTCAGCGCGCCGGTCACCTTCTGGAGGGTGGCGACGCTGCCGGGCGCGACGCGAACCACCGTGTCGCCCTTGAGCGCGAAAACGCTGCCGTCGGGCGAGAAGACGGGCGAGCGGTAACCGCCGCCGGAAGTCAGTGCCGCGGGCGCCGCGCTGCCCGGGCTCACGACCCAGATATCGCCTGCATCGAGCTCGTCGCCCGGTCCGCGCATCTCCGCTGGCGACGCGGTGAGGCCGGAGACCCGGAAGAGCTTCTCGACCATCGTCTCCGCGTGCCCCGCCGCGGCGACGGCGAGAAGCGCTAGGGCTGCAAGGACTTGGGCGACCAACCGGATCATCTGCTGCCTCCTTGTCTTCCGCCGAAGAGCGTCGGCACGATGCGATCGAAGCCGACGATCTCCATCTTCTCGACCTTGCTCCGCTGCAGCGTTAGGAGCCACCGCCGCTTGAGCGCCGCATCGCGAACGAGAAAGGTCACGCCCTCCTTGCCTTCCCAGACGAGCCACGCGTCCTGCCCCTCCGCCACCGCCTGATTGCCGAGCCAGGCGACGCGCGGGAGCGTCTTGTCGACGATCAGCACGCCGTAGTTGACCGGCAGCAGCAGCACCTGCACTGCGGCGAGGAAGACGAGCAACGCGCGTCCGAGCGCATCGCCCGGACCGGCGAGCGGCGCGTCGCGCAGCAGCCAGAGGATCCGGATCGGCACGGCGCAGGCCGCCACGAGCGCGCTGAAGTAGAGCGGCATGAAGCGGTCGTCGAGCAGCAGGTCGACCAGCCACGCCGGCTCGGCCGGCAGGCTGCGGGCGAGCAGCAGATCGTTCAGGAGAAAGCACTGCCGCATCACGAACTGGATCATGACCACGGCGAAGACGATGCCGACCAGCGTCAGCCGCGCAGGCTTCATGAACCACGCGCACACGTTCGCCCGCGCGCCTTGCGGTAGAAGTCGATGGACGACCCAGGCGACCGCCGCGAAGCGGCAGGGCAGCGAGCACGAGGTTCGGCACGCTCGAGACGAGATAGACGAGAAAGCGCGCGCCGGTGAACAGGTAGCGCTCGTCGAGAACCGCGAGGTCGGTGCCGACGCCGATCGCCGTGAGATGGAAGCGCAGCGCGAGATAGCCGACCACGTACAGCAGGAAGCTGCCGACGACGGTGTACTTGGTCCAGTCGCCGCCCAGCGCCTTGATCCGGTCGTTCAGCTTCTGCAGCAGATCCGCCATCCGGACTTCGCTCATCGTCCGATCATCGTGAACGCCGCCCAGTAATACGGGTGGCTGTACGCGGGTCTTCCTTTGACCGGACGAGCGCCGCGCGCGCGGCCTCCGGCACCGGGCGCGACTGCGCCGCCTCGTAGAAGGTCTGCATCCACAGCGCCGTCGCCTCCGAGTCGACCTCCCAGTACGACAGGACGCAGCGTCCCTGCGCCGGCATACATCAGCGCGCGGACCATGCCGAGGATCTCGTTGCCGTGCGTCGCCTCGGCGCGGCCGGTCTCGCACGCCGAAAGCACCACGAGCCGGCTCTTGTCGAGCGGGAGGCCGAACATCTCCGCCGCGGTGAGCCGGCCGTCGTCGCCGCCGCCGCGCCCGAGGTTCAGATACGAGAGCAGCGGCTCGGCGGCGTCGAACTTGCCGTGCACCGAGAGATGGATGACGTCGAAGTCGCCGACCCACGCCTTGACGTCCGCTTCCCGCGCGAGCTCGTCGGTCACCACCTTGCTGCGGCCGGGAAAGAGCTTCGCGATCGCCTCGACCTCGGGCCGCGCCGCGGTGATGCCCGGATCGGCGACCGCGAGCAGCCGTCCGCCGGCGACGCCCGGCGAGCGCCGCAGCGCGAGCAGCACCGAGGCGCTCGGCGCGTAGGAGATCTGGAACCGCTCGCCGAGGAACCGGCCGTCGGCGGGGTCCTGCAGCGCCTGGAACGGGATGGCGCCGAGATCCTCGTGCGGAATGATGACGAGCCGCTCGCTCCGGATCCGCCCCAGCGCCGGCTGGATCAGGAACAGGAACAGCTCCCGTGCCGTCGTCTCGTCGAACTTCGCGTTGCGGTCGGCGAGGCTCTTCTGCAGCGTGCGCGACCTTGGCGATCACCTCGGTGCGCGGCAGGAACACGTTGCGCACGAACACCGAGTCGGCCGCGATGTGCCAGACGATAACCCCGTGCTCGAGCACGAGGTACTGCAGCATCTCGTAGCGCTCCTCGCGCATCGATTGCTGCAGGCCTGCGAGCGTCGCGGGCTGCGACACCATCAGCTCCTGCAGCCGCGGCGCCTCGGCCGCGATCCGGTCTGCGAGCTTCTGCTGGTCGGACTCCATCGTGCGGATCTGGCCCTGCAGCGCCGCGATCCGCTGGCCGTGCTTGGCGACGTCGGGCGCGCCGCGAGCTCGAACAGCTCGCTCTGCGAGTCGGCGATCCGCGTGCGCAGCGCGACCGACTCGGCGTAGAGCTTCTGCTCCTCGGGCCGCGCGAGGCCGAGCTTGCGGCTCGCGAGGAGATCGGCCATGGCGCGGGAGCGCGAGCGCTCGAGCGAATTCGAACGCCTCGGCGTAGCGGCGGCGATCGAGGAACTGCTGGACCGGCGCGTAGTAGAAGCCGATCCGGTCCTCGAGGAACGTGCCGCGGCTGCGCTCGTCGCGGAGCGCGCGGCGGTCGCGCTCCAGCGTGTCGACCGCCTTCAGGTAGAAGCCGAGCGCCGCGTCGTTGTCGCCGTGCATCTCGTTCATCAGGCCTTCGACGTACTGGCTGCGCGCCTCGACGACGCTCGCGAAAGCGCCCGCCGCGCGCTCGATGCGCTTGCTCGCCTCGTAGATCTGCGTGAGCACCGGCGGGATCGGTCCGGGCGGTGGCGACGAACTTCTCGGTCACCAGCACGTCGCCGGGCTTCTTCGGGCGGAAGACGCCGGTCTTCTGCATCGTCTGGTGCATGCTCTCCTGCGACTTGACGAGCGCGCGGCGGGCCTCGACGTCGCCGATGAACTGCTCGGTCTGCCGGACGAGCGCGGGGAACCGCTGGCGCCGGGCGATGGCGGCGCCTGCTGGAGGTCGGCGCGCGCGCGATCGAGCGCCTGGTAGCAGGGCTCGAACTCGCGCTGGAAATCGCACTTCACGCCGAGCTTCAGGTAGACGTCCGAGCGGTTGAGGTACGCGAAGTAGGCCGCCATCGGATCGCTCGCCTGGGCAGCGATCTCGACCTCGCGATTGAGCGTGTCCGCGGCGCCGGCGAGATTGCCCTGGCCGATCTGGACCGTGCCGAGGACGTCGAGCGCCCGCGCGAGCACATCCTTGTCGCCGGTCGTCTCCGCGAGGCGCACCGCCTGCGTCGCGTCCGCGAACGCCTGACCGACGTTGCTGCGCGACGACTCGGCGAGGCCGCTCCAGGCGAGCGCGTCGGCCTGATGGACGACGTTGCCGCCGCGCCGCGCTGCCTCGCCGGCCTGGCGGTAGAGCGTGATCGCCGGCGCCATGTTGCCCTGCATGCGCGGGATGTGGCCCTGCTTGATCAGACCGAGCGCGAGCGCCTTCCAGTCGCCGCGCGCCGCCAGCGTCCGGTTGCTCGCCGCGAGCTCCGGCTCGGCCTGCGCGAGGTCGCCGAGCCGGGACCGCATGTCGCCGGTCTTGCGGTACGGCTCGACGAAGGCATCGATGCGTCGGATCGCCTGCTGCTGCAGCGCTAGCGGATCACCCTGCGCGAACGCCGGCGCGCAGAGGAGGAACAGGAGCGCGGCCAAGGCAGGCAGCGCGAACGGCGATCGACGGTTCATCTGCATCCTCGACGACCGGCCGTTGCGCACGGCGGCCAGTTTAACGGATGATTCTGAGCCCGCCGCGGGACCGTTCAAATAGACCGTGGGTCGGCCTTTTGGCGTAGGCCGGGCGTAGCCGCGGGCAGAAATTCCTCTCCCGGGTGGGATACCAACGGCCGTACGGGGCCGTGCGCCGTCAGCGCGTCGACGGGAAGCGCGCGACGCGTCTCGCGTCACCGAACCGTCAGCGCCGCTTCAGCTCCCCGACGATCGCCGCCGTCATTGCGCGGGTGCCCGCGCTGCCGCCGAGATCGCGCGTCAGCGCCCGTCCGGCCGCGAGCACCGTGCCTAGCGCCTGCTCGATGCGGTCGGCCGCGGCACCTTCGCCGAGGTAGCGAAGCATCATCACCGCCGACAGGATCATCGACATCGGATTCGCGATGTCGCGCCCGGCGATGTCGGGCGCGCTGCCGTGCACCGCTTCGAACATGGCGTGGTTAGCGCCGATGTTCGCGCCCGGCGCGATGCCGAGCCCGCCCACCAGCCCCGCCGCGAGGTCGGAGACGATGTCCCCGTACAGGTTGGGCAGGAGCAGGCAGTCGAAGGTCTCCGGCTTGACCACCAGCTCCATGCACAGCGCGTCGATCACCCGGCTGTCGACAACCAGTCCGGGGCTCGCGGCGAGCGTCTCCTCGCACACCTTGAGGAACATTCCGTCGGTGAGCTTGAGCACGTTCGACTTGTGTCCGATGGTGACGCGCTTCCGGCCGGTGCGCCGCATGTAGTCGGCGGCGAAGCGGGCGATCCGTACGCATCCTGCGCGCGTGATGCGTTTCGTGGCCTCGGCCGTGTCCGGATCGGCCATGCGCTCGAGGCCGAGGTAGAGATCCTCGCTGTTCTCGCGGAACAGCACGATGTCCACGCCCTGGTAGCGGCCGCCGGCGTTCGGATAGTTCTTGACCGGGCGCACGTTGGCGAAGAGCTCGAACTCGCGCCTCAGCGCGATGGTCACGCTGGGGTAGGTGCGGGTTGCGGACTTGCCACCGGGCTCGCGCAGGTCGCGCCAGACCCGGTAGGGTTCGCCGAAGGGCGTCTGCGTCGGTCCCTTGAGCGCCACCCGGTTGCGCTCCAGCGATGCGAACACCGACTCCGGCAACGGATTGCCGGAATCCAGTCCCACTTTCATGCCGGCCGGGGCTTCCTCCCAGGCTATGGCGGCACCGCTCGCGTCGACGACGGCGCACGCCGCGGCGGTGACCTCGGGGCCGATGCCGTCGCCGGGAATCAGGGTGATCGTTTTCATCGTCTTGGTGCCTTAAGAGTCGGGAGTGAGGCGGTCTCTGATCGCTCGATGCTGCACTGCGTCGCGACCGCCCTGCCCACTTGGCGCGAGCGCGGCCGTCCCATACGAGCCGCGCTTGGGGCCGCGGACGGCGCAGCCCCGACGCAATACATGAAGCGTGCCGGGTCGGTGGTAGAGTCTCGCGGCCGAACCGCCAGCATTTCGAATCGAACGCGTACGTCGTTCAGTTATCCAGGAGGAGGGTGCCATGAGCAGGTCGAAATTTGTATTGGCTCTTGCGGCAGCGCTGCTGTCGGGCGCCGCGGGGGCCGCCGACGTCAAGATGGCCTACGTCGGCGAGATCTCGGGCTCGATCGCCGTGTCCGGCGGCAACTTCCGCGACGGCGTCATCCTCGCGGTCGAGGAGATCAACGCCAAGGGCGGCATCCTCAAGGACAAGATCGTCCTCACGCTCTACGACACGCAGACCAACCCCGGCGTCGCGCGCTCGCAGATGCAGAAGGCGATCGACGGTGATCCCTATGTCATCCTCGGACCGATCTTCTCGGGCAACGTGAAGGTGACCCTGCAGATGGTGCAGCAGGCGGAAATCCCGGACTTCATCGGCGGCGAGGCGGCGGAGCTGACCACGCTCGGCAGCCCGTACCTCTTCCGGACCTCGTTCGGCCAGCAGATCGGCATGCCGAAGATCGCCAACTACATCCGCGACGAGCTCAAGGCGAAGACGGTCGCGCTGATTTGGGTGAACAACGACTTCGGCAAGGGCGGTCGCGACAAGCTGATGAAGGAGCTCGCCGCGCGCAACATCAAGCTCGTCGCCGACGTGTCCACCGAGTCCGGCCAGGTCGACTTCGCGGCCGACGTCGTCAAGCTCAAGGCGGCCAACGCCGACGCGGTCTTCGTGTACAGCAACGAGGAGGAGTGCGCGCGGATCATGCGCGAGGCGCGGAAGCAGGGGCTCAAGGGGCCGTTCGTCGGCGACACGACGCTGCTCAGCCAGAAGACGATCGAGCTCGCGGCGGAGGCGGCGAACGGCGTCGTCGGCCACGTCGGCCTGACCGCCGACGCGCCGATCCCGGCGGTCACCGAGTTCGCGGCGCGCTTCCAGAAGCGCTTCAATTACAAGCCCGACCACAACGGCATCAAGGGCTACACCGCGGTCTACGCGGTGAAGTACGTCACCGAGAAGAAGCTCGGCAAGTTCGACCGCAAAGGGCTCGCCAAGGTCATGCACGGGCTGACGATCACGCCGAAAGAGGAGCCCGGCATCCTGATGGAAACGACCTGGGACAACGTCGGCGAGATCGACCGCATCAGCTTCCTCGCCGAAGTAGTGAACGGCAAGCAGAACATCAGCAAGGTGCTGCCGAAGCTCGGCCAGTAGCCGGGCAACCCTGCCTCCCGGAAGTCCAGGCGACCGGCGCTGAGAGTAGCGCCGGTCGCCGTTTGGGACGCCGCCGACCTTGGCCGACATCCTCCAGCTCCTCGTCGCCGGTCTCGCGACCGGCGGGATCTACGCGCTGGTCGCGGTCGGTTTCACGCTCCTCTGGCAGACCTCGCAGACGATCAACTTCGCCCAGGGCGAGTTCGTCATGCTGCCGGCGTTCTTCGTGCTGATCGCGATGGGCCATTTTGGGCTGCCGTTCTGGCCCGCGGTGGCGGTCGGCGGCGTCGTGTCCGTCGTCGTCCTCGGCCTCCTCTTCAAGAAGTGGATGGTCGACCCGCTGATCCGGCACGGAGTGCTGCCGCTCGTGATCGCCACCATCGGGCTCGCCATCCTCATGAAGGAAGCGGTGCGCGAGTTCTACGGCGCCGACGCGTGGCCGTTCCCGGCGCTCGCGGCCACCACCGACGTCGCCGTCCTCGGCGCCGTATTCTCGATCCAGAGCCTCCTCATCCTCGCGATCTGCATCGCGGTCGTCGCCGCGTTGCAGCTCTTCCTCAACGGCACGCGCACCGGGCGCTGCATGCAGGCGACGGCGCAGAACCCCACCGTCGCCCGTCTCCTCGGCGTTCGGGTCGAGCGGATGATCCTTTACACGTTTCTGATCAACGGCGCGCTCGTCTGGGTCGCGTCGCTCCTGATCACGCCGATCTACCTCGCCAAGTTCACGAATGGCGAATGGCTCGGCCTGTACGCCTTCATCGCCGCGATCATCGGCGGCTTCAATCAGGTGCGCGGGGCGATCGTCGGTGGCCTGCTGCTCGGCGTCGTCGACAACTTCGCCGCTGCCTACATCTCCTCGCAGTACCGGATGGCGATCCCGCTCATGATCCTGATCGTCGTCATCCTGTTCCGGCCCCAGGGCCTGCTCGGCCGGGTCGAGGAGCGCACGGTTTGAAGAACCGGCGCCTCGCCGCCGCCATCGTGCTCGCGTCCGCCGGCGCGTTCCTGCTGGTGGTGCCGTTCGGGCTGAAGCCCTACGGCATCTTCATCCTCAGCATGTGGGCGGTGATGACGATCGCCGCCATCGGCCTCAACCTGACGCTCGGCTACGCCGGGCAGATCTCGCTCGCGCAGGCCGCGTTCGTCGGGATCGGTGCTTACATCACTGCCTACCTGACCACGAAGGGCTGGCCGTTCTGGCCCACCTACGTGTTCGGCGGCGTCTCGTGCTTCGCGGTCGGCTGGGTGCTCGGCTACCCGGCGCTGCGCGTGCAGCACCACTATCTCGCGTTCGTGACGCTCGCGTTCAACACGCTCGTCTACCTCATCTTCCGCAACGAGGAATGGCTGACCGGCGGCATCTACGGCATCAGCAACGTGCCGCGCCCGAGCGTACTCGGTCTGCCGATGAACTCGCCCCTCGCGTTCTACTACTTCTGCCTCGCGCACCTCGCGCTCGTGTCGGCCGCGACCTGGTGGCTCATCCGCTCGCCCTGGGGGCGCGCTTTCGTCGCGCTGCGCGAAAACCCGATCCGCGCGCTCTCGCTCGGCGTCGATACGCGCCGCTACACGCTGGTCGCGTTCGCCATCGGCGCGGGCCTCGGCGGCATCTCCGGCGCGCTCTACGCGCCGCTCCTGCAGTTCGTCGATCCGACGCCGTTCGCGCTCGGGCTGTCGCTCAACCTGCTGCTGATGGTCGTCCTCGGCGGCTCCGGCTACTTCTTCGGCCCGTTCCTCGGCGCGATCGTGGCGGTACTGCTCCCCGAGTGGCTGCGCTTCACCCAGGGGTTCTACCTGATGGGGTACGCGGTCCTAGTGATAGTCCTGATGGCGTTTTCACCCACCGGCCTGCTCGGACTCGCCGACCGGCTCACCCGCCCGGCCCGGCGGCGGACGGCGGGCGCCGCCGGCGTCCCGCCCGAGGCTGCCGCGGAGAGCGAGGGTACGCGATGAGCACCGTCCTCCAGGTGCGCGATCTGAAGAAGAGCTTCGGCGGAATCGTCGCGGTCGACGGCGTGTCCTTCTCGGTCGAGGAGGGCGAGATCCTCGGCATCATCGGCCCGAACGGCAGCGGCAAGTCGACGCTCTTCAACTGCATCCTCGGGCAGCTCGCGCCGAGCGGCGGCGAGGTGCACCTCGACGGCCG
>CAWBNB010000062.1:0-7546 GCA_963789885.1 uncultured beta proteobacterium | reverse complement strand
TGCGGATCGAATCGGGGTACATCCTGTTCACGAACGAGCTGGCGGGACCCGTGAACCCCTTCGAGCTCGGGCTCGAGCGGTTGGTGTCATTCGACGGGCACGCGTTTACCGGCAGCGAAGTGTTGCGGGCGCTGCGCTGGCGCGACCCGGACCGGCGCCTCGTCGGGCTCGACGGCCTCGCACGCCGCGATCCTTCCTCACTCCATGAACTCCCTCGCGCGGAGGTGACCAGCCGGGTCCGATCGCCGTCCGTCGGCAGCGAGCTGGCGCTTGGATTTGCGCAGGCGGAAACGGCGGCGGTAGGTACGGTCGTCTCGATCTCCGGCTCGGAGCTGGCGCGCATCTGCCGGTTGCCGTTCTTCGATCCGGGACGCGTGCTGCCGCGGCGAGCAGACTGACTGGCTACGAACCAGGCGGTCGTGGGTTCAAACCCCGCCGGGCGCGCCAAACGCCCAGCCCCTGCGATTACGCGGGCTCCCTTTTTTCCCTGATCCGCCTTTCCGGCGACCACTCAGCGTGTCCGCTTGCGGCCCGGAAGCGGCCGCTCGATTACCGAGGCCGCGCGCCCGCGCCGAGGCGCGGTCGAACGCTTGGGAGATCTACGCTCCGTTTCCCCGGCGCGGCCGAGCGCCGACGCCAGGCTCGCCGGCACGCTCTCCGGAGGCGAGCAGCAGATGCTCGCGACTACCCGACTCGGACGATTGTCCGGTTACCGCGCGAGCGGATCGGGCCGGATCTGGATGTGCACGGCGCGGGGCTTCGAACCCTTGCCTCCCTCCATCAGCCAGGGCGTGCGATCGCCGCTCGTGCTCCACAGGCCGCGCCCCTTCCAGCCGGCGTTCGGATCGTCGATGCGACCGTCCAGCCCCTTGGCAAAGAAGCCCATCGGGTACGGAATCGTCAGCATGACCATCTTCCCGTCCTTGAGCGCGATGAAGCCGCCGTTCAGGTTGCCGGTGGCGATCGGCACGTTCTCGCCGAGGCCAAGGGTGTTGTGCTGGTCAACCCAGGTGTAGTAGCTCGCCTCGGCACTGTTCTGCTCGAACCCCTCGTGTCCCGGCCCGGGGAAACGGTGGTAGGCAAAGCCTTCCGGGCAATGGTTGCCGGTCGCGGTCGGTCCGTTGAGCGGACCCTTGCACTTTCGCCGGTCGAAGCTGATGAAGCCGCCGTTCGAACCCGAGCCCCAGGCCACGCCGTTCTTGTCGATGTCGCCGCCGCGCAGGCCGACGAACCCCGCCGGGAGGGCGTAGAACTCGGAGAGCCTGGTCTTCGGGTCAAAGCGCATGAACCCCGCAGTACCGGCGAACACGTTGAACGTGTACCAGATCGAGCCGTCGGTCGGGTGCGGCATCACGGCGTAGGGACCGGAGCCCGCGACGCGCATGTCCTTGCCGCTTTCAGCCGGCTTGCCGGGCTCGCTGTACTCGTCGAGCTTGCCGTTGCCGTTGGTGTCTAGCACCCACGGCGCCCAGCCCTGCGCCTTGACGGCGTCGCCGGTCTCATCGAAGAGCTTGGTATTGATCCACCCCGCCACGGGGCCGCCGCCAGAGAACCACACCGTATCGTCCGCGTCGTAGCCGAACTGCGGGTGATGGGTGCCGAAGCAGGTGTCGATGAGGGTGTACTTCATCGTCTTCGGGTCGAGCATCGACACCTGGCGCTGCGACAGCTCGATCGGGAAGGCCTGGGCCGACGGATGATCCGAGCCCTTCTTGCAGAAGGCGGGGTTCTGGTCGCCGCGCACATTGGCTGCAAACCACACCCGGCCCTTCCGGTCGAACATGCCGTTGTGGTTGTTCGCCTTCTGCGACCAGATCTTCTCCATTCCCCAGTACGGCGAAGGCGCGAACGGCTTGTCCAAGGCCGAGGCGTGGAACGGCGGCCCGAACGACTCGGGGACGCCGTCACTCAGGACTGACATCTTGAAGAACGTCACCGTGTGCGTTTTCGGGTCGAGGATCGGGATGTTGTCGCTCGAGTATTCGGATGAGCCGTAGAGCGGACCGTAAGGGTTTACCGTGGGATCGCGCCGGTCCGAGGAGATAAGGTCGTGGAGAAAGGTCTTCTCCGTGCCCCATTCCCACGACGTAATGACGACGTTGCGCTCGACGCCCTGCGGGCGCGGGGGCTGCGCCTTGGGCAGCTCACCCTTGGCGATGCGGTCGGTCCATTCCCCGTAGTACGTGAACGGCACTCCGCCGAGCTGCTTGGCGAGACGATCGATCATGAACGACCCGGTGTGGCCGGAGGCGACGCGGCGCGCCCAGGCTTCCTCGCCCGACTTGAATTCGCCGAGCGCGGCAGGGATCGTGCGCGTCGATTCCTGACCGAGGGCGTGGCAGCCGATGCAGTCGGTATTGTTCATCCGACGGCGCCAGATGTCCTGGGTAACCTCCTTGGGAATGTTCGTCGTGCCGCCGAAGTCCTTCGCCGGTGGCATCTTCAGCATCGAATACCAGTAGATCGCCGGGTAATAGTGTGCCGCCGCTGCGGGCGTCGGCGCAGGCGCCGCGCTGTGGTTGACGATCTGGCCGGGTTTTGCGCGCAGCTTCGGCGAATCGATGAGCCCGTAGCCGCGCACCCAGACCTGGTAGTTGACGCTCGGCGGCAGGTCGGGGATGACGTAACGCCCTTGGTCGTCGGTGACCACGATGCGCGCGAACTTGGTGGGCAGCTCGGTCGTCTCCGCTATCACCCAAACCCCGGCTTCCGGTCCTCGCGGGCCGCGAACCACGCCGCCGATGTCGACGCTGCCGATCGAGACCACGGGTTCCTGCTGGGCTGCTGCCGGCGCCGCGATTAGGACGAGCGCGACGACCGCGCCAAAGCCAAGTTTCCGAACGGCTTGCATATTCGGGCCTCCCTTCCTCGAATGCCGATCCGCGCGAATGCCGACGGATCGGTATGCACCGCGTGGGAATGTACTACGCCTATCGAGACATCAACAGGTCTTCTGGCCTGGAGCTACTTCCGAGCGCCTGCGTCGGGTCGGAACGCCTAGGGTACCCAAATGGCCTCGACCCAGTGCCCAGATTCACCCCACCGGGCGCGCCAGACAATTAAGGCCGGTCATGCGGCGGGGCCGGCGGCACGGCGGGCACCAGCCCGTATCGGGCCATGACCGCCATGAGCTTCGCCCGATCAGGCGGTCCACCCGCGCCGGCCAGGGCTCCGATTTCGCGAAAGAACTGCGCGCCGGTATCCGGCGTAAGCATCACGAGTGTGCGCACGGTCTCGGAACCGGGATTGCTGAAATGGTGCACGGAACCCCGCGGCGTCGACATCCATTCACCCGGCTTCAGGTCGCGGGTTTCGTCATCGACCGTATATCTGAGCACACCCTCCAGCACGTAAACGCACTCCTCGTTGTTGGTATGGCTGTGCGGCGGAGGCACGTGGGCGCCGGCCGGAACCTTCATTTCGAACAGCCCCAGCCCGCCCGTTCGCGCGCCATCCACGAGATAGCGAATTTCCATCTGTCCGACTTTGACGATCTCCTGACTCATGACGACCTCCTGGGTTGGATGTGGATCGAAAACGGTTCATTCAGTGATTGCAGCGACAATCTCTTGCGCTAGGAAGCGGCGAACGCCGCGGTCAAACGCGCCTGAGCCAGCTCTCCTGCGGATATGCACGCGCCATCGGTTGGCAGAAGGCTCCGGAGATCACGCTCGAGCCTGAGCATCGTCGGGCCGTACGGGCGGCGTGCGACGGCGAAGTCGTACGCGCAGCCCAACCGCGAGCATCGCCTCGTTGTCGCGTAGAACGTCCGCCACGACCCGCACCCAGCGCGCGTCGCGCGCCCTCTGGATCAGCATTCCCATGAGCGTGCGTCCGAGCCCCAGGCGCTGCCATGCATCGGCCACGACCAATGCGAGCTCGCAGGTCCCGTCGTCATCGCCCGCCGCGTGTTCCGCCAGCGCAACGGTGCACCACGTCTTGCCGTCATGCACCTCGGCGAGGAGCACCAGCGCGCGCCGGTCGGCGTATCCCGTGAGACGCGCGAGCATCGCCGGAGTGAGCTCGCGGATCGGCGCAAGGAAGCGAAGTCTCCGCGAAGCGTCCGAGAGGCGACGCACGAAGTCTTGAACCGCCTCGGCGTCCGCTCGCCGGGCGGGACGCACGCGAACACTCAGCCCGTTGCGCAGCCTGAGAGCGGCGCCTTCGCGGAGCGTCGAGCCGCTTCGGGCGCGGTCCATTGCCACGCTGCTGTCTCGGGCGCCGACCGGGGATCGAGCGCCAGGAAGGGCGAGCACGTCAGGATGGGGCGAGTGTTCATCGTCACACCCGACCAGCCCGAAATCGATCGGCGCCCTCAGCCGCTCCACGCGGGTCCGGAGCCATCTCCACGGCGGGCAGCAGATTTCCAGCGGCCTGGCTCCGACGACCTGCTGACTCATGACGATCTCCTCGGTTCGATACCCACTCTGGTGTGTCCGCCGCTACCCCTGAGCCGGGCGTCGACGGACGGTTCGTTCTGCGCCTGCGACGCCAATCTAGTGGATTGCAGAATGTGGATAAATAGTGTTTACTGCAATCTATTGTTGCAGGAATGAGACTAATGAAGGACCGGCTGGGCGGGATGCGCGTGTTCGCGCAAGTGGTGGAAGCGAAGAGCTTCTCCGCCGCCGCGGAGAGACTCGGCATGTCGAAGTCGCTGGCGAGCCGGCACGTGAGCGCGCTCGAAGACGCGCTGTCGGTGAAGCTGCTGAACCGCTCAACGCGCAGGCTCAGCCTGACCGAGGCGGGCGCCCAGTTCTACGAGCATTGCGCCAGGATCGTGCAGGAAGCGGAGCTAGCCGAGCAGCGCTTGACGCGTACCCAGTCCGAACCGGCCGGCGTGGTGAAAGTGACGGCCGTCCCGGCGTTCGCGATGCGGCATCTGTTGCCCGCGCTCACCGAGTTTTATCAGAGGTATCCGAAAATCCAGGTCAAGCTGTCCTGCAGCAATCGCGCAGTCGACCTGGGCGACGGGGGGTTCGACCTGGGCATCCGTGTGTCCTTCAATCCGGGCCCGAATCTGGTGGCGCGAAGACTCGCCCCCAACCGCTCCGTGCTGTGCGCCGCACCAGCGTACCTGCAGCGGCGCGGGATGCCGCGCCGGATCGAGGACCTCCGCAAGCACGAGTGCGTGCTGTTTCCGCCGCTTGCGCCAAAGGGGGTCTGGACGCTGCGGCGGGCCGGGCGGAAGTATTCGGTGTCAGTCGCCGGCGCGTTTGAAACCGATGAAATCGACGTGGTGCGCGGGGCGGTTGCTGCCGGCCTGGGAATCGGCATCCTGCCCGTCTATATGGTGGGAGACGCCTTGCAGCAGGGTCAACTGGTACCGCTGCTGCGCCAGTTTCAGGTCGTGCCAGAGAGCGCCATCTACCTGGTCTACCTACCCAACCGCACGCTCTCGTCCCGCGTGCGCGCGCTGATCGATTTTCTCGTGGAGCGGTTCGGGCCCAGACCTTCGTGGGAAGTGGGTGGGTGAGGCGTGCGTCTGCGAGTCCGGCCGGCTGGCGTCGGCCTTGGCCAGATTGCGGTCGCCCGGGCTCTAATTAGTCAGTCGCCGCTGTCAAGGCTGGGTTGACCGCCTCGGCATCGGCGCTGTCGATTTGAGCGCTTACCGTGACGCCGTTGCGCAGCGTTTGCAGAACGACGCAGCAGCCTTCCGCAGCGCCAACGAGCATTTGCAGTCGTTCGGCCTCGACATCACCCTCGGGCTGCAACCGCACACTGCAACGCATCCTTTGGAACCCGACCGGAACGGAGCGATCGACCAGCAGACAACCGCGCACGTCGCATTCCGCCTCAACCTTGACCTCGAGGGACTGGAGCCGAACACCCAGATGATCGGCGAGCATTCGCAGGGTCGAGTCGAAGCAGGCGGCGAGTGCGGCCGACAGCAGATCGCCCGGATTGGGGTAATCGTGGTCGCCACCGACGGCGCGGTGTATGCCGAAACGCAGCGGCGCGCCGCCACTATTGGCGGGAATGACGGCACCGTGGAACGGATCCCCGCCGCACGCGCTGATCGTCTGCGCGCCGTCGCGGATCCAGGCCTCCGTCGGGACGCGGCGGTATCGCTCGCGCAGCGGGTTTTGCCGTTGCTGAACCAGGTTCGCTTTTGCCGTAGCCATGCTGCCCATCTCCATGTCTTCGTCGTTGCGACACGGGCAGACTGCCATGGCATTGCGGCTGCGTCGTGAGGCGAGGGCCCCAGGCGAATCTCTGCGGCGATGCGGCGCGCCGGGCAACCGTGGGCCACAGGCCCCAGCCGCAGGAACGAGCCGCTATTCGCGGCCGAGCCCGGCCTTGCGCGCGATCACGATGGCTTGCGCGCGATGCCGTGCATCGAGCTTGGAGAAGACGTGGTTGACGTGATTGCGGACCGTCTTTTCGGCGATGCGCAGGCGGTCCGCGATCTGGGCGTTGGTCAGCCCGCGGGCGATGCCGTCGAGAATCTCCCTTTCGCGGCTCGTCAGGGTCGCAAGCTCGCCTGTTGCGGCATCACCGGTCTGCTCGTCAAGGCCGAGGAAGTCATTCAGCTCCTTCCTGAAGATCGAGCCAGGCCGGCTCGTCGGCGCGCAGGATGTGGTTGTGACCTTCGAGCGGTACGAAGCGGGCCTTCGGCAGTGCTGCGGCCAGGCGTCGGCCTGCCTCGAATGGCACCATTGCATCGCCGCGCACGTGAAACACCAGCGCTGGCGCGACGACCTTCGCAGCTTCGGCGCGAACGTCGAACGAGTTGAACTCGTTCCACAGGCGGCGGGCCATGGCCGGCGAGGCACTGTGGCGCTGGAGCTCGCCAATACATTTCTGTTCGCGCTCCCCGGCTCCAGGCATCAGCAGGCCGGCGAACATCTCGCGAAACGCTCCCACTTTCCTGCCCCAGCCGAGCTCGATCATTTCTGCGAACGTCCTGCGCCTGACGGGCCAGCTTCTCGCCGGCGTCGCCCACGAAGGCGCCGTGCAGGTAACTGTCGTACAGCACGAGTCGGCTGACTCGCTCGGGATGACGTGCTGCATAGGCGATCGCGATCGCGCCACCTTGGCACAGCCCAATCAGCGGAAAGCGGGCAAGTCTCAGCGCATCGACGACAGCATTCAGGTCGGAAACCAGCGCGTCGAGGGAAACGTCAGCGGGATCCCGATCGGAGAGGCCGGAGCCCC
The DNA here is from genome assembly GCA_963789885.1 of uncultured beta proteobacterium. Classification (GTDB taxonomy): domain Bacteria; phylum Pseudomonadota; class Gammaproteobacteria; order Burkholderiales; family SG8-39; genus DATEDA01. Next base: position 388 of record CAWBNB010000062.1, on the reverse strand, counting down.
GCGGGTCGTAGCGAACGAGCATCCGTCGATCGGCCAGGAGCCTCCGACCAGTGCCGCCAGACGGGATTGACCCAGTCAAGTTCGAGGTGCGTAAACCAATTGTTGACGCGCACGAGGGGCGGCCCCTCGCCGGCGGTCGCGAAGGCGATCCGCACGCCGTCCCTTGCGGTGCAGAAACGTATTTGCTGTTTCATCTGCGGTTGCGGTCCATGCTTCGCGATTATCCTCCTCAACGCGAAGCACGCTTCACGTCAGCTCGAACCTGACTGCCAAGAAACAAGCCTCTGTCAGGACGAATCTGCCAACGGCCGGGGCGGGCGACTGGAACAACGTGTCATCGCGACGAAGCGCGTGGCCACGATCGGCATCATCAAGTGCCCGACGGGTA
>CAWBNB010000061.1:0-17790 GCA_963789885.1 uncultured beta proteobacterium | reverse complement strand
TATGCCGCGGCGGCGAGGGCAGTCCATTTCGCGGGCGGGCAAACTCGGGATTTCATCGGGACGGGATCTCCATAGCTCAAATGCGGAGACGCGAGGGCGCCGATTATCCCACACCGCGATTTGGGGCTCTTACCGACGTCTCGCCCGCGCATTTTGCGGTCGAAGTCTGCCATTCCGTCTTGTGCGAGATCAAGAAGGGGCGGTTGGAAGGCGTCCAGCCCTGGCCGAGCAACCGACGTCATCCAGAACAATATTCCGAGCAGCATATTCACGAGATTATCCAGCGGCACCATCGTGAGCATCAGCGGCACGATCGTCGCGGCTCCAGCCGACTCAGCCGCATGACCGTGATCGACGCGATGTGCAGCGATGGATCGCGCATAGCATGAACACGACCCGATCGACAGCACCGGCACATGGAATGCGTGATGTGCCACGAGTACCGTGCCAAGTAGCGTAGGATTCCGCGGGAAATGGTCCTCGCAACACCTGTCGATAACGCTCAGATGAAACCCGTTCTGTCCTCCCTTCTGGTCGCATTTGTGGTGCTCGTTACCGGCTGTGCCACGCTGCCCCCTCCAAAGGATCGCGTCGAGACCACCGCCCTCACTGACACGGCGGGGACGCGGCTCGGCCGCGCGATTGCGCCCGGCGTCGCTGCGAATCCCGGCAAGACGGGCATCCATGCGCTGCCCGACCCTCGCGATGCGTTCGCCGCGCGCGTCCTGCTCGCAGGCGCCGCAGAAAAGTCGCTCGACGCGCAATACTTCATCTGGAATGGCGACCACGTCGGCTACCTGATGTTCCAGGCGCTCTGGCAGGCGGCCGAGCGGGGGGTGCGCGTGCGCCTGCTGCTCGACGACCTGAATACGAAGGGGCTCGATCCCACCATCGCCGCGCTCGACGCGCATCCGAACATCGAGGTGCGCCTCTACAACCCGGTCGTCATTCGCGACAACCGCGTGCTCAACTTCGTGACCGATTTCACCCGCGTGAACCGGCGCATGCACAACAAGTCGTTCACCGCCGACAACCAGGCGACGGTCGTAGGCGGACGCAACATCGCTGACGAGTACTTCGGCGCCGGGGCCGGCCTCACGTTCGCCGACCTGGACGTGCTCGCCGTGGGACCGGCGGTGCCCGAGGTGTCCAAGGAGTTCGATGTCTACTGGAACAGCGCGTCCGCCTACCCGGCGTCGGGTTTCGTCGGTCCGCCAATGCCGGACGGCACCACCAATCTCGAGGCCAAATTCGTGGCGAACCGCGCCGACCCCGAATCGATCGCGTATCTCGAGGCGGTGCGCGCGACGCCGCTGGTGCGCGAGCTGCTGGACCGGAAACTCGCGCTCGAGTGGGCGGCCGCCGAGGTCGTGTACGACGACCCGGCCAAGACGCTCGACACCACGGAGCGGACGGACGTGCTGCTCTTCCCGGAGCTCGTGCGCAAGATGGGCCGGCCCGAAAAGATGCTCGACATCGTCTCGCCGTACTTCGTGCCCGGCGACGGCGGCACCGAGCTGCTGGCGGCGCTGGCGAAACGCGGCGTGACCGTGCGCATCCTCACCAACTCGCTCGCGGCGTCCGACGAGAAGTCGGTGCATTCGGGCTACGGGAAGCGCCGCCGCGACCTGCTCCAGGCCGGTGTCCGGCTCTACGAGATCAAGCCGACCGCGACGAAAGAAGCGAACGAATCCCGCAACCGGTTCGGATCAGGCTCGTCCTCCGGCCTGCATGCCAAGACGCTCGCCGTCGACAGCCGCCGGATCTTCGTCGGCTCGTTCAATTTCGACCAGCGCTCGGCGCGGCTCAACACCGAAATGGGTCTGGTGCTCAGCAATCCGGTGCTCGCGCAGGGTCTGACCCGATTCTTCGATGTCGAAGTGCCGATGCTGGCGTATGAGGTACGGCTGACCGCAGACGGCAACAGCCTGGAATGGATCGAGCGAACTGCATCGGGCGAGAAGCACTACGACACCGAGCCCGAGACGGACTGGTCCACGCGCATGGGCGTCGAGCTGCTGTCGATCCTCCCCATCGAATGGCTGCTGTAGGCGGCGCCATCGCATCTCGGGCATCGGAAGGAGCGGAACCTTTGAGCCGATTGCTGCTGTCGCTGCCGACCTGTCGCGTTGCGATTGTGGCGACCGCAGCGCCCTTGTCTCCTGCGGCCAGGGCGGAGATCGACGGCTTGCTGGTGCGGCTGGTGGCCTCGGGATGCGAATTTCCCGAAGCCGGCGGAACCGCCTGGATGGTGGCGACTCCGCGCTAGAACTTCCAGTTGAAGTTCGCGGCGACGAAGAAGATCCCGACGTTGTCGTAGGATCCCACCAGATTCCCGCGGCCGCCCAGCGCCACGGGCGTGTCCGATTGCTTGTTGACGTCCAGGCTCCCGCCGTAGACGTACTCGGCCGCGAGCCCCCAGGAGAACGTCTTGCTCTCCTGCTTCTGTGCGCCGATGCCGAACCGCCACATCGAGTTCGCCGGAAGCATGGGCGAGACCGGGCTGTCCTGGAACTCGGAATCGTAGGCGACGCCGAAATCGAGGCGCCAGGGCGAGTCCATCTGGTACTGCGCGCCCGCGGCGACGTGCCACGTGTCCTTGAAGTTGAGGTTCTTCGTCAGGCTCACGGGATTGGACGACTCGACCCCTACTTCCACGTAGCCGAACTTCGACCACTGCTGCCAGCCCACGCTTCCGAGCAGCGCCCAGCGATCGTCGACCTGGTGGAAGAAGCTCGCGTTGACCCCCTGCGGCACGGTGACGCCGAGATTGATGTTCGTGTTGTTGAGGCCACGACTGGTGATCACGGTCTCGAGCGCACGCGACAGTCCCGTGAACTCGGGCGTGGACGAGAAGTCGAGCTTGATCTGCGAGTTCCACGCCAGCCCGAACCGGGTGCTGGGCGCTCGGCTCGTACAGAACGCCGAGCGTTCCCCCGAAGCCCCACTGGTAGTCGTCGAGCACCAGCATTCCGTCGGAGCCGCCGAGGTTGTTCACGGCGACCTGGGCCCGGATCTTCCCGTACATTGCGTTGAGGCTCGCGCCCACCGACCACTGCGGGTTCAAGCGATAGGCCACGGACGGCACGAATGACAACCCCACCAGCGTACCCTCCTGGATGTAGTACCGGCCGACCCAATCGGAGTCGTAGTTCATCGACAGGCCGAAGTTGCCAGTTGCTGCGAACCCGAGCTTGAGGTCGGGCGACGCGCTGTACGAGTAGAAGAAGCCGCCGCCGGGAAACCAGCCGATGGGATTTCCGCCATCCCCGTTGCCCAATCCGGGCGACGTGCCCTGCCCGATGGTGAACCCCAGGTCGCCGTAGAGCGCCTGCGCGCCCATCGTTACTTGCGTACCGTCCAGGCGCGTCATGCCCGCCGGGTTCGTGAAGACGGTCGATGCATCCTGCGCGCGCGCCGTGTATCCGGCCGACGCGAGACCGACGTCCTCCGTGCCGATCTCATAGAGCGTCAAGCCGCCAGCGCTCGCAGGCGCCGCGGCAAGCCAGCCGGCAGCGGCGAGCGCGCACGCGAGATCGAGTCGAAGAGCGCGTTCGGGATATCTGCGTTTCATGTGGCTCTTCCTTCAATTGCTCAGCGTGGCACTTCCTTCCAACCCGAGCCCGGATCGAACGTCGTCATCTTCGTCCCGATTGCGGCGGAATCCTTCCCGAGGTCGCGCTCGTAGACCTTGCCGTTGTGGCTCACGATGAACGTCATCACGCCGCTCTTCCCGTACTCGGCGGGGAAGGCGACCATCGCGAAGCCGGCAATCATGCGGCCGTTGATCACATAGCTGTAGGCACCGCCCGGGGCATTCTTGCCTTGGCGAGTCAGGATCCTGAAGTAGTAGCCGCGGTACGGGTCGCCTGCGACGTGGCCCTTGAGGTAGGCCGAACTCTCCGCGATCAGCGGACCGAAGGGGCTTTCCTCTTCGCCCTTCGCGGTGTCGGCGGGCCAGTACAGACCGTCGTGCTTGCCCGGCGTGCTGGCGAGCTTCTGCGCGTACTGGAGCACGTCGTCGCCGTCGCGGTCGCGCGTCGCGTACGCACGCTGCGCATCGATGTACGCACGCAGAACGTAGATGGCGTTGCGCTCGTTGCCGCCGATGCGGCGATTGACGACCTCGTCCGCGCCCTCGTCGGTGTCGAAGCGCCAGCGGTCGCCGACACGCACGATGGGGATGGGGAACGGCCACGCTTCGTCACCGATGACCAGGACCCGGCGATCCGGGCTCGGCTCGCGCAGCACGCGCAGCGTCTGCATGGCCGCGAGGATCTTGGCCCGGGTGGCGCTCGCCTCCGCGCGATCGGATGGGATGAGAAGATCCTTGTGCTTGTCGCCGAAGATCGTGACCATCGCCGAGTCGCTGTCGGCTTTGAGCGCCGCCATGAAAGCGTCAACCGCCGCCTCCGGCGTCGCGAATGTTTCCTGCGGAGCGGCAGCCGCGACGAGCGGAACGGTCACTAACAGCGCCAGCGCAAGCCGGCGCATGAATAACCAGAAGCGGATGAAGTTCATGGGTGATACCTTGCTTTCGATGAAAGTGAATGTGCGCATGACAACGCTCCTCGGTTTCAACGCCGCCCGCCACCACCGCGCCCACCACCACCGCCGCCGCGCCCGCCGCCACCACCGCCACGCGCCCCGCCGCCGCCCGACATCGAACGCGAGCGCCGCTCGACGACGGCCGCGCGCTCGAGCTCGACATCGAGCTCCGACTCGATGCGCCGCGCGAGCTGTCCATCTGCGCCTGCCGCCCGGAGCCGTAGCCGCCGAAGGCGTCGCCGCCGCCGCCGCCCGACCCGCCGCTGCGCCACTCGCGGCTTGCGGCGACGCCCGACCGGCGCCGGCTGATCCGCCCGCACGCGCATCACCCGCGCGCGCAGACGACGCGGTCCGGCCTGTCGATCCGGCGACCTGACCGGGCTGCTTGTTGGATTTCCACGCGGTGCCGCCGCCGGCCTGCTGCCTCGCGCCGCCGCGATTGACGTTGCCCGTGTTGATGTTCGTGTTCCGGTTGACGTTGATGTTGGCGTCCCCGCAGCAGCCGTAGCGGTTGCCGCTCCAGGCCGCGCCGATCGCTGCGCCCCAGATGACGCCTGTGGCCAGTGCGGCCCCGGGCGGATACGGGTAGTAGTACGACGGGTAAGGCGTCGGGTAGTAGGCGTATACGGGCGTCGGGCTGGCAACGACGACGGTCGTCGGGTTGTACTGCGGCACGTAGATCACCTGCGGATCCGCCGGCTCGATGTACACGATCTCCTGTCTCGACCTTCACCACCTGCTTGTCGTCCGACTTGAGGTTGCCCGCCGCCTGCGCCTTGCGGCGGAACGCCTGCACGGCGTCGATCACCGCGCCCTGGTCGGCGACGACCGCCTCGCCCAGCGCCGTCGTCCAGTCGAGGTCGTCACTCATCTTGCTGACCACGTCCGGATAGTTGAGCAGCGACTTGACCGGAGTCGTCCCACTTATCGTCGACGGGGAGCTTGGGATCTGCTTTCCGCTTGTCGAGATAGCGATCCGCCTGCACGAGCTGCAGCGGAAAGGTCGAGGCCGGCAGGATGATCCCGACGAGATCGTCCGGATAGAGCGCGATCGGGCCGACGAGCTTGCCGAGCTCTTCCGCGGACATCGGCGGCGGCGCGCCGCCCTGCGCCGCCGGGGCCTGCGCGGCTGCATGCGCGGCGAACACGATCGCGAGGCCCAAGGCGATGAAGGTGAGCCATCGCGAGCGCGAACCAGCGCCAGCGTTTTTGGATTCGATTCATGTACATCATGTTGACTCCCGATTGCGCTTGGACTGTGTCAGTTGGCATTCTGTCCGTGCGGGTTCGGCCACCCGCCGTTGGCCGTGCGCCTTCCCGACTCACCCCGTTTGCCGAGAGCATGGCCCGCGACAACATTCCTCCGGAGAGGCTTCGGGCCTTGAACCCGTTCTGCAGCAGGATCCGCGTCGCGTAGTACGCGCGCTGCGCGGAGCGGCAGATGACGAGGATCTCGCGGTTCTTGGGAAGCTCGTGCAGTCGCGCGCGAAGCTCCGGCAGCGGAATGTTCGTGGCGCCCGGCACGCTTTCCACGACCAGTTCCACCGGCTGGCGCACGTCGAGCAGGAACGCGCCCTTGGCGTCGATCCCAGTGGGCGAGCGGCATGTCGCCGTCCAGGACGTCGGCGGCGACCATCCCTGCGAAGTTGACCGGGTCCTTGGCGCTTCCGAACTGCGGCGCGTAGCACAGCTCGGCTTCCTCGAGGTCGTAGATGGTCGCGCCCATCTGGATCGCGACGGCCAGCGCGCTGATGCGCTTGTCCACGGCCGGTCCGTCCTCGCCGAGCGCCTGCGCGCCGAGCACGCGCCCGTCCGATTTGCGGAAGATGAACTTCAGCGCGAGCGGCTTGGCATCCGGGTAGTAGCCGGCGTGCGAATTCGGGAAGAGGTAGATCTTTTCGTAGTCGTTGTCGCCGCTGCCTCTTGAGCGTCTTCTCGCTGACGCCTGTCCAGGCGGCGGCGGCGCCGAACAATCCGATGATGGAAGTGCCCTGCGTGCCGCGGAAGCGGGAATCGCGTCCGGCGATCACGTCAGCGGCGATCCGGCCCTGACGGTTCGCCGGCCCCGCCAGCGCCACGAGGCTCCACTCGCCGGTCACGAAATCGCGGACCTCGACGGCGTCGCCGACGGCGAAGATGTCCGGGTCGCTCGTGCGCATGTGCTCGTCGACGCGAATGCCCCCGCGCTCGCCGATCTCGAGTCCGGCCGACTTGGCCAGCGCGGTATCCGGCCGCACGCCGAGCGCGAGGATCACGATGTCGGCCGGGTACTTCTTGCCGGACTTCGTCTGCACCTCGATCGCGCCGCCGTCCAACGGCTTGAACCCCGCCACGCCGTCGCCGAGTGCCAGTCGCAGGCCATGCCGCTTCACGTGTTCCTGGACGAGGCGGGCAAACTCCCGGTCGAGAGGCGCGAGCACCTGATCGAGCATCTCGACCAGCGTCACCTCGAACCCGGCATGGATCAGGTTCTCCGCCGTCTCGAGGCCGATGAAGCCGCCGCCGATCACGACGGCTCGCCGCGTCGGCCGGACGAACTGGATCCCCGAATAGTTGAACATCCCGGCGAGGAACGTCGTGCCCCGTTCGATCCATTCGCGGATACCCCGTACGTCGGGCACCGTCCTTACCTGGAAGATTCCGGGCAAGTCGATGCCCGGTAGCGGCGGGACGGACCGAGGGCGCTCCGGGAGACAGCACCAGCTTGTCGTAGGACTCCGTCGTCACCTCGCCGGTCGCGACATTGCGCAGATCCACGGTCTTCTTCTTCGGCCGAGATCGAGATCGCCTCGCAGTTCGTGCGCGCGTCGATCGCGAAGTGCGTGCGGAAGAACTCCTCGCTCGCCACCAACAGGTCTCGATTCGTCTTCGATCACGCCCGAGATGTGATAGGGCAGGCCGCAGTTCGCGTACGACATGTACGGACCGCGCTCCACCATGATGATTTCGGCCTTTTCGTCCAGCCTGCGCAGCCGCGCCGCGCACGACGCGCCACCCGCCACGCCGCCAACGATGATGACCCTCATGCCTGGTCCCTTTTCCTGTTGGGGTGCGTCTCCGCTGCGGGCTTCGCAGGTTCGAGGAAACCCGCGCACTCGTCCTATCTTCAGCCTCGGCGCGGCTCGCTCCCTCGCAGGCTCTCCCAAAGGGCAAACGCGCTCTGTGCATTTCAAGACGGCGGATTCACTTTTTCGGACATGTGCTTGTGGGGCGGCAGGTTGTTTGCGCGAGATCAAAGACCCGCGAAGGCGGGAATCGACACTTCACTATTTTGGACAGATTGGTCGTAGTCTTTGCCCGATGTCGACCAACGCGCCAATCGAGTCGCCTAGTCCTGATATGCGAAAACCGGCAGCGAAGCTCAATGCGCCCGCCTCGACAGTCCGCATGGCCAGCGTGTTGTCCATCCCCGACATCGTCCGGAGCCTCGGGGCGGATCCTCGGGAGGTGTTGGCCGAGCTGGGCTACGACCTGAAGCTGTTCGCGGACGCGGAGACTCGGGTCCCCTACGCCATTCGCAACCGCATCCTGGGTCATTGCGCGGCCCGGACCGGTTGTCCGCATTTCGGCCTTCTGGTCGGCCAGCACAACGGGCTACATACCTTCGGTCTCGTCGGCTTGCTCGTGAAGTACGCGCCGGACGTCGGAACGGCGATCCGCAGCTTCATTCGCTATGTGCATCTTCACGTCCAGGGCGGATCCGTGAATCTGGCGGTGGAAGGCGACTCGGCGATGCTGACCTGGAACGTCCACCAACCGGGATTGGAAGCCCTCGATCACACCGGGGATGGCGCACTCGCGACCCTGTACAACATCATGCACGAACTATGCGGTCCCGACTGGAGGCCCACCGCGGTCTGGTTCGCACACAGCGCGCCGGCGGACGTTGGACCCTTCCGTCGGTTCTTCCGGGTCCCGTTGCGCTTCGACGCCGAGCGGTACGCGTTGCTCTTCTCCGCCCGATTCCTGAAGCGTCGCTTGCCGGGCATCGATGACGCGCTGCGTGGAATGCTGCAAGGTCAGATCGATTTGCTCGAGAACCGCTACCGCGACGACTTCCCCGCGCAGGTGCGCAGCCTGCTGCATACAGCGATTCTGACGGGTCAGGCCAAGGCCGACCAGGTCGCCGCGCTCTTCGGGATGCACAGCCGCACCCTGAATCGCCGGCTCAACGCTTTCGGCATCGGCTTCCAGCAGCTCGTCGAGGAGACGCGCTTCGAGATCGCCCGGCAGATGCTGGAATATTCGGCGATGGAGATTGGCGAGATCTCCGATTCGCTCGGCTACGCCGCCCCCGGTGTGTTCACGAGGGCGTTTCGCCGCTGGAGCGGCACGACGCCGGCTCGAGTGGCGAGCAACGCGCAGCCGCAGGAGCTAGGCATTGCCTGGCGCACGCAGGTGCTGCCAGCGCGAGCGCATACCGGCGTAGCGACACGGACAATCCACGCCCCTACACAGTCTCAAAGGATCACCCTCAACACGGTATCAAGCAACTGCTCCACCGAGAACGTCGTCAGCAGCAGCGGCGCGACGGGCAGCAGCGGAATCACCGCCAGACTCAGTACGTTCTTTATGGCAAACGGCGTCCACTGGATGCCCTCGATCACCAGGAAGCCGTTGCGCAGATCGGCCAGCGACTGGATGTCCGCGCTGCCGAGCAGCGCCTCGTCGGCGGGCTGGGCGCCGCGAATCCACTTGCGGTCGGAACTCGCGCGCATAACGTTGCCCAAGCGTGCCGTATTCTTCCATCCCCCTGCGTCGAACCGCCCGGAGCTGCGGCGTGAATGCGAGCAGCGGTCCGAGAATGACGAACACCATCAGCACGACCGTGCCGACGATTTCGACCCTGAAGTCGAGCAGCTCTTGCGCCCGTATAGAAGATCCTGTTGGCCATCATCCCGGCCAGGACCGTCGCCCAGCGCCAGCAGGATTGGCCAGTAAGCGCGTTCGACCTTGGCGAGAAAGTGCAGCCCGGCAGTGCCGTCCGGATGCGTCGGTTCCAGGTCTAGATCCATGCGCGACACCCGCCACAGGAAGCGCGCCCAGATGAAGATCCTGAAGAACCAGCGCAGGATCAGGAATTGGAGCACGGGCATGCTCACGAGCCCCGCCCACCACCCTGCAAGCCACGGGTGCAACTGCCCATCCGCTGCCGTGGCATACCAGCTGTTCACGTCGAGCGCCACCTGATCGCGCCACACGAACGGCATGCCGACCGAGTAGACGAATACGATCAACAGCAGCTCCGCAACGACCGAATTGCGCAGCCGCAGCGCCGACGCGATAGCGGCGTCGAACTGCGGGCGCGCGGCATCGGGGATCAGGCCGTTTTGCACGAAGCGCCCCACGATCGGGGGCAACTCCCGGTGAACCTTGACCTCCGTCAGCAGCAACAAGGGCGCCGCGATCAGCAGGCGCACATGCGTTTCCACGTCCTGCAGGAACGTCAGGGCCACGCTGCCCCCCCAGGCGTGCCCTTCGGCCATCGACAACACCAGCAGCGGCACCCAGGTGACCAGGACCACGACGAGCACGCGCCGGCGCGTGAACTGCAGCGCATCACCGGAAAGGTGCGTGCGTCGCCAGAGTTGGTACAGCGCCCCGCCGCTCACCAGGGAGAAATCGCTCAGTTCCTTCAACGTGGTTTCACTGGCGTTAGACGACAATTCGGATTGAGTCTTGGGCATCCCTATCCTCCGGTCCCCATGATCTCACGCTTGCTCTGGTCCGGCGGCCTGGACGCAGCCGGCCTCTCATGCGCTGTTCAGGCGTTCAAGACCACGGCCACCAGCGCAGCCAGCCCGAGCGCCCCGATCACGAGCGAAACGATCCCACTCATCGAGCGGGGCATGTCGAGCGTACTGTTGCCGCAACGCTCTCAGGTCCCGGCCGTGCTCGACCCTGCCGAGCAGCAGCGACAGCAGGCCGATGCCGATCAGCGCCAGGCCGAATCCGCGCGGGCCGAGCAGCATTGCGACGGGCGGCGCGGTCTTCATCTCGATTTCGAAGAACTTGTAGACGGAAAACCCGAACGTGATGAGCGACGTGGCGGTCCTGATCCAGGCCATCATCGTGCGTTCGTAGGCGACGCGGGTCCGCTCCAGGGCCAATCGGGTGGCGGTGTCGAGGCCGGGTGCGCTGATTGAAGTTCGATCGGTCATGTCGGGTGCTCCCGGCGGATGTCATACAACGCCGCATGCTCGGCCCGGTTACCCGAGCCGTGTCACCTCGGCGAGCAGCTCGGATGGCTCGGGAAGCCTTTCCGTGGTCTTCTTCTTCCACTGTTCCTCGATCAGCTCCTTCGCGGCCCGCTCCAGGAACTCGGGCGCGGCCCACTTCTGCACGTCGAAATCGTTCTTGATGTAGCCGTGCTTCAGCATGAAGTCCTTGCCGATCTCGATCTGCGCCAGGTTCTTCGGCGACAGGCTGGGCACCATGTCGATGTGCTTGATGCCTTCATAGGTGTCTTCGGCGTCGCGGTAGTAGGTCTGCCGGTCGAGGATCACCGCCGCTGCGCGCTTGTGCTCGTTGGCCCAGCGCCCGACCTTGATCATCGCCTTCATGAATGTGACGACGAGCTCTGGGTGCTGCTTGGGCCATCACATCGCTGCAGGTGATGATCGCGGGCTCGTTGTTCGCCTGCAGGCGCCAGTCCGGGATAGCGCGACAGGTCCTCGATCGCCGCAATCTTGCCCGTATCCTCCTGCAGGTGCTGCCAGGTCTTGCTGTGGGTGTAGATCGCATCGACCTTGCCTTCCAGTAGCGCCGCCTCGAGCGGGCGGAAGGCGAGGTTGCGCTTGTGGTCCATCTTTCCCATGTAGAGCTCGGTCGCGTTGATCAGCGGCTCGAGCATCTTCGGGTCGCCGTACCAGTCGTCGGCATAGGGGAACTCGACGATCTCGACGTCGTCGATCGTCATGTCGTTGAGCATCAGCATGTTGAGGATGCCGTAGTGCTCGGTGATGCGCCACCAGTCGTTCTTCAGCGTATTCAGGCTCTTCGATAGCCCGACGCGCTTGCCTTTCAGGTGGCTCATCTTGTAGATCGGGTCTTTGGCCCGGACCAGCATGCAGCCGCCCTCGTAGGTCGGTGTCGCACCCAGCAGCCGGGTCCGGCGGATGTCGGCCTCGACATGGATCGGCGGGTAGAGTCCGCCGAAGCGGATCAGGTTGTCGAGGTTGTGGATGTAGTGCGGGTACCAGTCGTTCTCGCGACGGCTCCGGAAGTACGAGTAGTCGACACCGATCGCCTTGAAGTCGGCCTTGCACCACCCGAGCTCCTGGTCGACGTTGCTGGCCGAGACCATGCCGCAGTTCGTGTAGAAGACCTCCTTCCAGTTCAACTCCACGGTGCTTAATTCCTTGCCCTGCATGATCGTCTTGGGCATGGCGGTTCTCCTTATCTATTCCGGTGCGCATTCACAGAATGCTCAGTGCGCGCAGCGCGATGTTGATAATCTGCAACCCGAGCGCAACTTGAACGACGCCGAGAACGGCGCCCAGGATCGGCAGCGCGAGCGCAAACACGACTTGCAGACGCCGCGCCGCGAGCATGAAGACCAGATTCAACGCCATGATCGCCACGACGATCGCACCGATGGTCAGACGCCCCTCCGCGTTCTGGCTGAAGGCGAGAAACACGACAAGGGCCGCGATGCCATAGGGCGTGACGATTCCCGGGAACGCCAGCGGCCGCAGCGCCATTCGCATGACGGCTTCCGATGGGAGCGTGACCTCACCGGGAGGCGCCTCGGGCGACTCGAACTGCTCGAGAACGGTCTTGAGCGCGACAAGGAAGAGAATGATCCCGCCGGCGAGCCTCAAGATGTCCAGCGGAATGCCGTAGCTGCCCAGGAGCGTTTCGCCGAGAAAGCCGGCAATCAGCAGCGCCAGTGCCGAGAAGAGCGTCGCCCACAACGCGATCTGCCGTGTCAGCCGGGCGTTCGCGCCCTTCGTGAGTCTCAGGAATGGCCCGACGACCTTGAACGGCCCGAGCATCAGGAACAGCAGCGTGAACATCTGTCCCAACGAAACGTTGGGCACCGGATTGTCGGCCACCGCGGCGGCGGATGCGGTGCTTGCGCTGATCAGGCAGCAGGCCCCCGTCAGCGCAACGACGAATCGCAACTGCCGTATGGCAAGCGCTCGATGGGCGAGGTGGTTCGCGGCATGATTTGACTGCACGAGGAAATGCATCGAGCTATCGCAGTCCATCCGCGCCGTCGCGCTCGACAAGAAGGCCGGACTCCTGCCACGCGAGCATGCCGCCTTGCAGTTGGCATGCGTTGCCGAATCCATACCGCCGCAGGAGGCGCACCGCGGGAACGCTGCGATGCGCCGCACGGCAAATGGCGATGATGGGCGCGTGCCGTCCAGTTTCAGTCCGGCGATGCGCGCGTCGAGCTCGGTGATCGGCACGTGGATCGCGCCGGGGATGTGGCCGGACCGCCACTCGGTGCTGGTGCGCACATCGATGAGCTGCGGCGGTGTCGAACCGCCCTTGCGCATGATGTCGAGTTGCTTTGGCGAAATTTCCGGCACTTCGCCGAACGGCCACCACCAAAACAATCCCGTGAAGCGGCCGAGAAGAGCGTCCATCGTGTTGCCCATCAGGCTTCCTAGCGTGATTGCGCGCACGTAGGCGAGGATCTCGGCTACCTGGGCGTCGCTGTAATGCTTGCGCAGGTTCTCGATCGATTCCGGATCGAACCTGTCGAGATTCTCTGCATAGTGCTGAGCAAACAGGATCGCCGCGGCCTCGGCCGGGTTCTTTGCTTCCAGCGACTCGATCTGTTGCCCGAGGATCTGGTTGACCTCTTCCAGCGGCACACCGTGGGCCATCGCCCAGTGCGTGTGACCCCACTGGCAATAGCGGCAGTCGGTGATCGACGTCACGCCGAGCATCACCTTCTCGCGCAGCGCAGCAGAGGTCTTCGGCCTGACCAGTGCTGCGAGCAGGACGGGCCCCGAGACGACGACGTTGGCGACGGTGCTGAGAAAGTTGTCTGCGGTGAGCGTGCGCTTCGCCTTTCCGGACGGCTTCGGCGGCGCGCTCGTGTCATCCTCAGGGCGTCGCGTGGATGTGGTTGTCATCGTCGCTGCTACATCGTGGCGCCGAGGTCCTTCATCTCATCTTCTGGGAAGCGCCTTCCTCGATGATGATTCTTTCGGGATCGACGTCGTAAACCCAGGGCGCCGAGTTCTTCCAGCCGTTCTTCATCCTCTTGCCGTGATAGACGCTCTCGGGATCGTCCACCGTGTCGCCTTCGATCCCGTCGACGATGTTGTACGCGTTCGTGAACCCGGCTGCGGCGAGCTGGTTGACGGCCATTCGCGCCGCGACCGCCTGACCGGCACGTGACCAGCAGGATGTCGCCCGGCTGGGCGATCTCCCTGACCTGCGTCGACGAACGCCGCGTTCATCTGCGGTGCGTAGGTGAACTTGCCGCCCTGTCTCTGGTAGCTCACGAAGGCCAACGGCACGTTCCAGGCCATCTCCGGGTGGCCGACGAAGGCGAATTCCTCGGGGGTCCGCACGTCGATGATCTTCACCTTGTCCGGCGCGGCCTTCCACATTTCGTAGGCCTGCGCGGCGGTCACGTACAGACCGAGGGTCGTCTGTTTCGTCTTCGGAAGCTTGCTGCCGGCGACCGTGCAGGTCTGGCTTTGTCGACATGACGTCTCCCTTCAGCGTCACTGGCGATCATGTCCGATGCGCGTCGACGACCGACACGCCCGCCCGCGATCGCTGCCGCTCGCGTCAGGGGATGTAGTTGGCGCTGGTGTCCTTGCCGTAGCCGCAGGCCTGGTAGGTGCAGTGCAGGTCGTCGCGAATGATGGCCGCCCAGCCGCCGCAGCGGCCGGTATCGAGCGTCAGGTCCTTGGTCAGCACCTTGGTCTCGAACTTCCAGCCTTTCGGCAGGTTCTTCAGCTTGCCGCCCAACTCGTTGAGGTTGTCGGGCGTCAGGCTCGGATCGACCGCCTTCGTGTATTCCTGCAGGACCCAGACCGGGCCGCCGGGCTCGCGCAGGAGATGCACCGGTTTGCCCGCCTTGAAGGTCCAGATGGTGTCGCGCCTGATCAAGCACGGCAAATAGGCGTTCTCGAACTGGGCGACCATCTCGGCCCCGGTCATGTCGCCGACCCAGTTCATCTCGACACCATGAAAGTTGACCGTGTCTCCGGCGGCGACCTCGATCTCGTCCATCATCCAGAAGCGGCCGTGGTTGACGACGCACATGTCCACTTCGAGTTCTTCCGCCAGCTTCTTGGGGTCGATCTTCTTGTAGTCGTCCGGGCCGACGGGCAGGGCATTCGCCGAGTAGACGTGAGCCCGCTGGGTCTTGCCGGTGCCGACGAAGGCGCCCATGCCGTGGAACGCGGCACCGCGGGTGTTGGTTGCGCGGAATCTGCGAGTAGGACCTATTTTCAGTTTCATTTTGTTTCTCTCTTTCGTTTTGTTGTTGGTTTTGCCGAGGCGCGGAAGCACCGCGCCCCGATCGTTTGATTTAGGGTAATGCCGGGCGCATCAACCTTACTTCTTCATATGTTTCGCGACAAACTCCTGGATTCTCTTGCCTTGCGCAGCCAACCCTCCAGCGGTGCTGAACTGGAGGATCTCGGCCCCTTCCTTCGACTTGAAGTTGTGCGGAGCCGGCCAGAAGCACACTTCCCCAGCGCGGCAAATCTCAACGGTCCCGTCAAGGTAAATGACCTCCACCGAGCCCTTCAAAACGTAAGCCCAGTGTTCAACCCCGCACAGATCGTGCTCCAGTCCCTTTCCCTTCAGAATGTCCGTGAAGTCAGTGCCCGGGGCAAAGACGTGGTAGGCGCACTGCATGCCGCCCCATTTCTCATCCCAGATCTTGAGGCCCGGGGTGTTCCGGGTGACGAAGTCGTCTACTGGGTTCATATCCGTCAGTTTCTTGTGCATTCGATTACTCCGTCTTGTGCCTCACCGGACCGGCGGTGATGGCGATTTGTTCAAAGCCAGACCCGATCGCCTGGACAAAATTGGTTACGCACCAACGGCCATCGGTTACGGTACTTCCGGCGCGGACAATATCTACCCGCGCCTGAGACGCGATTGCGCATTTCCAGACACTGGCTTCACATTTTTGGACACACCGCTTGGCGACAGCGACGAAAAGCGACGAAATTTGCGCAGCGTCAAAATCCGGGGAAATTCACGCACGTCATTCCCGCGAACGCGGGAATCCAGTGACTTGGGTCCTTGCAGACGATAGTCCAACAACGTCACTGGGTCCGCGCCTTCGCGGGGACGACGGAAAAATGCATGCGGCCGGCGCATTCGTCGTGGATACAACGTGTTGATGATTGACAACTGGTCGCGAATACGCGTGCGCGCCACGCTGGCTCATCCAGATAGAGACCGCGCGCCTGCAGGTCGTTGCCCTCCCGCTCGTAGGTGAGCGCGAAGCACAACTGCTGCTTGTCGTCGCAGATTTCGCCCAGCCCGTCCTCACCCCATTTGTAGGCACGTGAGCGAGCCTGGTCGTGGGTGAAGTAGTTCCAGGCGTTGCCGTCCTCGCTGTAGTCCTCGCGGACGGTCCCCCACTGCCTCTCGCTCAAGTACGGCCCCCATTTCTTCCACGGGGCCTGCGCCTCGCGCGCTTCGTTTAGAGGCTTCTGTTCCGTCACATCGATGATCACCGGGTTCATGCTTGCCTCCCCAACGTCCGAGCGACTGACGTATTCCTAGAACAGTATTCCGAACAGCATCTTCAGGAGGTCCTCCAGCGGCATCATCGTGAGCATCAGCGGGACGATCGGAACCAGTGTCGCCGCGGCGAGGCGCACGACGGCGTCTCGCGTGATCGGCGCGATGCGCATCGTGCGCACCACTTCGTAGCTGTTACCCAGATCGGCGAGGGACTGGAGGTCGGCGCTGCCCACGAACGGCTCGTCGGCAGGCGCACCGCCACGCAACCACTTGGCATCGAACTCGCGCACGTAGCGCTCGGCCAGCGTGCCGTATTCGCGCAAGCCTTGCCGTTTCGCCTGAGCAAGCGCAGGGGCGAACACCAGCAGCGGTCCGAGGATCGCACACAGCACGAAGACGACCAACACAGCGATCTCCGCCTTGAACTGGGTCAACTCGGCTCCGACGAAGAAGATGCGGTTGGCGAGCGTTCCGGCGAGCATTGCGCCATGCGCCACGGCGAGCACGGCGAACGCATAGGCCGTGCTGGCGAGGAAGCTCAGGCCACCCAGCCGATCCGGATGCGTGGGCACGAGGCTCAGCTCGATCCGCGACACCTGCCAGAGGAAGCGCGCCCAGATGACCATCCGGAAATACCAGCGGCACAGCAGGAACTGGAAGATCGGCAGGCTCACGTAGCCATACCATACGCCGGCGACAGAGAGCTTCGGGCCCTCGGCAGACGGTGTCGCGTACCACGTCGCCGTGCCGAGGGCGACGTACTGTCGCCACACGATCAGGATGCCGACCCCGTAGACGAAGGCGATCAGCAGCACTTCGGCGAGCACCGAGTTGCGTAACCTGAATGCTGACGCGACGGCCGCCTCGAACCGCCCCATCGCGCCTTCCGGAATCAGGTTTCGCTCCACGAATTGCTGGATCAGGGGGCGCATGCGCCGGTGGACGACGAGCTCGGCGATGATCAGCAGGGGCATCGTCACGAGGAAGCGGATGTGGACCTCGATGTCCATCAGAAACGGCACGGCCACACCCCCGCCCAGAAACCGGCCTTCCATCGCCGAGAGCAGAAGGAGCGGCAACCAGGCAAGGAATGCGATGACGATGATCCGCTGGCGCACCATCAGCAGCGCATCGTCGGCGAGGTGCGCGCGGCGCAGAAGCTGGAACAGCGGCCCGCCCAGGACGAGCGAGAAGTCCGGCGGTTTCCGGAACGAGGCCAAGCCTTCGCGCGATGCTGATGCCAGGTGACTCACGGCTCTCCCTGCCGGGACGTAGCGCAAGCGTTAGGGGGCGCGCACCAACTGACAGATTGAGCGGGGCCGCGCCCGTCAGCCTTGCGCCAAATCAAGACGGCGCCCAGTCGAGGGCCCGCAGGGAGGGAAAGGGGATCGCGGGGCTACAATCGCGCTGGGTTGCGAAGCTCGTTGCGGAGCTGACCTCGAGCGCAGTCGCACGGCCACCAGGAGCAGCCGCATGAATCAGCAACCGACCCATGCGCAGGCGAGCCCGTCCGGCACCGCCACTCTTCGCTTCGACGTCGTCGCCGGCCTCACGGCGGCC
>CAWBNB010000060.1:0-11644 GCA_963789885.1 uncultured beta proteobacterium | reverse complement strand
GAGGCATCGTCAGATGACGCCTTCCTCCGCGAGCCGCCCGATTTCGGCGGTCGAGATCCCGAGCAGCTCGCCCAGTACGTAGGCGTTGTCCTCGCCGTAGTTGGGGGCGCCGCGGTTGGTCGTTCCACCCACGTGCGCCGGGGTCGCGCCCAGCTTGACCGGGAACTCCGCGATCGGCCAGGTGCCGACCCGCGTTCCGCGCACCTCGGTCAGCCATTCGAGCGCCGCAAGCTGCGGATCGGTGTCGCAGCGGTCGCCTGCGGTCTGGCATACGCCGGCCGCAACGCCCGCGGCCTGCAGGCGGTGCATGCACTCGTAGGCGTCCTGCGTGGACGTCCACGCCGTCAACGCGGCGTCGAGGGCATCCTGGTTCGCGAGCCGCGCTGCGAGCGTTGCGAACCGCGCGTCCGCACGCCATTCGGGACGGCCGGCCACCTGCGCGAGCGCGGCGAAGTCCGCCTCGTCGAAGCACGCGATCGCGATCCAGCGATCGTCTCCCGCGCAGCGATACGCACCGTGCGGCGCGGCCGGCTTGTATGGCGAGCGGTTGCCGTAGCGCTGCCACGGGCGCCCGTTCGCCGACCAGTCGAGCACCGCGGTGCCGCCGATGAAGAGACCAACCTCGCTCTGCGAGGCGTCGATCATCTGGCCCTTCCCGGTGCGCTCGCGATAGTAGAGGGCACCGAGGATCGCCTGGGCAAAGGCGAACGCGCCCATCCAGTCGAGATAGGAGTAGCCCCACCCGGCGGGCATCGTCGGCTCGGGCAATCCCGACATGTCCGACGTACCGGCGAACGCCTGCGCGATCGGCCCCACGGTGCGCATGCGGCCGTAGCGCCCGTAGCTGCCCATACCGGACTGCTGCACGTAGATGATGTCGGGCCGGATCGACTTCAGCACGTCGTAACCCAGACCGAGGCGGTCGAGCACGCCGGGCGAGAACCCTTCGGCGACGACGTCGGAAATTCGGACCAGCTCCTTGGCGATCTCGAGTCCCCGCGGGTGGCGCACGTTAAGTGACAGCCCGCGCTTCCCGGCGTTCTTGTTGTTGAACTGCCCGCCCATCTCCGGATCCGTCACGCCGCGCAGTGGTGCCGTCGCCGCCGCGCGCGCCTCGCGTCCGCCGACCGGCGCCATCGCGCCGAGCCGGGTATCCGGGTTGCCCTTCCATTCCACCTTGATGCATTCGGCGCCGAGCGCGGCGGCGCAGCGCGTGCCGCCGGCGGAGGCGAGGAACCACGAGAAATCCATGATCCGGACGCCCTGCAGCGGGAACGGCCGGCCGCGGGCGGACAGCCGCGGCGCGCCCGCTTCGCGCGGCCGCGCGGGTGCCGCCACGGGCGCCGCCGGTGCCGGCTCCGACAGGACCGCCTGCGTGTGTTCGCCCACGCGCGGCGCGCGCCGGCCGACCTGCCAGCTCGTCTCGGTGCTCAACCACTTGCTGGTCGCGTAGGTGAACGAGCGTCCGAGCTCCGGGTGCTCGACCTCGGCGAACGCGCGGCGGACCCGCCAGTGCTCGTCGAGCGCGTTCTCGTGCGGCTTGCGCAGCGGCGCCCAGAGGAGGCCCGCTTCCTGCGCCTGGTACCACGGCATGTCCTCGTACCGGTACGAGCGGACGAAGCGCTGGACGACCTCCAGGATGTGCGCCTTCCGCTCGTCGGTCGGCGACGAGCCGGGCACGTCGCGCGCCTTGAAGTCGCTGTCGGCCGCCGGCCTCTGCAGGTCGGCCCCCATGCGATAGCGCTCGAGGAACGGCACGAGGTTCGCCTCGTCGCGCGCGCCGATCAGCCAGGTGATGTACCAGCGCCCGTCCTTGGTGTGGCTGATGTTCGGCGTCCGGCTCGGCGACTCGGTCGAGTGGCGGCAGGTCTGCCGGTACAGCGTCGCGCGGCGCATCACCCACGACATCAGGTCGATCTCGGTCGCGACCGACACCGCCTCGTGGACCGCGCACGAAACGTCCTGGCCTTCGCCCGACCGGTGGCGGTGGAGCAGCGCGGCGAGGATCGCGATCGCGTGCTGCTCGCCGGCGATGTGATACGCGTGCCACATCTGCGGTGCGATCGGCGGCAGGTCGTACCGGTCGGCGGGATCGGGATCGTAGCCGCAGTTCATCATCACGCCGCCGAGCGCGAGATGGACGAGGTCGGAAGCCTTGTAGCCTTGCCACGGTCCGCTGTCGCCGAACGGCGTCATCCGCGCGACGATGAGCGACGGGAAGTCGCGCGCGAGCTGCTCGCGTCCGAGGCCGAGCGCGTCGTTCAGGCCGCCGCAGGTGGAGTCGAGGAGGACGTCGGCGCCGGCAAGCAGACGGGGCAGGCTCTCGCGTCCGGCGGCGCCGTGCAGGTCGAGCGCGACCGAGCGCTTCGCGCGGTTGTAGTTCCAGAAGTACAGCGATCCCTCGGGGTCCGGCCGGTCGCCGTAGAAGGGGCCGATGCGCCGCGTGGGACTGCCGCCGGGCGGCTCGATCTTAACTACGTCCGCGCCGAGGCCTGCCAGGAGCAGCCCACAGTATTCGCCCATTTCCGCGCCGATCTCGACCACCCGCGTGCCGGCGAGCATGCCCGGCGCCGCCGGGGCGGCGAGCTGGTTGGCGGATTCGGCCACCTGCGCGTTCCGTTCCATCGGTCTCCTCGAGTGGGCAATGCAGTGGGCACCACGTTCGCGTGCGTCGGCCCCGCGCATTCGCGCGCACTGAGAATGTCGGCGCCGCGCAATCGGTCGGCGTGCGATTGCAAGCTGATACCATTGTACCGAGTGGAAGTCGTGCGTCGTCGTGCCGCGGCGCAACGACAGCGGTAGGGAGGAGCGAAGAAAAGGGATGAACGACACGCGCACGCTCCGCGGCAAGGCCGCGGTCGTCGGCATCGGCGAGTCCAGCTACTACAAGCACGGCAAGTCGCCCGACCCGGAGTTCAAGCTGGCGCTGCAGGCGATCCTCGCGGCGTGCCGCGACGCCGGCATCGATCCGCGCGACGTCGACGGCTTCTCCTCCTTCAGCAACGACCGGTCCGAGCCGGTGCGCCTGGGCAATGCGCTCGGCATCCGCGAGCTGCGCTTTTCCAACATGCAATGGGCGGGTGGCGGCGGCGGGGCGGCGGCCGCGGTCGGAAACGCCGCGGCCGGCATCGTTGCGGGAATGGCGGATTGCGTGGTCGTCCTTCGCTCGCTCGCGCAGGGCCAGTTCCAGCGCTTCGGGTTCGGGCCCGGCGCGCCCGGCGCGAAGACCGTGCAGGGCGACATGGCGTTCCAGGTGCCGTACGGAGCGATCTCGCCGGCACAGCGCTTCGCGATGCAGACGCGCCGGTTCATGCACGATCACGGCGTCGGCCAGGACGCGCTGCGGGCGATCGCGCTCGCCTCCTACCATCATGCGCAGACGAATCCGCGCGCGGTGATGTACGGCCGTCCCCTCGACGCCGCCACCTACGATGCGTCGCGCTGGATCGTCGAGCCGTTCCACCTCTACGACTGCTGCCAGGAAAACGACGGTGCCGCGGCGTTGATCGTGGTCGCGGCCGAGCGCGCGAAGGATTTCCCGAAGCAGCCGGCGTACGTGCTCGGTTCGGCCGCCGGGTCCGACTACCGCTTCGGGGCGCCGAGCCACAACACGCCCGACTACGGCAACTCCGGCTTCACTACCGTCGCGAAGCGGGTCTACGAGATGGCGCGCGTCGGCCCGCGCGACGTCGGCGTCGTGCAAAGCTACGAGAACTTCACCGGCTGCGTCGCGATGAGCATGTTCGAGCACGGCTTCTTCGGCGCCGACGAGGCGAACGAGTTCCTCACCTTCGAGAACCTGATCGCGCCGAACGGCCGCCTGCCGATCAACACCAGCGGCGGCAATCTCGCCGAGTGCTACATGCACGGCTTCGGGATGGTGATCGAGGCGGTGCGCCAGGTGCGCGGCGACTCGCCGAACCAGGCCCGCCGGAGCGACGTCTCGATGATGACCGCCGGCCCGATGATCCCGCCGGTGAGCAGCATCATCTTCGGATCGGAGGCGACGCTGTGATCGCCGACGCTCGCTTCTACCTTCCCGAGGGATTGCCGATCCCGACGCCGGAGCCCGACGGGCTCAGCGCGCCGTACTGGGAGGGACTGCGGCGCGGCGAGCTGCTCATCCAGCGCTGCAACGCCTGCAAGGCCTGGCAGTGGGGGCCGGAGTGGATCTGCCACAAGTGCCGCTCGTTCGACGTCGGCTGGTCGCCGATCGAAGGCCGGGGGCGCATCTACAGCTGGACGCGTGCGTGGCACCCGGTGCACCCCGCGCTCAAGGACCGGGGTCCATACCTGATCGTCGCGGTGGAGCTCCCGCACGCGGACGGCATCCGCATGGTCGGGAACCTGCTCGGCGATCCGAACCAGGCCGTCAACATCGGCGACGCCGTCGAAGCGGTGTTCGAGCATCACCCCGACGCGCAACCGCCATACACGCTCGTCCAGTGGCGACACACCCGGGGCGCCTGAGTCCGGACACCGGAGGGAAACGATGCCGCGCATACCTGGCCTGCTGCTGAGTTTCGCGTTCGGATCGATGATCGCCCTCGCCGGTACGGCGGGCGCGCAGCCGTTCCCGACGCGGCAGATCACGCTGCTCGTCGGCTTTCCGCCCGGCGGCGGTACCGACGGGCCGTCGCGCATCATCGCCGACCGGATGCGCACGAGCCTCGGCGTGCCGGTCGTCGTGGAGAACCGTCCGGGCGGCCAGCAGATGGTCGCGATCCGCGCGGTGCAGGCGAGCCCGCCCGACGGCTACACGCTGCTCGTCGGCACCGGCAGCTCGCTCGCGCAGAACCCGTCGCTCAACCCCGCGATCGGCTACGACCCGCTGCGCGACTTCACGCTGATTGCGCAGTTCGGCGTCTCGCAGGGCGTGATCGTCGTGCACTCGTCCGTGCCGGTCCAGACGCTGCAGGAGTTGGTGGCGTACCTGCGGAAGAACCCGGGGCAGTCCTACGCGACCGGCGGCGTCGGCGCGGCGGCCCACCTGTCGATGTCGCTGCTCACCTCGAAGCTCGGCCTCGAGATGGTCCACGTGCCCTACAAGGGCGACGGACCCGCCATGGTCGACCTTGCCTCGGGCCGCGTCCCGATCGGCATGATGTCCTACATCTCCGCGCGCGGCGCCGGGGACAAGGTCCGCATCCTCGCGGCGACATCGGTGGCACGGCTGCCATACGCACCCGAGGTGCCGTCGCTGTCGGAGGCGGGGCTGCCGGAGCTGGTGGTGCTCGATCCGTACACCTTCTTCGGCATTGTCGGTCCGCCCGGCATGCCGGCCGACGTCGTCGCGCGGCTGAACCGCGCCGTCCAGGACGCCGTCGCGTCGCCCGACGTGGTGTCCGCTTTCGGCAAGCTCTACACCGTTCCGGTGAGCGGCAGCGCGGAGGAATTCCGGACCTTCGTCGAGCAGCAGCAGGCGAAGTGGAAGCCGTATGCGGGCAAGTTCCAGCTCGCGCCGAACTGACCGCGCGAAGTCCTCCGGAAACCCGCGGTGAAGCAGCGCACGCTCGGGAAATCCGACCTCCAGGTCTCGATCGTCGGGCTCGGCTGCAACAACTTCGCGGAGCGGCTCGGGTTCGAGGCGTCGTGCGCGGTCGTCGACAAGGCGATCGACCTCGGCATCACGTTCTTCGACACTGCGGACGTCTACGGCAAGCTCGGCGGATCGGAGGACTACCTCGGACGGATCCTCGGCGAGCGCCGCAAGCGGGTCGTGCTGTGCACGAAGTTCGGCGTGTCGATGACGCCGGGCGTGACCGAGAAGAACACGTCACGCCGCTACGTCATGACCGCGGTCGAAGCCAGCCTGCGGCGGCTCCGGACCGACTACATCGACGTCTACATGCTTCACCGGCCGGACGCGGTGACGCCGATCGAGGAGACCCTGCGCGCCCTGGACGACCTGATCCGGCAGGGGAAGGTGCGCACCATCGGCTGCTCCAACCTGCCCGCGTGGCGGGTGGTCGAGGCGCAGTGGACGTCGACCCATCTCGGGCTGCATCGCTTCGTCTGCGCCCAGGACGAATACAGTCTCGTCAGCCGCGCGCCGGAGCGCGACCTCATCCCGGCGCTCGACGCTTACGACCTCGGCCTGCTGCCTTACTTCCCGCTCGCGAGCGGTCTGCTGAGCGGCAAGTACCGGCGCGATGCGCCGATGCCTGCGGGATCGCGGATCGCCGATTTCCGGCAGTACCAGGACCGGCACCTGAGCGAAGCGAACTGGGCGATCGTCGAGGGACTGCATGCTTTCTGTGCGGCGCGCGGGCACACCGTCCTCGAGCTCGCCTTCAGCTGGCTCGCCTCGCGGCCCTGCGTCTCGAGCATCATCGCCGGGGCGAGCACGCCCGCGCAGCTCGAGCAGAACGCGACCGCCGCGAACTGGGCGCTGACCCCCGACGATCTCGCCGAGATCGACCGGATCACGGCTGCGGCTGGATCGTGAACCGGGCGCGCCTGAGCTGCACGACGCTGACGTTCGCCGGCCGGTTGCCGCCGAAGCTCGCGGCGATGGCGAGCGCGGGGTTCGCGGCGACGGAGTTCTGGCCGCGGGACCTCTACGACGACCCGGGCGGGCCGGACGTCGCGCTCGATCTCCTCGCGCGGAGCGGCCTGCGGATCTCGTGTTACCAGGCGCTGCGCGATTACGAGGGCATGCCGGCGGAGGAGATGCCGCGCCGGCTCGACGGCGCCCGGCAGCTGATGGACCAGATGGCCGTCGTCGGCGTCGATCTGCTGGTGATGTGCTCGAACACGTCGCCGCGCGCGAGCGGCGACCGGCCGCGCCTGGTGGACGACCTGCGCAAGCTCGGCGAGCTCGCGACCTCGCGCGACATCCGCATCGCCTACGAAACGCTGGCGTGGGGGACCTGGATCCGCGATTACCGCGACGCCGCGCGGCTCATCCGCGAGGTCGGCCACGAGCGGATCGGGCTGAACGTCGACTCGGCGCACATCTTCGCGCGCGACCTGCCGCTCGACGGCCTGGCCGAGATCCCGGGTGAGCGGATCTTCCTGGTGGAGATCGCCGATCTGCCGCGTGCGAACCTAGAGCCGCGCGAGCTGACGCGTCACTACCGGCTGTTTCCCGGCCAGGGCGTCCATCCGGTCGCCGAGTTCGTGCGACGGATCGAGGCCACCGGCTACGCCGGCGACTACTCGGTCGAGATCTTCAACGACCACTACGCGGCGATGCCGCCCGAGGTCGTGGCACGAATGGCGATGGCGACGACCGAGAAGCTCTTCGAGACCGCCTGATCCGGCGTCAATCGACACCTCACTCGCCGCGGCCAGCGCGCGCTCACTTGACGAGCCCCAGCCTGCGGGCGAGCGCGACGGTCGCCTCTGCTCGGACGACGAACGGTGCGTCCACCATTTTGCCGTCCACCATGTAGGCGCCGACGCCTTTCGCGCCGGCCTCGCGTGCCGCTGCGACCACGCGCAGCGAATGTGCGATCTCCCCGTCGCTCGGCCGGAACACGGCGTTGATGATCGGGACCTGGCTCGGATGGATCGCGGACTTCCCCAGATAGCCGAGCCGGCGGGCGGTCTCCGCTTCCCGCCGCAGCGCCTCGGTGTCCTTCACGTTGGCGAACGCCGAGTCGTAGGCGAAGACGCCCGCTTCGCCCGCGGCCAGGCGCACGCCGAGCTGGAACTGCAGGATCACCGCCGGATCGTAGCGGTCGATCCCCAGCGGTTCGAGGAGGTCGCCGAAGCCGAGCTGCAGGCCGGCAACGCGCTTGTCTCCGCCCGCGATCTCGGCGGCGAGACGGAAGGCCTTCGCGGTCTCGACGTTCGCGAGGATGCCGATCGGCTGTGCGATGCCCTTCGCCTTCTCGATGCGCGCGATGACCGTGGCTGCCTTGCGCACGTCCTCGCCGGTCTCGGTCATCGGCACGTTGATGAGGTCGAGCCCCGGGCCGGCGATCGCTTCGACGTCGGCCTCGAAGTGCTCGGTGGCGATGCCGTTCACCCGGACGATGATCGTCTTTGACTTGTCCGCGGGAAGCGAGCGCAGGAATTCCCTTACCGCCACGCGCGCCTCGCGTTTCCGGCTCTCGTCGACGGCGTCCTCGAGGTCGATCGACAGCGCGTCGGCCTCGCCGGCCATCGCCTTGGCGAAGAGCTCCGGCCGCGATCCCGGCACGAACAGCTTGCTCCGCATGACCAGCGCAGACATGCTCATTCCTCCTCTTCCTTCGCCGGCTCGCCCTCGCACGCGATGCCGGCGGCGACGAGCTTCGCATACGCCGCCTCGTCCACGCCGACTTCGCGGAGCAGCGCGCGGTTGTGCTCGCCGAGGTGCGGCGCGGGCGTCCGGATCGAACCGGGCGTCCCGGAGAGCCGCGGCACGACGTGGTGCATCGGCAGCGTGCCCATGTCGGGATCCGGATAGTCGGCAACGAGCTCGCGCTCGATCACGTGCGGGTCTTCGACGATCTGCGTGACGTCGTAGATCGGCCCGATCGTGACCTCGGCCTGCTCGAAGAACGCGACGTTCTCGGCCTGCGTGCGCTCGGCGATGAACGCGCCGATGATCGCGTCGAGCTCGTCGGCGCGCGCCAGGCGGTCGGCGTTCGTCCGGTAGCGCGGATCCTCGACGAGATCCGGCCGGCCGATCGTCCGGAACAGGCGCTCGGCCATCTTCTGCGTCGACGCCGAGAGCCCGACGAACTTGCCGTCCTTGCAGCGGTACGCGTTCCGCGGTGCGGTGTTGGTCGAGCGGCTGCCGGTGCGCGGCTTCACCTTGCCGGTGAGCCGGTAGTTCGCCGCCTGCGGGCTCATGATCGCGAAGAGCGGATCGAGCAGCGGGAGGTCGATCACCTGTCCGCGGCCGCGGTTCTGCTCGACCTCACGGAGCGCGATCATCGCCGCCGAAGCGCCGTAGATCCCCGCGACGGCGTCGGCGAGGTACATCGGCGGCAGCACCGGCTCGCGATCGGCGAACCCGTTGATCGCCGCAAAGCCCGACATCCCTTCGATCAGCGTTCCGAAGCCGGGACGGCGTTTGTAGGGCCCGTCCTGGCCGAAGCCGGAGATGCGCACGATCACGAGCTTCGGGTTCCGCTCGAGCAGGGTCTCGGGCCCGAGCCCCATCTTCTCCAGCGTGCCGGGGCGGAAGCTCTCGAGGAACATCGCGGCGGACGGCACCAGGTCGAGCAGCAGCTTGCGCGCTTCGGGCCTGCGGAGCTCGAGGCAGAGGCTCTTCTTGTTCCGCGAGTAGATCTTCCAGTGAGTCTGGATGTCCTTGGTGCGCCACGCGCGCAGGGTGTCGCCCGCCGGCGGCTCGACCTTGATCACCTCCGCGCCGAAGTCGCCGAGGATCTGCGTGAGTACGTTGCCGGCGAAGAGGCGCGACAGATCGAGGGCGCGCACGCCCGCCAGCGTCCCCCGCGCGTTCGGTGCGTAGTCCCGTTGCTTCAATGCCATCCGTTACCTCCTGCGGCCGGTAGCGGCCCGTCTTCCCCGGCCGACGACGCGCCCATTTTGCGGGACCAGCCTAATCTACGCGCTGCCGCGCAAGAACCACCGCGACGCCCGCGCGGCGGTACCATCCGCGGTCCATCGCCCACCCTTCGACAGGAGCTCACCGCAATGGTCCACGTTCTCGCCGTCATCACCGCCAAGCCCGGCATGCGCGATTCGATCCTGCAGGCGTTCCGTGCGAACGTCCCGGCGGTCAGAGCCGAGAAGGGGTGCATCGAGTACGGCGCCGCGATCGACGCCGAGAATGGGTTGAGCATCCAGACGCGCTACGGGCCGGACACCTTCATCGTCGTGGAAAAGTGGGAGAGCATGGATGCGCTGAAGACCCATGCCGCGGCGCCCCACATGGCGGCCTACGGGGCGAAGACGAAGGAGATGATCGCGAGCCGCGTGATCCACATCCTCTCGCCGACGTGACCGCTTCCGCGGAACCGATGGGCGAGGAGGCTACCGAGATCGCGAAGAAGCTACGCGAGCTGGCTGATCAGGTAGGGCGCCTCAAGACGTGGGCAGTGCGAGGCGACCTGTTTGCGGGTGTGCTTCCCAGACACTTTCCGTATTGCCGTACCAATCCTCTAGCTTGACGAGTGCTCCACCATCCATGACGGCCTGAGCTCTCGCGTAGGCGGTGGCTTCTTCTCGTGTGCCGAAGGACATGGGCCTATCTTCGTGCTCTTTCACGACTTCCCATCCGTCGAGCAGCGCGGCTGGGTACACGACGTATACGGACGATCGCTCCTCAGCCTTCCTCATCGAATTTCCGGCGCGGTGGTTAGCCATGTATGCAGACTAGCGAGATCCCGCTGCTTCAGGCCGTGAATATTCACGTGGGTTGAGTGGTGGCCGTGGGAAAGGTCACTGCCTGGCCTCAGCCGGCGGCGAATCGGCGCTCCCGACGACGCCGAGTCGATGCCGCCCCAATCTAAGCGGCCGGCTGAGTATCGAGGAATCGAGACTCCTCGTCTCGCGATTCGGAACTCTCGATTGCAGGCGCTATTCGCAGCCGAACGCGCGCCACCCCGAGAATTCTTCGAACCTTGCCAATCAGCATCTTGCTGCGTTTGGAGCGATGGATTTCGGCGAAACGCTGGAGCGCTATCTCCAGCCGCACCAGATCACCAACACCTCGCAAGGGCGTGATCGGCAACTCGGAGAGGTTCGGCGCGCTCAGGAGGAGCGTACAAAGTTGTCGCTCAACGTCTGTCGCGACCTGTAACTCTGAACTGGTGCTCACAGCTTTTCTCGCTAACGGAGGTTCCAGCCTGAAACGTTGCGACCCTACGACAATCAGACGGTGGAACGGGTCTTGTTCGTCTCATCTAGAGCAAACACGAAACTCGATACGATTACCGCCCCGTCGCGTTCCAGTAGGTTGGCTTCGATAAGCCGCCTCGCTGCCGCCTGAATCAGGTCCTTGTCTCGATCGTAGACGGACAGGCAGTGCTCGTAGGCTTCTCTCGCGTCTCGCGGGGAATTTTGGCGTCCAAGGAGAGCAGCTTCCTGGACGTAGCAACGCAGTCTTCGCTCCCCGAGCACCGCGAAGAATAGAACGCTCTTTCGGGGCGCGACATAGGCGCGTCTGGCCTCAAACGTCACGTTCATTTGCACTGTCAGCACCCCTACTTACACACCGGCACACAGTGTCTGCGGTAGATGTCCCGCAGCATTTGAAACTCGCAAAGCGGCGCGAGGGCGATTAGCTTCATCAGCGCGTCGCAGATCTCCGCTGCCGGCCGTTTTGTCTTGAGCCGCGCGACGATCTCTTCGAGCCGCTCGATTGGTGCGGCAGCAAGAAGCTCGAGTGCGGGTCGATTGTCATCGCTGTTGCGTTCAGTTGGCCTTTTCATGTTTTCTCCCAGACGTTTCCCTCAGCTACTGCGCAAATGAGTGAACACCCGAGCACTAGCAGCTTCTGGACCACCGTGAAAAACCGTTGCACGCGGGAAGGAAGTCACGTCGCGTGCGTGGCGTAGTTCTCGCTGGAACGCCCCGGGGCGTCGAGGTCGAGACAGGTCCCCACGTCCACAAGCAGACGGCAAGAATTCCTGCCGAGCGTGACGCCGTTCACGCGGTCGCGGCATATCCCGCGTGCACTTTGGTTGCCCTCGGGGCTATCGCCGGACAGAGGCATCAGATGGATCAAATTGCATCCGAC
>CAWBNB010000059.1:0-24781 GCA_963789885.1 uncultured beta proteobacterium | reverse complement strand
TCAAGGAGGGCACCCTCGTCGTCTTCAATCGGCCGATCATCACGTTCCGGACGAGCTTCATGGGGTCGCGCGACGCCCGAGCGCGAGCCGTCGTGGTGATGGCCTGATCTTCGACCGACCTGACCGACTCCCGCTCCCATGCGATTCAGCATCTTCACGCCGACCCACCGTCCCGCCTTCATCAACGAGGCCTTCGAGTCGCTGCTCGCCCAGTCCCATCGCGATTGGGAATGGATGCTCGTCCCAAACGGGGGCGCCGCCATACCCGACCGGATACGGGCTGACGCCAGAGTGCGCATCATGCCCGCGCCCGACTGGGTTTCGCGTCTGGGCATTGGCGCGCTGAAGCGTTTCGCCTGCGAGCAATGCGCCGGGGACTACCTGGTCGAGCTCGATCATGACGACCTGCTCACCCCTGACGCGCTCGCGAAGGTCAGCGCGGCGATCGACGCGACCGGCGCCGAATTCCTGTACTCCGACTTCGCGAATTTCCGAGCCGACGGGACGTGCGAGGTCTACGACAAAGCGTACGGATGGCAGTCTTACCCGTTCGTCTCCAACGGCCGCAGTTACACGGCGCTGCGCGCCTTTCCGGCGGACGCGAGTGCCCTGCATCTCATCTTCTTCGCGCCGAATCACGTCCGGGTCTGGAGCCGCGCAGCGTACCAACGCGCCGGAGGGCACGATTCCACGCTCGGGGTCACCGACGATCACGACCTCGTCTGTCGCACCTATCTCACCGGCGCCAAGTTCCACTACATCCCGGAGTGCCTTTATCTCTACCGGCTGCTTCCGGACGGTCAGAACACGTATCTGCAGCGCAACGCCGAAATCCAGCAGAAGCAGCAGGAGGTCTCGAACCGCTACGTCTACGATCTCATCGCCGAATGGGCGAAGCGCAGCGGCCTTCCGATGCTCGATCTCGGTGGAGCGACGGGCTGCCCGGCCGGGTACAAGAGCGTGGACCTCCGCAACGCGGACATCGTCTGCGACATTCGTTATGGCCTGCCGTTGCCCGACAGCTCGGCCGCCTGCATTCGCGCGTACGATTTTCTGGAGCACGTGCCCACGTGCCGCGATTCGACCTGCGATCACGGCGCCGACGGCAAGTCGCCGAAATGTGTCGTCGGCCTGATGAACGAGATCTATCGCGTGCTTGCGCCGGGCGGCTGGCTCGTGTCACGCACGCCGTCGACGGACGGGCGTGGCGCCTTCCAGGACCCCACGCACGTTTCGTTCTGGAATCCGAACTCCTTCTGGTATTACACCCGTGCGGAACAGGCGAAGTACGTGCCGGGCGTCCGGTGCCGCTTCCAGGGAGCGCGCATCTGGCAGACGTTCCCCACCGAATGGCACAAGACGCACAACATCCTGTACGTCTACGCCGACCTCGTCGCACTCAAGGGCCAGCGGCAGCCGGGCGTCTGCGAGATCTGAGCGCGCGGGCGAAGGTGCGCCTCCGCGCTCGTCACTGCTTCAGAACCTGCACCATCAACCGACCCTGCAAGGCCCTGCACCTGGAAGCCGCCGCACGCGCCGGCCACGGTCGTGTTCGTGCCGTTGGAGCTGACGACGGCGCTGACCGTTCCGAACAGCGTCGTGGTCGAGCCCACGTTGAATGCACGGCGCGCCCTGATTTCGAAGGTGTGACTGCCCGCCGCCACGGCCACGACCTGGGTGGCGGCGCCGTTGTTGCTCGCGCGCTGGGCGTTGTCGTTGATTCCGTTGAACGAAACCGTTCCGGCGGCGGTGTATTGCACGCCGTCGACGAACAGCGCCAATTCGGCGGCTGACGCGTCGCCGCCTCCGGTCGCGTTGACGTACATCCCGGCTCCGTAGCCGACGAGGACGACGCTCGACGCCGGCACGGCAAGTGTCACGGAGAGACCTGGCACCAGCGTGTAGGTGCTGGTGTTCACCACCAGGCAATCCGAGCCGAACGCCGACACGGCAGTTTGTCCGGTCGTACCGGCGGTGCCTTGATTGCCCTGCGGTCCCTGTGCACCGGTGGTACCTTGGGTCCCCTGCGGACCCTGCGCACCGACCGAGCCTTGCGCACCTGTGTTGCCGGTAACGCCTTGAGTACCTTGCGGACCTTGCGCACCCGTCGTGCCTTGCGCGCCACTCGAGCCCTGCGTTCCTTGCGAACCCGAAGAACCTTGCGTGCCTTGCGGA
Source organism: uncultured beta proteobacterium (assembly GCA_963789885.1). Classification (GTDB taxonomy): domain Bacteria; phylum Pseudomonadota; class Gammaproteobacteria; order Burkholderiales; family SG8-39; genus DATEDA01. The sequence goes on along the minus strand of CAWBNB010000059.1, from coordinate 22,606 downwards.
CCCTGGGCGCCGGTCGAGCCTTGTGCTCCCGCCGTACCTTGTGCGCCGGTTGCGCCTTGCGCACCAGTGTTACCTTGCGTTCCCTGCACGCCCGGCGAACCTTGAGCGCCCGTATTGCCCTGTGTCCCTTGCGTGCCAACCGCACCTTGGACGCCGGTCGCACCCTGCGCACCGATGTTGCCTTGTGCGCCGGTGTTGCCCTGCGTGCCCTGGACACCTTGCGCACCGATAACGCCTTGCGCACCGGTGTTGCCTTGTACGCCTTGAGCCCCGATCGCACCTTGCGAACCGGTGTTGCCCTGAGTGCCTTGCGCGCCAGTATTGCCCTGTGTGCCCTGCGGACCTAGTGCACCGATAGCGCCTTGCGCACCGGTGTTGCCTTGTACGCCTTGAACCCCGATCGGACCTTGCGCACCCGTGTTGCCCTGGGTGCCCTGCGCGCCAGTATTACCCTGCGTGCCTTGCGGACCTTGTGCACCGATAGCGCCTTGCGCACCGCTGTTGCCCTGTATGCCCTGAGCGCCGTATCGCCCTTGCGCGCCCTGCTGGCCTTGTCGCGCCGATCGTACCTTGCGCGCCCGTATTGCCCTGCGTGCCCTGCGTGCCCTGTGCGCCAATGGCGCCTTGCGCACCTGCGTTGCCTTGCGCTCCCGCCGGTCCCTTGCGGGCCGATCGAGCGCCGTGGACGGACCCCATGCACCCGCTGTCTTCGGTCCGTAGATCGAGTCGCTGATCGTATCGATGTAGAAATCGCCATCGACTCCAAGGGCGGCCGGCGGCGCGCCTGCACCGCTGAGGACCGACAGACCGGCGATACCTTGTGTCCCTTGTGCACCGATCGCTCCTTGCGCACCGACGACACCTTGCGCACCGATCGCACCTTGCGCACCGATCGCACCTTGCGCACCGATCGCGCCTTGCGCACCGATCGCGCCTTGCGCACCAGTATCGCCCTGCGTGCCCTGCGACCCTGTGCACCGACTGCCCCTTGCGTACCGGCGACGCCTTGCGCTCCAGCTGGTCCTTGGGGGCCGACGAGCGCGGTGGACGGTCCCCATGCACCCGCCGTCTTCGGTCCGTAGATCGAGTCGCTGGTCGTATCGATGTAGAAATCGCCGTCGACTCCAAGGGCGGCCGGCGGCGCGCCTGCACCGCTAAGGACCGACAGACCAGCGATACCTTGCGTTCCTTGTGCACCGACCGCACCCTGCGCACCGATCGCGCCTTGCGCACCGATCGCGCCTTGCGCACCGATCGCGCCTTGCGCACCGATCGCGCCTTGCGCACCGAGCGCGCCTTGCGCACCGGCCGAACCCTGCGCACCGATGTTCCCCTGCGGACCTTGAGTGCCTTGTACACCTGCGGTCCCTTGCGTTCCGGCAGGTCCTTGTGCCCCTGCGGCGCCTTGGGGACCGACGAGCGACGTCGGCACGCCCCACACACCCGCTGTCTTCGGTCCGTAGATCGTGTCGTTGGTCGTGTCGATGTAGAAGTCGCCGTCGACGCCCAGCGCTACCGCGGGCGCACCTGCCCCGCTGAGCACCGTGAGGCCGGCGACACCCTGCGTTCCTTGCGCACCGCTCGCGCCTTGCGCGCCGAAAGGCCCTTGCGCCCCCGTCACGCCTTGAGGCCCGACCGGGCCCTGCGCGCCGATGAAGCCCTGTGGACCTTGCGTGCCGACGAATCCTTGCGGTCCCTGGGCGCCGACCGTTCCTTGCGGGCCCGGTGATCCGATCGTGCCTTGCGTGCCCTGCGCGCCGATGGATCCCTGCGGTCCCTGAACGCCGGACAATCCCTGCGAACCTTGGGCCCCTGCGGACCCCTGAGCCCCCTGGGGTCCCTGCGGCCCGACGATCGATCCTGGAGCGCACTGGCCGAGGAGGCCGGTCAGGTTCTGGAAGCAGACGACGTTGGTCTGCTGGGGCGCCGTCGTCAGATAGGGAATCGTGACTTCGCCCGTCACGCCGTTCACGAGGAGCCTGAGCAGCGCGCCGGTCGAGTCGCGCACCGCGAAGCCGCCGCCCGGAGGGGTTCGTATCTCGACGTCCGCCGCGTAGGCCCTCGTTCCTCCGAGCGCGAGTGTCGTCGCCAGCGCCATGGCGAGCGGCCGCTGCTTGAATGGGTGTGAGTTCATCGTTGCATCCTCGCTGCGCGATTCATGCGCGCTGCCGATTGGAATTCATGCCGTTCGTTCGTTTTCGACGCAGTGCCCCGAGACCGCTGGCGGCGAGCAGCGCCGCGAGCGCCAGCAACATCGCATCGCCGACGGTCGGGATGGCGGCGGCGCCCGGCCCGGAACCGCCGAACCAGCGGTTGGCGTTGCCGCCGCCGCCTTCGTTCGTGAGCGTCGGCGCGAGCCACTGGCCGGTCGCCCAAACGTCGGTGACGCCGACGTGCTGAATCAGCTGCGTACCGGCTGCAATGAGGTTGATGTACGCGACCTGGCCCGCGGAACCGCTGCGGAACTGGATGGGCAGCCCCGCGGTGCCGCCGATTTCGAGCACATCGTTGACGGTCTGGGTGGTCCCGACCGCGAATACGAAGTTGCGCCCCGCGGCGGTGACGAAGCTTGCCGTCGAGAACGTCGTGCCGCCACTGATCGTCGCGAATGCGAGCGAACACACGTCACGGAAACGAACTGCGCTCGATCCGGCGATGAACTGGCCCGAATTGGACCAGTTGCCGCCCAGCGTAAGGATTCCCGATCCGCCGTCGATCGTGCCGCCGGCAAGGATCGTCACATGGCGCGCGTTCGCGACGCTGCCGGCGCCGAGCTGCAGCGTGCCGGCGACGATCACGTCCGTGCAACTGAGGTCGACCGTTCCGCTCGCCAGGCTCACGACGGCGCCGGCGGGGACCACCAGATCAGCATGCGCCGGGCGCACCGCGACGAGCGCGGCCAGGGCCAGCGCGCACGCGAGCAGCAAGCGACCGGCGGATTGAGCCGGTGCCTGCAGCATTCCGAGGCCGAGTGCGGCACCGACGTCCAGCGGACCTCCCGGTGTTGGCAGTATCGGGTCTTGGGGTGTCCCCCGTTCGCGCTGTCTCGAATGGTAACGGCCAAGACCCGCACGGCATCAGCACGTACCGTGCCATGAGGCCGGTCTCCCTTGAAGGTTGTTGCTGTGGCGCGACAAGCGCCGCGACAGGGGGCGGTCGAACCGGGCGTCGCCTGGCCCTGTGCGGCACAACCTGTCGCCGGGCGGCGGCAGGCCGAGTGCTCGCTACGTCCGCGCGCGATGGATGCGCCGGACCTCAGGCACTCGCTTGATGGCGCGCATCACGTGCGCAAGCTGTCGCCGGTCGCGCACCTGCACGCTGAAGAACATCGCGATCAGGCCCGCGCCGTCCGGCTTCTCCATCGACACGTTGTCGATGTTGGCCCCCGCGTCCGCGATCGCGAGTGCGATGTCGGCGAGGAGCCCGCGCCGGTCGGAGACGAGGAGCCGCACGCCGGCGTCGAACTCACCCTGGACGTCGGGCGCCCATTCGACATCGATCAGCTGCTCGGGATCGGGCCGCTGCTTGCGCAGCGTGACGCACTCGCGCGTGTGCACGAGCAGGCCCTGGCTCTTGCGGAACTGGCCGACGACGGCGTCGCCGGGAATCGGGCGGCAGCAGCGCGCGTACTGGATCGCGACGCCCTCGACGCCCCGCAGCGTCAGCGCCGAAGGCTTGACGCCGATCGGCGCCGCCGGTGTCGCGCCGGGTTCGGTGGTCTTCCCCGGCGTGCGCGTGAGCGCCTGCGCGACGACGAACGAGAGCCGCTTGCCGAGGCCGATATCGGCCAGGAGCTCGAGCTGGCTCTTGGCGCCGTATTCCTTCTGCAGCGCGTCCCAGCGATCCCAGGTGATCGCCTCGGGCGCGACCTTGAGCGCCGCAAGTGCCTGCGCGAGCAGCCGCTCGCCGAGCGCCGCCGACTCCTTTTGCTGGAGTCCTTTGAGGAAGTGGCGAATCCGCGAGCGCGCCTTGCCGGTCGCGACGAACGACAGCCACGACGGGTTGGGCCGAGCCGTCGGCGAGGTCAGGATCTCGACGTGATCGCCGTTCTTGAGCTCGGTGCGCAGAGGCAGGAGCTCATAGTTGATGCGGGCGGCGACGCAGTGATGGCCGATGTCGGTGTGCACCGCGTACGCGAAGTCGACCGCCGTGGCGCCGCGCGGCAGTGCCATGATCTTGCCCTTCGGCGTGAATACGTAGACCTCGTCGGGGAAGAGGTCGCCCTTGATGTTCTCGAGAAACTCCTTCGAGTCGCGCGATTCGGACTGGATCTCGAGCAGACTCTGCAGCCAGCGGTGCGTCTCGCGCTGCGCCTCGGCGAGATCCAGCGCGCCGCCGGACTTGTAGAGCCAGTGCGCAGCGACGCCCGCTTCCGCGATCCTGTGCATGTCGTGGGTGCGGATCTGCGCCTCGAGCGGCGTGCCGAACGGCCCGAACAGCGTCGTGTGCAACGACTGGTAGCCGTTCGCCTTCGGAATCGCGACATAGTCCTTGAACTTGCCGGGGATCGGCTTGTAGAGGCCGTGCAGCACGCCGAGCGCCGCGTAGCAGTTGGTCTTGTCGGGCACCAGCACCCGCACGCCGTAGATGTCGAACACCTGCGAGAACGTGTAGCGCTTCTCGCGCATCTTCTTGTACACCGAGTAGATCGTCTTCTCGCGTCCGGTGACGACGGCGGTGATGCCGGCCTTCGTATATCCCTCGCGGATCACATCCAGTATCCGGTTCATCACCTCGCGCCGGTTGCCGCGCGCCGACTTGATCGCGCTCGCGAGGATCCGGTAGCGCATCGGGTTCAGATGCTTGAACGCGAGATCCTGCAGCTCAAGGTAGAGCGCGTTCAGGCCCAGGCGGTTCGCGATCGGCGCATAGATGTCGAGCGTCTCGCGGGCGACCCGCTTGCGGTGGACGGGCGCCATCGCGTCCAGCGTCCGCATGTTGTGCAGCCGGTCCGCGAGCTTGATCAGGATGACGCGGACGTCCTGCGCCATCGCGAGCAGCATCTTGCGGAAGCTCTCCGCCTGCGCGTCCTCGCGCGAGGTGAATTCGATCTGGTCGAGCTTGGACACGCCGTCCACCATGTCGGCGACGGGCTTGCCGAACGACGACTCGATCTCCGCCTTGGTGATCGCCGTGTCCTCCATCACGTCGTGGAGGAGCGCTGCGGCGAGTCCCTGCGCGTCGAGGCGCCACTGCGACAGGATGCTCGCCACCGCGAGCGGATGCGTGATGTAGGGTTCGCCGGACTTGCGGAATTGGCCGCGATGGGCCGAGTCCGAGAACTGGAACGCGCGCTCGACGAGCGCGATATCAGGCGTCGGCAGGTAATTGCCGAGGTGTCGGGTGAACTCCGCTATTTCCGACATGCCTCATCGCGGCGCCGCTGACCGTTTGCGTCAGCTCTGCGCCTTCAGCAGCATTTCGATGCCGACCTTGCCGGCGGCCACTTCGCGCAGCGCGATGACGGTCGGCTTGTCGCGGTCCGCGTCAACCAGCGGCGCCGATCCCGCGCTGATCTGCCGCGCGCGGTTGGTTGCCGCGAGCGTGAGCTCGAAGCGGTTCGGAATCTTGTCCAGGCAGTCTTCGATCGTGATGCGGGCCATGAGGTCCTCGTGCAGGTTCAGGGTTCGAGCAATCGCTGGATCAAGGCTGCGTGCCGCACGCCCTGCCGCGCTGCTGTCAGTCGGGCCGCCCGGACGATCGCGGACAGATCGTCGACGGCCCTCGCAAAGTCCTGATTCATAATAACATAATTAAAGTCGCCGTAGTGATGCATCTCTTCGCGTGCCGCCTGGAGCCGGCGCGCGATGACTTCCGGGCTGTCCTGGCCCCGCTTTTCGAGCCGTTCGCGCAGCGACGCGAGCGTTGGTGGCAGGATGAAGATCAGCACGGCTTCCGGGATCAGCTTGCGCACCTGCGCCGCGCCCTGCCAGTCGATCTCGAGCAGCACGTCGTGCCCGGCCGCGATCTGCTCGCGGAGCCAGGTCGCGGAGGTCGCGTACCAGTTGCCGTGGACATGCGCGTGCTCCAGGAACTCGCCGCGCGTCTTGAGGCCCATGAACTGCGGCTCGTCTACGAAGCGGTAGTGGACGCCGTCGACCTCGCCGGGACGCGGCGGTCGCGTCGTGTACGACACGGACAAGCGAATGCCCGGCTCGCGCTCGAGCAGCGCGGTGACGAGGCTCGTCTTGCCGCCGCCGGACGGCGCAGCGAGCACGAACAGGCAGCCCGACGCCGGCGGCGCCTTCGTGGGGATGGGGCCGGGGGCGGCGCTGGCGGCCGGTGCGCTCTTCATCGCGGGCATGCGGATAAGTAGGGTCAGACTCGATTTATTGCGTCGGGGGAAGTCGCTTCGCGGGTTCCGGACAAGTCGGGTCTGACCCTACTTATTCGACGTTCTGGACCTGCTCGCGCATCTGCTCGATCAGCACCTTGAGCTCGAGCGACGCCTGCGAGAGCTCGGCGTCGACCGACTTCGACCCGAGCGTGTTCGCTTCGCGGTGGAGTTCCTGCATCAGGAAATCGAGGCGCTTGCCCGCGCTGCCGCCCGCGACCAGCACCCGCCGCACCTCGGCGACGTGCGTCGCGAGACGCTGCACTTCCTCGGCCACGTCGATCTTGGTCGCGAACAGCGCGAGCTCCTGCTTCAATCGCTCCTGGTCTGGGTCCAGTCCTGCCTCGCGCAGCCGCGCCCCCAACTTCTCGAGATAGGCGGCGTGCAGCGCCGGGATGCGGGGCGCGACGCGCGCGACTTGCGTCTCGATCGCGGCGCAGCGCTCTTCGAGTGCGGCGGCGAGCTTTGCGCCTTCGCGGGCGCGCGACGCGGCCAGCTCGGCGAGCGCCCGGCCGAGCTTCTCCTGCACGAGCGCCGCCAGCGCTTCGGGAGCGATAGTGGGCTCGGCGAGCACGCCCGGCCAGCGTAGGAGCTCGGCGACAGTCAAGGGCGCCGTTCCCGGCGCATGCCGCTGTACGTCGGCTGCGGCCCTCGCGACCTGCTCGACGCGCTCGAGCGAGATGGCAATCGTCGCGGCGCCGGGGGCAGTCCGCACGAGCGAAATCCGGCATTCGACCTTGCCTCGCTTGAGTTCCGCGGCGATTCGCTCGCGGAGCGCGGATTCCTGCCCGCGCAACTCATCGGGAAGCCGGATGGAGAGGTCGAGGTAGCGATGATTGACGCTGCGGAGCTCGACCGTCAGGGAGACGCCCGGTAGTTCGGCGGCAACCGCCGCGAACCCGGTCATGCTGAGGATCATGGGCTGTTTTGCGCAGCTTTATGCATGTTTTCTGGCTATACTTTGGCTTTCGGGCTCCCAGAATGTATGCGTTATCCCCCTCCCGCGCAAGCGAGCGTGCCCGCGCTGGCACACGAATTGCGAGCGGTGTTGACGGATACTCCCTGACATCTGCGCCCATGGCCGTCACGAACCAAGCCCTCACCGGGGGCTACCAGTTGCTGAACTACCGGATCGACCGGCAGATCAGCCGCGGCGGGTTCTCGATCGTCTACCGCGCGTTCGACGAGACGGGCGCACCCGTCGCGGTCAAGGAATACCTGCCGTCGTCGCTCGTGCTGCGCACCGAGGGCGACATCGTGCGGGCGTCCTCCGCCGAGAATCTGACCTCGTTCCGCTACGGGATGAAGTGCTTCTTCGAGGAAGGGCGTGCGCTCGCCAAGATCAACCACCCGAATGTCGTGCGCGTGTTGAACTTCTTCCGCGCGAACGAGACGGTGTACATGGTGATGCGCTACGAGCGCGGCCGTACGCTGCAGCAGCAGATCCAGATGCGGCAGGACCAGATGTCCGAGCGCCTCGTCCGCCACGTGTTCATGCACCTGCTGAACGGCCTGCGGGAAGTGCACACGCACAAGCTCCTCCACCTCGACATCAAGCCGGCGAACATCTACCTCCGCACCGACGGCAGTCCGGTGCTGCTCGACTTCGGCGCGGCGCGGCAGACGCTCACGACCAACCGCCCGAAGCTCGCCCCGATGTACACGCCCGGCTTCGCGGCGCCGGAGCAGTACCGCGAGCCCGATCGGCTGGGTCCCTGGACCGACGTCTACGGCGTCGGCGCGAGCATGTTCGCGTGCCTCGCCGCGTTCGCGCCGCAGGCGGCCGACGCGCGGCTCTCGGAGGACCATCTGGTCTCCGCGAAAAAGATCTGGGCCGGCCAATACTCGGACAACGTGCTGGAGGTGATCGACTGGTGCCTGCGCCTCGACCCGCTCGAGCGGCCGCAGTCGGTGTTCGCGCTGCAGAAGGCCATTCGCGACATTCCGCCGAAGAAGCGGAAACTCACGTTCTTCGGCAGCCTGAAGCGCAGGCTCTTCACCGAGATCGGCGCCTGACGCGCCGCGGCCCACTCCGCGTTCTTCGATGCGCTTCACGATCTTCCAGGAGTCCCGGAAGGGCTCGCGCAAGGTCAATCAGGACCGGATCGCCTACACGTACAGCCGCGACACGCTGCTCCTCGTCGTCGCCGACGGGATGGGCGGACACGCGGGCGGCGAGATCGCCGCCCAGATCGCCGTGCGGCTGTTCATCGAGCGCTTCCAGCAGGAAGCGAAGCCGATCCTCAAGAACCCGCTCAAGTTCCTGCAGGACTCGCTGCTGCGCGCCCACGCCGCGCTCGGCTCGTACGCGAACCAGTTCTCGATGCTCGAGACGCCGCGCACGACCTGCGTGGGCTGTATCGTGCAGGCGGGGCACGCCTACTGGGCGCACGTCGGTGATTCGCGCCTCTATCTGTTCCGCCAGGGCGGCCTCATCGGCGCCACCAAGGACCACTCGAAAGTCCAGTACCTCGTCGACCAGGGCATCATCGGGGCCAACGACGTGGCGGAGCACCCGGATCGCAACAAGATCTTCAGCTGCCTGGGAGGGCTTGTCGACCCGGTCATCGATCTCGGCAAGCGGACGCCGCTCCGCAATGGCGACGTTCTGGTGCTGTGCACCGACGGCCTGTGGAGCGTGCTCACGCGCGAGGAGGTCGCGACCTGGCTTACGTCGACGCCGATCCTCAAGTCCGCACCCCAGATGATGCGCGAGGCCGAGACGCGCGGCGGTCCCGACGGTGACAACCTCTCCGCGATCGTCGTGCGCTGGGGGCCCGAGACGCTCACCGACGAGCCGTCGACGACGATCACCGAGACGCTCGGCCTGGGCGAATTCCAGACGCAGATCGACCGGACGCTGACGCTGACCGACCGCAAGGGCGCGCAGCGCGATCTGTCCGACGACGAGATCGAGCGCGCGATCGCCGAAATTCAGGCGACAATACAAAGGTATCGCAAGTAGGCTCCGGCTGATGCGCCAGATCGTCCTCGACACCGAAACCACGGGCCTCGATCCGCTCCAGGGTCACCGGATCATCGAGCTCGCGGGGCTCGAGGTCGTGAACCGCCGCGCGACCGGCCGCACCGTGCACTTCCACTTCGATCCCGAACGCGAGATCGACGTCGCCGCGACCGAGGTCCACGGCAAGACATGGGAGGATCTCCGCGGCCAGCCCAAGTTCCGCGATGCTGCCGCCGAGTTCATCGAGTTCGCGCGCGGCGCCGAGTGGGTGATCCACAACGCGCCGTTCGACGTCGCCTTCCTCGACGGCGAATTGGCGCTCGCGGGCCTCCCCGCCTGCGCCGGCGTGTACGCGAAGCTCACGGACACGCTCGCGCTCGCGCGGGACATGTTCCCCGGCAAGCGGAACAGCCTCGACGCGCTGTGCGAACGCTTCGGCGTCGACAACCGGCACCGCACGCTGCACGGGGCGCTGCTCGACGCGGAGCTCCTGGCCGAAGTCTGGCTCGCAATGACGCGCGGGCAGGAGTCGCTGACGATCGACCTCGGTGCCGCGTTCCAGCCGCTGGACGGTGCGGCGATGCACGCGGTCGTGGCGCTCGGCGGCGCGCGGGCGGAGCCCCTCGTCGTGCTGCAGCCATCACCCGACGAGCTCGTCGCGCACGCCGCCTACCTCGCGGCGCTGGAGCACGAGACCCGGGGCCGCTGTGTCTGGCTCGCGCTGACCGCGCACGTGGAAGACCCTGCCGTCGTCGCTGCGGCCTGACCCGGGGGAGCCGGCCGGTCCGGGCCGACTGTCGTAACATGGGCGTCATCCGCGCCCGTCATCCTCATGGTCCCGCTGCACGCCCCGATCCCGCTGCCTGCGCCCGGCCTCCCCACACCGGAAGCGGGGGGACGGCCGCCGATGCCGGACGCCGCCGTCGACGCCGCACCGCTCAATCGCGAGCTCTCGCTCCTGGCCTTCAACCGGCGGGTGCTGGCGCTCGCGGCCGATCCCGACACGCCGTTGCTCGAACGGCTCCGGTTCCTGTGCATCGCCGGCAGCAACCTCGACGAATTCTTCGAGATTCGCATCGCCGGGATCAAGGAGCAGCTGCGGGCCAAGGTGCCGCCCGCGGGCTTGACGCTGCAGGAGGCGCGCGCGCTCCTCGCCCAGGTTGGTGTCGAGGCTCGCGCGCTGATCGACGCGCAGTACACGCTCCTCAACCGCGAGGTGCTGCCCGCGCTCGAACGCGCCGGCGTGAGCCTCGTCCGTCGCACCGAGTTCACCGCCGCGCAGCGCGCGTGGGTCGCGCAGTACTTCGAACGCGAGGTGCGTCCGCTCTTGACGCCGATCGGGCTCGATCCGGCGCATCCGTTCCCGCAGGTGGTCAACAAGAGCCTGAACTTCGTGATCGAGCTTTCGGGCACGGATGCGTTCGGCCGCGAGACGGCGATCGCGATCGTTAAGGCGCCGCGGGTGCTTCCGCGCGTGATCCGCCTTCCCGCCGATGTCGGCGGCGGCGACAACGCGTTCGTGATGCTCTCGTCGGTCATCCACGCGCATTTGCACGAGCTCTTCCCCGGCCGCGCCGTCGTCAACTATGCTCAATTCCGCGTGACCCGCGACGCGGACCTGTGGATCGACGAGGAAGAGGTCAAGAATTTGCGACAGGCGCTGCAAGGTGAGCTGCCGCAACGGCAGTTCGGGTCTGCCGTGCGCCTCGAAGTCGCCGCCAACTGCCCCGATCCGCTCGCCCAGTTCCTGCTCCAGCAGTTCGAGCTGACCGACGCCGACCTCTACCGCTGCGACGGCCCCGTCAACATCGCGCGCCTCACCTCGCTCGTCGACCAGGTCGACGTGGACGCGCTCAAGTATCCACTGTTCATCCCCGGGATCCCCGACCGGCTGCGCGAGCAGCCGGACATCCTCGCCGCGATCCGCCAGCACGACATCCTGCTGCACCACCCCTACCAGTCGTTCGAGCCGGTCGTCGACTTCATCCGCAAGGCCGCCGACGATCCCGATGTCGTCGCGGTCAAGCAGACGGTGTATCGCACCGGAGTCAACTCGGTGCTGATGGAGGCGCTGATCGAGGCCGCGCGCCGCGGCAAGGAAGTGACGGTGGTGGTCGAGCTGATGGCGCGCTTCGACGAGGAGGCGAACATCAACTGGGCCGAGCGCCTCGAGCACGCGGGTGCGCAGGTCGTCTACGGGGTGTTCGGGCTCAAGACGCATGCGAAGCTCGCGCTCCTGATCCGCCGCGAGCCCGACGCGCGAGGGCGCCCGCGGCTTCGCCCGTATGCGCACCTCGGAACGGGCAACTATCACCCGCGCACGACGCAGCTCTATTCCGATTTCGGCCTGCTGACGGCGGACGCCGGCCTCTGCGCCGACGTGAACGACGTCTTCATGCACATCACGAGCCTCGCGAGGGCGGGGCGGATGCGGCATCTGCTGCTCGCGCCGTTCACAATGCATCGCCGCGTGATCGAGATGATCCGGCGCGAGGCGGCGCACGCGCGCGCCGGCCGGCCGGCGCGCATCGTCGCCAAGATGAACGCGCTGCTCGAGGAGGGCGTCATCCGCGCGCTCTACGCGGCGTCCGAAGCCGGCGTCGAGGTCGACCTCATCGTGCGCGGCGCGTGCGCGCTGCGGCCGGGTGTGCGCGGCCTGTCCGAGCGCATTCGCGTGCGCTCGATCCTGGGCCGGTTCCTCGAGCACCATCGCGTGTGGTTCTTCGCCAACGGGGGCACGCCCGACGTGTGGCTGTCGTCCGCCGACTGGATGGGACGCAACATGTTCCGGCGGATCGAAGTCGCGTTCCCGGTCCGGGATGCGAAACTGCGCAAACGCGTCGTCGAGGAGGGCCTCTCTGCCTATCTCGCGGACACGCGGGATGCCTGGTCCCTCATGCCCGACGGCGCGTGGCGCAAGGTCGCGTCGCGCCGCGGCAAGCGAATGCGATCTGCGCAACGCGAGCTGCTCGCCGCGATGTGCGAGCCCGACGACGGAGACTGACCGTGGACCTCGTGCTCTGGCGTCACGCCGAGGCCGAGCCGGGCGAGCCGGACCTCGGTCGCCGGCTGACGGCAAAAGGCCAGAAGCAGGCCGAGCGGGTCGGCGAATGGCTCGAGCGCCGGCTGCCCGAGACGGCGCGGATCCTCGTCTCGCCGGCGGACCGCGCACAGCAGACAGCGCTCGCGCTCAAGCGGAAGTTCAAGACCGTCGACGAGATCGGGCCGGGCGCCTCCGCCTCGGCGGTACTGGCCGCCGCCGGTTGGCCGGACTCCCGCGAGGCCGTGGTCATCGTCGGCCATCAGCCGACCCTCGGCGCTGTCGCGTCGTTCCTGCTGTCGGGCGAGGAAGCCTACTGGTCGATCAGGAAGGGCGCGGTCTGGTGGCTGTCGGATCGCGACAAGAGCGGCGCGGCTTCGGTCGTGCTGCGCGTGGTGATCGGGCCGGATTTCGTTTGACTCGACGCTTCGACTCGACTTGTGCGCGATTCCGCCGCATCACGCCAACTTCGTTGCTCTGCCTGGTTGGATCGGAGCGACCTCCGGCACGCTGTGAGCGCGACTTTGCACGAGGCGCTTCATGTATCTCGTTGAAATCGCTACGTGTGGCGCGCGCGGCAATCTGTCGCGCTTCGCCGTCGTCAAACCGTCATAATTCCAGCGCCCCATTACATTAAAATTGCATTCAGACGGGCTGCGCGAGCGATCCCCGCGAGCGGCCCGTGAGGCGCCCCGCGGCGCGCGACAACGGCCACGGGCCCGCCGGTTTCCGGAGCACATCCCTTTGGGCCGACTCTACGCCGATGACGACCAAGAAGCAGTCAGTCGGAACGCGATCGAAATTCTGGCGCGCGAAACCTCACACTCGTTCGACGAGGTGAAGGACATCTGGGACGACGAGTTCGCGCGGTTGCGCGACGGCGCCCGGATCCACGATTACCTGATCCTGTTCGCGAGCCGCCGCACGCGCGACCGTCTCGCGCACGGACGCCGCTGACGCGCGGCGTCGCCGTGGCCACGGCGGCCGTCAGGCCGCCTGCGTTGCTCCGTCTGCCGGGCGCGCAGGAGACAGGTTCGCTATGAACTGCTGCGTTGCCGCGGTCCACGAATACCGGAGCGCGTAGCTTCGCACGGCGTCGCGATCGAGGCGAAGCGCGGCCATCGCGGCGGCGCGCAGGTCCTGCGCCAGAACGCCCGCTCGCCGGATCGCGCAGGACGTCGATCGGCCCGGTGACGGGATACGCGGCAACCGGCGTACCGCACGCCATCGCCTCGATCATCACGAGCCCGAAGGTGTCCGTGCGGCTCGGGAACACGAAGACGTCGGCCTGCTGGTAGTAGTAGGCGAGATCCCGGCCCTCCTTCATGCCGTGAAACAGGGCCTCCGGGAACTTTTCCTCGAGCGCGCGGCGCGCGGGTCCGTCGCCGACGACCCACTTCGTTCCCGGCAGGTCGAGGCGCAGGAACGCCTCGAGGTTCTTTTCGACGGCGACGCGGCCCGCGTAGAGGAAGATCGGCCTCCGTCCGGCCATGGCCTCGCGCGGCGCGGGCTCGAAGAGCTCGGTGTCGACGCCGCGCGACCAGTAGGCGAGGTTCGTGAATTGCCGCGCCTCGAGGCGGCGATGAATCTCGCGCGTCGGCACCATCACCGCGTGGGCGGGCCCGTGGAACCAGCGCAGCCAGCGGTAGGTGACCGCGACCGGCAGTCGACAGCGGGCGTGGACGTACTCGGGAAACTGCGTGTGGTACGCGGTCGTGAACGGCCGTCCCGTCGCGAGACAGTGGTTGCGCACGGCGAAGCCGATCGGCGCTTCCGTCGCGATGTGCACGGCCTCGGGCTCGAACGCGTCCACCATGCGCGCGGCGCGGGCGCCGGGCAGGATCGCGAGACGGATCTCCGGGTAGCTCGGGCACGGGAACGTGCGGAATCCCTCGCTCGTCACGAGCCCGACTTCGTGACCGAGCCTGCGCAGCTCGCGCACCGTGTTTCCGATCGTGGTGACGACGCCGTTGATCTGCGGCAGACAGGCGTCGGTGGCGATCAGGATCCGCATCGTGTCCTCTCGGCTTCAGGGAGGTGTCGTGAGCGCGGGCTCGCGCGTCGGGGCGTGCGGTACCGGTACCGATGCAGGAACGGCGCCCCCAGTCGAGGCGAGCACCTCGTGCCAGTTCAGGATGCGCAGCTCGCCCTCGGCGGTCTCGACGAGCGCAGTCAGGCTCTCGACCCAGTCGCCGTCGTTGCAGTAGAGCATGCCGTCGATGTCGCGGACCTCGGCGCGTGGATGTGCCCGCAGACCACGCCGTCGAGCCCGCGCCGCCGCGCTTCGGCGGCGAGCGCCTCCTCGAAGGCCATGATGTAGCTCGACCGCGTTCTTCACGCGATGCTTGAGGTACTGCGACAGCGACCAGTACGGCAGGCCGAGGCGCGCGCGCAGCGCGTTCAAATGCCGGTTCAGCCTGAGCGTGAACGCGTAGATGACGTCGCCGAGGAGGGCGAGCCACCGCGCGCACTGAATGACGCCGTCGAAGAGGTCGCCGTGGGTAACGAGCAGCCGCCGGCCGTCGGCGGTCGTGTGGATCGCCTCGTCGCAGATGACGATGCCGCCGAACGCCAGCCCGAGATAGTGGCGCGCCGCCTCGTCGTGGTTGCCGGGGATGTAGACGACCGCCGTGCCCTTGCGCGCCTTGCGCAGCACCTTCTGGATCACGTCGTTGTGCAGCTGGTGCCAGTACCACCGGCGCTTCAGCTGCCAGCCGTCGACGATGTCGCCGACGAGGTAGAGATACTGCGAGTCGGTGCGGCGGAGGAACTCGATCAGCGCCGCCGCCTGGCAGCCGGGCGTGCCGAGATGCGTGTCCGAGATCCAGATCGTCCGGAACCTGAGCTTGCCGTGCAGCGGCCCGCGTTCTTCAGCCGGGGCGGTGTCGCGCATCGTCGGGCGAAAGGCCGGCCATGCGCCGGACTTCCGCCTCGCCAAGGCGGGCGTGTGCGTCGGCACTTTGCTCATGCAACTTGGCTGAGAGCCGGATGCGATGCTCCTCGAAGTGCCGCGTCGCGGCGCGCGCGGCGTCCGCAGGTGATCGTAGGCAGTCATTGCGGCGGTCGTATGACAGGTTCATGGCGCGCCCGTGACACCGTGGAAATGAAGACGGCTGTCTTCGTCGCGCAATGTTCCGGGGTCAAGATCACCGCCAGGTTCCTGTCGCGGTGTCTCCGGCCGCCATCCTCCTCGGGGCGGCCGTTTTTTTGGAGCGAGAGTTCGATGGCGCGAGATGCGAAGCACGTACGGCCTGCGGCCATCGTGATCGGAGCTGGCGAGGTCGGTTCGGCGATTGCGGTCGCGCTGCATCGCGCTGGATGTGCGGTCGTCATGACCGACGACGTTGATCCGGCGTGGCCCCGGCGGGGGATGGCGTTCACGAACGCCTGGTACATCGGCAATTCCGAACTCGATGGCGAAGCCGCGGTCTTTTGCGCGAGCCAGCGCAGCATTCCGTCGGTGCTCGACCGGCGCGGTGCGATCGCCGCGACGTCGTGGTCATGGGCAGGCGTTGCCGCTGGCCTCGACCCCCTGGCGATCGTCGACGCGACGATGCGCGACCCGCACAGCGGTGCGCTTCCCGGGGGACGCGATCCGGGAAGCGCGCTCACCGTCGCGATCGTGGCGGCGATCGCCCCCGACCCCGGCGTCGACGTCGTGATCCCGTGTCCGCCGGAATCGGACTTCATCGGCAGTGTCGTGCGCGCGAGCCGCAGCGGACGGTTTGCGACGAATCACCGGATCGGGGATCGCGTGAGCTCGGGACAGATCGTCGGAGGTGTCGGAGCGCTGCCCGTCGCCGCCCCCTGCGACGGCGTCCTCCGCGGGCTGTGCGCGCGTGGCGCTCGCGTCGTGGAAGGCAATACCATCGTCGAGGTCGACCCGCGCGGCGATCCCGTGCTCTGCTTCGGTCTCGATGTGCGCGCCGCGGCGATCGGCCGCGAAGTCGTGAGCGTGCTCAGGAAGCGGGAGCTTCTGCCGCTCGAGGCGCTCGCGGACGGCGCCGACGCAGCCATGGTGGGGGTCTGACCCGTCGACTCTCTCGAGTGCGGATCCGCCGGGCAGGAAGATTGCTCTCGATTTAGCGGCCCTTGCGCCAGGGATACCCCGCCGCGGCCCACTCGCTTCGTTCGCGTTCCAGAAGATAGGCCGTGAGCGGGTGCGCCTTGAGCCAGCGCGCCGCCATGCGGACGTCGATCCGTGGCCTGACGGTGAGGCCGATCCGCGGCAGGTCGATCGGACGCCGCGCGTGATGGAAGAGCACGGCGAGGCGCAGCGCGACGAGCTGGATCCGGTAGGTGCTGTCCGCGAGTCGCGGCGCGACCTTGGGCAGGCTGCCGCGGCAGCCGAGCACGAGATCCGCGAGGTCCTGCTGCTCGCCCGCAGCGAAGCCCGGCATGTCGGCGTTGCCGAGGATGTAGGCGCCGTGCTTGTGGAATCCCGTGTGCGACACCGAGAAGCCGATTTCGTGCAGCAGGCCTGCCCACTGCAGGCGTTGCGCCACCGTGGCCTGCGGGCGCGGAGCGGCGCGGAGGTACAGCGCCACCGCCATCGCGGCAACGCGGTCCGCGTGCTCGCGGTCGATCCGGTAGCGGGCTGCGAACTGCTCGATGGTCGCGGCCCGGATGTCCCGCTGCACGGTGCGCCCGAGGAGGTCGTACAGCACGCCCAGCCGCAGCGCGCCGCCGACCGGGTTGACCCGGTCGACATCGAGCTCGGAGAGCGCCGCGGTCATGATGGCGAGGCCCGCGGCCAGCACCGGCGCGCGCTCCGGCTTGAGCGCATTGAGCTGCAGCCGGGAGATGTGGCCGGCCCCGACCATTCGCTTGCGCAGCCTGGCCAGGCCTTCGCGCGTGATGCCGGCGGCCGACAGCCCGTTCTGCTCGAGGATCTCGGCGAGGGCGAGCGCGGTTCCAGACGAAGCGTAGGCCTCGCTCCAGTGCTCGCGCCCGAACTCGCGCGCGATGGCTTCGACCTCGGCGCGCGCGGTCGTCTCGGCGCCCGCGAAGGCGGTGGCCGACAGCACGCCGTCGGGGAAGTATCGTCGCGTCATCCCGACGCACCCGATCTTGAGCGAGTCGAGACGCTCGGGCACGAGCTCGCGCCCGATGATGAACTCGGTCGATCCGCCGCCGATGTCGATCACGAGGCGCGGCGCGGGCGAGGCCGGCAGCACGTGGGCGACGCCGTTGTAGATGAGGCGGGCCTCCTCGGCGCCGGTGATGATGTCGATCGGGAAGCCGAGCGTGCGCTCGGCCTGCGGCAGGAACGTCGCCGCGTTCGTCGCGACGCGGAACGTGTTGGTCGCGACGGCGCGCACCGCGGACGGATGCAGGCCGCGCAACCTCTCGGCGAAACGCGCCAGGCACGCGATCGCGGCACGCTGCGCGTCGCGCGTGAGCCGGCCCTGCGCGTCGATGCCCGCGCCGACGCGCAGCGTCTCGCGCCAGGTATCGAGCCGGAAGATCTGATCGCCTTCGACGCGCCCGATCTCGAGGCGGAAGCTGTTCGACCCCATGTCGACGACGGCGAGAGTGCCGGGGCTCGGTGCGGGACGCGGCATGGTGCCGAAGAGCGTAGCAGAAAACGGGCAGCCGTTCGCAGCGCGACGCACGGGACGAGATCGCATTTTCTGTTACGCTCGGCGGCTGCCGCTTCGCCGCTTGCGCCGCCATGCCCGTCGATTACCTGCAGAAGATCCTGACCGCGAAGGTCTACGACGTCGCGATCGAGTCCCCGCTCGAGCTCGCGCCGACGCTTTCGCGGCGGCTCGGCAACCGCGTGCTCCTGAAGCGCGAGGACCAGCAGCCGGTGTTCTCGTTCAAGCTCCGCGGCGCCTACAACAAGATGGCGCACCTGTCCCCCGCGGAGCGGTCGCGCGGCGTGATCGCAGCCTCCGCCGGCAATCACGCGCAGGGCGTGGCGCTCGCCGCGCAGCGGCTCGCCTGCAAGGCGACGATCGTGATGCCGGTGACGACGCCGCACATCAAGACCGCAGCGGTCGAAGCCCTCGGCGCTGCCGTCGTCCTGCACGGCGATTCGTACAGCGATGCCTACGCGCATGCGCTCGCTCTGCAGAAGACCTCGCACGCGACCTTCGTGCATCCGTACGACGATCCGGACGTCATCGCGGGGCAGGGCACGATCGGGATGGAGATCCTCCGCCAGTGTCAGGGTCCGCTCGACGCCATCTTCGTCGCGGTCGGCGGCGGCGGGCTCATCGGTGGCATCGCGTCGTACGTGAAGCGCGTGCGGCCCGGAGTGCGCATCGTCGGCGTGCAGCCGGTCGATTCCGATGCGATGGCGCGCTCGCTTGCCGCGGGCCGCCGCGTGAAGCTCGCGCACGTCGGTCTCTTCGCCGACGGCGTCGCGGTGAAGCAGGTTGGCGTGGAGACGTTCCGGCTAGCGCGGACGCTCGTCGACGAGATGGTGCTGGTCGACACGGACGCAACCTGCGCCGCGTTGAAGGACGTCTTCGAGGACACGCGATCGGTCCTCGAACCCGCGGGCGCGCTGTCGGTGGCCGGCGTGAAAGCGTGGGTCGAGCGCCACCGGACGAAGGGCCGCACCTTCGTCGCGATCGCCTGCGGTGCCAACATGAACTTCGACCGGCTGCGCTTTGTCGCGGAGCGGGCCGAGATCGGCGAGCGGCGCGAGGCGATCATCGCGGTGACCGTCCCGGAGCGTCCGGGCAGCTTCCGGGCGTTCTGCCGGCTGGTCGGCAAGCGATCGATCACGGAGTTCAACTACCGGTATGCCGACCCGGACGTCGCGCATCTGTTCGTCGGCATCGAGGTGGCGGACCGGCGCGAGACCGACAAGCTCCTGGCCGACCTCCGGCGGCACCGGATCGAAGCATACGATCTCACCGACAACGAGATGGCGAAGCTCCACGTGCGCCACCTGGTCGGCGGTCACGCGCCGACGGCCGAGAACGAAATCCTGTACCGCTTCGAGTTCCCGGAGCGGCCCGGTGCGCTGATGCGTTTCCTGAACAGCATGAGCCGCGGCTGGAACATCACTCTCTTCCACTATCGCAACCACGGCGCCGACTACGGCCGGGTGCTGGTCGGCATGCAGGTGCCCCCCGCCGACAAGGGCGAGTTCCGCCGTTTCCTCGACCGGTTGGGCTACGACTATGTCGAGGAAACCGCCAATCCGGCGTACCGGATGTTCCTTGGTCGGTGATCCGGACCGGCCCCGTGGAGGGGTTCGCGGCTTCGCCGAACCGCCGAGCCCTCCAAAAAGGCTCCCCGCGGGCGCAAATCCCGACGCCCGGAGGCAGGGGGTGCCGCGCCACGGCACGTCCCGACCCGGAAAATTGCTCCGGTGTTGCAAAACGGCCCATTCGGGCCGGCGATGCCTATTCAGGCAAGGTTTATGCTCTAGGCAGTTGGCATCGGCCGTGGCAAACTTTACGCGGCAGGTATCGGGTTTCATCGGAGTGCCCCCCGGATCGGGGCACGCGGGGCGGGAGAATGTGTTGGCGGAGCAGAATACCTTGTCGGGCGTGAAGGTAATGGTGATCGACGATTCGAACACCATCCGCCGGAGCGCGGAGATATTCCTGCTGCAGGCGGGCTGCACGGTGATCCTCGCCGAGGACGGGTTCGACGCGCTCGCGAAGATCGCCGATCACCAGCCGGAGCTGATCTTCGTCGACATCATGATGCCGCGGCTCGACGGCTACCAGACCTGCGCCCTCATCAAGAAAAACGCGAAGTTCCACGTCACGCCCGTGATCATGCTGTCGTCCAAGGACGGCCTGTTCGACCGTGCGCGCGGGCGGATGGTGGGCTCCGACCAGTACCTGACAAAGCCGTTCACCAAGGAAAGCCTTCTCAAGGCGGTCGCCTCCCACGTGAAGCGGGCCGCGGCGGCCTAGGTGGGGCCGCGGGGTGCCCGGGCCGCCCGCGCGCTGTCGTGGCGGCGCCGGTGGAAAGCGGGGAAGAGCTAGGAACCATGGCCATCAAGAAGATCCTCATCGTCGATGACTCGCCGACGGAGCGGCACGTGCTCAACGACCTGCTCACGAAGGCCGGCTACGACGTTGTCGCGAGCGACAACGGCGAAGACGCCATCCAGAAGGCGAAACAGCTCAAGCCCGACCTCATCCTGATGGACGTGGTGATGCCCGGGCTCAACGGGTTCCAGGCGACCCGCGCGATCAGCCGCGACGCCGACACCCGCAGCATCCCGATCATCCTGTGCACCTCGAAGAGCCAGGAGACCGACAAGATCTGGGGGATGCGGCAGGGCGCCCGCGACTACGTGGTGAAGCCGATCATCCGCGACGAGCTGCTCGCGAAGATCGCCGCCCTCGGCTGACCGGACGTCGATCCCATGGCCCGCGCCGCGAAGCTCGACCTCCGGTCCTTCCAGCAGGAGCTCGCCTCGCGCCTTGCGACCAAGACGGCCGCTCAGGTCGAGTCGTCGCGGCTCGGGCTCGCCTGTGGCGGAGCTCAATGGCTGATCCGCCTGGCCGACGCGGGCGAGGTGATCACGCTGCCGACGGTGGCGAGCGTGCCGCTCACGCAGCCTTGGTTCCTCGGCATCGCGAATATTCGGGGCAACCTGTACACGGTGATCGATTTCGGCGCATTCCTCGGACGCGAGCCGAGTCTCGCTGCGGGCCCCGCGCAGAGCCGGCTGATCCTCTTCGGGCCGCGCGCAGGCGAGCTGCGCTCGGGCATCGTCGTGCAACGGGTGCTCGGCCTGCGCAACCTGGCCGAGCTCGCGCCCGCGTCGCCGCCCTCCGACGTGCCCGCTTGGTTCGGGCAGCGCTGGATGGATGCCGAAGGCGGCGCCTGGCAGGAGATCGATCTCGCGAAGCTCGCGCAGGACGCCGCGTTCCTGCGCGTGGGCTTGTAGCAATGCTGACGGCGCGTGACGCGTGCCGATGGGAGGACGGATGGCGATTTCATTGAAGCTGCCGAAGGTGTTCGGCGCCGAGAAGGGGGCTCCCGCCGCCGATCTCGACATGCCGACCACGCAGGTGCGCGCGGGGCAACAGCCGGGCTACGACCCGCTCGCCTCGGTGTCGATCATGGAGCAGCTTCGCTCGGCGACCTCCGAGATGCGGATGCCGAAGCGGCTGCCGGTGATCGGCCACCTGCCGGTCGTGCGCCAGTTCCAGGTGCTGGGCCTCTTGATGGTCACGTTCCTCGTGCTCGGCGCCCTGATGCTCTTCCTCGACGGCCGACTCGCGTCGCAAGGCGCGGCTGCCGAATCGACGGCGACCGAAATGCAGATGCTTTCGCAGCGCCTGGCGCGCGGCACGGCGCTCGCGTCGCAGGGTCAGGCCGCCGCGTTCGCGGGGCTCAAGGACAGTCGCGACCGCTTCAAGGCGGACCTCGACGCGCTGCAGAACGGCGGTGCGGTGAAGGGTGTCTCGCTCGACACGCCGTCCGACGAGACCGTGGCGAAGCTCCTCGCGGACATCCGCGCCCGGTGGGACCGCGTCGAGGTGAACGCCGGCCGCGTCATCGACAACCAGCAGAGCCTGACGTCGCTCGCCAAGGGTCTCGACAACATCAACCAGGGCAACAACGCCATTCTCGAGCTCGCGCAGCAGGCAGCGCAGCAGGTCGGCCAGGGCGGCGGCAGCCTGCGCGAGATCGAGTACTCGAACCAGCTCGCGGTGCTGTCGCAGCGGATCGCCAAGAACGCGAACGCGCTGGCGTCCGGCGAGGAAATCGATCCCGAGGTCGCGTTCCTGCTGGGCAAGGACGCCGGCACGTTCCGCGACATCCTGAACGGGCT
The DNA here is from genome assembly GCA_963789885.1 of uncultured beta proteobacterium. Lineage (GTDB taxonomy): Bacteria > Pseudomonadota > Gammaproteobacteria > Burkholderiales > SG8-39 > DATEDA01. The sequence continues at coordinate 504 of CAWBNB010000059.1, read as the reverse complement.
GCTCAAGGGCAGCGAGGCGCTGCGTCTCCCCGGTGTCAAGAACGAAGAGGCCCGCGGCACGCTGATCGAGCTCCAGAAACGCTTCGTCTCCTACGACCAGGGGGTCGGCGCAATCCTGCAGAACATGAACCGGCTCGTGCTCGCGAAGCAGGCGGCGCGCGGGATCAACAACGAGTCGGAGGCGCTGCTCACGGACACGACCAAGCTCGCCGAGCAATACGAGACCGGCGCGCGGACGCGGTTCGCGCTCTGGGGCGCGGTCGTCTTCTTCCTCCTCGCCCTCCTGTTCCTCGTGCTGCTCGGCAAGGTATTCCTCGACGACGCCCGCGTGCGCGCGGTGGAGAGCGAGGGCGAAAACAAGCGGAACCAGGAGGCCATTCTCCGGCTCCTGAACGAGATGGGCAACCTGGCGGACGGCGACCTGACCGTCCAGGCCTCGGTGACCGAGGACGTGACGGGCGCGATCGCCGACTCGATCAACTTCACGATCGAGGAGCTTCGCAC